>DASVND010000034.1:0-240175 GCA_036384035.1 Sphingobium sp. | reverse complement strand
CGGAGGTTGGGTTACAAGTGCGCGACGCCTTTGGCCCGCCGTTCGGGCTGAGCGAAGTCGAAGCCTTCCACTGAACGAAGTGAAGTGGCTTCGCCTGTGGCTCAGCCGAACCCCCTTCGACTGCCAGCCTGCGGCAGGCGCTCAGGACAGGCTTCGACTTCGCTCAGGGCGAACGGCGGCGTGAGCCGGTCTATGCGTTACGCCTCACCCCACCAGCAGCTTGGGTTCCTCGATCAACCCCTTCAGCGTCCGCATGAACTCCGCGCCCACCGCGCCGTCGATGGCGCGATGATCGCAGGAGAGGGATATCTCCACGATCGTCGCAAAGGCCAGCGCATTGCCGATCTCGATCGGCTGGCGTGACCCTGCGCCAACGGCCAGGATCGCGCCCTGCGGCGGATTGATGATCGCGTCGAACTGGTCGATGCCGAACATGCCAAGGTTGCTGATCGAGAAGCTGCCGCCCTGAAACTCCTCGGGCTGCAGCTTGCCGGTCCGCGCCTTCTCCGCCAGCGCCTTCACCTCGCGGGAGATGGCGGCGACGGACAGCGTGTCCGCACCCTTCACGATCGGCGTGATCAGACCCTTGTCGGTCGCGACCGCCACCGAGATGTCGGCGCTGCCGAAACGGTGGATCTCATCGCCATGCACCTGCACATTGACGTCGGGATGCCGCGCCAGCGCCAGGCCGCAGGCCCGCACGATATAATCGTTGATGCTGGGCGCTTCGCCCGTCGCCGCCTTCGCCTGCGCGCGCAGACCCAGGATCGCGTCGATCCGGACCTTGGAGCGCAGGTAGAAATGCGGGATCGTCGACTTGCTGTGGCTCAGCGCCTTGGCGATTGCCCTGCGCATCGACGACATCTTGACGATCTCGGCGGTGCCCGGGGCTGGCCGCGCAAAGGCCATGGGGGCCGCTGCAGCGGTGGACGCCGCAGGCGCCGAAGACGCAGCTTCCGCAACCGGCTCGGGCTTTACCTTGGCCAGAACGTCCGCCTTGCAGATACGGCCCTTGGGTCCGGTTCCGGTCAGGGAGGACAGGGCGACGCCATGCTGCACCGCCAGCCGTTTGGCGAGCGGGCTTGCAAACACTTCGCCCAGCGTCTCGCCAATGGGCGCGATCTCGACCGGCGATCCGCCGACGGTCGTTGGCGGCAGGCTTGCCTGCAGCACGTCCTGGAACGTGATGCGTCCACCTTCCCCGGACCCGGCGATCCCGGCAATGTCGACGCCCTTTTCCTCGGCCAGCGCACGCGCGGCCGGGCTGATGTTCGCGTCGGCGGCGATGCTGACTGTCTTCACCGGCTCGGGCGCGGCTTCCACCTTCGGCGCTGCTGCCGGCGGCGGGGGCGGCGATCCGCCAGCCTTGGAGGCGACGGCCGTGTCGGCGGGCTTGAACCCGCTGACGAAGGCCGAAACCTCATCGGCGGAGGGCTTTTCGTCTGCGCCGGTCAGCACGGCGATCAGCTCGCCGACCTGATAGGTGCCGCCGGTCTCCGCGACCAGCTTCGGGAACATCCCGTCGGCTTCCGCCTCGACCTCGTTGGTGATCTTGTCGGTTTCGATCAGGGCCAGGATATCGCCCTTCTTGAACGGAACGCCTTCCTTCACCATCCATTCGGCAACGACGCCCTCGGTCATTTCGATGCCCCATTTGGGCATGGCAAATGCGCGCAGATTAGCCATTCGCTCAACCCCGCCTGTAGGACATGGCCTTGACCGCAGCCGCCACGATCTTGTCGGGGGAGGGGACATAGGCGGATTCAAGTTCGCGGGCGAACGGCACCGGGCTGTGCGGGCCGGTCACCATTTCGATCGGCGCCTTCAGCGACGCGAACGCCTTGTTGGCGACCAGCGCCGACAGGTCGGTGGCGAAGCTGCAACGGGGCGGGGCCTCGTCCACGATCAGCAGGCGGCCGGTGCGCTCCACGCTGTCCATGATCGCTTCCTCGTCCAGCGGGCTGGTCGTGCGCAGGTCGAGCAGGTCGCAACCGATGCCATCCTGCGCCAGTTGCGCCGCCGCCTTCTCGGCAAAGCCGACCATCATGCCGGTGGCCAGGATCGTGACGTCGTCGCCCTGGGTCACCTGACGGGCATGGCCGAAGGGGATCAGATATTCGCCGTCCGGCACTTCGCCTTTCAGGCCGTACAGCGCCTTGTGCTCCAGGAAGATGACCGGGTCATCGTCGCGGATCGCCGTGGTCAGCAGGCCCTTTACGTCGGCTGCGGTGGTGGGCATCACCACCTTCAGGCCCGGCATCGCCGTCACCATCGCGTGGATCGACTGGCTGTGCTGCGGCGCGGCGTTGTATCCCGCGCCATAGGGCATGCGGATCACGATCGGGCATTTGGACTTGCCGCCGAACATATAGCGGAACTTGGCCACCTGGTTCCAGATCTGGT
The DNA here is from genome assembly GCA_036384035.1 of Sphingobium sp. Taxonomy (GTDB): domain Bacteria; phylum Pseudomonadota; class Alphaproteobacteria; order Sphingomonadales; family Sphingomonadaceae; genus Sphingobium. The sequence continues at coordinate 237,772 of DASVND010000034.1, read as the reverse complement.
CCATGCACACGCCGATAAAGTCGGCGAACATGATCTCCGCGATCGCCCGCTTGCCGGTCAGGGACGCGCCCGCGGCCGCGCCGATGATCGCGCTTTCGGAAATCGGGGTGTCGATCACCCGGTCCGATCCATATTTGGCCCACAGGCCGCCGGACGTGCCCCAGATGCCGCCGATCGCCTCCGGCCCGCCGGGCGACCCCATGCCGCCGACGATATCCTCGCCCAGCATGATGACGTTCTCGTCCCTTGCCATTTCCGCGTCGATCGTGTCGCGAATGACGTCGCGGATCATTTGTCTTGCCATGGTCTTATCGATCCTTGCGATCAGTAGCTGATGTAGACGTCTTCAAGGACGTGGTCGGCGGTGGGGCGTGGTGCGGCCTTGGATTCCACCACGGCCCGCTCGATCAGGGCCTCGACCTCGGCGTCGATGGCGTCGATGTCCGCGCCTTCCAGCAGCTTGGCCTCGGTCACCTTGGTGCGGAACACCTTCAGGCAGTCACGCTCCTCGCGCAGGCGATCCAGTTCGCCCTTGCCGCGATAGCGCTGCGGATCACCCTCGAAATGGCCGTAGAAGCGCTCGGTATCCAGCTCGATGGAGGCCGGACCGTTGCCCGCTTTGCAATATTCGATCAGCTCGCGCATCGCGTCATAGACGGAGAAGAAATCGATGCCGTTGGCCTTGATCGCCTTCATGCCGAAGGCGGCCGAACGCACCGTCATGCTCTCCGCGCCGACGGCGTAGGACTCGCCGGTATGTTCGGAATAATGGTTGTTCTCGAACACGAAGATCACGGGCAGCTTCAGGACGACCGCCATGTTCATGGCCTCGAACGTCGTGCCCTGGTTGCACGCGCCGTCGCCGGAAAAGGCGATGGAAACGGTGCCGTTGCTCTTGGCTGTGATGCCGGCGCCGACGGCGATCGGCGCACCCGCGCCGACGATGCCGTTCGCGCCCAGCATGCCCTTGTTGATGTCCGCAATGTGCATGGAACCGCTCTTGCCCTTGCACAATCCGTCGCTGGACCCATAGATTTCCTTCATCATGCCGACAACATCGCATCCCTTGGCGATGCAATGGCCGTGCCCGCGATGGGTGGAGATGATGTAATCCTTCGGGCCAAGATGCTCGCATACGCCCACGGCGCACGCTTCCTGCCCCGCATAGAGATGGGTGAAGCCGGCAATCTCGCCCAAGGCGATCTCATCGTGCAGACGTTCCTCGAACACCCGGATCGTCTTCATCTGGCGATAGGCTTGTATCAGCGCTTCGCGGCTATGCTGCATGTCGTCCGTCTCCGTTCAAAATTCGTATCGCGCGGCTCAAAGGCCCAGCACGGTTTTGGCGATGATAGTCTTCTGAATCTCGTTCGTCCCACCAAAGATGGTCCACGCCCGACTGTTCAGATAGCGGGGGGCGGCGACCTGCGCTGCCTTGTTGTGCAGCGGCTCCGGCGCGCCATTGCCGTAAAGTGGCCGCTGTTCCTCCAGAGCCACGCCGGCATAGCCGTATAGCCGCACGGCCAGGTGATCGACCTGCTGGCGTAGCGTGGAGGCGATCATCTTGCACAGCGATGTCTGCGGCCCCGGCGGCAGGCCCTTGGCCATTTCGGCCAGGACGCGCAATTCGGTCATTTCCAGCGCCTGCGCCTCCAGTTCGATGCTGGCCAGCGCGCCCATGAAGGCGACATCGTCGGCCATGGAGCCTCCCAGGCCATCGGGCTCGTTCTTCGCCGAAGCGCGGATTTTTCCAAGGTCGGACAAGAGCTTGGGCGCATGACAGGCGCCGCCACGCTCATTTTCCAACAGGAATTTCGCAATGGTCCACCCATCACCCATTTCGCCGACAAGATTGTCCAGCGGCGCGGTAACATCGTCCAGGAAAACCTCATTCACCTCATGGTCGCCGGCCAGGCCAATGATCGGCCGAACCTCGACGCCCGGCTGGTCCATATCGACCAGGATGAAGCTGATGCCCTTCTGCGGCTTCACCTTGGGGTCCGTGCGCAACAGGCAGAAGATATGGGTCGCATGATGCGCATGCGTCGTCCACAGCTTGCGGCCATTGATCAGCCAATGATCGTCCTTGCGCTCTGCGCGGCTCTTCAGGCTGGCAAGGTCCGACCCCGAACCCGGCTCCGAAAACCCCTGGCACCAGTAATCCGTGCCGTCCAGAATGCGGGGCAGGATCGTCGCCTTCTGCTCGGGCGTACCGAACTTGCAGATGACCGGACCCAGCAGCTTCAAGCTGAGCACCGGCAGGCTCGGCGCATCGGCCAGCGCGCACTCCTTCTCGAAGATATAGCGCTGCACGGTGGTCCAGCCCGTGCCGCCACAATCGACCGGCCAGTTATAGGCCAGCCAGCCCTTCTTGTGCAGAATGGCCTGCCACTCGCGGCCGATGTCGGGTTCGACGAAGACCGATGGCGTGGCGCGCATGCCCGCGCGCAGATATTCGGGAAGGTTGGCGTCGAGGAACGTGCGGACTTCCTGGCGGAAGGCTTCGTCTTCGGGGGAGAAATGAAGGTGCATGGGCGGGACTTCAGCGCTGGAGGATGGTGACGCCGGAAATGCCGGGCGCGCCATAGACGTGGGTGTAAGCGGTCTTGGGGTCGCCGGGCACCTGGCGCCCGCCACCCAGGCCGCGAAGCTGGATCACATTCTCATAGACCTGACGCAGGCCGGAGGCGCCGATCGGCTCCCCGCAGGCAAGGCAGCCGCCGTCCGTGTTGACGGGCAGCTTTCCGCCGATCCGCGACCAGCCTTCCGACAGCCATTCCTCCTGCTCGCCATCGGCGCAGAAGCCGTTCTCGGCCATGTGCATGATCTCGGCACCGGACTCGGTATCCTGCAATTGCGCGACGTCGATATCCTTGGGGCCGAGGCCCGCCATTTCGAAAGCAGCCTTCGACGCCAGAAGGGTCGGCGCGCCGCCCCGCTCGATGTCGACGGACGGGGCGAACACCTCGAACGATCCCGGTGGGCGCGTGCGAACAGCGGCGGCTTTCACGCGCACGTCCGTCCGGCCCAGTTCGCGGGCCTTCTTCTCGCTCGCCAGGATCAGCGCAACGCCGCCTTCGCCGGGGGAGCAGAACATATATTTGGTCAGAGGATCGTTGATCATCTGGCTGTTGAGGATCGTGTCGAGATCCACCGGCGCGCGCCGCCAGGCGTGTTCGGCATGGACGGCGTTGTCGAACGCCTTCTCCGCCACCCGCCCCAGCGTCTTGCTGGTGATGCCATAGGCGACCATGTATCGCTGCAGCTTCATGGCGAAGAACTGGGTCGTCACCATCATGCCGACCTCCCCATACCAGTCGGGGAGATTATATTCGGCCGGCATGGCGTTGAACGCGCCGCGCGGATGCTTGTCGAAACCAAGCGCGACGCCGACATCATACTGCCCCGACGCAATGCCCTGCCACGCGCCGATCATTGCCGATCCGCCGGTAGCGCATCCGTTCTTCACGTTGATGACGGGAAGCCCCGTGAGGCCAAGCTCATTGACGATCGAATCTGCGTTGCCCGAAGAATCCGACCCCCCGAAACCAAACTGGACATCGCTCCAGTCAAGCCCGGCGTCCGAGAGCGCCTGACGCACGGCATAGGCGCCCTGCTGCAGGCCGGACAGGCCGTCCGTGCGGCCAAAGGGGTGGATGCCCACGCCCACGACATAAACATCAGCCATGGGTGGAACCCTCCTGAACCGGGATGAAGGCATAGCTCATGACCGTGCGGCCCTGAGCATCGGTTGCGTGGGGGACAAGAACGGTCTCGACCGGCATCCCGATCGTGATGGCGTCGAACGCGACGTTGATCAGCGGCCCCTCGACAATCACGGCGCCAGGCAATTCAATATAGGCGATCGCGAAGGGCTCGAACGCTTCGGGGCCGGTATAGGGCGGCGATTTCGGGCGAAAGCGCTGGATGGTCCAGGACCAGACTGTCCCCTTGTTCGGCAATGTTTCCGGCGCATAGCGCGCGTCGCCATTGGGGCAGGGGAAGACGATCCTGCCGCTTTCGACATGACGGCCGCCGATCAGGCAGGGATTCGCCCCTCCTGTGAAAAGGCCCTCGGTAATGGCGATCATATCGGAAATGGGACCTGCTCCAGCTTTTTTCTGTCCTGACCGTTATGAAAATGCGCGGCGGCAAATGCTTCTGTAAGAAAGCATAGGTTATCGATACTTGCAGGTTTCGCCTTGCCGTCCAATGCAAAGGGCCGCGCGGTGATGTCCCACCGCGCGGCCCTTTGCGTCGCCAATTTCGGGGAAATCAGTCGATCAACGCGCTGTCATGATGTTCACCATGGCTGCCGTTGGAGACCGCGACACTGCCGAGATAACCCAGCTGGGTCGCCTTGAAGACGGTCTGGCTGCGGTTCACCGCCTCCAGCTTGGTGGCGGCGTTGTGGATGTGGAACCGCACCGTGGCGCAACTGCGGGCCAGGATCATCGCGATCTCGACATCGGTCTTGCCGACCGCCGCCCAGCGCAGGCACTCGACCTCACGCTTGGAAAGGCGGCAATTCTTGGGAATCCACGGGCGATTGGTCGTTACCCGCGAATAGCCGCCCACGAAGCGACGGCTGTGATATTCCAGTTGGTCGGCGTAAAGCTCGAATTCGCGCGAGAGGTCCTGACGACCATTATCCATGGGCGAGAAGCTGACGACACCGATCTGGCCGAAGGGCAGGTGGATCGGCACGACGATGACGGACTGCGCATTCACCAGCTCGTCGAAATGCGACAGGTCGATCTGGTCGAGCAGGGGATTGGGCGCGCGGGTGTAGATGCCGGCGGCGTTCACCCAGAAAGGATCGCTTTCATAGCGGCAGGCAAAGGGAAGGGGGGAACTGAGCGCGAGCAGCGGCTTCTTCCACCACTGCTCCTTCGATGTCGGCCATCCGAAGATGCTGTGCGCAAGGATATTGCCCTCGGCGTCGCACATCGGCATCTTGGATGCGATGTTGGCGCAGGCGGCAACGCGGAAATTCCCGATATCGCGCGCAATATCGCGAAGGGCTTCCGCGGCGGGCCGTATATCGGCCGGCGTCGCTATAGCGGTTGGGACATGCCTGCTGGAACGAAGGTCTGCGCCGGCTGTAGCCTGTGTCGCTTTTTCGTCCGAGCGGGCGGTGAGGATATCGCCTGTGCTCTCCATGGTTGGAAGATACGCCTGAGACGTTAACGTATCAAGTCACCCGAAACCTCGGACTAGTCATAGGTTTTTGTGAAGGATCACGCCCAAACTATCGGAAAACGCAGGACGCAGCCGCCGGTTACCATGCTTATCCCTTCACATGAACAAGCGGCAGCGCCTTTTGGCGAACCGCCGCAATGCTGTGAGGGGAAACAGAGTTGAATTTCGATCTTAGCGAAGAGCAGGGGCTGCTGCGCGATCTGATCGAGAAGTTCGCGGGGGACAGGTACGACTCGGTTCGCCGCCTGGCCTATGTGCGCGAGCCGTCCGGTTTCGATCCTGCGGGATGGGCGACTCTCGCGGACATGGGCGTGCTTGCTTTCCCCTTTGCCGAGGAACTGGGCGGATTTGGCGGCGGCAGTGTCGAACTGATCACCATTATGGAGGCGATGGGCCGGGCCGTGGCCTTGGAGCCTTTGCTACCCGTCATCGTCATGGCCGGCGGTCTGCTGGAACGGGCTGGGACGGACGCGCAAAAGGCCGAATGGCTGCCACGGCTTGTTTCAGGTGAAATCTCCGCCGCCCTGGCGCACGGCGAACACATCGCCCGCTTCAATCAGGATCGGGTTGCCGCGCGCGCCATGGTCAATGGCGGTGGCGGCGTCGTACTGGACGGCGTCAAGCAAGCCGTGCTGGGCGGTGCCTTTGCGGATCTCTTGCTGGTGTCGGCGCTGGATGCCGATGGCGATGTCGCCCTGTATCTTGTCCGTGCCGATGCGGAGGGCGTTCGCCGCCGCGACTATCGCCTGACCGACGGTTCGGTGGCGAGCGACATTGGTTTCACGCATGTGAAGGCGGAGCCAATGGCCGGTGGCATGGCGGAAATCGCCGCGACCATGGGTGATGGTCGCCTGGCGGTTTGCGGCGAACTTGTCGGCCTGATGACGATGATGTTCGACGCAACGCTCGACTATGTGAAGACGCGGGAGCAGTTCGGCCAGCCCATCGGCCATTTTCAGGCCATTCAGCATCGCATGGCGGACAATTATGCCCGGCTGGAACTGGCGCGTTCGCAACTCTATCGTGCCGCTGCGCTCGACGCGGGCGACCCCGGCCGGGAGGCGGCGATCGCTGGCGCAAAATCCTACATCAGCGCCAACGCCATGCTGCTCGGTGAGGACGCCGTGCAGTTGCATGGCGGTATCGGCACGACCGAGGAACTGATGGTCGGCCAGGCTTTCAAGCGGACGATGCTGCTGACGTCCCTGTTCGGCGACAGCGAATGGGAACAGCGGCGCTACAGCCAGTTGGTGAACGGTTGACCGGCCGGGCGTGACGCCCGGTCCGGAGTTTCTGGGTCAATGGCTCAATCGGTGAGCTTCACCATAACCTTGCCCACATTGCCGCCGGAAAACAGCTTGCCATAGGCAGTCAGCGTATTTTCCAGCCCTTCGCTTGTGTCGAACGCCATGCCGATCGTACCCGCCTCCAGCCAGGGGCGCGTCAAGCGGTTGATTTCCTGCCCCCGGAAATAGAAATCGGGTGAGAAGAAACCGGCGATGGTCAACCGCTTCATCAGGATCAGATCAAAATTGCGTGGGCCTTCGCGCTCCTCCTTGTCATAGGTGGAAATAAGGCCACATACGGCAACCCGTCCGTTCATGGCCATGTTGGGCAGGACGGCATCAAGGATCGGCCCACCCACGCAATCAAAATAGCAGTCGACCCCGCCGGGTGCGATCTCCGCCAGCGCCGCGCCCACATCCTGGCCCTTATAATCGATGGCGGCATCCAGGCCCCAGCTGCCTGTCAGCAATGCCGCCTTGTCGGGCCCGCCTGCAATGCCGATGACCCGGCATCCCATTGCCTTGGCGAATTGCGCCGCCAGCAGGCCCGTCGCGCCGGCCGCCGCCGACACCAGCACCGTTTCGCCAGGGCGCACCTTTCCATATTCGGTCAAGCCGACATAGGCGGTCCAGCCATTGGGGCCCAGAACAGCGAAATGCTGGCGCATATCGTCTATGTCCTCCACCACCCAGATGTCGCCCATATCGGGATAGAGGACGGAATAGTCCGCCCACTGGCCGTAGGCCCGCACGATATCGCCCTCCTTGAACCCGGCATGGCGCGACTGGACCACGCGGCTGAGGACGAAGCCCACGATCTTGCTGCCCAGCGGGGTCGGGTCCATGTAGCTGTCCGTGCGCGGCGTCAGCCACATGCGCGTACCCGCATCGAGGGATAGCCACAGATTTTGCACGAGAAGCTGGTTATCGCCGATGTCCGGCATGGCTTCTTCCTGCAAGGTGATGCCCGAAGCAAAGTCCGTGCCCTGCGGATAGGCGGTAAGTTGCCAGAAACGGTTCATGCCCAATGGTTCATCCTCTTGCGATCGTAATGGATTGTCGTCATGTCACCATGGTTCGCTCTGAACGCCAAGGCAGCTATGAAAAGCATTAATTGTGACGGGCCAGCGTGGCGGCCACAGCGGGGCAACACTGGAGAGACGGGTAATATATCATATTATGAGCGAGACATATCACAGGGTCATTGAAGCATCCGCTGTTGAGGAAAAGGCGATGCTGCCCTTCATCGTCAATCGCTGGCCCGTATTTCTGTGCCGTGAGGAAGGGGCGATCCACGCGATCATCAATCGCTGTACCCATGCCGCCGCCGAAATGGCGCCTGCGGGCCGTGTTCGCCGGGGATCGGTCATGTGCCCGCTGCACGGCGCCCGTTTCAAGCTGGACACCGGGGAATGCCTGGGCGGCGTCAACTACAAGCCGCTGAAGATTTTCCCGTGGCGCGAGACGGACGATGGCTGGATTGAGGTCGCCGTACCCGATGAGGCGCCCGGCATGGAGCATCTTCCGGTCAAGGCGATGATGTAAGCTACTATCCCAGGCAGAAGTCCTTGAGCGCCCGTGCGTCATGCAGGGCGTTGTGGGGCGTCTTACTGTTCACCGAGGCGCTGAATCCCGCTGCGTTGATCAATTCCAGGCGGAGTCCGCCTATTGTGATCATGTTCGCCGGACCCATGACCAGGAGGTGGCAGAAATATCCCAGGTCATCGGGCCAGTCGGCGACGATCACCGGATCGGGATCGTTGGCCAGATAAGTTTCGATATATTGGGCGGCCTCGACACGGCTCAATTGATGGTCGACGCCTTCAGGCACAAAGCGAAGGTAAGGAATGACGTTCCGCTCCACCCAGCTATGCACATGGTCGGGCAGAGGCAACGAGACGTAGAATTCCTGGTCGCCATATTCTGGGACCAGCGCCAGGCTGATCAGTTCACCGCCGAAGCCGTTGAATTCTGTATCGAGAAAATAGCGCATGCGGGCGCTATGACGATGCCCGCCGCGACCGTAAACCCTTCTTCGTCCTTCCCTTGCCTTTCCCTTTAGAGAGAACCGCCATGCAGCCTCGCGAATTTATCGGATCGGCCAATGTGCCCGGTGGAGAGGAATTGCGCCTGTATCGGCGGGGCAGGGACTTCATGATCGTCCTCGACCGCAACGAGCTGATGAGCAGCCGCATGAGCGGGTCCGAGGAAGCGCTGGCCGACATGACCTGCGACAGGCTCGGCGGGCGAAAGTCCGTGCATATGCTCATTGGCGGCTATGGGATGGGCTTCACTCTGCGCGCCGCGCTTGCCCGGCTCGGAAGTGACGCGCGGATCGTCGTGGCCGAGCTGGTGCCGGAAATCCTCGCATGGGCGCGTGGCCCGATGGCGGAGCTGGCTGCCGGCTGCCTTGAAGATCCGCGCGTGCATATCGTCGAGGATGATGTCGCCGAGGTTATCGCGGCCGGTCGCGCGACCTATGACGCGATCCTGCTGGATGTGGACAACGGCCCCGATGGTCTGGTGCGTCAGGGCAATGATCGCCTCTATTCGGCGCAGGGGCTGTCGGTGGCGATCGCGGCCCTCAAGCCGGGCGGCGTGCTGGCGATATGGTCGGCCGCCCCGGACAACGCCTTTGCCCGTCGTCTGTCAAATGCCGGTCTTGCCGTTGAGGAAGTCGCGGTGCGCGCGCGCAGCAATGGCAAGGGGCCGCGGCACGTCATCTGGTTCGCCACGAAGCGCGCATAGAGAAAAGGCCGCCCGGTTTCCCGGACGGCCTTTGATCTTTTCAGAGGGAGAGAAGCGCTCAGGCTTCCTCTTCCGAACCCTCGTCTTCGTCCGCGCGGGTCGAGGCGATCTCGCCCGGCTCTGCGTTGGGATCGTAATCCTCGGTGAAGCCGGACTCGTCCTTTTCGAACAGGCTGGCCATCACGTCGACGCCATCCTTCTGAAGTTCCGCTTCTTCCGGCGAACGAGCGACGTTCACCTTGACGGTTACCGCGACTTCCGGATGTAGCGAGACCTTGACGTCGAACAGGCCGAGCGTTTTGATCGGGCGTTCCAGTACGATCATCGACTTCGTCACGATCTTGACGCCTTCGGCCTCAAGCGCTTCGATGATGTCGCGGACCGAAACGGAACCGTACAGTGCGCCGGCGTTGGACGACTGACGGATCAGTACGACCTGCTTGCCGTCCACGCCCTGCGCAGCGCCTTCGGCGTCGGAGCGGCGGGCTGCGTTGTCAGCCTCGATCTTGGCACGATTGGCCTCAAACACGCGCTTGTTGGCGTTGTTCGACCGGAGCGCCTTCTTGTTGGGAAGCAGGAAGTTGCGGGCGTAGCCGTCCTTGACGGTCACGACGTCGCCGATGGCGCCGAGCTTCTCGATCCTCTCGAGCAGAATGATTTCCATGGGGTCTACTCCCTCACTTCACGATGTAGGGCAGCAGGCCGAGATGCCGGGCGCGCTTGATCGCCTGGGCGAGCTCGCGCTGCTTCTTGGTGCTGACGGCGGTGATGCGGCTGGGGACGATCTTGCCACGCTCGGACACGAAGCCCTGCAGCAGACGAACGTCCTTATAGTCGATCTTGGGCGCATCCTTCGCGGCGAAGGGGCAGCTCTTGCGGCGGCGGAAAAATGGGCGTGCCATGGTTCTGGTATCTCCTTATTCGCCGATTTCGTCACGGTCGCGGCGGGGGCGATCCTCGCGCGGGCCACGGGGTCCGCGATCGCCACGGTCTCCACGATCGCCGCGGTCACCACGCTCGCTGCGCTCCTGCTTGCGCATCATGGCGGACGGGCCGGTCTCCAGCTCATCGACCTTGACGGTCATGTAGCGGATGATGTCCTCGTTGATCTGGGTCTGACGCTCCAGCTCGGCGACGACGCCAGCGGGCGCGTCGATGTTGAGCATGACATAATGCGCCTTGCGGTTCTTGGCGATCTTGTACGCCAGGCTGCGCAGGCCCCAGGTCTCGGTCTTGGTGACCTTACCGTTGTTATCTTCGATGATCTTGGTGGCGGTTTCCGCCAGCGCGTCCACCTGCGCCTGTGCCAGATCCTGGCGCGCAAGGAACACGTGCTCGTACAGAGCCATGCTGCTTTCCTTCGTCTTGGCCGATCGCTGACGCCGCCCAATGCGAACGCCCCTCCGGCTATCGTCTCGTATTTCCCGCATGGGCAGGGGTTGCCCGCCAACGCGAAGGCGCGCCTATGATCGATTTTCCGCACAAATGCAAGCGCCTCCGGGGACTATCCCGAAGGCGCTTCAGATCGTCGATCAATCGGTTGGCGGATGGCGTTGCCGATGACCGCGCCAATGATGCCGCTGGTTATGGCGACCAGCACCGCGTCATTGCCCGACCGCACCCAATGATAGCCGCGCGGCGCGTTATAGAGGCGGTAAGCGCGTGGATTGTTGATCACCGTATAGCGGCTGGCATAGCGGCGATCGAACCGCTCGCCCTTGCGCCAGTTGCGGTGGTCGTTGCGGACGACGGTTGTCCGGTGGACGCTGACGTTGCCGCGCGGCCCTTCGCGGACCGTCTCGTGGACGACGCGGCGGGGCTGGGCGGCCTGCGCTTCGGCCAACGGGCTCAACACGGTGGCGGCGACCATGGCTCCGGTCGCCAGCTTGATCAGAATGGACTTCATGGCTTTCGCTCCTTGTTCACGGGCGCCTTCGTTTGGCGTCGAACTAGGAGATAGGCGGCGCGTGTCGCTGGGGTGTGTCAGCGCGGCGCAAGAAATGTCGGAAAATGTATCAGGGCCTAGGCGGCGAAGTCCGGCGATCCGGCGTTCACCACGCGCGCCCACGGGCCCGTCACGGCCAGCGTCTTCCCGGGGGCATAGATATTCAGGAACAAGGTCCGCCCGTCTGGCGAGAAGCATGCACCCGTCGGCTCCGTACCGCCACGCACGCGGCCAAGGGCGTAGACCCGACCGTCCTTCGTCACGCCGCGCAGCATATTGTCCGCAAACGGCGTCTTGTTGTCCTCGCAGACGATCAGGTGACCCCAGGGGGCGACGGTAATGTTGTCGCCATAGTTCAGCACTTGCCGGTCATCCGATTCGACAAAGAGGGACAGGCGGCCAGGCTCGTCTTTCTCGTTAGACTGCCCCTCGAAGCGCGAGGGGACGTAGCGGAAAATCTGGCCCAGCCCCGCCGCTCCGCCGGATGTGCACATGATATGCACCTGTCCGTCGCCGAAATAGATGCCCTCGCCGCGCCCGAACAGCGCGGCCCCCTTAGCGTTACCCCTGTTCTTGAGGTCGTTGTGCGGATTGTCGATGCCATCGAGGTCGATCCATATCGCCTGCCTCAGGTCGCCGACCGCCATGTCATGCTGCTTCCAGTTCCGGCTGTCGCCGCCTCCTGGCTGTTCCCGGAACCCCAGCGCCTGCAGGCGACCGCCCTTGTAAAGCGAACCGGGGCTGTCGGGCAGCAGGCGGTAGAAGAGGGAGTCCTTCTCATCCTCCGTCATATAGATGATGCCGGTGCGCGGATCGATGACCGCCCCTTCATGATTGAACCGGCCCATGGCGCGGATCGGTACGGCTTCGACCAGGCCCGTCGCGCTGATCGGCACTTCGAACGCCAGTCCATGATCCTTGGAAACGCCGTCCTCGCCGGCGCGGGTCAGGATTTCCTCGCAGGACAGCCAGCTTCCCCACGGCATGACGCCGCCTGAGCAGTTGCGGATCGTGCCGGCGAGGCTCAGATGCTGTCGCTCCACCCGGCCGCTGCGCATATTGTAGATGATGGTGCTGGTCCCGCCGGGAAGCGCGCCGCCATCATCGAACCTGTCATAGGCGACGGCGATGTGGCCTTTCGGGCCGCGATCGCGCTCCTTGGGCAGCAGTTCGTGGTTGCGCACGAGCGCAACCCGGTCGCCGTCCAGCGCAAAGCAGCCCATGCCGTCGTGACAGCAGGGGACGGTCAGCCCGTCATCCATCCGGTCGCCGACGCTGGAAATCACCTGGTAGGAAAAGCCCGAGGGCAGGTCGATCAACCCGGCGGGGTCATCACGCAACGGCCCATAGCCCGGGACTTGATTGTGGTAGCCGGTAGCTGCGGCAACACTGGCGAAACGTGACAATCCGGCAAAAGCGGCGAGGCTTGCGCCACCCATGGCAAATTGTCGGCGACTGATCGTCATTGCGCGCGGCGTCTCCTGCGATGCCGGGCGCAATGGGACGGCTTGGCTACGCCCTCATGACTTTTCCGCTACGTCTATGTGACAGTCTGTTCGCCGAGCCTATTCGTGGCGAAGGGCGTCGATGGGATTCAGCGCTGCCGCCCTGCGCGCGGGGAAATAGCCGAACACCACCCCAATCGCCGCGGAGAAGAGGAATGCGATCAGATTGACCTTCACGTCGAATATGAAGGGCACTTGCATCAGGGGGGCGATGGCGAGCGACGCGACCAGCGCGAGGAACAGGCCGATCAGTCCGCCCAGACAGGACAGGACGATGGCTTCCACCAAGAACTGCGTCAGCACCTCCTGCGCCACTGCGCCGATGGCAAGGCGGATACCGATCTCCCGGGTGCGCTCCGTTACCGACACCAGCATGATGTTCATGATGCCAATGCCGCCCACCAGCAGCGATATGCCCGCAACCGCCGCGACGATCTGGGTCAGGATCGTCGTCGTGCCCGTCAATGTGTCGGAAATCTGCTTGGTGTCGAATATGTTGAAATTGTCCTGATCGCCCGGTTTGATCTTGCGCCGCTCACGCATCAGGTCCTCCAGGCTCGACTGGACCGCCGATGTTTCATAGGCGTCGTCGACCGCGACGAGGATCATGCTGATGTCGCGATCGCCGGTGAAGCGGCGCTGCACGAACTTGATCGGCATTACGACCGTATCGTCCTGATCCTGAAATCCGCCTTGTCCACGTGTGGTCAGGACGCCGATGACCTGGCAGGACACGCCCTTCACGCGGAACTGCTTGCCGATCGGATCGATGGTGCGGAACAGGTTCTGCCGCACCGTATTGCCGATGATGCAGACGGCTTTGCCGGCCTCTTCCTCCTCTGGCATGAACAGACGGCCGGAATCGAGCTTCCACTGCTGCGCTTCGAAAAAGGCGGCTGTGGTGCCGTTGACCGTTGTTGACCAGTTGCTTCCCTCATAGATCGCCGTCGCGCTGGTCTGCGCCTGCGGAGCAACTGCGCGCACGCCAGTGATCTGGTTCTCGATCGCGGTGACATCCTGTGGCTTGAAATCGGGCGGTTTGGGGCCGCCGCCGCCCCGCCCGAACCCCTGACCCGGACGAAGTTGTAGGATATTTGCGCCCAGCGAGGATATCTGCTCGCGGACAGCTGCCGTCGCGCCATTGCCCAGCGTGACCATCGTCACCACGGCGGCCACACCGATGATGATGCCCAGGGTGGTCAGGAAGGACCGAAGCTTGTGGCGCATGATCGCCCGGAAGGCGAGGGTTATGGTGGTGCCCAGCATCAGCCGCCCTTGCCCTTCTCAATGCCCGCGACCAGCCCGTCCTTGAAGTTGACGATCGTCCGCGCGAACGCCGCCATGTCCGGCTCGTGCGTCACCATCAGGACGGTGATGCCGCTATTCTTGTTGAGGTCGGTCAGCAATCCCATGATCTCAACGGACCGTTCCGAATCGAGATTTCCTGTCGGCTCGTCCGCCAGAAGCACGTCGGGATGGGTGACGATGGCGCGCGCGATTGCCACGCGTTGCTGCTGGCCGCCGGAAAGTTCGGCAGGGGTGTGATCCCACCACGGCTTAAGGCCGACCTTGTCCAGTGCGGCCATGCCCTGTTCCTGCCGGGTCTTCCGGTCCTCGCCCCGATAGAGCAGCGGCAGCTCCACATTTTCCAGCGCGGTGGTACGCGATAGAAGATTGAAACCCTGAAATACGAAGCCGAGATATTTGCGGCGCAACAGCGCGCGCTGATCGCGATCCAATGTTTCGACATGATGCCCCTTGAAGAGGAAGGTGCCCGCACTCGGCACGTCGAGGCAGCCCAGGATATTCATCGTCGTCGACTTACCCGACCCGGAAGGCCCCATGACGGCGACGAAGTCCCCCCGCGCAATGTCAAGGTCGACACCCTTCAGGGCCTGAAACGCCGTGGGGCCATCGCCATAGACTTTGGTGACGCCGCGCAGGCTGATGATGGGGTCAGTGAGCATTGCGTGCTGGCGCTGCGGTCTTCGCTCCAGCCTCTCGCTTGTCCGCACTTCCCGCTGGCGAAACGGCGGCGGGCGTTTGCTGTCCGCCATTCTTCGGTTGGCCGTCGCCCTTTCTGTCGGAGCCGCCGCCCTCATCGCTGGGCTGTTCCTGACCCGCGGCCAACTGGCCGGTAATGACTTTCATTCCCTCCTTCAGGTCCCCGCTGATGATGGCCGTGCGGGCCCCGTCGCTATCACCCACAACCACCTGAATCGCCTTGGGCTTATTATCCTCGCCAACGATATAGAGGGTCTGGCTGCTGCCGGACCCGAACGTCACGGATCGGGTGGCGCGGTTGCCGAAGCGGCGCGGGCCGGGGACGATCTGGCTGGTGATGCCACCGCCGCCCTTGCCCGACGCGGCGGCGGGATTGAACCGCAAGGCGGCATTGGGCACCAGCAGGGCTTCCCGCAATTGCTTGGTCACGATGGACGCGGTCGCCGTCATGCCGGGGCGCAGCGTTTCGCCTGGATTATCGACGGCCAGCACGGCGGTATAGGCAACCACGGTGCCCGTGCTCGTGCTGGTCGCGGTGGACGAAGCCGATGAGGAGGATGAGGCGGAACTGTTCGAACCCACATTGACGCGCGTGATGTGCGCCGGGAAGTTCCGGCCGGGAAATGCGTCGACGGTGAAGGTGGCCGATTGTCCGTCCTTGACCTGCCCGACATCCGCCTCGTCGACCGATACCTCCACTTCCATGCGGGTGAGGTCCTCGGCCAGCGTGAACAGAACCGGGGCGTTGAAGGACGCCGCCACCGTCTGGCCGGGCTCGATATCGCGTGATAGCACCACGCCATTTACGGGCGAAACGATCTGCGCGATCGACAGGTTGGTCTGAGCCGTGGAAAGCTGGGCATTGGCCACCTCGACTTGGGCGCGGGCCGATCGCACGGACGCTGTTGCTTGTTCATAGGCTGCGCGGGCGCTGTCCAGTTCGGTCTTTGCCGGGACGCGGCCGCCAGAGAGCTTGTAGACGGTTTCCTGCCGATCCAGCGTTGCCCTGGCGAGGGCGGCCTGGGCCTGGGCCTGGGCGACACCCGCCTGCGCCGCCGCAACCTGCGAGCGGTTCTGGGTGATTGAATCGACAAGGCGGCGGGTGTCCAGCTCCGCCAGCTTCTGTCCCTTCGTCACGCGATCATTCACATCGACGAAGACCTGTGTGATCTTGCCCGATTGCTCCGATCCGACGTCCACCTGATTGACGGGTTTCAGGTTCCCGGTCGCCGAGACGGTGACGGTCAAGTCGCCCCTCCGCGCGCTGCGTGTCGAATAGTTGGGCTCATCCTTGCCGGCAAAGCAGCGGGCGAGCAGGAGAAGCAAAATCAGGAGAGCAAGGCCGATCGCCCCACGCATCGCCCATTTGCGCCAGGGCTTTGCAGGTGGAACGCCAAGGAAATCGTCCAGATCGCCGTTGGCGGGTGTGCTTTCATCGGTCATTGCGGCCGTCCATCCATGGTCTGCCATCCGCCGCCAAGCGCGCTGTAGAGCTGCGAGACGGCGAGAGCTTGATCTGATTGCGCGCCAGCCAAACTGTTGCGCGCGGAAAGAAGGGTCTGTTCGGCGGTGAGCAGGGTCTGGAAGTCGGTAAGCCCCGCCTGATATTGACTGCGGGCCAATATCGCGCCGTTGTTCGACGCCTCAAAGGCGATGCCGAACTGGGCGGCGCGCTCGCGGGCCGCTTTCATGGCGTTTACGGCATTCTCCACATCCTCGATCGAGGTCAGCACGGTTCCTTTGTAGGCGGCGAAGGCAGCATCGGTCGCTGCCTTCTGGGACCGTAGTTGCGCGCGCAGGCGTCCACCATCGAATATCGTCTGGGCGATGCGGCCGAACACGCCGCCGGTCACGATATCGGTCAGGTCGCGGAACGCTGTCGCGCTGGTGCCGATATTCCCGCTGATGCTGAGCGAAGGATACAGCGCCGCCTGGGCCACGCCGATCCGTGCGGTTGCGGCGGCAAGCGCTCGTTCGGCGGCACGCACATCGGGGCGCTGACGCAGGGTATCGGCCGGAATGCCGACGGCTATATCCGTCGGTGCCAAGGGTATCGCCATGGGCTGCTCAAGCGACTTCGTCGCCTCGCCGGGGGCTTCGCCCGTCAATACGGCAATGCGATTGAGCGCCGCCTTCACACTCGTTTCCAGTTGCGGAACCGTGGCCGTGGTCTGGGCCAATTGCGCACGCGCCTGCTCCTGATCCAGCGAGGAGACAAGGCCGGCTTCAAGCCGCCAGCGCGCGATATCATAATTGTCCTGCTGGTTGCCGAGCGTTTCCCTGGCGATCCGAAGCTGTTCCTGGCCCAGCCGCGCCTGAATATAATTGGTGACGAGTTCGGCAATGATTGCCGTCCGCGTTGCCGCAAGGTCGAAACCGCTTGCCGCCAGATCCGCGCGAGCCGCCTCCGACGACCGCCGGATGCCGCCGAACAGGTCGACTTCCCAGCTGGCGTCCGCGCCAATGGAATAGGAACTGCTCCAGCTATTCGTGGAAGATCCGATGACATTGCCGTTGCCGTCGAGCTGAAACCCGCTGGTGCCGCTCCGATAATTCTTGCCGCCGCTGCCGGTCGCATTGACCTGCGGCAGAAAGGCGGCATTGGCCTGGACCAGCGCTTCACGGGCCTGTCGCAGCCTTGCCTGCGCCTGCGCAATGTCGAGATTGTTGGCGATCGCCTTCTGGATCAGTCCATCGAGTGCAGGATCGCCGAGCCGGGTCCACCACTGCGCCAAATCGGTTTCAATGGGCGCGCTGCCCTGGCCATAATAGGTCGATGGCACGCCCAGAGCAGCGGTTTGCGGGGCATGATAGTCCGGCCCGGCCGCGCAAGCGGACAAGGCGACAATCGCCCCCAACATCAGGACAGCGGGATAGCGCACTCTATGCCAAAGGCTCCATATCGTCTTGCAGGCCGCATGTTCTTGCGCAGCCGGAACTTGCAAGCGGCCAATTGCCTGTCTAGTTCCTGCCGAAATTGGCTGAGGGCCTCAACGGCTTTCGTGTCTCAAAGTGTATCAACTGTGTAATGCGCTGACATTTGCGCTATTCGAGAGGACTATAGCCATGAGGGCATTTCTGTTCCCGGGTCAGGGAAGCCAGTCTGTCGGCATGGGCAAGGCGCTGGCTGACGCCAGCCCGGTGGCGCGAGAACTGTTTCAGGAAGTGGACGACGCGCTGTCCCAGAATTTGTTCCGCATCATGATCGAAGGGCCGGAAGCCGACTTGACCCTGACCGAAAATGCGCAGCCCGCCATCATGGCGAACGCGCTGGCGACGCTGAAAGTCATGGAGAGGGAGGGGGGGCTGCGCCTGTCCGAAAAAGCAGATTTCGTCGCGGGCCATTCGCTTGGCGAATATAGCGCCTTGTGTGCGGCTGGCGCGCTTGACCTGCCGACCACGACGCGCCTTCTCAAGCTGCGTGGACAGGCCATGCAGGCGGCGGTTCCAGTGGGCGAGGGGGCCATGGCCGCCTTGTTGGGAGCCGACATCGAAAAGGCGCAGGCACTGGCCGAAGCCGCAGCGGAGGGTGAAGTTTGCGCCGTCGCCAATGACAATGACCCGACACAGGTCGTCATTTCCGGCCATCGCGGCGCGGTGGAGCGCGCGGTCGCCATGGTGAAGGATTTTGGTGTCAAACGGGGCGTGCTGCTGCCTGTCTCCGCGCCTTTCCATTGCCCGTTGATGCAGCCGGCGGCCGATGTCATGGCCCAAGCGCTGGGCCAGGCTGATATCCGTGCCCCGCTCGTCCCGGTCTACGCCAATGTGCTTGCCGCGCCGATCGCCGCGCCGGACGACATCCGGCAACGCCTCGTCGAGCAGGTGACGGGGCGTGTGCGTTGGCGCGAATCCGTTGCCGCCATGTTTGCCGCAGGCGTTACGGATTTCGTGGAGCTGGGTGGAAAGGTGCTGGGCCCCATGGTCAAGCGCATCGCCCCGGATGCCACGGTGACGAGCATCGTCACGATGGATGATATCGAAGCGGCGCTGGGCGCGCTCTGAACGAAAAGGAATGACCATGTTCGATCTTGGCGGAATGACTGCCCTTGTCACGGGCGCATCGGGCGGTATCGGCTCGGCCATTGCGAAGGCGCTGGCGGGGCAGGGCGCACGCCTCGCCTTTTCCGGCAGCAATGAAGCGAAGCTCAAGGGCTTTGCGGCGCAATTCTCCGGCGATCACGTCATCCTGCCATGCAACCTGTCGGACGCCGCCGCTGTCGATGCGCTGGTGCCGCAGGCTGTGGAGGCATTGGGCGGCAAGCTCGACATACTCGTCAACAATGCCGGGATCACGCGTGACAATCTGATCATGCGGATGAAGGATGAAGAGTGGACCGATGTCATTTCGGTCAATCTGGAGGCTGCGTTTCGCCTCGCGCGCGCGGCGGCAAAGCCGATGATGAAGGCGCGCTTCGGCCGCATCATCTCCATCACCTCCGTGGTTGGCGTGACGGGCAATCCGGGGCAGGCAAACTATGCGGCATCGAAGGCCGGCATCATCGGCATGTCAAAAGCTTTGGGGCAGGAACTGGCCAGCCGTAACATCACCGTCAATTGCGTGGCGCCGGGATTCATCCGATCGGCGATGACCGATGCACTCAATGACGCGCAGAAGGGGGCAATCACGGGGCGAATTCCCGCCGGTTCCCTGGGCGAGGGCGATGACATCGGCGCCGCCGTCGTCTATCTTGCAAGCAAGGAAGCAGGATATGTCACCGGCCAGACCTTGCATGTGAACGGTGGAATGGCCATGATCTGACCTAAGCCTGCGCGGGCGAATTAATGCGAGTTTTTGCGACGGACCTATCGCTGCGTCGCAATATGCCTTGCCTCTTGCCTCCCTCGCAGCTTCGCACTAGGGCAAGTCCCTGAACGGATATTCATACCCGCACCTACCCAAGCAGAAGGACCACCCATGAGTGAGACCGCGGATCGCGTAAAGAAAATCGTCGTGGAGCATCTGGGCGTCGAGGCCGAAAAGGTCACGGAAGATGCCAGCTTCATTGACGATCTGGGCGCTGACAGCCTCGACATCGTCGAGCTGGTCATGGCGTTCGAAGAGGAATTCGGCGTCGAGATCCCTGACGACGCTGCCGAGAAGATCGGTACGGTCAAGGATGCCATCGATTACATCGACTCCAAGCAGTAAGGAGCCGATCCGCCCCCCGGCGAGGCCGGGCGGGTTGGACCAGGAATAAGGGAAAACGGCTCTCCGGCCCCGGTACGTCCGGTGGAAGGAGAGCCGCTTCCATTTGAAGACATTTGGTAAAGTTGGACGGAGCTGGGATTATGCGTCGTGTGGTCGTGACGGGCCTGGGCATGGTGACGCCGCTAGGTGCGGACGTGGAGACTGCCTGGAAGAACATCATCGCCAGCAAATCTGGCGCTGCTACGATAACCCGTTTCGACGCGACTGATTATGCCTGCACCTATGCGTGCGAGGTGAAGCCGGCGGATCATGAATATGGCTTCGATCCGAACAAGCGGGTGGATCACAAGGTCCAGCGGCAGGTCGATCCGTTCATCATCTATGGCATCGATGCTGCCGGCCAGGCGTTGGAGGATGCCGGCCTTACCGACATGAGCGAAGCCGAGCGGTTCCGCGCCGGTTGCTCCATCGGATCGGGCATCGGCGGCCTACCGGGCATCGAGAGCGAATCGCTGGTGCTGGAGCATAAGGGGCCGCGCCGGGTCTCCCCGCATTTCGTCCATGGGCGCCTGATCAACCTCATCTCGGGTCAGGTATCGATCAAATATGGCCTAATGGGCCCGAATCATGCGGTCGTGACCGCCTGTTCGACAGGCGCGCACAGCATCGGCGATGCAGCGCGGATGATCGCGATGGACGATGCCGACGTGATGCTGGCCGGCGGTGCCGAAAGTGCGATCTGCCCCATCGGCATAGCCGGCTTTTCGCAGGCGCGCGCGCTGTCCACGGCCTTCAAGGATGCTCCTGAGAAGGGCAGCCGTCCTTATGACGTTGACCGCGACGGCTTCGTCATGGGCGAGGGTGCGGGCGTCGTTTGTCTCGAGGAATATGAGCATGCCAAGGCGCGAGGCGCGAAAATCTATGCTGAGGTGATCGGCTACGGCCTCTCAGGCGACGCCTATCACGTCACTGCGCCGCATCCGGAAGGTTCCGGGGCATTCCGGTCGATGGAAATGGCAATGCGCAAGTCCGGTCTTTCCCTGTCTGACATCGACTATATCAACGCTCATGGCACTTCCACGCCTTTGGGTGATGAGCTGGAGCTGGGCGCCGTGCGTCGCCTGTTTGGCGATGCGCTCAACGGCCTGTCGATGTCCTCGACAAAGTCGGCCATCGGTCACCTTCTGGGCGGTGCTGGCGCGGTGGAGAGCATCTTCTGCATTCTTGCTCTGCGCGATCAGATCGTCCCTCCGACGCTTAACCTCGACAATCCCTCCGAAAATTGTGCCGGCGTGGATTTGGTTCCGCACGTCGCAAAGAAGCGCAGCGTAAGGGCCGTTCTGAACAACAGCTTCGGGTTCGGTGGCACCAATGCCAGCCTCGTCATGAAAGCGGTCTGAGGCCGGAACGATGCGGCGCACAGGCTGCCTGATCCTGATCGTTGGATTGGCCGTTGCCGCTTTCTTCGCATTCCGCTTCGTGCATGGCTGGACCGGGGAAGGGCCATCCACGGCTAGCCAGACGTTTGTCGTGGCGGATGGGGCGACGCTCACCAGCGCCGCCGTCGCCCTTAAGAAGGCGGGCGTTATTCGTTCGGCCGACGCGTTTCTGGCGCGCGCGAAGCTGTTCGGATCGTCCGATCCGATCAAAGCGGGCGAATATCTGATTCCCAAGGGTGCCAGCAACGCTGACATTCTCTCGATCCTGCAGGGTGGAAAGGCCGTTGCGCGGCTCGTGACGATCCCGGAGGGCATGCCCTCGATCCTCGTCTATGACCGGCTGATGGCGCAAAAGGAACTCACTGGCGCCATTTCTGTCCCCAAGGAAGGCAGTGTACTCCCCGACAGCTACGCATTCGACAAGGGGGAAGCGCGCGCCGCCGTCCTTAAGCGAATGCAGGCCGCCATGACCAAGGCGCTGGCGGACATGTGGGCCGAGCGCAGCCCGACGACGGTCGTCAAGACGCCACAGCAGGCAATCATCCTGGCCAGCATCGTGGAGAAGGAAACCGGCGTGCCGACGGAACGGCCGATGGTCGCGGGCGTCTATTCGAACCGGCTGCGCACGGGCATGATGTTGCAGGCCGATCCGACAATCATATACCCAATCACTCGGGGCAAGCCGTTGGGCAGGCGCATCCGCAAGTCAGAGATCGCCGCAGTCAACGACTATAATACATATGCGATGACGGGTCTGCCCAAGGGGCCGATCGCCAATCCGGGCCGCCTTTCCATATTGGCGGTTTTGCAACCGGCCCAGACCAGAGCGCTCTATTTTGTGGCAGATGGAAAGGGCGGACACATCTTTGCCGACACATTGCAGCAGCATAATGAAAATGTGCGCAAATGGTTTGAGATTCGGCGGCGGCGCGGTGAGCTGTAGTCGCTATTTGATGATGCCCTTCCTGGCGAGTGAGCGGGCGTAAAGATATTGAATAATCCCTATGACGAAGATCATAAGCGGAAACGCCGCCGTCAACGGGCCTTTCACGGCCAGCATGTCCGTGCCCAGGAAGCTGTAGCCGAACTGGACGATGATGGCGGCCAACGACAAGGCGTATAGCGGGACCGCCAGCTTGCGTTTCATCAACAGCAATATTGTCGCCAGCGTCGCGCCCCAGACTGCGACGGCATAGGCGGCCCATGCCCATTGAGGCATCTGTGCGAAAATGCGGGCCGTGTAGGGATCGGTTTTTGCAAGGTCGGACAGATTCATGGTGACCTGCATCAGATAGGCTGCATCGCCCATCAGGTTCCAGACCAGGAATATGATTCCGATGACGATGAAGGACCCGGCTACTTTCACGACCCATCTCCCCGATATGCTGTACGTCTCCCGACTGACGCCCCAGTTTACCTTAACATTGCTTTCCTCGCCATAGGGCGTGACGGGGGATCGTTTCGGCGGCATAGCGGGAACAGATTGGGTGCGCAGGCGTCACCCCGACAACAGATACGGGAGCTAGACATGATCGGACGGACGATACCCAAAGTGACGCTCAAAACCCGCGTGCGCGACGAAAGCGTGGGCGGACCGAACCCGTTCCGCTGGCAGGATATACAGACCGGCGATTTGTTCGCCGGCAAGCGCAATGTCGTCTTTTCCCTGCCAGGCGCCTTCACGCCGACATGCTCGACCGAACAGTGCCCAGCGTTCGAGCGGTTCTACGACGACTTCAAATCGGCGGGCGTGGATGAGGTGTATTGTGTCTCCGTCAACGACGCCTTTGTCATGTATCAGTGGGGCAAGCACCTGGGCGTGTCCAAGGTCAAGCTGCTGCCGGACGGCTCGGGTGATTTCACACGGCGCATGGGCATGTTGATCAAGAAAGACCATCTGGGTTTTGGAGAACGAAGCTGGCGTTACGCCATGGTCGTTGACGACGGAAGGATTGTCGCGTGGTTCGAAGAGCCTGGCATCAACGATGTTGGGTCTGACGAAGACCCTTATGAGGAGTCCCGGCCCGAGCCAGCTCTCGACTGGGTGAAAGCGCATCCGAAGGGCTGATGCCGCACAATGCGCCCATCATCCTGACGGCGACGATGGGCGCCGCCGATTTCGCCTGGGCTGACGCCTTGCGCCGCGCGCATTTCCCGCCGGAACGCAATCAGGTGCCGGCGCATATTACGCTTTTCCATCACCTGCCGCCTTCTGTGGAGCCGGAATTGCTGGGATATATGGCGTCGCTTTGCAAGGAGGCTGCTCCCGAAGCCCATGTGTCGGGAGTACTGCATCTCGGCAATGGCGTTGCCTTTCGGGTCAATAGTCCAGCGCTTGAAGCTCTGCGTTATGGACTGGCCGAGGCGTTCCACGGCCTGTTGATCCCGCAGGACAGGGCGACGCCGAGATTCCATATCACGGTGCAAAACAAGGTCAGCACTGACGAGGCCAGGACGCTGCTGACAGCGCTTCAGGCGGGTTTTCGCGCGAGGCCCCTGATGATATCCGGGCTTGCGGCATGGCGCTATATGGGCGGTCCTTGGGAGCCCATTCGCGCCATGCGGTTCCGGGGCTAGGCCAGATCTATCTCCTTCAACGGGCGCGATGCGTCCGCAAGTTGCGCGTGATCCAGCAACGCGCCGGAAATCACGTGCGCGCGGCCCTGCACATAGTCTTTGACCATGTTGACGCAGTCGAGGGCGATTACCTTGCCCGCCTTCAGATAGAGTACCGAAAAACTGCGCGTGGCGGGATCTCCGCGCACTATGGTCTGATCGAAGCCGGTGGAGAGGCCGACGGTCTGCAGTTTCAGATCATATTGGTTGGACCAGAACCATGGCACGGCGTCATATTCCGTTTCCTGCCCCATGATATGCTGCACGGCGACCTTGGCTTGATCGTTGGCGTTCTGCACGGATTCAAGGCGTATCTGTGACCCGCCGGCAAACCGATTGGCGTGTGCCGCGCAATCCCCGACGGCATAGATATCGGGCAGACTGGTGCGGCAATAGGCGTCCACGTCCACCCCGTTGCCGCCGGTGGCCCCTGCGGCGATCAGCGGCGCGGTCTCCGGAATGATGCCTATGCCAACGATGACGAGGTCGGCGGGAATGATTTCGCCATCCGACAACACTACGCCGCTGACATGTCCATCCGTTGCCTCGAGCTTCTCGACCATCGCGCCAAGCCGCAGGTCGACGCCGTGAGCCCGGTGGTCCGCCTCATAGAAACGCGAAAGCGCTTCTCCGGCTACGCGAGCCAATACCCGGTCCAGGGCTTCGAGCAGTACGACCTTCTTGCCGAGCTTGCGCAGCACCGCCGCCGCCTCAAGGCCGATATAGCCGCCGCCGATCACGACAACCTGCTTGATCTCGTCCAGACGCGCCATAATGGCGTCAACATCTTCGCGGCGGCGGACGCCATGAATGCCCTTGGCCTCTGACCCGGGGCAGGAAAGCATGCGCGGCGTGCCGCCCGTGCACCAAATGAGCTTTCCGTATCCGACCTCACTGTCATCGGTCAGGACTACGAACTTTCCAACCGGGTCGACGGCCTTGACGCGTTTGCCCAGCAGCATCTCGACATGGCGCTCAGCCCAAAAAGTTGCCGGGCGAATGAGTATGCGCTCGAAGGTCTTGTCGCCCGACAGATATTCCTTGGAAAGGGGAGGGCGTTCATACGGGACTTCACGCTCATCGCCCAACATGGCGACGCTGCCGTCAAAGCCCATCTGCCGCAATTGGATCGCCGCCTGCGCGCCGGCATGTCCTGCGCCGACGATCAGGACATCATAGTAGCTCATAGCCCTCTCACCCTTAGGTTATTCCCGCTTTTTTGCGCCTTGGCCTGCTTTGGACCGCGTGGCAAGGGTCGTGCGCGCAAACTGAGGCCAAAGCAGCGGTTGACCAGTTCAGAAAGCCTTCGTATAGCGCGCCCCTCGCCGTGGTGGGTTGCTTAGAATATGCCCGGTGGTGCCTTTTGGGGCGGAGTAGCTCAGCTGGTTAGAGCAGCGGAATCATAATCCGCGTGTCGGGGGTTCAAGTCCCTCCTCCGCTACCAATTTTCTGTTTGCCAACACCTGTTGGTGATTGAAAAAATCCCTAATTTCCGCTAGTTTATGACCAGTCGCTGATTGTCGGCGATTGCCTTTGTCTGCCTGTAATCGTGGAAGATGGGGGCCTTTTTTGGGGGCATTGCAAAGCCCCTACGGAAGCGAGGCCCCCAATGCCGCTGACCGATACCGCGATCCGAAACGCAAAACCCAAGGAAAAGCCCTACAAAGTGGCGGATTCGCAGGGGCTTTATTTGCTGGTCAATCCGAGAGGCAGCAAGCTTTGGCGTGTGAAATACCGTATCAACGGTGTGGAGCGAAAGCTGGCGATCGGGTCTTATCCGGAAATCACGCTGGCCGAGGCGCGTTCGGCACGCGACGCGGCTCGCAGGCAAGTGGCCCACGACATCGACCCCAATTTTGCCAAGCGGCAGGCTCGCATAGAAGCAAGTATGCGTGCGGAAAACAGCTTCGCGAAAGTGGCCGAGGAGTTGATTGCCAAACGAGAAAAGGAAGGCGTGTCGCCACGCACGCTGGAAAAATATCATTGGCTGCTAAAGCTGCTGGGCAGCGAGTTTGGACGCAGGCCGGTTGCCGAGATCAGTCCCGCCGAACTGCTGCATGAAATCAAACACCACGAACGACGAGGGCGGTATGAAACTGCTAAGCGGCTTCGTTCTTTTGCCAGTAGGGTGTTCCGTTACGCCGCTGCCACGGCACGGGCAGAGCGAGACCCTGCGCAATTGCTTTTGGGCGCGCTCATCCAGCCAAGGGTCAAGCACTTTGCGGCGATCACCGACCCCATTGGGTTTGGTGGGTTGCTCCGGTCTATTGAGGACTACGAGGGCGATCCGGCAGTCATGCACGCGCTCAAACTGACGCCGCATCTGTTTCAGCGGCCCGGCGAGTTGCGGCAGATGGAATGGGCCGAGATCAACTTTGAGAAAGCAATCTGGACGCTGCCGCCCGAGAAAATGAAAATGCGGCAGCCCCACGCGGTGCCCTTTTCGCGGCAGGCATTGGGGATTCTGGAGAGTATGCGCGGGCTGACCGGGAAAGGGAAATATGTGTTCCCATCGGTTCGGACGCGAGCGCGTCCGATTTCTGAGAATACCGTCACCGGCGCTTTGCGCCGCATGGGCTACACCAAAGAGCAGATGACCACGCACGGCTTCCGCACATCGGCTTCCTCGCTGCTGAACGAATCTGGCAAATGGAATCCCGATGCTATCGAGCGGGCGCTCGCGCATATGGTGTCCGGCGAGATACGCCGCATATACAATCAGTCGGCCTATTGGGCTGAACGTGTCGAAATGGCGCAATGGTGGAGCGACTATCTGGATGAATTGCGCGAAGGAGGAAATAGATGACAGGTCGCCCCGGAGAAGGTTGGAAAATCTTCGCAGACGGGGACGAAGCCGACAATGTGCCGCTCTGGAAGGTGTTGGCTCAATTCAGGTCGGACGATCTGGACGAGGGCTTGAGCCTTAACGCCGCGATCATCAATCACGCCAAGCCGTCGCCGGTTCGATATTATAATCTGGCCTTCATTATCAGCTTTGCTTTCGGGTTCCTGTCCGTCCTCCTCTTGATCGGCCTCCTTGTATCGGGCCATTCGACAGCAACCGACCTCTTCTTCTACCTCACATTGGCCGCCCTAGCGGCGACGATAGCGCCCCACCTTTGGCGGCAGGCATATCAATATGGCCTGAAAATCCCCGACGCGCCGTTGAAACTGCCCCATGCGCCGGACAAGCTCTTTGACGAGGTGCTGGGCTATTTGCAGAAGGTGGACGGGCCGAAAGCATATTATCTTTCCCGTCTCCGCAAGAAGCGGGTTCCGCTCAAACGCAGGCAGTTTTTCGGCAGGCTGCGCTATTTCCTGTTCTCCGAACACAGCAAGGATCGGGGGATGGTTATGCGTTACCCGACCGCCATGTCGCTACCCACCGACCTTTATCTTCATCGCGATGATGTCGAGACGATGCTCGCGATGAGCAGACCCAAGCGCCGAGGTGGGCCCGGTCGAAATACCA
Source organism: Sphingobium sp. (assembly GCA_036384035.1). GTDB lineage: Bacteria > Pseudomonadota > Alphaproteobacteria > Sphingomonadales > Sphingomonadaceae > Sphingobium. Next base: position 210,406 of record DASVND010000034.1, on the reverse strand, counting down.
AATACCGCTATGACGATGCGATTATCGCCCTGATCGGCGATCCCCGGCTACGGGCATTGAACGTGAAGGATCGACCGGCGGCGATTAGCACCGTCAAGGATTGGCTGTCGGAATGGTTCGAAACAAATGCCGATGCGTCCGGCGACGTGCCGCGCCGCGATCAATTGACCCGTTATGCGGAAAAAATCTGCGCACATATAGAAATGATCGCGCCCGCCGAAGGCGGCTAGTCAGCGCTATCGTTTTTCGATCGTCCCAATGGCATTTTCGAACCGCGTCTCTGCATTTCTGTAACCAGCGTCATCGGCAGACTTCGACGGCTTTCCCATTGCTGGACGACACACCGGCAACCATGTGCAACTTGGCATGTCTCTCGCCGCGAATCGGCAGCATGGAGACACGCTCATGGAACCTATCGCCATATCCATTAATGACACCGCCAAGGCGCTCGGCGTCGGACGGTCGTCGGTTTACGCCCTGATAAAATCCGGTGGCCTCGACGCCATCAAGATCGGCAGGCGAACTCTGCTGACCACCGAATCCATCCGACGATTGGCGCAGTCCCGCACAGCCATCTGACCCGCAGGCGCTCCACGGCCCCAGCCTTCTGAACTGGCGGGCCGCGCCTGCTCCCCGAAGCACCCGAGAGCTTTGCATCGTGATTTCACGAAAGGATTCCCCATGTCCATTTTTCACCGCGTCATGGATTGGCTGGCCCATCACTTATGGGTTAGTCGCGAGGTCACGCTCCACTTCACCGCCGACTATCGCATCGCCCGATTCACCCTGCCGCTCATCGAGCGGCTGCTCGCGGACGACGAGGACGGCGAAACCTATCGCAGTTCTATCGCGCATTGGACGCTCAATGAGCGCCCGTCGCTCCATATCCACCGGGGCGAGGTTTCAAGTTTGCGGATCGACGGGCCGTTGCAGAAGGCGGGCGTGAGCTATCTTCCGCTGGGCGGGTTGATCGAGTCTCCCGGCGTGACCACGCATCTCGATCCGATTGAAGCCCATCGGCTCAACGGGCGAGTTCAGGCAGCGGTCGAGCGAGCGATACGCGACTGGATCATCGAACATGGTCTTTACGATCAGCCGCGCCAGCGCCGCGAGATCGAGCGTCCCAAGGTCGATCTCGAAGCCCGCGCCGTCATCGCCCGATGGGTCGCGGAGCATTTCGCCAAACCGCCAGCCAAAGCCATGTTGAACGCGACCGATCGTCCCGGTGATTGTTGCTCCGGCGAACCTGATGGCTCCTTGTGCCATGCTCGCCGGAAAGGATCGGATCATGCCTGATCTGGTCGCCCTCATGACAAGGTCGCAGGGCTGCGATGCTACGCATCGAGCCAGTAATTCGGATACACACCTCACGCACGGGTGCATCCAGCTTTTCCGCCACTTTTCGAGGCGGCGATTCGACAGCGGCTTTCCTTGTGTTCTTGGAAAGCACGGATTTCCGCCGTTGGATGAGACAGCGGATGGCTGTCGCATGGGAGGCGGCCGATGAAACTCGTTCGCCACACCGTCCGTCTGCCCGTGTCGCTCGACAAGGCGCTTCGCGCGCTCGCCGAGCGCCGAGGCATCAGCGTCTACGCGATGCTCCAGCGCAGCGTGAAGACCGGAGTCGCGACGCTCGCCGACTCGGCCGCGCGCGACGCCATATCGAGTGAACTGGTCTCCGAACTGGCGTCGGTCAGTAACCGCATTGTCGTTGTCGAACATATGCTGGACCGGGCGCTGTTCACCGCCTGCGCCGCCTATTGCTACGCCCGCAGCGCAGGGCTGGGCGAGCGCACCACCGATGAGATCGCCGTCGCCGAGATCAACGAGGCCTATGATCGTCAGCGGCGACTTTCGCAGGGGAAGCGGCCATGACCCAATCCAGCGATCGCCGCATCCATGCCGACGCCCTGCGCCGGCACCATCGGCTCAGCCAGTGGCAGCGGTTCAAACGACAGGTCGGCGTCATGCTCGCATCGGTCGCCCTGGGTGTGGTCGGCGCGCCCTACGCGATGCTCGACAAGGACGAGCAATGGGCGATCGGCGTTTATGCCTATGCGCGCGGAGCGCTTTGGTTCGCCTTCAGTCCCGATCCGGTAATCACCGTCACATACGCGGAAAGACAATATCGCGTCCCGGCCCGCGCGGTGGTTGCTGACCGCTATTATCGCGGATCGGTATCACGCCTCTTGTCGCTAACGGTCAAAGGGGGCCTGCTCGGTTTCGTGGGCTGGCTGTCCGGCCTGCTTCTCTTGCGCGGTGTCATGGCGCGGCGGCGTGAGCAGGCCTTGCGCGATCGTGTCATCGCCGGAACCCTCGTCACCACCGAGAAGCAGCTTGCGGCGCTGACCGCCGCCGAAGCCGAACCCCATGCACTCGCCATCGGCTCGGTGCCGATCCCGGCGCGGCTCGAGACGCGGCATGTGGCGATGATCGGCACGACCGGCAGCGGCAAGACCACGGCGCTGCGCCAGATGCTCGATGGGATCGAGGCGCGTGGCGAAGCGGCGCTGATCTATGATACCAGCGGCGAGTTCATCGCCCACTATTACGACCCCAAGCGCGGCGACATAATCTTGAACCCATTCGATGCCCGCTGCGCCTTTTGGTCGCCGTTCGCCGAGATCGCGCATCCCGCCGATGCCGACCGCATCGCGCAGCAGCTTATCACCGAGACCGGCCAGCACGATCGCGATGTGTGGCTCGAAACCAGTCGCATTCTTGTTGCCAACATGATCCGGGCACTGTGGCGCGAGGGCAAATGCAGCTTGCCCGATTTGCTCGACGCCTTGCAGGATCGAACCAAGGACGACCTCAAAGTCTGGCTGGCGGGCAGTTCGTCCGCACGGACTTTCGCCGAGGACGCCGACCGTGCAACGGGCAGCGTCTTGTTCATGCTCGCCAAGGCCGCGAACCTGATCCAGTTCCTGCGCACCCAAGCAAAGGATGAAACGCCCTTCGCGTTCCGGGATTTCATCGCCGGGCTCGATAAGCGCACCGGCGCGCGGCCTTGGATATTCGTGCCACGCAAGGAGGATTATTTCGAGGCGTCGAAACCGCTGCTCGCCTGTTGGCTCGAATGCGCGGCCAGCGCCGTGCTGGGGCTTCCTCCATCATCCGACCGGCGTATCTGGTTCGTGCTCGACGAACTCGCCGACCTGCCGCGCGTCGATAATCTTGCGCGGCTATTGCCCGAGGGCCGCAAGTTTGGCGCTGCGGTCGTGCTGACCTTTCAAGCGCTCGGCCAGATGCGACATCGTTACGGCCCGCAGATTGCGGAGTCGATGTTGGGTTGCTGCAATACCAAGCTGTTCCTCCAGACCATCGACAGCGAGACCCGCGTTTGGGCCAGCCAAACTATCGGCGAATGCGAAGTCGAGATCCAGACCACGACCGACGCGCTCGCCGAGGGTGACGATGCGGCGCGCACGACCTTGGGCCGGATGCGGAAGATGCGGCCCGCCATTCTCGAAAGCGAACTCCGCCTGCCGAAGTTTGAGGGGTATTTGCTGTTCCCCGACGCCCTGCCGGTCGCGCGGATCAAGCTCACCGCCGATCATCTCGCGCGGCGCGGGAAGGCACGCCAGCCGGGGTTCGTCGCGGGCGATCCGAAGACTACGCATTGGCAGCAGTCAGCGCAGGCGGCACCGCCTTCGCCGCCGTCGCCGCGGCCGTCGCCGCCGTCACCCAAGAGGCGGGGGCCAGTCTGATGGTCGCGTCGGTTTCGGCTTTGACCAGCTCGGCGCAGGCCAGCAGCTATTATGAGGCCGATGACTATTACGTGGAGGGCGGGTTGTCGCCGTCCGAGTGGCAGGGCCAAGGCGCGGAGGCGTTGGGCCTATCGGGCGAGGTCGATCGCGACCAGTTCCGCGATTTGCTCGACGGCAAGATCGGCGAGCAGCAGCTTGGCACCTATCGTGACGGCCGGTTGGAGCATCGCCCCGGCTGGGACGTGACATTGAGTGCGCCCAAGTCGGTATCGATCATGGCTGAGGTCGCGGGCGACCGGCGATTGATCGCGGCCCATAGTGAAGCGGTCAAAACCGCGATGGCGCATGTCGAGAAACATATGGCCGCCACCCGCATTCGCGACGGCGGTGCCGTGACCCGCGAGGCGACCGGCAATCTCATCATCGCCAGCTTCCAGCATGGCACCAGCCGCGCCCAAGACCCGCAGCTTCACACCCACAATGTCATTATGAATGCCACAAAGGGCGAGGACGGCATATGGCGCAGCCTCGAACCGCGCGCCATCTACCAGCTTCAAAAGCAGGTCGGCGCAATCTATCGGCAGGAACTGGCGTTGAAGGTCCGCGAACTCGGCTATGAGATCGAGACCGGCAAGGACTCGCTATTCGAGATCAAGGGTGTGTCCAGCGAGGTGATCGGGGCGTTCAGCACTCGCAGCGCCGAGATCGAGGCGGCGCTTGGCGAGCGCGGCACATCGCGCGATGCCGCCAGCGCCGCCGAAAAGCAGATCGCCGCGCTCGACACCCGGCAAGCGAAGGTCGCGACCGATCAGGCCGCGCTTGTTGCGGACTGGCGGGAGACCGCGAGTGCAGCCGGGTTCGGAACGGACGCGCGGCTGGCGATGGTCAGGCAGGCTGCAAACCATGCAGCCAACCCCGCGCATCGCGCCGACATTGCCGAACAGGCAACAATGGCGGATCGCGCAGTCGCCCATGCCGCCGACAAGCTCGGCGAGCGGCAATCGGTCTTCTCTGCCGCCGCCTTGCAGGAGGCAGCGGGGCGGATCGGGCTGGGCAAGGTCAGCTATGCCGAGATCGGCGCCGCTATCGACGCTGCCACGAAACAGGGCGAGTTGTTTGAACGGACCTATCTCGACCGACGTGGCGCGGAGTTTGCCGGGTTCACCACGCGCCACAATGTCGAGACCGAAACCAAGATGCTACGCATTGAGGCAGAGGGACGCGGTGCGCTATCTCCCGTCGCGTCACCGCTTTCCGCCGCCAAGGCTGTTGCCAACGCAGCGGCACAGGCCGAGCGGGCGGGCTTTGGCTGGAACGCCGATCAGCGCGCCGCCACCGAACAGCTTCTGACCAGCCGCAATCGCATCACCGCCGTTCAGGGCTATGCGGGCACCGCCAAGACCACGACCGTTCTCGCGACCTTCGCGCGCGAGGCCGAGGCGCGCGGCGTGCCTGTCGTGGCGCTAGCCCCCACCGCGTCGGCGGCGATGGTGCTGGGTGAGGCGCTGGGTTCGCGTAGCGATACGGTCGCGCGGCATCTGCTGTCGCCCGAGCGCCCGCATCAGGGCCAGCCCACCGCGTGGATCGTGGACGAGGCATCGCTATTGTCGGCGCGCGATACTGCGCGGCTGTTCGACCTGGCCGACAAGCATGATGCTCGCATCATCCTTGTCGGCGACGTGAAGCAGCTTGGATCGGTCGAGGCGGGCGCGGCGTTCGCGCAGTTGCAGGATGCGGGCATGGAAACTGCGAAACTTGGCGAGATCGTCCGGCAGACCAACGCGGCGACCAAGGAAGCCGTGCTGGCGTCGATCGAGGGCGATGCCAAGAAGGCGCTCGCTGCGCTTGATCGTGGCGGCGGCCGGATCATCGAGGGCGCCGATCGTTCCGAGCGGTTTGCCGCCATCGCCGAGCGATATGCCGGACTGGATAAGGCCAGCCGCGCCCGCACCCTCATTATCGAGCCGTCGCGCGAAGGGCGTGATGCACTCACCGCCGATATTCGCGCGGCGCTCACCAAATCGGGCGCGCTGACCGGCCCCGCCGTCATCGTCGAGAGTCTCGCCAACAAAGGGTTGACCCGTGCCGAGGCCCGTGACCCCGTGAGCTACGACAAGGGCGATGTTGTCCGCTTCACCCGAGGTTATGCCGACAAGGGCGTGACGCGCGGCGAAGCCTACAGGGTGGAGAGCATCGACCCGGCCAAATCCGCCATCGCCCTGAAATCGGAGGACGGACACGAGGTGGATTGGCGGCTACGCCAATGGGGCGCGGGCCATACCCAAGCCTTCGCGCCACAGCCTATCGACCTCAAAACCGGCGATGCCATCCGGTTTACCCGCAACGACCGCGAGGCGGGCCGGGTCAACGGCGGGCGCGGCGAGGTAATCGCGGTGGACCACCAGACCCGCACCGCCACCATCCAGACCCCGGACGGCAGAATGGAAACGCTAAATCTTGATTCCGCCCGCGACCGGCACATAGCCCATGCCTATGTTGACACCGCCTTTGCCGCGCAGGGGCGCACCGCCGATCATGTGATGATCCATGCCGACAGCAAGGCGACCAACCTTGTCGATCAAAAGAGCTTCTATGTCGGCATATCCCGCGCGAAGGAGTCCGCCACCATCTTCACCAATGATAGCGGAAAACTGGTATCCGCCATCAACGAGCGCGCCGGTCAGGTGCAAACCGCCATCGCCCAAGCCGCCATGCCCCCACCAGCAGCTGACAAGGCAGCGGGGGCCGGGATGGGATGAGCATTCTATTGAGAACATTCATCGAACACGCTATCGTCACATCCAAAGGGGGCAACACGTGGAACTCAAATCTTTTCGCGTAAGGAATTTCCGCTCAATCAACGATAGCGGTGAAATCGACGTTTCACGTATCACCGCTCTGTTGGGGCGGAATGAAAGCGGCAAGTCGAACGTGCTACGCGCGCTGCATAGCTTGAACCCGGCGGACGGCTTCAAGGCGCTTAACCCCATCAAGGATTTTCCGCGACACCGGAAGCTTTCGGAATGCAATGACAATACTCCGGTTGTCGATTCCACATGGCAATTGAGCGAATATGAACAGCGCCGCCTTGCAGAGATTTGGCCAGCCGCCGAAGGCGTATCGGAAGTCACGGTTAGCCGTCGTTACGGCGACAAGCGTTACGTCGGTATCGCCGCACAGGAAGCGGCTTTCGACCTTGCGGCCATCAAGGCCGAAGTGCGGAAGATTGACGCGGCGGTGAAAGCGAAAGCGTCGAAGTTGACCGCCGATGCCAAGTCGGAATTGGAGCGCGCTTCCGACGCATTCGTTGCCGCTATCAGCACCGGCACGACCGCCGCCAAATGGGCAGAATCGGCAACCCCGGCCCTTGCCACGCTTCGGCAGGCGCTTGCAGCGGCAGACACCGAACTTACCGACGCACAAGACCAAAAAGTCGTCGCGTTGGAAGAAATGGCCGAAGCCATCCCCGGAAACGAGGAAGCCCACACAAAGGCGCGCGGTTGGGTTGTCGAGCGCCTGCCCAAATTCATGTATCTTGAAGACTATCCTGAAATCGAAGGCCATCAGGATATTGCGAAGTTTCTCAAACGAAAGGGAGAAGGGCAGCAGACACCCGCCGACATAAACTTTGAAAAGCTGTGCAAAGTCGCGGGATTAAGCCCCGAAAAGCTGCAAGAACTGTTGCAAAGCAACGACCAAGAAACACGTGGGCAGTTGGCGAACCGCGCCGGTGCCGTCGTCACAACCGCCATTCGCAAGCGTTGGAAGGACCGCGAATTGAAAGTGCGGTTCAACCTAGACGCGCAACACTTCGACACGCTGATTTCCGACCCCAACAGCACCTATGACGTTGAAGTGAACCTTGATGAACGAAGCCGTGGCTTTCAATGGTTCTTCGCCTTCTACATCGTGTTCGCGGCAGATACCGAAGACGGTGACGCGGACGGCGCGATTTTGCTGTTGGACGAACCCGGCCTTTATCTCCATGCACGTTCGCAAGGTGACTTGCTCCGTCACCTAGAAGACGATTTCACCAACCAAATCGTCTATACGACGCATTCCCCGTTCATGGTTCCGACACACCAATTGGATTGGGTTCGAACGGTCAACATCGCCGAAGAAGAAGGCACGACCGTTTCCAACGATCCGAACGGTGACGCGCGCACCCTGTTCCCATTGCAAGCCGCTCTTGGATACGACCTTGCCCAAAGCCTGTTTATCGGACCGAACAATTTGGTCGTTGAAGGCGTCACTGACTTTTGGATTCTGTCCGCAGTTTCCGCGTATCTGAGTGACCAGGGCAAGGTCGGCCTTGATGAACGGCTGACTGTGACGCCTGCCGGGGGCGCGCAAAAAGTTCATTACATGGTGGCGCTGCTAACGTCGGAACAATTGAAGGTCTTGGTTCTGTTCGATGAGGAGAAGGACGCCAAGGCAACGCGGGATGATTTGGTCAAGGGCAAGCTTATCCGGTCGGATAATGTCGTTTTCGCCAGCGAAGCATTCGAAGCGCCACCCACCGAAGCCGATATTGAAGATATATTGGACCCAGCGGTTTATGAAGCACTTGTGCGCGAAGCCTATGCCAAGGAACTCAAGGGTAAGAAGCTGGAACTGAATGCCCACATTCCTCGCATAGCCCGTCGTATCGAAGCGGCGTTTGACTCACTGTCGATAGGCTTTCACAAAACGCGACCGACAAGGCTGTTCCTGCAAAAGATGGCCAACAACCCATCATCAGTGTTGCCAGCGGGAAGCGAAGGTCAGTTCGAACGTCTTTTCAAAGCGATCAATGCCGCGCTTGAAAAACACCTTGCGCGATAACCAAGACGGGCCATTTTTCGTGAATCTCATTAAGTCCAAGAAGCGCGTTGCCGATCATGGGGAGGTGTTCACGCCGCCCTGGCTCGTGGAAAAGATGCTTGATCTCGTGAAGGGCGAGACGGAACGGATCGACGCGCGTTTTCTCGAACCCGCCTGCGGCAGCGGCAATTTCCTTGTGCCGATCCTGCAACGCAAGCTGGCCGCCGTGGAGTTGAAATTCGGCAAGTTCGATTTCGAGAAGCGGCATTATGCCTTGCTGGCGGTGATGTGCGCCTATGGCATCGAACTGTTGCCCGACAACATTGCCGAGTGCCGGGCGAATATGCTTGAGGTTTTTGCTGACTATCTCGGTTTGGCCGAGACGGACGAGCTATACCGCGCCGCCTTTTATGTGCTGTCGCTCAATCTCGTGCATGGGGACGCGATGACGATGCGCGACACGGCAGGCACACCGATCAGCGTGGTGGAATGGGGCTATCTGGGCAAGGGCAAGTTCCAGCGCCGCGATTTCCGGCTGGACGTGTTGACCGGCATGGCAAGTTTCAGCGCGGAAGGCTCGCTGTTCGCTGGACTCGGCAAGCACGAAATCTTTACGCCCACTTCATCATATCCGCCGATGACGGTGAGCGATTTGGCGGGGTTTGCCAGCGGCGAAACGGGGGGAGCCGTATGAACGGGCGGGTGGGGTTTACTCTGCGGGGGCGCAATCCCGACGTTCTGACCTGCATCGCCAACCTTTCCAACGACGAGGTATTTACGCCGCCCGAGTTTGCCAACCGGATGCTGGATACGCTCGCGGAGGCTTGGGCGGCGGGCAATGGCGGTGCGAATATCTGGGCCGATAGTTCCGTCCGCTTCCTTGATCCGTTCACCAAGTCCGGCGTGTTCCTACGCGAGATCGCTACGCGGTTGATCGCTGGGCTGGCGGAGGAAATCCCCGACCTGCAAACACGAGTCGATCATATCCTCACCCGGCAGGTGTTCGGCATTGCCATCACTACGCTGACTAGCCTGTTGGCGCGGCGCAGCCTCTATTGCTCCAAGCACGCCAACGGCGAACACTCCGTTGCCAGAAGTTTTGACACTGATAGCGGCAACGTCTGGTTCGAGCGCACGGAACATTCGTGGCAGAACGCCAAATGCGAGTTTTGCGGCGCACCGCGCGCGCTGTTTGATCGCGGGCCGGAGCTTGAGAACCACGCATACGCCTTCATCCATACCCACAACATCAAGGCTCGCATCGGCGAGCTGTTCGGAGCCGAAATGCAGTTCGATGTGATAATCGGGAACCCTCCGTATCAGATGACGGGAGGGGCTGGCGGCACCAGCGACTCCTCCATCTATCACCTGTTCGTGCAACAGGCATTCAAACTTGAACCACGCTTCGTCAGCATGGTCGTGCCGTCGCGCTGGATGGCGGGCGGGCGCGGCCTCGATGAATTTCGAGCAGAGATGCTCACCAGTGGGCACATACGCAATATGACCGACTTTCCCGATTCCGGGGCGGCTTTTCCCGGCGTCCAGATCAAAGGAGGCATCTGCTACTTTCTTTGGGACCGCGACCACACCGGCCCATGCGACGTGACACGCATCGCCGATGGGATCGAACACGTCCAGAAGAACCGGGCGCTTGGAGAGTTCGATGTTTTCATTCGTGACGAACGCGCTCTTGGAATCTTGCGGAAGATCATCACCAAGGGTGAACCATCAATTCTTGAGCTTATCTCAGGTGATACTCCCTTTGGAATCGCAACAAACTTCGATGAGTGGACCCCGCAGCCGAGTTCCGGGAAAATCCCGCTGCACCTGATTAGTCGCGGCAAACGCTCCATCGGTTACATGAACCGCAGCGTGGTCCGAAAGAACGTGGCCGCGCTAGACGTATGGAAGGTTCTGGTGCCCAAAGCTTATGGGGCGGGCGAGTCGTTCCCACACCAGATTTTGGGGAAAGAGATCGTTGCTGCGCCGCCTTCGGCCTGCACTCAGACTTACCTTGTTGTATCGCCCTTCCAGTCGGAGGAAGCAGCTCGCAGTTTCGCTAGCTTTTACCGGACACGACTTTTCCGTTTCCTCGTTTCCCTGCGGAAAATCACACAAGATGCTTTGCGCTCGACCTATTCATGGGTGCCGCAACAGACTTGGGACCAGACGTGGACCGACGAGATTCTATATCAAAAATACGGCATCGGCCCGGATGAGGCTGTCTACATCGAGAGCATGATCCGCCCGATGGAGGCCAATGGTGAGTAGGCCCACCGTTGACGAAATCCTTACCCCTAAGCCAGACGCGCGCCCGCGCATCTATGCCTATGCCATCGCCGCCGATACGCATAACGGGCTGCTGAAAGTTGGCCAGACCACGCGCGAGGTAAAGCAGCGGGTTGCCGAACAGCTCAAAACCGCAGCCATCACCAACTACACCATCGAGCTGGACGAAAGCGCAGAACGCGACGATGGCGGGATCATCACCGATCACGCCGTGCGCGAAGCCATGAAGCGCAAGGGCTTTCTCAACCCGCAGCTCGAATGGATGCAATGCACGGTCGCCGATGTGAAAACCGTGCTGGCCGAGCTTCGCACCGGCCAGCAATTCACCGGCACCCATCACGAGGATTTTCCGCCGCGTGACGAGCAGGCGCGGGCGGTCGAGCAGACCTATGCTTATTATCAATCTCGCTGGCAGGAGGACGCCTCCGCCGTTCCGCGTTTCCTCTGGAACGCAAAAATGCGTTTCGGCAAGACCTTCACCAGCTACCAGCTTGCGAAGAAGCTGGACGCCAAGCGCGTTCTGGTCCTGACTTTCAAGCCTGCCGTCGAGGACGCATGGCAGACTGACCTTGAATCGCATGTCGATTTCGACGGCTGGCGATACCAGTCGCGGAACGTCGATGGCGACCCACGCGAAATTCCAGCGGATAGACCGCTAGTCTATTTCGGCTCATTTCAAGATTTGCTGGGCCGCGACAAGGCAGGCAATATCAAGCCACGCAACGAATGGATTCACACGATCAACTGGGATTTGGTCGTGTTCGACGAATACCATTTCGGCGCGTGGCGTGAGACGGCTAAAGAGCTTTTCGAGGGCGAGGATGCCGCCGTCGCCAAGAAAGAGGCAAGCATCGAATATGCCGCCGACCTTGAGGACGTGAACGAGGATTTGGGCGTCTTGTCGGAAAGCGAGGCCGAATTCCTGCCGATCACCACGCGAGCCTATCTCTATCTGTCCGGCACCCCCTTCAAGGCGCTTGCCACGGGCGAGTTCATCGAGGAGCAGATATTCAACTGGACCTATACCGACGAACAGCGGGCCAAGGCCGCGTTCGCGGCGAAGAATCCGGGCAAGCGCAATCCCTACGGCGCGTTGCCGCAAATGCGGCTTCTCACCTACCAGATGCCCGACGAGCTACTAGCGATCGCCAGCGCCGGAGAGTTTGACGAGTTCGATTTGAACGCCTTTTTCTCCGCGACCGGCACCGGCGATGCGGCCACGTTCAAATACAAGAACGATGTTCAGAAATGGCTGGACATCATCCGGGGCGGCTACACGCCGCAGGCGGTCGAGAGCCTGAAAACCGGCACCCGCCCGCCGTTCCCCTATTCCGATGTGCGACTGTTGCCCTACCTGCAACATTCATTCTGGTTTCTGCCCAATGTCTCCGCCTGTCATGCGATGGCGAATTTGCTCGCCGAGAAGCACAACGTATTCTGGCATGACTACACCGTGATCGTGTCGGCAGGTGCCACGGCGGGCATCGGCCTGGACGCCTTGCCGCCCGTCCGGCAGGCAGTCGGCAGCGGCTTCGACACCAAAACCGTCACCCTGTCATGCGGCAAGCTGACCACCGGCGTCACCGTGGCGCAATGGTCGTCCATCCTGATGCTGCGCAACCTGAAATCCCCGGAAACCTATTTTCAGGCCGCATTCCGTGTGCAATCGCCGTGGTCGATCAAGAACCCCAACGGCGACAATCCGAACGAGGAAGAAATCCTCAAGCCCGTCTGTTTTGTGTTCGACTTCGCGCCCACGCGGGCTTTGCGGCAGTTGTCCGAATACGGCATCGGCCTGTCGCCCGGCGAGGCGAACCCCGAAAACGCCGTGCGCGAGCTTGTCTCGTTCCTGCCCGTCCTCGCCTATGACGGCGCGAACATGACGCAGATCGACGCGGGCGGGATCTTGGACATTGCGATGGCCGGAACGTCGGCCACGCTGCTAGCCCGCAAATGGGAATCCGCGCTGCTGGTCAATGTCGATAACGACACTTTGCGCCGAGTGCTGGACAACCCCGAGGCGATGGCGGCGGTGGAGCGCATCGAGGGCTGGCGCTCCCTTGGCGACAACATCATCGAAACCATCATCAACAAATCAGAGACCGTCAAAGACCTGAAGGACAAGGCCAAGGCCAATGGCGGCGAGTTGTCGGCGAAAGATAAGAAGGAGCTGACCGAGGAGGAGAAGGAATACAAGTCCAAGCGCAAGCTGGTTCAGGAAAAGCTGATTAAGTTCGCCACCCGCATCCCAGCCTTTATGTATCTCACAGACTTTCGCGAAAACACGCTACAGGATGTAATCACCAAGCTGGAGCCGGACTTGTTCCATTCCGTCACTGGCCTCACCGTCGTCGACTTCCATCTTCTGGTGCGGCTAAAGGTGTTCAACACCGAGCGGATGAACGAAGCCGTCTTTGCCTTCCGGCGCTACGAGGACGCCAGCCTGCGTTACACGGGCATCGAAAGCCACGAAGGGCTGACCCATTACGGTCTCTACGATACCGTAGTGGCGAAGGAATAAGAACGGATTGGGGGCAGCATGACGACCGAAGCCGAGGCGCTCGCCAATCTCCTTGCGTGGTCCACTGATTGTCCGGGCTGGCAGCGCGACGCCCTGCGCAGGTTGGCGGCAGACGGCAGCATTGATGCCGCCACCCTCGACGAACTTGTGGCCATCTGCAAAGGTGACAATCCCGCCCTGCCGCTGGAAGCCGCACACCTGCGCGATCCGAACCGCGATCAGGGCGAAGTCTATCTGCGGCAGGTGCATGGCGTGCGCCACGTCAATGCCCTGGCTCCCGACCAGCGGCTGACCCTGCACCGCGTCGGGTTGACCATCGTCTATGGCGACAATGGTTCAGGAAAATCCGGCTACGCCCGCATCCTGAAACGGGCGTGCCGTGCTCGCATTTCGGGCCGTGGCGAGGAGATCATCCCCGACATCTATGAAGCCCAGCCCGGCACCCCGAGCGCCACCATCGAATATGCCATCAGCGGTCAGAACCGCTCCTGCGCATGGCAGCTTGGCCAGCCTACCGACACCGCGCTGTCCGCTGTCAGCGTTTTTGATTCCCGTACCGCCAATATCCACGTCGATGAAACCAACGACGTGGCCTACACGCCATTACCGCTCAAACTGTTGGGAGCGCTGGCCCAGCTTTGCAAGTCGGTCAAAGACAAGCTCGCCACTGAAATAACCCAACTACAGGCGCAGACGCCGCAGAGCATTAAGGCCCCGACATGCAGCCCCACCAGCAAAGTCGGTCAGCTTCTCGCGCGTCTCGCCGCTAACACCGATCCTGTCGCCGTGGAGGCGCTGGCGACTCTCACGCAGGCCGAACAGGACCGGCTGGCGCAACTTACCGCCGACCTAGCCGGTGATCCCTCGCGCGCGGCCCGCCAGCTTGCCGCCCTCAAAACCAAGGTCGAGGGACACATTGCGCGGTTGGCCGGACTGATTGCCGCCATAGGCGATGGCAGCGCCGCCGCGCTGCGCCGACTGGCGACCGAGAGCGATGCGGCGCGGCTGGCGGCAGAGGCCGCGTCCGGCGCGCTGTTCGCGGGCGAGCCGTTACCCCATATCGGTTCCGAGGTGTGGCAGTCGCTGTGGGAAAGCGCGCAGGCCTTTTCGGTTGAGGCGGCCTATCCCGAGCGGGATTTTCCCGTCACCGATCCCGGCAGCGTTTGCGTCCTGTGTCAGCAGGAACTGTCCCCGCAAGCCGCCGACCGCCTCAATCGCTTCGAGACTTTCGTGCGCGACGACAGCCAGCAGCGAGCCGATGCCGCGCGCGCAGCCTATGACGACGCCGTTGTCGCTTTCGCGGAAAGCGGCCTGACGCTGGCCGAGCTTGCTGCCATCGTAGCGACCATCCGTGACGATTTGCGTCAGGATGCGCTGGCAACCGAGGTCAAACGTGCGGGCCTGCATGCCCTATGGCGTCATCGCCAGATCAGCCGCCGTCATGCGGACCCCGCCGCCGTCATCAACGCCGAACTGGTTACTTTGCCGCGTCAGGCGCTGGCCGATCAGGTCGCGGACCTTGAGGCACGCGGCGAGGCGCTTGTCGCGGAGGCCGATTCACCGGCGCGCGCGGCGTTGACCGCCGAGCGCACCGAGCTTGCCGACCGCCAATGGCTCAACGGCATCAAGGCCGACGTGCTGGCGCAGATCGAGCGCCTGAAACAGATCAAGGCGCTTGAGACGGCACAGCGCGACACCGCCACCAACCGCATCACCACCAAGAGCACGGAAATCGCACAGGCATTGGTGACGGACGCGCTGCGCGCGCAGTTTGCGCGTGAGGTGGCGAGCTTCGAGATCGCAGGTCTAGCCGTGGAGCTGCGCCAGCAGAACAGCGTGCAGGGCGTGCCGCGCTTCAAGGTCGCGCTGACCCGCAAGCCCACGGCATCGGTCGGACAGGTCTTGAGCGAGGGCGAGCATCGCTGCGTCGCCCTAGCCGCATTCATGGCCGAACTCGCCACGACCGAGAACAAATCCGGCATCGTCTTTGACGATCCCGTGTCCTCGCTCGACCACATGCACCGCGAGGCCGTCGCCAAGCGGCTGATCGCGGAGGCCGCGAACCGGCAGGTCATCGTGTTCACGCATGACCTCGCTTTTCTGTTCGAGCTGGATCGAGCTGCGAAAGAGGTGGACCCGACGCCGCAAGTCGCCATCAGTTCAATCAATCGCGGAAGTGACAAGGCGGGTTTCTGTCGCAGTGAGCCGCCCTTCAAAGCACGGCGCGTTGCGGACATCACCACTAGCCTGACTAATCAACTTGCCAACGAACGCTACCACTTCGATCAGGGCAATGAGGATGAATGGCGAAAATCCGTCAAATCCATTGCTGGCGCGCTCCGCGATACGTGGGAAATCGCCGTTGAGGAAGTTGTAGGGCATGTGATCCGCCGCTTGTCTAACGAGGTAAAAACCCCCGGACTGGTGAAGCTCACGGCCATTTCCATCGCCGACTGCGAGGCGATGCGTGACGGCTTTGGACGCTGCTCAGAACTGTTGCACAGTGCATCACCGGCATTGAACCGGCCTCAACCGAGGCCGGATGCCCTAACCGCAGAGATCACAGCACTCGCCGTTTGGGCGGACGATCTTCGGCAACGGCAGGCTACGGCAAGGTTGTAGAGCCACTCCGCACGATGCGTTGGCGGCAGGACTCTTCGTAGGAGGTCGTGATCGCACTTGCCAATGCTCAGCGATTGCTTGAAGATTCATAGCGATGCGATCCGAAATTGATCATCTTCCCGCCACGAAGCAGCGCGAGCTTGAGCGCATCGTCGAGATTTTATTCGACGAGTTCGGACAGGCTACCGAAAATGCGACCGGGCGCCGCAAGGGAGCTCGCATCCTCAAAGTCATCCTGTTCGGCAGCCACGCACGCGGCGACTGGATCGATGCGCCACTGTCGGCCAACCAATATAAGTCCGATTATGATATTCTTGTCATCGTCAGCCAGAAGGAGCTGACCGACCGCGCTGCCTATTGGGCGAAAGCCGAAGAGCGGCTCATCCGCGCCTACACGATCGAGAAGACGCTGCGGACCCCAGTTAACTTTATCGTACATTCGCTTCACGAGGTGAACGACGGACTCGCGCATGGGCGTGTCTTCTTCATGGAAGTCGCGAAGGATGGGATCGCCATTTATGAAGCTGATGATCGCGAGCTTCATACGCCAAAGCCGAAAACGGCCCAGCAAGCGCTGCAAGCTGCCCGAGAATATTTTGACGAGTGGATGCCGCTCGCCGCCAGTTCTAAGAAGATTTTCCTCTTTTGCCGGTCGCAGGGCGAATATCGGGATGCAGCTTTCAACCTGCATCAGGCGACCGAGCGCCTGTATGCCTGCCTCCTACTGACGCTGACTTATTACGTCCCTTACAACCACAACATCGCTTTCCTGCGTTCGCTTGCCGAGGGGCACGACCGCCGACTTCACGGCGTATGGCCCGAGACCAATCGTGCTGAGCGCGCGATGTTCCAGAAACTGAAGGAAGCGTACACGAAGGCGAGATATTCAAAACATTTCCGGATCAGCGAAGAGGAACTGACTTGGCTCGGCGAGCGTGTCGAAGAACTTGGCTGCGTCGTGCATCAGGTCTGTGCCGACAAAATCGTCGAACTCGAAAAGGCCGCCCGCGCATAATCCCGTCGCGCCGTCTCGCTTGCCGGGACTCCGAGATTCTGACATAATCCCGCTCACGGGATGGAGTGACTGGCGGCCATCCCGAGGAACGTCCTGCCAGCATCATGCAGGTCCGGCCGCAAAGGTCGGGCAGTTGCTGTAGCCCGCGTTTAGCGGCACACAGCGGACACCGCTTGCACATCCGCGCATCGACGTGCGGACCGCCGCTGTGCGAGCTTACCATGTATACCCCAACAAACGACGTTTACGCGCGCGAAGTCGTGATGGCGCGCGTCGGCCATTTGATCCGCCGCAAGCAGCGCGAGATCGAGCGGATCACGCGCATCCTGCGATGCTTCTTCGACCCATCATCCGTGCAGGCGCCCGAGCCGGGGCGGATCAAGCGCATCATCCTGATCGGACCCTACGCGCGGAAGAGCTGGTACGAAGACAAAAGGACGAACGACTTTTCCGATTACGAACTCTGGATTGTCGTCAATCATCCGCAGTGAGCTTGGCGACCGCTGCGCGGTCGATCTTGAGGTTTATTCCAAGTCCGACATTCGCATCGCCAAGGCCGAGCGCGACAGCTTCATCCTCGACCGGATCGAGGCAGGCATCACCCTCTATCGCGCGTCGCGGGATGCACCGCCGTCGTCAGCAGAACGCGGGGAGGCAAGGCCATGACCGCGCCCGATCCCGCTGTGTCGTTCGACGCCTTCTACCGAGCGCAGCACAATCGCTTCTATCACTTCTTTCGTCGCAAGGTCGGTCGCGACGCGGCGCCCGACCTTGTGCAGGAGATATTTACGCGGATGCTACGCGGCGGCGCCTTCGAGCGGCTCGAAAACCCACAAGCCTATCTGTGGCGCATTGCGCATAATGTGCTGATCGAGCGCGCGCGGACTTGGCACCGGAAAGGATGCGTCCTTTACCCGTTCGACGAAGCGCGCGATGTCGCCGTGCCTCCCGAACAGGAATGTCGGATCGAGGCGACCGAGCTGCGCCGCGTCTATCGCCGGGCGCTTCTCGCCATGCCGCGCCGAACGCGCCGCATCTTCCTGATGCACCGGTTGAAGGGGCTGTCCTATCGCGAGATATCGACTGAGCTTGGCGTTGGCGAGAAGGGAGTCGAATATCATATGATGCGCGCGTTCGCGCGCTGCCGCCGCGCACTCGCGCGTTGGGAATAGGATTGCGGAACTGCGCTCCCGATACTCATCGGGAGTCGGTTCGATTGCCTTTGAAGGCTAGAATTATTAGGGCCTTTTTGGGGGCTTTCGCGGAGAGGCAAACTCAAATCTGAAAATAAAATCAATACTTTCAATGATCTAATTTCAGTCCCTCCTCCCCAAGTTTCGATGAACGCAAATTGCTCTTCTAGAGCCCGGCTGCCGAGTCGCTCGTCTAGGGGAGCGGCTTCATCCTTCTGCTGCTGACGGTAACGCGCCGCGGCGCGCTGTTGGAGACGGCGGCGTGTCCAAGGAAATGGCCATCGTCCCCAAGCCGCTTTTGGTGACTGGACTGGTCAATAAGGTCGTCGAAATCGCGGAACGGTGACGTTTTATATCTTATTCGGCCGCGTCGACACGTTCGTTGGTGCTGGATTTGAGCGGGGCCATGACCCAGAGCGTAATCAAGACGAAGAGCGTCAGAACGACAGCGACATCATAGCTACCTAAGCTCGATGCTACGCCGATCGCTCCCGGTGCCCAGAGACTGGCCGCCGTGGCGGTGTCTTTGACCGAGTTTTTCGGTAATCTGGATCCAGTCGCCAGCAAATTTACGCGACCTTCGCTGCCATCGTTGCTTTGGCCCACCAAACCAGTTCATCCAGAGAGGATTTGGCGGCGGCAAGCAGGCTCTTCTCGATGTCTTCGATAGGTTTGTTAGCACCGGCCGGGGATGTCGACATGAAATCGCCGCCGCCGATATGGACGGACGCTGCGGTGGAAACCATCTGTAGTGGAATTGCGATGAGGCGTAGATGCTCTACGGCTCGCGACGCGCCCGTGCCGCCATAGCCGATCGCGGTGAATGGCTTGCGTGTCCACTCCTTATAGGCTTGATCGAGCGCATTCTTCAGGACACCCGTGATCGAGTGGTTATATTCGGCGACGACGAAGACGAAACCGTCATATCGTGCGAGTGTCTTCTGCCAGCGCAACGCCTCAGCATTCTCGCTTGGCGTAGAGATAAGCGGCCCTTTCTCGTCAAAGAACGGCAACGGATAGTCAAGGAGATCAACGAGCTCTGCCGAGATGTCGTCACGAGCTTGGGCCTGCTTCAGCATCCAGCCGGCGGCCTTGTCGGCATAGCGGCCCGGTCGGGTCGAGCCAATTACGATTGCGATGCGGGGCCTTGTGGTCATCAAAATTTCCAATCTCATTAAGATACTGCGGACCGAGTTGGTATCGACACGTCAGTCGAGGCCGACGCCAAGTTGCTGCAGCATTACGGCGTCCACCTTGTAGCAATGGAAGGATCTCACCTTTCCATTCTCAAGATGAAAAACGTCACAGCACGGGACATCTATTTTCTTTCCCGTGGGCGCCAGTGCTCCAGAAGCGAGGGTCAGCTCACCTGTATGGGTTCCCTGGATCTTGAGCTCAACGACGACGACGTCGCCCGCGACAAAGAGGTTTACCAATTCGCGGTGAACATCCGGAAAAGCGCTGATGAAGCCAGCAATGGATTCACAGATGGCGTCGCCACGGAACTCCGTGCCCGTGGTCATGTCCCGCATGTATCCGTCTTCAGAGAATAGGGAGACGAGCTTCTCGACATCCGTTCCGCGCCCCTCTGCGGTAGCGTAGATTTCTCGGATAATCTTTTCATTGCTGGGCATTTCGCATCCTTCTTGCGGTTTCTTATGGGCGTTCATTCGCCCTGAAATGGATTGACCTGCCACTAGGGCGGCAGGTCGGCGGTTCAGCCGATGTCGACGTTCAAGGCGATACCCCACAGTCGTCGCAATTCTTGGCCAAGCCAATCGCGCGGTGGCTCAGATTGCCCGTTGAGCCGCTCTCCAGACCGATGGATCAGTGTGTGTGTGTGTGTGTGTGTGTCGTACTACGCGACCGTGTTGGAGGCGCGCGCCAATGCCAACGTGTCGATATACTCGCGGATGCTAGCCACCCTGCCATCCCGGACGGTGATAGCGAAGATGAAATTGTCCTCGAACGGCTTGTTCGTAGCCTTCACGGTCCCTGTAGCGAAGCCGACGACCAGAACCCGGTCGCCTTGCGCCACGAATTCCATTGGGTCCGCGATCGTGGTTTCCACCGCTCCGGACGCCGTTTGCAGCAGATTCGTCAGTCCCACGTGCCCGCGGTGCGTGCCGGTCAGGGCCCACGCGCCCGGAATGATCCACTCGATATCTTCGGCGGCCAACGCCAGCAAACCTTCCCTGTCGCCGCGGCTCATCGCGACGAAGAAGTCTTTCACAATCTGGACTTCCTGTTGAACGCTCATCGGAAATCTCCACTTTCACATATTATAAATCGTATCCGGTTTAATCGGGCACGATTGAAATGGGTCGTGATTGGAGAATGTCAAGGCTGACGATTTATTCGGAGCGGACCTATATTTTAGGGAAGTGTGACCTCGCGCGATGCGTAACCAACTAAATCGAAGCCAATTGTACCTGTTTCTTGGCGACTTCGTCAAAGTCCGATGAAACACCTGTTCAATGGCGCGATGAACCGTGCGCGAAACGGCTCAGGGAGCTTAAGCTGCCGACCCGATCACCACCAGTGTGAATGGTTGGGAACTTTCGAGGTCACGACCCGAACGCGCCAACTGCCAGCTAATTTCGGGACGCCGCAGTATCTGGGATGGGCTTTGTCAGGCAGAAATTCGTAACGGCAACTCCGCGCCGCGCATCAAAATGGTCAGGATGCCGCCACATTGGCTTCAAAGGCGCAGCGCAAGGCAAAGGCAAGTTGCTCGAGTTGAAAAGCCGGACCTGCTCGATGGAGATCGATGCAGTGACCAACTTTCCTAAGCAGGCGGGCGTCCACACTTCGTGCGGACGAACATGCCGCTGCGAAGCGATCGGCTTCGTCGGCTTCAACAACCCAGAGTTTGTCGTCATGCGCTTGCCGATAATGCATCGGAGCCGATATTGCTGCCAGAACCGCCTTCGCTTCAATGGGCCAAAGCGACGAGATGTCGATAATTTCCTGGCGCGGCAAAGGGGCATTTGCCGCGTGACTGGCTTTGACAGCCTGGGGCGAGAAGGTGCCGGCCGCACCGAACATCAGTTCATCCTTTGTCGCGAGGGGCAGATCGATCTTGGGTATTGGCGGCAGAGCACCAAACGCTTTCGCCTCTTCTGGCCTATGCACCAGACCGATGCCGGAGATCGCCACGCCGATGAGCGGCCATGTCAACGGTGATGCGGCAATTCTGAGCGCGATCGCGCCGCCGATGGAATGGCCCAGCAGGACGATGCCCGCTTTGCCAGATCCGAATTGTTTCCAAAGATCGCTGATCGCAGCGGACAGAAGCCGCGCGTTGGAACTTTGAGTGACATCGGCGTCATCGAGCCAAGATGTGTCGCCGTAGCTAGGGCGGTCGAGCGCGACAATGGGAATGCCAAGGCTCTCGCAACGCGCCAGAAGTGAATTGCCGGCAACATCGAAATAACCTGACGTATAGCCGCCGCCGTGCAATGCCACGATGAGCGGCAAATCTAAAGCACCGTCGCCGTCCGGCAGCGCGGCTCGCGCAGAGAAGGTGCGATCCCCCAACTCCATCACCAATGGCTTCCGCATGTGCCCCTCCCTACGCCTAGCTTTACTATGTGATCAGCGCGCGCGGATCGACAATGATCTTGGGCCGGTCGCGGACGCATCTATTCAAGGCGAGGTTCGGCAGCCAAACCATTGGCTGTTCGCGACTGCCGCTGTCCAATCCGAGAGTGTGCGCCGACATTGCCCAATGGATGTCAAAAGCGCCTGCATAAAAACAGATATCAAATTCTCCCGAATGCTCTCAGAAACATATCGGTCCCGTTGATATCATGGGTAGCGTTCAGGCGGAGCCGAACCTTGCGGTTCGATGCTGACGGCTTGTCGCCGGGTGCCATTCCAAAATCTCGACAAATTCTGATCGCGCGGCATGGCCGGTGACCGATCATGATCGTTCGAGACGATGCCACAGAACAACCGGCATCATGACGTTGCCGCGATAACGATATCAATTGCCTATCGCGTCAGTTCTTTTGAGCTCTCCGACAAAGATATCGGTTTGATATGCCTTCACCAAAGCACAGGGGGAGGGAGCGAGATGGTCAATTGGAAGCGATGGGCCGTGGCCGTGACAGCGGTTGCGATGCCGACCTTGGGAGAGGCGCAGCAACGCTCCGCATCCGTTGACACGCCCCAGATCGAGGATATCGTCGTTACGGCGCAGAAGCGCGCACAAAACCTTCAGGACGTGCCGATCGCGATTACGGCCGCTGGCCCGGAACAGGTTGCCGCCGCTGGGGTGACCTCGACCAACCAGCTCAATGTGTTGGTGCCCGGCGTGAATATTCGGACAACCGTTGGCTCCTTCCAACCCACTATCCGGGGCGTTGGAACCTCGGCGAACAATGTTGAAAATCCCGTCGCGCTCTACATCGACGATGTCTATTATCCCTTCCAGCGCGAAGGCGGGCGCGACTTGAATGACCTGGCGCAAATCGCTGTCTTGAAGGGCCCCCAAGGCACGCTCTTCGGGCGAAACGCCACAGGCGGCGTGCTACAAATAACCACGCGCCGCCCCGAACACGCATTCAGTGGGAATCTTAGGGTCGGCATCGACAATTATGCCACCCTGCGCAGCGATATATTCGTTACCGGAGGACTGTCGGAGGCCGTTGCCGGAAGCCTGTCTGGCAGCTTTGCCACACAGGGCAACGGGTGGGGGCACAATCGGACACTCGATCGCGATACCTTCAAAATCCATGAGAATTGGTCGGTACGCGGAAAGTTGCTCGTCGAGCCGGATGCGCTGACAGAGCTTGTCCTGATTGGGGATTATCAGAGGCGCAATGAGGATTTCGCGCCCTATAATCGCCCCTATCCCGGGACCACTCTCGTGATACGTGGCGCGATCCCCACGGGCAGCGTTTACGACAGTCTGGCCAACATCGATGGCAATCTTCGGTTGAACGCTGGCGGCGTCAGCCTGAAGGCGAAACGGGATCTCGGTTTTGCGGACGCCATCAGTATCTCGGCCTTTCGCAAAGCGCACGCGAAAGCCCAGTGGGATGCCGATGGTACGGCGGCCCAAGCGCAAAACAATGTGCCCGAAAACCGAACACGCATGATCTCGCAGGAAATTCAGATCGTCTCCCCGTCCAAGACGGAGTTTCATTGGACGGCAGGAATGTTCTATCTCAACTACCGCAATGGCGTCGATCCGTTCTCGCGTTTCTTTTTCGGTCAGTTGGCGCCGTTGCCGACCTCAAACGCCCGTACCGTCATTAACGACCGGGAGACTGCGGAGTCGATTGCGCTCTTTGGTCAGGCCGACTTTCCCATTTTTTCTTCCACCAGGCTTACCCTTGGTGGGCGCTGGACCGAAGAGAAGCGATCGTTCACCGGAACGACCATGTCGATCCGTAACAACGGCGCGAGCACGCAGATCTCGCAGGCATCGTCTCAGACAGTGCGGCGCCCGACATGGCGCATGTCGCTGGATCACAGGTTCACCGACAATTTCCTTGGCTATCTGTCCTATAATCGCGGCTTTAAAAGCGGCGGCTACAATGTCACCCAGCCGACGGCCCCGGCCTATGATCCCGAGCGCCTCGACGCTTATGAAGCGGGTTTCAAGAGCGAGTTGTTGGACCGCCGTGTTCGGTTAAATGCCGCTGCGTTCTACTATCGGTATCATGACCTTCAACTGGCCAAAGTCGTCGCCGGAGCACTGACCATCTCAAACGCCGCCTCCGCGGAAATTTACGGTGCGGAAGCGGATGTCGAGGCGCGGATAACCCCGGAATTCAGGCTTGTGGGCGGACTATCGCTCGTCCACACCGCCTATACACAATATCCGAACGCCCAGATCGTCTCACCAAATCCGACGGGCGGCATCACTGTGGCTTCTGGAGACGCAACCGGCAACCGCCTTCAACTCGCACAGAAAGTAAGCGGATCAATCACCGCAACCTACAAGCATACATCGCGGCTCGGGGTATTCGAAGTGAGCGTGACCGAAAGCTATAACGGCGACTATTATTTTGATCCCGACAACTTCGCGCGCCAGCCGGCCTATAATATGATCAACGGGTCGGTTGCTTGGACGGACAGCGCCGCTCGGGTCACGGCGACACTTTTTGTACGCAATCTGCTCGACAAAAAGATCATCGGTCAGGTCAGTAGCGCCGCCAATATCGGGCTTGTGGTCACCTATCCTTATGAACCGCGCGTCTTCGGCGCGAACGTTCGCTACAGCTTCTGAAATAGAAATGTCTAACCGGAGAGGAACGTCATGAAGGACTGCGATCACGCATCAGAGCAGGAACACGCCTGTGCGAAACCCTCCCGACGTGAAGCATTGATTATGGGGGCTGTAGGTATCGGCGCGGTTTGTACTCCCGGTTTGGTGGAGGCGGCTCCGACACGGCTAGGCGTTTCGGAAATTTCCAAGATCGACATATACAGCCATGTCGTTCCGCCCAGTTATCTCGATGTCTTGCGACAACGGTATAAAGACGCGGGCATCGTCAAGCGGATCCAGCAACTTCGGATGCTGTGGGACATCGATGCGCGAGCGGAGATGCTCGATCAGTGGCCGGAAGTGCAGCAGGTAATCACGCTGTCGCACCCGTCGCCTGAAGCGGTGGACGGGCCGCAGGGTTCGCCGGAGGTCGCCCGAATCGCCAATGACGGTCTCGCAGCGTTTGTCGCCCGCCATCCCGACAAATTCCCCACATTCGCCGCCGCTTTACCGATGAACAATGTGCCGGCGGCGATCGCGGAGATGGACCGCGCGGTCGGCAAGCTGGGCGCACGGGGCATCCAGATGGAGACCCACGTCAACGGACGCGCACTCGACGATCCGGAATTGCTGCCGATATTTGAGCATGCGGCCCGCGTGCACCAGATCCCCATATGGTTGCATCCAGGGCGCTCCGCCAGCTTTGCCGATTATCCGGGCGAAGACAAATCGCGATACGAGATATGGCAGGTGCTCGGCTGGCCTTACGATACATCGGCGGCGATGGCGCGCCTCGTGTTTTCGGGGGTCCTCGATCGCTTTCCCGATTTGAAGATCATCACCCACCATTGCGGTGGTATGCTCCCCTATTTCGGAGGACGGGCCGAGAGTTTGTGGCAGCAGATGGGCGTCCGCACCGCCGATGAGGATTTGAGCCAGGTCACCAAGCGCCTACGTCGACCTTTCATGGAGCAATTCCGGAGCTTTTATGGCGACACTGTGCTTGGCGGATCTTCGTCAGCGCTGCGTTGCGGGCTCGATTTCTTCGGACCGGATAAAATCGTTTTCGCCAGCGATTGTCCCTTCGATCCGGAACAGGGGCCCGGCTTCATTCGGGATGGCATCAAATCCATCGAAGCGCTAAATCTGGACGACCCGACGCGCCGAAAAATCTATCATGAAAACGCGCTGCGTCTGCTCAAGGTGGAATCGAAACCGTTTCCTAAAATTCCGGGGTAAAGGAGATCGGGTTCTCGGCTGCGCCAATCATCTTTTTAAGATCATAGTTGAGCGCGGCGCGGCGGACGATATCGCAAAGCCGCTCAGCGAGCGGCGTCAAAGGCAGGTCGCCGCGCCGGACGATGCATACCGGCGCCGCTCGGAAGCGCTGGGTCAAGGGAATCCGTGCCAGGCTGCCTGCGGTCGGTCCGAATTCCAGCCATTGGCTTGGCAGCACCGTCAGCAGATCCGAATCCACGACGGCGAGCAATGTCATAAGCGCTGAACGGGAATGCATGACGATCTCTGGCTGAGGCAACCCGGCGCTTGCGAAGATTTGCTCGAAGCCACCTTCGTCGGAACGCGTCGCCGACGAAGGACGTATCCAGCGGGCGCCGCCCAGCTCGGCCAGTGTCGTCGCCTGGTCGAGTGGATGTCCCCGGCGCGCGATGACCATGCGTTCGTTCTCGAACAGCTTTTCGACATGCAAGGATGTCCTTGCCGACTCCTCGTCCAGAGGGCCTACGTAGAAATCGATTTCACCCGAGTGGATGTCCTTTTCGATCGGTCGAAAAAGGCTCTCACTGAATTTCAGCACAGCATGCGGATGCTCGCGTCCAAAGGCGGCCAATATGGCGGGCATGACCGAGATGCTGGACGCCGCGGTCATTGCGACAGAAACTTGGCCGATGTCGTTTCCCTGCGCCTGCGCCAGTTCTTCGCGGACTCGACGGACTTCGTTCTCAATCGCGGTCGCGCGGCGGACAAAGATCTCGCCCATCTCGGTCAACACGACGCCGCTCGCCCGACGGGTGAACAGGGAGACGCACAGTTCCCGCTCGATGTCGCGGATGCTGCGGGTAATCGATGGTTGCGCGACGCCTAGCTCGCGACCAGCGGCACGCAGGCTGCCAGCCTTGGCGACAGCGAGAACATCACGGATCTGACTGAGTTTCATGACGCTCCAATATTTTATGATGATTTATACGTCGTAGCGTTCCTTTTCAAATTCACATTGCAGGGGGATCTGGCCAGTAAAACCATGCACGGTCCGATTACCTGCCGAGTGACGGGGCAAGGCTCAGCGGTTCCCGAATCAAGCCGGTTGCCTATCGGTGCTGCGAAATATGACTCTGTTCAGCGGGATGGTGGTGCGCTGCGGAAAACTCGCAGGCGGAATCGTTCGGAAGGCCCAGCCACCAGCGTTCAAGACAGAGCAAGCGCCTTTACCGATGCGGATGGTCGCGAACGACGCGCCAGTTCGTTTGCGGAACCAAGCGGCTCCGCCAGCGGCCGTTGCCCAAAACTATCGCATCTGGCCTTAGGGCAGCGGTACGCTGCTCATGTCGCGTGAGCCACTGGTGGTTGGGCGCAGCTTCAGGGCCGCGCTATCCTCGCCGGCACGCAAGCGACGCAGAAGTTCTTCGGGATCGAAGTCCACACCAATGGGATTTGCGGTAAAGGCGTCCGAAAAGAAGAATGCACCAGCCTCTTCCACCGTATCGTAATTATCGACCTGAAACTCGACCCGATTTCCGTCCGGATCGCTATAGTAGAGCGACGTGGTTGGGCCGTGGTTTACGGACCAGACAGGGACGATGCCGCGCTCGCGCAACCGCTCGTAGTTGGTCAGGAGGGCATCGAGCGTCGCATGGCTGAACGCAATATGATGCACGCCTGCAGTATCGGTCCGATACGGCTCCAGCCCGGGAACATTGATAAAGGCGACCCGGTGATGTTCGTCATCATAGGCGATAAACGCGACGTCCTCGTTTTCGAAAGCGGGACTGGCGTTGAGCACGAGCTTGTACCAGGAAACCAACGCGCGAAAGTGCGGCGTGCGCAACACGACGTGGGCGAATTTGATCGGCGAAACGATGCCGGATGAGCCGGCCGAAGACACGGGATCCTGCGTGATAGCCATATGATGCGATCCTCTTATCACCTATGTCGCACGAAGGTATCAGGGCACGCGTCGCCCGACAGATAGCGGTCGCCGTCGAGCGATACCTCCACGCTATTACGTTTGGCGGTGCACGGCTTTCGCCGATAGTCACCTAGTATCGGCGGCGAGCATCTCTCATCGCGACGAACGCGGAAAAAGCGCGAAAAGATACCGATCACCCGGCGCCTTAGCCGCCGTAAACAGGCTTCGTCTGGCTGCGGACGTGAAATAGAGAGGAGCGCGTCTTGTCGAAAATCATCATCAGTTGCGCGATCACGGGATCTGTCCACACGCCAACGATGTCGGACGCATTGCCCATAACGCCAGAGGAGATCGCCCACCAGTCGGTGGAAGCCGCCGAGGCAGGGGCCGCTATCATTCATCTTCACGCGCGCGTGCCTGAGGATGGCCGTCCGACCGGCGACCCCGATATCTATGCGCGCTTTCTCCCGCAGATCCGGCAGCAGACCGATGCGGTCGTCAACATTACCACCGGCGGCGCCGTCACCATGTCAATCGAGGACCGGCTCGCCGCTGCGATCCGCTTCAAGCCGGAGATGTGCTCGCTCAACATGGGCAGCATGAACTTCGCCTTCTTCCCCGCGGCACGGCGGATCGACGCATGGCAATACGACTGGGAGGAGGCGTATGTCGTCAATTCCGAAGACTATCTGTTCAAGAATAGTTTTCGCGACATAGCCACCACTCTAACCGCTCTGGAAGGAGCGGGGACACGCTTCGAGCACGAATGCTATGACGTCAGCCATTTGTACAATCTTGCCCATTTCGTCGAACGCGGGCTCGTCAAGCGGCCCTTCTTCATCCAGATGATCTTTGGCATCCTGGGCGGGATCGGCGCCGATCTTCAGAACCTGCTGTTCATGAAAGAAACCGCAGATCGTTTGTTCGGGCGGGATTCCTATCAATGGTCGGTGCTCGCCGCCGGCCGACACCAGATGCCATTTCTCACCCAGGCGGCCTTGCTGGGCGGGCATGTCCGTGTGGGTCTTGAGGACAGCCTGTTCATCGAGCGCGGGGTGCTCGCGGCTTCGAATGCTCAGCAGGTCGAGAAGATTGTCCGCATCCTTCACGAGATGGGGCATGCCCCCGCCACGCCTGCGGAGGCCCGCGCGATGCTGGACCTGAAGGGTGGAGACCGGGTCGAGTTCTAGAGCGGCGATCGCTGCCGTTAAATGGAGAAAGACAATGAAACTGCTGCGTTATCGATGGAATGATGGGGTGCGACCGGGCGTGCTGGTGGGAGAACATGTCCTGGCCCTTGATAGGATCGGTTTTCCGACCATGCGAGACGTTATCGCCGGCGGTGCCGAGGCATTGGAGCAGATCAGGGCGTATGCTGCCACTGCGGCGCCCGATGCGGCGCTCGCCGACGTGGAAATACTCGCCCCCGTCGAGCGGCCCGGAAAATATCTCGCCATTGGTATGAACTATCCAAAGCATCTTGAAGAGGCGGATCGTGCCGGCGTACCCCGATTCCAACATCAGGTCTGGTTCAACAAGCAGACCACCTGCATCGTCGGTCCCCATGATTTAATCGTTCGCGGTGTTACCGAGAAGCTGGACTATGAGGTCGAACTGGCCGTGGTCGTCGGGAAGACGGCTAAACATGTTTCCGAAGCAAACGCTCAGGATTATGTTTTTGGCTATATGGTTGCCAACGACGTCTCTGCCCGCGACTGGCAATTTCATTCGAATACCATGACGATGGGCAAGTCCTTCGACACGCACGGTCCCATCGGGCCCTGGATCGTCACGGCCGATGAGATCGCCGATCCCCATCGTTTGAACCTCCGCTGTTACGTCAATGGGGAGTTGCGCCAATCCAACAACACGGGAAAGATGATCGCCAACATTTGGCAGCAGATCGCATATCTCTCGAAAGCATTTACTTTGGAGCCGGGTGATCTCCTTGCAACCGGCACGCCAGAAGGCGTCGGCGTCGCCCGCGAGCCCCAATGCTTTTTGCAAGCTGGGGACATTGTGCGCTGTGAAATCGACGGAATAGGGACGATCGAAAATCAGGTTGTCGAAGCCTGATCGGCGGGCGAGGGCGGTGGAGATGCAAGAGCCAATCCACCGCCGCTCCCTTGGCTAGGCGGCGGATATTTCCGCCGCCCGCCCCAAATCATCAATCTTATAGAAGAGCAGCAGCGGTGATCGTGCCCGTGTGCTTTAAAAGCGAAACGATCCTCTGACGCCATATGTACGCGGCGCGCTAAGATTGGCGACCAGGAAGTTGGCGGTGGGATGGATGACGCTGCCCGCTGCGATCCGCTGGTTCTCAATATTGCGGACATAAGCCGCAATTGACCAATGGCTGTCGGTAGGACCAAATGAAAGCTCTGCATTGGTTTGCCAAGTGGGCCCGACACGCTGTTCCGGCAGGTAGAAGAAGCCATTGTAGCGGCTGGACTTGAACTGACTGTTCACGCCGACCGTCAGATTATATCCGTTGAGCGGAATCGTTTGCTGACCGGCGAGATTGAGCGTCCAGCGGGGCGAATTAAAGCTCGGCAGGCCGGCGCAATCCACGTCGTACAGCGCTGAGTTGGTGGCGGAAAGGCGTACCGCGCAGCTCGTCAACGGTGGCGGCGTCCCGGGGGTACCCACCGCCTGCTGATACAGGAAGCTCTTGTTCCTGGTATGGAGATATTGAAGGTTCGTACTGATTAAGGTGGTCGGCGTGATGAGCGCTTGCACATCAAGCTCAAAGCCCTTGATCCGCGAATTGCCGATGTTCTGCGTGAAGTTTGCTGTCCGACCGGAAAGATCGATCCCGACATGGTTGACCTGCTGGTCCCGATACTTCCAATAAAAGCCTTCCAAATTCAGTTGGAGGCGATTGTCAAAAAAGCGGTTCTTAAGGCCGACCGTATAGGCGTCGATATATTCCGGCTGATAGGTCTCGAAACCGACCGCGGGCGAAAAGCCGCCCGACCGATATCCGGTTTCGAAGCTCGTATAGAAGAGGGAGCGTGGCGCCACGTCGAACTCCAGCGCCGCGCGCCACGTCACGCGATGATTGCCAAGGCGCGAATTATCGTTCCGGTCGCTCCGCGCGATGATCGCTCCCGAAGGAACGCCGGCGATGATTTGCGGCGCTACGCCCGGTGTGGTCGGAAAGGCGAAAGGCAGTTGCGACGGACTGTCGACGAGCGGAAACAGGACAGCGTTCGGGCATGAGGGAATACCGGCCACGATCCGTGTACAAATGAGCGCGGCGGAAGTGGTCGTACCCGTAACCTGCTTGCGGTCATTCGTGTAGCGGGCGCCGCCAACGAGACGCAGCTGATCGCTGATATGTGCGGTCAGCCGGCCAAACATGGCGTAGGATTTCGTCGAGAAGCGCTGGTCGAGCAGTGAAAGCGCCGAGGATAGCGATAGCGAGGTGCGCTGTTTGATCGATTCGTCAAAATAATAAGCGCCTATTGTGTAGCCTATCGGGCCGATCTGCCGTCCCGCAAATCGGGCCTCGACGCTGACCTGCTGATCCTGTTCGCGCTGGTGATATGGGAAGGACGCCACCCCGGTTATGAGGTCAAGCTCGGCCTCCCGCCATGCTGGAACGACGGTTAGAACTCCGGCACCTGTATCATAGTCGATCTGGGCATTGACGCCGTAGAAGCTGTTGTCCGCGGACGGCGACGGGGCCAGTGGATCGAGCCTGCGCCCTGCGGTGCCGGCTCTGACCGTTGTGCGATAGGCCTGGGCATCCGGGGAAAAGACCCCATCGGCGCGCATGTCCGTGGCGGCGAATACATAGCGATGGCTAACCGGATTAAAGACATAATTTCCCAGATAGCTTGCGCCCGTACCACGCCCGCCGGTGTGACTATAGTCACCCGCCAGCCGTACCGTCAGGTCAGGAGTGAGTTTGACCTTGAGCTGCACACGGACGGATTTGGTCCGATCATCCGATGTTCCGTCATGCAGATAGCCATCGCGATCGACCAGGTTGCCCGAGATGCGCAAGGCGCTACGATCATCCAGCGGAAGATTTACTGCCGCTTCAGCCGTGAGTGCGTTATAATTGCCATAGCTCGCGCTGGCATATCCAGAAAGCTCACCGATCCGAGGTTCCGCCGGAATGACGTTGATCGCGCCGCCTGTCGCGTTGCGGCCGTAGAGCGTCCCTTGAGGCCCCTTGAGCAGTTCGACACGCTCCAAGTCGTAAAATAGACCTGAAGTCGAACTCGGTCGCCCAAGATACACGCCGTCATAGCTAAACGCGATAGCGGGATCGCTATTCGGCGATATGGTGAAATTGCCGACCCCGCGAAGGAAGAGGATCGGGCCGGTGCCGCTATTACTGATCGAGAGCGACGGGCTGAGCTTTGAGAGGCCCTCTACCTGCGTTACTCCGGCGGCAATCAGGGCGTTGCCGCGCAACACGTCGATCGCTACGGCGGCCCGCTGCGCGTCCTCACGCTGGCGTTGCGCGGTAACGATGATATCCTGGAGGCCAGTGGAGGAGTTCGCTTGTTCCTCCGGCGCCGTAGCGTTGGTTGCCGTCGGCGCCGGGCGATCCTGGGCTGCTGCCAGGCCGGGGAAAACCGCCGCCATTGCAGTCGAGACCAACAAATAGTTTCGCATATTATCCCCCCTTTTTGCAGGTCACCCGGTGATGCCTGCTATTGCATCTGTGTAGGCAAGAATTCCCGCACAGATACGATGAGTTATTTCGGGTACTGATAGTCAGACAGTATCATGCATGCTGGCCAATCAGCGGTGTTGATACGGTTTCCTGACCAAAGCCCGTGACTTTACCAAGCAGCCCCGTGGGCCAACGCCGACCGCGCCAGGCAATGATCTGGTCGGGCCGGACGAGCGCGAGCGGCGCCGCGTACAGTGTGCGAAGCTGCTGGTTGTCGAGCCGAACAATCTCCAGCGGAGTGCCGAGTGCGTTCGCCTCTTCCCGGGCTGCGACGATGGCATCATCGGACTCAGGATCACTGTCGAGCACAAGCAACGTGAAATCCAAACCGAACAGGTCATACAGCGAGCGGTCGTCCTCCAGCCAATGATGCGGCGCGAGACAGCCGGGCGTGGCCGACGCAATGTAATCGAGCGCCGGTCGCCAATCTGCAGCCGTGCCGTCGTCGACGATGATCGGCGACCCTTGATAGCAATAGCCAAGGATTACCCCGAGCCCGAAGAATTCGGCGCGCTTGCCGTCCTGGATCGCTTGGGCGATTTTTGCGCGTGCCTGACGGCCCTCCAGGCTGTCGTCGTCGAGCGCGTGATGCAGCAGCTGATTGGGGTTGAGGGCGTGATTCCGCTCGGCTTCGGCGATAACATGCCTGTGCGCCGGCGCGCGTTCTTCCAGGACGCTGTCGATTATCGCGGGGCCACCCCATCCCTGCAGCATTGCCGCGAGCTTCCAGCCGAGATCGACGCCATCGGCTATGCCCATGTTCATGCCATAACCCCCATAGGGGGGATGGAGATGGCAGGCATCGCCAATGAGAAAGGTCTTTCCGCGAGAATAACGGTCCGACACCAAAGTGCTCGCCACCCACTCATCGGAACTCAGGATGCGATAGGGAAGATCAATGCCGGTCGAATCGCGGATAAGTCCGATCGTTTCATCCTCGGTGTAGTGGATGCCGGCGGGCACGCCTGTCGGCATGAAGAACCAGCGATCGCCGACGTCCATGGGACCAAGAATGCTCGGCGCGTCGGTATTCATCTGCCAGAACATGATGGCTGGCCCATGCTGCTGGGCTTCAGCGAGACCCGGCGCTTCGAAGATCGTGTTGTAGTTCCGTGACAGGCCATATTGGCCAACCATGCGTGCTCCGATTTGCTCGCGAA
This sequence comes from Sphingobium sp., assembly GCA_036384035.1. GTDB lineage: Bacteria > Pseudomonadota > Alphaproteobacteria > Sphingomonadales > Sphingomonadaceae > Sphingobium. The sequence goes on along the minus strand of DASVND010000034.1, from coordinate 177,035 downwards.
CAACGCTGCGGGCGCCATCCGCACCGACGAGATAGTCGGCTTGCAGCGTGATCTCCTCCCCACCATTGAGGTCCCGAGTCCGGACGACGATGCCATCGTCATTCTCTTGGAAATCGAGAAACTCACGATTGAAGGCTACCTCGACATGCCGAAGCGACAATGCGCGCTCGAGCATCACCTCCTCCAGCTTATATTGCGGGATCCATTGCGAATGTTCGCTATAACGTTCATCACGTTCTGGTGAGCAGAACAGGGCGTTTTCGAAACGCGTGATCTCGCGGCCTGCAAGCCGGGTCACAAACACGACGTTTGACGGGTAATCGACCCCGAACGGTGCCGCTTGCGCAAGGCGGTTCGCTATTCCCCATCGCCGCAAATGCTCGCGCGTCCGAACGTTGCTCGTCTTTGCGCGGGGGGCGTAACCGACCCGGTCATTCTTCTCGATCACCAGACAGGAGATCGATCGCAGTCCCAGTTCGATAGCGAGCGCCAAACCTGATGGCCCAGCGCCCACCACCACAACCTGGACATGCTTTTTTGCTGACGTCATCGCCCATCCTCCATTGATGGGCTGAGGTCTTATCGAATGGAATCAAACACGGCAGGATAGCAGATAGCGTATCGCGATACTCGATAAGGATCGCTCCTGATTTCAGTAAGAATTTAAGCAAAAGGAAGGCGAGCACGCATGTAGGCCACAGTCGATGATTCCATTGCTCATGCGCTGTACCATTTCACGTACGCTATCGCCTCCTTCGCACTGTACAGGGTTTAGAGCCGGCTCAGCGTCGATGTGCCTCAGCTCGGGCCGTGGCCCGTCCCTTGGCTCGCGTGCTCACAGGTCTGGCACTAGCGATAGCCTGCAGCGGAATAATCGCGGCTATGATCCAATATTGATATCGCTATCGACGACTTTGCATCTTTTGTGCATCGGCTGGCATCGACTAGATATCAGGAAAACAAGCGTGCCGACGGCGGCCGCAATAGAGGATGGAGGGGAGGAGAGGCATGAAGCTCACACATCTCAGAGATTTCATGGCGGTCGTGGAAACTGGCAGCCTTCGCGCCGCCGCGCGTCATATCGGTATCGCCCAGCCGGTTATCACGCGCAGCATACGCGAGTTGGAGAACGAACTGGGCGTGACCTTTTTCGAACGCCATGCCAAGGGCGCGCGGCTTACCCCGATGGGCGATTGCTTTGCACGGCGGGTTGGAACGACACAGCAAGAACTGCGCCGCGCTTGCGAAGAAATCAGCCAGATGAAGGGGCAGGATGTCGGCGAAGTGGCGGTCGCCCTCTCGACGGCGACATGCATGAGCCTGCTGCCGACCGCGCTCACGGCCTTTGCCCGTCGCTATCCCAAAGGCATCGTCAAGATTTCAGAAAGCCTGTTCCAGCCCATCGAAAAGGACGTCGCCAGCGGTCGGATCGACTTCTGGATCGGCCCCCTCAACCAGTCGGAGGCGTCGACCCAATTCGCAATCGAAAAGCTCTTGAACAATCATCGCCGGATCATCGCGCGGCGTGGGCATCCCTTACAGCACGCCCGCACCCTTGCCGAGTTGGACGGAGCTGGATGGGTGCGGCCGACATTATCGACGCGCAATACCGAAGGGGACTTCAATGAAATATTTGCGCGCGCGGGCCTCCCGGCGCCTAGGATAGCGGTCCACGCGCGCTCGTCCCTAGTCACGATGCTGACGGTCGCACATACCGAACTGCTCACGGTGCTTCCACAGCAATGGGTGGATTTCACCCCATTTGCGGCGCTCATCGAACCGATCAAGGGGATCGATCCGGTGGCCGCCGCACCGATGTGCATCGTCCGGGGGCAGGGGTTGCCGCTGACGCCAATGGCTGAACATTTCTGTGACCTGATGCGCAAGGCGGCGCACAATTATGCGCGCGCGAATGCCGATCCGGAACAGGAAGCACTCTCGTCCTTAACCGAAGAGCGCAGCCCCCGGCTCGATCGATACGATGCGGGTATCAGAGCATCTGGACATACATCTGCCACGCTTGTCGCAGGCTGCTAAAAGTCACGATGTGTCTTGTCGGGAGGCCGTTGCGGCCCCGAGCCGTTCCGGCATCCTGCCGCATTCGCCAAAGGGAGAGAACAGGTTGAGGGATCCCATCAAGGCCCTGGAGACTGCGCCAATGAGTGGAGCGCAGATCCGCGCGGTCGCGATCACGGGGATTCTTTCCGTCATCGACGGTTATGACGTGCTGGCGATGACCTTTGCCGCGCCGGGGGTTTCCAACGCTTGGGGCCTTGGCAAGGGTGAGCTTGGTCTTGCGCTGTCGAGTGGACTTGCGGGGATGATTTTGGGCTCAATGCTCCTTGCGCCACTCGCCGATCGCTTTGGTCGCCGTCCAATCAGTCTGCTTTGCCTGGCACTGATGAGCGTTGGGATGCTGCTTGCGGCCCTTTCCCACTCCCTCCGCGAGTTGATCGCCTGCCGCATTATTACGGGCGTCGGGATCGGCGCACTGGTTCCGATAATCGCTCCACTCGCTGCCGAATATGCCAACGCGCGTTCGAGGCGGCTTGCACTGGCAATCATGTCGCTGGGCTATCCGGTGGGGGGGACGATCGGCGGTTTCGTGGCAGCGATACTGCTGCGCCACTATGACTGGCCAGCCCTGTTTCTGTTTGGCGCGGCGCTGTCGGCGCTGATGATCTTACCCACCTTTTTGTATCTGATCGAAACGCCCGCAATTCTGCTCGCGATTCGTCCTCGGGGCGCACTCGACCGCATCAATGACTACCTCGCGCGGTGCGGAGTGCCTCCGCTCGCTGCACTTCCGCCAGCCGGCGTCCGCTCGCGTCGCGCCACCTATCGCGAGATATTCCTGCCCGAGCGACGGAGTGCGACTTTGCGCATCGCCGCGATCAATTTCCTGTTTATGCTGAGCGTCTACTATATTCTCAGCTGGATGCCCCAGATGATCGCCGACAATGGTCACAGCGCGTCATTCGCGGCGGCAGTCTCCGCGATCACCTGCTTGGCAGGGGTAACAATATGCCTTGCGCTTGGTGTCATTGGGCCGCGAATACCGCTGGTCTGGCTGGCAGGTAGCGCATTGATCGGCCTCGGGGTGGGAACTGCCGCATTCGGCGCGGCCGCTTGGGCTTCCGCGATGATGATAGCATTGTCCATACTTGTCGGCAGTTCGCTCTACGCGGCCACCTTGGGCGTTTTTTCGACAATCGTCGCGACCTTCGATCCCTATTCGCGGGCGACAGGTGTCGGCTTCGTAATGGGTGTTGGGCGGGCGGCGGGGGCAATCGCCCCGGCGCTTGCCGGCCTGCTTTTCACGATCGGTATCAGCCGGGCGGCTGTATCGCTTGCGCTTGCAACAGGCGCGCTTGCAGCCGCCTGCCTCATATTCGCCAATCGTCGGCATCATGCCGCATAATCTTATAACACGGAGACCAACAATGGTGCTGCTCAAGCGATTACTGGCGCTTATGGCCTGCTTGTCGACTGGCGCCGCAGCCTTGCCGGACAGCCCGCCGGGGCTAACGGCCGGCGGCGAGAAGGGACTCCTTCTCGACAACGTTACTATCGTCGATACGCGTAACGGTCGGCTGGAAACATCACGATCGGTCGTTATCCGCGGCAATCAAATCCTCGCTGTAACGGCATCCGGCAAAACGGATGCCGTGGAGGATCTCCGCCGCATTGATGCTCATGGTGCATATCTTGTTCCAGGCTATCTCGACATGCACGCGCATGTTCTGGAGTCGACCAATCCCGACGCAGACCGGCGATTGATGCTCAGCTATGGGGTCACTGGTTTTCGCCAGATGGCGGGTTCTCCGGCTTGGCTTAAGCAGCGGCGCGAAGGAACGCTACTCGCGGGAAATTTGCCGAGGCTGCTGGCTATGCCGGGAACGGTGCTGACCGGCGGCGCAGTCCCGGACCCGGATCGCGCCCGTGCCGCTGTTGGACAGCAGCATGATGAGGGTGCGGATTTCATCAAGGCGATTGACATGCCTCCACCCGCCTATCTGGCCGCGTTGGATGAGGCAGCCCGTCTTCACATGCCGTTCGCGGGCCACTTGCCCCCGTCTATCGACCTACGAGATGCGGTCCTTCACGGCATGAAAAGCGTTGAGCATCTCGGTCCCGATGTCAGCATCCTTGTCTCCTGCTCGCGAAACGAAGCGGCAATACGCGCGGAACTCCGTGCGATTCCCCCCGGTGGCAGTAAAATTCCGCCCAACCCGCCGAGGGAAGTCCTAAAACGCCTCGTCGCCAATCCGGTGCTCCTTACCCCTGATCCGCTTTACGCGCTGTTTGGGCAAGTCCTGGACACCTATGATGAGGCGAAATGCCGTGATCTTGCAAAGATGTTATCGATGGCCGAAACGTGGCAGGTTCCTACGCTGATCCGCGAACAATCGATGCGTTTCGGCAATGCCCCGCATTTCCGTAACGCCCCCGAGCTTCGTTATATTCCGGAACGTACACGCAAGATGTGGTCCGAGGTCGGCGCCGATTTCGGTACGAAGCTCTCGCCGTCGCAGAAAGCCACGATGGCGAGGATGTTCCAACGTGAACTGGCACTCGTGAAGTTATTTGATGCCGCCGGGGTAAAGATGCTCGCCGGGTCGGATATGGGCGGTGGATGGCTCATCCCTGGCATGTCACTCCATCAGGAATTCGACCTTCTCGCAAAGGCTGGATTATCCCCCCTGCGGATACTGCAGATGACGACCCTCGATGGCGCCCGCTTTCTCGGGCTCGAAGCCGAGATGGGAACGATCGAACCCGGCAAGCGCGCCGACATCGTGCTCCTGGACGCAAACCCTCTAAAAGACGTGCGGAATTTGCACCGCGTGGCCGGCGTGGTGATGGACGGACAATATATGTCGCGAAAGGAATTGAATGCCTTGCAGGACAAGGTTGCGGCGGACGCCTCTCTGCAGAAATAAGGCCAACCCAGCTGCTCCGCCGGCCGGACCTGCAAATGACCGCGGTGGCCAGTCTGTGCCGCTAAACGTGAACCTCGGACCGTATCGCTCCGGGAGGATTGGTATCTCCGCGCATCGCAGGTCTCGATCTACATCATTGGAATGAGCCCAAGATGCGCGGCGCAGGCATTCACCCGGATGTGGAGGGAAATATGGCAATCGAAATACCGGCTCCTCAGCCGAAGTCCAATACGCCGGTGGCTAACTTGATGTTCAGCCATATGGGCGTGAGCGTGCTCGACATTGATCGGATGGAGCGATTCTATGTTGAAGTACTTGGCTTCACGGTAACCGATCGCGGTGAAATCCCGGGGATGCGCTTGGTATTCATGTCGCGCGACCCGGCGGATCATCATCAGATCATATTGGCAACCGGGCGGCCGGAGCATATGCCAGAGAACACCGCAAATCCCCAGTTCGGACCGAGCATCAACCAGATATCGTTCAAAATGGGATCGATTGCTGACCTGCGGGATATGAAACGCCGGCTCGAAGCGTGGGGCATCGAAAAGATGATGCCGGCCAACCATGGCATCGCATGGAGTATCTATGCCCATGATCCAGAAGGCAACAACCTCGAATTCTATGTCGATTCCGACTGGTACATCGATCAGCCATGCTTAATTCCGCTCGATTTCTCGAAAACCGATGAACAGATTTACTTACAGACCCAAGAGATCTGCAAGCAAAGCTCCGGCTTCGAGCCGTTCGACAAATGGCGCGCTCGCATAGCGAAGCGCATGACGCCGTTTATGGCACCTCCGTTTAAGGGATGAAACGATGTGGATTCGCGCAGCCTATTGGATTGGTACGATAAGCTCCGAAAATGTTGATGCGTTGACCCAGGCGATCAACGAAGACGTCGTTCCCGCTCTCCGTCGACTCCCGGGGGTCAAGGACGCGCTGGCGCTCTGGCCGCGGCGGTATGAGCATGAGGCTCCCGCTATCGCGTGTCAGCTGCTCATTTACTTTGACAGCAAGGCAGATCTGGACACGATGCTTGAATCACCGGAACGACAGGCGTTTCGTCTTGGCGCGCGAGAGGCCATAGCGCTTTTCAATGGAAGTATCAGCCATGTCGACTTTGAAGTGGCGGCCTGATCCTTTTTTGGGAACCGATTGCAAGGGAGCGGGGGATGTCGCCCGCTAGATGGCAATCTGTCCGTTCAGGGTAGCGGTTTCTAAGCCCGCGATCCCCGATATCTGTTGGTTGAGGCTGTTTGCAAAAGTCTGTTACGTCGGGGCAACGCTGGCTCGGATGGGGTATCTAAATATCCCCGTCGGGAATGGCGTGAACCCTGTGCGGCGCGGACACTTCGGCGCGGCGCGTGACCTCATATTGGGCCTTTGCCTGTCGGACGTTGCTGCCGGCCGGGACGCTCTCGGTGAGCCAGACATTGCCCCCGATCACGCACCCGGTTCCGATGATGATTCGGCCAAGGATTGTTGCACCGGCGTAGACCACAACGTCGTCTTCGACGATCGGGTGTCTTGGCAGCGCTTTCTTCAGGTGGCCGTTTTCGTCCGCCGGAAAACTCTGGGCGCCCAATGTGACGCCTTGATACAAGCGGACGCGATTGCCGATTATGGCCGTCTCTCCAATGACCACGCCATTGCCATGATCGATAAAGAAGCTGTCTCCGATCATGGCGCCTGGATGGATGTCTATTCCGGTGAGGGAATGGGCAACTTCCGAAATGATGCGCGCGACGAGTGGAGCGCCCAGCCCATATAATGCATGCGCGAGACGATGATGGATGATGGCGATCATGCTTGGATAGCAGACCAGAACTTCGTCTACGCTGCGAGCCGCCGGGTCCCCGACGAAGGCGGCCTCTACGTCAAGGTCCAGTAACGCGCGGATCGCGGGCAGGCCCTTCGCGAAGGCGCCGATGATCCGGGCTCCCTCCTCATCGATCCGGCTTGGCGGTTGATCCCTCAGGGCATAGATCAGTTCTAGTCTGACTTGGCCGTAAAGGCGGCTAAGGGAAGTCTGGAGCGTTTGCTCAACGAAGCTGTCCTCGTTGTGAATACGAACGAAATTGGGTCCGAGTCGAAGCGGGAAAAGGGCAGCGCACAATGCCTGCATGATCTTGGCAATGTCTCCGCGGGAGGGAAAACCGTCCGCTCCATACTCAACATGATGCTTTTGCCCGGTCCGCCAGCGAAGGCGGGCCGCGGATAATTGTTCGACCAGTACGTCGACGTCCCAATAGCCGCCTGGGGCGCCCACTTCGTCAAACTGTTCCAAGGCGTTCACTTCCGTTCCAATCACAAAGCTGCTTCGGCTGGGGCGGAATGGATGGACTTCCATTCATGCGATGCAAGCAATTCATGCCACCGCACCCCAGCCAATAAATCAATTATTTTTGTAGACATATTGCCGCTTGGAATGTCGCGCAAAAAAGAAATTCTATCGAATGGTCAGGGTCAAAGCTGACGAAAAAAAGGCCGCCCGAAGGCGGCCTGCTAAAAGTATATGCCAATAGCCGAAGCCATTGGCCGATTATCAGCCGTTCAGCTTGTCCTTCAGCGCCTTCGCAGGCGTGAAGCCGAGCTTCTTGGACGCTGCGATAGCGATGGTCGCGCCCGTCGAAGGATTGCGGCCCTCACGAGCAGGGCTGTCCTTGACCTTGAACTTGCCAAATCCAGCCAGGGAGATTTCCTCACCCTTGACTGCCGCGTCACCGATTGCCGCCAGCACGCTGTCGACGATCTTTTTGGCTTCGCTCTTTGCGATGCCCTGGGCGCTGGCTACGGCGTCTGCCAGTTCATTGGTATTCATATGCGAATCTCCTGTTAGCAGGACGCGCCATGCCAAGAGCCGTCCCGCACGTCGAGAAACATTTCGCCTATCGTCGGATTTCGACGCCAATTCCTGTCGTTTTATCGTTGATTGAGACCGAAATGGGCGTGCTTGCTCCGAATCCGGGGTTCTAGCTGGCGGGTTTTGCCGGCTTAGCTGGTGACGCTGCCTGTCCCGGAATCGCTGCAACAGCGACGATATTGGGGTCATCGCGCATTTTCAGATACAGTTGCCCGTCCTTTGGACGCGGCGTTGCTATGGCATTGCCGGTAAAGCCCGCAGCGACATCCCGGGCGCCGGTAAATTGTGGATTGTCGGCGATGCTCGCGATCAGAAACAGGCCGGAACCGGATAACAGGCATCCGTCTCCCGTCTCCTGGCAAGAGAATGCCTGGAGATCCGGTGTGCGAACGAGCGTACCGAGCGGCTGCCAATCGCTCGACACGGTGTCCCTGATCATCCGGAAACGGAGCGGGCCAAATGCGGAAGGGCCCAGATCCTTCGATGGATCGAGCCGCACATGGGCGATCTGGGTATTTTCCAGTCTGAGGGCACTTCTCGTATCCAAGGTTGCAGATGCGGAGCCATCGACCGTGGAGACTTCAATCTTATCCTGCGATGAAAATTTCGTGGCGTCGTCCGCCTTGATCGAGAAACTGAATTGCGCATCGCTAAGAATGCCGTCTGACCCTTTGAGATCGAGTGCTATGGTGTTGGCCGGTTTGGGCTGGATGCTCTTAGACAGCAAAGTGAGGCCGGGCCGCTGCGCCGCACTCGATTGCAGCGTCACGGCCGCGGGAGCCGCGACACCGAACTGCTTAACCTGCAAAGCTGTCGTGCCGACATCGGCGATCGGCGGAACCTCCACGATGATTGCCCCGGCGCCGGCCGGTTTCCACACCAGCGCCTGCTCTTTACCGGACGATTGGCGGATCGCCACACGTTCTACACAGGCGGCGGCGCTCCCTTCAAGCCGAAGCGTAGCCGGACGGCCGGCGATCAAGGGCGGGTTTCCCGAGGACGCCTGCCAGGACTGCGCACCTGGGCTTTGCAGGCGAAAGCGAGGACCTTCAAAAGGTTGGAAACCCCAAACGCCGTGAAGTGAGGCATCCACGGTAGCGTCAAAGTCTTTCGGATTGAGCGCATCGGCATCAATGGCAAAGCCGCCCTTGTCGGCGCGGGCAGTGACAGGCGCTTCGACCACCTTGCCATCCATGGTCGTCAGTCGCAGCGCCATGTCGCGCGCATAGCGTGTCGAATAGATAAGCGGCGCACCCTCCACCTGAAGGACCATGTCCGGACGCGTCAGGCAGGCGGTCTGTTCTCCCATTGCAGCCCGTAGCGGCGGAAGATGGGGCGGCTCGATAGCGGGGAGGGCGGCCACGAGTACCGATTGTGGTTTGCGGAAGGATGGTGCGGCGTTCAACAACAGCGCCATGCTGTCGTCGCGACTGACCGCGAGCGCGGGGATATATTGATAATCGGCGGTATGAAATGCACCCAATATCTTCGCCAGATCGCGAACCGCGCCAATATATGGGCTGTAATAGCCCATGCCGCCTTGCGGCGTTGCCGCAAGCTGAAGGGCCAAGTCAGTCGGTGCGCCGGTCAGCGCTTCGGTTAGAGACGTGCTGTGCATGTCGCTAAGGACCAGCGCCTCGCGATCCTGCGTTAGGCATGCCGCCTGAAGGTTGGCCGGCTTCTCCAGGCATTCCGCGTTGAACTTGATTGCCAGGCTGCGTGCGAGGAGGGGGGATACCGTTTCCAATTGGGCTGGTCGTTCCGAATCCTGGAGCCGAATACCGTTCAAAAACGCATCGAGCCGTGAACGGTCGAGAGATGCCTGATTGAGGTCCTGAGACGCACGAACAAACTCCCCTGGCCGGCCCCTGACGGCATTGGTAAGCGCCGCAAAATCGCCGCCAGTCTCCGGGGCCAGGAACAGCACGATCTGTCGGGCGCCATCCGGCACCGTGATCGTAAGCATATTGTCCTTGACCTTCCGCTTCCACGTCTCGGCCTCGAATATCCATTCCTTGGGCGGTGGATTGGTCGCTCCGCGCAGAAAGGCGGCCACCAGCAAATAATGGGCGGACTGCTCCTTGGAGAAATCGGCCTTGATTGTAAGCTGATCCCCTGATGAAAGGTCGGGAACCTGGGAGATGGGCAGGGTGACGCCCCCGCGCCGCACGGACACTTCCAGCACAGGGCCGGAAAGGTCGAAGGGCGCGGTGTCTGCGGCGGCGCGGCCCGCAAGCAGACCGATCATCAGGCAGAAGGAAAGGGCGCGAAGTTTCATAGAAGGCATCGTCAACAGGCAGGAACGGAAGGTCAACCCTTGCTGCGGTGCATTGAACCCTGCGTGAACCAGACCGTTCCCCTAAAGATCACGCATTTCTCTGAACGGGAATGACCACAGGTCCTCCCTCGACCGCGCCCAGCCATGCCCGAATGCCGTAGACCTGAGCGAGATTCTGCGCGTTCAACACATCGGCAGGGTCGCCGTCAGCCGCGATTTGCCCCCGATCAAGCAGGATAAGGCGATCACAGAAACGCGCCGCCAGCGTGAGATCATGCAGCACGGCAATAACCGTCACGCCGCCCCTTGCCTGCGCCTTCAGCAGATCCATGACTTCCAACTGATGTCCGGGGTCCAGGGATGCGAGCGGTTCATCCGCAATCAATACTGGCGCCTCAACCGCGAGCGCGCGCGCCAGGAGCACCCGGGCGCGTTCGCCTCCCGAAAGCTGCGTGGCGGTGCGTTCGCGCAAGGCCAAAACATCGGCCTTTGTCATGGCGCGATCGATTGCGTCCCTGTCGGCGTCCGAAATGTGCGAGAAGGGCGCCAGGTGCGGGAGGCGGCCGAGCGCGACGAGCCGCTCTACGGCAAGCGGCCAGTGCAGTGTCTGCCCCTGTGGTAGATAGGCGATCGTTCGAGCGATGCGTGCGCGGGTCAGGGTGGTCACATCTTCATCGTCGATCGTCACGCGGCCTCGGCAGGGCCGTTGCAATCCGAGTATCGTCCGCGCCAGCGTCGACTTGCCGGCGCCATTGGGGCCGATGACGCCGATCAGCATGCCGCCCTCCAGCCGCGCATCAACGCCGCGCAGCACCGACTGCTTGTCCAGGGACAGGTGCAGGTCTTCGATGGCGATGGCTACCATATCCGCCGCTCCCGCATCAGATGAACAAGGAAGACGGGAACGCCCAGAAACGCCGTCACCACGCCCAGCTTCAGCTCATTGCTGGTGGGTATGATCCGCACCAGCACATCGGCGAGGGTGAGCAGCACCGCGCCGCCGAGCGCGGAAGGCAGCAGCACGGCCGAAGGGGACCGATCGGTCAACGGGCGGACTATGTGCGGCACGATCAGGCCGATGAAGCCGACAGAGCCGGAAACGGCCACCGCGCCGCCCACGCCGATCGCCACCCCCAGCATCAACCGTATGCGCATCCGCCCAAGATCGACACCCAGCGCGCGCGCTCCGTCTTCTCCAAGCGTCAGTGCGTCGAGCGCACGCCCGTTCCACAGGAGCAAAGCGATGCCAACGGCGATGCAGGGAAGGGCGATAAGCACATGATTGATCGACCTGTCCTCCAGCGATCCGAGCAGCCAGGTGGCAATTTCCATCGCCGCAAAGGGATTGGGCGAAAGATTGAGGGTCAGGCTGATCCCTGCTCCTGCAAGTGTTGAGATGGCGATGCCGGCGAGGATCAGGGTCAGCGGGCTTTCCGATTTTCCCGCCAGGGCGAACAGCACGACCAATGCGACGATCGCGCCCATGACCGCCATGGCGGGCAGCACGCTCGCATGCAGACCCGCAAAGCCGTAATAGAGCGCGATGACGGCGCCGAGCGCGGCCGCATTCGACACGCCCACGACCGAGGGTTCAGCCAGGGGGTTGCGCAGATATCCTTGCAGGGCAGCGCCCGCCAGGCCGAGCATCGCTCCGACAGAAAGGCCGAGCAGTGCGCGGGGCATACGCAGGTCGAAAAGAATGATGTGGGCAACCGGGTCGCCGCCGCCGGCCAGCGCCCCAATGATCCGGTCGAACGAGAGGGGGGCAGTACCGATCGCAACCGACAATAACGCCGCGCCCAAGCAGCAGATGGACAAAATGAGGAGCAGCGCGGCGCGATTCATGCTTGTCCCTTGTTTCCACCATCGGTTCCCGTCAATGGGTCACCGCCACTTTGGGAAAGGAAAGACGTGCCGGCCATCTCGCGCCTTTGCCTTGTATCGCTCTTGTGCGCCACCATTTCCGGCCCTGCGAACGCGGCGCAGCCGCCTCGTCGTATCCTGTCGCTCAATATGTGCGCGGACCAGCTTCTGATCGGACTTGCCGATCCCGATCAGATCGTGGGCCTTACCCAGTTCGCGCGCGATCGGGACATGTCCGCTGAGGCCGAGCGCGCCGATCATCTGCCGATATCGCGCGGGACGTCCGAAGATGTGCTCGCAAGACGGCCGGACCTTGTGATTTCCAGCCCCTTCCACGCGATGGGGTCTGTGGTGAGGACCCAGAGCTACCGTGTGATCGATCTACAACCTGCGGAAAGTTATGCGGCAGTTATTGCGCAGATCCGTCAGATCGCCGGGGCGGTTGGCCACTCTGCGCGGGGCGAATCGATGATCCGCCGGATGAATAGCGAATTGGCCGCTTTACCGCGCATCAAGGGGCATCCCGTAGCCGCCTATTATCAGCGGCGTGGTTATCTGACCGGCACGGGCACGCTGATCGACGACCTCATGCAAAGGGTGGGCTTGCGCAATCTGGCGACGGAACTCAGAAAACCGTCCCTTTCGCGCCTGTCGGTGGAGGAAATGGTTGCTGCGCGCCCGAACTATCTGATCGTCGAAAGCGCCACGGAGCGGGTTGCGGACCAGGGCACCGAAATGCTGCATCATCCCGCCCTCGCCAGGATAGCCCGGCTGCGCCTGCCGCAAGCGTGGACGGTATGTGGCGGTCCGGCATATGTCCGTGCGGCGAAAAGCCTGACAGACCAGTTGGGAAACCGGCGTCCGTGAGTGAGTCTGTAGATTTGCCGCGCGCCGTAGCGTTCGACCTAAATCAAGGTCACCGGAACGCCAGGAATAAAATAGCCGGGACCACGATAAGGCGCGCCAGAAATTGCGTCCGCGACAGATAGCGATGGTTTGCTGGAATTGTGCTGGCTTCGATGGTGATCCAGGCTAATGCGCGCGCATGATATTCCTGCCAGCTTTCGCCGGGCATGGGCGGGATGCCATCAACCGTAAAGGTCGGTGTGGGTGTATAGGTATCGATCAGGTAGAAATCATTTTCTACCTTTTCCGGCGGTGGCATTCCTTTCAGGGATGCCTCTCGCCGAGCGCGATTTTCAGCCACCTTTCTCATCCTCTCCTGCGCTGCCGGGGTCAGCGAGTCGAGCCATTGTCCCATTTTGAGACAGCGATTTCTATCCCATCGGCGACTTATCTACAGAAAAGCGACTTGTGCCTGAAATGCCTTGACAATCATTCCGCGATTCTGGGCGCGAAATGCGATCAATCGGAAAAATGTGCGAGATAAGCCGTATCCGTCGCATTTTCGGCCCTGACGAATTGTACGAAACGGTCCTCGATATCCGGACGCCGAGTCGTTTGGGGCATGCCGATGGAGCGCATCCTCCTCCGCGTTGCCGGTCAGCGCGATTCGTTCCGAGTGCCTTTTGGCTTCAGATCATTTTTTCCGCTTGCAATCCGTACCGCCGCTTGCAGTAATGCTGCGGCGCACAACGCCAAACCCCCGTGGTTCAAGATGGAGACGCCATTGACCTTCTATGAGATGCTCGATCAGGCCGGTTCGGTCCGCTCTTGTTATGCGGAGGTTCAGAATTGGGTCGAACGAACGGGCATTTCCGGACTGAACCGCAGGCTGGAAGAGGCGGAGGCGATATTCCGACGCATCGGCATCACGTTTGCCGTCTATGGCGAGGGCGGCGATCCCGAGCGCCTCATTCCCTTTGATCTGTTGCCACGGATTTTTACCGCGCAGGAATGGCGAGTGCTCGACAAGGGTATTCGACAAAGGGCACGGGCCCTGAACGCCTTCCTCCACGACATTTACCATCGAGGCGAGATTATTCGTGCTGGCATCATGCCGGCCGAGATAATCTATCAGAACAGCGCCTACCGCCCGGAGATGGCCGGCTTTTCGCCGCCGGGCAAAGTGTATTCCCATATCGTCGGCATCGACATCGTCCGCACCGGCCCGGACAGTTTTGAGGTGCTGGAGGATAATTGCCGAACCCCGTCTGGCGTTTCCTACATGCTGGAAAACCGCGAGATCATGACCCGCATGTTCCCGGAACTTTTTGGCCAGGGCGTGGTCGCGCCGGTCGATGATTATCCGGCCGAATTGCTCAAGAGCCTGAAGGAGGTGGCGCCGCCGGCGTGCAAGGGTGACCCAGTGGTTGTCGTTCTGACGCCCGGGGCGCTGAACAGCGCCTATTATGAACACAGCTTCCTTGCTGACCTCATGGGTGTCGAACTGGTGGAGCCAGCCGACCTGTTCGTCGACGCGGGGCGTGTATGGATGAAAACGACGTCGGGGCCTACCGCGGTTGATGTGATCTACCGCCGGATTGATGACGAATATATCGATCCGCTGACCTTTCGCCCCGACAGCCTGCTGGGCGTTCCGGGGATATTCAACGTCTATCGCAATGGCGGCGTAACGCTGTGTTCCGCGCCGGGGTCCGGGATCGCCGATGATAAGGCGGTCTATGTCTATGTACCGGAAATGATAAGATTTTATCTTGGAGAACAACCAATTCTCTCCAACATCAAGACATGGCGATGCGCTAAGCCTGATGAATGTGCCTATGTGCTGGAGCATCTGAGCGAACTCGTGGCCAAAGAGGTGCACGGGTCGGGCGGCTACGGCATGTTGATCGGTCCGAAGGCGACGCCCGAAGAGGTCGCCGCCTATGCCGACCGGATCAGGGCCAACCCCTCCGAATTCATCGCCCAGCCTACGCTGGACCTTTCGACGGTGCCAACCTTGGGGCCTGCCAGTGTTGTCGAGCGGCATGCGGATTTCCGGCCCTATTGTCTGGTTGGCAAGCAGTTGCGGTTGGTGCCGGGGGGGCTGACCCGCGTCGCGCTGACCGAAGGCTCGCTGGTCGTAAACTCCAGCCAGGGCGGTGGAGTGAAAGATACCTGGGTCATGCAGGATTGATGCGATGCTGAGCCGTACCGCCGAGAATCTGTACTGGATGGCCCGTTACATGGAGCGGGCCGAATCCACCGCGCGCCTGCTGACCATGGGCCAGCGCATGGCCATCCTGCCCGGCGCGCATCACAGAGACGAGTGGCGATCCGTCGTCCGAGCAACCGGGGCTGAGGCGAATTTTCCCGAGGACAGCCATGTTAAGGAGACCGATGTCGTTTCCTATCTGATGCTCGACCTCGACAACCCGTCCTCGATCCGGTCCTGCCTTGCCAAGGCGCGCGCCAACGGCAAGTCCGCGCGCACGATGCTGACGCAGGATATGTGGGAGGCGCTGAACGAAGGTTGGCGAAAACTGGATAGTTATGACGTGGCGGAGGCAAGGCAGCAGCTTCCCGGCCTGATCGACTGGGTGAAGACCCGCGCCATGACGTTCCGCGGCGCGGCCGAAAGCGGCCAGCTACGCAATGAGGGGCATGATTTTCTGCGGGCGGGCGGCGCGCTGGAGCGCGCGCAGATGACGTTGCGTCTGCTCGATGTAAAATATTATGTCCTGTTGCCGGAGACCGAGGTGGTAGGCGGCACGCGGGACCATTATCAGTGGACATCGGTACTGCACGCGCTGTCGGGCAGCCGCGCCTATCATCATGTGTACGGCGGCGCCTACACGCCTTGGCAGATCACCGACTTTCTGATGCTGAACAGGATGTTTCCGCGAAGCGTCGCCTTTTGTTACGACCAACTTGCCTATCGTCTCAGCCGGCTTGCGGGCTGGCACGATGCGCGGGCTTCGTGCGACGACACTGTCAGTGAAATGGTGTCAGGGCTGGAAAATGTCGACAGCGGGGAAATTTTTCGTCGTGGGCTGCATGAAACCGTTCAGAATGGCCTGATGATGACCAACCGGCTGGGCATGGAAATCGCACAGGCTTACCATTTCGGATAAGCGATGAAGCTACTTGTTCGACATCAGACGACCTATAGCTACGGCGCTGGGTCCAGCCGCGTCGCCATGCTGCTGAAGCTGATGCCGCGCCGGCACCAGGGGCAGCGGGTGCTGGAGTGGCGGGTTACCGTCAACGACGATCCCGTCTTCGGCTTTGCCCCAAATGGCTATGGCGATCTTGAGGCGCTGTGGATACGCCATCAGAAGATGACCGGGGTGACGGTTGTCGCAACCGGCATGGTCGAGACCAGCGACACGAACGGCGTTGTGTCGGGGCTGGACGAGCGGTTTGATCCTCGCGTTTACCTTCGCCGCACGTCTCTTACAGAGCCATCGGGCGATATCCGCGACCTTGCGGAATCGGTTCGCGAAAGGGACCCGCTCGATCGCTTGCATGCGTTGTCGGCCGCTGTGCGCGATGCGGTGGCCTATCGTGGCGGCATTACCGGCCCGGAAACTACAGCCGCTGAGGCGCTGACCCTGGGCGGCGGTGTTTGTCAGGATCATGCGCAGATATTTATCTCTGCTGCGCGCGTGATCGGCATGCCCGCCCGCTATGTCGCGGGATATCTGGCGACGCAGGATGGCGAGGCGTTGCATGAGACGCACGCCTGGGCGGAAGCGATGGTGCCCGGACTTGGCTGGATTGGCTTCGACACATCGAACCGCGTCTGTGTGACGGACAGCTATATCCGTCTTGCTTCGGGGCTGGATGCTGACGATGCCGCGCCTGTCCGTGGTTCAGCCATGGCCGCCGGCACGATCGGCATTGACGCGGACGTCCGTATCGCGCAGGCCAGCGACGATGAGCGCGAACAGCAGCTGCAGAAACAGCAACAACAACAAAGACCTCGATCTGCACGCTACAGGGATTGAGTGGATGAGAATGGGAGCCGGGGGGCGATGACCTATTGCGTGGCCGTGCGGGTCGATCAGGGACTTGTCTTGTTGTCCGACACCCGCACCAATGCAGGGATGGACAATATCGCCCGCTTTCGGAAGATGTTTACCTATGAAATCCCGGGAGACCGCGCCATCGCGCTCATGTGCTCGGGCAATCTTTCGATCACGCAAGAGGTGAAGACCTGCCTGTCGCGCCAGATAAAGATATCGCATGACACGCCGGACACGGAGACCATCCTCAATTGCAAGACCATGCACCGCGTCGCCCAGATCGTGGGGGAAGCAATGCAGGAGATGCAGCATCGCTATCGCGATACGATCGAAATGCAGGGGGCGGGAGCAGACGCCTCCATACTGATTGCAGGCCAGCGCAAGGGCGGCAAGCCGCGCCTCTATCTGGTCTATTCCGCCGGGAATTTCATCGAGGCGACCGCGGATACGCCTTTCTTCCAGATTGGCGAGCATAAATATGGCAAGCCGATCCTGGACCGCATAATCAAGCCGGAAACGACGATCGACGATGCGGTGAAGGCCGTTTGCGTGTCGATGGATTCCACCCTGCGCTCCAACCTGTCGGTCGGCATGCCGCTGGATCTTGCCGTGATCGACACCAACGCATTCAAGTTTCGCGTTCGCCGGAGGATAGAGCCGGACGATGAGGAGTTTGCGATGATCTCGCAAGGCTGGTCTGCAGCCCTGCGTCGGGGTTTTGAGGCGCTGCCCAACGTGCTCGACTGACGATCGCGCTGTAAAGGCGCTATCGCGGGCACAAGCAAAACTGCACTCTCCGCTGCCTTGTACCCCGGCAGCGACCCATTATCTCCATCTGCCAACGAATCGATCGCCGCCGAAAGGATGCCATGACCGCCACCCACTCCACCCGCATGCTGATCCTGGGATCGGGTCCCGCTGGCCTCAGCGCAGCCATTTATGCGGCGCGAGCGGGTATGGCGCCGATCGTGGTGCAGGGGATGCAGCCCGGCGGACAACTCACTATTACGACCGACGTGGAGAATTATCCCGGCTTTCGCGACGTTATCCAGGGGCCCTGGCTGATGGAGCAGATGCAGGCGCAGGCCGAACATGTCGGCGCGCAGATGATGTATGACCAGATCGTCAGCGTCGACCTGTCGCAGCGCCCCTTTCGCCTGACCGGCGACGGCGGAACCATTTATTCGGGTGACGTGCTGGTGATCGCGACTGGCGCACAGGCGAAGTGGCTGGGCGTGGAGGGCGAGGAAGCGCTGGGCGGGAAGGGCGTCAGCGCCTGCGCGACCTGCGACGGCTTCTTCTATCGCGGCAAGAAGGTGGTGGTGATCGGCGGGGGCAACACTGCTGTCGAGGAAGCGCTGTATCTCACCAACCACAGCCATGACGTGACCCTGATCCATCGCAAGGATTCGCTGCGCGCAGAGAAAATTCTGCAGGAGCGGCTGTTCGCCAATCCAAAAATCAGCGTCATGTGGAACAAGAGAGTGGAGCGCTTTGTCGGTGGTGGCGACCCCGCCGGACTCGTCGGCGTCGACCTCATTGACACGGTGACCGGCGCTGCATCGCACATCGGCACCGACGGCGCGTTCGTCGCCATTGGCCACAAGCCTTCGACGGAACTTTTTCAAGGGCTGCTGCCCATGGATGAAGGCTATCTGGTAGTGGAGAAGGGCACGACCCACACGGCTCTGCCCGGGGTGTTTGCAGCAGGTGACGTGACTGACAAAACCTATCGGCAGGCGGTGACGGCGGCGGGCATGGGGTGCATGGCGGCGCTGGATGCCGAGAAGTTCCTTGCGGAAGCGGATTTCGAAGCGCTGGCCGCTGAGTGACGGCGGATCGGAGCGTTACGTCCCGAGTTTCCGGTCCCTATAGTTTGTGGCGAAGTGGGTGACTGGAAGGGGGCTGGGACTATCCCGCAGGCCGTGACGTCCGGGTTTCAGGCAAGATTTTGATGTTATTCCAGGCAGATGGAAGGTATAGTTCAGACAGATACTTTGCTTTCCGCAAAATCCACCAGGCTGCCGAACGTCTCAAAGGTCTCGCCGTCAATATCGTCATCCTCGATCAGGATGCCGAGGCGATCCTCCATCTCGGTAAGCAGTCCGGCGACAGCCATGGAATCCAGTTCGGGCAGGGCGCCAAACAGCGGCGTGTCCCGGTCGAACGCGTCGACCCGGTCCTGTTCAATCGCCAACACGTCGCGCAGAACGGCGCGCACAGTATTTTCCACGGTCATGTCGCTGTCTTGCGCCTGTTCCGGTTTGGCCCGCATCGTGCGCGCCTCCTATCGCCTGCGGGTCTAGCCGACAAGCATTGAAATGGCTGTTTTTGCAGCCGGAAGCCATGCGGAGGAAAAGCGCGGATTGAAGCAGTCGATGCGGTAGAGCGGCCGCTGCGCATCCATCCACTCCGTCTTGTAGGGATTGTCGCCCGTGCCATAGTCTATGGTCCCGACAAGATCGTCATCAATGGCCGCGCGGAACATATGATGACTGAGCAAGGTGCCCGGCGACATTTCGTCCGCGCCCTGATCATGGGCGAGCTTGTGGATCAGCGCGACGCCATTTTCGACCGTCCAGAACTGCGTGGCGACCGGAAAGCCGTCTTCGCGCGCGAAGCCCAGTCGCAACGTGCCCGCCGCGCCTTCCTGCGTGGCAATCAGGCGCAGGAAATCGAGGCTGGGTTCGGATGGTTTCCAGCTGCGCCGGTAAACGGCGGCATAATCGTCCCATAGCGCGTCGGTCATCGTCCGATGGATGTCGAACGCCAGGGGTGTCGTGCGCAGTTTTCGCCGCACCGTGTTGCGCAGCTTGCCCGGGCGTGCGGCCCAATATGCGTCGAAATCCCGTCCACCGACGTTCAGATAGTGATTGACGCCCATCGGCCGGCCGACGGTGATCCACCCCGCCTTGCGAAAGGCGGACAGAAAGAGCGCGCTCGTGCCATCATCCGCCCGCACCGGATAAAGGTGGAGTTGCGCCGCGTCTCGCCCAAGATCGCGGGCGATCCGTTCCATCAGACGGGATCGCTGTTCAGCGGACGGGTCCCCCGCAAAGACGGGCCGGAACGCAAAGCTGTACCAGTTGGCGATGGCTGCTCGCTCATTGTCGCCATTTTCCACGAGGAACAGCCACGCCTGCGTCCGCCCCTCGGCCGCGCTGAGGATATGCGGCGTGGTTTCGGGCATGCACAGCCGATGCAACGCTTCCAGCCAGTCCAGACGATCGAAGAGATTGGGCTGATCCGCGCGGCCCAGACCGCGGATTTGCGCGTGACGCAGCCGTGCCAGCGCCGAAACGGGAGCCGTCGGCGGGAAAGGGATGAGACTTCGATGTTCCCCTTGACCCTGCAAAGGACTATCTCCCCGGAAAGACGATCGGAACTAAGGGAAAATTCTGGACATGGGGTTAATCGACCCACCGCTTTTGCCGATCGATCATGTGCTTCGGAACGGCGATCCCGTGCGCCCCGCGCTGGATGGCCGTGCGGGGACGCTGGACTATGCCGAACTGGAACTCAGCCTGGGCCGTCTTGCAGCGTGGCTGAAGGGTTTCGGGTTTGCGCCCGGAGACCGGGTAGCGAGTTGGGTCGCCAAAGGCGTCGTGGCCGCGCTGATGCCGCTCGCCGCGCCCCGCGCCGGTCTTGTCCATGTCCCGGTCAACCCGCTGTTGAAACGTGCGCAGGTGGCCCACATCCTGGCGGACAGTGGTGCGCGGCTGTTGATCGGTACGGGCGCACGCCTGTCCACGCTGGAACCGGGCGACATGCCCCCGCAATGCGAAGCGCATAGCGAGGATGACACCGCCTGCGCCCTGACCGGCGGAGAGCGCCTGTCGCCGTCCGACGCCGATCCCGATGCACTGGCGGCGATCCTCTATACGTCCGGATCGACAGGCAAACCCAAGGGAGTGATGCTGAGCCACGCCAATCTGTGGTTGGGCGCGGTGGCCGTGGCGGATTATCTGAAACTGTCGGCGCGGGACCGTACGCTGTGCCTGCTGCCCTTCAGCTTCGACTATGGGCAGAACCAGCTTTTCTCCACATGGTATGCGGGCGGATGCGTCATCCCGCTCGACTATCTGACCCCGCGCGATGTCATCCGCTCGGTCGACCGGCGCGACATCACGACGCTGGCGGGCGTGCCGCCGCTCTGGGTGCAGCTTGTCGATCTGGAATGGCCGGAAGAGATTGCGGGAAAACTCCGCCGTCTCACGAACAGCGGGGGGGCGTTGACGCGACCGCTGGTGGGGCGTCTGCGCGCGCTGTTTCCCAATGCGGATCTCTATCCGATGTATGGCCTGACCGAAGCGTTTCGGTCCACCTACCTGCCGCCCGATCTGGTCGATAGCCATCCCGACAGCATGGGGTCGGCCATTCCCCATGCGGAAATCCTGATCGTCCGGCCCGACGGCAGCCTGACCGATGATGGCGAGGCGGGCGAACTCGTGCATTGCGGGCCGCTGGTGGCGCAGGGATATTGGGGTGACGCGGAGCGGACGGCCCAGCGTTTCCGCCCCGCGCCGCCCGCTTCGCGCTATGGCGGCATGGCGGTGTGGTCGGGTGACACCGTGCGGCGGGACGCCGATGGCCTGCTTTATTTCGTTGGGCGCGATGACGCGATGATCAAGTCCGCCGGCAACCGGATCAGCCCGACGGAGGTAGAAGAAGCCGCGGTTGCCGTGGAGGGCGTGGCCGAAGCGATTGCCCTGGGCATTCCCGATCCTCGATTGGGCCAAGCAGTGAGACTGTTGATCCGGCCCGCCGGAAAGGCGGTCGGCGAGGAACTGGAGGAGCGGGTGCGCGGGACATTGAAGGCGGAACTTCCCAATTTTATGCAGCCGGCGGAAATCATCGCGCGGCATGCCTTTCCCCATAACGCGAACGGCAAGATCGATCGGGCGGCACTGATGGCGGAGGCGGCGGCATGAAGCCGATGGGCCCGATACCGTCCTGGTTCGCTGCCGAACAGGGCATGTTGCTTATAGGCGGTTGCGGCGCCGCATCGCTGGTGGACGAGGCGGGGGATACGCCGCTGTTCGTCTACGACATCGACATCGTCGCGGCGCAGGTTCGCCGTCTGCGTGACGCCATGCCATCGGGCGTATCGATTCATTATGCCATAAAAGCCAATCCCTTTGCGCCGCTGCTGGAACGCATGGCGTCGATGGTCGACGGTTTCGATATTGCATCCGGTGGCGAACTTGCACGGGCGCTGGATGCGGGCATGGCGGCGGACCGGATCAGCTTTGCAGGACCCGGCAAGCGCGACGACGAACTTGCTGCGGCGATTTCGGCCGGCATCACCCTCAATCTGGAATCCGAAGGGGAGGCAGACCGCGCCCTGGCGATCGCATCACGGCTTGGCCGGACGCCGCGGCTTGCGGTGCGGGTGAATCCGGATTTCGACCTGCGCGGATCAGGGATGCGGATGGGCGGGGGAGCAAAACCCTTTGGCGTCGACGCCGACCGCGCCGCGTCTCTGGCGAAACGCGTAATCGGCGCGGGCGCGGACTGGCGCGGATGGCATATCTTCGCCGGATCGCAGGCGCTTGACCCGATGGCGCTTATCGAAACGCAGGCGGCGACCATCGCGCTTGCGGCGCGACTGTCGGATGCCGTTGGCGCGTCGCCGCCGCTCGTCAATCTGGGCGGCGGTTTCGGCATCGCTTATTTTCCGGGAGATGAGCGGCTGGATATCCGCCCCATCGGCGTCGCACTCGACGATGCGCTGGAAAAGCGCGCCGATGTTTTGAAATCTTCCGAATTTGCGTTGGAACTGGGGCGCTGGCTCGTCGGGGAAGCGGGTGTCTATCTCACCCGGGTGATCGACGTGAAGCAGAGCCAGGGGGAAACGTTCGTCATCGTCGATGGCGGCCTTCACCACCAGCTTGCCGCCAGCGGCAATTTCGGCACCGTGGTCCGTCGCAACTATCCGATCGCCATCGCCAACCGCTTTGGCGCGGCCCCCGCCGCCGACCCGGTCAGCGTCGTCGGATGCCTGTGCACGCCGCTGGACAGGCTGGGCGACAAGATATCCTTACCGCCCGTGAAAGCAGGCGATCTGGTGGCAATTTTCCTGGCCGGCGCCTATGGCGCAAGCGCCAGTCCGGCCGCATTCCTGGGCCATCCGCCGCCCGGCGAGATGCTGATCGGCTGACCGGGCGGGCCCAATCCTACTAATCCTAACGGTATTTTCACCCTTTCTCGCCAAAGAGGGGCCGGGATGTCGTGCGTCCCGTGTCGATCGCTGTCCGCAGCGCGGCATGGAGCACGACCGGGCAGACAAGGGTGATGACAGATGGCGTTCGGGCGGATTTCCAAGTTTTTCCTCGGAGCTGCGTTGCCGGCGATGGTTCTTTCGGGCTGTGCAGGCGGCAAGGGGCCGGAGCTTCCCCCGGCATCCTTCGTGTCGAACCAGACGGGTCCGAGCGAGGAATATGTCATTGGGCCGCTCGACCAGCTCACCATTTTCGTGTGGCGCAACCCGGAATTGGGCGCGAAGGTTCAGGTCCGCCCCGACGGGCGCATCACCACGCCGCTGATCGCCGACCTGCCCGCCGTGGGCAAGACGCCGGCCGTCCTGGCCGACGATATCAAGGTCGCGCTGAGCAAATATATCGAGAACCCTCTGGTCTCGGTCATCGTCGATAATTTCTCCGGCACCTTCAGCCAGCAGGTCCGCATTGTCGGCGCGACGGAGAAGCCGGCATCCATTCCATACCGTGCCAATATGACACTGCTTGACGCGATGATTGCGGTGGGCGGGCTGTCCGAATATGCGGCCGGGAATCGCGCCCGTCTGGTCCGTTACGACAAGGCAGGCGGCAAGCAGAAGGAATATGCGGTCCGCATCAACGACCTGATCAAGCGGGGCGACACGAAGGCGAACGTCCTGCTGGCCCCCGGTGACGTGATCATCATCCCGGAAAGCATGTTCTAAAAAAAGTATAGTCAGGGAACACCCGCACTTATGTCCGGTCTTTACGACGAACTTCTGATCGCCGTCCACGGCATATGGAACCGGCGCTGGCTCGCGCTGGCGACGGCCTGGGGCATCTGCATGCTCGGCTGGCTGGTGGTCGCGCTGATCCCCAACAGCTATGAGTCCAAGGCGAAGGTCTATGTCGAGGCGCGCTCGATCCTGCCCGGGCAGATGGGAGTTTCCCCCATCGAGCAGCAGCAGGATGTTGATCGCGTGCGCCAGACGCTGACCAGCGCGGCCAATCTGGAAAAGGTCGTCCGCACCACTGACCTTGCCCAGACAGTGACCACCGACCGGGAAATCGCCGGGAAGGTCGGCATGTTGCGGCAGAAGATCAGGATCGTCACCGATCAGGACAATCTGTTCGATATCAGCGTTACCCTGTCCGACAGCAGCCTGTCGGACGGCGGCAACGCCCGCGTCGCCAACCAGGTCGCGCAGAAGCTGGTCGAACTGTTTCAGCAGGCCGACATCCTCAACGACCGCGATGAAACCAAGCAGAGCCTCGGCTTCCTCAATTCCCAGGTCGAGCAGCGCGGCCGCCAGTTGCAGGAGGCCGAGCAGCGGCGCGTCGAATTTGAGCAGAAATATATCGGCCTGTTGCCCGGTGTCGGTTCGATCAACGACCGCATGAACGCCGCACGGACCGAGATGAACCAGATCGATCCGCAGCTTGTCGCCGCGCAGAGCGCGCTTGGCGCCATGAACGGCCAGCTTGCCGCCACGCCTGCCATGATTGCGGGCACGGCCACTGGCGGCCTGAGCGCCCTGGGTTCGGCGCAGGCCGACCTGTCGGCGGCGCGGGCGCGGGGCTGGACGGAAAATCATCCCGATGTCGTCGCGCTGGAACGCCAGATCGCGGCGCTGAAGGGGCAGGGAGGTGCTGCGGCGTCGGCCGGCGGTACGCCCAACCCGTCCTATATGTCGCTCAAGTCGATGCAGGCGGAAAAGGCGGCGACGGTCGCCGCGCTGCTCTCCCGCAAGAACCAGCTTCAATCCGACCTCAACACCATGATCGCCAAGCAGATCGACGAGCCGGGCGTCGCCGCGGAGCAGGAGCGGCTGGACCGTGACTATCAGGCGATCAAGGCCCAGTATGACAAGCTGGTCGCCGACCGTGAGGATGTCCGCCTGCGCGGCGATGTCCAGTCGGAAACCGATGCGGTCAAGTTCCGCGTCATCGATCCGCCCAGCATGTCGTCCGTGCCTGCTTCGCCCAACCGGCCGCTGCTGCTGGTCGGCGTGCTGATCGCCGGGATCTTCGGCGGCGCGGGCGCGGCCTTTGCCATGGGCCAGTTGCGGACCACCTATCCGACCGTTGCGCGGCTGGAGAAGGCGGCCGGCATCCCGGTCATCGGCGCGATCACCGAAACGCTCACCACCAGCCAGTCCGACACCCGCCGCCAGCATCTGCGCTGGTTCGCCGGCGGCAGCGGCGCGCTTGCCGTCTGCTGCGTGCTGCTGATCGCGGTCGAATTCGTCCAGCGCGGCATGGCCTGAGGGGAACAGAGATGAACAAGCCCACAGGATCTTTCCCGGACAAAGCCTCGCTTCTGGAGCGGGCGTCGGGAGTCTATGATTTCGGCGATGCGTTGCGCGGCCATGTCGCGCCGCCGATCGACGCCGGAGCATTGCCGCCTCCGCCTGTCGCCCAGTCAGAGGGCTCGGCTGCAACCCCTGTCGCCCGTCCCTGGAGCGGCCCGGTCGAGGCGATCGACCGCGTCGCGCTGGTCGAGGCCGGCTATGTGCTCCCCGACGGCCCGGTGACCGGGATCGGCGAGGAATTCCGGATCGTAAAGCGCCAGCTGCTCTCCAGCGTCGCCGCCGGGGACAACCGCGTCCTCGTCTGTTCGGCGCTGCCGGGTGACGGCAAGACCTTCTGCGCCGTCAATCTGGCGCTGTCGCTGGCCGCGGAAAAGGACATGGAAGTTCTGCTGGTCGACGCCGATTTCGCGAATCCCAGCGTGCTGACGACGCTTGGTCTTCAGGGTGGCCAGGGCTTTATGGATGCGCTTGCCGACCCGACGGTTGCGGTCGAGGATTGCGTCATCCGCACGGACATTCCTGGTCTCGCCGTGCTGCCAGCCGGGCGACAGACGAACAACGACACCGAATATCTCGCCTCCTCGCGCATGGAGCTGGTGCTCGATCGGCTTGCCGCCGGCCGTCCGAACCAGATCATCCTGTTCGACTCGCCGCCTCTGCTCGCCGCCTCGCCGGCTTCGGTCATTGCCGCCCATGTCGGCCTCGCCCTGCTGGTCGTGCGCGCCGACAAGACATCGGAAAGCGCCCTGCGCGACGCTGCCGGTCTGCTCAAGGCATGTCCGCAGGTCCAGTTGCTGCTGAACGGCGTCAAATTCTCCGCCAGCGGCCGCCGGTTCGGCAGCTATTACGGCAAGGGTGAATGACGGTGGTCCGCTCGGCCCTCCTGAAAGCCGCGACGGGGATCGTGCTGGCGTCTGTCGCCATGTCTGCGCTTGCGCGCGAGAAACGGCTGGAGATCGAACCCTATCTGGAGGTCAACCAGACTGTCCTGACGGACATCAAGGGCGGCGACGGGGACGTGCTGGCCTATAGCAGCGCGGCTGCCGGTATCGACGCGCGCATGACCACCCGCGACGCGGAGGGGCAGGCCAATGTCCGCTACGAGCATCAGTTCGGCTGGGGCCGCAATGTCGGCGATCAGGACATTATCAGCGGCATCGCGCGGGTGCGTGTCGATCCCGTGCGCGACCTGTTGCACCTGGAGGCGGGCGGTCTCGCCACGCGCACCAGCAGCGCCTATGTCGGCGCCAGCGGCGGATCGCTCGCCGGGTCGGATGCCATCGCGAAAATCTATTCGGGCTATGTCAGCCCGATGCTCACCACCACGGCCGGCGATCTGACGATCAACGCCTCCTACCTGGCGGCCTATAACAAGGTCCAGCAGGACAGCGGCGTCAGCTTTGGCGGCCAGCGCCTCAACTCCTTCGACAGCAGCCTCTATCAGAGCGCGAAGGCGTCGGTGGGCATGCAGCCCGGACCGCTGCCCGTGGGCTGGTCGGTTGGCGTCGGTTACGACCGCGAGGACGCCAAACCGCTCGATCAACTGTACCAAGACAAATGGGCGCGCGCCGACCTGACCCTGCCGGTGTCCCCGACCACGGCCATCGTGGGCGGCATCGGCTATGACGATCTGAAGATCGGCCAACGTGACGTATTACGTGACGCCAATGGCGATCCCGTGATCTCCTCGTCCGGCCGCCTCGTCACGGACAAATCCTCGCCGCGCCAGCTCTCCTATGATTTCGATGGGCTGATGTGGGATGTGGGCGTGCTGTGGCGTCCGAGCCGCCGCACCTCGCTGGAGGCGCGGTTCGGTCAGCGTTACGGATCGTGGCGCTTCACCGGCAACCTCACCTGGCAGCCTGATCGCGACAGTTCGGTCAGCGTGACGGTGTTCGACGGAATCGACAGTTTCGGCCGGTTGATGAACGGGTCGCTCGTCGGCCTGGGCACCAGCTTCAACGTCCAGCGCAACCCGTTCAGCGGCGACCTCAACACCTGCGCCTATGGCGCACAGGGTGGCGGCCAGTGCTTCAATGATGCGCTCTCCGCGCTCAGCGCCGCCAACTTCCGCCATCGCGGGATCAACGCGCAATATTCGGCAGAGCGGGGCGCGTGGAATTGGGGCGTCGCCGGTGGCTATGCCCGCCGCAAGTTCATCGCGCCGGACGGCAGCGTCTTTGCAGAGGTCAACGGCGCGACCGACGAGAATTACTATCTCAATCTGTTCGCGGGCCGGAAGATCGACCAGCGCTCCGGCGTCAACGGCACGGTCTACGCCAACTATTATAATTCCGGCGTCGACGGTGTCCTCGATGTCCTGAATGCCGGCGCTTACGCCAGCTATTACCGGGACTTCAACCGCCGCCTGACCGGCACCGCGTCGGTTGGTGTCGACGGGGTCGATCCCAAGGGCATCGACAGCATCATCAGTGCGCTGGCCCAGATTAGCCTGCGTTACCAGTTCTAAGCGTTCGAAAGAGGTACGAGATGTACGATCAGTTCTACGGATTGAAGGGCCGGCCTTTCCAGCTCACGCCCGATCCGCATTTCTATTTCGAGAGCGCGACGCATCGCAAGGCCCTGTCCTATCTTGGCTATGGCCTGGCGCAGGGCGAGGGCTTCATCGTCATCACCGGCGACATCGGCGCAGGCAAGACGACGCTGGTCGGCCATGTCATGGCGTCGATCGATCCGGCGCGCCTGACCGCGGTCAAGATCGTCTCGACCCAGGTCGAGGGTGACGACATGCTGCGCCTCGCCGCGCAGACGTTCGGCGTGGCGACCGATGGCGTGGCGAAGGCGGAAATCCTGAACCGGATCGAGGGCTTCCTGCATAGCCAGGCCCGCGCGGGCCGCCGCACCCTCCTGATCGTCGATGAGGCGCAGAACCTGCCCGTCTCCGCGATCGAGGAACTGCGGATGCTGAGCAACTTCCAGCTTGGCGGGCAGGCGCTGCTGCAGATATTCCTGCTCGGCCAGCCGGAGTTCCGCGACCTTATGGCCTCGCCGGGGCTGGAGCAGCTGCGCCAGCGCGTTATCGCCACCCATCATCTCGACCCGATGCTTGCCGAAGAAGTGCAACCCTATATCGAGCATCGCCTGAAGCTCGTGGGCTGGCAGGGCAATCCGCATTTCACGCCGGAAGCCTGCATTGCGATCCATGCCGCGACCGGCGGCATCCCGCGCCGGGTGAACGCGGTGGTCAGCCGTGTGCTGCTGCTGGGCGCGATCGATCGGCTTGACCTGATCGACACGCCGGTCGTCGACGCCGTTGTCGCCGACATGAACCATGAAGGCGAAGTCGCCGAAGCCGCCCCCCAGCCGCAGCCCGTGGCGGCGCCTGCCGTCGCCCCGATCCGCGCCGTTCCCGATAGCGCGCCGGTCGAAGCAGTCGCGGCGCCTGCGCCTTCGTCCGCCGATCTCCTTGACCTGCACCGCATCAAGGCGGAGCTGGACGAACTGCGCGCCGCCATGGCCGACAAGAGCGGTTCGGGTGACCTGACCGCCCTGTTCGAGCGCCTCAACGCCATCGAGAAGCGCCTTGGCGTTTCCGAGCAGCGCGCCGCCGATCAGGATGCTGCCCTACGCCAGGTGCTGACCCTGCTGGTCGAGTGGGTCGAGCGGGACGAAGACGTCGCGCTTCACGCGCACGAGCGGGCGGCCTAACAAGGGCGGCCCGCCGGGGCGGAGAACAGCCATGCGCAATGCCCTTTCTGTCGATGTGGAGGACTGGTTCCAGGTCGGCGCTTTCGAAAAGACGATCGCGCGCGACGACTGGGCCGGGCTGCCGCATCGCGTGGAGCGAAATACGGACGCCGTGCTGGAACTGCTCGACGATGCCGGGGTCAAGGCGACCTTCTTCACGCTGGGCTGGGTTGCGGAACGCTATCCGGCGCTGATCCGTCGTATCGCCGAGGGTGGCCATGAAGTCGCCAGCCATGGCTATGATCATCAGCGGGTCTTCACCTTCACGCCGTTCCGGTTCCGGGCGGATTTGCGGAAGGCGCGGGATCTGTTGGAGAATGCGGCCGGTTGCAAGGTCATCGGCTATCGCGCCCCCAGCTTCTCCATCGACACCCGCACACCGTGGGCGCACCCGATCCTGGCGGAGGAAGGCTATGCCTATTCCAGCTCGGTCGCGCCGGTGAAGCATGACCATTATGGCTGGCCGGATTCGCCCCGCTTTGCCTGGTTGCCGGTGGAAGGCAGCGCGCTGGTGGAATTTCCGGTGACCACGGCCCGCTTCATGGGCCGCACGCTTGCGGCTGGCGGCGGGGGCTTCTTTCGCCTCTTTCCCTATGCCTTTTCCCGCTGGGCGGTGCGTCAGGTGAATGGCGAATTCTCTCAGCCCGCGATCATCTATTTCCATCCGTGGGAGATCGATCCTGATCAACCCCGCGTCGCGGGTGCGCCTCTGCGATCGAAGGTCCGCCACTATACCAATCTGCGCGCCATGGCCCCGAAGCTGCGCCGTCTGGCGGCGGATTTCGCCTGGGGTCGCGTCGATGCGCTGGTGGAGGCGGAAGCGGCCCGGCTTGTGGCCAAGACGCCTTTGGAGCGCGCCGCATGAACGCCACCTTCGACCCGAGCGCGATCACCATAGAGGATGTCCGGATCGGTGACGCCGCCACGGTGGCCGAAGTCGACGCCTGGGTCCTGTCGCAGCCGGACTCGACGCCCTTTCACCGCCCGGCCTGGATATTCGCCGTCGCGCGGGGCAATGGCCAGCGCGCCATCCTGCTTGTCGCCCGCGATGTGACCGGCGCCATCGTCGGCGTGTTGCCGCTGGTCCTGATCCGCTCCGCGCTGTTCGGACGGGCTCTGGTATCGAGCGGCTTTGCCGTGGATGGCGGCATCCTGGCGACCAACAGCCGCGCGGAGACCGCTCTTGCGGACACCTGCTGGGCGCTGGCGCAGGCGCATGGCTGCTCCACTGCGGAATTGCGTGGCGGCTCCGCACCCGAGGGCTGGACCGTCAAGGCCGACGCCTATCTCGGTTTCGCCAAGCCGCTGGAGGCGAGTGACGAAGCGCAACTGCTCTCCATCCCCCGCCGCCATCGCGCCGAAGTGCGCAAATCGCTGGAGAATGGCCTTTCGTTCGAGATGGGGCGCGACAAGCGCCTGCGCGACATTCATTACAGGCTCTACGCGGCGAGCGTGCACCGCCTTGGCACGCCGGTTTTCCCGCGCGCCATGTTCGAGCATGTGCTCGACGACTTCGGCGACGCAGCCGACATCGCGCTGGTGACGAAGGACGGCGTTCCGCTGTCGTCGGTCGTGAGCCTCTATCATCACGACGCCGTCATGCCCTACTGGCACGGCGCCACCCTGGCTTCGCGCGCCGAACGGTCGAACGAATTCCTCTACTTCAACCTGATGAACGCGTCGCGCGAACGGGGTTTGGCCCGGTTCGATTTCGGCCGGTCGAAGGTCGGCACGGGTCCCGCCGCATGGAAGAAGACATGGGGCCTGGAGGGCGTGCCGCTCAGCTATGCCGTGCGCGCGGTCGAGGGGAAGATGCCCCGTGATGTCAATCCGCTCTCCCCGCAATATGTGCGCAAGGTGGAGATGTGGAAGAAGCTGCCCCTGCCGGTCGCCAACATGATCGGCCCCTGGCTGGCGCGAGGCTTGGGATGACAAGGTCGCCGGGGATGGCGGGCGGCGGGATCGGCGAGATCCTGTTCCTGTGTCACCGCATTCCCTTCCCCCCGGATCGCGGCGACAAGATCCGCTCGCACAACCTGCTGCGCAAGCTGTGCGAGATTGCGCCGGTCCATGTCGGCTGCTTTGCCGATGATGCGCGCGACATGGGCTTTGCCACCGAACTTGGCGACATCTCGGCAAGCCAGAAGGTCATTCCCCGCGGCAATTCGCGTATCCTGGCAGGATTGCGGGGCCTGGCCAACGGCCAGCCGATGCTGGTGGCCCTGTTCGACAATCCGGTGATGCACAATTGGGTGCGCGGCATATTGGCAACGCGACCGATTTCGGCGGTCGTCGCCTATTCGGTGCAGATGGCGCATTTCGTGCCGGTCCTTGAAGACGGCAAGCGCTTCGTCATGGATTTCGTCGACCTCGATTCCGCCAAATATACGGCCTATGGCGAAGGGCAGGGCGGTCCGCTCGGCTGGATCAACCGGCGCGAGGGACGCGTGCTGCTGGACTTCGAAAAGGCCGTGGCCGTTCGCGCCGACGTCAGCACCTTCGTGAGCGAAGCGGAGGCGGCGCTGTTCCGCGCCGTGAGCGGCCTTGGCATCGACAAGGTGCGCGCCCTCGAAAATGGCGTTGCGCTCGATTATTTCTCGCCCGAAGCGTCGTTTACGCAATTATCGGCAGAGCAACGCGGCACCGGACCCTTGCTCGTCTTCACCGGGCAGATGGATTACCGCCCGAATATCGAGGCGGTCGACAGTTTTGCCAAGGTCAGCATGCCCGTTATCCGGGAGGCATATCCCGACGCCCGTTTCGCGATTGTAGGACGCAATCCGACCCCCGCGGTCGGGGCGCTCGCGTCGCTGCCCGGGGTGATCGTCACCGGCGGCGTTCCCGATGTGCGGGGCTGGCTGGCCGCCGCCGACGTCGTTGTCGCGCCGCTTCGTATTGCGCGGGGCATCCAGAACAAGGTGCTTGAGGCGATGGCGATGGGCCGCCCTGTCGTCGCCTCCGCCCAGGCGTCCGAAGGCATCGATGTGCAATGGGACCGGCATCTGCTGGTCGCGTCCAATGCCGGGCAGGAGGCGGCGCTTGTGCTCAGGCTGCTTGGCGACAAAGCGCTGTCGGCGGCATTGGGCCAGGCCGCCCGCGCCCGCATGGTCGAACGCTATGACTGGAGCGCCACCCTGTCCGGCGTTCCCGCGCTGATCGGCGGATGATGCGCGCGGCGGCGGTGCGGCGGGGCGTTATGGCCAGTCCGGTGCTGGAGGGTTGGCGCGGGTCGCTGATAGCGCTGGGCTTCGTCGCTGCGGCGATCCTGGTCCTGTTCCTGCACGATGCTGCCGACATGACGGCAATCTGGTGGAACGCCTCCACCTATGGCCATTGCCTGTTCGTGCCATTTCTGATCGGCTGGCTGGTGCAGCAGCGCCTTGACGGCCTGCGCCAGTTGACGCCGGTCGCCTGGTGGCCCGGTCTGCTGTGGCTGGGGGGCGGCGCGTTCTGCTGGCTGGTCGGGGATGCTGCGGGCGTCGCTCTGTTCCGGCATCTGGGCCTGGTCGTCATGCTGCAGGGGGCAGTGATCGCCATCCTTGGCCCCAATATCGCGCGGGCGCTTGCATTTCCGATTGCCTATGCCTTCTTCATGATCCCCTTTGGCGAGGAGGTCGTGCCCGCCCTGCAGTTGCTGACCGCGAAGCTGGCGGCGGGTCTTTTGGCCATCGCCGGGGTTCCCGCGCATCTGGACGGCATATTCATTTCCACGCCGACCGGCTATTTCGAGGTGGCCGAAGCCTGTTCCGGCGCCAAGTTCCTGATCGCCATGACGGCCTATGCGGTGCTTGTCTGCAATGTCTGTTTCCGGTCATGGGGCAGGCGGATCGCCTTCATGGCGGGCGCGCAGCTTCTGTCGATCCTGGCGAACGGCGTCCGGGCCTTCGCCACCATCTATGTCGCGCATCTCACCACCGTCGATGCGGCGGTGGGATTCGACCATGTCGTTTATGGCTGGGTGTTCTTCGGGATCATCATGATTGTGACGATGGCTGCCGCCTGGCCGTTCTTCGACCGGAAGCCGGGTGATGCCTTTTTCGATCCGGTCCGGTTGAAGAGGGTGCTGCCGGGTGCGGGAGCCGTTGCCTATGTGGCCCCGGCAGCGCTCGCCCTCGCCGCGCTCGCGCCGATCTGGTCGACGGCCATGGCGGCGCAGGCACAGGCCGTCCCCGCGACATTGCCGTTGCCAAAGGTGCAGGGGTGGAACCGGGTCGCGGCCCGGCAAGCCTATCGTTGGAAACCCCGTTTCGACGGCGCTGATCTTCTGTCGCTGGGGCGCTATGGGGATGGACAGGGCCATGTCGTCGATCTGGCGATCGCCGTATTCGACCGGCAGGAGGAAAAGCGGGAGCTGGTCGGTTTCGGGCAGGGCGCCGTCGACCCCGACGGGCAATGGGCATGGTCTTCGCCGGCGCCCGCCCCGGCGCATGCGCTTGGCGAACAGATCACCGCCCCCGGGCCGGTCGTGCGCCATGTCGTGAGCTTCTATGTGATCGGCGGAACCGTCACCGGCAGCGCAAGCACGGTAAAACTTGAAACCCTCAAGGCGCGGCTTCTTGGCGGCGATCAGCGCGCCGTCGCAATCCTCGTTTCCGCCGAACAGCGCGAGGGCGCGCCCGCCGATGCGGCGATAGACGCGTTTCTGCATAATCTGGGTTCCGTCAAGGAACTGGCTGACGCAAGCGCGGGCATCCGCTAAGGCCCCAGTCATGTGCGGCATTGCGGGTATCTTTCATCTGGAAACGGCAAAGCCGGTGGACCCCGCGCGCATCAGGATGATGACGGATGCGATTGCGCATCGCGGGCCCGATGGCGCAGGGGTCTGGACCGCGCCGGGCGTCGGCCTTGGCCATCGCCGCCTGTCGATCATCGACCTTGGCGGCGGCGCGCAACCGATGCTGACCCAGGATGAAAGCCTTGCCGTCACCTTCAATGGCGAAATCTATAATTTCGCGGCGGTCAGGGCCGAACTGGAGGCAAAGGGGCATCATTTCCGGACCAACAGCGATACCGAAGTCATCCTCCATGGCTATCGCCAGTGGGGCGAAGAATGCGTCAAGCGGTTCGACGGCATGTTCGCCTTTGCACTGTTCGACCGGCATGCGCAGTCCCTGTGGCTGGTGCGCGACCGGCTGGGCGTCAAACCGCTTCACTATGCGCAAGTGTCCGACGGCAGCCTGCTCTTCGCTTCGGAACTAAAGGGTCTGCTGGTTCATCCGCTGCTGCGCCGGGAGCCGGACGCGCGCGCGGTCGAGGACTACATGGCCTATGGCTATGTTCCCGACGACGCCTGTTTCGTGGCGGGGGTGAAGAAGCTGGGGGCGGGGGAGACGTTGCGGCTGGTGCGCGGCAAGGGATTGCCCGCGCCACAGCGCTATTGGGACATGAATTTTGCCGACCGGACCAACGCCCGTGAACCTGCGCTGGAGGAGGAACTCGTTTCCCTGATGCGCGCGGCAGTGCATTCGCGGATGGTGGCGGACGTGCCGCTGGGCGCGTTCCTGTCCGGCGGCGTGGACAGCAGCAGCGTCGTCGCCCTGATGGCCGAGGCGAGCCCGCGCGCGGTCAAGACCTGCACGATAGGTTTCGATGTCGAGTCGCTCGACGAGACCGCCTATGCCGAGCGCATCGCCCGGCGCTTCGCCACCGATCATCGCACGCGGACCGTGTCGCCGGACGATTTCGGGCTGGTCGACACGCTGGCGCACCATTTCGACGAGCCCTTTGCCGATGCATCCGCGCTGCCGACCTTTCGCGTGTGCGAACTGGCGCGGGAGGAAGTGACCGTCGCACTGTCGGGGGACGGCGCTGACGAGGCTTTTGCCGGATATCGCCGCCACCGCTTCCAGTATCAGGGGGAGCGAGTGCGCTCTCTGATCCCGGCGTCGGTGCGCGAGCCTGTATTCGGGCGGCTGGGCCGATGGTATCCCAAGGCCGATTGGGCGCCGCGTTTCCTGCGCGCGAAATCGACGTTCGTGGAGCTGGGGCAGGACGGGGCGGAGGCTTATGCAGCGTCCGTGGGGGTGACGCCCCACGCCATGCGCCGGCGCCTCTACAGCGAATCCATGAGGGCGGCGCTTGCCGGACACCGGGCGGAGGATCGTTATGTGCAGGCGATGCGCAACGCCCCGGCGCGCGATCCATTGGACCGTGCGCAATATGCCGACATGAAGATCTGGCTGCCCGGCGATATCCTCACCAAGACGGACCGGATGAGCATGGCCGTCGGACTGGAAGCGCGCGAGCCCCTGCTTGATCACCGGCTGATGGAATTTGCCGGGCGTTTGCCGGTGAACATGCGCATTCACGGCAATAGCGGCAAATATCTGATGAAGAAGGCCATGGAAGCCTATTTGCCGCAGGACATCCTCTACCGCCCCAAAATGGGCTTCGTCACGCCGATCAGCGATTGGTTCAGGGGCGCGCTGGCCAAAGAGGCGGCGGGCATTGCCGGAGGATCGGCGCTGGCGCGGACGGGCTGGTTTGACCTGAAGGCAGTGGCGAAAGCCGCTGCGGATCACAAGTCCGGACTGTCGGATCATGGCCGGCTGCTGTGGCAATTATTGATGCTGGACAAGGCGTTAGGTCGGGTTTTCGGCCTGAACTGAAGGGCGCGGTGTTACGTCCGCGCAACGACGATTGCGTTTGTTGCAATCGTATTACTGCTCTTCGCAATTGCGGTAGAAAAGAGGATCCCGCAAAGAGACTGTGCCTTTCAGGCATCCTCTCCTAAAACTTTTCGGGCTGGTCTTCGGATCAGCCCTTTTTTTTGGGGAAAAACTATACTAAAGGCCAGTGGCTGCTGCCGCGCCGAACTATAACAAGTATTTGGAGCGGAGCCGCCGGTAAGACCGGCAAGGCGAGGCTGCGGCATGGGGGATCGAGACGCTTCGTGCGCTCTCCCCCATCCCCTTTTTCTAGTCTGGCCCTTTTTCCTAATCCGGATATTCGGCGCTCATGAAATAGAGCCCGTCCGGCGGCGCGTTGAGGCCAAGCGCCGCGCGATCCTTTGCGGCAAGCGCACCGGCCAAATCCTTCGCGCTCCACTTGCCCGCGCCGACCAGCGCCAGGCAGCCGACCATGGACCGCACCTGATGATGCAAGAAAGATCGGGCGGCGGCGCTGACGATCACCATGTCGCCTTCCCGACGGACGTCGAGCCGGCCCAGCGTCTTCACGGGACTGGCCGACTGGCAATGCGCCGATCGGAAGGTCGTGAAGTCGTGCAGCCCGACGAGGATTTGCGCGGCGTCATGCATAGCGGTCGCATCCAGCGTCTGCGTCACGCGCCATGCGAACCCGCGTTCCAGCGTCAATGGCGCCCGGCGATTGATGATCCGATATTCATAGGCGCGACCGATGCAGGAGAAGCGGGCGTGCCAGTCGTCCGCAACCGTCTCGCACGCCAGGATCGCCACCGGATGAGGCCGGACTTTCGCATTGATGGCCTCCATCAGGCGGAAGGGCGTGATCGCCTTTTCGATGTCTGCATGCGCGCGCATCGCCCGGCCATGCACGCCGGCGTCGGTCCGGCCGGCTGCGTGAACCACCGCAGCTTCGCCGGTCACGGCTTGGATCGCATCTTCGATCGCCTGCTGCACGGATGGGCCATGCGCCTGCCGCTGCCATCCCATGAAGGGGCGGCCGTCAAATTCCACCGTGAAGGCGAAGCGCGTCACTCAGCCGTCGACCCGCGCGCCCGCCGGCATGTCAAAGCCGCGCAGCAACTCGCCCGCGCTCATCACCCCCTTGCCCGCGCGCTGGATCAGCGTGGGGCGGATGCTGTGCCGCCCGCAGCCGAACAGCAGGCTGTTGTCGAGCAGCTCCCCGGCCGGGCCATTGGCATCCTCGCAATGGGCGGCAAGGATGCGAAAGCGTTCGCCCCGATATTCGAAGAATGCGCCTGGCGCGGGATTGAAGGCGCGCACCTGCCGCTCGACCTGATGCGCGTGTTGGGTGAAGTCGATCCGGGTTTCCGCCTTGTCGACCTTCGCGGCATAGGTGACGCCTTCCTGCGGCTGCGCCATGCGTGGATGCTGGTCCAGATCGTCCAGCACCTCTATCATCAATTCCGCGCCCGCGACCGCCAGTTCATCCGTGAGCATGCCGGCCGTCTTGCCCTCGATCGGCGTCACATGCTTGGCGCGCATGGGGCCTGTGTCCAGGCCGGCCTCCATATCCATGATGGTGACGCCGGTGACATTGTCGCCCGCAAGGATCGCCCGCTGGATCGGCGCCGCCCCCCGCCAGCGCGGCAGCAGGGAGGCATGGATGTTGAGGCAGCCGTGGCGCGGCGCGTGCAGGATCGCACCGGGCAGGATCAGGCCATAGGCCGCGACCACCGCGACATCGGCGGCCAGCGCGGCGAAGGCGGCCTGAACATCCGGTTCTTTCAGGCTTGCCGGGGTCCGCACCTCGACGCCCATCGCCTCCGCCCTGGCATGGACGGGGGAGGGACGCAGCGCCTTTCCCCGGCCCGCAGGACGGGGCGGCTGGCTGTACACGGCCGCGATCTCATGCCCGGCCGCCGCCAGTTGCTCCAGCGCCGGCACCGCAAAATCCGGCGTTCCCATATAGACGATCCGCATGCCGCCCTCTCAAGACCTTGCGGGAGCGGAGCGCAAGACCTTATGTGCAGGACATGGCATCCCCCGAAATCGATGCGCTGACGCAGGCGCTCTCCCGGCTTCCGGGTCTTGGTCCCCGTTCGGCACGGCGCGCGGTGCTGCATCTGCTGAAGAAGCGGGAGGCGGCCATGGCTCCGCTGCTGCGCGCGCTGGAGGCAGTGAACGAGCGGCTGACGACCTGCCACATTTGCGGCAATGTCGACACGGTCGACCCCTGCGGCATCTGCACCGACTCGCGCCGGGACGTTCGGGCGCTGTGCGTGGTGGAGGATGTGTCGGACCTGTGGGCGCTGGACAAGTCGCGGTTGTTCCCCGGCCTGTTTCATGTGCTGGGCGGCCGGTTGTCGGCGCTGGACGGTGTGCGCCCGGAGGACCTTGCCATCGATTCGCTGATCGGCCGGGTATCCGCGGGTGGTGTCGATGAGGTCGTATTGGCGATGAATGCCACGCTGGAGGGGCAGACGACCGCGCATTATATCGCCGAGCGGCTGGAGGGATATCCCATCCGGCTGACCCAGCTGGCTCATGGCCTGCCGGTGGGCGGCGAGCTGGATTATCTGGACGAGGGCACGCTCGCGCAGGCGCTGCGCGCCAGGCGGCC
This sequence comes from Sphingobium sp., assembly GCA_036384035.1. Classification (GTDB taxonomy): domain Bacteria; phylum Pseudomonadota; class Alphaproteobacteria; order Sphingomonadales; family Sphingomonadaceae; genus Sphingobium. Next base: position 138,748 of record DASVND010000034.1, on the reverse strand, counting down.
GCTCGGCTGAACGCGCGGTTCCGTCGATCAGTGTAAGTGGAACAAAGCGCGACCGGGTGACTTGATATTCCGCCGACTTTCCCATATTTTCTGGTGATATATGGCTATTCTTCCAATCCTTGAGACGCCGGACCCCCGGCTTCGTACCATCTCGACGCCCGTTGAGGCGATCGACGACGACCTCCAGCGCCTGATCGACGATATGTTCGAGACGATGTACGACGCGCCGGGCATTGGCCTCGCCGCGATCCAGGTGGGCGTGCCCAAGCGGCTGCTGGTCATCGACCTGCAGGAGCCGGAGGAGGAAGGCGGTGAGCCGGTGAAGCGGCCGCTGGTCTTCATCAATCCCCAGATTCTTGAGGGGTCGGAGGAGATCACCGTCTATAATGAGGGGTGCCTGTCGGTGCCCGAGCAATATGCCGAGGTGGAACGCCCGGCGAGCATCCGCGCCAGCTGGATGGACCGGGACGGACGTATCCGCGAGGAACGGATTGACGGACTCCTCGCCACCTGTCTGCAGCATGAGATGGACCATCTGGAAGGCGTGCTCTTCATCGATCATCTCTCCCGCCTGAAGCGGGACATGCTGCTCAAGAAGCTGACCAAGGCGCGCAAGGCGGCCTGATCTTCCAAACCTCAACCCTTGCCAGCGGGGGGCGGGGCCGGTAGGTTCTCATTTCGTTCCTGTTTTTGAGAGCCCGCCCCAATGGAATCCGCCGTCCTTGCCCTGATCGTTCTGGCCGTCTTCGCGGCGCTCGGAATCGGATGGTTCCTGGGCGGCAGGCGGTCGGCGGCGCTTCTGGCCGAGAAGGCGGACCTGATGGACCGTCTCGACAAGACGACCGAGCAGCGCAATACGGCCTTCCGCGACATCGCCGTTGAGCAGGAACGCGCCGGGCAGGCGGCGGGGCTGCGCGACCGGCTGGACGCGGTGCAGGGCGAGCGTGAGGCTGCGCTGCGCGAACTGGCCGCGCTGCATTCCGACCAGCGTGCGAGGACCGAAGCGTTCGAGGCGCAGATCCGGACACTGACCGAGGCGAAGGAGCAGTTATCCGCACAGTTCAGCGAGATTGGCGGCAAGCTGCTCGGTGAGGCGCAGCGGGCATTTCTGGAACGCGCCGACCAGCGGTTCAGCCAGGCGCATGAGAAGAGCGAGGCGCAATTGAAGGCGCTGCTGCAGCCGGTCAACGAGACGATCAAGCTGTACGACCAGAAGGTCAGCCAGATCGAGCAGCAGCGCACAGAGGCTTATGGCAACCTCACGGGCCTCATCGAATCGATGCGGGTCGGGCAGGAGGCGGTGCGCAGCGAGGCGCAGCGGCTGGTCAATTCGCTGCGGGCGGCGCCCAAGGCGCGGGGCCGCTGGGGCGAGCAGCAGCTTCGCAATGTGCTGGAAAGCTGCGGGCTGTCCGAGCATGCCGATTTCCAGACCGAGGTCAGCGTGGAGGGCGAGGACGGCCGGTTGCGTCCCGATGTGATCATAAAGGTGCCCGGCGGCCGCGCGCTGGTGGTCGACGCCAAGGTTTCGCTCAATTCCTATCAGGACGCCCATGGCGCGGACAGCGAGGAGGAGCGCCGCCGCCATATGGCCGCCCACGCCGCCGCGATGAAGGCGCATGTCGATACGCTGGGCAGAAAATCCTATGCCGAACAGTTCGACGAGGCGCCCGATTATGTGATCATGTTCGTGCCCGGCGAACATTTCCTCTCTGCCGCGCTGGAGCAGGAGCCATCGCTGTGGGATTTCGCCTTTTCGCGCCGGGTGCTGCTGGCGACGCCCACCAACCTGATCGCCATCGCCCGCACGGTGGCCGCGGTGTGGCGGCAGGAGAAGATGGCGGACGAGGCGAAGCGTATCGGCGCGCTGGGCAAGGAGCTATATGAGCGCATGGCCGTCGCGGCGGGCGCCCTGCGCAAGCTGGGCAATCGCCTGAACGGCGCGGTGGCCGACTATAATGCCTTTTCCGCCAGCTTTGAATCGCGGGTTCTGGTCACCGGGCGGAAATTCCGGGACCTGAATGTCGAAACGGGCGGCAAGGACATTGAGATGGTGGAGCCCGTCGATGCGCTGGCCCGGATGCCGGGTTCGCCCGAAGGTTTGCGCGTGCTGCCCGATTTCGCGGAGTCCGGAGCGGAGGCGGCGGAGTAGGGCGTTGTACCAACCTCCGTTCGTCCCGAGCCCTTCGACTGCCTGCCAAGGCATGCGCGCAGGACAGGCCAAGGTCGAGGGTCCTCGCGTGGTGCATAGTGTCTCGACTACGCTCGACACGAACGGAGGCAGGTTCTGCAGGCTATGAGTTAGTGCGGCTGGCCGTCTACCGCTCCACTCCCTTTGCCTTCCCCCAAGCGCGTGCCGCCGTGTAGCCCAGATAGCCCGTGCCGAAGAGCGCGTAGAGCGGTTCGGGGATGCCGACCAGATAGGCGTTCATGCCATGCCCGATCGCCTCGGCCATCTCCGGCCGCGCGCCGGCGATCAGGCCCATCGGGATTGCCCAGAGCAGCAGGGCGTACATGACGTAGAGGAAGGCGGGGCGGGCGCGACTGGTCCAGGGGTCGGTGGATTGCGCCTCCGCCATGATCGCCGACAACTGCGTGCGGATGGCCTCCATCTCCTGTCCGCCCTCCAGCTTGAGCAGTTCCAGCTTGGCGCGGTCGCGCGCCTCGGGATCGGGAATGATCTTGTCGATCAGCTTGGCGACGGGGCCGATAATACCTTCAAGAAGAGACATGAGATTTCTCCAGAATGGGAGCGGGACGAGGTTCGCTTCCCTCGTGTCCCGCAAAATCCGACATGGAATTCCATATGGGCGTAATTTCCTAACCAATTCGGTTGGCGAGCCAGCCATAGAGGAATGCCTCGTTTCCGGGACGGCGCTCGGCGAGGCCGATATAGCGTTCGCCCTGAAGCGCCTCCATGGCCTTGAGCAACACCGTCTCCCCGCGTGCGCCGCGCAGCTTCAGGAAAGCGGCAAGCGCGGCGAGCGTCTTTGGCCCGACTTGCCTGTCCAGGGTAAGATCGGGATAATCGCGCGCATTGCGGTTCAGCGCATTGAGGGTGCGTTGGAGAAAGCCCGTGGCAACGCCCGTGCCCATATTAACGCCGGTATCGAACAGTTCCGCCGCCACGAACGGCGCGATCTCCGCCACGAAGGCAAAGCGCGGGCGGTCCCAGTAAAGCGTGCGATAGATTTTTACGGCGGTCCTGTGCGGCAAGGCGCGCATGTCCCCATCATAGCCCTCGGCGCGCGCCACCGCTTCCGTAATGCCGAAATTGGTCGGGCCGCCGCGATCGGCGGGGTGATCGCTATACCCGCCCTCCCGCGATATGACCTCGTCGATCAGAGTCTCGATATTCATTGTGCCTCCCCGATTTGGTGGAGGACATGAATTATCCTATATGGTTATGTGTAGGACAGGGGGCTTAGGAAAGGGGATCGAACAGCTCTGTTAAAAGCGCTGAAGGATGTAGCTGAGGTTGACAAATATTAGCGATTTCAAGCCGCCAGCAAGGGCTCGATCTCGTCAATATCTTCCACCTGATCGACAAGCAGGTCATAATGCGTCTGGAGGTTGAGCCAGAACTCTGGCGTCGTCCCCAAAGCGCGCGACAGGCGCTTGGCGGTATCCGTTGTCATCGACGTCTTTTCCTCACACAGCCGTTCGATCCGTGTCCGCGGAACATGGATGTGCTTCGCCAGCTTTCCGGCGGAAATTCCCATCTCCGCAAGGAACTCGTGCTTCAAAATTTCGCCAGGATGCACTGGCACGCGCAAGATAGTCATAGCTCACCCTCAGTGATAATCGACGATTTCAACATCTTCCGGGCCATTGTCGGTCCAGATGAAACAGACACGCCATTGGTCGTTGATGCGAATCGAATGCTGGCCTTTGCGGTCGTCTGATAGGGCTTCCAACCTGTTGCCTGGAGGAACCCGTAGATCCTCAATCTTGGTCGCCGCTTCCAGCATAGCAATCTTGCGGACTGCCACCCGGAAAAGGTCGGAAGGAAACCCCTTACCCGGCTTGCCGGCCAGCACCTGCTCAATCAGCTTACCTCTGGCGCTCTGTATCACGGCAAGATGCGTATCATGACGTGATACAAATTGCAAGAGTCTTGATACGGTCGAGCCTAATGTAGGCCAAAGTGACTCTTCAGTGGCGTATAAGCGGACGAGGCGGGAAGAGAACCACAGAAGATCCATCGCTTATGAAGCAGAAACTGACGCGGTGGTTGTTATGTGGTTGCTGATACGAAAACGCCGTCTCTCGCGCTGGGCAAGAAAACGGCGGATTTTCTTGGTCGGGGCGAGAGGATTCGAACCTCCGACCCCCACACCCCCAGTGTGATGCGCTACCAGGCTGCGCTACGCCCCGACCGGAGGGCGGCATTTAGGCGGATGTCTTGCGACATGCAAGGGGCTTGGCGGGCCCCATCCCGCAGATACGAAAAAGCCATGCAAGGCGATCGCCCTGCATGGCCTGAAATCCCGGAAACGGGACCCGTTGACGAACGTGTCAGCCGATCATGTCGGCGACGATCTTGCGCAGTTCGCTGCCCGAAAGGGTCGGCGAATGACGGCGGGTGGCGGCGCGTGACGCGCGGCCCTGCGGCGCATGATGCTGGCCGCTGCTGGATAGGGTCTGGGTAGTCATCTGTATTTCAGTCCTTTGCGCGGCGGATATGCCGCCGCATGATATTGTGAAAATTCGGTCTCGCTGGTTGCGGCGATGAAAGCGGAGCCATTTCAGCCCTGCGCCGCCCATTTCCGGGGGCATCGCCCGTCGCGCAATCCGCGAGAACATTTCCGATATAGGGGGCTATGGTTAATTTTCAATGAATTGAGCGTGATATCCAGATCTCCGGTTGCCCTGCTGACACGAGGCGCGTGACTCGTGTCAGCGTCGAAGGGCTGTCCTTACTTCAAAGAAAGGGCAGGGCTTCGACAAGCTCAGCCCGAACGGTTTTATGCAATTACCCATCCTAGCAGCGCCAATCGCAATCCCCGCCATCCCCCAATCCTGTTGCCACCCGGCCCCGCTTTGTGTTAGCCGCGCGCCCTTGACGGCAAAGGGTGCACATGCGCCCATAACGGCCACGACATCGAAAGATCCTGCATGTTTTCCACCCCTGCCTTTGCCCAGACTGCGGGCGGTTCCGCCTCTTCCGGCGCCTTCATTGCGCAGATTGCGCCGCTGGTCCTTATCTTCGCGGTCTTCTATTTCCTGCTGATCCGTCCGCAGCAGAAGCGGTTGAAGGACCAGAAGGCGAAGATCGACGCGGTGAAGAAGGGGGATCAGGTCATCACCGGCGGCGGCCTGGTGGGCAAGGTCGTGCGCGTCGATGACATCTATGTCGATGTGGAACTCGGCACGGGCGTGAAGGTGAAGGCGGTCAAGTCAACACTGACCGACGTGATCGACCCGATGTCGGCCAAGCCCGCGAACGATTAAGACAAGACGAAAGACACCGCCATGCTCGTCTTCCCGCGCTGGAAAGTGGCGCTGATCATATTGTCGCTGGTCTTTGGCTGCATGTTCGCCATCCCCAGCTTCCTGCCCGACCGGATCGTGTCGCAGCTTCCCCGCGCCATGCAGACGCGCGTCAATCTGGGCCTCGACCTGTCCGGCGGCAGCCATCTGCTGCTGGAGGCGAATCCGGACGACGTCGCCAAGCAGCGGGTCGAGAATATGGAGGAGCAGGTCCGCACCGCGCTCCGCCGTGACGAGCCGAAGATCGCCATCGGTGATATCTCGCGCAAGGACGGGAAGCTGAGCTTCATGGTCCGCGACAACAGTCAGGTTGACGCCGCTGTCGAGCGGCTGCGTCCGCTGACACAGGGCGCCGGGATGACCGGCCAGCGCGACTTCAATGTCGAGGTTGTGGACGGCAACACCGTCGTCATCACCCCGACCCAGGCAGGCATCGACAAGGCAATCAACGATTCGATGGACGTCGCCACCGACGTCATCCGCAAGCGCATCGACGAGATGGGCACGCGCGAGCCGACGATCATCCGGCAGGGGTCCAACCGCATCGTCGTGCAGGTTCCGGGCTTGCAGAATCCCAAGGCATTGAAGGACCTGCTCGGCCAGACCGCGAAGCTGGAATTCAAGCTGGTCGATTACACCGCCGATCCTTCGCTGGTCGCCAAAGGGCAGGCGCCGGTCGGCAGCGAAGTGCTACCCTATGCCGATCCGCGCGCGGGCGCGCCGTTCATCGCCGTGAAGCGCCAGATCATGGTGAGCGGCGAGGACCTGATCGACGCGCAGCAGACCTATGAGCATCAGAGCAACGCTCCGGTCGTCTCCATCACCTTCAACAGCGCCGGCGGCCGCAAATTCGGCCGGGTGACGTCGGAGAATGTCAACCGGCCCTTCGCGATCATCCTGGACGGCAAGGTGCTGTCCGCGCCGAATATCAATGAGCCGATCCTGGGCGGGTCCGCGCAGATTTCCGGCAACTTCACCGTGGAGAGCGCCAACCAGCTCGCCATCGCGCTGCGCTCAGGCAAGCTGCCCGTCGCGCTGACGGTGGTGGAGGAGCGCACGGTCGGGCCGCAGCTGGGCGCGGATTCGATTCGGGCGGGCATTCTTGCTTCCACGATCGCCGCGGCGGCCGTCATCATCTTCATGTTCCTCAGCTACGGCCGGTTCGGCGTCTATGCCAATCTGGCGGTGGTCATAAACATCTTCGTCATCCTGGGCGTGATGGGCCTGCTGAACGCGACGCTGACCCTGCCGGGCATCGCCGGTTTCGTGCTGACCATCGGTACGGCGGTTGATGCGAACGTGCTGATTTACGAACGTATTCGTGAGGAGCGGCACAGGGGCCGCAGCGTCGTTCAGGCAGTCGAGTTCGGCTATAAGGAAGCCAGCCGCACCATCTTCGAGGCGAACGTCACCCATGCGATCGCCGGCGGCATCATGCTCGCGCTCGGTTCCGGGCCGGTCAAGGGCTTCGCCATCGTGCTGCTGATCGGCATCGCGACGTCGGTGTTCACGGCCGTGACCTTCACGCGCATGTTGGCGGCGCACTGGCTGCGCACGCAGCGGCCGACCGACATCAAGCTCGGCATCATGCGCATCGTGCCGGACGACACCAACATCGGCTTCGTCGCGATCCGCAAATGGGCGTTCGGCCTGACGGCGCTGTTGACGGTGCTGGCGGTCGGCGCGGTCGGCGTGAAGCATCTGAACTTGGGCGTCGATTTCGTCGGCGGCCTGATGATCGAGGCAAAGTTCGACCAGCCGCCGCATCTGGACAAGGTGCGCGCGAGCATCGAGCGGTTGAATGTCGGCGAAAGCTCGCTGCAGCAATTCGGCGACCCCAAGACCGTCTCCATCCGCCTGCCGGTGCCGACGCAGGGTGGTGCGGGCGCTTCGAACGTCGTGATCGAAAAGGTGCGGACGGCGATGACGTCGGAATATCCCGGCGTCACCTTCTCCCGCTACGACACCGTGTCGGGCAAGGTTTCGGGCGAGCTGATCCAGAACGGCATCCTGGCCGTGATGCTGGCGGTGATCGGCATCGCGATCTTCTCCTGGTTCCGGTACGAATGGCAGTTCGGCGTCTCCACCTTCGTGGCGATCATGCACGACGTGCTGATGACGCTGGGCTTCTTCGCCATCACGCAGCTGGAGTTCGACCTCAACATCGTCGCGGCGGTGCTGACGATCATCGGCTATTCCATCAACGACAAGATGGTGATCGATGACCGCATCCGTGAGAATATGCGCAAATATCGCAAGATGGACATGAAGTCGCTGATCGACCTTTCGGTCAACGAGACGCTGCCGCGCACCGTCATCACCTCGCTGACGATCATGCTGGCGCTGGGCGCGCTGCTGCTGTTCGGCGGCCATGTGCTGCGCGGCTTCACGGCGGCGATGATGCTGGGCATCGTGGTCGGCACTTATTCGTCCATCTATGTGTCCTCGTCCCTGCTCATCTCCCTGGGCCTCAAGCCGCAGTTGACCGATAAGAAGGCGGCCAAGGGCGTTGCTGCGCAGGGCGAGCGGGTGACCGCGCGCACGGCGGACGACGGCGCGCGGCCCTAAGGGCCAACGGAGCCGCCCGATGGACCTCAACCGCGACGACCCACCGTCCGGTCCCATAGTCACCGGCTTTTCGGGGCGGGGCTTCCGGATTCGCGACACGGTGTTCCCGGGCGGGCTGTTGCTGACGCCGGAACTGGCTTTGCCGTGGGAGGATTGTCCTGCGGTTGAGGGGCTGACGCCAGCCGCCCTGGGGACGCTGTGCGATCTGGGTCCAGCGCCGGAGTTCATGCTGCTCGGCACGGGCAGCGGCCTGGTGCAGCCGCCCCGCGCGTTCGTGCGGGCGATGGAGGCCAAGGGCGTCGGCGTGGACGTGATGGACAGCCGCGCCGCCGCGCGCGCCTGGGGCGTGTTGCGGGCAGAGCAGAGATGGATCGTCGCGGCGCTGATGCCGCTTTGAGGGAAACTTCCAAACCCCCGTTCGGGCTGAGCTTGTCGAAGCCCTTACCTGAGCGCAGCGAAGGCACTTTACTTCGTTCAGTGATGCCCTTCGACAAGCTCAGGGCGAACGGAAACATAGGTAGCGCTTAGACCTTCCCCGCAATCCCCCGCAAATGCTCCAGCAGCGCATCGCCATTCGCCTGCCACGTAAAGCGTAGCGCCGTTTCCCGCACCGCCGCCGGATCGGGCGGAGTGTCGAGCAGCGACCGGATCGCCGCCGCAATCGCCTCCGGCTCCCGCGCGACGATATGTCCAGCCTCGGGCCGGTCCATCAATTCCCGCGCGCCGCCCACATCGCTGATGACGATCGGCCGCCCGCAGGCCAGCGCCTCGACCCAGGCATTGGCAAGCCCTTCGGACGCGGAGGGCAGGGCCATGACATCCGCCGCCGCAAACAGGCGCGGCAATTGATCGTGCGACACGGATCCCAGGAAGCCGATCCGGTCGGCGACTCCCTCACTCTCGGCCAGTTTCTCATAGGTGCGGCGATGCGTTCCTTGCCCCACGAGCATCAGGGTGACGCCGGGAAGCTGCGTGAGCGCCTTGATCAGCAACTCCTGCCCCTTGCGCGGGATGAGCGCACCGACGCTCAGGACAACCGGCCCGGAAAGCTGGAAAGCCTCCTTCGCCGATGCGCTGTCCCCCGGCTGGAAACGGTCGAGGTCCACGCCGGTATAGTGGACGCGAATGCGCTCCCCATCCATGCCCAGCGACACCATGGAGCGGCGCATCGTGTCGGACACCGCGAGCAGTCCGGCGGCTTCATTTGCCGCCTTCAGCACGGCCTTGCGGGTCGAGGGCAGCTTGCCCCAATAATGGATGTCCGCCCCGCGCGCCTTCACGGAGAAGGGGATGCCGAGCTTCTTCGCGATGCGCGCCGCGACCGGGCCGTCGGGGTAGAAGAAGCTGGCGTCGATGACGTCGAACGGCTTTTGCCGATGCAGCTTGCGCACCAGCGGCAATATGGCCCGCGTCATGAAAGCGACGTTCATCGCCCCGCTGACCTTCGGGATCACCGTGAAGCGCGGGCGATAGACGGTCAGGTCGCGCCAGAACTCCATGCGCGGGATATAGCGCAATTCCTGATAGGGCTTGGCGAGCGACAGCGGCCATGGCGGAATGCCGATCGGCGCGACCACGGTCATTTCCACCTCGGGCCGGGTCGCAAGCTCGCGCGCCTGCCGCTCGACGAAGACACCGAAATTGGGCCTGCTGACGTCCGGAAACAGCGTGGAGAGCATGAGGACGCGCAATGTCATGGCACAGGCTATATCAGCGGGTTGGCGCAAGCGTTAGATGCGCAAACGCAACAAGACGCGTCAAAGCGTCCGGTCATGGCGCTTTTCTACAACAACCGGCGTACGAGGCGGGACACGACGGCGGCCCAGGGCGGATCATTGACCACCTGCTGCCGGGACCCCGATTCCAGCGGCAAAAGCTGGAGCTTGTCGCCATCACGGCCGATAAGGCGTCCGAAGAGGAAGCGCCCGCCGGGTCGCGGCACAAGCACATCGCGATTGAGCGCCGAGGCATATGCACCGGGAGCGAGCTTGTCGCACCACAGTTCGTCGCCGGTGCGATATTCGCCGAGCGTCGATGTCAGCCGCACACCGACCATCTCCGGCGCGGGAAGCGGCGGCGCCATCATCAGCGGCTGTGTAGGGGCCCTGGCGCCATCCTGTCCCAGCAGGGCCGCGACTGGCAGCGATTCCTGTCCCGGCATGTCGACAAGATCGGCGGCCGTAACCTCCAGCGCGGCCGCGATCCGGTTCAGCCAGTTCACCGATACGGTGCGCGTTCCCGTTTCCAGCCGTCCGATCGTCTGCGCCGTGGTGGGGGGATCGCATCGTTCGGCCACCTGCTCCAGGGTCAGGCCCTGCGCCTTGCGCATGTCGCGGATACGCGTGATCATGACGATCTCCGATAACCTATATGGTTTTTGGGGTTTCCTACACTTTCCCGCCCGTGGCAAGCCATCTTCGACGGATGGATGGGAGAGTGGCAATGGCAGGCGCGGCAAGGCACGTCGAACGCACCATAGAGGATCAGGACGGGCGGCATCAGCGGGTTCGCGTCAATCTGGGCGAATCTCCGCTATCCTGGCTCTATGCCCGGGGGAAGCTGAGCGAGCGGCAGTTTCGCGCGGGGGAGGCCCTGCGCGCCGATTGGGAGCGCGCCGGCCTGGGACCGAACGTCACGATGCGGTGGGATGCGGCGCCGCTTGCGCACGGCCGCCGGGCTGCGCCGCGTGCGATGGACCCGACCCTGTCACAGATCGCCGCGCGCGATCGCTTCAACGGCGCGGTCGCGTTGGCGGGACCGGGGCTTGCCGACATATTGTGGCGCGTCGCCTGCGCGGGGGAGGGACTCACCGCCGCCGAAGCCGTGCTTGGCTGGCCATCCCGTTCGGGCAAGCTGGTCCTGACGTTCGCGCTGGACCGGGTTGCGACCTTTTATCGCTTCTGACCGACGGCTCGCTATTTCTTCCGCAATCGCCCCAGATAGTCGCGCTTGCCGATCGGCACGCCGTTCGCGCGCAAAATGTCGTAGGCGGTCGTGACGTGGAAATAGAAATTGGGCTGGCTGAACGAGAGCAGAAAGTCCTCGGCCAGGAAATCGATATGCCGGTCGCCGATTTCGAACCGTACGTCTCGCCCGATGAACCCTTCCAGTTCGTCCGGGCTGACGGCCTGAAGCGCTGCGATCGTTTCGCGCATGCGTTGGCCAAGCGCATCGAAGGTGGCGGGCGGCTCCGAACGGTCGGGCCGGAATAGGCCGGCGCGCACGCCTTCGATTGCGCCCAGCGAATGCACGGTGGCCGATTTCACCTGATAGGCGAATGGATGCATATCCTCCGCCAGTTGCGCCCGCAGGATTGCTTCAGGCGGCGTGCCCGCCTGCGCGCAATGATCTGCCGCCCTTTCCAGCAGGCCGGACAAGGCGCCGAGCATCTGCAGGCAGGAGGGCACTGTGGCCGCATAAAGGGAAAATGACATGGACGCTCTCCCGCCGTAATGGAATGTTTGTGACGGCAGGGACTATCTGCAAATCCGCCGCCGTCAACCGTTCCGGTGTTACAGGCGCGGTTCAGCCTGCCATCCCTTCGGCCTTCTCCGCCAGTTCAAGCCAGCGTTCCTCCGCCGCGTCCTTCTCGGCGCGGGACTGGTCGATCGCCTTGGTGAGCGCCGCGAACCTGTCAGGATTTTTCACATAGAGTTCGGGGTCGGACAATGCGGTCTCATCCCGCGCGATCCGCGTCTCGATTTCCTCGATCTGCCGGGGCAGCATCTCCAGATCGCGCTGGTCCTTGTAGCTGAGCTTCGCGCGGTTCTTCGGTGGCGGGGCGGGCGCAGCTTCGGCCTTCTTCACGGCCTTGGGCGCATTGCGCTGCCGCCGCTGCTTCATCCAGTCCTCATAGCCGCCGACGACGATGTCGACATCGCCCGACCCGTCGAGGCCCAGCGTCACCGTCACCGTGCGGTCGAGGAAATCGCGATCATGGCTGACGATCAGCACCGTGCCGTCATAGTCGGAGATGACTTCCTGCAGCAGGTCCAGCGTCTCCAGGTCGAGATCGTTGGTCGGCTCGTCCAGCACCAGCAGGTTGGATTCGCGGGCGAATTCCCGCGCAAACAGCAGGCGCGAGCGCTCGCCCCCCGACAGCGTGCCGATCCGCGCCTCGGCGAGCGAGGGATCGAACAGGAATTCCTTGAGATAGCCATGGACATGCTTGCGCACCCCGCGCACGTCGATCCAGTCGCCGCCCTCGGCCAGCACTTCGCGCACCCGCTTGTCCGGGGCCATCAAGCTGCGCTGCTGGTCGATGAAGATCATGTCCAGCGTCTTGGAGAGCGTGACGCTGCCGCTGTCCGGCTCCGTCTCGCCGGTCAGAAGGCGCAGCAAAGTGGTCTTGCCCGCGCCATTGCCGCCGACCAGGCCGATCCGGTCGCCCCGCCGCACCCGCAGGCTGAAGTCGCGAATGACCGTGCGGTCTCCGAAACTCTTGCTGGCATGCTCGGCGGTGATGACGCTCTTGGTCTTCGACCCGTCGCTCGCCACGGCGATCTTCGCTGTGCCTTGCGGCCCGACCATCGCCGCGCGTTCGGCGCGCATCTCGTAGAGCTTGGAGAGGCGACCCTGGTTGCGCTTGCGCCGAGCAGTGACGCCGCGCTCCAGCCAGTGCGCCTCGATCTTCAGCTTCGCGTCCAGCTTGTCGGCGGCGCGCGCCTCCTCGGCATAGACGGCCTCCATCCACGCCTCGAACCCGCCAAAGCCGATCTCGTTGCGGCGGATGCTGCCCCGGTCTAGCCACAGCGTCTGTTTGGTGAGGCGCGTCAGGAAGGTCCGGTCGTGGCTGATGACGACGAACGCCCCGTTATAGCGGTTGAGCCAGCTTTCCAGCCAGTCGATCGCCGCAATGTCCAGATGGTTGGTCGGCTCGTCGAGCAGCAGCAGGTCGGGCTCGCTTGCCAGCGCCCGGCAGATCGCCGCGCGCCGTCGTTCGCCGCCGCTGGCCGTGGCGGCCTCGCGCGACAGGTCGATGCCCAGCTGGTCGGCGATCGCCTCTATCTCGTGCAGCGGCGGCGGGTTGGCGCCGGACAGGGTGAAATCGCGCAGGGTCGCGAAGGGGCGGACGTCCGGGTCCTGTTCCAGTGTGATGATGCGCGCGCCCGGCTGCACCGATCGCGTGCCCTCGTCCGCCTCTATGCTGCCCGCGAGCAGTTTCAGCAGCGTGGTCTTGCCCGCGCCGTTACGGCCGATCAGCGCCAGCCGGTCGCGCTGGCCGATGAAGATGTCGAGGCCGCGGAACAGCCATTGGCTGCCCTGGTTGAGGCCGAGATTTTCGAAGGAGAGGATAGGTGCCGCCATGCCGGTGCAGCTAGGCGTTCGGCCGGGATCGGGCAAGTGCCGCCCGCGCATTCCCCATTGCTTTCGCAATGCTGCAAGGACGGGTCAGACGCCATTCAGCCGTCATGACGCTATGGCAATGAAACTTCCACGGCTGCTTGAGGGTTCGGGCGGGCGGAAGTCGAAGAGGAGAGATTGAACATGAAACTGGCTGCTTTTGCCCTGTGCGCGTCTGCGCTGGCCGCCATTCCCGTCGCGACGATGGCCCAGACCAGCGTCAATATCACCGAACCCGGCCCTGTTGTGACGCTGAACGTCACTGAAAGCGTGGAGGCCGCGCCCGATGTCGTCAACGTCGGCACGGGCGTCGAAACCCGCGCGCCGACCGCCAAGCAGGCGATGACCGACAATGCCGGCAAGATGGCGTCGCTGATCGCTGCCCTCACCAAGGCGGGGATCGCGAAGAAGGATATCCAGACCAGCGGCATCCGCCTGAACGCGCAATATGACTATAGCCCGCGCAATCCGGACGGATCGCAGGCTGCGCCGAAGTTCATCGGCTATGAAGCCGCGAACCAGCTTTCCGTCACTTTGCGCGACGTGACCAAGGTGGGCGACCTGCTCGATCGGATGGTCGCGGCAGGCGCGACGACGATCAGTGGCCCGAACTTCTCCATCGACGATCCCGCACCCCTGCTGGTGCAGGCGCGGGGCGCGGCGATCAAGTCGGCCAAGGCGCAGGCGGATTTCTATGCGGAGGCGGCGGGCTATCGCTCTGCGCGGCTGCTCTCCATTTCGGAAAGCAACAGCGGCGGCAACCCACCGATGCCGATGATGTCCGCGCGCTTCAAGGCGGATGCGGTTGCGTCGACGCCGGTCGAGCCAGGGCAGGTGTCGGCCTCGGTGACGCTGACGGTGCAGTACGCGCTGGAGAAGTGATCTAACCACCTCCCGTCATTCCCGCGTAGGCGGGAACCCATCTCCCATCGCATCCGCAGACACTATTTTCGGAGATGGGTCCCCGCCTGCGCGGGGATGACGAGAAGGGTGTCAGAAGCAGAAGTGGCGCCATCCAACCCGCGCATCGCTCCATTCACCACCTGTTCAATGCTGCGCAGCTATGCCATTCACCATGTCCATGCCCGGAAAACTCCTGATTGGCGGTGTCTTCGCCGGCCTGCTCCTGACTGCGGTCGTTCCGCCGGCCGAAGCGCTCGGCCGTCGCGACGAGCAGGATGAGGCGCGGCGCGCGATGCTGGACGGGCAGGTCATGCCTTTCTCCATCCTCAAGCGGCGCGTGGAGGCGGCGATGGGCGACGCCACCTATCTGGGGTCAGAATTCATTCCGAGCACCAATCGCTATCGCCTGAAATATGTGAAGGACGGCAAGGTCGTCTGGGTTGATGTTGACGGGCGGACGGGCGATATCACCGGCTGGGCGCGCTGACCGGCGCGCCTCATAAACCAAGTAAAGGGGCCATATGCGGCTGCTGATCGTAGAGGATGAGCCCAGTTTGGGCCAGCAATTGAAATCCACGCTGATGGGGGCGGGCTATGCCGTCGACCTGGCGACGGATGGCGAGGACGGCCATTTCATGGGGTCGACCGAGAATTACGACGCCATCGTCCTCGACCTCGGCCTGCCGGAGATTGACGGCCTGACCGTGCTCGACCGCTGGCGCAAGGAGGGCAAGACCTTCCCCGTGCTGGTGCTGACGGCGCGCGACAGCTGGTCGGACAAGGTCGCTGGCCTGGATGCGGGCGCTGACGATTATCTGGCCAAGCCATTCCAGAGCGAGGAGCTGATCGCCCGCCTGCGCGCGCTCATCCGCCGTGCTTCGGGCAATGCGTCGAGCGAACTGATCGCGGGCGACGTGCGCCTCGACACCCGCTCGGGCAAGGTGACGCTGAACGGCGAGCCGGTGAAGCTGACCGCGCAGGAATATAAGCTGCTGTCCTACCTGCTCCACCACAAGGGCAAGGTGGTCAGCCGCACGGAATTGATCGAACATATCTACGATCAGGATTTCGACCGGGATTCCAACACGATAGAAGTGTTCGTGACCCGCATCCGCAAGAAGCTGGGCCCCGATGTCATCACCACCATCCGCGGCCTTGGCTACAGCCTGGAAGAGCCGGCGCACTGAGCGTTTGCCCGCCACCTTACCCCGTTCGTCCCGAGCCCTTCGACTGCCTGCGAAGGCAGGCGCTCAGGACAGGCCAAGGTCGAGGGACGGGGACTAGGCGCAGCGTGTCCGGACTTCGCTCGACACGAACGGCGTGATGAACGACCTTGTAGAAAATCCTCCCGTCCGCTCCACCGGCTCGCTCAGCCGGCGGATGATCGGCATCGCTGCGCTGTGGATCAGCGTGCTGCTGATCGGCGGCGGCGTGGCGCTGGACCGGGTGCTGGCCGACGCGATCACGCGCAATTTCGACGACGGCATGAATTATGTGCTCACGGCCATGATCGCCTCTGCGGAGATCGGGCCGGACGGGGAAGTGCTGTTCAACCGCGCGCCCGCCGACCAGCGCTTCCTTGAGCCCAATAGCGGCCTCTATTACCAGATCAGCGCGGCGGGGCATGAGGATTGGCGCTCGCGCTCGCTGTGGGACCGGGCGCTGAAGGTCAATCCGGCGCATATCGACCGCGATTTCCACGCCTATAACAGCAAGCAGTTTCCGGGGGAGGACCTGCGCGTCATGGAGCGCACGATCATCCTGCCGGGGTCGCAGTCCCGCTGGACCTTCATGGTGGCGCAGGCTCGCTCCAGCCTCGATGATCAGATCGCCGCCCTGCGCTCCACCCTGTTCGAGAGTTTCGCGCTGCTTGCCCTCGGCCTCATCTTCCTTGCCGGAGTCCAGACCGTCTACGGCCTGCTGCCGCTGCGCAAGGTGCGCAAGGAGATCGTGCGCATGCGCGGCGGCAAGCAGAGCCGCGTGACCGAACCCATGCCTGCCGAAGTGCTGCCGATGGTCGAGGAACTGAACGCACTGCTCGCCCATAATGAGCGGCAGGCGGAGGAGGCGCGGACCCATGCCGGTAATCTCGCCCATGCGCTGAAAACGCCGCTGACCGTCATCATGAACGCCGCCACGGCACAATCCCCGGACCTGGGCGACACCGTCATCCGCGAGGCGACGACGATGCGGCGTCAGGTCGACCATCATCTCGCCCGTGCCCGCGCGGTTGGCCGCCGCGGCGCGGCGCAGAGCCGGGCGGAGGTCTGGCCGAGCCTGCAGGCGGTGGAGCGCGCCGTCGGACGGCTCTATCCCGATGCGCGGATCGACATGGACGGCGATAAGGAGGCAAGCGTGCGCGTCGAGCGGCAGGACCTGGACGAACTTCTGGGAAATCTCATTGAAAATGCAGCAAAATATGGCGGCGGCAGCGTATTCGCGACGGTCATGCCCGGCGATGACATGGTCGAGATATGGGTCGAGGATGACGGCGCGGGCATCCCCGCCGCCGATCGCACCCGGATATTCGATCGCGGCGCGCGGCTCGATTCCGGGAAACCCGGCACCGGCCTCGGCCTCGCCATCGTGCGCGACGTGGCGGAAATCTACGGCGGATCGGTCACGCTGGACGAGAGCGAGGATCTGGGCGGCCTGATGGTTCGGTTGCGCTTGCCTGCAGGGTAACTTGCGCGACTGGCTGCATAAAAGTCAGGCCGGTGAAACTTTTGTGACATGATCTGGTCTTAAGGGCTCCCACATCGGGGCACGACACGCCCACACTGGAACCAGTAGATGACCAAATCCCGTGATGGCGGCAAACGTCCGGCCATCCTTGCGCAGAAGCCCGCCGCCGCTCCCGCCTTCGACATCGCTGGCCTGGGGATGCAGATGGCGCTGCGCCAGATCGGCTTTGACGCGCGGACCTCGGTTCCCGCCGCCCGGCCCGTTACGGCGCCGCAAAAGCCGGAATCGGACCGTGCCCTGCGCCATCGCGACTGGTTGCTTGCCGTTGGTGAGCGCCAGCGGTCGCTCTCGCCCATTGCCGGCGGCATTCCGCGCATGCGCGACCTTCCCGGAAAGGACTTCCTCGACCATTTCTACGCCCCCGGCCGCCCGGTGGTGATGGAGGGCGCGATCGCGGACTGGCCCGCTCTATCGCGTTGGACGCCCGACTATCTGCGCAAGACCGTCGGGTCGGCGCCCGTGGAATGTCAGGTCGGGCGCAACGCCAATCCCGACTATGAACTGCACAAGGACACGCACAAGCAGACCATGCCGTTCGATCGGTTCATGGACCTGATAGCGCCCGGCGGGGCGGCCAATGACGCCTATATCACCGCCTATAACAGTGGCGCGAACGCCGCCGCCTTCGCGCCGCTCTTCGCCGATGTGCGGCCGATCACGCCCTATCTTACGCCGGCCAACGGCATGCTCTGGGTCGGCCCGGCCGGGACGTTCACGCCGCTGCACTTCGACCTCACCAACAATCTGCTGGTGCAGGCCGTTGGCGTGAAGCGCCTGCACCTGGTCCCGCCATCGGAAACCCGATACCTCGCCCATAATCGCCATGTGTTCAGCGACGTCCATGACATCACGAGTCCCGACCATCTCGCCCGCCACCCCGACGCGCGCAACGCCCGCCGGTTCGAGGTGGAACTGCGCCCCGGCGATATGCTCTATATCCCCGTGGGATGGTGGCATCAGGTGCTGTCGCTGGAATTCAGCGTAATGCTGACCTACACCAATTTCCTCTGGCCCAACGAGGCATTCGAGACGTTTCCCCAACAATAATAGGGACGCCGAACTTACCCCTCCCGCAACCGCTCATGATGGCGGATCACTTCGTCGATGATGAAGCGCAGGAATTTTTCGGTGAAGTCAGGGTCCAGCTTCGCGTCGAGTGCCAACTGGCGCAGCCTTGCGATCTGCTTTTCCTCACGGCCCGGATCGGCGGGGGGCAGGGCGTGGGTCGCCTTATATTCGCCGACCGCCTGCGTGACCTTGAATCGCTCCGCCAGCATGAAAACCAGCGCCGCGTCGATATTGTCGATGCTCTCGCGGTAGCGTTGCAGCGTCTCGTCCAAGGTCGTCTCCGTCGGTTCGCCCGGCTTTTTGCCGGATATGGCCGCGCAGGCAAGCTATTCCGCTTGCCTAAAGCATTTTGCATCGCCACATCGGCGTCGATATGACCGCAACGATCCATCGCCTTGGCCGGGATCCGGCTCCCTCGCTCGAACCCATGATGGCGCTGGTCGCCGAGGATATGAACAGCGTCAACGCTGTCATCCTCGACCGGATGCAATCGCGCATTCCCCTGATTCCCGAACTGGCCGGCCATCTGATCGCCGGCGGGGGCAAGCGGATGCGGCCGATGCTGACGCTCGCCTGCGCCCGGTTGCTCGACTATTCCGGCGCGCGCCATCACAAGCTGTCGGCCGCCGTGGAATTCATCCACACCGCCACCCTGCTGCATGACGATGTCGTGGATGGTTCGGGCCTGCGCCGCGGGCGCAAGACGGCGAACATCATCTGGGGCAACAGCGCCAGCGTGCTCGTCGGCGATTTCCTCTTCAGCCGCTCGTTCGAGCTGATGGTCGAGGACGGCTCGCTCAAGGTGCTCAAGATTCTCTCCAACGCCTCGGCCGTGATTGCGGAGGGCGAGGTCAACCAACTGACCGCCCAGCGCCGCATCGACACGGATGAGGAGCAATATCTGGAGATCATCGGCGCGAAGACCGCCGCGCTCTTCGCCGCCGCCTGCCGCATCGCCGCTGTGGTGGCGGAGCGGGACGAGAAGCAGGAGCAGGCGCTCGACGCCTATGGCCGCAATCTCGGCATCGCCTTCCAGCTCGTCGACGACGCGCTCGACTATGAGTCGGACGGCGCGACCATGGGCAAGGACGCCGGCGACGACTTCCGCGACGGCAAGGTGACGCTGCCCGTGATCCTCGCCTATGCGCGGGGCAATGCCGAGGACCGGGCTTTCTGGAAGGCCGCGATTTCCGGCCATCGCATCTCCGACGAAGACCTGGCCCATGCCACCGGCCTGCTGCGCAGCACCGGGGCGATCGCCGACACGCTCGCCCGCGCCCGCCATTATGGCCAGCGCGCCGTCGATGCGCTTGGCATGTTCGGCAATAGCAAGGCGAAGGCGGCCCTGATCGAGGCGGTGGAGTTCGCGATCGCGCGCGCCTACTGATCCGCCGCAGGATGGCGCGCCGCTCCGGCCGGCGCTAAGGACTGGTGCGGGAGAAGAGCCGATGCGCATAAACGCCCTCGATCATATCAATATCCGCACCACCCGCTTTGACGAGACGCTGGGCTTCTACCGCGACACAATCGGGCTGTCCGTCCGCCCGTCGCCGGTGGTGTCCGACATTTCGGAAGGGGCGTGGATCTGCGATCAGAGCGACCGTCCCATCATCCATCTGGTCCCCGCCGGTCAGACCGTGCGTGCGCTGGGCAGCATGGAGGTGGATGATGACGCGGCCACCGGCACCGGGCCGCTGCACCATGTGGCGCTCGATTGCGGCGACTATGAGATTTTCCGCGCCCATCTGGACGCTTCCGGTCGGGACCTGCGCTTTAACGACATTCCCCAGGCGGGCCTTCGCCAGATTTTCGTGCGCGATCCCAATGGCCTGCTTGTCGAACTGAACTTCCGCTAGGATGCCATGCCGCTTCCGATAGAGGCCGTTCTTCCCGACATTCGGTCCGCCTTGCGCGCGGGTTCCAACGCCGTCCTCGTCGCGCCGCCGGGCGCCGGCAAGACGACCGCCGTGGCCCCGGCCTTGCTGGACGAACCCTGGTGCACCGGGCAAATCCTGCTGCTGTCGCCCCGCCGCCTTGCCGCCCGCGCCGCCGCCGAGCGCATCGCCGAGCAGATGGGTGAGCAGGCGGGCGGAACCGTCGGCTACGCCACCCGCATGGACAGCCGCCAGTCGGCCCGCACGCGCATCCTGGTGCTGACCGAAGGCATTTTCCGCAACCGCATTCAGGACGATCCCGAACTGTCCGGCGTTTCGGCGGTGCTGTTCGACGAAGTGCATGAGCGTAGCCTGGACAGCGATTTTGGTCTGGCGCTGGCGCTCGACGCGCAGGGCGCGCTGCGGCCCGACCTGCGCCTTGTCGCCATGTCCGCCACGCTGGACGGCGCGCGCTTCTCCACGCTGATGGATGGCGCGCCGGTCGTGGAGAGCGAGGGGCGCATCTTCCCGCTCGACCTGCGCCATATCGGCCGCGCCGGGGAAAAGCGGATCGAGGACGATATATCTGCCGCCATCCGCCGCGCGCTGGCGGAGGAGGCGGAGGGGGACCTGCTCGCCTTCCTGCCCGGCGTGGCTGAGATCGAGCGAACGGCCGAGCGCCTCGACATGCTGCCCGCCACGATCGCCATCCACCGGCTGCACGGGTCGCTCGAACCTTCCGACCAGCGCGCTGCGATCCGCCGCGCGGCACCCGGCACGCGCAAGGTTATCCTGGCAACCAGCATTGCCGAAACCAGCCTTACCATCGACGGCGTCCGCATCGTCATCGACAGCGGCCTTGCTCGCCGCCCACGCTATGACCGCGCCGCCGGAGTCACGCGCCTCGTCACGGAAAAGGCCAGTCAGGCGGCCGCCACCCAACGGGCCGGTCGCGCCGCGCGTCAGGGTCCCGGCGTCGCCTATCGCCTGTGGGAGGCGGCGGCGACCAGCGGCATGCCGCCCTATGATCCGCCGGAGATATTGGAGCGGGACCTGTCGGCGCTGCTGCTCGATTGCGCCGGATGGGGGGTGTCCGATCCGGCTGGCCTGCGCTGGCTGGACACGCCGCCAGTCGCCGCCGTGGATGAAGCGCGCAAGCGGTTGCAGACGCTCGATACGCTGGACGCCGATGGCCGCATCACCGCGCATGGCCGGGCGTTGGCGGCGCTGCCGGTGGAGCCGCGCATCGGCCATATGCTGGTGCGCGCGGGTGAGATGGGCCTTGGGCGCGTAGCCGCCGAGATTGCCGTTCTGCTGGGCGAGCGCGGCCTTGGCGGCAACGACACCGACCTGACGGCGCGGCTCCAGCGCTGGCGGCGCGAGAGTGGAAAGCGGGCGGAGGCGGGCAGGGGCCTCGCACGGCGCTGGGAGGCGATGGTTGCCAAGGTGAAGGGCGACTCTGCCCCGGCGGCGCATGGTGTGGGCGTCGCGCTCGCACTGGCCTTCCCCGACCGGGTGGCGAAGCGCCGCTCCGCCGACGGGGCGGACTGGATCAGCATTGGCGGGCGGGGCTTCCGCCTCGATCCGCTCAGCCCGCTCGCCCGCGAGGATTGGCTGGCCGTGGGAGAAGTGCAGGGCAGCGCCGCCGGCGCGCGCATCATCTCCGCCGCGGCGCTGGATCAGGCCGCCGTCGAAACCCTATTCGCCGGGCGCATGGAGGACAGACGCATCGTCCGCTTCCGCCCCGAAACGCGCGGCATAGAGGCGCTGCGCGAACGCCGTCTTGGTGCGATCCGGCTCTCGTCCGGGTCCGACGACCGGCCCGATCCGCAGGCCGTGGCCGATGCGCTGCTGGAGGGCGTTCGCGCGGGCGGCATCGCCCTGCTGCCCTGGTCGGAGGCGGCCCAGTCCCTGCGCACCCGCGCGGCCTTTGCCGGGATCGAGGCATTGTCGAACGACGGCCTCGTCGCCACCCTGGACGACTGGCTGCCATCCCTGCTCACCGGCGTCCGCCGCCTGTCCGACATCGATCGATCGGCGCTCTCCAATGTGCTGGAGGGCGTGATTGGCTGGGACGGCAAGCAGCAGCTCGATCGCCTCGCCCCCGTCAATTTCACATCGCCAGCCGGAAGCAGCCACGCCATCGACTATGCGGCAGACGGCGGCCCGCGCGTCGAACTCCGCCCGCAGCAGCTTTTTGGTCTGGCTGAACATCCTTGCGTCGGGAGCGCGCGAATTCCGCTGGTCCTCAGCCTGACCTCGCCCGCCGGACGACCGATCCAGACGACGCGCGACCTGCCCGGATTCTGGGCCGGCAACTGGGCGTCGGTGGCAAAGGAGATGCGGGGCCGCTATCCCCGCCACCCCTGGCCCGACGATCCGGCGAAGGCGTCGCCTACCTTGCGGACCAAGAATGCCGAGGCGCGTCTTTCCGGCAAGACTTGACGGGACTCGGCAGTTTGATGCAACGCAGCGAAAGACGAACCGGAGAATGATCGTGGCCGCCCGTATCTATCAGATCCAGAAGAACGCCATGCAGTCCGGCAAGGCGCTGACGCACAAATGGGTGCTGGAATATGCGCCCGCCGAGGCGAAGCAGCCCGATCCGCTGACCGGCTGGGCGGGCTCCGGCGACACCAAGCAGCAATTGCGCCTGACCTTCCCCAGCGTGGATGCCGCAAAAGCCTATGCGGAGAAGGAAGGCGTTGCTTACACCGTCACCGCCGCCGCGCCCAAGACGTTGAAGTTGCAGGCATATGCTGACAATTTCCGGTAAGCGTTTCGCGCCGGCATTGAGCTGAAATCCGTCGACCTACCCTGGAAATCCGTCGCACCTACCTCCGTTCGTTTCGAGCGAAGTCGAGAAACCTCGCGCTAGTTTCTCGACTTCGGCCGAAGGCCGAAGTTTATCCTGAGCTTGTCGAAGGGCTCGAAACGAACGGATGTGGGTATCCGTGGCTGTCGGAGGGCTCCTAACCCAACATCCCCACACCCAGCATCAGCAGCATCTTGACGTCGATCGCATAGCCTTCGCGCCGCTTGTCCGAAAGGAAAGCCGATAATGCGTCCAGCGCCACGCGGTGCACGACGATATCCTCGCCATCCACGCCGCCGCCTTCACCCGTTTTCTGCAGCCCCAAGGCCCGGAACAGCGTGAAACTCTCGGACACCATCCCGGGCGAACTATAATATTCGCCCAGATTCTCCATTCTCTCTGCGCTGTATCCGGTTTCCTCTTCCAGTTCGCGCAGCGCGGCGATGGACGAATCCTCCTCCTCGCCATGATCCCCCACGAGACCTGCAGGCAGTTCGATGCAGCGTTTGGCGAGCGGCACGCGGAACTGATCTACCAGGATGACGAACCGGCCCGCGTCCGTTTCCTCGACGGCCAGGATCACCGCCGCCTTGATGCCCCGGCTGCGGCCGACATATTCCCACTTCCCGCGCTGTTTCGCGGCTATGAACTTGCCCTGCCATTTCACCTCTTCGGGCAGGGTCATTTCCGCTTCGCTCATAATTCAATCAACCTGTCGGGAAGTTCGTTGCGATCGTCCGCGCTGCGCGGGAAATGTTGGGCGAGCACCTGGCCAACGCCAGTCACAGCCTGCGCCATGCCGCTGCCCGCGCGCCCGGCGCGGACTTCGGCGATCAGCGCGGCCATGATGTCGCCCCATGTTTCGGGCGTCACCTTCGCCGTGATTGCCGCATCGGCGACGATTTCGGCGCGATGCTCGTCCAGCGAGAGATAGATGAGGACGCCGGTGCTGCCCCGCGTCCGCCCCTCGGCCGATGCGCGGAACAGGGTGATCGCCCGCCGCCGCACGCGCCGCGCCTTGGTGGATTTCGGCGTCAGCGCCATCCGCAACGGCATCCACGCCAGCAGGTAGCGGACGAACAGGAACTTGATGATGAGCGCGCACAGCAACACCGTCAGGAAGGCGCGGTCGCTCAGCTCATGCTCCCACCCACCCATGACGCGCAGGATCAGCGCCCTGTAGAAGTCCGGGAAGGCGGCATAGACCGACAGGGCCAGGAACACCGTGCCGATCGCCCAGTGCAGCCCGGCGTCATGATAGGCGTCCGACCGCCGCGACACGATCGTGACGATCTCGCCATCGGTCGACAGTTCGGCCTGCGCGACCGCCGCCGTCACCAGGTCGTGATCGGCGTCGCTCAAGGTGATGCGCGGCGCTACCATCCCCCGGACGCTCCGCCGCCGCCGCCGCTGCCGCCGCCGCCGAAACCGCCGCCTCCGCCCCAGTCGCTGCCTCCGCCGCCACCCCAGCCGGACGATCCGCCTCCGCCCCAGCCGCCGCCAATGCCCGGACCCCAGATGATGACGGGTCCGGCCCCGCTGCGATGCCTGCGCCCGCCGCGTCCGCCGAAAATCATCGGCAGCACGAAGAACAGGATGACCACGATCCAGAAGATGAGCATCACCGAACTGCCATCGTCGGCGCTTGCGCGCTGTTCCTGCGCCGCCTGCTTGGCCAGCGCCTCGGCTTCGGCTGGCGGCAGGGCGATGATCCGGCTGATCTGGTCGACTCCGGCATTGATCCCGCCGGGGAAATCCCCGGCCTTGAAGCGCGGCGTGATGTCGTTGCGGATGATGCGGGAGGAAAGGGCGTCTGTCAGAAATCCTTCCAGGCCATAGCCCACCTCGATCCGGACTTTCCGGTCGTTGGGGGCGATGATCAGCAACGCGCCGTCATTCTTCTCTTTCGATCCGATGCCCCAGGCGCGCAGCAGGCGGGTGCCATAGTCCGCTATGTCATAGCCCTGAAGATCGGGGAGGGTCGCAACGACGAGCGAGCGCCCGCTCTTCTGCTTTTGCGCAATCAGCTTTTGCGAGAGTGCCTGTTTTTGCTCAGGGCTCAGCAGGCCCGCAGCGTCGATAACCCCGCTATCATCATATTTGGGAAATGTCTGCGCACCCGCCACTGGCACCCAGAGGAGCGCCGCCAGCGCGAGAAGCGCATGCAGGAGCGTTTTCACGGGATTGGCCTCAGGCGCCGAAGTCCACCTTCGGCGCTTCTTCCGCACCCGCCGTCGTGGCCTTGTACGGCGTCATCGGCTTGGCGCCATGGATCAGCTTCGCGCCTATGGCGTCGGGGAAGGTGCGGATGCGGACATTATAGGCGCGCACCGCTTCATTATAATCGCGGATGGCGACGGCGATCCGGTTTTCCGTGCCCTCCAGCTGCGATTGCAGCTCCAGGAAATTCTGGTTGGACTTCAACTCGGGATAGGCTTCCGCCGTGGCGATCAGGCGGCCGAGCGATTGGCTGAGCGCTGCCTGCGCCTGTTGGAACTGCTCCACCTTGGCGGGGTCGGACAGGTCGGCCGCGCTCACCTGGATCGATGTCGCCTTCGATCGCGCCTCGGTCACCCGGACCAGCGTATCCTGCTCCTGCTTGGCCGCTCCCTTCACGGTGGCGACCAGATTGCCGACCAGGTCCGACCGGCGCTGATACTGCACCTGCACGTCCGCCCACTTCGCCTTGGCCTCTTCCTCGGCGGTCGGCACGCTGTTGATGCCGCAGGCGCTGAGCGACAGCGCCGCCATCGCGACCAGGATCGCGGGGGCAAAACGGCGAAGGAAACCGGCGGGTCGGTTGGCTCGTGTCATGGTCGAAAGATCCTCCCATAGGGCGCGGGGCGCCGTGCGTTGCCCATTGAATAGGGATTAGCTGACCCCGCCGCAACTGGACATCGCGTGGTTAACATTCCAAGATGATCGCTCAACAACAGGAGCCGGTCATGGGAATCGTGTCGGAATTCAAGACTTTCATCGCGCGCGGCAACGTTATTGACCTGGCCGTGGGTGTCATCATCGGCGGCGCGTTCGGGACGATCACCAAGTCGCTGACCGACGACATCATCATGCCGATCATTGGGGCGCTCTTCGGCGGCGTCGACTTCTCGCGCTTTTTCATCCGCCTTGGCGCCGTGCCGGCAACGTTCAAGGGCGATCCGTCCAGCTATGCCGACCTGAAGGCGGCGGGCGTCGCCATGTTCGGCTGGGGCGCTTTCCTGACGGCGGTCGTGAACTTCCTGATCCTGGCCTTCATCATCTTCCTGCTGATCAAGACGATCAACAAGGCGATGCCGCCGGAAGAGGCCGCGCCCGCCGCCACGCCGGAGGATATTGTGCTGCTCCGGGAAATCCGGGATTCGCTTAAGAAATAGGTAACGCTTGCGACGAACCGTGCGGGCAGGGGGAACCATCCGCCCGCCCGCCGGTTGTTCGGCGTCAAGTGGCGAAGGGGATCGAGAGACTTTCGCGCCGCTTGTGCAGATCGTCAGCCCTTCCGGGCGCAACAGGAGAATAAGCCGTGAAGATCGCCATCAGGACCACCGCAATGATGCTTGGGCTTTCGAGCCTGGCCGTGCTTGCCGCATGCGGTTCCAAGCAGGAAACCGCCGTCGAGAACGCCTATGACAATCAGGCCGCGATCATCGACAACCAGGCTGACAATGTGGAGGATATGGCGGACAACATGACCGGCAACGCCGCCGATGCTGCCGACAACACGGCTGATGCGCTCAAGGAAAAGGCTGACGCCGTTCGCGACGCTGGCGAGAAGGCTGGCGACGCCGTCGAAAACAAGACGTCGCACTGATCCGGCGGGGCCGTACGCGGCCCGCTGAACAGGCCAAAAAAGGGGCCCCGCCATCCGATGGCGGAGCCCCTTTTTTTCGTCGGCCTTTCCCGTGCGATGCTTTTCCTGCCGCCGGTCACTTTTCATTCAGGCGCGATGGCCTATATAGGAAGGTGCCGGAGCAATCCGGCTATGGTGATAAAGTGTGCCGTATAATAGACGCAGCGGACGCGGGGGCAGTACCCGCCGGCTCCACCAAAAACCCTGAGCGATCAGGGTCTCTGACGGGGCCGAACCAGGATCGACGTGTGTTCAAAGGCGGTATTTTTGCCCGGCCCGAGTAAGCCGTGAAACTGTTCAAAACCTACAAGTGCCAACGATAACGAGGCTCTTGCTCTTGCTGCGTAATTGATGGGCTCACGCCCTGACATTACACAAATAGAACGCGGTTGGACCAACCGGGCAACAGAATGGATTCCAGCGGTACGGGGAGCACCGGGCAACAGAAGCTCCCCACTTCCTTCATGACCATCAGGCTCTTTCGCGAAATCCGTGGCGCCTTTCCGGTGCGCGGAAAGCGGCGTTTCGCGCGGTTTTCACGCAGCAAGCCAGGTGCGAATCATCTGCTTGTATGACCTGTTATTTGTGTTACAGTTTGATGACATATTGTCATATATCGCTCAACATATTGAAAATAAACAAAACTTAGTTTTGTTACATGGGCCGCCTTCATCTTGCCGTCATGTCATTAAAGTGAAATACTTCTCACTATAGTAAGAAGTTTTTTTCGTTGGAGGGTGACATGGTTCGTGGTCTTTCTGCACCTTTGGGATTGCTGCTTCTGGCAGGGATGTCCGCGTCTCCCGCATTGGCCGGCGGTCCCAGTGAGGTCGGCTATCGTCAGGGCGCCCTGGGCGTGTCCGCCATCAGCGCGGCCGATTATCGCACCGCCGAGGTGCAGCTTAACCGTATGGACGGCGTGACGGCGAGCGATCCTCTGCGCCTTATCAATCTGGGCAATGTCTATGCCGGAACGGGCCGTCTGTTTGATGCCGAAAAAGCCTATGCCGCAGCATTGAGCGCGGAATCGGTGGATGTGCTGACGGCGGACGGCACGGAAACAAACACCCATGCGGTCGCACGCAAGGCGCTGGCCCGTGTGCGCTCGGTGACTGCCGCGCGCTGAACCCGGTCGGAAATGCTGGAAAAGGGGCGGTTTCGACCGCCTCTTTTTTTGCGCCTTCGCCTCAAGTCATCAAACTGTCACGAGTGACGCAAAACAGTCATATTTATGTCACCCAAAAGACGCACAAACACAATCTGATTGTCATGCCCCCCCTTTAGTGGCCCGTGCCAGGGGAAACGGGGGGCAGCGAATGATTCGCCTCTCTTGCTCCGATCATTGTTCACAAGCCGGCGATGCCGGAGCGGAGAAGATATGGCCAAGATTTCGCGCATTTCCAAGATGTTGCTCGCCAGCTGCGGCTGTGCGGCGCTCGCCGCCTGCGGTGCTGACGACATTGCATCGCCGGGCGAAGGCACCGTTGTCATCCCCGCGCCGACCCCGACGCCGACGCCAACCCCCACGCCGACACCAACCCCTACACCGACCGCGGTAACGCCTGCCTCGGCTTGCCCGACCATTACCGGCCCTGATCAGCTCACAAATCTCAGCACCATCAGCGATGGCACCAACACCTGGCTCAACTGCCAGCTGCCCGCGCGTTTCACGGCTTCCACGGCTTTGGCTAAGGTTCCTGGCGTGATCTACTCGCTCGGCGGTCGCGTCGATGTCGGCACGGACCAGGGTGCGGCCAGCACCAACAGCGTCGTCACGCTCACGATTGACGCTGGCGTCGTGATCTTTGGTGGCACGGGCGCGTCCTATCTGGCCGTCAACCGCGGCAACAAGATCAGCGCAGTCGGCACCGCATCGCAGCCGATCATTTTCACCAGCCGCGATAACGTACGTGGCCAGAATACGGATCAATCCTCGGGTCAGTGGGGCGGCGTGGTCCTGCTTGGCCGCGCGCGCATCACGGATTGCCTTGCGCCTGCCGCTGCCCCCGGCACCACGGCGTGCGAGCGTGATACGGAAGGCACCAGCAACGCGCTGTATGGCGGCGCCTCCGACACCGACGACAGCGGTCGCATGAGCTTTGTCCAGATCCGCTACTCCGGTTTCGTTCTGGCCAACAACTCCGAACTTCAGGGCCTCACGCCCAGCGGCGTCGGCACGGGTACGCGCCTTGACCACATTCAGGTCCACAACAGCTCCGACGACGGCATCGAGATTTTCGGCGGCGCGGCTAACCTCAAATATCTGGTGCTGACCGGCAACGAAGACGACCAGCTCGATACCGACATCGGCTTCCGTGGAACGGCGCAATATGTTCTCTCGGTCCAGCGCGCCAATGCCAATATCGGTGACACCTTCACTGAAACGGACTCGAACGGTTCGACGGTGAACTCCAACGCCAGCGAAGACGCGCTGCCCCGCCAGTATCTGAAGGTTGCGAACTTCACCCACATCCAGCGCTCCACCACTGGCGCCGACCTTGCCAGCATGATGATCCGCGGTGGCGCTGATCTCACCATGGTCAACGGCATCGTCGTCAGCCCCAGCTATCCGTGCATCAACCTTGCCAGCACGACCACGAGCCGTGCTGCCGACGGTGCGCTGCAGGATGCCGGTCCGCCCAGCTACCGCTCGGTCGTGATGCAGTGCTCGAGCACGCCGTTCCTGGGCACGCGTGGCGTCACCAACGCCGAAGTGCAGGCGATCTTTGCCGCCGGTGCGAACAGCAGCTTCGCCTACACGCCGTCGCTGACCAGCCTGTTCATCAACGGCGCAACTGAGACGGCTGTTGTCGCGACCGATCCGAAGACGATCGACGCTGCCTTCGACACCACCGCCTATGTCGGTGCGGTCAAGGATGCGACCGACACCTGGTATGCCGGCTGGACCTGCAATTCGGTCACCGCCAGCTTCGGCGCGTCGAGCGGCAACTGCACGGCCATCCCGACGACCTGATCGCTTGACGTCAAAGGGCGGAGTGCATGGTAACGGCCTGCACTCCGCCCCCGATTTTTTTACATCACCTCTCTGGGGGAAATTCCATGTCGAAGTCGCTGACTCTGGCGAGCTTGCTTCTGCTCACTTCCGCGCTCGTCGCACCCGCAGCCCTCGCTCAGTCGGACGTCTCGGCGCCGACAGCGCCTTCGGATGGAGCCACGACCGGCACCACCAACACCGGCCAAGCCAATCCAGGCATGCCTTCCGCCAGCGAAGAGGCTGATGACCAGTCCGGCAATGTCGATGTCTCGATTCCTGGCGCTGACATCGTCGTCGTCGGCCGCCGTGGTGCGAACATCGAGCGCGCCGCCCCGCAGGTGGTCAGCGTCCTGTCCGCCGCAGATATCAAGCGCACGGGTGAGGGCGATATTGCCGGTTCGCTTCAGCGCGTCACCGGCCTCAGCGTCGTCGGCGGCGGATATGTGTATGTGCGTGGTCTGGGCGACCGCTATTCGCTGGCGTTGCTCAACGGGTCTCCCCTGCCGAGCCCGGAGCCGCTGAAGCGCGTCGTTCCCCTCGATATTTTCCCCACGAGTGTCATTGCCTCGACCCTTGTCCAGAAGAGCTTTTCCCCCAACTTCCCCGGTGAATTCGGCGGCGGCGTGATCAACCTCACGACGAAGGCTATCCCGGCGGAAAGCTATCTGGAAATCAGCGGCGGCGTCTCCGGCAACAGCGAGACGACCAACAAGCTAGGCTACACCTATTTCGGCAGCGGCTCCGACTGGACCGGCTTCGACAGCGGCTCACGCGATGTTCCGCCGCTGCTGCAGTCCGTGTTTGACGACCATGTCCGCCTTTCGGACCTCTCGGTGCCGGAGCAGCAGGCGATCGCCATGCAGTTCAAGAATGCGCGCACTACGGTGCTGCAGAAGAATGATCATATCCCGGTCAACTGGTCGGCGAGCCTCAACGGCGGCACTTCGTTCGACATGGGCGGATCGACGCTGGGCGTCATCGCGACTGCCTCAATCAGCAACAAATGGCGGACGCGCGACGCGCTCCAGCAGGCGTCGATCGACCTGACCCAGCCCGCCGGAAAGTCCTTCGAGCAAGTGACGACCGATAACGAAATGACGGTCAACGGCCTGATCGGCATCGGCCTGGAATCCGACGTCGCCAAGGCGCGCTGGACCGCGCTGTATATCCGCGACACCCTGAAGCGCGGCCAGCTTGCGGTGGGGCAGAATGACGGCGGCCTGATCGGCGCCGACTATATGCAGCAGAACACCGCCTGGTACGAACGCCAGCTCCTCGACCTGCAATTTTCCGGCGAGTTCAATCTGTCGGATGTGCTGAAGTTCAGCGCGCGCGCCAGCTACGCCAATTCGCAGCGCGAGGCGCCCTATGAGCGCGAGTTCGAATATGTGCGGTCCAATCAGGATCTCGCCATCGATCCGGTCGGCGACCGCTTTGTCAACAGGCTCGACCGCCAGCGCGGCGACGCTTCCGTCACGTTCAGCGACCTCAACGAGGACCTGATGTCGGGCGGCGCCGACCTGACCTATGAATTGACGCCGGATATCAAGGCGACCGTCGGTTACGCCTACCAGAATACGGAGCGCACCTCGTCACGCTACGAGCTGCATTATGACGCCACCAACCTGCCGATCCCGGTGCAGCAGCAGCGGCCGGACTATCTGACGTCGGACTATACGATCCAGTATTTCGGTCTTCGCCTGCTGGACTTCTCCGACAACTATCCGACCTATGAAGCCAAGCTGCGGGTGCACGGCGCTTATGCGCAGCTTCAGGCGCA
This sequence comes from Sphingobium sp., assembly GCA_036384035.1. Lineage (GTDB taxonomy): Bacteria > Pseudomonadota > Alphaproteobacteria > Sphingomonadales > Sphingomonadaceae > Sphingobium. The sequence goes on along the minus strand of DASVND010000034.1, from coordinate 107,320 downwards.
GATCACCCCGTCGATCGCACTGAACGGCGGCGTGCGTTTCGAGTCCGGTCGTCAGGAAGTGACCGGCCGGGACATCTATTTGACCGGCACGGTGCCGACCAACACGATCAACAAGCAATATTGGCTGCCTGCGGCCACGCTCACCTGGGAAATCCAGTCGGATATGCAGCTGCGTTTCAGCGGATCGAAGACGCTCGCCCGCCCGCAGTTCCGCGAACAGATCGCCCAGATCTATATCGACACGGAATCCAGCCGCGCCTTCCGCGGCAACCCCTTCCTGCTGGACAGCACGCTGTGGAACGCCGACGCGCGCTATGAATGGTATTTCGCCAAGGATCAGCGCATTTCGGTGGCTGGCTTCTACAAGAGCATCAAGAACCCGATCGAAGCCTACACCACGATCAACGATCGCTATGACGTCGTGACCAGCTTCGCCAACGCGCCCAAGGCGACCCTGTACGGCGCGGAGATCGAGACGCAGAAATATTTCAACCTGTCCGACTGGTCCGACGGCGCCTTCTTCGCCAGCCGCCGCGCGGTGCTGATCGCCAACTACACTTACACCCAGTCGAAGATTAAGGTCGGCGCGACGGACACGACCATCCCCTACACCTTCTCGCCGGACAACGGCTCTGCGCCGCCGCTTGCATCCGACTATTTCATCAATGGGCGGCCGATGACGGGCCAGTCCGATCATCTCGTCAATCTCCAGTTCGGCCTGGAGGATATGGACCGCCTGTCGCAGCAGACCCTGTTGCTGACCTATGCCAGCAAGCGCGTCACCAGCCGTGGTCCCAACCTGCAGCCGGACATTATCGAGCAGCCCGGCCTCAGCCTGGATTTCGTTGTGCGTCAGGGCATCGTCCTGGGCGGCATCAATACCGAGCTGAAGCTGGAAGCGCGTAATATCACGGGTCGCAAATACAAGGAATTTCAGAGCCTTGGCGACAACCGCGTCTATTACAACCTGTATGACATCGGCACGTCCTACGCCGCGTCGCTGTCCGTCAACTTCTGAAGGCAGCCTATATTGTACGCCTGAACGGGTTTCGCTTCGACCGGAGCGGAACCCGTTTTCCTATGCGGTGCGTCGGTCGACCCTCACCCCCAGGGCCGTTCCCGATACCATTTGGTGATGATATATTTCGCCCCCGCGCGCACCTTCATCCCGTGATGGATGGAGGCCGGATTGGGCGCGCCGTTCGGCAGCCGGTTGTTCCACGCCAGCAGCTTGCCATCCTCCGGCTGGATGATCTTGTTCACCTTGGTGAAGCGGGTCGCGCCGCCGGCGCCGGGGGCGTTGAGATAGATCATGAAGGTCCAGGTCCGGTTGCCCGCGACCGAGCAATAGCGCGCAAAATCCTCGCCTTGCGGATCGAAATAGTCGGTATGCGCCTTGAACTCCTGGCCGGGCGCATAGCGCTGTCCCTGGATCGGCTCGCCATGGACGGGGTCGATCCCGGCATAAGCCGAGATATTTGCATCGATCGCCGCCACGAAGGGATCGGCCCCGCTCAGGTCGCATGTCTCGCTCGTCCGGAAATAGCCGTCGCCATTGGCGTCGGCGATCGTCGATGGCCGCCGGTCGGCCTCTATCCGGGCGATCAGCCCGGCGCATTCCTCGGCGCTCAGGAAATCCTTCTGGATGAACAGGGTCAGGTCGCGGTTGGGGAATCGCTGCACACCCTTGTGCGTGGACAGGCGGGCAGGATCGGCGTCGGTCGCCAGGGGGAGGGCATTTTCCATGATCTGCGGCCTAGCGCCGACCGGCCGTTTTGCAAATATGGTAAACCGACGCTTGCGCGATGCAATAAATCGGTCACAAAAGGGTCATGCGAGCGTAAGATGGCGTGCCTACGCCCCGCCATGGAAATATGCCCTAAAATGGGGCGTATCGATCGGGACATATCCAGATAATGCCCATGCCGACATTCGACAGGCTGCGCGGACAGGGGAGCAGGGCGCTTGCGTCCGGCCGCTGGCTGTCGCTCGTCGAATGGCTGCTGCTGGCCTTGCTCGCGATCCAGCTTGCCCGGCTGGTCTGGGCGGTGCTGACCCCGGTGGGCAGCTTTGGCGACTGGCGCGGGCGGCATGCCACGATCCCCGCGCCCGCCGCGCGCCAGGCCCTGTTCGCCGCGTTCGATCCCTTCTACCGGACCACCGGCGGCGCGCAGCCAAGCTCCGTCGTCACCTCCCTGGCGCTCACCCTCTACGGCACCCGCGTGAATGAAGGATCGGGCATCGGGTCGGCGATCATCGCTACGCCCGATGGCGTCCAGAACAGTTTCGCCGTGGGTGATGAGATCATGCCCGGCGTCGTGCTGAAGGATGTGGCGTTCGACCATGTCGTGATCGACCGGAGCGGCGCGTCGGAAACCATCTTCCTCGACCAGTCGGTCGCAGCGCCAGTTGCCGATCCTGCCGCCGATCCCGCCGCGCCGGATGCCCAGAACCCAGCGAACCCACAGTCGGCCGCGCCGCCAATCCAGCAGGGCGGCGGTCGCCCGCAGCCTGCGGACATGACCCCGCCTGCGGCATCCCAGGAACCGCCCCCGCGCCGCGATCCGGGCATCGGCGCGATCAAGACCGACATCGGCTTCGCCCCCCGGACGCAGGGCGGGAAGGTCACCGGCCTCGTCCTGTCGCCAAGGGGACCGGCATTTCACGCGGCCGGGTTCCAGCCCGGCGACATCATATCGCAGGTCAACGGCCGGCCGATTTCCTCCGCTGCGGACTTAAAGGCGCTCCAGGCGCAGCTCGTCCCCGGCGCGCGTATTTCCCTCTCCGTTGAGCGCGGCGCGTCCGTCGTGCCCATCGCTCTCATTCCCCAAGGCCAATGAAAAACAGAACCCTCCTTCACGCCGGCGCTGCCGTCGCCCTCATCCTTGCGACGCCTTTTGCGCCGCAGGCCGCCTTTGCGCAGCAAACCCTCAACGTGCGCGACGCCGATATCCGGGCCTTCATTCAGGATGCGGCGCGCGTCACCGGCCGCACCTTCATCATCGACAACCGGGTGCAGGGGAAGGTGTCGGTCGTTACGGACCGGCCGCTGTCCAAATCCGAATATTTCGAGATCGTCCTGTCGACGCTGCGCGCCAACGGCCTGATCGCCGTGCCCGCGCCAGGCGGCGCGTATCGCATCCAGCCCGCCGACGGCGCGGCCGGTCAGCCCAGCGCCGTCGGCGCAGGCGCGACCCGCAACCAGTTCGTGACGGAGGTCTTCCGCCTGCGCTCCATCGACGCCGCCTCGGCGCTCGAAACGCTGCGCCCGCTGGTCAGCAAGGATGGATCGGTCACCGCCAACCGGGCCGGGAACAGCATCGTCGTCGCCGATTATGCCGACAATATCGCGCGCATCCGTCAGGTCATCGCGCGCGTCGATCGCGACTCCTCCTCGACGCAGATCGTCAACCTGCGCAACGCCGGCGCGCGTGAAATCGCTCAGTCGCTGCAGGCGCTCGTCGGCGGCGGCGCGGGGGAGGCGGGCAGTTCGTCGGCCAGCGCCACGGTCGTCCCCATCGACAGCAGCAACAGCATCGCCATTCGCGGCGATGCCGCCACCGTCGTCCGCCTGATGGCCGTCGCCCGCGATCTTGATAAGCAGGCAGCGAGCGGCACGGAAATCCGCGTCTACTGGCTTGAACATGCCGATGCGGAGAAACTGCTTCCCGTGCTCCAGCAACTGGTCGGCCAGACGCCCACGGTGTCGTCGTCCAGCTCCAACGACAGTTCGTCCTTCATCTCCTCGTCACAGCGCTCCGGCCTCAGTGGCATGAACGGCAATATGGCGAACAACGCACCCGCGCCCGCTCCGTCTGCTGCGCCGGTCGCCGCCGGTGTCTTGGCTTCGGCGGGGGCGGGTTCCGGCAACGGCATCTCCACGCGCGGCCCGGCGATCGTCACCCGCTATGAGGGCGCCAATGCGATCATCGTCGCCGCCAACAGCGATGTTCAGAGGATGCTGGGCGAAACCGTGCGTCAGCTCGACACGCGGCGCGAACAGGTGCTGGTTGAGGCCATCATCGTGGAGATAGGCGACGCCGCCGCCAAGAATCTGGGCGTTCAGTTCCTGCTGGGCAGCACCAAGACCGGCTTTGCCGCCACCAACTATTCCAACGCCACGCCCAACCTCCTGACTTTGGCCGGCGCTTATGGCGCGACGAAGCTCGGCAACCAGACGACGACCGTGGTTGCCGCCGACGGTACGACCACGACGACGACCGTCCCGCAGAGCGGCGACCTCGCCACCACCCTGCAACAGGCGGCCGTCAATTCCCTAACCGCCGCGACCGGCGGCATAGCGGGCCTTGGCGGGCAGATCGGCAAGAACGGCATTTTCGGCGCGATCATCAACGCCGTGAAGTCCGACACTGGCTCCAACCTGCTCTCCACGCCCTCGGTCATGACGCTCGACAATCAGAAGGCGTCGATCCTTGTGGGGCAGGAGGTTCCGGTCACGACCGGCGAGGCGCTCAGCCAGAATTTCGACAACCAGTTCCGCACCGTCCAGCGCCAGAATGTCGGTATCCAGCTCGACGTGAAGCCGCAGATCAACACGGGCGGCGCGATCAAGCTGTTCCTGCGGCAGGAGGTGTCGAGCATCGCCGGCCCGGTCTCCACCAACAGCAGCGACCTCATCATCAACAAGCGTGAGATCGAAACCACCGTCACCGTCGATGATGGTGAGATCATCGCGCTCGGCGGCCTGCTCGACGACAATGAACGCAAGACGATCCAGCGCATCCCGCTGCTCAGCGACATTCCCGGCATCGGCGAACTGTTCAAGTCGCGCAGCAAGAGCCGGTCAAAGACCAACCTGATGGTCTTCATCCGCCCGACCATATTGCGCAGCAAGGAGGACGCCCGCGCGCTGACCGCCCAGCGCTATGGCTATATCCAGCATCAGCAACTGCTCCGCGATCCGGATCGTGAGCCGACCATCGACGAGCTGCTGCGCGAATATATGGGCGCGGAGCCACCCGTCGCAGTTCCTCCTGCAGCGAATGCGCCCGCACCGGCGGCGACTGCCCCGGCGCCCGCTGCCCGGGGCCAGGTCATCACTCCCCAAGCCCGCGAATCCACGACCGTCGTCCGTCCGGTCGACGTTCCGCCCAGCGAGAAACCGCAATGATCGCCTCGCAACCTCTCCTTCCGTTCGGGCTGAGCTTGTCGAAGCCTGCTCCTGAGCGAAGCGAAGGCGCCTCGCTGCGCTCGGCCGAGCCCTTCGACTGGCTCAGGGCGAACGGATTGCAGCGTTTTTGCGTGTTCGGCAGGCAGTCATGAAAAAAGGCTCCGAGATCGATCCCGTCGCTTCCGACGAGCCCGAGGGCGGCTTTGCGATAACCCCGCACATCGCGCCCCGGCTGATCGACATCCCCTATGCCTTCGCGCGCCGGTTCGGTGTCGTCCTCCTCAACGGGACGGACACCGGCAGGCTCGCGGTCGCCATGCGGGAGGGCGGCGATCCGCGCGTCCTGCTGGAGGTGCGCCGGCATCTGGCCCAGAGCTTCGACATCGAATTTGTCGATGAGGCGCAATTCGACCGCCATCTGTCCAATCACTACGCCATGGACGGCAGCGCCGCCGCGATGGCCGGCACGCTCGCGGTCGGCGCGGATGAGCTGGACATGCTGGCGAGCGACCTGCCCACGGCGGACGATCTGCTCGACAGCGCCGACGATGCGCCCGCCATCCGCCTGATCAACGGCATCATTGCCGAAGCCGCGCGGCAGGGCGTGTCGGACATCCATATCGAGCCTTATGAAACCGGCCTCGTCGTGCGGATGCGCATCGACGGCGTGCTGCGCGAAACGCTGCGCATGCCGCCGCATGTTGCGCCTGTCGTCGTCAGCCGCATCAAGGTCATGGCCCGCCTCGACATTGCCGAGCGCCGCGTGCCGCAGGATGGCCGCATCGGCCTGACGCTCGGCGGCAAGCTGCTCGACGTGCGCGTCTCCACGCTCCCCAGCCGGGCAGGCGAGCGCGTCGTGCTGCGTATCCTGGACAAGGAGAATGCCGGCATTTCGCTCGACGTGCTTGGCATGACGGGCGCCGCCGACCGCATCTTCCGTGAGGCGCTGGGCGAACCCAACGGCATCATCCTTGTCACGGGCCCCACCGGCTCGGGCAAGACGACCACGCTTTATGCGGGTCTGCGCCAGCTCAACGACGGCAGCCGCAATATCCTGACGGTCGAGGACCCGGTCGAATATGCGATTGAGGGCGTCGGCCAGACGCAGGTCAATGCAAAGGTCGGCCTGACCTTCGCCGCCGGGCTGCGCGCCATCCTGCGCCAGGACCCGGACGTCGTCATGGTCGGCGAAATCCGCGATCGCGAGACGTCCGAAATCGCCGTGCAGGCGTCGCTCACTGGCCATCTCGTGCTCTCCACCGTCCACACCAATGACGCCGTCGGCGCGATCACCCGCATGCGCGACATGAAGGTGGAGCCGTTCCTGCTCGCCTCCACGCTGCGCGCCGTCATTGCCCAGCGCCTTGTCCGCCGCCTCTGCCAGCATTGCCGCGAGCCGCATCAGGCGGACAAGTCGGCAAGCGCGCTGCTCGGCTTCGACCCCGGCACCATTGTCTACCAGGCGAAGGGCTGCGGCGAATGCAACGGCACCGGCTACAAGGGCCGCATCGGCGTGTTTGAGGCGATCCGCGTGGACGACACCATCCGCCGCCTCATCAATGACGGCGGCGACGAATCCCTCATCGCCCGCCACGCCTTCCTCAATGCGCCGAACCTGGGGTCCGCCGCCCGCGCGCTCGTCCGCGACGGGCAGACCACGGCGGAGGAAGCGATCCGCATTTCCCGCCGCGACGCGATGGACGTCCCGGACGAGGTTCTGGGCGATGCCTGACTATGACTATCTCGCCATCGACACCGCCGGCCGCGAACGGCGTGGCAGCGTCAAGGCGGAGAATATCGACGCGGCGAAGGCGCAGCTCGACGGCCGCCGTCTGTTTGTCGTCAAGATGGATCAGGGCCAGGAAAAGAGCGCGAAGGGCAGGGCGCTCTTCTCGCTCGGCGGCAAGAAGCTCTCGCCCAAGGAACTGACCCTCTTCACACGCCAGCTTTCCACTCTGGTGCAGGTCAGCCCGCTTGAGGAATCGCTGCGCACCATCGGCCGCCAGAGCGAGACCGAGCATGTCCGCGCCATCATCGGCAGCGTCCACGCCGGCGTCATGGAGGGCCGCCGCCTCGCCGAGGCGCTGGGAACGCAACCGCGCAGTTTCCCGCCGCTCTATCGGGCCATGATCTCGGCGGGCGAAAGCTCCGGCAGCCTCCCCACGATCAGGGAGCGGCTCGCCGAACTCATGGAGCGGCAGGCGGTGATCCGCTCCAAGGTGATGACCGCCATCGCCTATCCGTCCGTTCTCGCCGGCTTCGCGGTGTTTGTCGTCGCTGCCCTCATGATCTTCGTCGTGCCCAAGGTCGTCGAGCAGTTCGATACGGTCGGCCAGACGCTGCCGCTCCTCACCCGCATCGTCATGGGCCTGTCCGGGTTTCTCGCAGGCTGGTGGTGGGCGTTGCTGATCCTGGCCGCGCTTGCCGGTTTTGGCGCATGGCGCGCGCTGAAGGTCGAAAGCATCCGCTATCGCTTCGACAGTTTCCTGCTGCGCCTCCCCATCATCGGTCGCCTGATCCGCGACCTGCACGCCGCCCGCATGGCGCGCACGCTCGCGACGATGATCGCCAGCCGCCTGCCGCTGATGGAGGGGCTGGCGCTCACCGCCAACACCATCAACAACCGCGCCCTGCGCCGCGCGTCGGACCAGATCGTCGAGGCGATCCGCGGCGGCGGCAGCCTCTCCGCCGCGCTGCGCCGCGCCAATGTCTTCCCGCCGCTGCTCGTCTATCTCGCCGCCAGCGGAGAGGCCGCCGGTCGCCTCGACACCATGCTGGAGCGCGCCGCCGAATATCTGGAGCGGGAGTTCGACAGCTTCACCTCCACCGCGCTGGCCATGCTGGAGCCGGCGATCATCATACTGATGGGCGGCATCGTCGCCGTCATCATCCTGTCCATCCTGCTGCCGATCCTGCAGCTTCAAAGCCTTACGGGTGTGTGAAAGAGTGAATATGTCTTGCCACGATCTCAAATCCGTTCGGGCTGAGCCGGTCGAAGCCCTGTCCTCTTCTTCAGAGGAAGGACGGCCCTTCGACAAGCTCAGGGCGAACGGGGAATTTGTCCGCCGATCCGCCGAACACGGCTTCACGCCCGTGAGGCGTTCCGCCGAACACGGCTTCACGCTCGTCGAACTCATGGTCGTGATCGTCATCATCGGCCTGCTGGCCACGATCGTCGCCATCAACGTCATCCCCGCCACCGACACCGCGCGCGTGGAGAAGGCGAAGGCCGACATCTCCACCATTGAGCAGGCGCTGGAGCAGTATCGCCTCGACAACATGACCTATCCCGCCGGAACGGATGGCCTGCAGTCGCTGCTGACGCCGCCGCCCTCGCTCGCCATGCCGCAGCGCTATCGCCGTGGCGGCTATATCAAGAAGCTGCCCAAGGACCCCTGGGGCCGCGACTATAATTATGCCGTCCCGGGCAAGAAGGGCGCGTTCGACATCTACTCGCTGGGCGCTGACGGTCAGCCGGGCGGGGACGCTGAAAATGCCGATATCTATTCCAGCGATATCTAGGGCCTGTCCGCTCCGGATTGATCCGACCTCCGTTCGCTGCGAGCGCAGTCGAGAAGCCGCTGCGCACCATGTTTCCCGACGACGCTCGAAACGAACGGGTCTTGGCAAAGAGCGCAGGTTTCGTAAGGCTGACGGTCCGTGGCCGATGCGTTCCGCCGAACACGGCTTCACCCTCCTCGAGCTCATGGTCGTCGTTGCCATCATCGGTTTCGTGTCCGCCGCCGTCATCCTCGCCATGCCCGACCCGCGCGGGCGGGTGATCGAGGATGCGGAGAAGTTCGCCGCCCGCGTCTCGGCCGCGCGCGACAATGCCGTCATTCAGGCGCGCCCCATGGGCGTGTGGGTTTCGGCTTCGGGCTATGGCTTCGAACAGCGCGGCGCGGGCCAGTGGGTGCCGCTGGAGGACCGTCCCTTCGCCACCACCGAATGGCGGCAGGGCACCGGCGCACTGGTCGGCGAAAGCGGCCGCGCGCAGATCAGCTTCGACAGCACCGGCCTCCCCACCGAACCCCTGACCGTGCGGCTTGTGCGAGAGGGCGAGCGCGCGTCCGTCAATATCGACATGGCCGGAAAGGTGATGGTCGGTGGCTGACGGATCGCCCGAACGCCCACGTGCCAAGGAACGCGGCTTCACCCTCCTCGAAATGCTGGTCGCGCTCGCCGTGTTCTCGCTCGCCGCGCTGGCCCTCATCCGCCTGCAGAGCGTCACCATCCGCACCGCGGCAGACCTCGACAGCAAGGTGATGGGTCAGATCGTCGCCCATAATCTGATGGTCGACCTGCAGGGTGATCCCCAGCCCCTGTCCATGGGGGAGGCGGAAGGGGACGTCGACAATGGCGGCCGCAAATGGCATTGGACCCGCGTCGTGGCCCCCACGGAAGACCCCCGGCTCCTGCGCGTTGACTTGGTGATCAACGGGGCCTTTGGTCAATCGCCCGCCGCGCTCACCTTCATGCGGCCCACGCAATGACGCGCGCGGACAGGACATCTGACCCGTGCTCTTGCGAAAGCAGGAGCCCAGCGTCCCGGACGCAGGGCCAAGAATCCTGGGCTCCTGCTTCCGCAGGAGAACGCCCAAGGACGAATGAGCGCGGCTTCACCCTCATCGAACTGCTCGTCGCCCTGGTGATCTTCGCCATGCTGGCTGCCGCCGGCGTCATGCTGCTCGGCAACAGCGTTTCTGCTCAGGGGGCCATTCGCGGCCATCTGGACGGCATGGCGGCGATCGAGCGCACCAACGGCGCGCTGACGGCCGACCTTGCCCAGGCGGCCCCCCGTATCAGCCGTACGGAGAACGGCCTCCTGGCCCCGGCCTTCTTCGCCCAGCCGCGCGGCGAAGACGCGCCGGTGATGCAGTTCGTCCGCGCTGGCTGGACCAACATGGACGAATCGCCGCGGCCGACCCTGCAGAAGGTCGAATATTGGGTGCGGCAGGGGCGGCTGGAGCGGCGGACCTATCCTCTGCTGGACGGGGCGCAGGGCGCGCAACCTGCCACGCTCCTGGAGGGTATAGACGGCGCTGCGCTGCGTTTCCGCGATGCGCGCGGGGACTGGCTCGACAGTTGGATTCCGACCCAGCCTGACCTTCTGCCGCGCGCGGTGGAAATGGTCCTGACACGTTCCGGCGCGCCCGCGCTCACCCTGAAATTCCTGGTCGGTCCCGGTCCGGTGGAAAAACCGCTGCAGGATGAGCCGCAGGATGGGGCGCCCGCCAATGGCTGATCGGCCCGCACGCGAATCCGGCATGGCGTTGCTGACCGTGCTGCTGCTCGTCGCGGTGATGGCCATCGTCGCCGCCACGGCGCTTGAGCGCCTGACGATCGCCACCCGCCTTACCGCCAATGCGGGTGCGCTGGACCAGGCGCGCGCCTATGCGGAGGCGGGTGAGAATGTCGCGCGCCTGCGCATCGGCGATCTTGTCGCCGCGCAACCGGGCCGGGTGACGTTGCAGGGCGGTTGGCTTGGCGCCCCCCAATCCCTGCCGGTGCCCAGCGGCACGGCAACCGCCCGCGTCACGGACGGCGGCAACTGCTTCAACCTCAACAGCGTCGTCGCCGGCAAGGGCGGCAATGGACCGGACAAGGACAGCCAGGACGATCTGAAGGTCCGCCCGGCCGGCGTGTCGCAGTTTCAGGCGCTGATGCGCCTGCTGGGTATTGACGAGCGGCAGGCACAGACCGTCGCGGCCTCCCTTGCCGACTGGATCGATACCGACACCGTGCCGCAGCCCGGCGGCGCGGAGGATGAAACCTATGCCCGCGCGCCGACGCCCTATCGCTCCGCCAATCGCTTCATGGTCTCGCCCAGTGAGTTGCGCATGGTCAACGGCGTTACCCCGGCCATCTACCAGACCTTGCGTCCCTGGATCTGCGCGCTGCCGACCAGCGATCTGTCGCCGATCAACGTTGAAACATTGCTGCCGGCGCAGGCGCCCTTGTTCGCCATGCTGCTGCCCGGTCAGATCACCGTCGATCAGGCGCGGCAAATGCTGGCGCAGCGCCCTGCCGATGGCTATGGCAGCGTTAACGCCTTTTGGGCGCTTCCCGCACGTCAAGGTATCATTCCTATGGGCGAGGTGGGATCGCAGGTGAAGGTTGCGACCCGCTATTTCCGGGTCGAGATAATGGTGAATCTTGGGGGCACGGAAGTGAACGAGACGGCGCTGATCGATGCGCAACCGCAAAAGCCCGCCCGGCTGGTGAGCCGCGAATGGGGTGAGGGCGCATGACCGCGCGAGAAGGCTTGATCGTCACCCTGCCGGAAACGGCCGAGGGGCAGCCGCTGTGGATGCGCGTTGTCGACGGGACGATGGTGCAGGGGGGATCGGGCACCCACTGGCTCGCCGCCTGCGGCCTGTCGGCGCTGCCGGACGATTGCAGCGTCATGCTGGTGCCGCCTGCGGGATTGACCGCACTTCACTGGATTTCCAATGCAGAGATGACGGCGCCGCAGGGCCGGGCCGCCGCGCGCCTCGCCGCTTTGTCCAGCAGCATCGATCCGCCGGAAACCCTGCTCGCCGCCGCGAATGAGAATGATGATCCGGCGCGTCCGCACATCGTCGCCGTCGCCGCCCGCGCCGATATGCAGCATTGGCTGCTGTGGGCCCAGCATAACGGGCTGGACCCTGACGCCGTGGTCCCCGCTGCCCTGTTGTTGCCGGAGCCGGACGAAGGCTATGTCATGGGGACGGTCGGCGGCGTCGGCCTGCTGCGGGGCAGGGAGGCTGCGCTGCCGGCGGATGAACCCATGGCGGAAATGCTGGTGGCGGACGCGCCCGTCGCGACGCTGACGGCGGACGCGATCAACCGCGCCGCCATCGCCATGCTCGCCGAACCATCGCTGAACCTGCGCCAGGGTGACTTTGCAAAGCGCACGCGCCGCCCACTGGACAGGCAGCAGCTTCAGCGGATTGCCGTCTGGATCGGCTTCATCGCGCTTGCCGCGCTGCTGATCTCGCTCGTCCAGATCATCCGCTACAACAGCGCCGCGAGTGCGCTGGATTCCGACAGTGTTGCGCGCGCCGCGACCGTCCTGCCGGGAGCAACCGATCCGGGGCGGATAGAGGCGGATCTCGACGCCCGTCTCGCCGAGCGTGGCGCGGGCGCCTATACCTTCACCGGCCCGGTTGCCGGCCTCTTCACGGCGATGCAGCGGGCCGAAAGCGTCAGCCTGACCAAACTGAGCCGTGGCGCGGACGGCATGCTGACCGCGACCCTTGCGAGCGCGCAGGCGGGGGATATCAACATCGTCCTGCTTGCCCTGCAGGATGCGGGATTCATGATAACGGCAACCTCCTCTCAGGGCACGGACGGCCGCGTCCTTGCCGACATCACGGTGAAGCCATGATCGCCAATATCGCCGCCTGGTACGGAAACCTCAGCAAGCGTGAACAGGTGCTGGTCGGCATCATGGCGGCGCTGCTGGCGATCGTCGTCCTCTGGCTCGGCATCGCCCGGCCCGTCGAATCCGGCCTTGTCAGTGCCGTGCAGCGGCAGGGCGAGGCGCTGGACCGCAACGCCGCCGTTCGGATGAAGGTCGCCTCGCTCAAGGGGCTGCCGCGCGGCGCGGGCGCGCGTCCCGGCGCACCGATCGCCCAGCTTGTCAGCCAGAGCGCAGGGGAGGGCGGTTTCACGCTTGAGCGCACGCAGGAGCAGGGCCCCGGTCGTGTCGACATCGCCATTGCCTCCATCAAGCCCAGGGCATTGTTCACCTGGCTCGCAACTCTGGAATCTCAGGGTGTGATCGTTGAAACCTTCTCCGCCCAACCCTCCGGCACGGCCGGCGCGGTGTCGGTGCAGGCCGTGTTGAAGGAGGCCGGGCAATGATGGGGCTCGACCTTTCCCGGCGCGCACGGCTTGGGCTGCTCGCCGTCTTCCTGTTCGCGCTTGTCGCCCTGTTCCCCATGCGCCTGGCGTTCGGCATGTTCGGCATGGATCGCTACGGACTTGCCGCCCGCACCGTCACAGGCAGCCTGTGGTGGGGGCGGATCGGCAAGCTGACGCTCAGCGACGTCTCGCTCGGCACGGTCGATGCCGGTCTTTCACCGCTGTCGCTGCTTGTGGGCCGGGCCCGCATCGGCGTCAGCCGCAAGAAGGGCGCGCCCGATGATATTGAGGGCGCGTTGACCGCCGGCTTTGGCCGCATCGGTATAGACGACGCGACGGGTACGCTGTCGCTCGGCGCGGCCGCCGCGCCCTTGCCCGTGGGGTCGGTCGATCTCAGCGATGTGTCGGTCCGCTTCTCGGGCGGGCTGTGCGGCGCGGCGGAGGGGCAGGTGCGCGCGCGCCTCTCCACCCAGATCCCGGGCATCAACCTGGCGCAAGGGTTGAGCGGGACGGCCCGTTGCGAGGGGCCCGCCCTGCTGCTGCCGCTCGTCAGCCAGTCGGGTATGGAGAAGATCACCCTGCGCGTGTCGCCCGATGGCCGCTATGCCGCCGAAATGCGGGTGACGACATCCGATCCGGCGCTGCTCCAGGCCCTCGGGTCGCAGGGTTTTGCGCAATCGGGCGATGCATCGGTCCTGAAGGTCGAAGGCATATTGTGACGCCCTCTGCCGGGCCGCTCGTCTGGCCGCTGCTCGGCGGGATGCTGGGGGCGGTCGTCGGCAGCTTCATCGCGACATGCGTGATCCGCTGGCCTGAAGGGCGCTCGGCGCTCGGCGGCCGGTCTGCTTGCGACGGCTGCGGCAAGGCCCTTGGCCCGCTGGAATTGGTCCCGCTTCTCAGCGCCCTGGTGCAGGGGGGGAAATGCCGGGCCTGCGGCGCGCGCATCCATCCCCTGCATTGGCGGATCGAACTCGCCTGCGCCGTAGCCGGGGCCGTCACCCTTTACCTGATGCCCGATGTCGCCGGCCTCGGGGCTCTGGTCCTGGTCCTGTTCCTGATCCCGCTCGCCATTCTCGACTGGCGGCACTTCTGGCTCCCGGACGCGCTGACGCTGCCGCTCGCCTTCCTGGGCCTGACGCTTGGCCAATGGGTCACGGACGTCACGCTCACCGACCGCGTTGTCGGCGCCGCGGCAGGCTATCTCAGTCTTCTTGCAATTTCAGTGGGTTATAGAATGATTCGCGGTCGCGAGGGGCTCGGCCTGGGCGACGCGAAGCTCCTCGGCGCGCTCGGCGCCTGGTTCGGCTGGCAGAGCCTGCCTTTCCTGTTGCTGATCGCCAGCCTCCTCGGCCTGCTCGCCGTCGCAGCCGCGACATGCGCACATTTCGCCGTGAACATGTCCACCCGCATCCCGCTCGGCACCTTCCTCTGCCTTGCCGCGATCCCGGCGTGGCTGGCGGTACGTCTGATCCTCATTCCCACATGACCATTTTGTAATGATGCGGTCAGCGGCCTGATGCGCGTCAGGGGTTAGGACGGTCCTCGCCGATCTTACGCTCCTTCGACCGGCGCTTACAGGTGGCGGTCGCTGACTCCTCTCGGCGGCCGCCATCTTTGCCTTTGGGACAGAGAGAGATGCAACGCCCGGTATTCTATGACGAGAGCGGCCGGCGCAAACGGCTGACCTTGCCGGTGGTGTTCGCCGTCATCCTGCTGATCCTTGCGGCGGCGACCGCCTTCGCGATCACCATCGTCGACGTGCCCACGCCCGCCGCGCTCGCTCTCAACATGGAGCGTCCCCGGCCCGAACCGCTGGCGCAGCAGGTCGGCCGTATCGGCCACGCAATCCGCAAGGGCGCGACGTCGGCCGGCCATACGCTCAAGACCTGGCTTCCGGCTCTCGCTAAGCATGCCGTCCATCCGGTCAATGTGGGCTTCTACGTGCCATGGGACGACGCCAGCCGTTCCTCGCTGCGGCGGCATATCGGCAATCTCGACTGGGTTGCGCCCTCGCTCCTGTCCGTCACCGGCGCCGCGCATCAGCTGAAGGTGACGCGCGATCCGCAGTTCGACGCCATCGTGCATCACGGCGCCCGCCGCCCGCATGTCCTGCCCGTCGTCCAGAATGTCGTGGACGGCGCATGGGAGGGAGCGAACATGGCCGCGCTGCTCCACACGCCCGCGGCCCGCGCAACCCTGCTCGACCGTCTGACCCCGGTCCTCACCGCCATGAAGGCGCGGGGCGTGGTGTTCGACTTCGAGGCCCTGCCCGCATCCGCCCAGCATGACTATGTCACCTTCCTCGCCGAAGCCGCCACCCGCTTCCACCCCCATGGCTGGATCGTCACCGCCACCGTGCCCGTGGACGACATGGACTGGAACCTGTCCGCCTATGCCCGCGTCGCCGACCGGCTGTTCATCATGGACTATGACCAGCATTATGTCGGCGATACGCCCGGACCGATTGCCGCGCAGCCCTGGTTCGTAAGCCATCTGCGCCGCGCGCTTGGCGAGATACCGGCTGCCAAGGCCATCATCGCCATCGGCAATTATGGCTATGACTGGACCGATGGCCAGCAGACGGCGGACGCCGTGTCGATAGAGGACGCCTGGCTCACCGCTCATGACTCGGGCGCGCCCATCCGCTTTGATCCTGCCACGGGCAACGCCACCTTCGACTATGTCGAGGATAATCGCACGCATCATGTCTGGATGCTGGACGCCGCCAGCGCCTGGAACCAGATCCGCGCCGTGCGTCAGGCGGGCGCCGGTGGCATAGCGCTCTGGCGGCTGGGGTCGGAAGACCCGGGCTTCTGGCCGGCGCTGGCGCAGCGGGGGCAGGCCATTCCTGCGGACATGAACCACCTGACCAGCCTCAACTCCGTCGATGTCGAAGGCAATGGGGAGATATTGCATATCGACGATGTCCCGACG
This sequence comes from Sphingobium sp., assembly GCA_036384035.1. Classification (GTDB taxonomy): domain Bacteria; phylum Pseudomonadota; class Alphaproteobacteria; order Sphingomonadales; family Sphingomonadaceae; genus Sphingobium. The sequence goes on along the minus strand of DASVND010000034.1, from coordinate 91,407 downwards.
GAGGGCAGCCGCGCCATGCGCCTCGACCAGGGCCTTGTCGTCGATGAGCACTATCACGCCCTGCCGACCCCCTATGTCATCCGCCGCACCGGCTATCGTCCGGGCCAGGTCGCTCTTACCTTCGATGACGGTCCCGATCCGGTCTGGACGCCGCAGATCCTGTCCATTCTGAAGCGCGCGCATGTGCCCGCGACCTTCTTCGTCATCGGCGAAAACGCCATGCCGCACCCCGGCCTCCTGCGCCAGATCGTGGCGCAGGGGAGCGAGATCGGCAGTCACAGCTACACCCATCCGAACCTCGCGCAGGTATCGCCCGAAGGCGCGAAGATAGAATTGAATTCCACGCAACGCCTGATCGAGGCTTATACCGGCCATTCCGTCCGGCTGTTCCGCGCGCCCTATTTCGGCGATGCGGAACCCACGACCGCGGACGAGATCGGTCCCGCGCTGGAGGCGCAGAATGCGGGCTATGTGAATGTCGGCCTGCATGTCGATCCCGGTGACTGGACCCGGCCGGGCGCGGACGCCATCGTCTCGCGCACGATCGCTCAGGTAGAAGCGGGCAATGCCGACCGTTCGGGCCAGATCGTCCTGCTCCATGACAGCGGCGGAGACCGCGCGCAGACGGTGGCCGCGCTTCCCCGCATCATCGCGGCGCTGAAGGCGAAGGGGTATCGGTTCGTGCCCGTGTCCCGGCTTGCGGGCCTCACCCCCGCGCAGGTCATGCCGCCGGTCAAGGGCGCGGATCTTGTCGCGGTGCGCGTCGACGTCGGTATCTTCCTCACCCTCGCGGTCATATCCGTGGCGCTCAAATGGCTGTTCTTCGCCGTTATCCTGTTCGGCATGGCGCGCGCTGTGATGCTTGCCTTGCTGGCGCTGGGCAGCCGGTTCAGGCGCAACATCGTCACACCGCCGCCGGTCGACGCCAGCCTGTTCGTGTCCGTCATCATTCCGGCCTTCAACGAAGCGAAGGTGATAGAGGAATCGGTCCGCCGCGTCCTCGACAGCCAGGATGTCGTGATAGAGGTGATCGTCGTCGATGACGGCTCGACCGACGGGACCAGCGCCATCGTCGCCGCCGCCTTCGCCGATGAGGATCGCGTCGGTCTGCTCACCCTGTCGAACGGTGGTAAGGCCGCCGCGCTTAACACGGCGCTCCGATATGCAAAGGCGCCCATCATCGTCGCCCTCGACGCCGATACGCAGTTCGAGCCTTTCACGATCGCGCGCCTTGCCCGCTGGTTCGCCGATCCGGACATCGGCGCGGTGGCGGGCAACGCCATGGTCGGCAACCGCGTCAATCTGGTCACCAGGTGGCAGGCCGTCGAATATGTGACGGCCCAGAACCTGGAGCGCCGCGCGCTTGCCCGCTTCGATGCGATCACCGTCGTTCCCGGCGCGGTCGGCGCGTGGCGGCGGCAGGCGCTGGACGATGTCGGCGGCTATCCGCTGGACACGCTGGCAGAGGATCAGGACCTCACCATCGCCATCCAGCGCGAGGGCTGGCGGATCGCCTACGATACTGAGGCCGTCGCCTGGACCGAAGCGCCCGAGAGTTTCCGCGCCCTGTCGAAACAGCGCTTCCGCTGGGCCTATGGCACCTTGCAATGCCTGTGGAAGCATCGCGGCATCTGGCGTCAGCGCCAGCCTGCGGGACTGTCATGGGTGGGCCTGCCCCAGGCGTGGCTGTTCCAGATCGGTTTCGCAATGGTGTCGCCGATCATCGATCTAGCGCTCGTCCTCAGCATGATCGACACCGCCATGCGTGTGCAGCAGCATGGCTGGGCACAGACGCAGAGCGACCTCTTGCGCATGGCGCTCTACTGGCTCGCCTTCACGGCGGTGGATGTCGCCTGCGGCTGGGTCGCCTATCGTCTGGAACCGCGCGCGCCGCGCTATCCCGCCCTGCTGCTGGTCGCCCAGCGCTTCATCTATCGCCAGATCATGTACAGCGTCGTCATCCGCGCCGTCGCCACCGCCATCGGCGGGCCATGGGTCGGCTGGGGCAAGCTGGAGCGTACGGGCCGCGTGGCGCAGACGCAATCGCCGGATCGGCTGGTTGGGGCTTGAATATCGGTGTTGATTAGCGCCTTTAGTTCGTCATCCCGGCGAAAGCCGGGACCCAACACGCCTTCGGCAAGCCGCTTGTATTGAGGCGATATGGGTTCCGGCTTTCGCCGGAATGACGAATGAAGGAAGAATGACGGAACATTCGCTCCGCTGTCCTACAGCCCAGCCATCCTGCTATTCCATTGGGCATGCTTCAGCCTGCCTCCGCCGCCTCAACCCCACCTGTGCATTGGATCAGTGCATCGCAATCGAGACCTGAGTGGGACGTAACTGCGACGCGGATGGGACGCGAGTGCGACCAACATGAGACTCAGATGCGACGCAAGTGCGACGCACATGAGACTCAAGTGAGACGCACATGCGACGAAGGTGAGACGTACATGAGACCTACATGCGACGTCCCTGCGACCTACATGCGACCTTGTTGCGACTTTCCGGCCCAAAACACGTCACGACCCGCAACTTCCGCAACTTCGTTGGAAAAGCAGCATCGCGTCGCGCCGAAACGCGTCCGGTTCAATCCCGCGCGTTCGCCAGTTCCTTGTTCGCCCGCAGCGCTACCAGCGTGCAGATCGCGCCCGAAAGCAGATATGCGCCGGACGAGAACAGCCCGAAATTGCTCGACAGCCACAACGCCACGAACGGCGCAAAGCCTGCGCCGAACATCCAGGCGAGGTCGGACGTCAGCGCCGATCCGGTATAGCGCGTCTGCTGCGAGAAATTCGCCGCCACCACGCCAGACGACTGGCCGAAGGAGAGGCCGAGCAGCATGAAGCCCAGCACCATGAACGCCACTTCGCCCAGGTCGCCGCCGTTGAGCAGCAGCGGCGCGAAGATGCTGAACAGCGCGATGCCGCCGGCCGACCAGCCGAGCAGCGAGCGGCGGCCGATCTGGTCGGCGATGAAGCCCGATGCGACGATCGCCAGCACGCCGACCGCGCCGCCGATGATCTCGATGATCAGGAAGCGCTGGATCGATTCCTTGGTGAACAGCGCGACCCAGGACAGCGGGAACACAGTGACCATATGGAACAGCGCAAAGCTGGCGAGCGGTGCGAACGCGCCGATGATGATGTTGCGCCCTTCCGACTTCACCGTCGAAATCACGGGGGAGGGGACAAGGTCCTTGCTCTCGAACAGCCGCTCGAACTCATGCGTCACGACGATGCGCAGGCGCGCGAACAGCGCCACCACGTTGATCGCGAAGGCGACGAAGAAGGGATAGCGCCAGCCCCAATCGAGGAAGTCTGCGGGAGACAGCGTTGACCAGAAGAAGGCGAACAATGCGGCGACCACCAGCAGCGCGATCGGCGCGCCGAGCTGCGGCATCATCGCGTACCATCCGCGCTTGTTCTCCGGCGCGTTCAGCGACAGCAGGGAGGCGAGGCCGTCCCAGGTTCCGCCCAGCGCGAAGCCCTGTCCCGCCCGGAACAGCGTCAGCAGCAGGGCGGAGGCGTGACCCAGCGTCTCATATCCCGGCAGGAAGGCGATGGCCGCCGTCGACCCGCCCAGCAGGAACAGCGCGATCGTCAGCTTCACGCCCCGGCCATAGGTCCGGTCCACCCACATGAAGAAGAAGGAGCCGAGCGGCCGCGCCATGAAAGCGATGGCGAAGATCGCGAAGGAATAGAGCGTACCCGTCAGAGCATCGACATAGGGAAAGACCAGCCGGGGAAACACGAGGATCGAAGCGATTGCATAGACGAAGAAGTCGAAAAATTCCGACGTGCGGCCGATGACAACGCCGATGGCGATCTCCCCGGGCACCACCTGCTTGTGGCGGGCGGTGATATTGCGCGCATCGCGCTCCATGGACGTGGAGGAGGGGGCGGCAATCTGTGCGCTCATGGGGCTGATCGATCCTTGGGCATATGATAGGGATGAAACGATCCCGGGTCGCGTGCGTTGCATAGTACCAAACCGATCCGGCCATGTAGCATATGGAGATCGGTCTGTCAGATGACTGTGCCAATGCACTTTTCGCGCCTGCAGCGTGATTGGACAAAGTGTCCAATGTCGATAGTCGTGCGCAGCGGCTAGGCGGCTGGCATGAGCACCTGCCCGATCCTGGATTCATCCGCCGCACCGCGCCGTTTTCTGCGCTTTCTGGCCCCATTGATGCTGCTGCCGCTGTCGGCGTGCGATTTCGTGGTGATGAACCCGGCCGGTGATGTTGCGGTGCAGCAGCGCGACCTGATTTTGATCTCCACCGGCCTGATGCTCCTCATCATCCTGCCGGTCATGGCGCTGACGGTGCTGTTTGCGTGGCGCTATCGGAAATCGGCGGAAAACCCGGATTACGATCCCGATTGGGACCATTCCACCAGCCTGGAGCTCATCATCTGGTCCGCGCCGCTGCTGATCATCATCTGCCTCGGCGCGATCACCTGGACCAGCACCCACCTGCTCGACCCCTACCGCCCCATCGAACGCATCGACGCGAGCCGCAAGATCGCGCCGAACATGAAGCCGCTGGAGGTCGAGGTGGTGGCGCTCGACTGGAAATGGCTGTTCATTTACCCGGAACTGGGCATCGCCACCGTGAACGAACTCGCCGCGCCGGTGGACCGCCCGATCAGCTTCAAGATCACCTCGTCCACCGTAATGAACTCTTTCTACGTTCCTGCACTTGCAGGACAAATCTATGCCATGCCGGGGATGCAGACTGTCCTCCACGCCGTGATCAACAAGCCGGGCGACTATGAGGGCTTCTCCGCCAACTATAGCGGCGCGGGCTTCTCCCACATGCGCTTCCGCTTCCATGCGCTGGACCAGGCCGGTTTCGACCGCTGGGCCGCGAGTGTGAAGGCCGGCGGCGAGGCCCTTGATCGCCCGACCTATCTGAAGCTCGAAAAGCCGAGCGAGAAGGACCCGGTTCGCCGCTTCTCCACTGTGGACGCCACGCTCTTCGACGCCATCGTTAACCTGTGCGCCCGTCCCGGCCAGCGCTGCATGTCGGACTTGATGCACATCGACGCCATGGGCGGCGCGGGCAAGGAGTCGGCCAGGGACGTCGAAGGCTTGCGCCACGACGCGCATGACGGAAGCGATCCACTAGAAAAGGGTGCGCTCCAGAAGGAGCCGGAAGAAAAAGGCTCCTCGCCGCATCTGCTAAAGGACGGCGGCAAGACGCCTCCCGGCAAGACGCCCGCAGGACACCAGCACGACAACAGGGACATGACCATGAACATGAACGGCATGTCCGCCCATCACCCTTCCGACGCATCCGCGCCGGCCCACACCCTGTAGAGGCCGCCCGAATCCCTATGTCAGACTCATACACATTGGCGAAGATCATCTTCGGCCGCCTCACCTGGGAATCCTTCCCCATCCATGAGCCGATCCTGATCGGCACCTTCATCATGGTCCTGATCGGCGGCATCGGCGTCGTCGGCGCGATCACGAAATATAAGCTGTGGGGCTATTTGTGGACCGAATGGTTCACGACGGTCGACCACAAGCGGATCGGCATCATGTATATGATCCTGGGTCTCGTCATGTTCCTGCGCGGCTTTGCCGATGCGATCATGATGCGGCTTCAGCAGGCGATGGCGTTCAACGGATCGGAAGGCTATCTCAACGCCCACCACTACGATCAGGTGTTCACCGCGCATGGCGTGATCATGATCTTTTTCGTCGCCATGCCGATGGTGACGGGCCTGATGAACTATATCGTCCCGCTGCAGATCGGCGCGCGCGACGTCAGCTTTCCTTTCCTCAACAATTTCAGCTTCTGGATGACGACCTCCGGTGCCGTCACGGTGATGATGTCGCTGTTCGTCGGCGAGTTCGCGCGAACCGGCTGGCTCGCTTATCCGCCGCTGTCAGGGATAGCTTACAGTCCGGACGTCGGCGTCGATTATTATATATGGGCGCTGCAGATTGCCGGCATCGGTACGCTGCTGTCCGGCGTCAATCTGGTCGCGACGATCGTCAAGATGCGTGCCCCCGGTATGACGATGATGAAGATGCCGATCTTCACCTGGACCTCGCTCTGCACCAACGTGCTGATCGTCGCTGCCTTCCCGGTTCTGACTGCCGTCCTCGCGCTGCTCAGCCTCGACCGCTATGCCGGCACGGCCTTCTTCACCAACGACTTTGGCGGCAACGCCATGATGTATGTGAACCTCATCTGGATCTGGGGCCATCCGGAGGTCTACATTCTGATCCTGCCCGCCTTCGGCATCTTCTCGGAGATCACCTCGACCTTCTCGGGCAAGCGGCTCTTCGGCTATACCTCGATGGTCTATGCGACGGTGGTTATCACCATCCTGTCCTATCTGGTCTGGCTCCACCACTTCTTCACCATGGGGTCGGGGGCCAGCGTCAACAGCTTCTTCGGCATCACGACCATGGTCATCTCCATCCCGACCGGAGCCAAGATTTTCAACTGGCTCTTCACCATGTATCGCGGCCGCATCCGCTTCGAACTGCCGATGATGTGGACGATCGCCTTCATGCTCACCTTCACCGTCGGCGGCATGACCGGCGTTCTGCTCGCGGTGCCGCCCGCGGACTTTGTGCTGCACAACTCGCTCTTCCTGATCGCGCATTTCCATAATGTGATCATCGGCGGCGTGCTGTTCGGCCTGTTCGCCGGCATCAACTATTGGTGGCCCAAGGCGTTCGGCTTCAAGCTCGACACCGTCTGGGGCAAGCGCAGTTTCTGGCTGTGGGCCGTGGGCTTCTGGTTCGCCTTTATGCCGCTCTACATCCTCGGCCTGATGGGCGTGACCCGCCGGATGCGCGTGTTCGACGATCCCTCGCTACAGATATGGTTCGTCATCGCCGCGCTCGGCGCATTCATGATCGCCGGCGGCATCGCCTGCATGCTGATGCAATTCTATGTGTCGATCCGCGATCGGGAGAAGCTGCGCGACACGACGGGCGATCCCTGGGATGGCCGCACGCTGGAATGGGCGACCAGTTCGCCGCCGCCGGACTATAACTTCGCCTTCACGCCGGTCATTCATGACGGCGACGCCTGGTCGGACATGAAGAAGCGCGGCTATCAGCGTCCGCTCGACGGCTTTCGGTCGATCCACATGCCCAGCAACACCGGAACGGGCGTCATCCTGGCCGGCCTCAGCACTGCCTTTTCGGTCGGTATGATCTGGTACATGTGGTGGCTCGCGGGCCTCAGCTTCGTCGGCATCCTCGCCGTCGCCATCGGCCATACCTTCAACTACAAGCGCGACTTCCACATCCCGGTCGAGGATGTGGTGCGCACCGAGGGCGAGCGCACCAAGCTGCTCGCGACGCAGGGCTGATCGCTATGTCAACGGAAGCAACAGCGGCGCCCACGGACGCCAATCCGGTCTTCTACCTGGCCGAGGAACCGCACCATCCGGAGGGGAGCAGCACGGCGCTCGGCTTCTGGATGTACCTGATGAGCGATTGCCTCATCTTCGCCTGCCTGTTCGCGACCTTCGCAGTGCTGGGCGGCAGCTATGCGGGCGGACCGGGGCCGAAGGATCTGTTCGACCTGCCGCTCGTCGCGCTCAACACCGCAATGCTGCTTTTCTCCTCCATCACCTACGGCTTTGCCATGCTGGCGACGGAAAAGGGCAAAGTCGGCGCGACCCAGGGCTGGCTGGCGATTACCGGCCTGTTCGGCCTCGCCTTCCTGTCCATCGAACTGTACGAGTTCGCGCATCTGATCCATGAGGGCGCAACGCCGCAACGCAGCGCCTTCCTCTCCTCCTTCTTCACGCTGGTCGGCACGCACGGCCTGCACGTCACCTTCGGCACGATCTGGCTGGTGACGCTGATGGTGCAGGTGGGCAAGCATGGCCTGATCGCTGCCAACAAGCGCCGCCTGATGTGCCTCAGCATGTTCTGGCACTTTCTCGACGTCATCTGGATCGGCGTCTTCACCTTCGTCTATCTAATGGGAATGCTGCGATGAGCGCTGAACAGCACGCGCAACACGGTCATGACCATGACCATGACCATGGCCACGATCATCATCATGATGACGGTCATGCGCATGGCACGATGGGCAGCTACATGATAGGCTTCGGCCTGTCGGTTGTCCTGACGGCCATCCCCTTCTGGCTGGTGATGACCAATTTTCTGGGCAGCACGCAGACCACCGGGCTCGTCATCATGGCCTTTGCCGTGGTGCAGATCGTCGTCCACATGATCTACTTCCTGCATATGAGCGCGAAGTCCGAAGGCGGCTGGACCATGATGGCGCTGATCTTTACGATCGTCCTGGTCGTCATCACCCTGTCGGGATCAATGTGGGTCATGTATCATCTGAACCACAATATGATGCCTGTTTCCGCGCACGATATGAGCCAGATGCCGTGACCCGGCAGACCCTTCCCGAAAGGGAGGGGCGAAGGGCGCCACGGTCAAGCCTGACGGTGGCGCTGATGGGGGGGCTTGCCTTGCTCCTGATTTCGGGATTACTGGGATTGGGCGTCTGGCAGGTCCAGCGCCTTGCTTGGAAACGCGCGCTGATCTCCAATGTGGACAGGCGCATTCATTCTGCGCCCGTGTCTGCGCCCGGTCCGGTCTCATGGCCCGCCATTACACCGCAGGCCGACGAATATCGCCGCGTGGTGGCCAGCGGCACATATCGGTTTGATCGCGAAGTACTGGTGCGCGCGTCCACGGCGCGGGGCAGCGGGTTTTGGGTCATGACCCCGCTGGAAACGCGGCGGGGATTCACGATCCTGGTCAATCGCGGCTTCGTGCCGTCGGGGTGGCATTCGGGGCAGGGAAGGCAGCCCGCAAGGGTCGTCGGCCTGCTGCGTATCACTGAGCCGGGCGGCGGCTTCCTGCGCGCCAATGATCCCGTCGGCGGGCGCTGGTATTCCCGTGATGTTACCGCCATCGCTGGCGTTCGCCGCCTTGGCCGCACTGCCCCGTACTTCATTGATGCCGCCGCCGCTCCCAATGCGGATACGCTGCCGGCCGGCGGTATGACGGTCGTCTCTTTTCCTAACAATCACCTCGTCTATGCCATCACATGGTTCGCTCTGGCCCTGATGACCGTCGGCGGCTATGCCCTGCTTTTGAAAGAAGAGCGCAGACTTCGCGATACAAGCGGAGATGCGGCGTGAGGGCGCTGGCGATCATAAAGCAGACAAGACCGATATTGCGAAACTGGCCGGCAGAAGCGGCCGGACGCAAGAATATGCTGCTGCTCATCCAGCTTCGCTGGATCGCCGCCGCCGGACAAATTCTGACGATCTTGGTCGTGCATTATGGCATGGGCATCCGTCTGCCCTTGTTGGCGATGATGATCGTACCCGTTGCCGCCACGGGTCTCAACGTCGGCAGCCTTGCCGTCCTGCGTCGTCGCCAGACTATTGCGAACGCCGAACTGCTCCTGGCCCTTCTGTTCGACGTGGTGGCCCTGACCATTCAGCTCTATTTGAGCGGTGGCGCGACCAACCCGTTCATCTACCTCTATCTGCTTCAGGTGGTGCTGGGTGCGATCTTGCTCGACACTGTCTCGGCGTGGACGATCGTCTTCGCCACAAGTATTTTTGCGGCCATCCTCGCCAGATTCTACTGGCCGCTGGTCCTGCCGGCCGCGCTGGCCGATTCTCTTTTTGAAATGCATATCATCGGCGCGTGGATATGCTTCGCGCTTATCGCGGTGCTGCTGGTGATCTTCGTAACCCGGATCACCCGGAATTTGCAGGCGCGAGACTCGCGCCTGGCCGATCTGCGTCAACGCGCCGCGGAGGAGGACCATATCGTGCGGATGGGCCTTCTCGCATCGGGCGCCGCACATGAACTTGGCACGCCGCTTTCCTCTTTGGCGGTGATCCTTAACGACTGGAAACGGATGCCTGCCTTGGCCGCGCAACCCGGCATCCTCGGCGAAATCGAGGAAATGCAGGTTGCTGTCCAGCGATGCAAGACGATCCTCTCCGGCATTCTCCTGTCCTCGGGCGAGGCGAGGGGGGAGGCACCGACGATCATTTCCATGCGCATCTTCCTCGATTACATCGTCAAGGAATGGAGTGTTGCCCATTCGGGGGTTCAGGTTGACTATGACAATAGCGCTGACGCTGGACTGGAGATTGTCGCTGACCCGGTTCTTAAGCAGGTCATATATAACGTCCTCGACAATGCGTCGGAGGCATCGCCCGAATGGATCGGCCTGTCGGCCGACCAGAACGGCGATTTCCTGCGGCTGGTCGTTCGCGATGATGGGCCGGGTTTCGCGCCCGATATGCTCCAGAATCTGGGCAAGCCCTATCAGTCCAGCAAGGGCAAGCAGGGTGGCGGCCTCGGCCTTTTTCTTGTCGTGAACGTCATGCGCAAGCTCGGGGGGGAAGTGACGGCCGAAAACGGCATTTCCGGCGGTGCGGTCGTTACATTGCATTTCCCCTTGGAGACGCTGGGTGTCCGCCGGGAGGATGCCGATGCCCGCTGACAACGCGCCGGTTCAGCGGCAGATCGTGATCGTCGAGGACGACGACGCCTTTGCAGCTACGCTCGCCCGGTCGTTCGAGCGGCGCGGCTACATCGTCCATCTCGCCCATAGCCACGAGGCGCTGGTGCAACTGCTTGCGGCTAACAGGCCCGGATTTGCAGTGGTCGACCTGAAGCTGGGCAGCGCGTCGGGTCTTGTATGTGTCCAGACTTTGCACGCCTTCGATCCGGCGATTAAGATCGTCGTCCTCACCGGCTTCGCCAGCATCGCGACGGCGGTGGAGGCGATCAAGCTCGGCGCCTCCCATTATCTCGCCAAGCCGTCCAATACGGATGATATAGAGGCCGCCTTCGGGCGAACCGATGGCGATGTCACCGCGCCGCTTACCGAACGCCATACCTCCATCAAGACCCTGGAGTGGGAACGCATCCACGAAACGCTGGCGGAAACGGGGTTCAACATTTCGGAAACGGCGCGCCGTCTTGGCATGCACCGCCGCACTCTGGCGCGGAAATTGGGCAAGCGTCAGATCGGCTGACGTCACGCTACCGGATGACGCAAATCGCGCACGGCGTGGCATGTATTTGCATATCGCGATTGACTGCCTAAATCTCTATACTTTAAGTAGACATTGCCTGGCGTGACGGATTGCTTCGCTGGTCAGCGTCAGGCGCACGGTATCAAGGCGGCCACGTCCGTTATCGTTTTCCGACAAGGATTGAGAATGATGGCAGACAGAAAGACCGCCGACGGCGTCCCGTCGCGCCCCTACTCGATATCGCTCCAGCAAGCGGCCGCTGCGATATTCGGCGTGGCGCTCGTTGACGGGGATATGCGCAGAAAATCCGAAAAGCCCAAGGGCCGGCCGCAACAGTCATAATCCTGATGCGGTTCAGGCCGGCCTTTCTACTTGAACGATGCGATACATTCCACCTCCAGCGGCGCTCCCATGGCCAAGCCGTTCGCGCCTAGCGCGCTGCGGGCGGGAAGGCGCATGCCTTTGAAGTAACTCACATAAATGGCATTGAAACGCGGCCAGTCCTTCATGTCGGCCAGCATTACCGTGCATTTCACAACCTTGTCGAAACCGGCTCCATTGTCGGCGAGGATTTTGCCGATGCTGTCCATGGCCTGGCGAACTGCGATATCAAAGCCTTCGGCATGCGGATCCGATCCTTCGGGTGCTTTGCCAATCTGACCAGAAAGAAAAAGGATATCGCCCGTGCGAACCGCCGGAGAATAGGGAATGGTTGGCGCCTGAGCTTGCGCCGATCCGGCAAGAAGCAAGGCGGGGATTGCGAACAGCGTCCTGATGATATCCTCCTTGGGCATTGGGTTTGCGCCGTCCCTAATGACGAGCGGCGCATCCCTTTCCTCCACGCATATCAGGCTCAGGGCATGATGCGAAAGCACGCCTTTCAAAGCCGGACTGGCTTGAAAACAGGGCTCAAGGATTCTGTAAATTGACCTGACGACAGACCGCGGCCGGTATTTCACTGACGCTACAGGTGAAAATTTGGCTCCCATTTCAGGATACGTCTAAAACAATTTTAATATTCGTATCCGAGGAGGCAAGAAAAACTATATCACGATACCGTGCATTAGCAAGAAATTCCTTGTTCAAGCCAGCAGTGTCGTATCATGAGTTCGCAGCAGACGCACCTCTGCCATTTCCACGGGAACCCACGCATGGGATTCGCAAGCGTGATCGCGACCGTAAGGAGCGTATCAATTCAGCAGTTGCTCCGAAACTATCCTTGAGGGAACGCGCCGTCGCTCTTGTACGAGATCGGGGCGAAGTGAGAACCAAGGATCTCGCGGACGTCGGTATTCCTCGCTGCTACCTCTCCCGCATGTGCGATGAAGGGCTGCTCCTGAAGGTCGGCCATGGCCGCTATCGGGTAGCAACCTAACCATCCGTTGGGCATGGAAGCGGCAGTTCAGAACTCCTCATTGGAGCCTGTGGCACATCCGCTTTCTAGCCATGGATCGCGCGCGTCGCTCGTCGATCTTGTCCACATGTTCAAAGAGCAGGCGGTAAGCCTCCATATGCTTGAAGCCCTGGCCTTCTGATTGGACTGGCAGTTCAGAACGCGGATTGGCCTGTTGCACATCCAGCCTTTTCGTCTGGTCCAACAGCCTGATGCAGCAAGGTGATTCGCCGCGCAAGGGGTAGGGCACTGAAGTGCCGAATGTGCTGATTTCTGCCCTTTTGTGCCAAATGAAGCGCATGTGTGCCGGATGCGGGCATTGGGTTCGGGTAGCGCCGATTGAGTAACAAAATGGATTTCGTGCCGGATGTCGGGTGGGGATGAGGGGGCTTTTCCCCAGCCACATCGCCCGTCGGCTACGATGTCACGAGGACGCATAGATTATCCCTATTCTGCCCCTGCAGTAGAAACTTCCTGGGACGCACCATGATTCCTTCATACGGGCAGAGCCGCGGCGAACGTGGGCGGATGACGTTGCTCCGGCACATTGAAAGGACGGGATGCACCATCGCCGGGGATCCGGTCTGGACGGCGAACGAGATAGCCGATCTGTGCCGGACTTTCTCCGACAGGAAGGCTGCGTGCCTCGCCTTGCCACGCAGGACACCTACGGCCGTGGCTCACAAGGCCCGCCAATTGGGCCTGATACCTCCGCGTAAGATATGGATTGGCGATGAGGCTGTCCGCTTGCGAAAGCCCTATGTCGCCGGCGTGCCTATGGCGGAACTTCTCGAAATGTTCCTGGGCAAGACCCGGTCGCAGATATGGAAGAAAGCTTTCCACATGGGATATCGTCGCCCTCGGCGCGCTCCCAAGCCGACGGGGATGCCGCTCGTCGACAGCATTCGGAAACGGGCGTTCGAATGTCGCCTTTCGATGACTGATCTGGATGTATTTGTCGGCCGGACCCGCTACTTTGTTTCGCCCCGCCACCTGGATTGGCGGGCCCTGCAGAGGGCGATGGCAATCCTCGGCGGTCGTCCGGCGATCTCCTGGTCGAATGAGTAGGCCTCGAAATGACCGGGTTAGGGGTAGGGAGTGCAAAAAGTGGTCTGTGATGGAAGACGGACTGGTGCGCGATATCTATCCCGACTACCGGGCGTTGCAGAGGCAGCTGCCGGACCGGACGCTATCGGCGATAAAGCAGCGTGTGCGGGCACTCGGGATCGTGTGCCGACGGCATGTCTGGACGAACGTGGAGGTGGCGCGGCTCCGCAAGGCCTATCGCGAAAGCGTGGCCGATAAGGAACTGACCATCCTCTTTCCCGGATTGCGGCTGTGTCAGATCAAGAGCAAGGCATCCCATATCGGTGCCGAACGGCGAAAGCCGAAACTGGCTTTGTTCGATGATCCGGCGCTCGATGCCATCCGCCGTCGATCGAAGGAGATGCATATGTCCTTCGTTGAACTGGACAGGCGGGCAGGGACGGGGCGCTTCTTTCAAAAGTCTTGCCGCCGGCCTTCCTTGAAGCACATCGCTCGTGCAGCAGGTGTCCTGCAGGCGCAGATCAGGATTGAATGGGGCGAGTGAGACCCGTCAGTGCCGGATTTTTCCATTATCGTCAGATAATGGAAAGCGAAGTTTCCAAAATATCAAGTTATGGACAATGAGCTCAGGGCTGTGGGAGATCGTAGCGGGTGAAGAGGATGTCCTCGCCGTCGATCGTGATCTCGATCACCTCGTTCATGAGTTCTTCGTTCGCTTCAAACTCGGACAGCAGCACGTCGAATAGCGCGCGCTGCTCTGCCGGTGGCACTTGTGGCACGACGATGATCAGCCCGGCGTGAACCTCTTCACGTGCATATAGACGGCGGAAGTCGGCCGCATTGTTGGTCACGAAGGTGCAGTCATCGGCAATGATGCGCGGCATCAAATCCCAGTCCGTCGTGCCGGACAGGCCGAGCCAGTTGACGTGCCAAGCCTCATGGTTGCGGGCCTGCGCCACCTCGACCAGCGAAGTGTGCAGGCACTCGTCGATCAAGAATCTCATATGGGCGGAAGGGGCGTTTCGCTGGATTTCGCCAAAGGATCGCTGCCGAGCTTGGCCCGGCGCGATGCCTTCGCTTTCAACCCTCGATCAGCAAGCGACTTTGGCCGGCCACGGCGCGGATGGGCTGCAGCCCAGATCTCGGCCAACTCGAGCTGGCGCGCACTCAGCTTGGGGTAGCCCGACAGAATCTCACCATCATCTGCGCCCTGCGCCCGCATGGTGGCGACCAGCCGGACTGGAATGCGCGTGCCTTTGAATACCGGCTCAGCACCCATGACATCACGGGATTTGACGACCATGGCTTCGGCCTCGGCAAGATCCTTCGTGCGTTGGTTGATTTGCTTGCGTGCCTCTGCGACGTCGACAATCACCAGATTGTCTGCCCTGATGGTGCGAGCTGCAGGGTTTTCGCGGATCAGGCCGAAAAGACGCTGGCGGCGCTCCTGCGACAGGATCGGGCCGATCTCGTGCCACAGCTTGAGCTGCAGTACATTCTCCGCAGTCAGCTCGCGCCGCTTGGACGCGCGGACCGGCACTTCGACAATGCGTTTGTCGATGGCATTGTTGACAGCCTTGAGTTCCAGTCCGCCGACGACAGCGGCCTCAGCAGGGGTGAATGCTCGCGTTAGCGCATTCATAAATTATCTCCTTTAGGAGAAGATATAACCGATTTCCTTCCAAACGTAAAGAAGCGCTCACCGAGGCAGGCCCAGAGGCGAGGGGGCAGTTTCTCAAAATCGTTTCGGTATCGTATTAACCATTGTTGCTCCATAGGCACCCTTCCGACGGAAAGAATCTCAACAGGAGCAATGGGTTGGCAAGGCCGAGAAGTGCAGTGAGCCGTTATAAACACCGTAATAATATTGATCGTCTCAAGGTCCGCGAGGCGGTGCTGTATGCACGGGTCTCCACGCCGGAGCAGCAGCGTGAAGGCTATTCGATCCCCGCTCAGGTCAAGCTGCTGGAAGATTATGCGACATTGAACGGCATCGCCGTCGTATCGAGCCATGTCGACGTGGAAACCGCCAGGAAAAGCGGTCGGATGTTGATTGCCGTTGAGAACTGACCCGGGGTTTTTACCGAGAAGTGACCCACTTTGCGATTATGTTTTGGATATCACGGGTGGGTCAAGATGGGGTTTTCTCCTTTCTGGTTTTTGGCTGATGAGCCGAGCTGTTCTTGAACCGGAAGCTGTCGTTGCCGGTCTCGAGGATGTGGCAGTGATGGGTGAGCCGATCGAGAAGCGCAGTGGTCATTTTTGCGTCGCCGAACACACTGGCCCATTCACTGAAGCTAAGGTTTGTGGTGATGATGACGCTGGTGCGCTCGTAGAGTTTGCTCAGCAGATGGAACAGCAGTGCGCCGCCTGATGCGCTGAACGGAAGATAGCCAAGCTCGTCGAGGATCACGAGATCGGAGTGGATGAGGCGATTGGCGATCTGCCCGGCCTTGCCCTGCGCCTTCTCCTGTTCCAGGGCGTTGACCAGCTCAACCGTAGAGAAGAATCGCACACGCTTACGATGATGCTCGATGGCCTGAACGCCCAGCGCCGTAGCGATATGGGTCTTGCCCGTGCCAGGGCCGCCGACCAGTACGATATTGTCGGCAACATCGATAAATTCGCAACGGTGAAGCTGGCGGGCCAGTGCTTCGTTGACCTCGCTGCTGGCAAAGTCAAAGCCCGACAGATCGCGATAGGCCGGGAACCGCGCGGCCTTGAGCTGGTAGGATACCGATCGCACCTCCCGTTCGGCAGTCTCTGCCTTTAAAAGCTGGGACAGGATCGGGATGGCCGCATCAAACGCTGGCGCTCTCCGTTCGGTGAGATCGGTGACGGCCTGCGCCATGCCATGCATCTTGAGGCTGCGCAGCATGACGATGATGGCGCCGCTGGCTGGATCATGACGCATGACGGTTCTCCCTGCGTAGCGCGTCATAGCGCTCCACATTGGCAAGCGGCTCGCTAACCAGCCTCAGTGCCTGTGGCGCCGTGATCGGCGGTGTCGTCAGCGGCTTGCCATCGATCAGCCGGTGCAACAGGTTGATGATATGGGTCTTGGTCGGAACGCTGGCCTCCAGCGCCATCGTGACGGCCGCCAGCACGGCTTGCTCGTCATGATGCAATACCAGTGCGAGGATCTCGACCATCTCCCTATCACCACCGGGGGATCGCAGCAGATGCCTTTGCAACTGCTGGAAGGCGTCGGGCATCTCGAGGAACGGCGCGCCATTGCGCAAGGCTCCAGGCTTGCGCTGGACGACCGCCAGATAGTGCCGCCAGTCATAAACAGTGCGTCCCGGACCATCATGAGATCGCTCGATGATGCGCCGATGCTCGCACAGCACATGACCTTCCGCGACAACGAGGAAGCGATCAGGATAGAGCCGCAAGCTAACAGGACGGTTGGCGAAAGAGGCCGGCACGCTGTAGCGGTTGCGCTCCAGGTGAACGAGGCAAGTTGGCGAGACCCGCTTGCCATACTCGACAAAGCCGTCGAACGGTCTGCCCATCGGCATGAGGCTTGCCACCTCATCCGCCCAGGCATCAGCGACAGAACCCGGTTCGATCCCGTGCGGGATATCCCGCCACAGCGCCTTGCAACGCTCCTCCAGCCAGATGTTCAGAGCATCAAGGCTATCGATCTGAGGAACTGGCTGCCATAGGCGATGGCGTGCATCCTGCACGTTCTTCTCGACCTGCCCCTTCTCCCATCCCGCTGCCGGATTACAGAACTCAGCTTCATAGAGATAATGGTTGACCATGGTGAGGAAGCGGGCGTTGACGGTCCGATCCTTGTCGCGCCCGACCTTGTCGACCGCGGTGCGCATGTTGTCATAAATGCCGCGGCGCGGCACCCCGCCCAACACGCGAAACGCGTGATTATGGGCGTCGAACAGCATCTCGTGGGTCTGGAGAAGATAGGCCCGCACAAAGAAGGCCCGGCTGTAGCTCAGCTTGAAGTGCGCCACCTGCAGCTTGGTGCGAACCCCATCGATGATCGCCCAGTCCTCGCTCCAGTCAAACTGGAACGCTTCACCGGGCGCAAACGACAGTGGCACGAACGTACCCTTGCCGCTCATCTGCTGCTGATGGCGATAATCCTCGCGCCAGGCACGCGCAAAGGTCGCGACACGGCCGTAGGATCCGTCAAAGCCAAGGCTCACCAGATCGGCATAGAGCTGCTTGATCGTGCGCTTCTGCTTGCGCGGGCGGCCCATCTCTCGCCTGAGCCAAACCGTCAACCGCTCGACAAACGGGTCCAGCTTACTCGGCCGCTCAGGCACCTTGAACCGTGGCTCGACTATGTCCGAACGCAGGTATTTACGGACAGTGTTACGGGATAGACCGGTGCGCTTGGCAATCTCCCGGATCGATAGATGATCGCGGTAATGCCAGCGCCGGATGACGCTCAATAATGCCATGTCCAACACTCCATGGTCCCCCGCTCTCAAAGCCAGGGACGTGTTCAAACATGGGTCACTTCTCAGCAGAAATTACGGACCTCCCCGGGTCAGTTCTCAACGGCAATCAACAGTCTATATTTTATTTGGATCATGGCTAGCATTTTCTACCGCAATATTTGCGTTTATGCCCATGCCAATTGAGAGAATTAGGGGGTCTACGCCTTTTAGTAAGGTTCTACATTCATCAGCAGTAGGTGCGGCGGCGGCATCATGAATCGCAGTATTAATGCGATCCCAATCTGTTTCACCAGCAATCATCAATCCATTAGCGAGGGGCAACCAAACCTCCTCCGATACTTCAGTGGATCTAACCCGCGTCAGATCCTTTTCTAACGCGAGAAAAGCAATGGTAAGCGAATAACCTATACTGTGGACTTTCTGGATTAAGGCTTCTTGGGCATCAGTGCCCACAGTGAGCGCTTGGAGCTCATGCCCCTTAGCTTCAAATTCCCGCAGTCGCGCCAATACTGGATCGCGGAGATCCTTCCAGGCCGCATAAGCAAACGTTGCCGTGCGAACCTCACCTGACTTCCGATCAGTATAGCGGCGATTATGGATGTTCCATATGACTGTCACAACCAAAGCGGTGCCAGACAGGAGCCAACTGCCTACTTCTTTGATGCCAATGGCTGCCGCCGGTTCGGTCACCTATAGCAGCCGCAGATCCCGTTGAGTCGTAATCGCAGCTAAGCCCCGCTCAAGCTGCTGCATCACGATAGCCGGAGCGCGAAAGCGGAAATGAGTCTTAAAACGGTCGGGATCGTTTCCAAAGGCCTGAACGCTTTGTCCAAAGAAGCCCTGCACAAAAGACGGCGTCAACGAATATACGTAATCGGGAACGAGCACGTCTACGGGTTGAGGGTCCGCATCAAGAGCATCCAATTGGAATAGCTCGCGGGCAGCAAGGCCGCGCTCGCGGCCGCTCAGATTGTGGACCTTCCCAGCTCCAGTGAGCTGCTCCAGATCAATCGTTGCTGCCATCCTCTGTCTCCGATTCGTCCGCCAAGTAGACAGGATCGAGTGTGAAAGCTACACTAACCACTGTCCCAGCGAAATGCTCCTCTAAATCGAACGCAATCGTTCCATCCGGCGGCATTTCTTGGCTGTTTGCCTCATTGCACCACATCACCCGAGGCGACGTATCGCTGTCTCGCCTCACACCTTGTATATAGGGTGGCCGGAGCTGAATGCAGGATCTTCCTGAAATAATTGTGACCCTCGGCTCTCTGCCGGGTTGGGTCGTTCCTCCGAGCATGGCTACCAAGTCCAAGACGTCCATTAACCCGGTCCCACCTGACCGAATGTTTCTTGCTTCGGGGTCGCACGTCACCATGTCCTGTAACGCGAACAGAGTAGCCAGGGTATCGGCAGACTGGCTCGACTGCCAATGGCGCGTCACATACTGATCAAGAAACTGGCGCACATCGCTGGCAGCGTCGGTAAGGCTTTCCGCAAAGGATCGCCCCACGCTTAGAAAAGCCAGGTGGCAGCGGAATACATCTTCGCCATTCTCTGTGCGTTTCACCATAAACGCGGTAACTGACCAATCACCATCGACTGACGCGGCCCTACTATGCCGCTCCGCGTTGCACAGTAATTCCCCAATTATCCCGCCAATCCAGCCTTTACCTGCTACGGTTAGTTCACGATCAATCTCAGGCACACCCAGCCAGTCGTTCACTGTGCTGCAGAATTTATCTGTCGCTTTCTCGCGCGTTTGAGGCTCGATGTGAACGTCATGTGATGTCGAGGTGAGAGCTGGTCTGCGGCGTTGCAAAGGAAAAGCCCAGACGTCTGCGTGCTTCCCATTTAGAAGATACTCTTCGTCGTCTAGTAACCCAGGTAGGGTCATCTTATTATGTCTGCCGACCCCAATTGCATCCAAAACCTTCTGAACTGGCCGACGCATTCTGCCGCCAGTGAATATCCGAGCCATTTGCGGCCAAATCTCCGCAAGAACGAGGTAGGCGCCAGCATCGAGACAGAAATCATCATCAAAATGAAGCGCCGCAGCAGAGGCTTCGCATTCGATTTCTCCGATTTGTCGTAGCGCGCGCAATGTTCCTTGAGGATCATCCAAGAAGGAAAATTGCTTTAGCGAAAGCGCTGGAATACTTTTGGATTGCCTACGCTTCAGCATAGCAATCCACCTTTCGTCTCGTTTTGGGACGAGGCGATCTAAAATAGGCGATCTGCGAAAACGGGTCGCCATTAATTCTTTTGGGACGACCGGTCTCTTAAGGGCCCTATAAGAATTCATTACTTTCCGAGAGTAGGCTCGCGCAAATTGATCCTTCGCACGTTGACTCCGAGAGGTCTTCGGAAAGTCTTTCGGGACGCCGCGCAGGCGATTGCGCAGAGCTGCCATTTCCGCCCGCAAGACTCGATCGAGAAGCTCGCCAGCTTCTTTGTCATTCCAGCGTAACCGTCGTTGAGCCAATAATTTGGAGAGAAACGAGAGCTGCTTTGGTGTCCGGCCATTAGCCAATCTGGGTCCCCACGGCCACGGCGCTCACTCCCCCCGGAGTGAATTCAACCGCTGCCAAACGAGTCCAGTCGCTAAAGGCCCAAACCCGATCCGTCCACATTCAAGCGTATCGAGAATGGATGGGAAAATTATCTTTCAGTTGCCGGGCTACCGTTATGCCCCATCAATTTACGCTACAAGGTGGTTGCGGATGCTCTCCACCGTCACATGTGACCGCCCTCTCGTTTTGTTCATATTCAATTGACCCTCTGCAATCATCTTATAAACAGTCGTCCGGCCAACTCCCAGCACCGCGGCTGTTCGATCGATTGAGAGCTGGAGAGCTCCATCGGGGATCGACGCCGGTAATACTCGTCGGGCGGGAGGCGGCGGAGCGGCGGTCTCAATCGATGCCTCAGGTTCAGGCTGAAACGAAGGCGCCGAGCTTCGCTGAGGGATGTCCGTCGCAGACGGAGCAAAGGTGTCGCAATGATCTGCCCGCGCTGCCAAGACGGACTTATCGTCGAACCGGATTCCGATCGCCACGATGGTTGTCTGGGTGCCGCCCTCCGAAGAAGCCGATAGCCGAACCGATCCGGTCGAAAACACGTCCCCGATCTTCCCGCCGTCGATGATCTGACGCCACACGCTGCGCGGCAACTTGGTGTCGCGGGACTCGCGCTGCCCATCGCTGTCTTGTTGCTCAAGAACCCGGGCGTAGGTCTTCACCACACCAGCGTCAGCGAGATCAGCCAGAAGCGCGCGAACGTCGAGATCGCTTTCACCAAAAATGGATAGCGCTGCGGCGGGAGAAATTGGTCTGAAGGCGGTCACATGTCACCCGTGCTGAAGCTACCAGACCGGGCTGTAAGGCGTGATCCGTGAAAAAACCGTTCGCACTTGATCGCGTCTGTTCGCGCGAAGCCAACACGAAACATGGGAACAACTGTGGGAACAGAAATACCGAGAGTTGATATTATATAGGCTTTTCAACGCTTTATCGGAAAAGTCTGGCTCCCCGAGTAGGATTCGAACCTACGGCCATTCGATTAACAGTCGAATGCTCTACCGCTGAGCTATCGGGGAGCAGCCCAGCTTCCGCCGGGCAGGCCGCGCCTATAGCAGCGGCTTTTGCGCAAAGGCAAGTCCTGTCAGGCGATAAATTGCTCCGCAGCGATCCGGTCGTCGAGGGTGTGTTCAGGATCGAAGAGCAGCGTGAGTGGCGTCGCGCGGTCGATTTTCACCTCTACGGCGGCGACATCCCTGACCTCGCGCTGATCCCCGACAGCGCTGACCGGGCGCTTGACCGGATCAAGGACGGCAAAGCGCACAACCGTCGCTTCCGGCAGGATCGCGCCCCGCCAGCGCCTTGGGCGGAACGGACTGATAGGGGTAAGAGCGACAAGGCCGCAGCCCAGGGGAAGGATCGGCCCGTGGGCGGACAGGTTATAGGCCGTGGACCCCGCGGGCGTCGCTACCAGCACCCCATCGCACACCAACTCGGGCAGAACGACCCGCCCATCGACCTGCACTTCCAGTTTGGCGGTCTGGCGGGTTTCACGCAGCAAAGACACTTCGTTGATGGCGGGAATGGAGAATTGCTCGCCGTCCACGGTGTCGACGGTCATCCGCAGCGGGAGCACCTTGAACGCCTTGGCCGCGTTGAGCCGTTGCTCCAGGCGCTCCAGGCGCCATTCGTTCATCAAAAAGCCTACCGTGCCCAGATTCATGCCAAATACGGGCACGATCCTGCGTGCCTCCAGCATGGCGTGCAACGTTTGCAGCATGAATCCATCGCCGCCCAGGGCAATCACCATGTCCGCCTGATGCGGCTCTACAAAGTCGTACGAGGTGCGCAGCCTTTCCTCCGCTGCGCGCGCCGCGGGCGTAGGAGAGGCAACGAGCGCGCGTCTGGGCTCGGAACTCATTCGTGCGCTGCCACTTGGCCCATCGAAAGCCCGGCCGTCAAAGACCGGCTGATCACGATACAACTCGTCATGATCAGCAAGCGATCCCGCGCCTCTTCTCGGATTTCCATGCGCAGTAGCTAGGCTATGGGACGGCGGCGCGCAAGCACCGCGGGGGAAGGGCGTATCCTCTTCGCAAGGCGGTGGTAACCAGGTCATGCTATGGTAGGGGAATCGCGGCTTCGGATATCGTCCGGCGGCGCAATTCTAAGGTAGCCGATTGACGCGCAGACAGGATCATGACGACAGCAGGCCCGGCCTGTTCATTCTGTCGCAGCAGGACCGCGATGGGCTTGCAAGGCTGGCCGGCGAGGTTGGCTGGCGGGTCGTCGCTTCCCGGCGTGCGGCGGGGGCTGGGCAGCGCTTTCTGGCCGGAGACGCGTTCATCGCCCTGGTCGATGTCCGGCGGGCCAAGGCTCCGGAGGCGTTGATCGCTCCCCTGGCCGAAGCCGTCGAGGCAACCGGCGGCGCGCTGATCGGTTTGGTGGCGCAGGGGTGCGCGGGTCAGGTGCCCGCTCTGGTCGCGGCCGGAATGACGCACTATCTTGCCGAACCGTTTGACGCGCAAACGCTGGCTGCAACGCTCGCCTCCGCGCAGCGGCTTGTGGAACGGATGAACGGCGGCGTGAAGCGGGCGGGGAGTGGCCATGCAATTCGCAGGAGCGACGCCTTGCGCTGGCGTTTTGATCAGCGGACGGGGGAGGTGCGCCTTAGCGAGGCACTCGCCAGCGCGCTCGGGCAAGAGGGTGCGCAAGGCGCCAGAGGTCTCCTGCGGTCCTTGACCGGGCCGGACCGCGTTGCCGCGCTGGCCGCGGCAAGAACGGTGCTGCACCATGGCGAAAGCGCCGCCTTTGCACATAATCTGGATACGGCGGGCGCAAAACGAGCGGCCCATCATCTCCATGCCGATGCCGGCGGGATAGTCGGCGAGGTGGAACTGCTGCCTGGAAAGGGATGGCGCAGGCCGGGACAACGCGATTATCTTACCGGGCTTAGTAATCGCGCGGTGGCGCTATCGTGGCTCGATGATGCTCTCACCCCGCCGTCTCCTTCCCCTATCCTTCTACTGCTGTCGATCAGCCAGCTTGATCGGGTGAACACCGCCTATGGCCAGATGGTGGGCGATGCCCTGCTGGGCAGGCTGGCGCGGCGCATGGAGCGGCTGGTGGAAGAGGTGGCCGGACCCACTGCATTGCTTGCGCGGATCGCCGGGTCCGAATTCCTGGTCGGCCTGCACATGGAAAGCGCAGGGCAGGCCGGCGTCGAGCGTGCGAAGTTCCTGGCGCGGCGGCTGGTCGCGGCCATTGGCCAGCCTTTCAGCGCGGGTGATCATCTGATCCGGCTGACGGGTCGATGCGGCATTGCGGGGGCGGGGAAGGGCGATGACGCCGTGCGGCTGTTGCGTCACGCGGCGACGGCCTTGGCCGATGCGCGGCAATCCGATGGCGAGGGTATACGCATCTACACGGCCCAGAAAAACAGCCGAGAGGTCGACTCGGATCGTCTGGAAGCGGACCTGCGCCTTGCGCTGGACCGGGGCGAGATTGGTATCGGCTTCCAACCGCAATATGCCACGGCGGATGACGCGTTTACGGGGGTCGAGGCCCTCGCGCGTTGGACGCATCCCGATCACGGTCTGCTTGGCGCGGGCGTCCTGTTCGCGGCGGCGGAGCGCTCTGATTTCCTTCTTCCCCTGTCGGCGCATATCCATGGCGAGGCGCTGCGGCAGGCCGCCGCGTGGCCGTCCGAACTCGCTATGCTCCGACTGTCGCTCAACGTTACGGCGGCCGACATCTCGCAGCCGGATTTTCTGGAGCGCTTCCTTGAGCGGGTTGACGGCAGCGGCTTTCCGCGCACGCGGCTGACTGTCGAGATTACCGAGAGCGGCCTTGTCGATGATATCGACGCCGTCGCCGTCCTTCTGGATCGCATGCGCGCAGAGGGACTTCGGGTGGCGATCGACGATTTCGGGACCGGCTATTCCAGCCTGGCCTATCTCAAGGCGCTGCCGCTCGACTATCTGAAGATCGACAGCGGCCTCGCGCAGGACATTGCCGGGTCTCCGCGCGACCGCATCATCGTGCGCGGCGTCATCCAGATGGCCAAGTCGCTTGGGCTTGCGGTCATTGCCGAGGGCGTGGAGACCGAGCAGCAACTGTCCCTGCTGGCCCGGGAGGGCTGCGATTATTATCAGGGATTCCTCCGGTCCGCCGCCGTCAGCAGCGAGGAACTGGCTGTCCTTGCGGGTTCAGGCGGCTGAAGCTCTCGCCATCGCCGGATTGGCGGCAATGGCCTTGATGGCCGCCACTAGCGCATCCAACTCCTGTGGAGACGTGTAAAGCTGCGGCGTGACGCGAATGCCATGCACCGGCGGCCGTTCGATCGCGACCGTGTAGATGTTGAACCTCTCCATCAATGTCCGGGCAAGGTCGGCCGGCGCGACGCCTTTGATGCCGACATTGCCGATCGCGCAGAACCGCTCAGTCGCGCGCGGCGTGTACATTGTGACGCCGGATATCTTCCGCACCTTGCCGGTCCAGTAATTCTGCAGATAGCGGAGGCGCGCCATCTTCCGCGCGCTGCCGATCGCCTCGTGAAACGCGATGGCGTTGTCGATGGTCAGATCGGTGTGAATCGGGTGCGTGCCACGATGGTTGAGCTTGCGGATATCGTCGTCGGCCATCCCGGCGTCGCCGAACATTGGCCATAGCCCGGGGATGCGATCGCGCCGCACATAGAGCAACCCGTTGCCGATCGGCACCGACAGCCATTTGTGCAAAGAACTGCCGAAATAATCGCAGCGCAGGTCAGGAATCTTGAAGTCGAGATGCGCGAAACTGTGCGCGCCGTCGACCATCACCTGAACGCCATGCTGATGCGCCATGTCGCATATTGCGGCGACCGGCAGGATATGCCCGGTTCCGCCGATCATGTGCGACACCATCAACAGCTTGGTGTTTCCGGTGATGGCCCGGCGATAGACGTCGATCACCTCCTCGTCGCTTTGCGGATCGAGTGGGATGTCGACGATTTTGTTGACGATCCCATGCCGCCGCGCTTGCAGCGAGAACATGTCGATCATCGACCCATAGTCCTGATTGCCCATGACGGCCTCGTCACCGGGCTTCCAGTCGAAGCCGTTGATCACGGTATCGAGCGACTCGGTAGTGTTGCGCGTGACCACCAGTTCCTCGACCGGGCATCCGGCGAAGGCGGCGAGCGACGTGCGGATCTTCACCACGTCGCTGTCGAGCCGCGTGCGCATATAGTGTGACGCCTCGCCATTGATGGCCCGGACATTGCTGATGAAGGCGTCGAGCACCGTGTCGGGCTGAAAGCAGTAGAAGCCGTTCTCCAGATTGATGAAATGGTTATCGGTTTTGTAATGGCCGCGAATCTCCGCCCAGAACGCCTCGTCCCCTGCGATCTCCCCGGCAGGCTTCTTCAGGCTTGCTGCCAGCGCGCCCGACTTGAGCGACAGTACCAGCGAAGCCCCCGCCGTGACCTTGAGGAAATCCCGCTTGTTCATCGCCTGTGCTGCCCCCGTCCACGCGCAATCCCGCCTTATCACAACGAGCGGCGAATGGTTTTACGCCATGGCATCAATACAGGTTACTGTAGACTACCCCGCCACCTTCGCCAGCCCTTTGGACAGTTGCAATGCGCCATTCAACCGCGCCACCGGATCGCCCCAGCCGCGCGTGATGACCAGCTTGCTGTCGGGGCGCAGCTTGGCCGTGCCCTCCAGCTTCTGGACATAGGCGATGAGGCCGGCCGGATTGGGAAAGCTGTCATTCTGGAACGTGACCAGTGCACCCTTCGGCCCGACATCGATCTTGGCGACCGACGCGGCAAGGCAGTTCTGCTTGATCTCGATGAGCTTCAGCAAATTCTGCGTCGGGGCAGGCAGCTTGCCGAAACGGTCGATCAACTCGGCCGCGAACGCCTCGATCCCCTGTCGGTCGTCCAGCTCGTTGATCCGGCGATACAGGCCCATGCGCAGGTCGAGGTCGGGCACATACTCTTCCGGAATCATGATCGGCGCATCGACGGTGATCTGCGGCGAGAATTTCTCGCTCGCCCGGTCGCGCAACAGGCCACCGGCCTTGGCATCCATGATCGCCTCTTCCAGCATTGACTGGTAGAGTTCGAAGCCGACCTCACGGATATGCCCCGACTGTTCGTCGCCAACCAAATTACCCGCGCCGCGAATGTCGAGATCGTGGCTGGCGAGCTGGAACCCGGCGCCCAGCGTATCAAGATCGGACAAGACTTTCAGCCGCTTTTCCGCCGTCTCGGTAATGATGCGGTCGGCGGGCGTCGTCATATAGGCGTAGGCGCGCGTCTTCGACCGGCCAACCCGTCCGCGCAACTGATAGAGTTGGGCAAGGCCGAAACGGTCGGCGCGGTGGATGATCAGGGTGTTGGCGCTCGGAATATCAAGCCCGCTTTCGACGATCGTGGTGGAGAGCAATACGTCATAGCGCTTGTCGTAGAAGGATGACATGCGCTCCTCGACTTCTGTCGGGCTCATCTGGCCGTGGGCGACGACGGGGCGGACTTCTGGCACTTCGTTATGCAGGAATTCCTCGATATCGGCCAGATCCGCGATCCGCGGCACCACGAAGAAACTCTGTCCGCCACGATAATGTTCGCGCAGCAGCGCCTCGCGAATGACCACTCCATCCCATGGCATTACATAGGTACGCACCGCCAACCGATCGACCGGCGGCGTCTGGATGACTGACAGTTCCCGCAGGCCCGACATCGCCATCTGCAGCGTGCGGGGAATGGGCGTGGCCGTCAGCGTCAGCACATGGACGTCGGTCTTCAGGCTCTTCAGCCGTTCCTTGTGGGTGACGCCGAACCGCTGTTCCTCATCGACGATGACCAGGCCCAACCGCTTGAACTCCAGCCCCTTGGTCAGCAGGGCATGGGTGCCGACGACAATGTCCAGCGTGCCGTCCGCAAGGCCCTCCTTCACCGCCTTGGCTTCGGCGGCGGGGACGAGGCGGGAGAGGCGCCCGACCTTCAGCGGGAAGCCCCTGAAACGCTCCTCAAAATTGTTGAAATGCTGACGGGCCAGCAGCGTCGTCGGGCCGATCAGTACGACCTGCATCCCGGCCATGGCGGCGACGAAGGCAGCGCGCAGCGCGACCTCCGTCTTGCCGAAGCCGACATCGCCGCAGACCAGCCGGTCCATCGGCTTGCCATCGCCAAGGTCGGTGAGCACGTCGGAGATGGCGCGATCCTGATCGTCGGTCTCCTGATAGGGAAAGCGGTCGACGAATGCCGGATATCCGGCCGCGTCGGGCTCAGCGACCGGGGCTGGGCGCAGGGCGCGGGCGGCGGCGGTCTTGAGCAGTTCGCCGGCAATCTCGCGAATGCGCTCGCGCATCTTCGCCTTGCGGCGCTGCCACGCTTCCCCGCCCAGCTTGTCGAGCGCGACACCATCGGTTTCCGAGCCGTAGCGGGAGAGGACATCGAGATTCTCGACCGGGACATACAGCTTGTCGCCGCCCGCATAGCCCAGCGCCACGCAGTCATGCGGCGCATTGCCGACCGGGATCGACATGATGCCGTCATAGCGACCGATGCCGTGGTCGGCATGGACCACAAGATCGCCGGGCGTCAGTGTCGCCAGTTCCTGCAGGAAGGCATCGGCGCTTTTCTTGCGCTTTGCCCGCCGGACAAGGCGGTCGCCCAGCATATCCTGTTCGGTCAGCAGCGCGACGTCAGGCGCGGTAAAGCCGTGGTCAAGCGGCAGGACGACCAGCGCGATTTGGCTGGAGCCAGCGACGCCCAGTGCCTGCTGCCAGCCGTCAGCCTCCGCCATCTTCGCGACGCCATGATCCGCGAGCAGGCCGGTCAGCCGCTCACGTGCACCGCGCGAATAGCTGGCGATGACGATCTTCTTGGTGCCAAGGCGCAGGGTGGAAAGATGCTTGGCGACGGCCTCGTAGATATTGACGTTCTGCGCACGTTCGGGCGCGAAATCGCGGGCGCTGCCCACATGGAAATCGATAACGCGGTCGCTCTCCGGCTCATGGAAGGGTGAGGTGATATGGATGGCGTGGCTGCCGACCGCCGCCTCCCACTCGCCTGCGCTCAGATACAGCAGCGACGGATCAAGCGGACGGTAAGCGCCCGGATTGGCGGATTTCGCTTCGATACGGTTGGCGTGATAGTCGCGGATCGCCTCGAACCGCGCCTCGGCCGCGCCGGTGACGCCATGGTCGCGGATGAAGACAGTATCGTCGCCCAGATGCTCGAACATCGGCGTCAGCCGCTCCTCGAATAGCGGCAGCCAATGCTCCATGCCCGCCAGCCGCCGGCCGTCGCTCACCGCCTGATAGAGCGGATCGCCCGTGGCCGTCGCGCCGAAGGTCTCTCGATAGCGCCCCCGGAACCGCTTTATGCTCTCCTCGTCCAGAAGCGCCTCGGACGCCGGGAGCAGGATGAAGCCCTCGACAGTCTCGCTGGTGCGCTGGGAGGCGGGGTCGAAACGGCGGACGGTCTCTATCTCGTCGCCGAAGAAGTCCAGGCGCAGCGGTTGCGGTTCGCCGCCGGGATACAGATCGACGATACCGCCCCGGATCGCATATTCGCCTGCGTCATGAACGGTGTCGGTGCGGACATAGCCGTTCGCCTGAAGAAGCTGCGCCAGCTTGTCGATGGCGATCCGTTCCCCCGGGGCAAGGCGCGCCACCAGTTGCCGGATGCGGAAAGGGGTAAGGGTGCGCTGTGTGAGCGCATTGATCGTCGTCAGAACAAGCTGCGGTCCGCGCGGCTTGATCTGCAAGGCGTGTAATCCCGCCAGCCGCTCCGACGCTGTGCGCAAAGAAGGCGACGCCCGATCATAGGGCAGGCAGTCCCATGCGGGGATGCGGATGACCTCTATTTCGGGCGCGAACCAGTGCACCGTATCTGCGACAGCCTGCATCAGCTGTTCGTCCGGTGCGATGAATACGGTACGCCCCGCAGCGCCCCTGGCGATGTCGGCGAGCAGCCATGGCTGAAACCCCGCCGGAACGCCCGAGAGGGTGAGGGGCGTGGTGGCCTTGAGGATCTTCTGGATGTCAGTCACGAATTTTGCGGCAATCTCATTTGGAGATGGTGATGAAATCGAGCTTGCGGAAGGCGTCCATCAACGGCCCCTCAAACTGTTCGGGAACCGGCAGCGTGCCGAGGCCCCAGGCCATGATATCGACATCCTGCTCTTCCAGCAGCAGCTCAAACCAGGCGATCTCCTCCGCATTCCAGCCGGCGCCATATCGGTCGAAGAATCCGCCGACCATCATGTCCGCTTCCTTCGTGCCGCGATGCCATGCCCGAAAGTGCAAACGGCGCAAGACCGGGTTCTTGTCCATGGATATCCTTGCTGGCCCGAAAGCCGGGCACGAGAAATTGGCCCGTGGCCATTTGCATGGACCCCACGGGCTGCGATAGTGGCGAGATAGCCATGCGACCCGACATACTCAATCCGCTGTTTGCCGAAATTTCCGCCTTGAAGGGGGTTGGGCCTGCGCTGGCGCGTCCGCTGGAGCGGCTCGGGCTGGCGCGGGCGGTCGATGTGGCGTTCCATCTGCCGGTCAGTTGGGTCGACAGGAAGCTGACCGATACGTTGGATATGGCCGATGCTGGGCGGATCATCGGGATCGTGCTGACACCCGTGGAATATAAGGCGAGCGGCGGAAGTCGCGCGCCGTTCCGGGTGCAGGCTACGGACAGGCACGGCAATTATGTCTCGCTGATCTTCTTCGGCCGCAACAGCGGCTGGCCGCGCAAGCTGCTGCCGCTGGGCGAACCGCGTTTCGTGTCGGGAAAGCTCGATCATTATGGGCAGGATCTTCAGATCGTCCATCCCGACCATGTGCTGGCGATTGAGGAAGCCAAGGATATTCCGGAGCGCGAGCCGGTCTATGGCCTGTCGGAAGGGCTGACCAATAACCGGATGCGGGAACTGGCGGCGCAGGCGCTGCAGCGCGCGCCGGATATCCCCGAATGGATCGAGCCGAGCCTGCTGGCGCGCAAGGATTGGCCGAGCTGGCATGAGGCGCTAGCGCGGGCGCACACGGACCCCGCCGATGCGGTTGCGAAGGCCCGGCTGGCCTATGACGAGATATTCGCGGGGCAACTGGCGCTGATGCTGGTGCGCGCTTCCTCCCGCAGGCGTCGGGGCACGCCGATCGAAGGCGATGGGCATTTGCGATCGATGCTGAAACTGCCCTTCGCGCCAACCGGCGCGCAGCGGCGGTCGATCGGCGAGATTGAGGGCGATATGGCGCAAGCGACCCCAATGTTGCGCCTGCTGCAGGGCGACGTGGGGTCGGGCAAGACGCTTGTCGCGCTCATGGCCTTGCTGAACGCGGTCGAGGCTGGGGCGCAGGGGGCGATGCTGGCTCCGACGGAAATTCTGGCGCGACAGCATTTCGCGACGCTGCAGAAGATGCTGGCGGGGTTACCCGTCAACATCGCGATCCTCACCGGCCGAGAGAAGGGCAAAGCGCGGGAGGCGACCCTGATGGGGCTGGCAGATGGCAGCATCCATATCCTGGTCGGCACCCACGCGATCTTTCAGGATGCCGTGCAATATCGCAATCTCGCCTTGGCGGTAATCGACGAACAGCATCGCTTCGGCGTCGCCCAGCGCATGATGCTGACGGCGAAGGCAGAGCGGACGCCTCACCTGCTGGTGATGACGGCGACGCCCATCCCCCGCACCCTGACGCTCACCTATTATGGCGAAATGGAGGTGTCGCGGCTGGACGAAATGCCGCCTGGACGCCAGCCGATCGAAACGCGTGTTCTATCAACTGCGCGGGTGGACGAGGTGATTGAGGCGCTCGGGCGGCATATCGCGGGCGGGGGGCAGGCTTATTGGGTGTGCCCGCTGGTCGAGGAGAGCGAGACGAGCGATCAGCAGGCGGCCGAGGCGCGAGCGGAGGCACTTCGGATACGGTTCGGTGACGCCATCGCTCTTGTCCACGGCCGGATGAAGGGGCCGGACAAGGACGCCGTCATGGAGGCGTTCGCCGGTGACCGGACCAAGGTGCTGGTGGCAACGACCGTGATCGAAGTCGGCGTCGACGTGCCCAACGCGACGCTGATGATCATTGAGGGCGCCGACAGGTTCGGGCTTGCCCAGTTGCACCAGTTGCGCGGCCGGGTGGGGCGGGGGGACAAGCCGTCTGTATGCCTGCTTTTGCGCGGCGGAGCATTGGGCGAGACGTCCCGGGCGCGGCTGGCGCTGATGCGGGAAACCAATGACGGCTTCCGGATCGCGGAGGAGGACCTGAAATTGCGGGGCGCTGGCGAACTGCTGGGGACTCGGCAGTCAGGCGAGGCACAGTTCCGGCTGGCGAGCCCGGAGCAGATTGCGGAATTTGTCGATACGGCGCGAGACGATGCGCGGCTGTTGATCGACCGGGACGGGGGACTGGATTCCGAGCGCGGGCAGGCGGCAAGGACATGCCTGTATCTGTTCGAGCGGGATGCGGCCGTGGGGTTGTTGCGGAGCGGGTAGGGGGCGAATTACCCACCTCCGTTCGTTTCGAGCGAAGTCGAGAAACCTGCGCGCGGCTTCTCGACTTCGCTCGAAGCGAACGGAGCTAGGGTAAGATGCTGCATCTGCGAAACAAACGCCGCTCATTTGCGTTGGCCACGCATGGCCAGTCGTCCAGACCTTAGTTTTTCCGGCATTTCCCTGACCGCCGCATTGTCGATCGGCGCATCGGTGCTGATCGCCTTTGCGATCCATTGGACGTTCTTTGCCGTCGCCACCCGCTTGGCGCGCCGGGGCAGCAGCGAAAGCGACGATATCATCGTGGCGGCGGTCAGGCAGCCGACCCGCTGGCTGGTGGTACTGCTGGCGCTCGCGGCGGGACTGCAGCCGCTGACGCTGGGGCCGCGTGTCGGGACCCTCTGGTCCATCGGGTCGAAGATGGTGCTTGCGCTCATCATCGGCTGGCTGGCGCTCCGCTTGCTGAAGGCGGCGCGGCGGATCGTCGAGATGAAGAGCGACATCAGCGTCGAGGATAATCTGAAAGCGCGCAGGCGGCATACGCGGGTGCGCATCCTCTATCGCATCATGCAGTTCGTGATCGGTTTCATCGTCGTCGCGCTGATGCTGATCGCCATTCCCGGCGTGCGCACCGTGGGCGTGACGTTGATGGCGTCGGCAGGGCTTGCCGGCCTGGCCGTCGGCGCAGCGGCGCAACCGGCGCTCAAGAACCTGATCGCCGGCATCCAGATGGCGTTCTCTGAACCGATCCGGCTGGACGATGTGGTGATCGTGGAGGGGGAGTGGGGGCGGGTGGAGGACATCCGCCTGACCTATGTCATCATCCGCATTTGGGACGACCGCAGGATGATCGTGCCGGTGTCCTATTTCCTGGAGAAACCTTTCCAGAACTGGACCACGCAGACCAGCGACCTGCTGGGCACCGTATTCTTCTATGTCGATCCCACGGCAGACGTGGAGCGCATCCGCAGGAAATTCGTGGAAGCGACGCAGGCCAATGCACGGTGGGACAAGCGGGTCGCGATCATGCAGGTGACCGAGCAGAAGGCGGACGCACTGGAACTGCGCGGGTTGCTGAGCGCGCGCAATGCGGGGGTGGCGTTCGACCTGCGGTGCGAGGTGCGCGAGGCGGTGATGACGTTCCTGCGCACCGAAATGCCCGAAGCGCTGCCGCGCAGGCGGCAGTTGCAGGACAGCGACGAGGATTTTACCAGGCGGTCTGCCGCCGGGGCATGAAGATGAGCATGTGCGCAAAGTCATCGGTCGCAACCGGGCTGGTGAATTCCGTGCCGATACGGCCATCCTCGATCCAGCGGACAATCGCTTCGACGGTCCGGACGTGCGGCAGCTCGACGATGATGCGGTCGCCCTTGCGGACATCGGCGTCGATCCGGCCCATCAGCCCAAGCGGCGATATGTTGATGACGCGCAGGTCATGCATGATCCCGCGCACCGCCGCGCTGGTGCCAAAATCAACCAGCTCACGGACGGCCCGTCGCAATTCGCTCGGATCACTCAACTTCGCGCCGCTCACCTGTTTGACCACTTTGCCAATACCCCGTTTTTTTCGACCCGAACCAAAGGGTTACAGGAAGAGTGCTGAAACAGCGTGAGGGGAAATGGTTAATGGGTCAAATGTCGCGTCACGCAATAACGAGGCCGTGTTTCTTCGCCCCGAAGCTGATCTTGTCGCCGGTGGACAAGACGAACACCGGATCGCTGACGACCACGCCGTTCACCCGAATAGCGCCTTCAGCCAACTTTCTGCGCGCTTCCTTGTTGGATGTAGCAAAGCCCAGGGCAACGTTCGCCTGCACCACATTGAGGCCGTCTACGCCGAGGCTGACCGTCGGCAGATTGGCGTCGGACGCCCCTTCCTCAAAGGTTTTTCGCGCCGTTTCGGCGGCAAGCTGCGCCGCATCGGACCCATGCGCCATGGCGGTGGCGGCATCGGCGAGGATTTTCTTGGCGTCGTTGATTTCCGCGCCCTGCAGCGCTTCGAGCCGGGCGATCTCGTCCAGCGGCAGATCCGTGAACAGACGCATGAAGCGGCCGACATCGGCATCCTGCGTGTTCCGCCAGAATTGCCAGTAATCATAAGGCGGCAGTGCGTCGGCGTTCAGCCATACCGCGCCGTTCATCGTCTTGCCCATCTTGCCGCCGTCGGCCGTGGTGATGAGCGGTGTGGTGAGGCCGTAGACCTGCGTACTGTCGACGCGGCGGGACAGTTCTATGCCGTTGACGATATTGCCCCACTGGTCGGACCCACCCATCTGCAGCCGGCAATCGGCGCGCCGGGACAGTTCCAGGAAGTCGTAAGCCTGCAGGATCATGTAGTTGAATTCGAGGAAGCTCAGCGACTGCTCCCGGTCCAGCCGGGTCTTGACGCTGTCGAAACTCAGCATCCGGTTGACCGAGAAATGCTGGCCGATGTCGCGCAGGAACGGGATATATTCCAGCTTGTCGAGCCAGTCGGCATTGTCGACCATGATCGCGTCGGACGGACCATCGCCGAAGGTCAGGAACTTCTCGAACACGCGCTTGATGCTGGCGACGTTGGACGCGATCACATCGCCGGTCATCAGCTTGCGCGCCTCATCCTTGAAGCTGGGATCGCCGATCTTGCCGGTGCCGCCGCCCATCAGGACGATCGGCTTGTGCCCGGCCTGCTGCATCCGGCGGAGCATCATGATCTGGACCAGGCTGCCGACATGCAGCGAGGGTGCGGTAGGATCGAAGCCGATATAACCCGGCACGATCTGCTTGCCCGCAAGCGCATCGAGACCCTGCGCGTCGGTGATCTGGTGGATATAGCCGCGCGTGTCGAGTAAGCGCAGGAGATCGGATGTAAATGTCGTCATGGCGCGCGGCGCATACCATGGAGATTCGCGATTGGGTAGCATGTTGGCCATCGGTTTGATGTCGGGGACCTCACGGGACGGAATCGATGCGGCGCTGATCCGCACCGACGGGCAAGGCGAGACCGAATCCCTGGAATTTCACGCCATCCCGTATGAGGAAGGCTTTCGCATACGGCTGGCCGAAGCGTGCCAGCGGGCGATGGCGATGGAGTCGCCGGGGTTCGAACCCCTGATCGCCGCCGTCACCGAGGAATTGACGGAACTGCATGTGCAGGCCGTGGCCGACCTGCTGGGGCGTAGCGGCCGGACGGCGGAAGAGATCGACGTGATCGGCTTTCACGGGCACACGGTCGCGCACAGGCCCGATCGCGGCTGGACCTGGCAGATCGGCGACGGCGCGGCGCTGGCCGGGGCCTTCGGCATCACGGTGGTCGGCGACCTGCGCAGCGCGGACGTGGCGGCGGGCGGGCAGGGCGCGCCCTTGCTGCCGGTCTATCACCGGGCGCTGGCGCATGACCTGGCCAAGCCGGTGGCGATCCTCAATCTGGGGGGCGTCGCGAACATTACCTTTATCGGGGCTGACGGCATCGGGGTTGATGGGGCGCTGATCGCCTTCGACACCGGCATGGCGAGCGGCCTGATCGACAACTGGATGAAGGTGAAAGCCGGCGTTGCCTTTGATCCTGGCGGCGCAGCGGGGGCGGCGGGGGAGGTTGATGCGCGCGTGCTTTCGGCGATGCTCGATAATCCCTGGTTCGATATGCCGCCGCCCAAGAGCATCGACCGTGAGGCATTCACGATTGATCCCGTCCGGGACCTCAGCTTGATAGATGGAGCGGCCACGCTTACGGCCTTTACCGCGCAATCCGTGGCACGGGGCCTGCGCTTGCTGCCCGAGCGGCCAAAGGCGATCTTTGCAGCAGGAGGTGGTCGACACAATTACACGCTCATGGACATGCTGGAGAAAGCGGCCGGTATTACCGTGTCTCCTGTCGACGATTTGGAGTGGAACGGCGATGCCATCGAGGCGGAGGGGTTCGGCTATATGGCGGTCCGTAGGCTTCATGGCCTGCCGATCAGTTTTCCGGGAACGACGGGCGTGGCTGCGCCGATGACGGGCGGGGTGATTTTCGCGCCGCATTGACGGGGCCGAGCCCGGCTGCACGCCAAGGTTGCGGGGCGAAGTTGCGGAAGTTGCGGGGTGTGCCGCGTTTTGACCCGGAAAGTCGCAACAAAGTCCCATGTTGGTCTCATGTGCGTCGCAGGTACGTCGCACTTGAGTCTCATGTAGGTCGCAGGTGCGTCTCATGTGCGTCGCACTCGGGTCGCACCTGTGTCTCAAGTTCGTCGCGGTTGCGTCGCACGTAAGTCGCACCTGCGTCGCGGTTGAGGCACAGGCGTGGCCTTGATGAGGCCCAGGCCGATTGCACCGTACGGAAGAGTGTGGATGCCATTCCATGCCCGGGAGTAGAGCATGGGGTGCGGGGTGTAGGACAGGGGTGTTTGGAACGGGCTCCCAAGATCCCCTTCCCATGGGAGCCAAGGCGTCATCGACCAACTATCCTCCCCTGTAAGGGGAGGGGGACCGGCGTAGCCGGTGGAGGGGTGCCGCCCCCACGATAGGGTGACACCCCTCCGTCATTCCTACGGAATGCCACCTCCCCTCGCAGGGGAGGATTGAGAATGGTCCGTCCAATAACCACCGCTTTCGTCATCCCCGCGGAAGCGGGGACCCAACGCGCTTTGGCATGCAAGGTGTAGAAAGGAGAGATGGGTTCCCGCTTTCGCGGGAATGACGAGTTATGGATAACCATGATGGCTTTACACCCATCATCGCCATCCGCCCCCATCACCGCTTCCGCGTCAACTCCTTCATCGCCGCCTCAAGCCCCGCTAGGGTCAGCGGATACATGCGATCGTTCAGCAGTTCGCGGATCATGCGGGTGGACTGGCTGTAGCTCCAATGATCCTGCGTGCTGGGGTTCAGCCACACGGTCGCCGGATAGGTGTTCGCGACACGGTGCAGCCATGTTGCGCCGGATTCCTCGTTGAAATGCTCCACCGATCCGCCGGGATGGCTGATCTCATAGGGGGACATCGCCGCGTCGCCCACGAATACAACCTTATAGTCATGGCCATATTTGTGGAGGATGTCCCAGGTGGGTGTGCGCTCGCTGAAGCGGCGGCGATTGTCCTTCCACACGCCCTCGTACAGGCAGTTGTGGAAGTAGAAGAATTCCAGATTCTTGAACTCGCCCGTGGCGGCCGAGAACAGTTCCTCGCACAGCGTCACGAACGGGTCCATCGATCCGCCGACGTCCAGAAAGAGCAGCAGCTTGACCGCATTGTGCCGCTCCGGACGCATGCGGATGTCGAGCCACCCCTGTCGCGCGGTGCCCCGGATCGTTTCGTCCAGATCCAGTTCGTCGGCCGCGCCCTCCCGCGCGAAGCGGCGCAGGCGGCGCAGCGCCACCTTGATGTTGCGCGTGCCCAATTCCTTGGTGCTGTCGAGATTCCGAAACTCGCGCTGCTCCCACACCTTGATGGCGCGCTTATGTTTGCTCTGGCCGCCGATGCGGATGCCCTCGGGATTATAGCCGCCATTGCCGAAGGGAGAGGTGCCGCCGGTGCCGATCCATTTGCTGCCGCCCTGATGCCGGCCCTGCTGCTCCTCCAGGCGCTTTTTCAGCGTGTCCATGATCTCGTCCCAGGAGCCGAGGGATTTGATCTTTTCCATCTCCTCGGGACTGAGGAATTTTTCCGCGACCGCCTTCAGCCATTCCTCGGGAATATCCTGGGTGGCGACGCCGTAATTGGCTTCCAGCCCCTTGAAAACCTTTGAGAATACCTGATCGAAGCGGTCGATCAGGCTCTCGTCCTTCACGAAGGTTGCACGGGCGAGATAGTAGAATTCCTCCGGGCGCCGCTCGATCACATCCCGTTCGAGCGCCTCCAGCAGCACCAGATGCTCCTTGATGCCGGCGGGAATGCCGGCGGCGCGCAGTTCGTCGAGAAAGCCCAGAAACATACTGCCATCATTGCCGAAACCGCGAGGCATCGCAATCGGAGTCGGCACGCGGGACGTTTTGCGTCACCCTTCGGCAACGCAACATTAATTCTTGCAATGCATCATTAATACGGCACTATCCAAAACAAGAGTAGGAAGCTCGGGGCGCATTTGGAAAATCACGAAATTCTGGCCGATCTGGGGGAAAGATCTGCGGATATTTCGCTGCAATGCAGCGAGACGGCTGGCTTTCTTGCGCAGATCGATAAATGCATTCAATCCGATATCCACCGTCTGGCCGGCCTTCAGGGGCGGATGGAAGCGCTGTCGGCCAACCAGGCCGAAAGCGGCGTCGCCGCTCTGGAGCTGCGCGTAACCGCGCAAAAGGCGGAGCGCATAATCGCCGACGGCAATGAAGCGGCGGCGCTGTCCCTGAATGAGGTTGCCGGCCTGATTGCGCATGTGACCGGGCTGGAGGTGCATCTGCGCGGCTTCCTGTCCGTCATCGAGGCGGTAGGCGGCATATCCGACGAACTGGGGGCGGTCGCGCACCAGACCCGCATGCTGGGCGTCAATGCCGCGATCGAGGCCGCGCGGGGCGGAGAGGCGACGCAGGGATTTGCCGTGGTGGCGGACGAAATCCGCAGGCTGGCCGCGCAGGCGGGCGAGTCCGCCCGGTCCGTGCGCGAGAAGCTCGATCAACTGGACAGCAACGCGCGCGGCCTGATGCGCGGCGTGGAGGCGAACATCCAGCGCGGCCGGGAGGCGGGAAGCCATATCGACGACATGCGCACCATGATGACCGAGGTGTCGTCGCTCGTGACCCAGTTCCAGCAACGCTCTCACTCCATCGCCGCCTGTACCGAGGAAGCGTGCGAGGATGTCGAATCCCTGCGCGAGGGCCTGAACGAATTCAGCCGTTCAGCGAACCAGAGCGCTTTGCAGGTCAACAGCGCCCTGGGCCGCCTGGACGACCTGGAGGGAATGGCGAACGCCATGCTCAACACGGTCGCACATGGCGGGGTTCGCACACGGAACAGCCTGTATATCGGGATGGCCGAAGAGGGCGCGGCGGAAATCGCCGAAATCATCGACATGGCGCTGACGTCGGGGCAATTGCGTGTCGAGGCGCTGTTCGATACGCGCTATCGCCCTGTCCAGGGCAGCGACCCGGTGCAGTATCTGACCGATTTCGTGGATTTCGCGGACAGGCATGTGCGGCCGGTGCTCGACCGGCGCACGGCGCAAGACCCCGCCGTGGTGGGATGTTGCCTGGTCGATATGAATGGATTTCTTCCTACCCATATCAGCGCCCGAAGCCTTGCCCAGAAATCCGGCGATCGTCTCTGGAATCTGGAAAACGCCCGTAA
Organism: Sphingobium sp.; assembly: GCA_036384035.1. Taxonomy (GTDB): domain Bacteria; phylum Pseudomonadota; class Alphaproteobacteria; order Sphingomonadales; family Sphingomonadaceae; genus Sphingobium. Next base: position 52,294 of record DASVND010000034.1, on the reverse strand, counting down.
TCGCCAGGTGTTCATGGACAGCCAGACCCGCCGCGCGCTTGACAGCGAGGGGGACTTCTTCCTGTTCACCTATCGCCAGGATCTGGGCGAAGGCCGGTACAGGGCGTTGAGGAGCGTGTTCGTGCCGCTGGAATTTCAAGGCCGGCGATGGGGCCTCTATGAGGTCGGCTACCTGATCTGACGCCCGATCCGACGGCGGTTCGTTTCAGCGGCCGCCGGAATTCGTGCTGATGGTTGCGCGGCCATCGGCGGCATGGGCCGTGCTTTGCAGCAACGTCGCACCCATTTTATCGCTGCCATCGATGATCGCGGCGATCTGCTGCCGTGTCGGAATACGGTCATAGGCGCCGTAGACGTCCGTCCTTCCAACCTGATGCACGGTCAAACGATATCCGTCGCCCGCCGGCATATGGTCAAACCGCATGACCTTGCCAGCATCGTTGAGCGGCACCAGGACCGGGGAATGGAGCCCGTCGCCGGTCGCCTGCAGCATGTCGTAGCTGGCGTCCCCGACCTGGACCGTGCCGCGCACGCACAGAATGTCCCTGCCATCGTGCGGAAAGGCGAGATCGCCGATCTGATCCTGTGCAGCGGTGCGGTCCTTGACGATGCGCGCGCCGGGACCGTCCGTCACGGGACAGGGCCCCACATCGCGGGCGGCGACCTGCGTCGGAACCGCGTCCTTATCAAACTGCATCCCGCCCAGCAGGGCATCCATGCCGAACTTGACGTCTTGCGCGCGATCGACCGGGCCTGTCACCCGCAGCTTGATCATCCAGCGGCCCGCGTGGATGAAGGCGGCCTCCGTAACAAGCTGACCGTCGGCGCCATTGTAGACCGAGCGGATCGCGGCATTCCTGTATCGGCCGGCGGCCGTAGCGCCATAGGCGGTCCGCCGCGTCTGCGGGCCGAAATGCTCGTGAATGGCCTTGTCGGTCATGTAGGCGGAGATGGCGGCGTCCGCATAGCTGGGCATATAGACATAGGCAGTCGCCTGTATGACGCCGTCCCCTGACGCGAACTGCGCATAATTATCCAGGCCCTCGCCCTGCTCGGAAATTTCTCCGGACTTGGTCAGGCTCAGGCTCCCGGCCGACTGGGGGAGCGTGATGCCGGCCGCGCTCGCGCGCAGACCGTCGTCGCCGGACGTCCACGCGCCTTCATCGGCGTTTGACAGCGCAGCATGAACGGTGGCCGGCAGGACCATCGCAGCCAACAGAGACAAGACGGCATGACGCATTGACATCCCCTCGATTGCGCCGTCTTCGCGGCTTATTGTCGAAGGATCACACGGAGGCGCTCATGATGCAAGCGCCTGAAAACCCGTTTTCAGGCGACGGGCGGTATTTGAGCGGGATAATGGGGCAGTTCGGGGTCCAGGGTGGCCCATTTTGGCGCGCCTTGGGTCCAGATCACCGCCTGCGGCCCGATAAGGTCCGGATCATCGAGCGCGCCCGCCCGGATGAAGGCGAGATGCGGACGCGATTCGGCGATGCTGAAAAGGGGCGTGCCGCATGAGGGGCAGAAGCCCCGCCGCATCGCGTTGCCGCTGTCCGCGATGCTTTCATGCCACCGGATTTCGCCCACGGTCGAAACCCTGTCGGCGGGAAAGCAGACATTCACCGTTCCGGTGCCACCGCCCAGATACTGGCACAGGCGGCACCAGCACATGCGTGCCGCCATGGGATCAGCATCGATCGTGATGCGCACCGCGCCGCACAGACATCCCGCGCCATGGGCCATGGAGACGGTCTGTCAGACCTTGCGCCGCGCCATGAAGGCGAGACGTTCGAACATCATCACGTCCTGCTCATTCTTCAGAAGTGCCCCATGCAGCGGCGGGATCGCCTTGGTCGGGTCCCTCGATTGCAGCACCTCCAGAGGCATGTCCTCGGCCAGCAGCAGTTTCAGCCAGTCGAGCAGTTCGCTGGTCGAGGGTTTCTTTTTCAGGCCCGGCACGTCGCGGATCTCGTAGAAGATGTCGAGCGCCTTGCCGACCAGGATCTTCTGGATGCCGGGGAAATGGACGTCGATAATGTCCTGCATCGTCTCCCGGTCCGGGAACTTGATATAGTGGAAGAAGCAGCGGCGCAGGAAAGCGTCGGGCAGGTCCTTCTCATTGTTCGAGGTGATGACGACGATCGGGCGTTCGGCCGCCTGGATCGTCTCGCCGGTCTCGTAGACATGGAAGGCCATGCGGTCGAGTTCCTGCAACAGATCGTTGGGGAATTCGATATCGGCCTTGTCGATCTCGTCGATCAGCAGGACGGGCAGGGCGGGGGAGGTGAACGCCTCCCACAGCTTCCCCTTGCGGATATAGTTGGAGATGTCGTGGACGCGTTCGTCGCCGAGCTGGCCATCGCGCAGGCGGGCCACGGCGTCATATTCGTAAAGGCCCTGATGCGCCTTGGTCGTCGACTTGACGTTCCATTCGATCAGGGGGGCGCCAACCGCCTTTGCGATCTCCTGCGCCAGCACCGTCTTGCCGGTTCCGGGTTCGCCCTTGACCAGCAAAGGGCGGCGAAGCAGCACCGCCGCATTGACCGCCACCTTCAGATCATCGGTGACCACATAGTCGCTGGTGCCTTCAAATCGCATGCCCGTCCGTATCCCATATTGCAATGCACACAGGACTAGGGGCGCTTACGCGGCGATGCAAGGGAGTGGGTAACGCCTTCAGGCGTGGCTGCGCACCGATGCGCGGGCCTGCAGCAGGTCCCACAGGCCGCGGTGCTGGCGCAGCATCTGGCGGGCACCGAACTGCATGGCGCGAGCGACGCTGTCATCCTCCATGGCGATCGCGTCCGCGACAGCCAGAGTTTCGGGCGCGAGCGGCAATTGGGATTGGCTGGGTTCAATACCGGAGCGGATGGCGGCAACGTCCAGCAGGCTGCGCACCGCCTGCCAATCAAGGACTAGCGCGATCGCCGCACCCATGGCGCAGCCGCGCCGATCGGACTGGGCAAGCATGTCGAGGGCGTGACGCTGTTGCACCACCGCCGTTTCCGACTCGCTTTGCCCCGTGGTGCTGGGCAGCGGGCCGACGGCCACGGTCACCTGGGCCAGAAAGGCGCGCTCGTTGGAAAATCCGTCCGCCGCCTTCACCAGCCAGACACGGGCTGCATTCTCCGCCGTGCGGGTGGCGGCGTGATCGATGACACCGGGCTGACGGCCATGGAGCATGCAGAGATAATGGGCGGCATCCGCCAGATTAGACAGCGAACGCGTCAGCATGGACGGGTGCGTTTCGGCGGGATAGCTGTGACTGCCCGTGCCATCCGCAGCGACCAGCGCCGCCAGAATGTCGGAAATTGAGCCAATCCGGCTAACCGCTGCCGCGTCCTGCATCATCAAACCCCGCTGGGCCGCCCGATCATCTGGGCGGGAAATTCAGCAGTGAAATTAGGCTCCGCGGGTAAATAGCGGGTTAAGCCGACGGATCGGGTGTTGCGTTGCAGCAAGATTGTGCTGGCGCATAGTGAATTGATAAATAAGGATTTATCGGCGACTTGGCACGAGGCTGGCGTAACATGTTCCGAAACGGCACAGAAGTGGCGAGATTAACCTGTTTGGGGGGTGTTTTACGACGGGGGTCGGACGGCAGATGATATTCCCCTCTCTCATGGGGAGAGGATAGCGCAGGTTGGCGGCTTGCCGCCTACCGCAGCGTGGTGAGGGGTTCCGCACTATCGAGAGGGCACAGCCCCTCACCAACTCCGGCTAGGCGCTACGCGCCAAGCCTTCATATCCTCTCCCTATGGGAGAGGGGGTAAAGAGCTCTCAAATTACCAGAGACGACACCCTCTTCTGCCGTCATCCCGGGCTCGACCCGGGACCCATTGGCTCGACTGTCGATACTGCAAACACACGGCCGAGGCTCATGGATGCCGGATCAGGTCCGGCATGACGGCAGTTTATTGCGGCAACCCCTACTGATCCAAAAAGCTGCGCATCTTCCGGCTGCGGCTCGGATGCTTGAGCTTGCGGAGCGCCTTCGCCTCGATCTGGCGGATGCGCTCGCGGGTCACGCTGAACTGCTGGCCGACTTCCTCAAGGGTGTGGTCGGTGTTCATGCCGATGCCGAAGCGCATGCGCAGCACGCGCTCCTCGCGCGGCGTCAGCGACGCGAGCACGCGGGTGACCGTTTCCTTCAGGTTCGCCTGGATCGCCGCGTCCACCGGAATGATCGCATTCTTGTCCTCGATGAAATCGCCCAGATGCGAATCCTCCTCGTCGCCGATCGGCGTTTCGAGGGAGATCGGCTCCTTGGCGATCTTCATCACCTTGCGGACCTTCTCCAGCGGCATGGAGAGGCGCTCGGCCATCTCTTCCGGGGTCGGCTCGCGGCCCTGCTCGTGCAGGAACTGGCGGCTGGTGCGGACCAGCTTGTTGATCGTCTCGATCATATGGACCGGAATACGGATCGTGCGCGCCTGATCGGCGATCGAGCGGGTGATCGCCTGCCGGATCCACCAGGTCGCATAGGTCGAGAATTTATAGCCGCGGCGATATTCGAACTTATCGACCGCCTTCATCAGGCCGATATTGCCTTCCTGAATGAGATCAAGGAATTGCAGGCCGCGGTTGGTATATTTCTTGGCGATGGAGATGACGAGGCGCAGGTTGGCCTCCACCATTTCCTTCTTGGCGATACGCGCCTCGCGCTCGCCCTTCTGCACCATGTTCACGATGCGGCGGAATTCGCCAAGGGACATGCCGGTGGCTTGGGCGATCTCGCCCACTTCAGCGCGGATGCGGTCGACGGCGCGCGATTCGGCGGCGACGAACGCAGCCCACTTCTTGTCGATCTTGCCGACCTTCTCCAGCCAGCCGTCATCCAGTTCGTGGTTCACGTAATTGTCGAGGAAGTCCTTGCGCGGCACCTTGTTGCGCTCGGCAAGGCGCAGCATCTGGCCGCCAAGCGCGGTCAGACGACGATTATAGGCGTAGAGCTGATCGACGAGATATTCGATCTTCTGCTGGTGGAACTGCACGCTCTCGACCTGCGCGGTCAGTTCCTCACGCAGTTCCTGATATTTGTCTTCCTGCTTCTGCGGGAAGATATCGCCATTGCCGAGCGCGGTGAGGCGCGCCTCCTGCGTTTTTGAGAAAGCGCGGAAAATATCCGTGATGGTCGCGAATTTCTCAAGCGCCATCGGCTTGAGCTGCTCCTCCATCTGGGCGAGGCTGAGGGTGTTGTCCTCCTCGTCATCCTCCTCGACGCGCGGTGCGCGCCGTTCGGTCATCGAATCCTCGTCCTCATCGGCGTCGGCCGATTCCTCTTCGGGTTCTTCCTCTTCCTTGAAGGACGGGCCAGCGGTCTTCTCGCTGATCTCGCCATCATCCTCGGCGCCTTCCTCCAGGCTTTCCGGGGCGGGGTCCTTCGAGAGCATGGCGTCAAGATCCAGGATCTCGCGCAGCTGCATCTCGCCATTGTTGAGGGCGGTGGACCATTCGATGATGGCGTTGAAGGTCGTGGGGCTTTCACACAGGCCCAGGATCATCGTGTCGCGACCGGCCTCGATGCGCTTGGCGATGGCGATCTCGCCCTCGCGGCTCAGCAGCTCGACGGCGCCCATTTCGCGCAGATACATGCGCACGGGGTCGTCGGTGCGGTCGACCGTTTCCTTCTTCTTCTCGGTCACGGCGCGCGAGGTGCCGTCATCCTCTTCGTCTTCAGCCGAATCGGTCGAATCGGCGTCATCCTCGCGCCGCTCCTCGCCGTCTTCGCTGGCCTCTTCATTTTCGACGATATTGACGCCCATGTCGTTGAGGGCGGACATCACGTCCTCGATCTGCTCGGAGGACATCTGGTCCTGCGGCAGGGCGTCGTTCAGCTCGTCATAAGTGATGTAGCCGCGCTTCTTCGCGCGGGCGATCAGCTTGCGGACTGCGGCCTCGTTAAGGTCAAGCAGGGGCGCATCGCCGCCTTCATCACCACCGTCGCCTGCACCCGCACCAACAACCTTGTTCGCCTTGCTCGCCATTTAATCGCCTTGAAACCGCGGACCCGGGACAGGGGCCGTCACATACCATCCTCAGGCTGCATCAGATCGGCCAGCCGCTGCTCGTGATCCGCCTTGATCCGGCGCCACTTCTGTTGTTCCAGAAGCGTAGCCTCGTCCAGCATCTCCATCACGCGCCGCGTGGCTTGCGCCAATGCCGCCTCTATCTCCGGTCCAGCCGCCATTACCCGAATCGCTTCCCGCAGATCGCGACGCGCGACCTCCGACTCAGCGTGTTTTCGGGTGAAGGTGAAAGTCAGCGCATCGGCCCGGAGCAGCCCTTTCGCCATATTATACAGATCACCTTGCCCCAATATGGTAAGCAGGGCCTCTGTTTCAACAGTTTCTTCGCGCATCGCCGTTTTCAGCAACATTTCCACCAGCGCCGCCATGCCGGTGTCAGCGATCCGCAGGTGGGAAAGTTCCTCCAGATGATGGCCGATCTCCGCCGGATAGCGCAGCAGGCCGGCGACCACGCCGCGCAGCAGCATTCCCTCCAGCCCCGCATTGCTGATCGTCTTCGCCTCGCTGGTCGCCGGGGCGATCGGTGGTTTCCAGGGGCCCCGGCGGTCGTTTGGCCGCCGGTCACCGTAGCGGGGACGTGGGGTGAAGGCCGGACGGGCGAAGAACAGCGCGTCATGCCGTTCCCGGAAGATATGGGTGTAATGGGCGCGAATGTCGGGATGGGCGATGGCCGAGGTGATGTCGTTCAGGCGCTGTTTGAGGCCCGCGCGCTGCTCGGGCGTGTCGAGCGGGCCGGCGGCGACCTCGTGGCTCCACAGCCGCTCGACCAGCGGCTCGGCGGCCTCCAGCACCAGTTCGAACGCGCGCGGGCCGGAGTCGCGGACCAGGTCGTCCGGGTCCTGTCCCGGGGGCGGGGTGGCGAAGGCCAGGCTGTGGCCGGGGCGCAGCAGGGGCAGGGCGCGCATCGCCGCGCGGATCGCCGCCTTCTGCCCCGCCGAATCGCCGTCGAAGCACAGCACCGGCACCTCGACCATCTTCCACAGCCGCTCGATCTGATGCTCGGTTAGCGCCGTGCCCAGCGGGGCGACGCTTTCCGGGAAGCCCGCCTGCGACAGGGCGATGACGTCCATATAGCCCTCGACCACGATGACCCGGTGCGACTGGCGCGACGCGGGGGAGGCGCGGTCGAGATTGTAGAGCGTGCGGCCCTTGTCGAACAGCGGCGTATCGGGAGAGTTGAGATATTTGGGTTCGCCCGCGCCCAGGATGCGGCCGCCGAATGCGATCACCCGGCCGCGTGCGTCACGGATCGGGATCATCAGGCGGCCACGGAAGCGGTCATAGCTCTCGCGCCTCGTGATACGTCCCTCCGGCTCGCCGGCGGCGGGATCGATCAGCAGGCCGGCCTCGACCAGCCGCGGTTCGCCATGGGCGGTGAGCGCACTCTTCAGCTTTCCGCGCGAGTCGGGCGAGTAGCCGAAGCCGAACGCCTTGAGCGTGTCGGGAGCGATGCCGCGCTTCTTCAGATACTCCCGCGCGCCGCCGCCATCGATGCCGGAAAGCTGCTCCACGAACCAGTCCTGGGCGGCGCTCATCACATCGTGCAGCGTCTGGGCCTTCTCGGCGCGCTTGGCCGCCAGCGGGTCGGCGGCGGGAACGTCGAGGCCCGCCGCCGCCGCCAGCTCCTTGACCGCCTCCATGAAGGGCAGGCCGCGCTGCTCCGTCATCCAGCGGATCGCGTCGCCATGCGCCCCACAGCCGAAGCAATGGTAGAACCCCTTCTCGTCATTGATCGTGAAGCTGGGCGTCTTCTCGTTATGGAAGGGACAGCACGCCTTATATTCGCGGCCCGCCTTCTGCACCTTCACGGACTTGCCGATCAGGGTGGAGAGCGTGGTGCGGGCGCGCAGTTCGTCCAGCCATTGGGGGGTGAGACTCACAATCCCCCCTCCTGCTTGCGGGAGGGGGGCACCCCACCACCGTTCGTCCCGAGCGAAGTCGAGGGACGCTCGCGCGGCGGTCGGCTGAAAAAGGACAGGGCGGTCCAATCACCCCGGATCAACGCTTCCTTTTTGGCGCGAGACCAGGGTTTGATCCGGCGTTCGCTCTCCAGCGCCTCGATCCTCGACGAAAACGCCTCACTCCACATCAGCGTCACTGGCAGCCTTTTCGATGTGAAATCGCAGAACCCACCGATCTGATGCTCGCCGATCCTGCGGTCCAGGTCGTCAGTATGGCCGGTATAGTACCGACCATCCGAGCAGCGCAGAATGTAGACCCAGAATGCCATGCAGTGATTATGCCCCAACCTCCGTTCGTGTCGAGCGCAGTCGAGACACTCTGGTGCTGCGCTTGGTCCCTCGACTTCGCTCGGGACGAACGGAGGTTGGTGACCAGTTCAGCCCAAGATTCTACTAACCTCCCGTAAGCGGAAGGGGGACGTTCAGCGCTTGCTCAGCTCAACGCCGCCTTCACCAGCCCGCTCGCCTTGCTCATGTCGATCACTGTGCCATGGCGTTCCTTCAGGACGGCCATGACCTTGCCCATGTCCTTGGGGCTGGTCGCGCCGACCTCGGCCTTGATGCCCTCGATCGCGGCCTTGGTGTCGGCCTCGCTCATCTGCGCGGGGAGGAAGCCCTCAATGACGTCCAGCTCCGCCTGTTCCTTCGCCGCCAGCTCCGTCCGGCCGCCGGTTTCGAACATGGCGATCGATTCGCGGCGCTGCTTGACCATCTTCTGGAGCACGTCGACGACGATTGCGTCGTCTTCCGGCACCTGCGCAGCGGTACGCAGTTCGATGTCGCGGTCCTTCAGCTTCGCAAGGATAAGGCGCACGGCGGCCAGCCTTTCCTTGTCTCCGCCCTTCATGGAGGCGATCTGGGCGGCCTTTATGGCGTCGCGAATCATGGCGAAGGGGCTCCTCTGCTGCCGGAAAGAAACAGATATAGCGGCAAAGCGGATTCGATAATAGCATTGACCCTGCGGCCCTGCGGGCATAGGTGACCGGCCGTTTAACCCGTGCAAAACCGGGTTGCCGCAAAAGCAACATGAAGGACGCCCAAATCATGGCAGATGCCAAATCCCCGACCGTGCCCAAGGGAGCCACGGGGGTATTGGTTCTGGCCGACGGCACCGCGATTTTCGGTCGCGGCTTCGGCGCGGTGGGCGATGCGGTGGGTGAAGTCTGCTTCAACACCGCCATGACCGGCTATCAGGAGGTCATGACCGACCCCAGCTATGCCGGGCAGATCGTCACCTTCACCTTCCCCCATATCGGCAATGTCGGCACCAATCTGGACGATGTCGAGGCGGACAGCCCGTTCGCGCTTGGCTGCGTGGTGCGGCAGGACGTGACCGAGCCAAGCAATTTCCGCAATGTCGAGCCGTTCGACCAGTGGATGAAGGCGCAGGGGCGCATCGGCCTGTCCGGCGTCGACACCCGCGCGCTGACCCGGATGATTCGCGTGAAGGGCGCCCCCAACGCAGTGATCGCGCACGACCCGGATGGCGGGTTCGACATCGCGGCGCTGACGGAGAAGGCGAAAGCCTGGCCGGGGCTTGAGGGCATGGACCTCGCCATTGAGGTGACAGGCAAGGAAAGCCGTGCGTGGAAGGACGGCCCCTGGAAGCTCGGCTTCGGCTATGGCCTGAATGAAACGGAAACGCCGTTCGTCCCGAGCGAAGTCGAGGGACCGCGCCCCCAGGTTGGGAATGGTGTCTCGACTGCGCTCGACACGAACGGAGATAGCACCAAGACCCAGGGAAGCGGTTTCCGCCCCCACGTCGTCGCCATCGATTATGGCGCGAAGAACAATATCTTCCGCAATCTGGTAAAGGCCGGCGCGAAGGTCACGGTGCTGCCTGCGACCACGACCTATGACGAGGTCATGGCGCTCAAGCCCGCCGGCGTGTTCCTGTCGAACGGTCCGGGCGATCCGGCGGCGACGGGCGCATATGCCGTGCCGGTGATCGCCAAGCTGCTGGAGGCGGACATGCCGATCTTCGGCATCTGCCTTGGCCACCAGCTTCTCGGGCTGGCAGTGGGCGCGAAGACGATCAAGATGCATCAGGGCCATCGCGGCGCCAACCACCCGGTCAAGCGGCTGGAGGATGGCCTGGTCGAGATCACCAGCATGAACCACGGCTTTGCGGTCGACGCCGACACGCTGCCCGCCAATGTGAAGGCGACCCATGTGTCGCTGTTCGACGGCAGCAATGCCGGGCTGGAGCTGACGGACCGCAAGGCTTTCTCGGTCCAGTATCACCCCGAGGCGTCGCCGGGTCCGCAGGACAGCTTCTACCTGTTCGAACGGTTCGTGGGCGGGCTCACCGCATGAGCGTCAAGCTGCCCCAGGTCGATGTCGCCCGGCTGGAACAGGAGTGGGAGGCCGACAGCCAGGTCCTGGCCAACCTCGCCGCCAACGGCGACAAGGCACATATCCTGCGTCCCGTAGACGTCAGCTTTTGCGGAACCGAGGAAGCGTTCGAACAGGTGCTCGCCATCGCCAGCCAGTTCGGCTTCGTCGAACTCGACCGCGAGGAGGATGAGGATGGCGACCTGTTCCTGTTCCTGGAATGCGAGCAGGCGGTGGACGAGCAATCGATCCGCGCGCTGGCCAAGAAATGCCTGCAGATCGAAATCCTGTGCGGCGTCGAATATGACGGCTGGGGCTGCGAAGCCGAGACGGGGGCGGTGCATTGAACGGAACGAGGCAACAGCTTTGAGGCCGTTAATGAAAGGTGTGTTGTGGGGAACCGGAGCGGTTGCCTGCTGTGTTGGCGGTGCGCTCTGGTTTCTTGATTCCACACTTGGAAGCGGAATGTGTGACACAGACGTTTTTGCAGAGAAGCGGTCACCAGATGGTCAAATCACCGCTCGTGTGCAGATGACCGATTGTGGTGCAACGACCGGCTTTTCACGGGTTGTCATGCTTGAGCGTGACCATTTTTGGAAAAGCGAATGCCGTGCCGTTGCACTTGACGGTGAGCCGACAGTGAAGATCGAATGGATGTCCGGAGATATTCTTAAGATTGCTCACTCTGCGGCCAAAGCCGATGTGATCGCGTCAGAGCATGTCTGCTTTGGCCGTAAAATTGAAATTGTGCAGGGATAACATGCCCAAAAGAACAGACATCTCCTCCATCCTCATCCTCGGCGCGGGGCCGATCATCATCGGGCAGGCGTGCGAGTTCGATTATTCGGGCACGCAGGCGGTCAAGGCGCTGAAGGAGGAGGGCTACCGGATTATCCTGGTCAACTCCAACCCGGCGACGATCATGACCGATCCGGAATTTGCCGACGCGACCTATATCGAGCCGATCACGCCCGATATCGTCGCCAAGATCATCGCCAAGGAGCGGCCTGACGCGGTGCTGCCGACCATGGGCGGGCAGACGGCGCTGAACACCGCGCTGGCGCTGTGGCATGACGGCACGCTGGAGGAATATGGCGTGCAGATGATCGGCGCGGACGCCGCCGCCATCGACAAGGCCGAGGACCGCCTGAAATTCCGCGACGCGATGGACAAGATCGGGCTGGAGAGCGCCAAGTCGCGCATCGCCCATACGCTGGAGGAGGCGATCGACGCGCTGGAGTTCGTCGGCCTGCCCGCGATCATCCGGCCGAGCTTCACGCTGGGCGGCACCGGCGGCGGCGTTGCGTATAACCGCGACGAGTTCAAGAAGATCGTGCTGTCCGGCCTGGACGCCTCGCCCACGACCGAGGTGCTGATCGAGGAATCGCTGCTCGGCTGGAAAGAATATGAGATGGAGGTCGTCCGGGACCGGAACGACAATTGCATCATCATCTGCTCGATCGAGAATATCGATCCGATGGGCGTCCATACCGGCGATTCCATCACTGTCGCACCGGCGCTGACGCTGACGGACAAGGAATATCAGATCATGCGCAACGCCAGCATCGCTGTGCTGCGCGAGATCGGCGTGGAAACAGGCGGTTCGAACGTACAGTTCGCAGTCAATCCCAAGGACGGCCGTCTGCTGGTCATCGAGATGAACCCGCGCGTGTCGCGCTCGTCTGCGCTGGCGTCCAAGGCGACGGGCTTCCCGATCGCCAAGGTCGCCGCGAAGCTGGCCGTGGGCTACACGCTGGACGAGATCGAGAACGACATCACCGGCGCGACCCCCGCGAGTTTCGAGCCGACCATTGACTATGTCGTGACCAAGATCCCGCGCTTCGCCTTTGAGAAGTTTAAGGGTGCGGAGCCGCTGCTCGGCACAGCCATGAAGTCCGTGGGCGAGGTGATGGCCATCGGACGGTCGATCCACGAGTCCATGCAAAAGGCCCTGCGCGGGCTGGAGACGGGGCTGTCGGGCTTCAATGTCGTCGACCATCTGGTCGGAGCGCCCAAGGATGACATCATCGCCGCGCTGGCGCTGCCGACGCCGGACCGGCTGCTGGTCGCTGCGCAGGCGCTGCGCGAGGGACTGAGCGTCGCGGAAGTCCACGCCATCGCCAAATATGATCCCTGGTTCCTGGAGCGGATCAAGGAGATTATCGAGGCAGAGCAAGAGGTTATCGACAACGGCCTGCCGCAGGACGCCGACGGCATGCGGCGTTTGAAGTCCATGGGCTTTTCCGACAAGCGGCTCGCCTGGCTGGCGCTGCAGTCGGCGAACCTGCGCCCTGGCATGCGCCGCGCGGTGGCGCGCGGGTCGGGCCTGATCCGCGAAGCCGTGGTCGCCATGACCGGCGGCATCACGGAGCAGGAGGTGCGCACACTTCGCCACAAACTAAACGTGCGCCCCGTCTTCAAGCGGATCGACACCTGCGCCGCCGAATTCGACGCCCGCACGCCGTATATGTATTCGACCTATGAGGCGCCCAGCTTCGGCGAGCCCGAGAATGAGGCGATGCCGACCGACCGGAAGAAGGTCGTTATCCTCGGTGGTGGACCGAACCGGATCGGGCAGGGGATCGAGTTCGACTATTGCTGCTGCCACGCCTGCTTCGCGCTGGAGGAGGTTGGGTATGAGACGATCATGATCAACTGTAATCCGGAGACCGTCTCTACCGACTACGACACATCGGACCGCCTCTATTTCGAGCCGCTGACGGCGGAGGATGTGCTGGAAATCCTGGACGTCGAGAAATCGAACGGCACGCTGGTCGGCGTCATCGTCCAGTTCGGCGGGCAGACGCCGCTGAAACTGGCGCAGGCGCTCGAGGATGCGGGTATCCCGATCCTGGGCACGTCGCCCGATGCCATCGACCTGGCCGAGGACCGCGAGCGGTTCGCGGCGCTGATCAACAAGCTCGGCCTGCTGCAACCCGCCAACGGCATCGCCCGTAGTCGGGAAGAGGCGATCGCGGTCGCCAGCCGGATCGGCTATCCCGTGCTTATGCGCCCTAGCTATGTACTGGGCGGCCGCGCGATGGAGATCGTCGACGGCCAGGCGCAGCTTGAGGAATATATCGCCACCGCCGTGCAGGTGTCTGGCGACTCCCCGGTGCTGATCGACCAGTATCTGCGCGACGCGATCGAGGTGGATGTCGATGCGCTGTGCGACGGCGAGGATGTCGTCGTGGCGGGCGTGCTCCAGCATATCGAGGAAGCGGGCGTCCATTCGGGCGACAGCGCCTGCTCGCTGCCGCCTTACAGCCTGCCGGCGGAAATCGTTGCGGAGATCGAGCGCCAGACGGAGATTCTGGCGCATGCCCTGGAAGTCCGTGGCCTGATGAACATCCAGTTCGCTGTGAAGGACGGGCAGGTCTATCTGATCGAGGTAAACCCGCGCGCCAGCCGCACCGTGCCGTTCGTCGCCAAGGCCATCGGCACGCCGATCGCCAAGATCGCCGCGCGCGTGATGGCGGGCGAGAAGCTGAAAAGCCTGCCGAAGATCGATCGCAACGCCATCCAGCATGTGGCGGTCAAGGAAGCCGTATTCCCCTTCGCGCGCTTCCCTGGCGTCGATCCCATCCTGTCGCCTGAAATGAAGAGCACCGGCGAGGTCATGGGCATCGACAGGGATTTCTCGACGGCGTTTGCCAAGGCGCAGATTGGCGCGGGTACGATATTGCCGGTGCGCGGATCAGTCTTCATTTCCGTCAAGGACAGCGACAAGACGGTGATCCTGCCCGCTGCGCGCAAGATTGCGGACATGGGCTTCACCATCGTCGCGACCGGCGGCACGGCGCGGTACCTGGAGGAAGAGGGCCTGCCGGTCGAGACCGTCAACAAGGTCGCGCAGGGCCGTCCGCATATTGTCGACCGGATTACCGATGGCGGCATTGACCTCATCTTCAACACCACCGAAGGCTGGCAATCGCTGAAAGACAGTCAGTCGATCCGGGCGAGTGCGCTCACCAAGAAGGTGCCGAGCTTCACTACGGCAGCGGCCAGCGTGGCGGCGGTCGACGCCATAGAGGCGTTGCGCGGACACGCACTTGAAGTGCGCGCGCTCCAATCCTATTATCATCTGTCGAAAGACTGACTCTCCAAAAGAGTGGCACAAGCAGCGGGCGCATCGGCAACGGCGCGCCCAAAGACTAGTATTGACGAAGAAGGCGATTGGGGAACCGCGATGGCGACCGTTGAAAAGATGCCGATGCTCATGGTTGGCTATGAGAAGCTGACCGCGCAGTTACGCGAACTGAAAACGGAGCGTCCGCTGATCGTGGACGCGATCGAGGAAGCGCGCGCCCATGGCGACCTGTCGGAAAACGCCGAATATCATGCCGCAAAGGAGCGTCAGGGCCAGGTCGAGGCGACGATCGCCGACCTGGAGGACAAGCTGTCCCGGGCGCAGATCATCGATCCCAAGGAGCTTTCCGGCGACAAGGTCGTGTTCGGCGCGACCGTGACCCTGCTGGACGAGGATGACAAGCCGGTGACCTACCAGCTTGTCGGCCAGGCCGAGGCGGACGCCAAATCGGGCATGATCTCTTACAACAGCCCCTTGGGCCGTGCCCTGATCGGCCGTCAAATCGGCGACGAGGTCGAGGTGACCGTGCCGTCCGGCGAGAAATTTTACGTGGTCGACAAGATCGCGTTCATTTGATTCCCGGGGTCTGACCATCCGACGTTTGATCCTGACATGAGAATCCCCAGAGGCAGGACAACCGACTGGGTTGCGGGGGTGACCACCCTGGCCTTCCTGATCGTCTTTTTGTCGGGTCACACGGATAATGCGGCGCTTCTGGCAGGGTTCATTCCGTTGCGTCTGTCCGATCCCCTTGCGTTCGCGCAGCTGGGCGGTCCGGCCGACGCCGTGCCTGTCTGGCTCACGCCGCTTTCCGCGACCTTCGTCCATGCCGGATGGATGCACATCGGCTTCAACCTGTTGATGCTGATGTTCTGCGGCCGGCATGTCGAGCATGTGCTGGGCCCAAGGTTGCTGCTCGTGCTCTATGTGGTCGGCGCTTATGCGGCGGCGGGGGCGGAATGGCTGGCCGGGCCGCAGGCCGACAGTCCGATGATCGGGGCTAGCGGCGCGATCTCCGCACTGCTCGGCACCTACGCCTTGCTCTACAGTCAGCAGAAGGTGCGGGCCTTCGGACCAATTTCCGCCAATGTCATCCGTATATTATGGCTTGCCGGAGGCTGGACTGCGATCCAGCTGATGATCGGGCTGGGCATGCGCGGCGTGGAAGGTGAACTGGGCCATGTCGCCATATGGGCACATATCGGCGGGTTCATTGCCGGCCTGATACTGACCAGGCCGGCGCTCAAAATGCGGTTCCGCAAACGGCCCGCCACAGCCTGATTGGGCGTCCGATCAGGCGCCCGGCTCCAGAAGCCGATGCAGATGGACGACGACATATTTCATTTCCGCATCGTCGACCGTGCGCTGGGCGGCCGCGCGCCACGCCTTTTCGGCGGTCGTAAAGTCTGGAAACACGCCGACGAAATCAATGGCGTTCAGGTCTTCGAATTCCAGGCCCTGGGGGTCCTTAACGCGACCGCCCATCACCAGATGCATTTTGCTCATGGCGCTGCTCTTCCTTTCACGGGGAGTAAGCGTCCGCCACTAGCAGCGCGACCCGCCCTTTCCAAGGGCAGGCGCGCGAAAAGCCGTTTCGGGCTTTACTTGCCCGGCACGCGGCCGTTGACCGCCTTGCCTGCGGCGATGAGCGCGTCCCCCGCCTTATGCGCTGCACTTTCCGCAAGGCGGGATGCGCGCTCAGGCAAACGGGCGCGCTCGATAGCCTCACGTGCCGCTTCCGCTGCCTCACTGGCGCGGGAGCGAACGGTTGCCGGGATGTCTGCATCGGTCAGCGCTGCGCGCGCTGTAGAGGCAAGTTCGGCAGCCTTGGTACGGGCAAGCGCGGCCGCTTCGCCAGCCTTGGCCCTCACGACTTCGGCAGCCTCACTCTTTTCCAGAGCGTCTCTTGCCGATTTCGCGGCAGCAAGAGCGCGCGCACCCGCAGCGGTGGCAATGCCCGGAGCAGCCTTAGCGGCGGCGCGGCCACGGGGGAAGAGCAGGGAGATCAGCGCGCCGGCGGCTACGGCGGCAGCAGTCGCGGCGATCGGATGTTCGACGATGAAGCGATTGGCGGTGTCCGCAACCTTGAACGTGCGATCCCGGGCGGTCGCGTAACCTTCGCCTGCCGCCTTGCGCACGTCGTTGAGCCTTTCGGCGGCAGCGCCGGCCTTGCCATCCGCATATTCCCGGATACGGCCGAGCTGGTCGTGAATGTCCTTGCTCATGATTTAGTCCTCCGAATGGCGGATGCTCTGATACTTGTCCCTGCCTAAAACGTATAACCTCTTGAAAAGTGCCGTCAGCGGCCGCCGGAAGATGAAGGCGATAACGGCCGTGAGGAAGGCTCCGAGCGCGAAAGGGTGCCGTACCACGGCGGACCGGGCCTGTTTTCCGCTATCCTGAAGCGCCTCCACAACAAGCGCCTGGGCGCGCGCCTTGAGACGGGAGGCGGAAAGGCGGCTTTTCGCTATGTCGAGTGAGCCAAGAAAGCGCGCGCGCGCCATATCCGCTTTGGCGCTGGCCCTGCGATACTCTTCAAGATCGGTCATGCGTCTTCCCCCGGGAACAGGGTGGTCATCCGCCTTTTCGCCGCCAGCAGCAGAATGGCGACGATGACCAGCGCAACCAGGGACACCGCGCATGTTGCCCCCAGCGGGGTAAGATAGGGAGCCAAAGCGAAAACCAGGCCGATCATCAGTGTCACCAGCGTTCCGAACAACAGGATCAGCGCGATTGTGACCAGGAGGGCAATGGTCCGCAGGCCGGAGCCAACAAAAGCCGCCCTTATCTTCTGCCTGGTGAATTCCGCGTCGGCATAGGCCCTGCCATTGTCGACGAGGCGCTGGAGCACGTCCTTCAGCGGTTCTTCGCGCCCCGTCGCGCCATGGGGTATCGCGCTATCCGGGCCATCCGTCACGAACGGTCCGGTCGACGAAGTGTTTCTGGCGTCTGTCACGGTTCGCAATCATGCCCCGGCTAGGCGGCGGCCCGCGCCGCCGTAGATTCTTCAGGCGTTGTCCGAACCAGAGCCTTTTGCAAGCCGCATCAGCACGAAGCCAACGACAGCCGCAGCGCCGATCGCGACGGCAGGGCTTTTCCGGACGAAATCGCGTGCTTCCCCCACGAGCTGGTCGACGTCCTTCGCATCCAGGGATTTGGCCGCGCCCGCAACCGCCTCTGCGGCATAGCGTGCATAATCGCCATATTGCGGTCCGAGCTTCGCATCGACGGTGCCCGCGGTATCGGCGATCAGCTTGGCCAGGCCCTGCATGGCAGAACCCGTCTTTTCCTTAGCGGAATCAGCGGCCGACCGCGCAGTTTTCGCTGCCTGTTCCTTGATCTGGTCGGCCTGAGCCTTCCAGGCGGCGCTGCCTTTCGCTGCGCCGGATTTCGCCGCGCGAGGCTTTCGCGCCGTTGTCGCTTTCGGCGCCGCCGCCTTGCGCGTCGCAGCCTTTTTCACCGGCTTGGCTTTCACGGCCACGGGCGTAGCCGTTGCGGCAGCGGTTTTCGGCGTGCGCGGCTTGCGGGGCGCCTTGGGCTTCGGCTCGGCGGAATCGGCCATATTCTCTAACTCCTGCAGTCTGTGCGCCATCAATGCTTGGGCCAAATAACAGTTCCGCGTGCGTAATGCATCCCTTCGCTGTCACATTTCGGGAGAGTGTTGGAGATACGCGCCCGGCGGCATTGCCATATCGCCATGCTCTGGCTAAGCGGTCGCCGATCACATGCCTTGCCGGCACCACCAGCAGAGGGAAGCCCATGACCGCCATTCTCGACATCCACGCCCGTCAGATCCTCGACAGCCGGGGCAACCCCACAGTGGAAGTCGATGTGATGCTGGAGGATGGCAGCTTCGGCCGCGCTGCGGTTCCGTCGGGCGCGTCTACTGGCGCTTATGAAGCCGTGGAGATTCGCGATGGCGACAAGGCGCGCTATCTGGGCAAAGGCGTGCTCAAGGCTGTCGAAGCCGTCAACACGGAGATTGCCGAGGCGATCGTCGGTTACGACGCCGAGGATCAGGGCGACGTTGATGCGGCGATGATCGCGCTGGACGGCACGGAGAACAAGTCGCGCCTGGGCGCCAATGCGATACTGGGCGTCAGCCTCGCCGTCGCCAAGGCCGCAGCCGATGCGCGCGGCCTGCCGCTCTACCGTTATGTCGGCGGCGTGTCCGCCCATGTTCTGCC
The DNA here is from genome assembly GCA_036384035.1 of Sphingobium sp. Lineage (GTDB taxonomy): Bacteria > Pseudomonadota > Alphaproteobacteria > Sphingomonadales > Sphingomonadaceae > Sphingobium. Next base: position 33,693 of record DASVND010000034.1, on the reverse strand, counting down.
GGTGCCGATGATGAACATCATCAATGGCGGCGAGCATGCCGACAACCCCATCGATTTCCAGGAATTCATGATCATGCCGGTCGGCGCGGAAAGCATTGCCGACGCTGTGCGGATCGGTTCGGAAATCTTCCACACGCTCAAGAAGGGCCTGCATGACAAGGGGCTGGCGACGTCGGTCGGTGATGAGGGCGGTTTCGCGCCGAACATCGCCTCGACGCGCGATGCGCTCGACTTCATCATGCTGTCGATCGAGAAGGCCGGCTACAAGCCGGGCGACGACGTCATGCTGGCGCTTGATTGCGCGGCGACGGAATTCTTCAAGAATGGCAAATATGAAATTTCCGGCGAGAGCTTGTCGCTGAGCCCGGTCGAGATGGCCGACTATCTGGCTGCGCTATGTGCTGACTATCCGATCAAGTCGATCGAGGACGGCATGAGCGAGGATGATTTCGAAGGCTGGAAAGCGCTGACCGACAAGGTCGGCAGCAAGGTTCAACTGGTGGGTGACGACCTGTTCGTCACCAATCCCAAGCGCCTTGCGATGGGTATTGAGAAAGGATTGGCCAACTCGCTGCTGGTCAAGGTCAACCAGATCGGCTCGTTGACCGAGACGCTTGCGGCCGTCAGCCTTGCACAGCGGTCGTCCTATACCGCCGTGATGTCGCACCGCTCTGGCGAAACCGAGGATGCGACGATCGCCGACCTGGCCGTCGCCACCAATTGCGGTCAGATCAAGACCGGCAGCCTTGCGCGGTCCGATCGGCTCGCCAAATACAACCAGCTTATCCGCATTGAGGAAGAACTGGGCGACATCGCCGTCTATGCGGGACGGTCCATCTTCAAATCGTAATGCTTTAGTCGCAAGTTAACCACATTTTCCTTGCAACCCTGAATCGGCTGTGATTCAAGGCCATATGGCGCATATCAACAAACTTCGGATGCTGCTCTTCTCCGCCCTTGGGCCGGCATTCGCAGTGCTGTTGTTATTTCTTTTTGCCGGATATGCGATCCTTGGCCCCCGGGGTTTGCTTGCATGGGGCGATTATTCGCGCCAGCTCAGCAATGCGAGAACGGAGCTGGCCATGGTCAAGGCCGATCGCAACCGGCTTAAGAACCGCGTAGACCTGCTCGATCCGCGCCGGACCGACCCGGATATGGCGGACGAACTGATCCGGCGGGAGCTTGGGCTCAATCATCCCGACGAAGTGATCGTCCCGCTTAACTGACGCCCGATATTTTCGGATAAGCGGCGCGTTTTGCCGCGGAAGAACGGCGGTTGCCGTTGCATTTTCCCGCCTACTGCTCCTATATCCGGCACTCCTCCCCCGGACCAAGCGAGAAGGATTCTTCCTTTGGCAAAAACCACTACGCCGCGCGCCCAAAAGGCCAAGGACGGCACCGCCGCCCCAGCGCCCGCCGACCATAATCGCGAGCGGCCAGACGCCCCCACCGACTTTAAAGCAAGCAAGGAAGAGCTGCTCGAATTCTACCGCCAGATGGTCCTCATCCGGCGCTTCGAAGAGAAAGCCGGGCAGCTTTACGGCCTGGGCTTCATCGGCGGCTTCTGCCACCTCTATATCGGTCAGGAAGCCGTCGCCGTCGGCATCCAGTCTGCGCTGGAGCCCGGCAAGGACAGCGTCATCACCGGCTATCGAGACCATGGCCATATGCTGGCCTATGGCATTGATCCGAAAGTCATCATGGCCGAATTGACGGGCCGCGCCGCTGGCATTTCCCGCGGCAAGGGCGGGTCGATGCACATGTTTTCCGTCGAGCATAAATTCTACGGCGGCCACGGGATCGTCGGGGCGCAGGTGGGGCTGGGCACGGGCCTGGGCTTCGCGCACAAATATAAGGAAGATGGCGGCGTGTGCGTCGCCTATTTCGGCGATGGCGCGGCGAACCAAGGCCAGGTCTACGAGAGCTTCAACATGGCCGAGCTGTGGAAGCTGCCGATCATCTTCGTAATCGAGAACAATCAATATGCCATGGGCACGTCGGTCAACCGCTCCTCAGCCGAGGACCAGCTGTATCGCCGGGGCGAGAGCTTCCGTATTCCGGGCCTTCAGGTCAATGGAATGGACGTGCTGGCCGTGCGGGGCGCGACCGAGGAGGCGCTGGCGTGGGTGAAGGCCGGCAAGGGGCCGATCCTGCTGGAAATGAAGACCTATCGCTATCGTGGCCATTCCATGTCCGATCCCGCAAAATATCGCTCACGCGAAGAGGTGCAGGAGATGCGCGACAAGTCCGACCCGATCGAAGGCGCGAAGAAGCATCTTGAGGCCGCCGGCGTGAGTGAAGACGAACTGAAGAAGATCGATCAGGACATTCGCAAGATCGTAGCCGAAGCCGCCGATTTCGCGGAGTCCTCCCCGGAACCGGAGGCCGCCGAACTCTATACTGACGTGCTGGTGGAGCAATATTGATGGGTGTCGAGATCAAGATGCCGGCGCTGTCCCCGACGATGGAGGAAGGCACGCTCGCCAAATGGCTGGTGAAGGAAGGCGATGAGGTGCGGTCCGGCGATATCCTTGCCGAGATCGAAACCGACAAGGCTACGATGGAATTCGAGGCGGTCGACGAAGGCAAGATCGGCAAGATCATGGTGCCCGAGGGAACCGACGGCGTGAAGGTCGGTACCGTCATCGCCACCATGGCTGGCGAGGGCGGGGATGAGGCAGCTCCTGCCCCCGAGAAGGCCGAAGCCAAGCCGAATCCTAAGGAGGAAGCGCCGGAAGCCGATGCGGAAAAGGCAGATGAAGGCGGGGCGCCCAAAAAAGCGGAGTCCGGTACTGCGAAGCTGGACAGCAAGGCCAAGCCTGCCTTGGCCGACCCGGATATTCCCGCTGGCACCGAATATGTGAAGGTGACTGTCCGTGAGGCCCTGCGCGATGCGATGGCCGAAGAAATGCGGGCCGATGATCGCGTGTTCGTGATGGGCGAGGAAGTCGCCGAATATCAGGGGGCCTACAAGGTCACGCAGGGGCTGCTTGAGGAATTCGGACCCAAGCGCGTCATCGATACGCCGATTACCGAATATGGCTTTGCCGGTGTCGGCACGGGCGCGGCCATGGGCGGCCTGAAGCCGATCGTTGAGTTCATGACGTTCAACTTCGCCATGCAGGCGATCGATCACATCATCAATTCAGCGGCCAAGACCAATTATATGTCCGGCGGCCAGATGCGCTGCCCGGTCGTGTTCCGCGGTCCCAATGGCGCCGCCAGCCGGGTCGGGGCGCAGCATAGCCAGAATTACGGCCCATGGTACGCCAGCGTGCCGGGCCTGATCGTCATCGCACCCTATGACGCCGCCGACGCCAAGGGTCTGTTGAAGGCGGCGATCCGTTGCGACGATCCGGTCGTGTTCCTGGAAAATGAGCTGGTCTATGGCCGCACGTTCGAGATCCCGAAGATCGACGATTATGTCCTGCCGATCGGCAAGGCGCGGATCGTGCGGGCGGGCAGCGACGTGACGATCGTCAGCTATTCGATCGGCGTCGGCCTTGCGCTGGATGCGGCGGAGACGCTGTCGGGGGAGGGCATAGAGGCGGAAGTCATCGACCTGCGTACGCTGCGCCCGCTCGACACGGCGACTGTTCTTGAGAGCCTGAAAAAGACCAATCGCCTGGTAGTCGTCGAGGAGGGCTGGCCGACCTGTTCAATCTCCAGCGAGATCGCAGCGGTGGTGATGGAGAAGGGCTTTGACGACCTCGACGCGCCTGTCCTGCGCGTGACCAATGAGGATGTGCCGCTGCCCTACGCCGCCAATCTGGAAAAGGCGGCGCTGATCGACGCCGCGCGCGTGGTGAAGACCGTCAAGCAGGTGTGCTATCGCTGAAAATAATAAGCACAGAAAATCTATGGTTTGCGGTCTGGATGGCCGCAAACCCTTTTACTGGGTGAGATGGGCGGTCGCAATCGCCTTCTGGAACAGTGCTGCAAGAGACTGCGAGATATCGTCGTTGGTCGTCACTTTGTAATACAGACCTGGCGACGCGCAATTGATCAAAGGTGGGCTGATTTTCTCCGGTGCGGCAAGGTAGGGGGTCCGCACGTTGCTGATTGACCAACTGTCATTTGCGGACTCATAAAGATATTCCGTATACAGCACCGCTATCTTGATACCGCGCGCCTTGATCGTATCACATTGGGCGGTTGGAATTGGTCCGATTTTGCGACCGCTATTGTTCTCGTCACGCATGCCGTCTGTAATCAGGAACAACATTGCCTGCGGCGTATCTCCGATTTGGTTTCCGCCATTGCCTGAGATCAGAGGCATGTTGAGAAGCGCGCCAGTAAAGGCGGACGTGAAATTGGTGTGGGCGTCATTGTCGTTAACATTGCAGATATACTGGTTATTTCGACAAACGGTGAGGACTTGGAGATTGTTAGCCTGAGCCTTAACCGTTGCGGGTGCCGTGGGCAGGGCTACTATCGGATTATAGCCGACGTTGAAACTCGAAAGCGCCATACGATAAATGGCGTTATTCTGCGCGGCGCTACTGACGGCGACAGTTGTAAGATCTGAAACCGCCTGCTGCACGAGGTCCATACGCAGAGTAAGACCGAGAAGTGTCTTGGCCACATAATAATTGTCTACATAGTTACCGCTTACCTTAGGCGTGCCGCCCGGATCCCCGCTGGTAGTGCTGGATTGGTGACAAGCAAAGGCACAGCCCAGGCCGCCGCCTTGTCCATATCCCTTTGTAGTGTTCGTCATGGCCGTAAGACCGGCCGTAGTTGCTGGCAACGCCATTGATGGCGAAGTGTCGACCAACACGTAGAAATCAATATTCGGCGCGGTCTTGGCGTTGGCGGCGGCCGTTCCGGACAGATTCAACGTCGTCCATCCCAAAATTCTTCCGAACAAATTGGTGGATTTTGCAGAATAGCTGACGGTTACACTGCGATCTACGCCCGTCGCGGCCGATTCAGTCACCGTAACATTGAGATCTGACGTGTTGAAGATGACAAGCGGCAAGGCCGACGCTTGACCTACAAAAAGGTTGATCGCCTGCTGTCTTGCATAATCCTTGTCCTTTTTCATCATCGGCGTAGTGACGGCAGAAAGTGCGGCGGCGTCAGCTATTGCATTTAGCTTAGTTTGCATTTTTGCCGCACGCGAGTAATCGATTACCATGCCGGTGCTGAACATCATAGGCACCAAGGCAAAGCCAAACATCATCAGCACGTTGCCATGCTGATCGCCAATGATCTTTCTGAGGCGTGTTCGGATATAGTCTAGAATCATGGCGACTACCTTGAGATTCCCAAAATGATCATTGCAGGGAGATGCTGTTTGAGCGGCGCGGATACATATATATCGTATCCCCGATGTTGATATTTCCGATAAGCGTTACCGCTATACGGGGCACGTAAGTATAAGAGACTTCCGCCATCACAATGTAGGAATTCGTCTGGGCAACGCCGGAAGGCAGCGCCACTGTGGAATTGACAGTTCTTGCGGTTCCGTTGCGAGATTTACTCCAAACGACCTTCGCCGCTCCCGCATTGTCAATTGCCAGCTCCGAAATGCGGTATGTGCCGGGGGCTGAGTCGTAGGGCGACATAACCTGCGTCGCCGCATTCAAGATAGAGTCTGCCTCGGATTGCGTAAGCGAGGTGTATTGGGTGGTGAGGTCGGCCAGGGATCGTGCAGTTACTGTGACTTTTCGGTTCACCCCGATCGCATCGGCAAGTTGATAACTGCCGACATAAAGCAATATTGTGACCGGCGCCACGAGCGCAAACTCAATGGCTGCAACACCACGCCCATTGCGGGCCAAAATCCCGCACCAGTAAAGTGGATTGACCCTGCGCATCAGAAATTTTCGTTCCGGAAAATCGATGTGGAAACCAGCAGGCGCCTGCTGTTTGGCGCATTCGCCAAAGAAAAATTCAGGGGCCCAGACACGACGGGAAATAGGTATAGCACGCGCATAATTACGACGTCGCCAGGATCTCCCGGATCGTAAGACCATGAGTTTGTCGGTTGGCCACTGCCATTATATGTGATGGCCGGAGTGCTGGTGTCCGCACTCGACAGGGACGTCGCCGTGCGAACATCGACCATTACGCCCGAGCACTTGATATAGTCCGGCAATGCGCTGCAGACCTTCGTCTTGAACTGCGCCTGCGTCACGCTGTTCTTTTGAACCGAGCCGGTCATGATTTGTCGGGAGACGTCCTCGACCGCCGTTTCCATCGTCTGTTGCGTGAACATTGTGATAGTTGTTTCGAAGATGGCGAGCAGAAGCGCGATAAACGGTGCGGCTACCATGGAAAATTCGATGACCGTGACTCCACGCTCGTTGCGCCGGAACCTAGGCCACAACCCCAAAGGCTTTTTGCGTGGTTTTCCGCGCGTCACGATCGCTACATTCCCCCCAAGATCGGTTACGCCATATCGAAGGGGGGTTAATATCGACTTAAAGCCGCCAGTTTCCGGGCGATTTGCACTATTTAACAGGCAGATGAGAGGTGACCGTAAATCGATGTAAAGGTACAGCCCTCGTCATGCGAACCTTGGACTCATCGATTTCGCCCCTTGCCCGGCTACTTTCGGCTTATGCGGGCGAGAATGTGGAACGGCATCGCTGGTCATGGGCGCTGGACGCCCGGCTGGCCGACATCATCCGGACGACAAGCGAGCCACTGATCGGTCAGATGCGGATGACTTGGTGGCATGATGTGCTGACCGACGAAGCGCAAACCAATGGCAGGGGCGATCCCCTGGTCGATGCGTGGAGAGCCGCGGAAATGCCAGCGACAGGCGGTTGCCTTGCCATGATCGATGGATGGGAGGAACTGATTGGACAGGACACCCCCGACGAGAGGGCCTTGAAAGCGTTTGCGGAGGGCAGGGGTGGAGGACTGTTCATGATGCAGGCCGGGGCCTCTATAGAAGCGGCGGCAGTCCTTGCCGCAGCAGGCGCGGCATGGGCATTGTGGGATTTGTCGGGGCATGTGACCGACGGCGGGACCGCCGATCGGGCAATCACCCTGGCCCGCGAATATCTGCCGGTCGCGTCAAGTGGGGCGTGGGCGCGCGGCTGGCGTGCGCAACGGATCGCGTTCGGGTTGGCGCGGCGGGATATTGTACGGGGGCGTCGCGCACCGGGACATTTAACGCCAAGGCTCTATGCGCGACTGCTTCGTATAGCCCTTCTGGCGCGCTGACAGTTGGCATTTGCGGCGGTATTGCTAGGATTGCGTATCGCCAGGATTGCGGCGGACGAGGGGGCGTGAAGATATGAGCCGGGTGCTGGCGGGTGGCATGGCTGGACTGCTGATGGTCGCGGCGGGCTTGTTCTGGTGGCAGGGCCGCGCCGCCATCGAGCAGGAGGCCGCTCCGCCTGTCGCCGCATATCGAGCGCCGGAAGAGACCATCCCGGAGGGTGACCCCAATGCCGTGGGCGAGGCGCCGCCCATGCCGGCCAGCGCGACGCCGGAAAGCCGGGAGGAGCGCCGGTTTTTCCGGTATGATCGGGACCGCGATGGCGTGATCACCCGCAACGAGATGATGGCCAGCCGAGTCAGGGCCTTCCGGCAGCTGGACACGGACCACAATAACCTGTTGTCGTTCGAGGAATGGGCGGTGGCGACCGGCGAGCGTTTCACGGCGGCGGACATGGACAAGAACGGCAAAGTGACGCCGGCGGAATTTTCCTCCACGGCGCCGAAGCCGAAACCTGCCCCGAAATGCCGGTGTTAGGCAGAGTGTCGAACGGGGATGCAAGCCATCCAAGTCTCAAGCGCTTCGGCGGCGCGTGACGTCATGGCTTCTTTCCGCTGTTTCTTGCGGATGTCGGCCATGGGAGGGAACAGGCCGAAATTGACGTTCATCGGTTGATAGCTGTCCGCGTCCGCGCCGCCGGTAATATGGCCGAGCAGCGCGCCGAGCGCGGTAGTGCCGGGCGGCGTCGCCACCTTTTTCCCGCCGAGTTCGGCGGCCGCGAAAAGCCCCGCCAGAAGGCCGACCGCGCTACTTTCCACATAGCCTTCGCAGCCGGTAATCTGTCCGGCAAACCGGATATGCGGGGCCGTTGTCAGACGAAGTTCCTGATCCAGAAGTTTCGGGCTCTGGATGAACGTATTGCGATGAAGTCCGCCTAGTCTTGCGAACTCCGCCTTTTCCAGACCGGGGATGGTGCGGAACAGCGCCACCTGTGCGCCATGTTTCAGCTTTGTCTGGAAACCGACCATGTTCCAGAGGGTCCCGAGCGCATTATCCTGACGCAATTGCACCACGGCATGGGGCCAGCGGCCGGTCCGGGGATTGTCCAGCCCCACCGGCTTCATCGGCCCGAAGCGGAGCGTGTCGAGGCCGCGTGCGGCCATCACCTCGATCGGCATGCACCCTTCGAAATAGGGTGTGTCGGTTTCCCATTGTTTGAACTCGGTTTTTTCGCCGTTGATCAATCCCTGGTGAAAGGCGACATATTGCTCCTTGTCCATCGGGCAGTTGATATAATCCTTGCCGTCGCCCTCCGGTCCCACCTTGTCCCAGCGGCTGGCCATCCAGCAGATGTCCATGTCGATGCTGTCGCGATGAATGATCGGTGCGATTGCGTCGAAGAAAGCGAGGGACTCCAATCCTGTTGCCGCGCCAATGCTTCCCGCGAGCGACATGGCCGTTAGTGGCCCGGTGGCGACGATCGTCAGTCCTTCGGCCGGAAGCGTGTCGATCCGTTCCCGGACAACCTCGACATTGGGATGCGCCATCAGGGATTGGGTGACGCCCTCGGAGAATATGTCCCGGTCGACGGCCAGCGCCGATCCCGCCGGCACTTTCGCCTTGTCCGCCTCGCGCATGATGAGCGATCCCAAGGCGCGCATTTCCCGGTGGAGCAGCCCGACCGCGTTGCGATCACCATCGTCCGACCGGAAGCTGTTGGAGCAGACCATCTCCGCCAGACTGTCAGTCTGGTGCGCTGGCGTCATGTCGCCGCCGCCGCGCATTTCCGAAAGGCGGACCCTGATGCCGGCTTCCGCCAGTTGCCAAGCCGCTTCCGACCCTGCGAGGCCGCCGCCGATGACATGAACCTGATGGGAAATGCTGGTCATTTTTCGAACTTCACCGATTTTGTGTAAGATAAGACAAGGTGCTGAACCGGGGCTGTAGGGCAGTTTAGCGCCATTGGGAAAGGAATGAGATGATCGATCATATCGGCTTTGCGGTTTCCGATGCGAACCGCTCACGCATTTTCTATGACGCGCTGCTGGGCGCAATCGGCATCCGGATGATCATGGACGTTCCGGCGGATGTAACGGACAGTGGAGGCGCGGCCTTCGGCTATGGCGATGCCGACAAGCCCTATTTCTGGATCGGCGGCAATGAAAGGGTCGGGCAGGGGACACATGTCGCCTTTGCCGTGAAAAGCCGGGCGCTTGTGGAGGCGTTCCATGCCGCAGGTCTTGCGGCCGGCGGCCAGGATCACGGAGCCCCCGGCCTGAGGCCGCATTATCACGCCGATTATTATGCGGCGTTCATCCTTGATCCCGACGGGATGAACATCGAGGCGGTGTGCCACGCGCCCGCATGAGCGCCGGATCAGGCCGCGCCGCGAAACCGTGAGACCGCCGAGCGGATCCCCGGGATGCCGACGTCGAGCCGGATGACGCCGCCCATATGCTCCCCAGCCGCATTTTTCCCGCCGGTTGAGACATAAAGCCAGCGATCGCCAGGCCCCCCGAAATCGAGGCTGATGACGTTGGGAAACGGCAAGGGAATGCGTCGATCGGCCTGGCCGTCTTCCCGATAGCGTACGACTTCTCCGCTTTGATAACGGGCGACCCATATCCCGCCACCGGCATCGACCACGACGCCGTCGCTATCCTCCACCGGGATCATGATCCGGGCATTTGCGAGCATGCCGTTGGACGCCACATCCCACGCCCAGATGCCGACGGAGGTTTCCGAATGATACAGTGTCCGGCGATCCGGGCTGTAGCTGATCCCGTTCGACGCGAAGACGTCATCCCGGAATATCGTTGTCCGTCCGTCCGGGGACAGGTGGAAGAGCTGTCCGGGCGAGAGAGGCTGTTGCGTTTCGAAGGCTGCGACAAAATCGATGGTGCCGCCATAGAGCCCGCCATCGGCCGCCGCCTCTATGTCATTTACGGCAATGATCGGTGCGCCGTCCAATTCCGACAGCAGGTTGGATGCTTCTCCGGTATCGGGATCAAAAATCACGAGGCCACCCCTGCCGGAACAGACGACCCTGCCATCGTCATTCATCAGCACGCCGCCGACCCACATGCGATCTGCCAGGACAGGCCGACAACCTTCCGCATCGCGGCGGTGAACGCCGCCGCCAAGCAAGTCGGCGAAGTAGAGGACGTCGTTGCCGTCCACGCGCGGGGCTTCGACAAAGCGGTAGCCTGACGCCAGGATCTCAAATTCGCTCATCATCTCCCCTCCGGGCGGCATCAGAAACCGGCGGGAAACGCATGCTTGCCGTCCGCGCCGATCCGCAACTTGGCATGCGTTGTCACCGCCGCGAGGGGCAAATCGCCATAGAGATGCGGAAATAGCTGACCGCCACGCGATTCCTCCCATTTCACTTTGCCGCCCAATGCGGAAAGATCGACCATCGCGAGGACAAGATCGTCCTGACCGGCAAAATGTTTCTCCACCGTCTCCACCGTCTGGGCGCGGGTCGACATATGGACATAGCCATCGGCAAGGTCGGCGGGCGAGCCGGCGAAGGTTCCGTCCGCGCGAAGGGCAGCGAACTGCTCCTTCGTCAGGACCTTATATGCGAAGAGCCCGGTCAACCGATCAGCCCTCCGCTAGCGCCCCGTCACCGTCCTCATCGTCGCTTTCCTCAATGCGGGCGGCGCTCACCACATGTTCGTTGGTGGCGACATTGAACAGCCGCACGCCGGCGGAATTCCGGCTGATCACGCGCATGCTGGACAGCCCCATGCGGATCAGCTTCGCCTGATCCGTGACCAGCATCAGATGATCGTCGTGGATCACTGCGAAACTGGCGACGACCGGGCCGTTGCGGCCGATATTGTCGATGTTGGTGATCCCCTGACCGCCACGATTGGTGCGGCGATAGTCATAGGCCGACGACAGCTTGCCATAGCCGTTGGCGCAGACCGTGAGGATGAACTGCTCCGCGTCGGCGAACTCCTTCATCCGCTCTGGCGAGAGGGCGGGGACATTCTCATTATCCTTCCAGGGCGCGGCGCGCAGATAGTCTTCGCGCTCCTGCGGCGTCGCATCGAAGCCGCCGAGAATGGACAGGGATATGACCTCATCGCCATCCTTCAGTGCAAGACCCCGGACGCCGGTAGAATCCCGGCTCTGGAATTCGCGGACGTCAGTGGCGGAGAAGCGAATCGCCTTCCCCTGACGGGTGGCGAGCAGGACGTCATTCGTCTCGTCCAGCAGCGCGACGCCGATCAGCCTGTCGTCGCTGCCTTCGTCGAACTTCATGGCGATCTTGCCGGCTGCACGGACGCTGGTGAAGGCGTCCATGGAGTTGCGGCGGACCGAGCCACGGGCGGTCGCGAACATGATGTGGAGCTTCGCCCACTCGGCCTCGTCTTCCGGGAGCGGCAGGACGGTGGAAATGGTTTCCCCGGCGGCCAGCGGCAGGAGGTTGACCATCGGCCGTCCGCGGGTAGCGGGACCGCCTTCGGGAAGGCGCCATACCTTCATGCGGTACGCCTTGCCGTGGGTGGAGAAGAACAGGACCGGCGTGTGGGTGCTGGTCACGAACAGATTGGTGACGGCGTCCTCGTCCTTGGTCGCCATGCCGGAGCGGCCCTTGCCGCCGCGCGCCTGCGCCCGGAAGGTTTCGAGCGGGGTCCGCTTGATATAGCCCTGATGCGTGACGGTGACGACCATCTCCTCGCGCTCGATCAGGTCCTCGTCATCGATGCCATCGGCGGCGGCGGTGATGGTGGAACGGCGCGGCGTGGCGAATTCCTCGCGCACGGCCACGAATTCCGCGCGCATGACCTCGTAGAGTTTCGCGCGGTCGCCCAGGATCGCGAGATATTCGGCGATGGCGGCGGCAAGACCCGCCAGTTCGTTGCCGATCTCGTCGCGGCCCAGCGCCGTCAGGCGATGCAGGCGCAGGTCGAGGATGGCGCGAACCTGAAGCTCCGAGAGCCGGTAGGTGTCGCCGGACACCTCGGTCTCGATCGCTTCGACCAGGCGGATATATTGCGCGATCTCCGCGACCGGCCACTCGCGGGCCAGGAGCTTCTCGCGCGCTTCCGCAGGGCTGCCCGATCCCCGGATGATTCGGACGACCTCGTCCAGATTGGTGACCGCGATGACCAGGCCGAGCAAGAGATGCGCGCGCTCGCGGGCCTTGTTCAGCTCGAACTTGGTGCGGCGGGTGATCACTTCCTCGCGGAAGCTCACGAAAGTGCTGATGATGTCGCGCAGGTTGAGCAGTTCGGGGCGGCCGCCACGGATGGCGAGGATGTTGGCCGGGAAGCTCGACTGGGCCGGGGTGTGGCGCCAGAGCTGGTTCAGGACGACGTCAGCCGTCGCATCGCGCTTCAGGTCGATGACGATGCGCACGCCAAGGCGGCTCGATTCGTCCCGAATGTCGCTGATGCCCTCGATCCGCTTATCCTTGGCCGCCTCGGCGATCTTCTCGACCAGATTGTTCTTGCCGGTCTGGTAAGGGATTTCGGTGAGAACGATCGACTGGCGGTCCCCGCGTCCTTCCTCGACCACGTGGCGCGAGCGCATGATGATCGATCCGCGCCCGGTGTGATAGGCGCTGCGCGCGCCCGACTGACCCAGGATCAGCGCGCCGGTCGGGAAGTCCGGGCCGGGCACGATCTCGATAAGGTCGTCTATGCTGAGGCCGGGATGCCCCGGCGTCATCGCCGCGTCGACCCAGGCCAGACAGGCGTCCAGCACCTCGCCCAGATTATGCGGCGGGATGTTGGTCGCCATGCCGACGGCGATGCCGCCGGCGCCGTTGACCAGCAGGTTGGGGAAGCGCGCGGGCAGGACCTGCGGCTCGCTTTCCGAGGCGTCGTAGTTCGGCGTGAAGTCGACGGTGTCCTTGTCGAGATCGTCGAGCAGGCTGTTGGACACCTTGGCAAGCCGCGCCTCGGTATAGCGCATGGCCGCCGGAAGGTCGGGGTCCATCGACCCGAAATTGCCTTGGCCGTCGACCAGCATGACCCGCATCGACCAGTCCTGCGCCAGGCGGGCGAGAGCCATGTAGATCGCGCTGTCGCCATGGGGATGGTACTTACCCATGACGTCGCCGACAATGCGGCTGCATTTGCGATAGGGCCGGCCCGCGACATAGCCGGCCTCCTGACAGGCGAAGAGAATACGGCGATGCACGGGTTTCAGGCCGTCGCGAACGTCCGGCAGCGCGCGGCTGACGATCACGGACATCGCATAGTCGAGATAGCTGGCCTTCATCTCGTCGACGATGTTGATCGGGCTGATATCTGACGGATCGGCGAGAAGCTCGTCGGTGCTCAAGGGCAATTCTCTTTATCTGGATTAAGGGCGCAAGTTTTGCTGTCATCCCCCTAGACCAGCAAAACAGCCCTGTCACCCCTCGCGCGGGCACGCGCGCGCACGTGTGAGGAAAGCTGTGCCGTTGCATGGCCGACGAAGCGTTGCCGATCAGCGATGGACCGTTTACTTCGTTATGACAGGCCGGAATTGCGCATCTATATGGCTGTTCAACAGTTGTTCACCGGCCACTGCCTAGCTCCATCCCCCAAGGAGCAGAATGGTGCCGGTCCCCTGCCCTGAGAGGAGATTAACCATGCGTCTTGTTTCCCCCGTCGCTTTTGGTCTGATGCTTGCCGTCGCCGGTTCTGTGACGGTCGCCGCGCCGGCCCTGGCCGCGAAGAAGGAAAAGGCGCCCGAAGCGCCGAAACGGAATTTCAGCAAGGGCTTCGTGGAAAAGGCGCAGCCGCTCGACAAGGCGGCGCAGGCGAAGGATTACGCGGCGTTGGCCGCTGCGCTCCCCGACGCGCAGGCGGCGGCAACGAGCCCCGACGACAAATATATGGTCGGCTACTACATCCTTCAGCTCGGCACGGGCACGAACGACACTGCCAAGCAGCGCGACGGCATCAAGCAGATGCTCGCCACCGGGACGGCAGGACCGGACGAGAGCAAGTTCAATTTCTTCGCGGGCAAGCTGGCCTATGATGCGAAGGAATATGACGAGGCCATCCCCTATCTGCAGAAGGCGTCCGACGCGGGGTATGAGGGCAGCTCTTCCCCATTGCTGCTGGCGGAATGCTATTTCCAGAAGGCGATCACCGCGAGCGGCGGCAACGGTCAGTTGACCCCAGCGGCCAAGCCGATCGCGCAGCAGGGGCTCGTTCCGCTCAAGAAGGCGATCGAGATCGAGAAGGCAGCCGGCAAGCCCGCGCCCGCCGCCTGGCTGGAGCGCGGATTTACCATCGCCTATGTGTCCGGTTCGCCTGATGCACCCGAATGGTCGAAGCAGAATCTGATGGCCAACCCGTCCGGCAAGAACTGGAGCAACCTGCTGCGGACCTACCAGGACACCAACAAGACAATCACGCGCGGCGAGAATCTCGACCTGTTGCGCCTGATGCGTCAGACGGGCGCTTTCCAGAGCGAAGGCGCCTATGGCGAATATATTGATATCGCCAGCAAATCCGGTCTTCTTGGCGAAGTGAAGTCGACCATCGAGGAAGGCCGCGCCGCCGGGAAGCTCACGCCCACCAAGTTCGCCGACTATTATGCGCAGGCCAGTGAGGGTGCGGCCAAGGACAAGGCGTCGCTGGCCGCCAGCGAGGCAAGCGCCGCAAAAGCGCCCACGGGTAAGGCAGCCGCTTCAACGGCCGACGCCTATCTGGGATATAAGGACTATGCGAAGGCCGTCTCCCTGTATCGCATCGCGTTGCAGAAGGGATCGGTCGATGCCGGGGAGATCAATACCCGCATCGGCATCGCCCTCGCGCTTTCCGGCGACGCTGCGGGCGCCAAGTCGGCCTTTGAGCAGGTGACGACGGGGGCGCGCAAGTCTATCGCCGAATACTGGCTGTTGTGGCTTTCGACTAAGCAGGCAGCCTAAGGTGCGCGCGTTGATCCGCCGCGGTGGCATGGCCATCGCGGCAGCAGCGGCGGTCATGCCGGCCATGCCGGTCATGGCCGCGCGCGACAAGCCGACGGCGATCGTCATGGCCGATGGTTTCAGGATAGCGGCCAGCCAGGCGCGGGCCACGCTGGACGCTGGCGATGTAAATGGCGCCGCCGGACAGGTTTCGGCTCTGCAGCCGTCGACGCCGCTGGAAACCTATGTCGCAGCCGGACTGCGTATGGAGGTGGCGGCGCGGCGCGGTGATCCGCAGGCCAAGCGCAAGGCGTTGACGGACATGCTGGAAAGCAAAGCCGTTCCCGCTGGGCAGGAGCCTTATCTGCGCTATCTGGCGGCCTATTATTCCTATTATCTCGGCGTGTTCGACGATGCGCTCGCGCAGGTCAATTATGCGCGGAAGTTGGGTTATACCAATACGGAGAGCACCGTGTTGCTCGCCGACATCCTGATTAAATCCAATAAGCCGGCCGAAGGACTTGCCCTGTTCGATCAGGCGATCGAGCAACAGAAGGCGGCCGGAAAGCCGATACCGGCCACCTGGTACGATCGCGCCATCGGTATCTCCTATAAGCAGAAGGTCTGGAGCGACGTCGCCAAATGGTGCGAGCGGAAGCTGACTGCCTATCCCAGCGAACGCAATTGGCGTTCGTGCCTGGCGAACTATCTGAACACGCCCAATATCGATCCCCAGCTTCAGCTTGATCTCTACAGGCTTCAGGCGGCCACGGGAGCCATGGCGAGCGAGCGGGACTATCGCGGCTATTCCACCCTGGCGTCTTCCGTCGGCTATGATGCCGAGGCCAAGGCAGTGATCGATGCGGGCCGCGCTTCGGGCAAGCTGGACACGACCGAGGTCGAAACCAGCAAGCTGCTGAAAACGGTAAAGGTGAAAGCGGCCAAAACCATTGCCGCGCTTCCCGCGCAAGTGAAGAAGGCGAAGGCTGCCTCTTCGGGCATGGCGGCGCTGGAAGTGGGAGACACCTACTTCTCGCTCGGCCAATATCCGCAAGCGGTGGAGCAATATCGTCTCGCCATCTCAAAGGGCGGCGTCGATACCGGGCAGGTCAATGGCCGGCTGGGGGTAGCGCTTGCCCGTTCAGGGGACCTTCCCGCAGGAAAGGCCGCGCTTGCGCAGGCGGGAGGCAATTGGGCCAACGTTGCCGGCTTCTGGAATGTGTGGATCGATCAGCAGGCGCAGGCCAAGACGGGCCTTAGCCCGGCGATGCCCGCGCCGACATCCTGAATTCAGCTTCTTAGCGGGACGCCCGGCGCGCTTTTCGACGTACGAATGGTGAGCGACGTCTTCACGCTCACCACATTGGGCGCCGGGGTCAGCTTTGAGGTGAGAAATTGCTGAAAACTTTGAAGGTCGCGCGCCACGACCTTCAGGATGAAATCGATTTCTCCGTTCAGCATATGGCATTCGCGCACCTCGGGCAGGGCGGCGACATGATCCTCGAACGCTTTCAGGTCGGATTCCGCCTGGCTCTTGAGGCTAACCATGGCGAACACGGTGATGGTAAAACCCAGCGATCCGGCGTCGATGTCCGCATGATAGGAACGAATGGTGCCGTTTTCCTCCAGCGCCCTTACGCGGCGCAGACAGGGAGGGGCGGTGAGACCGACCTTCTTCGCCAGATCGACATTTGTCATCCGGCCATCGTCTTGCAATTCCGCAAGAATCTGCATGTCGATGTCGTCGATGTTCAAACCTGCCATTCGCGGACAACTTCCTTTCTCATATTGGTCAAGCATCCTAATATTATTGCAGCATAATGCAATTGTCCCACTATGCGACGACCGATTTTGGGACCGCATCCCTGCTTTCCCTTTGCCGTTGCGCAGCTTAATTCCATGGCAAGGGAGCACCAAATCAAAAGCTCTCAGCGGGGTTTCGCGTGCGTTTCAACGATCTTATGCAGACGGTGCTTGCCGCCGAAGAGCGTAGTGGCCCAGGAGCGGTAACGCTCTGGCGCCAGTGCGTCGATCTTCTGGCGCAGAACGATCGGGCGGGGCAGCCGCCCATGCCCGCGGACGAGCGCGATGCGCTGCTGGACCGGCTCGATTCCCTGCGCCTGAAGGTGACGGAAACCCAACGGATTTCCGCCGTGGTCGAACTTGGCAGCCGCCTTCGTTCGCCTTCGCTCATTCGCTTCTTCGCCGATGACCGGCCGTCCATCTGCGCGGCGGCCATGGCGCGGGCGCGCCTGCCCGATGAGGTCTGGCCGGACCTGCTGCCGACATTGGGCCCAACGGCGCGCGGCATATTGCGCAATCGGCGGGACCTGGGCCCCGAGACCATCCGCGCGCTCAAGGCGTTCGGGCAGGCGGACATGCTGCTGACTAGTGAGAATGTCGCCGAAGATGTACGACGCGGGCCAGAACCGGCAACGCCGCCGGAGATCGCCCTGGTCTCTCCAGCGCCGCTGCCGGTTGAGGAAGACAGCCAGATTCGCCGGCTGGTCGACCGGATCGAGGAATATACAAGCACGACGCGGCACCGTGTTGCCGAGCCGGGCGCGGTCGAGGATCGCGCCTCCGACATTGCGTCGCTGCGCCGTTTCAGTTTCGAAACCGACATGCACGGCGCAATCATCTGGGTTGATGAAGGGCCGCGCGCCGCGCTGATCGGTCTCAGCATTGCCGACCCGGCATTGCCGGGCGGAAGCGGGCCCGACGCCCATGTGTCCGGCGCATTTTCACGCCGCAGTGGATTCCAGCACGGCCGCTTCACCATCGTCGATGGCGGACTTGCAGGCGAATGGCGCTTGTCCGCCGTGCCGTTCTTCGATTCTCAGTCGGGGCGGTTCCAGGGTTTCCGGGGGCAGGCGCGGCGGCCGCATCTGCATGAGGTTCCTGCCAGTGCGGAAAATGACACCCTCGCATTGGGGGGGCTTTCCGCCGATTCGGTGCGCCAGCTTGTTCACGAGCTGCGCACTCCGCTCAATGCCATCCTTGGGTTTGCGGAGATCATCGAACAGCAGCTGTTTGGCCCGGCGGGGCGGCAATATCGTGACATGGCGTCGCAGATCATGGGCGACGCCCGCCGTCTGTTGTCGGCGTTCGACGATCTCGATCTCGCGGCGCGGGTGTCGCGCGGCGAAGATGCGATAGAGCCGCGCCCCGTCGATGCAGCGCTGCTCATCGCGCGGATAGCGACCCGGTTCCGCGTCGATCGCGGCAAGGAATTGCGGCCGATCACCATTTCGGTTGCCGAAGGTCTGCCGCAGGCGCGTCTCGATCCGATCCAGGCCGAGCGCATGGTGCAGCATCTTCTGCGCACGCTGGTATCCGTCGCGCCGGAAGGCGAACCGATCACGGGGTCCTGCTGGTTCCAGCCGGATAGCGACACGGGCAGGGTGATCCTGGCGATGGACCGTCCGTCCAGCCTGTCCGGCATGGATGAGCGGCAGTTGCTCGATCCGGGATATGGGCCGGATGGCGATTGGCCTGACGGGCCGTTGCTGGGCCTGGGCTTCTCGCTGCGGCTTATCCGCAGCCTGGCCGCCAGTAGCGCCGGCAGTCTGGATATCGATGGCGGGCGATTCCTGTTGGCCATGCCGGCCGTTTCCGCCGATCTGTCCGACGAGCAGGACCTGTCCTGAAATGCACGGCAAGGCGCCCTTGCAAACGCAATGGCAACCATTTGCCGGTATCGATGCTGTCATGCACGCTCATATCCATGACGGCAGCCTGCTCCATCCGCCGGCCGCCGAAGACATCATCGACCTGGACCGTACTTTCGGCACCCGATTCCTCCTCTTCGTGGATACCGAGGAGGAGTTCGACTGGGGCGCGCCCTTCAGCAGGACCGCCCATGCCGTCACCGCGCTGAAGGGGCTGGAGCAGGGACAAGCCTATTTCGCGGCAGCCGGCATCAAGCCGGTCTATGTCACTGACTATCCCATGCTGGAAAATGAGGACGTCGTCGCCATGATGGCGCAGTGGGTGTCCGATGGTACGGCCGACATCGGCGCGCATCTCCACCCCTGGGTAAATCCACCCTTCGTCGAGGAAGTGAACCGCGCCAACAGCTATGCCGGTTTCCTGCCGGAGGAGGTCGAGCGCGCAAAGCTGCAGGCGTTGCGCGATCGCATTCATATTGCCTTCGGTCAGGCGCCGATCGCTTATCGGGCGGGCCGCTATGGGGCCGGTCCCAACACCGCCCGCCTGCTGGAGGAAATGGGCTTTCGCCTGGACACGTCCGTGCGCAGCCGCTTCGACTATTCGGCCGATCATGGCCCGGATTTCTATGCCATGCCGCTCGATCCCTTCTGGGCCGGGCCAAATCGCAATCTTATCGAATTGCCCTTGTCGACCGCCTTTACCGGCCTGCTGCGCGGATCCGGTCAATCGCTCTACTGGGCGGCGCAGGCGATGGGCCCCATGCGCGCGGCGCTGGCCCGCGCAAGGTTGCTCAGCCGCGTTCCGCTGACGCCCGAGGGCGTACCCGCGCGGGACGCAGTCGAGGCAATCGACGCGCTGCTCGAAACGGGTGCCCGCGTCATCAATCTCAGCTTTCATTCGCCCACGCTAGAGCCGGGGCATACGCCCTATGTGCGTGACGCGGCCGAGCTGAGCGATTTCTACCAGTGGTGGGAAATCGTGCTGGAGCATCTTGACCGGCGCGGCGTGCGCCCGGCGACGTTGGCGCGCTTCCTTGCCGCCGTGCCGCCGCGCGGGATGGCCGGTGAGCAAGCCGCTTGCCAAGCAGCCTGACCCTCGGCTACTGCCCGGCGGCAAAGTGATGCACACAGGTGGGGCCTGTAGCTCAACGGTTAGAGCTGGCCGCTCATAACGGCTAGGTTGCGGGTTCGAGTCCTGCCGGGCCCACCATTTCCATTTCTCCCTGATTGCCCGCGACCGGAACGTCCGCCGACGCTGCTCGTTGTTCTTGCGTCACTATAAAAGACGGAAGGATGCAATCATGGGCAAAGGCATATTATTGTGGCTTATCGGCGTGCCGATCCCGCTCATCCTGATCGGCTGGTTCCTGTTCCACTGACAGAGTGCGCAAGGCAGGCGTGAACAGCTTGCCTTGCGCCGGTTTCGATCCTAAGGCGCTTGCGTCGGGGAGTAGCGCAGCCTGGTAGCGCATCTGCTTTGGGAGCAGAGGGCCGGAGGTTCGAATCCTCTCTCCCCGACCACTTCGAAATCTGAAGAATATGTCGCCTGCTTTTAGGCGTCTTCGGCAATGTCGATGCGCGCGGGTGGGTGCAGCCGAAGCCGGGTTACGCGCCGGCTGTCGCTATCCAGGATTTCCAGTTTCCAGCCACTCTCGTCATGCAAGAGGATTTCGCCGACCTCGGGGACCCGCCCGGCTATGACGAAGGCCAGGCCGCCGAGCGTGTCGACATCTTCCTCTACGTCGGAGAGCTTGGGGTCGATTTCCTCGGCTGCGTCGTCCAGTTCCGCCCGAGCGTCGGCATCCCACATGCCGCCATCCAGAGGCACCAGCATCGCCTGCGGCGCGTCATCATGTTCATCCTCGACCTCGCCGACGATTTCCTCGACCAGATCTTCGAACGTCAGCAACCCTTCCGTGCCGGAATATTCGTCCAGCACAATGGCGAGGTGCGTCCGCTTCGCCCGCATTTCCGCCAGCAGATCCAGCGCGCCCATGCTTTCGGGCACGTAAAGCGGTTGACGGATAAGCGGCTCCAGCGTCTCAGGCGGGGGCAGGGCGCCCGCCAATATGGCGAAGGCGTCGCGAATATGGATCATGCCGATGATCGTATCGAGCGTGCCGCGATAGACGGGAATGCGGCTATGCCCCGCCTCAGCGAATAAAGCGGCGAGTTCAGAGAAGCTCGCCTTTTCCTCGATCGCGATGATGTCGGCGCGGGGCACGGCCACATCATCAACCGTATGTTCGCTGAAATGCAGCAGGTTGCGCAGCATCTGCCGCTCTATGGCGGACAGGTCGCCGTTCCTGGCCGGTGAAACCGCGGCGCTGCCATCCTGCTCCTCGCCATCATATTCGTCGATGGCTTCTTCGATCTCCTTGCGGAGACTATGTTCGGCTTCATCGCCGAAGAGGAGGGATTTCAACCCCTGCCATATGCCGCCGCCCTCATGGCCGGCGCTGCTACTGTCCGCCTCTTTCGGGGTGGATGGGCTGTCGTCAGCCATGATGTTCAATGATCCCCTGTTATGTCCAGATATGGATTACGAAGACCTATGCTGGCAAGCGCCCGAACCTCGAGTGCTTCCATCTCTTCGGCCTCCACATCGACCATATGGTCATAACCGAGCAAATGAAAAGTCCCGTGAACGATGAGATGCGCGGCATGGTCTGGAACAGGGATGCCTTTTTCCCCTGCTTCGGCCGCGCAGACGCCTGCCGCCAGTACAATATCGCCCAGGAGAACCTCACCGTCGTCCGTGTTCGCCATCGCCTCCAGCAGGTCGCGCTGGACCATCGGAAACGATAGGACATTGGTCGGCTTGTCCTTGCCCCGATAAGCCTTGTTCAAGGTCCGGACCTCATGATCGTCCGTCAGCTTGATGGCGATTTCAAAGGTGGCGGCCTGCGTCGCATAATCGGCGTTGGGGCTGTGCCGCACGGCCGCTGTCACAGCCTTCAACGCCAGCGAATCCCAGTCGATGTCCGGCCATTCCGTGCTTTCGCGAAGTATCGCGACGTCAAGCATCCGGACCCTCATATGCCTGTACGATGCGTCCGACAATCGGATGACGGACCACGTCGGAAATGTTGAACGGCACCACCGCCACACCTTCCACGCCTTCCAGCCGGGCGACTGCGTCGGCCAAGCCGGAGGCGCCGGGTTGCGGGAGATCGACCTGCTTGGGATCGCCGCAGATGACCATGCGGCTGTTTTCGCCAAAGCGGGTCAGGAACATTTTCATTTGCGCGATCGTGGTGTTCTGTGCCTCGTCCAGCACGATGAAGGCGTTGGCGAGCGTTCGGCCGCGCATGAAGGCGAGGGGAGCGATCTCGATCTCTCCGCTGGCGATCCGGCGTTCGACCTGTTCGGCGGGCAGCGTGTCGTAGAGCGCGTCGTAGATGGGGCGGAGATAGGGGTCGACCTTCTCCTTCATGTCGCCGGGCAGGAATCCCAGCCGCTCGCCAGCCTCGACTGCCGGGCGGGACAGGATGAGCCGGTCGACGCTCCCGGAGATCAACTGGCTGACCGCCTGCGCGACGGCGAGGTATGTCTTACCCGTACCGGCCGGGCCGAGCGCGAAGATCACGTCCTGTCGCGCCAGTTCCTCCATATAAATGACCTGCGTCGCGGAACGGGGCACGATCGTCTTCTTGCGGGTCCGGATCATTACCCGGGGCGGTTCGGCGACGTCGTGCCGAATGATGCCGTCCAGTGTCGGCTCGGACGACATGGCGATCACTGCCTCTACCGCGCCGGCATCGATCTCCTGCCCCGCGACGATGCGGTTATACAGTCCGCTCAGGACGTCACGCGCCCGCCCGGCGGCGCCTGCCTCGCCCTCGATTTGTAGCTTGTTGCCGCGCGCCGAAATGTAGACGCCGAGCCGGTTTTCGATAGCAACCAGATTCTGGTCATATTGGCCGAACACCGTGCCCAGCAGATGCGGCTTTTCAAATATCACTTCCAGCCGGGCCCGTTCGCCGGGTTCTGCCTTAAACTGCCGCTTGGCCATCAGCCGTTCCTCCCTTCCCTTGTCCCTGCGTCAGCGGGGAGCCATCCTCCATCCCATGCGTCGCGGCCGGACGGTGAAGGATGGGGTCCTGCCTGCGCAGGGACAGCGATGGGATTTGGATTCAAGCGGCTTTCCTCCTCACAAGTTGTCCGGCAAGGCTGTTCGGCCCGGCAGAGACGATATCAACATCGATCAAGTCGCCAATGGCGGCACCCTCCGCCAGGACATGCACAGACTGCATCCACGGCGTCTTGCCGACGATCTGTCCGGAATGGCGGCCGGGACGCTCCAGAAGAATGCTGGTTGCGCGGCCCACCATGGCCTGATTGAACTCAACCTGATGGCGGTTGATCGCCGCCTGCAGCCGGGCCAAACGATCATCCATGACCTCGGGCGCGATCTGCCGGTCCATATCGGCGGCGGGCGTGCCGGGGCGGGGGCTGTATTTGAACGAATAGCACTGGGCGTAGCGAACCTGCTCCACCAGGGCGAGCGTCGCCTCAAAATCAGCGTCCGTCTCGCCCGGGAAGCCAACGATGAAGTCGCCGGACAGGGCGATATCCGGGCGGGCGGCGCGGACCTTGTCCAGTATCGCCAAATAGCTTTCCGCCGTGTGGCTGCGGTTCATTGCCTTCAGGATCGGGTTGGAACCGGACTGCACGGGCAGGTGCAGGAATGGCATGAGCTTGTCCACCTCGGCATGCGCAGCGATCAGGCCGTCAGTCATGTCGTTGGGATGGCTGGTGGTGTAGCGAATGCGATCAATGCCGGGCAAGTCGGCCAATGCACGGATCAAGCCGTCGAACCCGAGAGTGACGCCACGATCGTTGGCCTCGCTCCAGGCGTTGACGTTCTGGCCGAGCAGGGTGATTTCGCGCACGCCCCCGTCAATCAGCGCCTTCGCCTCATCGACGATCGCTGCGAAGGGCCGGCTGATCTCCGCCCCCCGGGTATAGGGCACGACACAATAGGTGCAGAATTTGTCGCAGCCTTCCTGGATTGTCAGGAATGCGGTGGGTCGGCTCTGCTTGCCGCGGCCGGGCAGCGCGCCGAATTTCGACGCGGCGGGCATATCGGTGTCGAGCGCTTCTTCGCCACGCGAAGCCTTGCCGATCAGGTCGGGCAGGCGGTGATATGCCTGCGGTCCGACGACGATATCGACGGTTGGCGCGCGGCGCGCGATTTCTGCCCCCTCGGCCTGCGCGACGCAGCCGGCGACCGCGATCATGGGGCGGCTGCCATCCTCCCGGCGCAGGCGGCCGATGTCTGAATAGACCTTGTCCACCGCCTTTTCGCGAATATGGCAGGTGTTGAGGACGACGATGTCGGCCTCCAACCCGTCCGGCGCGGCGGTCATGCCCTGCGCACCCAGCATTTCGGCCATGCGCTCGCCATCATAGACGTTCATCTGACAGCCAAAGGATTTGACGTGGAAGGTGGCCGGAGTCTTCGGTGTGTTTGTTTGATTCATTGGCCCCTCTATACAGCCGGGGAGGGGGGCAAGGAAGGCTGCAGACGCGCCTCGATCCTTTTCCTTGCCTCGGCGGCGATGGCCTTGCGATCGGGAAAGTCCGCAGGGTCGAAAGAATCGAGGAAGTGAATGGTCAGCGGTAGCGGACCTTTGCGTCCCATAACGCGTAGCGCGTTGGCCCCGGCCTCCTCCGTTCCCACCCAGGCGATGTCCGGCGCGGCGTCGCCATAATCCAGATAGACCGGCTGCACCCGCATGCGGCCGGGCGCGGGGATTATGGCGGCGAAAAGGGATGGCTTGAAAGGCAGCAGGCTTTTGCCATCACCCGTGGTGCCTTCGGCAAACAAAGTGACCGGCCTCTGCCTTGCAAGGGCGTCTCGCAAGACATGCACCTGCGCACCGGCGTCCCCCCGCCGGGACCGTGCGATGAAAATCGTATCGTTCTGCGCCGCAAGCCAGCCGATCACCGGCCAGCGCTCCACATCGTCCTTTGAAATGAATGTTGTCCGCGCGGCTCCGCCCAGCGCCAGAATATCGATCCAGCTGACATGGTTGCTGACGAGTAAGACAGATTGTCGAAGCGGGACCCCGGTAATGGCGACCCTGCAGCCCACGGCGCGCGCCGCCATGCCAAGAAAGAGGGGCGGCCATGGCGACCGCAGTCTCAGGAGCTTCCAAAGAAGATGCGGAAACAGGCACAGAATGAGCGTGCCAATCAGCGCGGCGATGCGCCGTCCCCTGCGCAGCCTCTCCCGCAGCTTAGTTTTTTCGATCGAGGGAGACGCCGTAAAGCTCCATGCGATGGTCAACCAGACGAAATCCCAGCTTTTCCGCGATCTGACGTTGTAGCTGCTCCAGCTCGGGATCGACGAATTCGATTACCTTGCCGGTTTCGACGTCGATCAGATGATCGTGATGCGCCTCCGGCGCTGCTTCATAGCGCGCGCGCCCGTCACCAAAGTCGTGGCGCTCCAGAATGCCGGCTTCTTCGAACAGGCGAACAGTTCTGTATACCGTCGCGATGGAAATGCCCGGATCGATTGCCGATGCGCGCGCATGCAGCTTTTCCACGTCGGGATGATCCTCGGCTTCCGAAAGAACCTGGGCAATGACTCGGCGCTGTTCGGTAATGCGCAACCCTTTTTCCGCGCAGAGCGCTTCGACGTCGATCTTTCGGTTCATCGGTTCCGTTTCCAATTCCTGCGGCAGTTAGACCAGAGTAGCGCCTTTTTCGCGCATGCGAAAGGGAGGGAAACCTGTTCGGGCTTCCCTCCCTTTAACCTCGCATCAGAGCGCTATTTCGCGCCGCGGCGGCGACGCTTCGTACCCAGGCCGATCTTCTTTGCCAGCGTCCGGCGCTGTTCGGCATAGTTTGGCGCAACCATCGGGTAATCTAGCGGCAAGTTCCACTTGGCGCGATAATCTTCCGGGGTCATTTGATAATGGGTCATCAAATGGCGCTTGAGCATCTTCAGCTTTTTGCCATCCTCAAGGCAGACGATATAGTCAGGCTTGATCGACGAACGCACCGAAACGGCCGGCTCCAGCTTCACTTCCGGAGCGACCGGCGTTGAGGAAAGTCCCGACAGAGCGGAGTACACATTCTGGATCAGTACCGGCAGATCAGATACTGCAACGGTATTGTTCGTGACATGTGCGGCGACAATATCCGATGTCAGAGTGATCAGCATTTCGTCTTTTGCCGATTCTTGCTCCATTTGCCGATGCTCCTTTTTGATATTGTGTGACGACCCGACCCTGAGTCCTTTGGACACTTGGGCTTGGACGGGGGAGGCATTAAGCCTATTTTTTCGTGACTTCAAGGCGCAGGCAGGAAAATCATATCTCCAGGCGGAAGCTTAACGCATCATATAGTTTACCGTCATCGCCGCGATAATATCCGGGTCGCGTATTTACATGCTCGAAACCCGTTTTTCTATACAACGCAACTGCTGGATTGTCGGCGCGAACTTCCAGAAACATGGATTTAATATTGCGAATGCGCGCGCCGGTAATGCTGTGATCAAGTAAAGCAGATCCGATCGCGTGACGGCGCCAGTCAGGATCGACAGCCAGAAGCAGCAATTCGGATTCATCGAAAATCGAGCGGACCAGGGAAAAACCCAAGGTCCCGCCATCCAGCTGCGCCAGCGTCAGCCAGGAACCGGGCATCGTCACCAGGCCGGCAAGCTGGGCCGCTGTCCAGGCTTCCCCGAACGCCGGGTCGAAAGCGCGCGCCATCACCGTCATCGCGGCGGCCTGCGCGCGCTTGTCGGGCGTTTCGTGCAGAGTCAGCGTGAGTCCGTGCATCACGCCGCCCCCGCCCGCGCAGCCATCGGCTTCGCGTCAGCCCCCCTGCCATACACCGGCGTGGGCGGGAGCAGCGCAGCGGGGGGCAGTTGCGGAAAGAGGCGGACGTCCGGGAAAAGCGATATGGCCGCCCCGAACCCGCGCGCGGCGACCAGCGCTTCGGCGCCGGACCCATAGATAGCCGATGCCGAAACACGGCTTGCGAGCGTCGCGATGGGAACGGACTCCAATTCGGCCAGGGGGGTCAGGTCGGCGTCGAAGGTCCGCCAGAAAAGTTCGCCATGTCCGCCCGTGATTGCGACGGCGACCGGCCATTGTTCCGGGCCGCCCTCGCGCGCTGCGGCCGCCACAAGCGACATGGCGCTGAACCCGTCCAGCGAGGCATCCCAAGCGAAGGCAAGCGCCTTTGCCGCGGCCAGCCCAATCCGCACCCCGGTAAAGCTGCCCGGACCCACATCCACGGCAATGCGCCGTGCGCGGCCGCCATCGGGCAGGGCAGCGATGGCGGGCATCAGCCTTTCGGCATGGCCGCGACCAGCCATTTCATGATGATGCGCGAGCAGTGACGCGCCGTCGAACAGGGCGACGGACAGGGCCTGCGTCGCCGTATCGATCACCAATGTCCGCAAGTGCCGCCCCTGAAACCGCCTGTTATGACGCGGTTAGTCGATCCGATTGAATTTGCCAAATGCCGGACGGGGAAGCCGGTCGAAAATTGTCGAAGGGTCGCCATGTCCCAGGGTCGAAATGAAATTCGACTTCACATGGGGCGTGTCCGCAAAGAAGGCCGCGTCAACGGCGGCATTGTCAAATCCGGACATTGGCCCGGTGTCAAAGCCGAGCGCTCGCGCCGCGATGATGAAATATGCCCCCTGAAGCGAGCTGTTGCGCAGCGCCATGACTTCACGCGCCACGGGATCGGGATACCAGTCCTTCACATTCGGCGCGTGCGGAAAGAGTTCGGGAGCATATTCATGGAAATTAATGTCCATGCCGATGATCAGCGTGACCGGAGCCTTGCGTATCTTGTCCGCGTTGGTGCTGCTGGAGAGCACCGCCAGCTTCTCCTTGGCTTCAGGCGTCGTGCACCACACCAGACGGGCAGGCAACAGATTGGCCGATGTGGGGCCCATCTTCATCAGATCCCATATTGCCTGGATCTGATCCTCGGTAACCGCAGTGTCGAGATAGCCGTTGTAGGTGCGGGCTTTCAGAAAAATCTGGTCGAGTGAATCCTGCGGCAACGGCTTGGTCATGCGGGCGTTTCCTAAAATGAATTCGGGATCGAGCGAAAAATCAGACGGCGCGGACTTCCGTGACTTCGGGCACATAATGTTTGAGCAGGGATTCGATGCCCTGCTTGAGCGTGGCGGTGGACGATGGGCATCCCGCGCAGGCGCCCTGCATCTTGAGGAAGACCTTGCCGTTGTCGAAGCCACGATAGATGATGTCACCGCCGTCATTGGCGACGGCTGGCCGAACGCGCGTCTCTATCAGTTCCTTGATCTGGGCGACGATCTCCGCATCGGCGGGGTCGTCGACCGGCTCATCATCGGGCACGCTGATCTCTGCGGCGCTTCCCGGGCGGAACAGCGGCATGCCCGCCGAAAAATGGTCCAGCAGGATGCCGATGACATCGGATTTTGCATCGGACCAGTTGCTGCCTGGCGCGATGGTCACAGACACGAAATCCTGCCCGAAGAAAACGCCAGTCACATCGCCCAGCGTAAAGAGCGCCTCAGCGAGAGGGGACGCTTCTGCTTCCCCTTCATCGGCAAAATCACGGGTGCCGCTGGCCATCACGATCTGTCCGGGCAGGAATTTGAGCGTGGCGGGGTTCGGAGTCGTTTCGGTTTCGATCAACATGCTGGTCATGTGGGGCCGCCGCCGTTTCAGATCAAGCCGCTTCCTGGAACGATTTGCCAATCCCGCTTCCGCCGGAACCCCATGTCCTGTGAGGGATTTATCTCCCGTAGCTTTGATGGAGAGAATATCATGAGCAGCCAGGCTGAAATTACCCAGCGTTTCTGGAAGGAATTGGCCAAGAGTCCCTATCTGATGGTCTCTCTTAACGGCAGTCACCAGCATAGCGTGCCGATGACGGCGCAGTTGGACAAGGATGCCGACCATGCTTTCTGGTTCTATACGTCCAGGGACAATCGCTTGGCGGGAGGTGGCGAGGCAATGGCCCAATATGCCGACCAGGGCCATTATCTCTTCGCGTGCATCGCAGGCAATCTGGTCGAAGAGCGGGACCCTGCCGTGATCGACCGCTATTGGTCCAATGAAGTCGCGGCCTGGTATCCGGGCGGGCGGAATGATCCCAATCTGGTCATGCTCCGCTTCGACCTTGGGGACGCAGAAATCTGGCTTGCAGACATGTCCATAAAGGGCATATTCCGCATGATGATCGGCAAGTCCGTTGCCGCCGAGGAGAAGGGAAAGCACGTCGAAGTCGCGCTTTAATCCCGTTAACGAACAGTGTCGCGGTCGCCAGTCCCGGAGGATTGGCGGCCGCTTATTTTTTGCCTGTTGGACAGCTACTAAGGCATCCGTCTGCGAAACTTCTTGCGTTTCTCGACGGTTATCGCCATATGCACCGCAGCGCAGCAACCGGGCCATTTCGGCCCCGTAGCGATTGGCAGCGTGATCGTCCCAGCCCCCGAAGGGCAAAGGACCGGCCAATGACCTGCGCTTTGCCTGAGGCTTCCCTTTTCACGCGGGTCGTTTCGTAACCCGCCTTGCGCCGGGCGTGCATCTTGCACGTCTTGGAGCGCATCGCTCATAGTGAGTATCTATCTTGACCGAATTCAAGGACCTTGGCCTCGCCGAGCCCATTTTGCAGGCGCTCGCCGCCAAGAATTATTCCGTTCCCACGCCGATCCAGAGCCAGGCTATTCCGGCTCTGCTCGAAGGCCGCGACCTGTGCGGCATCGCGCAAACCGGCACCGGCAAGACCGCTGCCTTCGCGCTGCCGTCGCTCGATTACTTCCATCACCATCCCAAACACACGCCGCAAAAGGCGTGCCGCATGCTGGTACTTTCGCCCACGCGCGAACTGGCGGCGCAGATCGCCGACAGTTTCCGCGACTATGCGCGGTACATGAAGCTGACGGTCGCGACCGTTTTCGGCGGCGTGCCGATCAACAAGCAGATCAACCAGCTGCGCGGCGGTATCGACATTCTCGTCGCCACGCCGGGCCGCTTGCTCGACCTGATCGAGCAGCGCGCGCTGACCCTTGGCCATGTCGAGATTTTCGTGCTCGACGAAGCCGACCAGATGATGGACCTTGGCTTTATCCAGCCGCTGAAGCGCATCGACCGCATGTTGCCCAAGGACCGGCAGAGCCTATTCTTTTCCGCCACCATGCCAAAGGCGATCGCCGATCTGGGCGCGCAGTTCCTGAACGATCCCGTGAAGGTTTCGGTCGCGCCGCAATCGACTACTGCCGAGCGCGTTCGCCAATATGGCAGTTTCGTCAATCAGGGCGAGAAGCAGGCGTTGCTGACCTTGACCATCAAGGGTGAGCCGATCGACCGCGCTCTGATCTTCACGCGCACCAAGCATGGCGCCGACAAGGTCGTTCGTGGCCTGGAAGGCGCAGGCATCAGGGCGATGGCGATCCACGGCAACAAGAGCCAGGCCCAGCGCACCACCGCCCTGCAGGCGTTCCGCTCCGGTGAGATCAAGCTGCTGGTCGCCACGGACATCGCCGCGCGCGGCATCGATGTTTCGGGCGTCAGCCACGTCATCAATTTCGAGCTGCCCAATGTGCCCGAGCAATATGTCCACCGGATCGGTCGCACGGCACGTGCGGGCGCCGAGGGCATCGCCATCAGCTTCATTGCCGATGACGAGCGGCCCTACCTCAAGGCCATCGAGCGCGCCACGCGCGTGAAGCTGGAGATCGTACCGCTTCCCGAAAACTTTATGGAAGCCGTTCGCAACCTGCCCAAGCCCGCGCCCAGGGCCGTCACCAGCGGCGAGCGTGGCCGTTCGCAGGGCCCACGCGGCAATGCCGAGCGCGCTCACCGTCCGGAGGGCGATCGTCCGCGTAAGCCCTTCCACGGCCGCCGCAATGGCGTGGGCGCGCACAAGGGCTCCGTCCAGCGCACCGGCGGCGCGCGCTGACCCTCATAGTTCTTTCCCCCTCCCGTTCATGATCGGGAGGGGGCAGGAACTATCTGACTTGCGGATCGACCGCATTGTCAGTGGTCATTCATGAAAATGGCGCTAGGTTCCTGCGCCTATGACATCCCCCATTCGGCGCACAGCCGCCTCCGCCTCCATCCTCGCCATCCTTCTCGCCGGTTCCGCGCCGCCCGTCTGGGCGAAGGCGTCTCCTGTCGCGACGACCAAGCAGGCGATCCCGACGGCCCAGAAGCGGCCTTGGCTATACGAAAACAGCGACGTTCCCATAGATCCGGAATGGCTGTTCGGGGAACTGCCCAACGGCGTGCGTTACGCCATCCGCCGCAACGGTGTGCCGCCCGGGCAGGTGTCCATCCGCCTGCGCATCGACGCGGGCGCACTGATGGAAAAGCCCGATGAACTAGGATTTGCTCATTATATGGAGCATCTGACCTTTCGCGGATCGAAGCATGTGCCGGACGGCGAATCCAAACGCATCTGGCAAAGGCTGGGCGTGACGTTCGGCAGCGACAGCAATGCGCAGACGACGGCCACCGGCACGACCTATGCCCTCGACCTGCCGCAGGCGAGCCCGGAAGGGCTGGACGAGAGCATGAAGATCCTCTCCGGCATGATGATGGAACCCAATATCGTCGACAGCGCGGTCAATGCCGAGCGTGCGGTGGTCCTTGCCGAAATGCGGGAGTCCACCGGGCCGCAATCCCGCATTTCAGACGCCACGCGCAAATTCTTCTTCGCGGGGCAGCCGATGGCGGAGCGATCCCCCATAGGCACCACCGCCACCCTGAACGCAGCGACGGCCCCGGCCATGGAGGCATTCCATGCGCGCTGGTATCGGCCCGAGAACGCGGTCATCTCCATCGCCGGAGACGCCGATCCAGCGGCCATGGAAGCGTTGGTGAAGAAGTATTTCACGGCATGGACGTCGCCGGGCAAGGGCGAGGCCATCCCCGATTTCGGCGACCCCAATGCCAAATATCCCGCGGCGGCTGTCGTCGTCGAGCCCGGCATTCCGACAGGCATCAACCTGGCGTGGGAGCGCCCCTGGCGTCCGCGCGCGGATACCATCGTCTACAACCAGGGCAAGCTGACCGACATGCTGGCCCTGCAGATGATCAACCGCCGTCTGGAAGAGGCGGCGCGGGCCGGCGGCAGTTTCCTGCAGGCGAGCGTCGATCAGCAGGATGTCAGCCGCTCGGTCGACGGCACCTTCGTCACCATCCTGCCCGCCGGGCCGGACTGGGAAAAGGCGCTGAACGATGTGCGCGCGATCATCGAGGACGCAAAGGCGACGCCGCCGACGCAGGCAGAGATCGACCGCGAATATGCGCAGTTCGACACGGCTCTGGCGATACAGGTGGAAAATCAGGATACGGAGGCCGGGTCCAAGCAGGCATCCGATATGGTCAGCGCCGTCGACATTCGCGAGACCACGGTCAGTTCGCAGGCGGCGCTCGACATCTTCCGGTCCGGCAAACCCGGCATGACGCCGCAAGCCATGCTGGATTCCACCCGCCGTCTGTTCACCGCCGACGTCATTCGCGCCTTGCTGATGACCCCGACCGCGCTCCCCGGCGCGCAGGAGAAGCTGACGGCGGCGCTGGCGGCGCAGGTCGCCGCGGCAAAGAATGCCCGGCTGGCCGCCGGCACCGTCACGATGAACGACCTGCCGAAACTGGGTCCACCGGGCACGGTCGTGTCGCGCGTTCCCGCGGGTGGATTGCAGGGGATGGAGATCGTCACCTTCTCCAATGGCGTGAAGATGACGCTGTTCGCCAATGACGCAGAGACGGAGAAAGTGCGGATCAACGTCCGCTTCGGTCATGGGCAACAGGATTTCTCTCCGACCAGTCCCGTCGCCTCATGGGCGGCGGGCTATGCGCTGGTCGCGAGCGGCATCGGCAAGCTGGGCCAGCGGGAACTGGACGACCTGACCAATGGCCGCCGCCTGGACTTCGGCTTTTCGATCGACGACGACGCGTTCGAATTCGCGGCGGTCACGCGGCCAGCCGATTATGCCGACCAGTTGCGCCTGTTCGCAACGAAGCTGGCGGAACCGCGCTGGGACCCGGCGCCGATCGCGCGGCTGAAGGCGGGAATAACGGCAGCCTATGACACCATGTCTTCCTCGCCCGATGGGGTGATGAGCCGCGATCTCAACTGGCTCCTGCGCGACAAGGATGTGCGGTATCGCACGCCCGACAAGGCGGAGATTGCCGCGCTGACGCCGGAGCAGTTCCGCAAGACATGGGAGCCGATCCTTGCCTCCGGCCCCATCGAGATCGAAATATTCGGACAGGTGAAGGCGGACGACGCGATCGCCAAGGTCGCGGCAACTTTCGGCGCGCTGCCGCTGCGCAAGGAACAGCCGGTGCCCGCCGCCAACCGGCGAATGCGCTTCCCGGCGCACAACGAAAAGCCGTTGGTGCTGCGCCATAGCGGCGACAAGGATCAGGCGGCTGCCGTCATGGCGTGGCCGACCTCGGGCGGCTTTGCCGCATCCAAGGAAAGCCGCCAGCTGGAGATATTGACCCAGATCTTCAACGATCGCCTGTTCGAAGGGCTACGCGCGACCGACGGCGCGGCCTATTCGCCCAGCGTCGCGAACAGCTGGCCCTTCTCGTTCGACAGCGGCGGCTACATCCTGGTCAGCAGCCAGATCAAGCCGGAGAAGATTGGCTATTTCTACAAGCTGATCAAGGATACGGCCGCCGACCTTGCGTCCAAGCCGGTGGACGATGACGAGTTGCAACGCGCCGTCGCGCCGATGCGCCAGATGCTCTCACGCGCCAGTACGGGCAACGCATTCTGGATGTCCCAGATGGAAGGCGCGACCCGTGACCCGCGCTATATCGACGTGATGCGGAGCATGGGGCCGGACATGCTGAACGTCACGCCTGCGGAACTGCAGGCGCTGGCGAAGAAATATCTGGTTCCGGGCAAGAGCTGGTCGGCGATGGTCCTGCCGGATGGCGTGGAGGCGGGGAAGTAAGGCTAGGGATTTTCCCATCCCCCCTCCGTTCGCTTCGCGC
>DASVND010000033.1:0-40339 GCA_036384035.1 Sphingobium sp. | reverse complement strand
GACGGTCGCGGGCTGGAGGGCGTTGACGACGAAGGTCGCCGTGTCTTCCGACCAGGGGATGATGTCGATCTTCTCGCCCTGCATCTCCTGCACGACGGCCTGCACGCGGCTGCCCTTCATGCCGACGCAGGCGCCGACCGGATCGATGCCGGAATCGCGGCTGATGACGCCGATCTTCGCACGGCTGCCCGGGTCGCGGGCGGCGGCCATGATGGTGATGATGCCGTCGTAGATTTCCGGCACTTCCTGCGCGAACAGCTTCTTCATGAAGTCGGGGTGCGCGCGGCTGAGGAAAATCTGCGGCCCACGATTTTCGCGGCGCACATTCAGGATGATCGAGCGGATGCGGTCGCCGACGCGGACGACTTCGCGCGGGATCTGCTGGTCGCGGCGAATGACGCCCTCGGCCCGGCCCAGGTTGACGACGACATGGCCGAACTCGACCGACTTGACGACGCCGGTGATGATCTCACCCACGCGGTCCTTGAATTCCTCATGCTGGCGCTCGCGCTCGGCGTCGCGGACCTTCTGGAAGATCACCTGCTTGGCCGACTGCGCGTCGATGCGGCCCAGGTCGATCGGGGGCAGCGGATCGACGATGAAGTCGCCGATGGCCGCGTCCTTCTGCAGCTTCTGGCCTTGCTTGAGGTCCACCTGCTTGAAATAGTCCTCAACGGCCTCGACAACCTCGACCACGCGCCACAGGCGCAGATCGCCGGTCTCGGGGTCCAGCTTGGCGCGAATGTCGTTCTCAGCGCCGTAGCGGGCACGCGCGGCGCGCTGGATCGCATCCTCCATCGCCTCGATGACGATGGCCTTGTCGATCATCTTCTCGCTGGCGACGCTGTTTGCGATCGCGATCAGTTCGGCCCTGTTGGCGGAAATGGCGTTGGCCATCGTTGGAACCCTTATCCTTCCGTTTCGATTTCGTCCGCGCCCTGCGAGGAGAGCGGCATGGTAGCAGAAATGAGCGCGTCGGTCAGCACCAGCTTCGCGCTGTTGATATTGGCGAAGGCGATCACGACCTCGCCCACCTTGGCGTCGTGCAGTTGGACGTCCTCGCCCTCCAGCCCGACGAGCAGTCCCTTGAATGTCTTGCGGCCAGCGACGGCTTCCTCGACCGTGATCCTGGTTTCATGGCCAGCCCAATCGACAAAGTCATGCAGGCGCGTCAGGGGCCGGTCGATACCGGGTGAGCTGACTTCCAGCCTGTAGGCTTCTTCAATGGGATCGGTCTCGTCCAGCAGGTCCGACAGGCGGCGGGAGATCGCCGCGCAATCCTCGATCACCAGCTGCCGCGTGTCGGCCCGCTCCGCCATGATCTGCAGCGTGCGCTCGTCGCCAGCCCCAAACAGCTTCACGCGCACGAGGTCGAAGCCCAGGGCCTTCACCTCGGGTTCGATCATCTGCGTCAGTGCGGCGATATCCGCCATCGGGTCTCCGTAAGACAGGTAAGTTCGTTGCCGCCGGTCCCTTTCGGAGCCGGCCCTGACATGTTTGACGATGTAGGTAAGCAGGGGCGATATAGGCAGACATGGAATGTTACGCAACTGAATTGCGCAATGGTCATTATCCTTTCACGGAATCCCCCATTCCGTTCGGGCTGAGCTTGTCCAAGCCCTGTCTTGTCTTAAGAAGAAGCACAGCCCTTCGACAGGGCCAAGGGCGAACGGAGTTTGAACAATGCGAACAGTATCAGCTTTTACCCTCCCCCTGATATTGATCGCCTGTTCGGCCGACAATGCGACCGGCCAGAATAGCCCAACCGCCGAAAAGCCCTTCAAAACATCCGTGATCGCCGATTTTGACTCGCCCTGGGCCATGACCTTCCTGCCCGACGGGCGGATGCTGGTGACGGAAAAAGCGGGAGAGATGCTGCTGTTCGATCCGAAAAATGGCACCAAGATTCCCGTTGCCGGTATTCCTAAGGTCGACAGCGAGGGTCAGGGCGCGCTGATGGATGTCGTCCTCGCGCCCCAATTCGCCAGCAACGGGATCGTCTATTTCAGCTTTTCGGAAGCCGGCGCAGGCGGCAAGGGCGTGGCGCTCGCCACGGGCAAGTTCGATCAGGCGAGCGACGGCACGACGAAGCTCGACGGCGTGAAGGTCATCTTCCGCGGCGATCCCAAGGTTGAGGGCGATGGCCATTATTCCGGCCGCATCGCCTTCTCGCCCGATGGCCGCTATCTCTTCTTCACCAATGGCGAACGGCAGAAATTCGACCCCGCGCAGGACCCGAAATCGACGCTCGGCAAGGTGCTGCGCCTGAACCTGGACGGCACGCCCGCGCGCGGCAACCCGCTCTCGTCGAAAGGCTTCAATCCCGCTATCTGGTCCTACGGCCATCGCAACCTGCTCGGCATCGCCTTCGACGGTGACGGACGCCTGTGGGAGCAGGAGATGGGGCCGCAGGGCGGCGACGAGATCAACCTCATCAAGCCCGGTCTCAACTATGGCTGGCCCAAGGCATCCAATGGCACCCATTATGACGGCCGCGACATTCCCGACCACAAGGCCGGCGATGGGTTTGAAGCGCCCAAGGTCTGGTGGAATCCTTCCATCTCTCCGGCGGGCCTCATCTATTATACTGGCGCGCTGTTCCCGCAATGGAAGGGATCGCTGTTCCTGGGCGGCCTGTCCAGCCAGGCTCTTATCCGCGTGAAGATCGACGGCGAGACGGCATCCAAGGCGGACCAGTGGGACATGGGCGCCCGCATCCGCGAGGTCGAACAGGGACCGGACGGGGCGCTCTGGGTGCTGGAGGATGGCGCCAAGGGTTCGCAGGGGCGATTGTTGAAATTGACTCCCACTACCTGACCTCCTCTTAAGTTTGCAGAACCACCTCCGTTCGTGTCGAGCGCAGTCGAGACATTCCACGCCGTGTGTCTCGACTTCGCTCGACACGAACGGGGTTTGGACCCCGACCATGGGCTCGAGCTACACGCCTTCTGGCATAACTGCCCGTCACCGGCTAAAGGCCGCCGCCATGCTGCGCCTCTCCGAAATCAAGCTGCCGCTCGGGCATCCGCCTGAGGCCCTGCGTCCCGCCATACTCGAGCGGCTCGGCATCGCGTCGGAAGAATTGACGGATTTCACCGTCGCGCGGCGCGCCAATGACGCGCGCAAGAAATCCGTGATCCTGATGGTCTATTCGATCGACGTGACCGTCGCGGACGAAGCGGCGATCCTGAAGACGTTCGCCAACGACCCCCATGTCCGGCCGACGCCCGATACTGGCTATCGCCCTGTCGCTGACTTTCACGGCGTAAGGCGCGACAAGCGCCCGGTCGTCATCGGCGCGGGCCCCTGCGGCCTGTTCGCCGGCCTCATCCTCGCCCAGATGGGATTGCGCCCGATCATTCTGGAACGCGGCAAGGTCGTGCGGGAACGGACCAAGGATGCCTGGGGCCTGTGGCGGCGCAGCGTGCTCAATCCGGAATCCAACGTCCAGTTCGGCGAAGGCGGCGCAGGCACCTTCTCCGACGGCAAGCTCTACAGTCAGATCAAGGACCCCCGCTTTCTCGGCCGCAAGGTCCTGACTGAATTCGTCAAGGCCGGCGCGCCGCCGGAAATCCTGACCGAGGCGCATCCGCACATTGGCACCTTCCGCCTGGTCACCATGGTCGAGAGCATGCGCCGGACGATCGAGGAACTGGGCGGCGAATATCGGTTCGAGCGCCGGGTCGAGGATTTCGACATCGCCACAGCGCCGGACGGCGCGCGGCGGCTGCGCGGGCTGCATCTCCACACCGGCGAGTATCTGGAGGCAGATCATGTCGTCCTCGCCGTGGGCCACAGCGCGCGCGAAACCTTCCGCACGCTGTACGAGCGCGGCGTGGAGATCGAGGCCAAGCCCTTTTCGATCGGCGTGCGCATCGAGCATCCGCAATCCTGGATCGACCGGGCGCGCTTCGGTCCCTGCGCCGGGCATCCGGACCTTGGCGCGGCGGCATACAGCCTGTCGCACCATTGCAGCAACGGACGCACCGTCTACAGCTTCTGCATGTGTCCGGGCGGCCGGGTGGTGGCGGCGACTTCGGAACCCGGCCGCGTCGTCACCAACGGCATGAGCCAATATTCCCGCAAGGAGTTCAACGCCAATTCCGGCATCGTCGTCGGCATCGAGCCGGCGCGCGACTATCCCGGCCATCCGCTCGCGGGCATCGACCTGCAACGCCACTGGGAATCCCTTGCCTTCGTTGCGGGTGGTTCGACCTATCAGGCGCCGGGGCAGAAGGTCGGCGACTTCCTTGCCCAGCGTGTGTCGAAGGAATTTGGCGAGGTGCTGCCCTCCTATCGCCCGGGCGTCCACCTCACAGACCTGCGCGAATGCCTGCCCGATTTCGTGACTGACGCGATCCGGGAGGCGCTGCCCGCTTTCGGCCGCCAGATCCCCAATTACGACCATCCCGACGCCGTGATGACGGGCGTGGAGACACGCACCTCTTCCCCCATCCGCCTCAATCGCGGCAAGGATTTTCAGAG
Organism: Sphingobium sp.; assembly: GCA_036384035.1. Taxonomy (GTDB): domain Bacteria; phylum Pseudomonadota; class Alphaproteobacteria; order Sphingomonadales; family Sphingomonadaceae; genus Sphingobium. Next base: position 35,854 of record DASVND010000033.1, on the reverse strand, counting down.
CGTCAACACGCAGGGCCTGTTCCCCGCCGGCGAGGGCGCTGGCTTTGCCGGCGGCATCCTGTCCGCCGGGGTCGACGGCATCAAGGTCGCTGAGGCGGTCGCCGCCCGGATTCTGGCGGAGAGCTGACGACCCCGACTACAAGACGTCGCCGAACATCAGCCAGACCAGTGCGAACCAGGCGATCAGACCAACGACGCCAATGATGACGCCCATCCGCTCGCGAAACCAGCTCTGCCGGATATCCTCTTCATCATCCATGCGTCCGCGATAGCGGAGGTCTGGCCTTCCGCGCAACGCCGGTTGCTTTGCCGAAGGCGCGTTTGGTTCCGGCTTTCGCCGTAATGACGGTGATCGGAATATACTTACTGCGCGTAAAGCGCTTTCGCGTCCGCCCGGAACGCCGCGCCGCTGCCGCTGCGCGAATAGAACATATGCCCGCCCGGATACACGTCCAGCCGGATCCGCGAGGGCGTGCCGAAGGACGGCATCTGGTCGATGATCAGTTGCGACCCGAAGAAGGGACAAGACAGGTCGTTATAGCCATGGACGATCATCACCTTCATGCGCGGGTCGTTCGCGATGGCCTTGCGCAGGTCGGTGACCGGCGAATCCTTGGCCTGCCCATTGTCCCAAGCCGCATTCACCTCATAGGACAGCGCATTGTAGCGGGCGTCGATCTTCCATCCCACCGTGCGGGTAATGAAATCCACCATCGCGCTGGTGGTTGGCGCGATCAGGGCGTTGAGGATCGGATCACCCGACTGCTGCTGCGCTGCGCCCGGAAACGGGTCCCAGGCAGTGACATTGCTGTCGTAAACGCTGCCTATCTTGCCCTGATCGCGGTGACTTTCGCGCAGGAAGGTGCCGATATCCACCCGGCCGCCAAGCCGTGCGACCAGATTACGGTCAAGGCCGGTCAACTGCGTGACTGTGTCCACCATGCGTCCCGTGGCCGCCGGGTCCGATCGGCCGGCGAAGAAATCCGTGGCGAACTGGCCGCGGGTATAGGCTTCGACCGGCGCCATCGTCTGCGCGGACAGCCTGCCCTCCCGCTCCAGCTTCGCCGCCGCCATCGACGGCAGGTTGATCATCCAGGGAAGCGGCGACAGCGCCGTGCCGTCTCCAACAGCGGCGGGGTCGAGATAGGGCGACACCATGACGATGCCGTTGACCCCCACGCCAAGCTGCGTCTGCAACTCCAGCGCGATCCGCGGCGCCCTGTACCCTCCGTAACTTTCGCCGATAACATATTTGGGCGAACGCAACCGCCCGTTCTTGACCAGCCAGTCATAGACGATGCGCGAAAGATATTTGATATCGGTCTCGGTCGTGAAGAAGCTCTTCTTCGTCTTGTCCGCATCCTGCAGGCTGCGGCTGAAGCCCGTGCCGACGGGATCGATGAAGACGAGATCGGTAAAATCGAGCCAGCTGTTCGCATTGTCCTTCAGCATCGGCGAGTCGGACGGGGCATCCCCCTCGTCGCCGAACTGGACGCGCTTGGGGCCGATCGCGCCCAGGTTCAGATAGACCGAGGATGCGCCCGGCCCGCCGTTGAATGCGAAGGTGACGGGGCGGTCCGGCGATCCGCCGGGCACGACATAGGCGGTGTAGACGACTTCGGCGATCGTCTTCCCCTTGTCGTCGCGCACCGGAATATGGCCGACCGTAGCGTCATAGCCGATCTTCGATCCGCCGATGAGCGCGGTCTGCTTGACGGTTTTGTCCTCCGAAAAGGGCGCCGGCTTGGCCTCATCGTCCTTCTTCGCCTCATCCGCTTTGGTCTTGTCCGCCTTCTCCGGCTCCGCCCGAACGGACTGGAGCGGGATGGCCGCGAGTGTCGCCATCGCCACGATTACCTTGGTCCAGCGACGCATAATCTATTCCTTTTACATGGTCTTAAGCACCATCATGGCCCCACGCCCCGACGGGAGCAAGCCACTCAGCTTGAAGCTCTTCGGCGTTGAGCGTATCAGCATGCCCTCCTCTTATTCCAAGGATGGGTAGAGCCATGAATTTCCTCCCTGCAGCACCGCCACCCCGCACCGCCGTCAAGGAAATTCGCGCTTATGCCCCCTTCGATCACTATATCCCGTCTCGGCTGGTCAACGCCTGACGGCAGGTCCGTCCTCTCGGGGCTGGACCTGAGTTTCACGAACGAACGCACTGGAATCGTCGGCCGGAACGGCACGGGCAAGACCACGCTGCTCAAGCTGATCGCCGGGGCGATCCAGCCTTCTTCGGGCAGGATCACAATCCACGGCACAGTCGGTACGCTGCGCCAGATGGTGCAGGTGGACCCTTACGAGTCCATCGCCGATCTTTTCGGCGCATCCGCAGGTCTTGCATTGCTGGACAAGGCAGAGGCGGGCGAAGCGGACATGGACGATCTGGCGCAGACGGACTGGACACTGGAGCCGCGCATTTTGTCCGCGCTTGGTGCTGTTGGGCTCGACATGGAGGTGAAGACCCGCCTCCGCGCACTGTCCGGCGGCCAGCGAACGCGCGCAGCGATGGCGGCCGTCATCTTCGCCGAACCGGATTTCCTGCTGCTGGACGAACCCACGAACAATCTGGACCGGGAGGGGCGACAAGCGCTGCTGGAAATTCTCACCGACTGGCGGGCCGGGGCGATCATCGTCAGCCATGACCGCGAACTGCTGGAGACGATGGACGCGATCGTCGAACTGACGTCGCTTGGCGCGACGCGCTACGGCGGCAACTGGACCGCCTATCAGGCGCGCAAGGCAATAGAATTGGCGGCCGCGCAGCAAGAACTGGATACAGCGGAACGGCACATGGCGGAGATCAGCCGGAAGGCGCAACAGGCTGTCGAGCGCAAGCAGCGGCGCGATTCAACCGGCAAGGCAAAGGGCGCGCGGGGCGACATGCCAAACATCCTGATCGGCATGCGCAAGGAACAGGCGCAAAACAGCGGCGCCGACAATACCCGGCTTGCCAATCGCCAGCGCGCCGAAACAGCGGAAACGTTGAAGGCGGCGCGAGAGCGCGTCGAGATATTGGAGCAGTTCGCGGTGACGATCGCGCCGACCCGCCTGCCCGCCGGCAAGACGGTGCTGACGCTGGAGCATGTGACGGGCGGCCATGGTCCAGCCAATCCGGCAATCATCGACATGTCCTTCACAATTACTGGGCCAGAGCGGATCGCGCTGACGGGTCCTAATGGATCGGGAAAGACGACCTTGCTGGCTATGATAGCCGGGCAACTGCCGCCCTTGTCGGGCCGAATCGAACGCGGAACCGCCTTCGCCATGCTGGACCAGACGGCGGGCCTGCTGGACCCCGACCAGTCGATCGCGGATAATTTCCGGAGACTGAACCCGGATGCGGGAGAGAATAGCTGCCGCGCGGCGCTCGCCCGTTTCCGGTTCAGGGCCGACTCGGCGCTCCGTATCGTCTCGATGCTCAGCGGCGGGCAGATGCTGCGCGCGGGCCTGGCCTGCATCCTGGGAAGCGCGACCCCTCCCCCGCTGCTGATTCTGGACGAGCCGACCAATCATCTGGACCTCGACTCCATCGCTGCGGTGGAGGCTGGCCTTTGCGCTTATGACGGCGCGTTGCTGGTCGTCAGCCATGACGAGGCATTCCTCGAGGCTATAGGCATCCGGCGCAGGATCGCGCTTCCATGACAATCTCGCTTCCAACCCCTTGCCCCTGCCCCCGCACCGGCCTATCGGGTGCGCGAAACCCCGCAAAGGAAGCGACCGGACATGAAAGCCCGCATCTTCGTCACCCTGAAAGGCGGCGTCCTCGACCCGCAAGGCCGGGCGATCCACCACGCACTGGAGGGTCTGGGCTTTGGCGGCGTGAACGACGTGCGCGCGGGCAAGCTCATTGAACTCGACTTGGCCGACGGCACCAGCGACGCGGACATCGACGCTATGTGCAAGAAGCTGCTCGCCAACACCGTTATCGAAAACTACCGGATCGAAAAGGGCAACTGACCATGAAGAGCGCGGTCATCGTCTTCCCGGGAAGCAATTGCGACCGCGACCTGGCCGTCGCCTTCGAAAAGGTGAGCGGCCGCAAGCCGGAAATGATCTGGCATCGCGACACGGAGCTGCCCGAGGACATCGACCTGATTGGTGTGCCGGGCGGTTTTTCCTACGGCGATTATCTGCGCTCCGGCGCGATGGCGGCGCGGTCGCCGGTCATGCAGGCGGTGGCGAAGGCGGCGGAACGCGGGACGTTCGTGCTCGGCATCTGCAACGGTTTCCAGGTACTGACCGAGACCGGACTGTTGCCCGGCGCGCTGCTGCGCAATGCGGGCGGGCATTTCGTGTGCCGCGACGTCACGCTGACGGTTGAGAACAGCCAGACGGCATTTACCAGCCGGTATGAGACGGGCGAGACGATTACCTATCCGGTTGCGCATCATGATGGCAATTATTTCGCCGATGCAGAAACGCTGGACCGGCTGGAAGGCGAAGGCCGCGTGGCGCTGCGCTACGCCGAAGCGGTGAACGGATCGGCGCGGCAGATCGCCGGCATTCTCAATGATGCGGGCAATGTCCTGGGCATGATGCCCCACCCGGAGCGCGTGATCGAGCCGGCGCATGGCAGCACGGATGGCCGGCGGTTGTTCGAGGGGCTGGTCGAGAGTTTCCTGACAAGAGCCTAGAGTTCCAGCTTAAGGCCCGGCCATTTCCCAGGTCCGTTGGCGATAGTCCGGTCAATCATGCGCATCCGGACGCATGAAACTCTTGTTGCGCCAGCGCATTACCAGGATCAGCACCGTCGGCAGGAACATCGTGTTGAGGATATCGTGCCGGGATGCCGGCCAGTTGCTTTCGATACTGCCCACCGGCTGATTCATGTCGATAAATTCGTTTGCGCACTCCACCACGAACAGCAGGAGGTAAGGCAGCGGGTGATAGAGCCGCCGTCGCGTGACGAGCGCGAAGAAGAGCAGCAGCAATATGCTGACATGCACATGCAGGGCGTCCGCAGACAGATCGAGATAATCCTCGACGGCCGTTTTTACGCCGCCCCATATGATGGCGATATCGGTAACGCTCATGGACGGATCAGACCCTTGTGCGGAAGGGCGTGAAATCCGTGCCGGTGTCGTAGACGTCCAGTCCTTCGCGGCGCTTCAGAAACCCGACGATCGCATAGGTCGCCGGCGTAAGAACCACTTCCCACCCGACCTTCATCGCCCAGTTGGTGACCATCACCAGCGCGACCTGATGCGTCTGCCAAATGCCGAGGAAAGCGAGCGGATAGAATATGAGGCTATCCACCCCCTCCCCGACGATTGTCGAACCGATGGTCCGGCTCCAGAGATGCTTACCCTGCGTCATGACTTTCATCTTGGCGAGGACGAAACTGTTGGCGAATTCTCCCGCCCAGAAAGCAACCAGCGAAGCCGCGACAATGCGCCAGGTGTTGCCGAATACCGATTCATAGGCTTTCTGGTCCGGCCAGCCGGCGGCGGGCGGCAGATTGACGACAATATAGCTCATCAGCGCCATGAACAGCATCGCGCCGAAACCGGCCCAGACGCAGCGGCGCGCCCGGGCATAGCCATAAACCTCGGTCAACACGTCGCCGATCACATAGCCCAGCGGGAAGAAGAGGATGCCGGCGCCAAAGGTAAACCCGCCCACAGTCGACAACTTCGCCGCACCGATAAGGTTGGACAGCAGCAGGATCGCGACGAAGGCGGCCATGAAAAAATCGAAATAGCGCAACTGCCGCCCGCCAATCGCATCGGCGTCGACCCTGGCGATCATGGCGGATGCTGGCGTGTTGGAAAGGGAGGATGAGGCCATGCGCCATGCTTATCTTGCTCCCGCAAGTTTGCAATGCGTCCATGGCGCATTGCACCGTTTGCAACGCGGCGCCGCCCCCGTTATGGCGCAAGCCAAGGGCGCCCGTAGCTCAGCTGGATAGAGCACCCGCCTTCTAAGCGGGTGGTCGCAGGTTCGAATCCTGCCGGGCGCGCCACACCACAGATTCTTCCACTCCCTTCGACCATATTGGACGAAGTATCCCAATCCGGGCTTGCACAAGGGCGGTGGGTCGCCCGGAGAGGCGTGCGTCGCTCTTGCCGTGTGCGGCGGCGCCATATTAGGACGCGTCATGCTCCTTCGCCACCTCAGCTATTTCGTCACCCTTGCCAAAGAGAGGCATTTTGCCCGCGCCGCGGCGGCGTGCCACATCACCCAGCCGACGCTCTCCGCAGCAATCCGGAAGCTGGAAGAGGATCTTGGTGTGCCGCTGGTGGAGCGAGGCCACCGCTTCGTCGGGCTGACGGTTGACGGTGAGAAACTCCTGGCCTGGTCCCGACAGATCCTGACCGACTATCATAGCCTCCTGGACGACTTGGCTGGCGAGCGCAAAGGCGTTACCGGAGAGCTTCGGCTGGGCGTCATTCCGGCGGCCATGCCATGTGTCGCCTTCATTACCGCGCGGTTCTGTGCGGCCAATCCGGCCGCAACCGTCACCATCCGCTCGATAACCTCGCGCGCGATTGCAGAAGGACTGGACGCCTTCGAGCTGGATGGCGGCATCACCTATCTGGAAAATGAACCCATCGGCCATGTGCATCGGGTGCCGCTCTATCGTGAGCGCTACAAGCTGGCAGTGCCGCGCGACCATCAACTGGCCGGGCGATCGAGCATAAGCTGGCAGGAAGCCTCGGCGGAGCGCCTTTGTCTGCTCAGCCCCGACATGCAAAATCGCCGGATCGTCGACAGACTTACCGGGTCCATTGGCTTTGCGGTGCATCCCGCCGTGGTCAGCAACAGCTTTCTTGGCGTCTGCGCGCATCTGCGCCAGGGTGGTTGGGCCAGCATCGTACCGCACAGCTTCTTTCACCTGATCGGTCGGGAGCCGGATCTTGTGGCGCTCGATCTCGTCGATCCCGTTCACAGCGAATTGATCGGGCTGGTCATCTCCGACCGGGAGCCACGCTCTCCTATGGCCGCCACCTTGCTGGCTGCGGCGGTGGACGCAGACATCGAGCAAGCCTTCATGGCCATTTGATAGATAACAGCTATCAGTCGCATCAAACCTTTTATTGGATTTATCGGGAGCGCTGGTCATGGTGCGCGGGGTCCGACGCGGCCGCCGCTGGCGCCGTTTCAGCCGGATGAGGATGACCTGATGACGGCTCCCGCTGCCAAGCTCACGCTTCGCACGACATGTCCGTTCGCCTGACATCCTCCCAAATATCTGGAAGGAAAACATGATGGCGAAAGTAGTTTGCGTTCTGTACGATGACCCTATCGGCGGCTACCCGACCTCCTATGCCCGCGACGATCTGCCGAAGATCGACAAATATCCTGACGGCCAGACTCTCCCAACGCCGAACGGCATTGATTTCACGCCGGGCGAACTGCTCGGCAGCGTCTCGGGTGAACTGGGCCTGCGCAACTTTCTGGAGTCAAACGGCCATGAATTGGTCGTCACCTCCAGCAAGGACGGCCCTGATTCCGAGCTGGAAAAACACCTTGCCGACGCGGAAGTCGTGATATCCCAGCCCTTTTGGCCAGCCTATCTGACCGCCGAGCGTATCGCCAAGGCGCCAAAGCTGAAGCTCGCGCTTACCGCCGGCATCGGCTCGGACCATGTCGACCTGCAGGCGGCCATCGACCGCAACATCACGGTTGCGGAAGTGACCTATTGCAACTCGAACAGCGTTGCCGAGCATGTGGTTATGATGATCCTGGGCTTGGTCCGCAATTACATCCCCTCGTACAACTGGGTGATCAAGGGCGGCTGGAATATCGCGGACTGCGTTGCGCGCTCTTATGATGTAGAGGGCATGCATGTCGGTACGGTCGCCGCCGGGCGCATTGGCCTGCGCGTATTGAAGTTGCTGAAGCCCTTCGACATGCATCTCCACTATACCGACCGCCACCGCCTGCCGGAATCGGTGGAAAAGGAACTCGGCCTCATCTGGCATGAGAAGCGCGAGGACATGTATGCGGCGTGCGACGTGGTGACGCTCAACTGCCCGCTTCATCCGGAGACGGAGCATATGATCAACGACGAAACGCTCAAGCTGTTCAAGCGCGGCGCCTACCTCGTAAACACCGCGCGCGGCAAGCTGTGCGATCGCGACTCCATCGCCCGCGCGCTGGAAAGCGGCCAACTCGCCGGCTATGCGGGCGATGTCTGGTTTCCTCAGCCCGCGCCGCAGGATCACCCCTGGCGCTCCATGCCGCATCACGGCATGACGCCGCATATATCGGGCACCTCGCTATCTGCGCAGGCCCGCTACGCGGCCGGCACGCGCGAGATCCTCGAATGCTATTTTGAGGGCCGCCCGATCCGCGACGAATATCTGATCGTCCAGGGCGGCGGGCTCGCCGGGACGGGTGCCCACAGCTATTCGAAGGGCAACGCGACCGGCGGATCAGAAGAAGCGGCCAAGTTCGAAAAGGTCAATTGATCCATGCGCCCGCGCGGCGTAAATCCGCGCGGGCTTTTCCATGCCCAGGGGGACCCGAATGCCCGATGATGTCCAAGAGCGGGTCCGGCCTGCGCGCAGTGATGCCGTCCTGCTTTATGTTCGTGACCACGCCATGCCATCGCTCATTTCGGGCCTGGGTGGCATGTTGGTCATCTGGCTTCTCTCCCAGCTTACCATAACGTTCGATCATGTACTGCTGATCGCGCCCTTCGGGTCGAGCTGCGTCCTCCTCTTTGCGTTGCCCAGCAGCCCGCTCGCCCAACCCACGAATGTAATTGGCGGCCATCTCATCTCCACTTTCATCGGCATCGCCGTGTTGAAAGTGGTGGGCCATAACGCGCTTGCCTGTGGCCTTGGCGTCGGCCTCGCCATCGCGGCCATGCAGTTTACGCGATTAATGCATCCGCCTGCCGGAGCCGACCCGCTCGTGGCGATTTTGACCGGCGCAGGCTGGTCGTTTCTCGCCTTGCCGATGCTGGCTGGAACGATCATCCTGGTGCTGCTGACGCTTCTCTATCACCGTCTGATCTCGCGCCGCCCATATCCTGCGCAGTTTCGCGCGCTTTAGGCGGGAAGGGCTGCGTTCTCATTATATGGCAACACGAAACGCAGGCGGCAATTGCTCATCGATAACAGGTTCTTAAAATGGACTTGATATCCGGCGGAAGGAAGTCAAGGACCCGCACGATGAGACCAACCGAACCCTTGCCGCTATTTCATAGCTGGCCCATTCTCGATGATGGCCATCGGTTCGACCTGGGATGGATCAGCGACCACGAAATGAGCGTGGATGCCAATTCTTTCTTTCCGTCACTTGATGAGCAGGTCTTTGCGCAACATGCTGTCGGGCAATGGGAATGTGATCTGGACGACTCCAGCCTGACCTGGTCGAAGGAGGTCTATGATCTGTTCGGCTTGCCGTATGGCACAGACCTTTCTCGCGCAAAGATAGTGGCGCAATATTGCGAGGGGTCTCGCGTCGCGATGGAACGGCTTCGGGCCTATGCAATCAAACATCGGCGCGGCTTCACGCTCGACGCGGAAATCCGGAAGGTCGACGGAACATCTTGCTGGATGCGCTTGATGGCCGCTCCGGTCTGCGTCGAAAACCGCGCGGTGCGCCTTGTCGGACTAAAGCGGCAGATTGACTGCCATCGCCGCTGATCCGGCAAGGAAAAGCCGGCGGCGGGTTATCACATCGGTACGTATCGCACCGCCTGTTTCCCCCTATCCTGTCCGGCACTTCGTCAAATGGCGGTGCTCGTTTTTGGACGAGCACCGCTCTCATGATGAGATCAGGCCTGCTGAATATTGACAGCCGCCTGCTTGCCGCGCTTGTCCGGCTCCAGATCATAGGACACGCGCTGATCGTTGGTCAGGGTGTGCAGACCCGCCTTCTCCACTGCCGAGATATGGACGAACGCATCCGCACCGCCATCTTCCGGAGCGATGAAGCCATAGCCCTTATCCGCATTGAAGAACTTAACTTTGCCAATCGGCATGGGTATTTCCTTTGGTAGACCGCAGTCCGCCCGTTTTCGAGCCTATGCGCTGATACAGAGCCGGATAGGATATTACACGCGCACCGTCCGGCTCCAGCCAGTGCGTGTGAAAGCTATTTCGCGGGAAGCGGTGGACGGGCCATATAGAGTCCGGAGCGAACGACGGGGCCTTCCATCACTTTACTGCTCATCCTGCGCCGCAGGTCCGCCGCGCCGTCGCTGGTCCGCAACACCACGCGCGTTCCTCCCGATTGCAGCGGCTCTATCGCCGAAATTCCAATGCTATGCTTGTCGCACATCGCTTCGACCGCTTGGACGGTAGCGTCCAGATTCATCGCGCGACTCAAGCGCCTGCCGCCTCTTGTGCCGACAAGCCGCGGGCTTGGCGTGGGCAAAATGCTCCAGCCTGTCTGGCGCGGAGGCCGCCAATAGGGTCTTTCAAATCAGGCACTCCCAGTAAGCAAGCGGGAGCGCGGATGGTCTCTCTGTCACGGCGAACGCTTGCGAGCGATTTTCGCATGATGTGCAGACCTTATCATAACGTGCACAAAATGTCGTGCTTTAACTCAGGGTGCGTCGAACGGGGTGCCGTCAACACAACCAAGGGGTCATTCCTGCGGCCATTCCGTGGCCTTTCGGATTGATCATATCCCTGCGATCGACCCTTGGGCCCGCTCATTCGGCGGCAATGGCGTGTTCCTCTTCGGCGCGGCTGTGGCGATGTTCGGGTATCGCCAGGCCAAGATGGCCCCGAAGCGTATCATGGGCATAGCCTGTACGGAACAGTCCGCGCGCCTGCAGGATCGGCACGACGCGCTCACGGAACAGCGCAAAGTCGCGCGGGCGCGTCACCCGCAGCAGAAACCCGTCTGCGGCGCGCCCGGTGAACCAGCGCGCGACCTCCTCGGCGATGGTTTCGGGCGATCCGACGAACGGGGATCGCCATTGCCCGAACCGATAGGCGGCCTCGCGAAGCGTCAGCTTCTCCTCTGCCGACACACGAATGATCCGCTCGGCATGGCCCTTGTAACTGTTCAGCGTCACGCCGCTCAGGTCCGGAAAGGCCGCATCCAGGTCGTAGCGCGAGAAATCATGATAATTGAATGCGCGGCCGAGCTGCACGAGCAGTTTGGCAACATCGAGTTTCCCTTGCGCAGCCGCGGCAAGGGCCTGCGCCTCTTCATCCGTATCCGCGATGATCGGCGACAGCCCGGGCAATATCCTGATGCTTTCCGGATCGCGGCCGATCGCGGCGGCCCTGGCTTTCACGTCCGCATAATAGGATCGTCCGGTTTCGAAGTCCTCGGCGCCAGTGAATGTGCCCTCGGCGATATTCGCCCCCAGGGTCCGTCCCTCGTCGCTATCGCCCGCCTGAAAGATGACCGGCTGCCCTTGCGGCGATCGGCTGAGGGCGAGCGGGCCTGCGACCGAAAAATGTTCACCCCTGTGATCCAGCCTGTGTTGCTTTGCCTTGTCAAGGAACACTCCGCTCTGCCGGTCGCGTGGAAAGGCGTCATCCTCGTAACTGTCCCACAGACCCTGCACGACATCGACGAACTCTTTCGCCCGCGCATAGCGGACCTTATGGTCCAGATGCTCTTCGCGGCCGTAATTGCGCGCCGCGCCTTCCAGCCCCGTGGTTACGACGTTCCATCCCGCCCTGCCCCGGCTGATATGGTCCAATGACCCGAATTGTCGGGCGACATTGTACGGCTCCCAATAGGATGTGGTCAGCGTGCCAACCAGGCCGATTCGCGATGTTGAGGCCGCTATCGCGGACAGTAAGGTGAGCGGCTCAAGCCGGTTGAGAAAATGGGGCGCGGTGTCCGGTGTGATATAGGGCGAATCCACGATGAAAATGAGGTCGAACAGCGCCGCCTCCGCCGCCCGCGCATTTTCTATATACCAGCCGATATCGATACTTGCATCGCCGGGAAGATCGGGATCGAGCCAGGATGTGTGATCGGCGCCGACCCCTTCCAGAATCGCGCCCAAATGCAGCTGCCGCTCTGCCCGCTCAACCATCGTCCATTCCTCCATCAATGCTAATGGCTTACGGCCGTCGGGGCAGCGGGGCTAACGAGGGCTTCTCATACGCACTTTGGTTTTGCTGATCGATCCGCCCGGCAGAATCCGCCCGACGCCTCCTGGACATCCTCGAAGAAACGGACCCTGAAGGTCGCTCAACTTTCCCGGGACGGCACCCCGCCGGTCGCAAAAGCTGAGCCCGTCCACAACAAGGCGATCGAGATATGCATATATTGCGGACAAACTTGGAACATGGTCATTTCGCCGCTGCGGCCGATCCATGCTATTTTGCAACTGCGCGATCGTGGATAAGAATGGTCACTTCGCCTTGGAGGGACTATCAAGATGTCTGTTGGTGATGATGTGGAATTCTACCGGAGCCGGGAGGCGCAGGAATTGCGGTCGTCGGAGTTGGCGACAGATCCGCATATCCGCAGGCTCCATTGGGAAATGGCCCAGCGGTACAATTTTCTTGCTCTCCGGGCCGAAGATGATGTGAAGCCCAACGCAGGCGTCCCCCATATCCGCTCATCCCTCGGCGCATAAGTTCACCGCATCCGTAAAGGCAGCCGGACAGCGTTTGCCTTTTGCAATGGATGTTTCAGGAACATTTCCGTCTTTGGCTCGTCTCTCTTCCGGAGGCGACGACATGTTCAAAAATTCCGACGAACAGGACCGATGGATCAAGTTGCGACAGCAGCTATTGTCGGCCATGGGCCCGGTCGATCGCGTACCCGTCGAATGGCGGGAGATGTTGGAAACGCTGACGGCGATGGCGGCTCCCCGTCGCAGCTACCGCTTTGGCAGGCATGTGCGCGAAACAGCTCTGCCAGCTCCCTTTCGCGGCTTGCGCGGCAGCCAACTATAGTCCGCCGACAATAGCCGCCCTACCCTCTCATGGAGGTGTCGAGAAACTCACAGGTCACGGGATATCCGAGATTTTCGGGTATGCACAGGCATGGCCTGCCCCCGCGTTCCTCGATCCAGGGCATGATCGTCGTGATGGGAAATCGACCCGCATCGGCCGCTGCCTCGTCAAATGTGTGAAAGCGCGCAAGTCTCTCCAAATTCCTCAGGGTCGGAAAGATCACGCGTACCTCTGCCCGGCCATAACGCTCCAGGATTTCCAGGGCGCTTGCCCAGAACAGACGCATGTTCTCCGTGGCGTCCACGGACGGCTCATGACTGCCCGCTACCGCCCGCGCCAGATAGAACCGCGTGTCGAACACTCTCGCCAGCTTCTCGTTTGCCGGGGGTTTCCAGCGCGCAAAGGGTATCAGCGCATCAAGATCCAGTTCCAGCCCGGCGTCGGACAGCAGCTCGGCAAAGGACATGCCTTCATGGAGAGCGTTGCGCAGGGCGGCCGTCGTAAAACGGTCGGGCTGGGTCCGGAACCCAATGGCAAGGCCGCTCTCCTCAACCGTCTCGCGTATCGCGCCGACCCGGGCAGCAGCCTCATCGATCGGCAGGTCGGTCGCCAGGCTGGCCGCATGGTCGCGATCTTGCGCATCGATAGCGCCCCCCGGGAACACCAGCGCGCCGGCCGCGAACGCCATGTTCCCGGATCGCTCCATGAAAAGGATTTCCGGCGGCAGGCCAACTCGGTCACGTAGGATGACGGTGGTGGCCGCCGGGCGCGCCTGGGGCGAGAGGTGATCCATTGCGCTGCTTTAGGGTCGAGATGCCTGATTGAAAAGCGCACACGAATCGGAGCTGATTAAAACATCGGCGACGCCGCGACGCGCGCCCGGAAGCCCCGGCGAAATACGGGGCCTATACGACATTGGTCTAACCGGGGAGTCGCCGGCGGGCATTGTAACCTTTCATTAACCGGCCGGCCCTTTTCATTATGCCGGTAATGGAAGGCTGATCATGTTCGTTGAAAATAGGACATTGCAGGCTCTACAAGGTGGGTCGGATACGGATGCATTCGCGCGCCCGGAACGGACGCTTGCCGACATCGATCATCCCGATCGTCCTACACGCGTTGACCTGTCAGAACCTGCGCGGGTCCGCATCTCCACATCGCTGATCCGCGTCCGCACCATCGACATTTCCGTCGCCGGAGCCAAGCTCGACCTTTGCGCCATGATGGATTGCACCAGCATTCTCAGTCTGTTCACGCCGGGGACGATTGTCCTTCTGACAATCACCGGCATGGTTGATCCGCGCCTGTGTCAGGTCCGCTGGCGGAGCGGCAGCCGCATCGGCGTTCAGTTCGATACGCCGATCACCACAGACATGCTCGATTGTATCGTACGCCATTCGGGCACCGGCACGCGGGCCGCCTGCGTCCTCGAAGTCGGCACGCCGCGCAACAACCCCGCCTGATTTTCAAACGGTCTGGCGCCGTATCGATATGGCGACCGGCCGGTCCCGTGGCCGGGCCGTGGCGACCGCACAGGCACATCCGAATATGGGTATTAACCACCTTGCTATTTTCGCGTATCGTCGCGTGATGACAACGCCTACCTTGCGGCAGCTGGAAATTTTCGCGCAGATGGTCGCATCGGGCAATATCGCCGACTGCGCGCTCGCGCTTGGCATGGCGGAAGCGGCGGTCAAGAGCGACATGCGCGCGCTGGAAAAGCGGCTTGGGCACCAGCTGTTCGTGATTGAGGGGATTGATGTCGCTCTGACGCCTGTGGGCCATAAGATGGTCGATGCCATGGCGGTGCTGATGGCGCCCCCACCTCCGCCGATCGAGGAAGAACAATCCGCCGGGGTCACTGAGGAACCGGGCGTTGCCGGACCGGAACCGGATGTCGAGCCGACCGAGCCCCATCCGGTGGAGGCTGAAACGCGCATCGAACCGGCCGCCGAGGCGGGTGGCGATCAGCTGCAGCCCGACAGCGCCGAGGATGTCGGAACGGTTGACATCGTCCCCGAAACCGGAGCCGTTCCCCCATCGCCGATCGAGGACGCGCCGGCCATACCGGCAGACGATGCCATCGAGACGGACGCGCCCCCTGTCGCTGGCATCGCCGAAGAGCAAATCCCGGAGCCTTTGGCTGAGCAAGAGCCTCTTCCTCAGTCGCCAGCTGAGTCGGACCCTGCCTTCATGGCTGCGTCGGACGACGTTCTGGAACTCTCCGAATTCGTCGAACCTTCTCCATCGAAATCGGAAACCGATGCGCAATTCCGGCCAGAACCAGAGCCCCAACAGATCGGGACGGATTTTTCCGATCCCTTGCCGCTCCCTTCCCGGCTGATCAAGGCGGTTCCCAGCCTGGAGGACATTGAGTGGCCGCCCCCTGTCAAGCGGGTGTCCTGGGTCAATGAGGAGCCGCTGGAACTCACCGAGATCGCGCCAGAGCCGGTGCCTCCTGCCGACCCGCACGAAGACCTGCCCGAAGCAGCGGAAATGCAGGAAGCCGTCGCCGACGAAGCGCCGCCTGTGCAGATCTCCCCGGCTCGTCCTCCTGCCGCTCAACCCCTGGCGAGACCCGCGCCGCTGCCGATCGTCAACACGCTGGCGGTGCGCGTGGTGTTCGCCGCGCCCGCCCCGGCGACCGTGCCGCCGCCCACGGTCATTTCGCTGTTCGCCGCCGTACCCCTGCCAGTCCCGGCCAATGATCCGGAACCAGCGCCCCATATCGCGCCGGCCCCCGTCATCGAACTCAAGCATGCGCAGCAACAGGTCACCGTCGCGGCCCACCCATCCGTTTTCGGCCATTTTCAGGAAGCGCTGACCGCGTTCGAGCAGGCCAATCCGGACGTGGCGATCGCCCTGGAGCTGGACGCCTTCACCGCCATGCGCGCCGAGCCGCTGCTCGCCTCCGGCGAGGTCGATATCGTCTATTACTACGCCATGGGCGAACGGGAGCGTTTCGAATCCCGCTATGTCTGGAGCGAAAGCCTCTCGATCTTCATCGGCGCCGACCACCGGCTCGCGCGTCTCGAAGCAATCACGGTAGAGGACCTTGTCGGGGTGCGGCCCGTACTGCTCGGTTCTCGCAACCCGCTGCGGCCGATCCTCGACAACGCCATGATCCGCGGCGGCGTTGATCTCTGGCATCCGGCCCTGGAAACCGACAACCTCTATGACATCATGACCGCTGTTCGGGACGGGAAAGGCTATTTTGCGGCTTTCGGCCCGCTGGCCCGGGATTTTGGCAAGATGCCGGGCATCCGTCGCCTCCCCCTCGTCGACCCGCTGCCGCCGGTCGAGGTGCGACAGGCGGTGCGGGAGGATGTCCGCCATGATCCCGTCGTGTCGTCGCTGGCGGAATACCTCTTCCGCTGACCGTCCGCCGCCCAGGAAACGCGACGAAGTGCGCTGCGACGCACAAATGTTATTGATATGTTGTATCATCCTATTTAGGAGCGAACATTCCTTCCAGAATCAGGATGTTCTCCCTTATGCTCCGTTCGACAGTCCTTGCCGGTTCCGCCTTGTTCGCGCTCGCACTGTCACAACCAGCCCTCGCCGATGATGTGGCCGATGCAGGCGGCGACAGGCATCATGAACAGGAATCCCCCGACATTGTCATCACCGGCGTCCTGCAACGCACCCAGGCGGACATCCTGTCAGGCACATCGGTCGTCACCGGCGCGGAACTGACCCGTGACATGCGCCCGACCATCGGCGACACGCTGGCGCATCAGGCCGGCGTTTCATCCACCTCCTTCGGCCCCAACGCCTCGCGCCCCATCCTGCGCGGGTTCCAGGGTGAGCGCGTCCGCATCCTGACCGACGGCATCGGCAGCTTCGACGTCTCGAACACCTCGGTCGACCATGCCGTCGCGATCAACCCGCTGACGGCCGAGCGGATCGAGGTTCTGCGCGGCCCCGCCGCTCTTCTCTATGGCTCCTCCGCCATCGGCGGCGTCGTAAACGTCATCGACAGCCGCATTCCCCGCCACATCCCCGACGAGCCTGTCCACATCGACGGCATGGTCACCTATGGCTCCGCGTCGGACGAGCGGTCGGGTTCCGGCAAGGTGGAGGTTCCCATCGGCGACAAGCTGGTTGCCCATGTCGATGGCAGCTGGATCAAGACCGGCGATCTCGACACCGGCAATTATATCCTGACCCCCGCCCTACGTGCGCAGGCCGCCGCCAGTGCGGACCCGGAGATTGCCGACCTTGCGAATCTGCGCGGCAAGCTGCCCAACAGTTCGGCGAAGAACTGGGAGGTCGCGGGCGGCCTGGCGCTCATCACCGACACCGGCAATCTCGGCTTCTCGGTCAACCATATCGACAATTTCTACGGCGTGCCAATCCGCTACTCTCTCGACCCGGAGATTGAGGCTGAGCAGGTGCGCCTGCACATGAAGCAGACCCGTGCCGACTTGCGCGCGGAAATCAATACCAGCGGCGGCTTCATCGATTCCATCCGCTTCCGCACCGGCTGGGCCAACTATCAACATCAGGAGATCGAGGACACCGGCGCGGTCGGCACGACCTTCTACAACCAGTCCCTCGAGTCCCGCCTGGAACTGATCCAGTCGAAGATCGGCGGGTGGGAGGGCGCCATCGGCGGCCAGTTCATGATCCGCGACTTCCACGTGATCGGCGAAGAGAAATTCCTGCCGAAGAATGAGACGCAGCAGTTTGGCCTCTTCACCCTGCAGTCGCTGGACCTGGGCAAGACCCGGCTAGAGGCGGGCGGTCGCTTCGAACACAGCATCCTGTCGGCCGATGCGGACGCGCAGCTGGGCAATGACGCCTTCAATCGCACCTTCGACACCATATCGCTGTCGGCGGGCGCAAGCCATGAGATCGCGCCCGGCTGGCGCGTCGGCCTGAACCTGGCCCGCACCGAACGCGCACCGTCCGCAGAGGAGTTGTTCGCGCGCGGCAACCACGCCGGCACGCAGGCGTTCGAACTGGGCAATCCGAACTTCAACAAGGAGCGCAGCCTCGGCCTGGAGGCCACCCTGCGCGGCAAGGGTGAGGGGTACACCGTCTCGGTTTCGGCCTATGGCAACCGATTCAACAATTATATCTATGAAACGCTGGTGGACGACGCCGCCTGTCAGGCCGTCAATGGCGGCGAGCCGCTCGATTTCCCCTGTTATCAAAACTTCCAGGCGAAGGCGAAATATTACGGGTTTGAGGCGGAGGGATCGGTCAAGCTCGCGCAACTCGGGCAGTTCGCGCTCAACGCCGACGGCATTGCCGACTATGTCCGCGCCACCGTCACTGGCTCTGGCCCCGCCCCCCGCATTCCCCCGCTCCGCCTGCTCGGTGGTTTGGAACTGCAGGGTGACCGGCTGAGCGCGCGCGGCGAGGTCGAACATACGTTCGACCAGAACCGCATCAATGCCAGCGAGACGTCCACTGACGGTTTCACCCTGGTGAACGCCAGCGTCTCCGTAAAGCCCTTCGCGGGCAACAGCCAGACGAGCATCGTTCTGTCCGCCAACAACATCTTCGATGTGGAGGCGCGTCGCCACGCCAGCTTCCTGAAGGATTATGCGCCGCTCGCGGGCCGTGACATCCGTATCACGGCGCGGTTCGGCATTTAGGGGCCGCGCAGACGGCAGAGGGGTGAGCAGGCGCGACTAGGACGGTCGCGCTCGCTTGATCCCCTCTGCATTCTGCGCCAGCGCGGCGCTGGAATGGCCCTTTACGGACAGGCGGTAGGACACCAGCACCGCCTGATGATCGGAAAGGGCCAGCCCCGCCGGATCAGGCGCAAAACGGATGGCGGCGGAAACCGGCCGGACCATGACATGGGCGCTCGCAAAGGCCAGTTGCCAGTCATTGTTCCGCTTGCTCTGCGCGATCGCGCCAAAGCCGATGGCCGGGCGGCAGCGCGTTGACGGTTTGCCGCAGATCGCAAAGGTGGCCGCCGCGCCCGCGCCTCCCCCACTCCACCGGGCGCTGCTCTGCCTCAGCGCCGCAATCCTTTGCGGGTCCGAATCCAGATTGAGGTCTGCGCCGAAGATCATCGGCAGGCGCGGGTCCGAATTAGCCGCTACGAAGCGATCCAGCGCCGCCATCTGCCGGACAAATGCTTCGTTGGCATGGGCGATCGGTGTGCGGGTCGGCTTCCGCGAATTCATATGGGCGGTCATGATTTCAACGGGAACGGGCAATCCGGGCACGGCGATCCGCGCCAGCAGCACACCCTTGTTGGCCAGGCAGTCGTAGCCCGCGCAGGCCGTTCGGGGGAATGCCGCGCGCCGGGCGCCGAGGATCGGGTAGTCCGACATCAACACCAGCCCGCTGGACAGATACGCACCATACCCCTCACCCCGCCAGGGGTAGCGGGTGGGCATGGGCTGCCCACCGCTGGCCGGCGCGACGTCGTCGCGACCAGGGCCATAAGCGACATACGCATAACCCGCCCGGGCCGCGATGGCGCGCGCGTCGCTCGAAAAGGCTTCCTGCAGCACAACGACATCCGGCGTGGCGCCGTGCGTGCGCATCGCCCGCAGGCGGTCGCCAATTGCGGCCAGTTCGGCCGATCGGCCGTCGGTTACGGGCCAGGGAAGACCCTTCACATTATAGTTCATGACCTTCAGCAGGACGCCGCCGCCCGCTGCGTCATCAGCTACCACCGGACCGAGAGAAACGGGCGGCGCGTCGAACCCGCCCCTGGCGACCGGCGTCGGACCGCCGGTTGGCGCGACGAGAAAGAAAGCTCCCATCGCCAGCAGCAGCGGCTGTCTCATTTCTGTCCTCCAAATGTCACATGTTTGTAACATCGGAAGCGTGGGTTGTCAGGCGGATTTAGGGATGGACGGAAAGAGCAGGATTGATCTTTCCACCCATCCCAGCGAAAGCGGGGATCTCAGGCCAAATGGCGCATCATCTTCCTGAGATCCCGCATGCGCCGGCGTGACGCGCAGGTGTTGCCACCCCTACGCCGTCCTACGAACTGGCTTTACGATACGGTGTAAGAGTAGCTTTTTGCTATCGTCAGGCCCAACCCACATTTGTACGATACGATCACTCTACCGTAATAAAATGTCGCTTTTGCGGGAAATGCAGGAAGCCAATACGGTCACCCGTGGCGAAGCGGTTCGCTCAACCGCCCTTGCGCCGGTCGATGCGCACCAGCATGTCCATTACCGCGCGCGTCGCTCCCGCGATTGTCGCCTCGGCCTTCGCATCGCTCACGGTCGGCCGGTCCAGATAGATCGCCAGCACATAGTCGTGGCCGGTGGGCGATCGCAGCACCGCGACGTCATTGAACGCCGTGCCGCACGATCCGGTCTTGTCCCCCACTTTCCAGCCGCTGGGCAGGCCCGCCCGGATGCGCTTCGCCCCGGTCGTGCTGCCCTCCAACCAGCCGCGCAATTGCCCGGCCGCCGGCGCAGGCAAGTCCTGAAACAGCAGCCGCGCCATCAGCGTCGCCATGGCGACCGGGCTGGTTGTGTCGCGTTCGTCCCCCTGGACATTTTCGTTGAGCGTCGGCTCGGTCCGATCCAGCCGAGTAACGTCATCGCCATGCTTGCGCACGAAGGCGGTCAGTGCCTGTGGACCGCCGATCAGCGACAGGAGCAGGTTCGCCGCACTGTTGTCGCTCACCTGCACTGCCGCCTTGGCCAGTTCGGCGATCGCCATTCGGCCCTTCGCCTGATTGGCCTTCACCACCGGCGCATAGTCCAGAATGTCGGCCGGCCGGATCGGCAGCGTGCCCTCCATGCCAAAATGGTTCTGCTCCGCCCCCATCAGCACGGCGGCGGCCAGCGGCGCCTTGAAGGTCGAGCACATCGCAAACCGCTCCTCGCGGTTGAAGCCCAGTAGCAGCGCACCCTTGTCGTCGACCAGCGCTATGCCGAGCCGCCCGCCCGAAGCCTCCTCGATCGCCGCCGGATCGTCGCCGGGTTGCGCCTGAGCAGTTGGGGCTGCGGCCTGGTCTGCCGACTGTGGAACCAATTGTGGTTCCGGTGGGGATTTCGGCTGCGGTTGCGTCTCCGCCTTCAACCCTTCCAGATATTCCAGCCGGAACGGAACATTTTGCGGCTCCGGCGAAGCCTGGGCCATCAGGATCACTGTTAGCGGAAGGAAGGAACGGGCGTGGCGCATGGCGACTTATGGCGGGACATGGGCGCAAAAGTCCATCGCCCTGACGCGCCTTTTTCCTTATTCCCCCCGTCCATCGCCGCGCTATGCCATGCCCATGGAACTGACCCGAATCGTTGAGACGATCGTCGCTGAAATGCGCGACGCGGACGATCGCGGCGCGGTCGCCTCCTATATCCCCGAATTGGCCAAGATAGACCCCGCACGCTTCGGCATTGTCATAGCGACGGCGGACGGCCGCATGGTGACCGGCGGAGACGCGGACATCGGCTTTTCCATTCAGTCGGTTTCCAAGGTGTTCGCCCTGACGCTGGCGCTGGGCAAGGTCGGTGATCAGCTTTGGAAGCGCGTCGGACGGGAACCCTCCGGCAGCGCCTTCAACTCAATCGTCCAGCTCGAACAGGAAGCAGGGATACCCCGCAACCCCTTCATAAACGCCGGAGCCATCGTCGTCGCAGACATCAACCTTGCGGGCCATCGCCCGCGCGAGGCGATCGGCGAACAGCTCCGCTTCCTCCACTATCTAACCGGCGACGACGGCATCGCCGTGGATGAGGCCGTCGCCAAATCGGAGACCGACACCGGCTTTCGCAATATTGCGTTGGCCAACTATATGCGCGCCTTCGGCAATGTAACCCAGCCGGTCGACATGGTGCTGGGCACCTATTTCCACCAGTGCGCGATCGAGATGAGTTGCACGCAGCTCGCCCTTGCGGGCCGCTTCCTGATGCTTGGCGGGGCGCATCCCGACGGAGGCCGCGTCGTGTCCGAACGCCGCGCCCGGCGCATTTGCGCGCTGATGCTGACGTGCGGCCATTATGACGCGTCGGGCGACTTCGCCTATCGTATCGGCATGCCCGGCAAGTCGGGAGTCGGCGGCGGCATATTGGCCATCGTCCCCGGCGTAGCGTCGATCGCCGTCTGGTCTCCGGGCCTTAACGAGACCGGCAATTCCCACCTCGGCACCATTGCGCTAGAGCGGCTGGCCGATGCCACCGGCTGGTCGGTGTTTAGCGCGCGGCCATCGCTGATTGATCCATAACGAACGCATCTCTCCGTTGCGACTTATCGCCGTCATGCTTGCCCTCTATCATCAGGGCGCACAGACGGGAGGCGGCACATGCGGCTGGCATCGTTCAACGTGGAAAACCTGTTCGACCGCGCCAAGGCGATGAACAGCGAGGACTGGTCGGATGGCAAAGCCGTCCTCGAAAAATTCGCGCAGCTCAACGCCCTGCTGGGAGAACTGACCTACAGCGCCGCCGACAAAGCGAAGATCGCCGCACTCATGATCGATCTCGGCCTGGAGAAGAGCGATCAGGGGCCTTTCATCTTGATGCGCCGCAACCGCGGCGGCCTTATCAAGCGACCGCAAGCGGGCGGCATACAGGTCGTGGCGAACGGTCGCGCCGATTGGGTCGGTTCGGTCGAACTGCGCGTAGAGCCAGTGAACGAGCAGGCGATGCGCAATACGGCACAGGTGATCCGCGACGTGGGCGCCGACGTGCTGGGCGTGGTCGAGGCGGAAAGTCGGCCCGTCCTTAATGAGTTCAGCCGGGTCCTGCTACCGGCGGTGGGCGGCACGCCCTATCCCCATGTCATGCTGATCGACGGCAACGACGAACGCGGTATCGACGTTGGCCTGATGACCCGCGACGGCTTCCCCGTCGACATGATGCGCAGCCATGTCGATGACCGTGATGGGCAGGGCAATCTCATCTTCTCCCGCGACTGCCCTGAATATCTGGTCGTAACACCGTCCGGCGGACGGCTGCTGCTGCTGGTCAATCACCTGAAGAGCAAGGGCTATGGCGGGCAGGCCGCTTCCAGTGCCCGCCGCCGGACACAGGCGGAGAGGATCACGGCCATTTATCAGCAGCGCCGTGCCGAAGGGCATGACCATATTGCGGTGATAGGCGACTTCAACGACTCACCCGACTCCCAGCCGCTCGATCCGTTGCTCCACGGCACCGACCTCAAGGACATCTCGACCCATACCCATTTCGACGACGGTGGATTCCCGGGCACGTTTGGCGCCTCCACCGCGCCGAACAAGATCGACTATATCCTGCTGTCCCCGCCCCTATTTGCGTTGACGACGGCGGGCGGCATCTGGCGCAAGGGCATGTGGCCCGGCACGCATCCGGCGAAGTGGCCGAAATATCCCGAGATCACGAAAGAGGCGGAAGCGGCTTCCGATCACGGCGCGATATGGGCGGACATCACGCTGTAATCAGGCGATGCCCTTCATCTTCCGGAACGCGTCGAACTGCTCCAGGAACCGATCAATATCCGCCTTCGACAGATAATAGGGGGTGGATAGGCGCAACTTGCTTGGCTCGCCGCCCCGCACGCGGATCTTGTGGTTCTTCCACAGCCATTCCTGCAACTCCATGCGGGACACCGGCGGCACGTTGACCGTCGAGATGGCGCAGCGCATCGCCGGATCGGGCGAGGTCCAGTCCTGCGCGCCCCGCGCGATCATCGCGGCGTGCAGATAGTCGGTCAGTTGCCGATGCCGCTTTTCGATCCGCTCGATACCGATAGACTGGGCAAGGGCAACCGCCGCGTTCAGGCCCATCATGGACGGGATATTGGAGGAACCGATCTGCATATAACGGTCCGCCTTCCGCGTCGGATCGTCCCATCCGCCGGTCGCCAGCGTATTCCACACTTGCTTCATCACGCCCTCGTCGCGCAGGTACAGAAAGCCTGTGCCCTTGGGCGCGAACAGCCATTTGTGCATCGATCCGGTATAAAGGTCGCAGCCGATGTCGTTGAGATTTAGCTTCATCATGCCGGGCGCATGGGCGCCGTCGAACGCGGACAGTATGCCCTTCGACCGCGCCAGCGCTGCGATCTCCTTGGCCGGTAGGATAACGCCCGTTGCCGTGCTGATATGGCTGACGAAGATGATCCGGGTCTTTGGCGTGATTGCGTCGTTGATCCGGTTCAGTATCTCGTCGGGGCTCTTGGGCGGCTTAGGCATCGCGAATTTCTTGACGACGACGCCATAGCGTTTGGCGCGCAGGTTCCATGGCTGCTCGCCGCTGCCATGCTCCTCGTCGCTCATCAGGACTTCGTCGCCAGGCTTCATATCGAGACCATTGGCGATATAGCTGTTCGCCTCCGTCGCGTTGCGCAGGATCGCCATCTGGTCGACCTGCGCACCGACCAGATCGGCGAAGGGCTCGCGGAACTCGATCCAGGAGCCGTAACCCCATATGGGATAGTCCTCCGACCCCGCCTGAGTCATCTGCTCGGTCAGTTCATAGGAATCGAACACGGCCTTCAGCACCGGCCGGGGCGAGGACCCGACCGTGCCGTTGTTGAGGTTCACGACATCGGCCGGGATCAGGAACTGTTTGCGCAATTGCGCCCAATAGGCGTCTTCATTCTTCTCGAACAATCCCGCCGCGGGCATCGCAGCCGGAACAAGTCCCGCCGCCATCGCCTCCATGCCGATTGGCGCCACCACGCCAGCCGTAGCCGCGGTTGCCAGAAAAGAACGGCGATCAAGCATGGGGCACCTCAGCGGACAGGACAGCAACAAGACGAGAGCCGCTTGCTGCGCAGGCAAACAGCCACTCGACACACAACGATCCGCTCGCGAGAATCCGCAAGGCGCTGTGTTGCTTCTCGATTTCCAGAAGGTGGTGGACAGGGCTGGATTCGAACCAGCGTACGGGAAACCCGGGCAGATTTACAGTCTGCTGCCTTTAACCACTCGGCCACCTGTCCACATCCGCCATGCATATCAATGCCTGATATCCCGGCGGGAGGCGCGCTCAATGGCGAATGGAGGCTTGCCTGTCAATGCTTCCCATGAAATGAGCGGGCCATGAAAAGAGGACATCGCACCGGCACGCCAAAGGGCGGCTATCCAAGGCTCTACGGGCGTCATGCGGTTACCGCTGCGCTTGCCAATCCCGATCGCGTGGTTCGCAAGATATGGGGCACGCGTGAAGCGCTCGGCGCGCTCGAATTGCCGCCCGTTTTACCCATCGTCTATGCGGACGGCGCGGACCTTGGCCGCATGGTTCCGGGCGATGCGCCACATCAGGGCATCGTCGCGGAGGTAGAGGCGCTGGAGGATGTCTGGCTGGGCGACGCGCTGGAGGCCGGACAGGATGACCGGCGGCCGGTGCTCGTGCTCGACCAGGTCACCGATCCCCACAATGTCGGGGCGATTCTGCGCTCCGCCGCGGCATTCGATGCGCTGTGCATCGTCACACAGGACAGGCATGCCCCGGCCGAGTCAGGGGCGCTGGCGCGGGCGGCATCCGGCGCTCTGGAAATCGTGCCATGGGTCAGAGTCGTCAATCTGGCCCGTGCGCTCGACGAGATTGCCGAAGCCAATTACTGGCGCATCGGCCTCGACGGAGAAGCGGACGTGACTTTGGGGGAGGCGATCGGCGAATCGCGTGTGGCGCTGGTGCTTGGCGCTGAAGGCGAAGGACTGCGCCACAACAGCATGGCGCATTGCGACATATTGGCTAAACTGCCGATCAGTTCGCGGATGGAGAGTCTCAACGTCTCCAACGCCGCGGCCATAGCGCTCTACGCGGCGGCTTGCCGATAGCGGCAAAGCGCTGGGCGGATATTGGGGGGTGTGATGGGACAGTCGATACGCGCGGTCCTCGTGCTGGCTTCATCCCTTTTCCTGTCGGCTTGCCTGGTGACGCCGGGAAAATTTGTCTCGGCCCTGGATATCCGCGCGGATCGCAGCTTCGCGTTCAGCTACAAGGGTGAGGTGATCGCCGTCGATATGGACGGCATGGACAATGTCGGCGACGCGATCAGCAATGACAACGATCCGCCCCTGGGCGAGGACAGCGCCTATCGCGATATTGCGCTGAAGGATGAAGCAAAGGCTTCGACCAAAAGCGGGAAAGCCTCGCCATCGGAAGAGTTCAGCGACAGCAAGGACAGCAGGCAGAAGATGCTGGGGATCGCCGCCGCCCTGTCAAAGGAAAAGGGGTTCAGGACGGCCCGCTATCTGGGCAACGGCAAGTTCGACATAGAGTATGCGATTGCCGGAAAGCTTGACCATGCGTTCGTCTTTCCGTTCAATACCGACGCGCAGCTTGTCTTTCCCTTCGTCGCCGTCGAGTTGCGCGGCGATGATCGCGTGCGCCTGAAAGCGCCAGGCTATGCGAACAGTTCCGGCAAAGCACAAAATCCGATGGGCAGGAGCGTAGCTGAGGAAAAGGCGGCCCAGGCGCTGGACGGCACGTTCACGCTGACAACCAACGCCGCCATCGTCAGCCAGAATCAGGAAGACGGCCCGGCCTCCTCACCGCAGGGCCAGAAGATCGTCTGGAAAGTCGATCCCCTGACGACGGAAGCGCCGATGGCCGTCATCAAATTCCCGGCCGGCTAGCCTCAATCCTCCGGCGCGATCGTCACGCGCAGATTGTCGACATCGTCGCTCATGATCAGCTGGCAGGACAGCCGGCTCGTATCATTGCGATGATCGGAACTGTCGAGAAGGTCGTTCTCGTCATCGCTCATCACCGGCAGTTTGTCGGCAAAGGCGGGATCGACATAGACATGACAGGTCGCGCAAGAGCAGCAACCGCCGCACAGCGCCAGCAGTTCGTCAAAACCGCTGTCACGGATGACTTCCATGACCGACAGGCCGCTATCCCCGTCCACCGCCTGCTCTTCCCCAGCACGGTTGACCACGATCAGCTTCGGCATATACGCAACTCCTTAGGAACACTCCGCCGCTATTAGGGATGACGGAGATGAAATCAAGCATTTGCGGAGCGCGATAGCGATGGTGACGACCCCCGAGAGTCTGCGCGCTGGTATCGATGCGGTCGGTATTATCGAACCGCTATTTGCCCAGGCTATTGCGCGCATAGGCTATCCTGAACCGCGCGTGCGCGAACGGGGCTATGAAACGCTGCTCAGAACCATTGTCGGGCAGCAGGTCAGCATCGCGGCCGCCGCGTCGGTGTGGAACAAGCTGGAAAAGGAATTGGGCGCCGGCTGCGCGCCCGAAACCCTGCTCTCCCGTGATTTCGATGCGCTGCGGGCGTGTGGGCTTTCCCGGCAGAAGCAGGGGTATGCCAGAAGCCTTGCGGAACTGGTGGTTTCCGGCGCTTTGGACCTGCATGACCTGGCCGACGACGACGAAGAGGCGATCACCCAGCTCACCCGCATCAAGGGGATTGGCCGCTGGTCCGCGGAAATATATCTGATGTTCGCCGAAGGGCGCGCGGACATCTGGCCGGCCGGCGACCTGGCTGTACAGATAGAGGTCGGCCGTATCATGGGCCTTCCGGACCGGCCCGATGAAAAGACGGTACGCCTGCTTGGCGACAAGTGGCGGCCGCATCGCACAGCCGCCGCGATCTTCTCCTGGCACCATCGCCACGTCGGCGCAGACGCCATTCCCTGACCCCGCAGCCGTCCCGATTTGGAACGCGCCGCACGCGCGGGGCGGACCGTCGCAGCATCCCGACCGCATTGCCGGTTAATCATCGCGTTCGTCTCGACGCGCCTCGGCCCCGGTCCCCGCCAGCCTTGCGCCGGCTGCCCTTTTGGCGGATTAGGGGGCACGCAATCGTTTCCCTCAGAGGCATGAAAATGAAGCTCCCTCCCGCGCGCTACATCATTATGCAGCATGACGGGGCGTGGAAGATCAACCTCGACAACCGCTATTACGGCCCCTTCGACACGGTAGAGGCGGCCACCGAAATGGCCGTGGAAACGGCACGCAAGGCCGCCGATGCAGGCTACCCCGCATCCGTACTGATGATGTACGGCACGCGGATCGAAAGGCTGTGGCCCGACCCGGAACGCCCGCTCTAGTCGCCGGCGGCGTCGATTCGAGAATCGAGCCACGCAGCTGCGTCGGCGGGACTTTCCTTGTCCTTAGCGCGGTCCACGCGGTAGTTGGCCTGCCGCATATTGTTCACGGCGATGTGTGTGACCAGGGGGGCCAGAGCCTTCAGGAAAGCCGGATCCTTAAGGCGGCCATTTCCAACAAGCAGCAGGGCGTCATAGGACGGGATCGCGCCCTTCGCGTCGGCCAGGGTCACCAGACCGTCGGCGGCGATACGGCCATCGGTGGAAAAGGCAGTGATCACGTCAACCCGGCCGGACGCCAGCGCATTATACATCATCGTCGGCTGAAACGGCCGCGCCTCGGCAAAGCGCATGGGATAAGCGGCCCTTACCATCGCCCATTCCGGCCTTTCCAGAAATTCGATGTCCGTTCCCAGCCGCAGCGAGGGTGACCGCGCGGCAAGGTCGCCCAGCGATGTTATGCCGAGGCGGCGCTGGTCCACGGCGCGCATGGTGAAGGCGTAGCTATTCTCAAACCCCAGCGGGCCGACCAGCCGCCCTGTGCCTCCGCGCCGCATCCACGCGCCAATCTCCGCCACCATGCGCTCGCGGGGAGGAACATCCCGGCGACGCATCTCATTGGCCCAGATCGTGCCGGCATAATCGACATAAATGTCGATATCCCCGGCCGAAAGCGCCCTGAAGATGACTGCGGAACCCAATCCCTCCCGATATTGCACGCGATATCCCGCCTTTTCGAGCCGCCTGCCGATCAGCCGGGCGAGGATGAACTGCTCGGAAAAATTCTTGGCGCCGATCGTGACCACGGGCTCCTGACTGCGCAGCAGCGGCGCAAGGGACAGGGACAGCCCACAGGCGAGGACAAGCAGGGACGCCCCTATCGGCCATCGCCGCCGCGTCCGCAGCCCCCATTCCGTCGCGCCCAGAAGCCCGTCCGCCAGCAATGCGAGCGACGCCGACGCCGCACATCCGGTCAACACCAGAGGCCAGTCTTGCGTCTGCAATCCGGCGAAGATCAGATCGCCAAGGCAAGGTTGTCCCACGGTGGTCGCCAAGGTCGCCGCGCCGATCGTCCACACCGCCGCCGTGCGGACGCCCGCCATCGCAACCGGCAGGGCCAGCGGCCCCTCCACGAAACGCAAGCGCTGGCCGGCGGTCATGCCCATGCCTTCAGCCGCCTCAATGATGGCCGGATCAATGCCGGAAAGACCGGTTACTGCGTTCCGCAGGATCGGCAGGAGCGCATAGAGGGTAAGGGCCAGGAGGGCGGGCAGGAAGCCAAGCGCCGGAATGCCGCCGCCCATCAGCATGGAAAGCGCCAGCAGAAGCGGATAAAAAAGCGCGAGCAGTGCTAGAGCGGGAATGGTCTGCACCAGGCTGGCAAAGCCGAGCGCGATACGCGCCAAGACGGGCCGCCGCGCCGCCGCCACGGCAAGCGGCAATCCCAGGATCAACGCGCACAGCAGTGCCGAGACGCTGAGTTGCACATGCGCGGCAAGCAGGTCGGGCAGTCGCGCGAGAGCCGCTTTCATCCGGCCATTTCCAGCGCGCGCAATCGTTCCGCCTGATCGCGCGGCACAGACACCAGCGCCTGCGCGACATCGCCACCCTTCCCCGCCAGCAAGGCGGCTGGGGGAAGGTCAGCGACGATCGCGCCTTGATCCATCACAATGATGCGGTCGGCCATCAGCAGCGCCTCGGCCATGTCGTGCGTCACCATAACGGTGGTCATGCCCAGGCGATCATGCAATGCGCGATAGGTCCGCCCCAACATGTCGCGCGTCACCGGGTCAAGCGCGCCGAACGGCTCGTCCATCAGCATGATCGATGGGCCAGCCGCCAACGCCCGCGCGACCCCCACACGCTGCGCCTGTCCGCCGGACAGCTCGGCGGGCATCCGCGTGGCAAAGGCACGTGGCAAGCCGATCAGGTCCAGCAGTTCCCCGACCCGTCCCTCTGGCGCCTGGCCGGACAGGCGAAGCGCGATCCCGATATTGTGGCCGACATCCATATGCGGAAACAGGCCGATATGCTGGAACACATAGCCGATCCGCCTGCGCAGATCCGGCAATGGCATGGACGCGACATCCTCCCCCGCCAACAGCACGCGTCCCGCATCGGGCGCGACAAGCCGGTTCACGGTCTTGAGCAAGGTCGACTTGCCCGACCCCGACGATCCCACGAGCGCAACACATTGCCCGACCGCCACATCCATCGATACGCCAGAAACCGCGACCGACGGACCGTAAGCCTTATGGACCTCCTCAAAGCGGATCGCCGGCCCCGTCATGCCTCAGCCGGCCAGCGCGTTGATCGCCGTGGCAAGGTCTATGTCCCGTTGCGACAGCCCGCCCGCGTCATGGGTGGTGAGGACAATCTCCACCCGGCCATAGACGTTCGACCATTCCGGATGATGGTCCGCCTTCTCCGCCTGGATGGCCACCTTCGTCATGAAGCCGAACGCCTCCACGAAATTGCCAAAGGAAAAGGATCGGCTGATCCCGTCCGGTTCCGCCACGCTGGTCCATTCCGGCAGCTCCGCCAGCGCGACCGCCCGCTCCTCATCACTCAGCTTCTCGATCATATACTTGTCCTTCTTGGAGTGTGGGGAATGTCGTCCATATAGCCCGTTCGTCCTGAGTAGCCATTGAGCGAAGCCGAAATGGCGTATCGAAGGATCGGAACTGGGCGGGCTTCCTCCGATATGCGATTACGAGCATAACTCCAGCATATCAGTTACCCATCCTCACTGGCGCATGGGCGCCCTATCGCCTATGTCGCAGCGATGACAGAACCAGGTCAATCGCAGAGCCATGCGCCGAGCGCGCAAGACATTGAAACGCTGGCGCTGGCCGCTTTATCCCGCCTGCCGGAACCCTTTGGCCGATATCTGCACAATGTGGTCCTGTTCGTCGAGGAATTTGCGAGCAATGCGGTGCTGCGCAGCCTGAACGTCAGCGACCCTTTCGACTTGACCGGCATCTATGACGGCCGCCCGTTCGGGCAGGAAGCGCAGACCGGCGACATGCCCCCCAGCATCCATCTCTATCGCCGCCCGCTGCTCGACGAATGGGTTGAAACCGGGGTGTCGCTGGAATCGCTGGTCGCGCATGTCGTGGTGCATGAGGTCGGCCATCATTTCGGCCTGTCGGACGCAGACATGCATGCATTGGAAGATATGGTCGCCGAATGAGCGACGCCTTGCTGCGCCTGTCCGATGTTGCCTGTATGCGGGGCGGACGGTTGCTGTTGCGCGGGATCGACCTGACATTGAAGCCTGGGCAATCGGCACTGCTGCGCGGCCCGAACGGCGCCGGCAAATCCAGCCTGATCCGCGTGGTCGCCGGTCTGCTGCCCGCCTATGCCGGCACGGTGGAGCGACGGGGCAACGTGGCGCTGAGCGACGAAGCCCTGGCGCTGGACCGGGAACGGACGCTGGCAGACGCGCTGGGTTTCTGGGCAAGGGTGGACAGGGTTCCAGCATCGGCGGTCAGGGATGCGCTGAACACGCTCGGCCTTGGCACGCTTGCCGACATCCCCGTCCGGATGCTGTCCACTGGCCAGCGCAAACGTGCGATGCTGGCGCGCGTGGCGGCAAGCGGCGCACCGATCTGGCTGCTCGATGAACCGGCCAACGGTCTGGACGGCGCATCGGTGGTGATGCTGGGTGCTATGATGGACCGGCATCTGGCAAACGGCGGCATCATCCTGGCGGCGTCGCATCAAGACTTGCCGTTGCCGGACAGCCGCGAAATCGCCCTGTCCGCCCATTTGCCGCACGGGGAGGACGCATGATCCTGCCCGTGCTGATCGTGCGGGATGCGGCGCAGGCGTGGCGCTCCGGCGGCTTATGGCTGCCGGTCGCCTTTCTCCTGCTGGTCGCGGCGCTATTCCCCTTCGCCGTCGGGCCTGATGCCGCGCTGCTGTCGCGCACCGGCGGCGGCATGCTGTGGATCGCGGCGCTTCTGGCCAGCCTGCTGCCGGTTGACAGGCTGATCGCGCCGGACCGGGACGCGGGCTTCCTCGATCAGCTCGCCTTGCGCGGAGTCGGCGACGAGATAGTGGCCCTGGCGAAGCTGATCGCGCACTGGATGGGCTTCGCGCCCCCCTTGATGCTGGCCGCCCTTCCCGCCGCAGCGTTGCTGAAGCTGGACGGCCAAATCATCGCGAAGCTGGAAATCGGCCTTGCGCTCGGCACCCCGGCCCTCGCGGCGCTGGGCGTGCTCGTCGCGGCGCTGACGGCGGGGTTGCGATCCAGTGGCGCGCTGTCCGGGCTGCTGGCGCTGCCGCTCGCGATACCGCTGCTGATCTTCGGCGCGGGGTCGCTGGGCGACGGCAGCGGATCGGCATTCAAATTCCTCGCCGCCGTCTCGCTGCTGCTGGTGGCGATCACACCCTTCGCGGCGGGCGCAGCAATCCGGGCGGGGCGGGAGTAGCACGCGCCTCCAGATTCTGGGGCGACGGTTACGGAATTAGCGCTCCGTCACCAGCAGCTTGTCGATCTTCCGTCCGTCCATGTCGACAATCTCGAAACGCCAGCCCTGGTCGTCGAAATGCTCGCCGACCTCAGGCAAGTGTTTAAGCACCCACAGCGCGTGGCCAGCAACGGTGGCGTAATCGCGGTCTTCCGGCAGGTTGATGCAGATGCGTTCGGCCAGCGCGTCGATGGGCATCTGGCCGGATACGATCAGGCTGCCGTCCTCGCGCTCCACCACGTCCGGCTCCTCATACAGGTCGCGGTCGGAAGCGAATTCGCCGGCGATGGCGGACAAGAGGTCGGCGGGCGTCACGATCCCTTCGAAATGGCCATATTCGTCATGGACCATTACCATCGGCACCTCCGCATGGCGCAGCACCTCCAGCGCGTCCATGGCGTCCACCTGGTCGGGAACCACGGCGGCCTTGCGCATCAGGGCGCGCAGGTCCAGCGCCTCACCCCGGAACAGCGCGGACATGATGTCGCGCGCCTGGACGATGCCAATGATGTCCTCGACCGACCCCTGCCCCACCGGCAGGCGTGTGTGCGGGGTTTCCAGCAGGAAATGGCGGATCGCCTCTCCATCGGCATTCACGTCGATCCAGTCGACGTCCATCCGCTGGGTCATCACCTCGCGCACCGGACGGTCGGCAAGGCGGACCACGCCGGAGATAATCGCGCGCTCGCTTTCCTCGATCACACCGGACTTGCTCGCCTCCGCGACGATCAGATGCAGTTCCTCGGCCGTGACATGGTTTTCGGACTCGCGCGTCATGCCGAGCAGGCGGAAGATCAGCGCGCTCGAACCATTAAGTAGCCAGCCAAGCGGCGCGGTGAGGCGCGCGATCCACTGCATGGGCAAAGCGACGATGGCGGCAATCGGCTCGGGAGAGCGCAGTGCAAACTGTTTGGGCACCAGTTCGCCGATGATAAGCGAGGCATAGGTGGTCAGGCCGATGACGATCGCAAAACCCAGCGATTGCGCCAGTTCCGGGTCTACGCCCAGCGCCGCCAGCCGCTGTCCGGTCGGCGCGCCGAGGCTGGCGCCGGAATAGGCGCCGGCGAGGATGCCGATAAGCGTTATGCCGATCTGGACGGTGGAGAGGAATTTACCTGGATCCGCGCCGAGTTCCAGCGCTGCTTTTGCGCCGCGCTTGCCCGCCTTCTCCATTGCCTGCAGGCGCGGCTTGCGCGCGGAGACGATGGCGAGTTCGGACATGGCGAACACGCCGTTGAGCGCAACCAGTGCCAGAATGATGAGCAGGTCGGCCCAGGGAAAAGGGGTCAATGGAGGAGGTTCGGCCATGGCGGTCTTCGGCCCTCATGCCGGGAATCTGTCAATTTCACAACAGCTCAATCATCACCCGTTCAATTCGGCTGTGGAACAAACTGTTGCGCAACACGCTTGGTACGCAGGGTCCGCGTGGCCGCAAGTCGTTATGAAATATGGGAGATAGTGCGATGAAAGCTCGGCAGAAACTGGTTGGAGCGCTGTGCATCGGAACGCTGTTTGCAACCGCCGCCTGCACGACGGACCCGGAAACCGGCCAGCGGACAGTGTCGAAGGCGGCGATCGGCGGCATTGGCGGCGCGCTCGGCGGCTATCTGCTGGGCGATCTGGTCGGCGGGCGGCGTGACCGGACGGAGAAGATTCTAGGCGCCGGGATCGGCGCAGTCGCGGGAGCCGGCATCGGTTCCTATATGGACGCGCAGGAGCGCAAGCTGCGCGAGCGGACCGCGGGTACGGGCGTGGACGTGGAGCGCGACGGCGACAATCTGCTGCTGCGCATGCCGTCCGGCATCACCTTCGCCTATGACAAGGCCGACGTGATGCCGCAGTTCCAGCCGACGCTGAACGAGGTCGCCTCGACCTTGGCCGAGTTCCCCAAGACCTATATCGACGTCTATGGCCATACCGACAGCGACGGGTCCGATTCCTACAACCAGATGCTGTCGGAGCGGCGGGCGCAGTCGGTCGCGACCTATCTCAACCAGCATGGCGTGCAGTCGGCGCGCATGGCGACGCGCGGCTATGGCGAGACCCAGCCGATCGCGACAAATGCGACGGAGGCCGGCAAGGCAGCGAACCGCCGGGTGGAGATCAAGATCGTGCCGGTGACGGAGGGTGATCTGCGGAGCTAGTGTCCGCCACCCTCGGCGTTCCCAGCTACCCACCCCCGTTCGCTTCGAGCGAAGTCGAGAAGCTGCGCGCCAGTTTCTCGACACGCTCGAAACGAACGGAAGATGGGGTAGCTTTGTTTAGAAACTCGCCTTCAGCCCGTCGATCACGAACTGGGCGGCGAGCGCCGCGAGGAGGACGCCGAGCAGGCGGGTAATGACCGCCTCTATGCGCTGGCCGAGCAGTTTCATCAGCGGTCCGGCAGCCAGCAGCGCACCCATCATCAGGATGAGGACGGCAGCCAGCGCGGCAACCACCGCCAGGCGCTCGGTC
The DNA here is from genome assembly GCA_036384035.1 of Sphingobium sp. Lineage (GTDB taxonomy): Bacteria > Pseudomonadota > Alphaproteobacteria > Sphingomonadales > Sphingomonadaceae > Sphingobium. The sequence continues at coordinate 1,152 of DASVND010000033.1, read as the reverse complement.
AATCCATTGGCGCGGGCCATCAGCAGCATGACGGTCGCGATGGAGCCCGGCCCCGCGATCATCGGCATGGCCATGGGGAAGACGGAGACGTCCTCTACCTCGGGCGTTTCGGCGATCTTCTGCGCGCGGTCCTCGCGGCGCTGGGTGCGTTTCTCGAACACCATGTCCATCGCGATCAGGAACAGCATGATGCCGCCCGCGATGCGGAAGCTGTCGAGCTGAATGCCCAGAACGCCCAGCACCTGCTTACCCCAAAGAGCGAAGATGAGCAGGATGGCGGTCGCGATAATGACGGCGCGGATCGCCATCGACCGCCGCTGCGCATTGCCCGCGCCGGTCGTCATGCTCGCATATATCGGCGCGCAGCCCGGCGGATCGATCACCACGAACAGGGTGACGAAGGCCGAGAGGAACAGCGCGATCAGATCGTGTCGTCCGACAGCGCGATGCCGGCGCGGCGATGCGCGGCGACCAGCGTGTTGCGCAGCAGCACCGCGATCGTCATCGGGCCGACCCCGCCCGGCACCGGGGTGATCGCGCCCGCCACCTCGGCGGCTTCGGCGAAGGCGACGTCGCCGACCAGCCTGGTCTTGCCCGGCTCGGCGCCCGGCACCCGGTTGATGCCCACGTCGATCACGGTGGCGCCGGGCTTGATCCAGTCGGCCTTCACCATCTCGGGCCGGCCGACCGCGGCGACGACGATGTCGGCGCGGCGAACGACCTCGGGCAGGTCCTTGGTGCGGCTATGCGCGATGGTGACGGTGCAGCTTTCGGCGAGCAGCAGCTGCGCCATCGGCTTGCCGACGATGTTCGAGCGGCCGATCACCACCGCGCTGAGGCCCGACAGCGGACCCAGCTTGTCCTTCAGCAGCATCAGGCAGCCGAGCGGGGTGCAGGGCACATAGCCGGGCAGGCCGACGGCCAGGCGGCCGGCGTTGACGACGTGGAAGCCGTCGACGTCCTTGTCGGGATCGATCGTCGCGATCACGAGATTCTCGTCGATATGGCCGGGCAGCGGCAGCTGGACGAGGATGCCGTCGACGCTGTCGTCGGCGTTGAGCCGCTCGACCATGGCGAGCAGCTCCTGCTGGCTCGCGGTGGCGGGCAGGCGATGTTCGAAGCTCTCCATCCCGGCCTCGACCGTCGCCTTGT
>DASVND010000032.1:0-1672 GCA_036384035.1 Sphingobium sp. | reverse complement strand
TGCCAGCTTCCAGCATCTCGTAGATCACACGGCGCTCATCAAATCGCAGATGGACGTAACAACCCATGGGACATGCTCCTTGCCGAGAGGGCTCTAACCCTACAAAATCCAGCAATTTCGCACTTCCAGTTAGAATCCACCCCGCCTACGGCAATTTATCCGATAATATATCTTATGTTAAATATTCACAGTTATCCGTTGGCCCGCTTCTGGCCCAGTGCCGCACGGGTATCGGCCGTCAACGTATAGACGGCTTCCCTCTGCGCTCCGCGATTGGCGTGATCGACGCGAAATCCCTGATAATGCCGCCGCAACAGCCCAGCGCGCACCAGATCGGAAACGGCGGTGCTGACATTGCATCGGCCCGACCGGCGGACCTGTTCGCGCACTTCCTGCTCGACCATAGCCTCCGCTGCGGCTGGGTCCGCGGGCAGGACGGATTTTGCCGTAAGGTCGGCCCGCACCCGCGCGATGATCGCCCGGCGGCGGGGATCACGATGGGCCAGCGGTAACAAAGCGTCGCACAGCCAGTCACGGATCGGTTGCCGTACCCCGCCTGCATCCACATACGGTCCGGCGTGATCGCCCCGCCCGGCGGCCTCGGCGATCAGGTTCAACACCATGAACGTATAGCGCGGCCTCCGCGAACAGGCTGCGATCCGATCGATAAGCATCGCGACGTTCCGAGGCGGAAGTGCGGCGATGGCGCCGACAAAAAGGTCTGGTTGCTGGAACATATCAAGAATCTACCAGCTTCCGCGCCGATGTGAATCCCCCATTGCACCCCGTTATGGATTTTTCGTCTATGAAACTTTACCTGCTGGGGTGGAAGTGGAACATGTCCTGTCGCCCGACGGTCTTGCGAGCCACACGTTACAGGATTGCCCGCCTGACGGCCTCGGGGAGTTTTCAACGTGAAACTTTACCCTGGGGTAAAGTTTCACGGATGACAAGCAGCCGACTGCCTGTGCAATCAATGGTAGAATCTGCGCGCCTTTCAAAGCGACAGAAGTTTGCCCGGATTGAGGATTCCCGCCGGATCGAGCGCGGCTTTCAGCGTCCGCATCACCGCATCGGGGAAATGCGCGCACACGCCGGCTTTTGCCCGCTCGACAAAGACCGGCATGTCCGCAATCGCCATGCCGACATCATAGCTGGCAAAGGGCCGCAGCGGCGCATAACCGGGCATGAGATCATCGCGCAGCGCCCACAGCGCATCGCGCTCACGCGCCGACTGGGCGACGATGGCGTCGCTGACCAGCCCCTCGTCGATCAGGGTCAGGAACGCGTCATGGGGTCGGTACATAGAACGGACCCAGATATACGCTAAGGCTTAGCCGGGCCTTCGACTGCGCAGGCCAGGCGGAGCGGCCTGAGCGCTTCCGATCGTGTATCGGGATCGGTCCAGAGATAATCGCCGGTGAGATTGATGTGCTGCCACCCGAGTGGGGAGAGATGTTGCAACAAGTCTGGCGGAATTGGACGCCCCAGGTTTGCGAGATGCGTCCGTACCGCTTGCAGATAGGTGGTATTCCACAAGACGATGGCGCCAGCCACAAGGTTGAGTGCGCTCGCCCGATGGCTTTGTGCTTGCAGCGCGTGATCCCGGATACGGCCGATCCGATGGAAGAAGATGGCGCGTTTCAGCGCATTTTCTGCCTCGCCCTTGTTT
>DASVND010000031.1:0-16830 GCA_036384035.1 Sphingobium sp. | reverse complement strand
TCCGTCAGCACTTCGTGCTGCCACCTCCCCTCCCAGGGGAGGATTTTATTGTAGTCGTGTTGTGGCGGGCGGTTTTCCGGTGACAAGGGGTGGAGAACAAACCGGCGGCCGCAGAACAGGCAGCACTGGCAAGCGACCTGTCCATACGGCATCATCGCTAGATGCTTGATGAGGTTGTCCGACAGCTATTTGAATGTGTGGCTACAAAGGTGGGTGACCGCTGGGGCAACTGGGCCTTCGCTGGCATGGTAGTCCTAGCCCTAACGTCGATGGTGGCTGTATGTGTGTGGCTGTCATCCCGATTGTGAGCTTTGAGTGGAAAGCGGATTGGCGGCTTCATAGAATGACAGTGAACTTTGCAGCCGGTCTACACTGCCCTACAACACGGCTATGTTCGCGTTCTTTCTTGCGCTATCCGCATCCTTGTCAGAGCCAACGCCTTTGACAAACAAACCGATCTCGGCAGCGAGTGCCGCAACACGCGTGGCTGCGTGCGGCCCTGCCGCTACTAACGCGCAGGCTAAATATGAAAACGATCTGCAAGAAAACGTTATTAAGGTAGCCTTTAAATCGGCTCCTTCCACTGAGCAGTACGACTGCATAGCTAACGTCTCATATGACACGGGCTATTATGTGGACTTTGATCCTCCATTCCGGGAAAAATATTGGTCCATTTACAATAATCTAGAAAGGTCCCGTAATGCGGCTGAAGCTCGTGAACGGCTTCAAAAGAGAGGAGTGCTGAACCGAGTGCTCCAGTTCGATGGGCATAATTTATCGGCGGTCGCAGAGAACGTCGAGTTGATCTGCGGGATTAAGCGGCGGTCGGTCTTAATCGTCTCGGGCGATGACGTTGCGCTTCACACAGATCGGTTCATTAGCCCGTCATCGGATAGCGATTTCCTTTGCGTTATGGACGGGATGTTGGTCGCGGGAGTGCAAATGGGCTTCGTTGGAAATGAGGCGATATCGGTCTCCGATACTGGCCCCTCTCCATCTAAACCTTAATGACAGAAACTGGTCGCCTCCAGACATTCCTGTCCTACATGCCATGGGTCATGCTTTACTTCCCGGCATGACTCTCCACGCCACTCACGCCAAGCAAGGCGTCACCTCAATGATCCCGCCAACGCGCCGATGCGACGCAAGCGGGACTTACCTGCGACCTGAGTGCGACCTTGATGCGACGCATATGAGACGTCAGTGCGACGCACATGAGACCTACATGAGACGCCCATGCGACGTAGGTGAGACTCAGGTGCGACGTGGATGCGACGCAAGTGGGACGTACTTGCGACCTACATGCGACCTTATTGCGACTTTCCGGGCCAAAACGCATCACAGCCCGCAACTTCCGCAACTTCGTTGGATTTGCCATATCCATGGCCGCGCATATCGCCCGCCCCTACGTCCGCGGCCGCGCCTGCCTGTACGTGCCCAGCATCCGCACCCATTTGGTGTGGAACGCCAGTTCCTTCAGCGCCCGGTCCACGGCCGGGTCCTGCGGGCTGCCCTCGATGTCGGCGAAGAACTCGGTCATCGAAAAGCTCGCGCCGCGCTGATAGCTTTCCAGCTTGGTCATGTTGACCCCGTTGGTCGCAAAGCCGCCCAGCGCCTTGTAGAGCGAGGCGGCGACATTCTGCACCTCGAACATGAACGTCGTCATCACCGGGCCGTCGGGCGCCGGTGTCGCTGCCTCGCGCGCCAGCACCAGGAAGCGGGTCATATTGTCGTCGCTGTCCTCGATATTCTCGGCGACCAGGTGCAACCCATAAAGTTCGGCCGCCAGATAGGGCGCGATCGCCCCTTCGCCCGGCTCGCGCGTCTCCGCGATCAGGGCGGCGGCGCCCGCCGTGTCGGCATAGGCCACCGGCTGGATGCCCCGCGCGCGCAGATAATGGCGGCACTGGCCCAGGGCCTGGGGATGGCTCGTCGCATTCCTCACCGGACTTTCGTCCACGGCCATCAGGCAATGGCTGATGCGCAGGAAATATTCGTCAATGATGTGCAGGCCCGATTCGGGCAGCAGGAAGTGCATGTCGGCGACGCGCCCATGCAGCGAATTTTCGATGGGGATGATCGCCCGGTCGGCCCGTCCCTCCCGCACCGCATCGATCGCGTCCTCGAACGCGAAGCTAGGCAGGGGAACGCATCCGGGCGCATAGCCGAGCGCCGCCAGATGGGAATTCGCGCCCGGCGCGCCTTGATAGGCGATCGCCCGCGACGGGTCGGCGGCCGCTTTTTCGGCCATCTCGGCGACTAGGCGCCGGGCGGGAAGGGGGTAATTCTCCATGGGCGTTCGCGCGCTTACGGACTTCGTCTCTCCCGCGCAAGCCATGCTTGCGCGTTCGCGCTTGCGTCATTATGGCGGGCTACTTAAGGGGTGGCGCGACAATCAGGGCGCCGGCAACAGAATCGGGAGGAAATCGGACGCATGGACGATCGTTTCAATACTATTGCCGGCTGGGCGTTGTTCGCGGGTATCATCGCGCTCGGCGGCGGGATCGTCAGCAGCAAGTTCTTCCATGAAGAGCGTCCGGAGAAGATGGGCTATGCCATTGAGGGCGTAGAGGCCGAGGGTGGCGAAGCCGCCGCAGCCGGTCCGGGCCTGAATACGCTCCTTGCCAGCGCCGATGTGGCGGCGGGTGAGAAGGTGTTCGCCAAGTGCGCGGCATGCCACACTATTGCTGCGGGCGGCGCCAACGGCATCGGTCCGAACCTGCATGAGATCGTCGGCGACAAAACCGCCGAGGGCCGTGGCGGCTTCGCTTTCTCCGACGCGCTCAAGAAAAAGGGCGGCAGCTGGACGTTCGAGGCGCTCGATCATTGGCTCACGTCCCCACGCGAATATGCGCCGGGCACCAAGATGACTTTTGCGGGCCTGGGCAATCCGGTCGATCGCGCGAACATCATCGCCTATCTGAACACGCAGGGTTCCAACCTGCCGCTTCCGGCCGCCGACGCTGCGCCGGCCGCAGCCGGTGGCGATAATGCCGCCACGGGCAACGCAGCGGAAGGCAACGCCGCCGCGCCTGCTGAGGCAGCCAACGCCGCAAAGTGACCTGACGGTCGCGGGGAAGCATGGCCGGATTGTCCGCCATCGCCATCCGCGACCTGACCGGCGCTGCGTTGATCGCGGCGCTGGATGGCCTTGCGGACCTGCGCATCGCCGTTTTCCGGGACTTTCCTTATCTATATGCAGGGGATCGCGCCTATGAGCGCGACTATCTGACGGCTTACGCCCGCAGCGAAGGCGCCCTGATCGTCGGCGCGTTCGACGGCGATCGACTGATCGGCGCTGCGACCGCCGCGCCGATGGCCGACCACGCCGCCGAGTTCGCCGCACCCTTCCGTGCGCGGGGCATGGACCTCGCCGACATCTTCTATTTCGGCGAATCCGTCCTGTTGCCCGGCTATCGGGGACACGGCGTCGGCCATGCCTTCTTCGACCGGCGGGAAGCGCGGGCAAGAGAACTGGGCTTTGCCCACGCCAGTTTCTGCGCCGTCGTCCGCCCCGCCGATCATCCCGCCCGTCCAGCGGACTATAGCCCGCTGGACGCCTTCTGGCGCAAGCGCGGCTTTGTGCCCGTGGATGGTCTGATCGGCGAATATGGCTGGCGTGATGTCGGCGCAGAGGCCGAAACGCAGCATCCGATGCAATTCTGGCTTAAAACCCTGATCTAAGCGCAGCCCGGCATCGCATCGTCTTTGTAGAAAGCGCAGACCGCCTGCCAGCCTTCCTCCGCCGTTTCGACCCAGGTGATGAGGTCGAGGTCGGCTTCGGAAATCACCCCTTCCTCGGCAAGGGCGTCGAAATCGACGACGCGGGTCCAGAACTCCTTGCCGAACAGCAGGATCGGGATCGGCTTCATCTTGCCGGTCTGGATAAGGGTCAGCAGCTCGAAAAACTCGTCGAACGTGCCGAATCCGCCGGGGAACACCGCCAGCGCCCGCGCCCGCAGCAGGAAATGCATCTTGCGCAGGGCGAAATAGTGGAACTGGAAACTCAGCTCCGGCGTGACGAAGCGGTTGGGCGCCTGCTCGTGCGGCAGGACGATGTTCATGCCGATCGATTGCGCTTCGACATCGGCCGCGCCGCGATTGGCCGCCTCCATGATCGACGGGCCGCCGCCCGAACAGACCACGAAGTGCCGGCATCCCGCGTCAGTGACCGGATAGGCCGCCGCCGTCTGCGCCAACTTGCGCGCCTCGTCATAATAGCGCGATTTCTTCGCCAGATTCTCCGCGATCAGGCGCTGCCGGTCGGTCGTGGCGGCGTCGATGCGGGCCTGCGCGGCGCCCGGCTCGGGAATGCGTGCGGACCCGTAGAAGACGAAGGTGGATTCGATCTTCGCCTCGTCAAGAAGCAGTTCCGGCTTCAACAGCTCCAGCTGGAACCGGATCGGACGTAGGTCCTCACGCAGCAGAAATTCGGTATCCTGAAACGCCAGCTTATAGGCTGCGCTGGACGTCTGGGGTGTCTCGACGGCCTTCTTGGCGTCGTGCGCTTCCTGCCGCGCGGGGCGGAACTTGCGCTCTTCAATCTCTTTCTTGGTCATCGGCGGCAGGTAGCGATCCGGGCGCGTCTTGCCAAGGCATCAGCGGCAATAACCGCCCCTTCCCCCATTGTCGAAATGCAGGTGATCATGATGCGCCGCGTTATAATCGGGGCTCAGGACAGTGCGGAATCGCTTGCATGCGCTGGCGCGGACGATGCGCAGGAATTCGCGCACCTTCTCGTCGCTGCTGTTCCAGCCGGTGCGGATGTCGATGCGTCGCCCATCGGCCAGCAGGAAAGCGGAAACGTCCACTGCGTTTGCGTGGCCATGTTCTGACAGCCGGGAACTGCCGGCGATAGGGCGGCAATTGTACGTGCCGAAGGTCTCGACCTTGATCAGTTCACTGCCCAGGATCAGCCGCGCCGCCGGCGTCGCGCCATAGCGCGCCCATGCGGAGAAGTTGGACGCCAACCCGCACGTCATCGCGCCCAGATTGCTTGTCGGCACGCCGATATCGATCAGCTTGACCGCGCCGATCGCGCTGCACCCGCCGCCATAGGTCTTGTCTGGCAACCGCTCGAACATCACGCCGGTCGCGGCCAGCTTGCCGAGGCACTGGCGTGTTTCCTCCGCTTGGGCTGCGGACAGATGCGGGGTGGTTCCGGGCCGCCGGACCTGCTTCGATCCGCCGGTCGAACAACCGGCCAGAACGATAATGAGGGGAAGGGCCATGGCCGTATATCGGCCCAAGGCTGTGGAGTGACGAATACCTCGGCGGCTCTGCATCGCGGGGCTATAGCAGAAGATGGTTAAGCCGCCACAGCGAAGCTGGGGGAGGCAGTAAAATTCAAGACGTTATGATGAAAAAGAGGGCCGATTTGAAAGATGCGGCAATTTACGGTAAATTGGCGCCACGCTTTGGGGGGAGTGGGTCATGGCTCGGGCATCCTATCTCATGTTCGGCGCGCTGGTTTACCTGATATTCTTCGCGACCTTTCTGTATCTGATCGCCTTTGTCATTGACCTGCCGCCTGCCCCGCTGACGGTCGACCGTGGCGGCGCGGTGATGGCCCCATGGCAAGCGGCCGGGATTGATCTTTGCCTCATTGCGCTGTTCGGCCTCCAGCATAGCGTCATGGCCCGCCCGGCGTTCAAGCGAAGCTGGACCCGCATCGTGCCGGAGCCCGTCGAGCGCAGCGTGTACGTCCTCCTCGCCAGCGTCATGCTCATCATCCTTTTCCATTTCTGGCGACCGATTCCCGCAACGGTCTGGCAGGTGGATGGAGCGCTCCGCATGCTGTTGCTGGGCCTGTTTGGCCTCGGCTGGCTGATCGTCCTGCTTAGCACGTTCCTGATCAGCCATTTCGAGCTGTTCGGGTTGAAACAGGTCTGGAGCCATCTGCGCGGAAACGCCGCTGTCGAGCCTGTCTTCCGCACGCCCTTCTTCTATCGCCTTGTCCGGCACCCGCTCTACAGCGGCTTCATCCTGGCCTTCTGGTCCACGCCGCATATGACGGTGGGTCATCTCCTGCTGGCGGCCGGAATGACGGTCTATATCCTGATCGCGATCCGGCATGAGGAGCGCGATCTGGTCGGCCTGTTCGGCGACCGCTACGCCGATTACCAGACGCGGGTCGGCATGCTGGCGCCCCGGCTGAGGCGCTAAGGCCGAACGCGCATCCTCCTCCTTGGTGGTTGACTATTAACCCAAAGCCTTTAGGAGCGCCGGCGGGCCACGCGGTCCCAACGCCGCGCGTGCTCTCTGCAAGGAGACGCATTACATGACTGACGTTACCGAAGCCGGCGCCACCATTGCGCCTGCCGCCAAGCCCGCTACCAAGCCGGCACGCCCCTTTTTCTCATCGGGTCCCTGCGCCAAGCCTCCGGGCTGGAGCGCTGCCAAGCTCGCCACCGAATCGCTCGGTCGCTCGCATCGCGCCAAGATCGGCAAGACCCGCCTGGCTTACAGCATCGACCTGATGCGTGAGCTTTTGAGCCTGCCTGACACGCACCGCATCGGCATCGTCCCCGGCTCCGACACCGGCGCCTTTGAAATGGCGATGTGGACGATGCTGGGCGCGCGCCCGGTCACGACCATTGCCTGGGAAAGCTTCGGCGAGGGCTGGGTGACGGACGCCGCCAAGCAGCTCAAGCTCGATCCGACGGTCGTCCGCGCCGACTATGGCCAGCTTCCCGACCTGTCGGCCGTCGATTTCTCGAACGATGTGCTCTTCACCTGGAACGGCACGACCTCGGGCGTGCGCGTGCCGAACGCCGACTTCATCCCCGCCGACCGTCAGGGGCTGACCTTCGCCGATTCGACCAGCGCGGTGTTCGCCTATGACATCGACTGGACGAAGATCGACGTCGCCACCTTCTCCTGGCAGAAGGTTCTTGGCGGCGAGGGCGGTCATGGCGTGCTGATCCTTGGCCCCCGCGCCGTCGAGCGGCTGGAGACCTACACGCCCGCATGGCCGCTGCCCAAGGTGTTCCGCCTGATGGCCAAGGGCAAGCTGGCTGAAGGCGTATTCAAGGGCGAAACCATCAACACCCCGTCGATGCTGGCCGTCGAGGACGCGATCTTCGCGCTCGAATGGGGCAAGTCGCTGGGCGGCTTGTCCGGTCTGATCGCACGCTCCGACGCCAATGCCGCCGCGCTCGACAAGATCGTCGCCGACCGCGATTGGCTCGGCCATCTCGCCGCCGACCCGGCCTCGCGTTCCAAAACCAGCGTCTGCCTGACGGTCGAGGGCGCCGACGAGGCGTTCATCAAGACCTTCGCCGCTCTGCTGGAGAAGGAAGGCGCTGCCTATGATGTTGCGGGCTATCGCGACGCCCCGGCGGGCCTGCGCATCTGGTGCGGCGCGACCGTCGACACCGCCGATATCGAGGCGCTCGGCCCCTGGCTCGACTGGGCCTACGCGACCGCCAAGGCGGCTTAAGCTCTCTTATTCTCGTCATTCCCGCGAAGGCGGGAACCCATCTCCGGACCGTTCCACCTGACGCTACCGTTGGGAGATGGGTCCCCGCCTTCGCGGGGATGACGGGCATCAATCTAAAGGATATCCCAAATGCCCAAGGTACTTATTTCCGACAAAATGGACCCCAAGGCCGCCCAGATCTTCCGGGATCGCGGCGTGCAGGTTGACGAGATCACCGGCAAGACGCCGGAAGAGGTCATCGCCATCATCGGCGAATATGACGGCCTCGCCATCCGCTCCTCGACCAAGGTGACCAAGGCGATCCTCGACGCCGCGACCAACCTGAAGGTCATCGGCCGCGCCGGCATCGGCGTCGACAATGTCGACATTCCCTACGCCTCGTCCAAGGGCGTGGTGGTCATGAACACTCCGTTCGGCAACTCGATCACCACCGCCGAGCACGCCATCGCCCTGATGTTCGCGCTCGCTCGCCAGCTGCCGGAGGCCGACGCCTCCACCCAGGCCGGCAAGTGGGAGAAAAACCGCTTCATGGGCGTCGAGGTCACCGGCAAGACGCTCGGCCTCATCGGCGCGGGCAATATCGGCTCGATCGTCGCCGATCGCGCGCTGGGCCTCAAGATGAAGGTTGTCGCCTATGACCCGTTCCTGACGCCGGAGCGCGCCATCGACATGGGCGTGGAGAAGGCGACGCTGGATGAGCTTCTGGCGAAGGCCGACTTCATCACGCTCCACACGCCCCTGACCGACCAGACCCGCAACATCCTGTCGAAGGAAAACCTCGCCAAGACCAAGAAGGGCGTGCGGATCGTCAATTGCGCGCGCGGCGGCCTGATCGACGAGGTTGCGCTCAAGGAAGGTCTGGACAGCGGCCATATCGGCGGCGCGGCGCTCGACGTGTTCGTGACCGAGCCGGCCAAGGAAAGCCCGCTCTTCGGCACGCCCAACTTCGTCTCCACCCCGCATCTGGGCGCATCGACGGATGAGGCGCAGGTCAATGTCGCGATCCAGGTCGCCGAGCAGCTCTCCGACTATCTGCTGGACGGCGGCGTCACCAACGCGCTCAACGTCCCCAGCCTGTCGGCCGAGGAAGCGCCCAAGCTCAAGCCCTACATGGCGCTTGCCGAAAAGCTCGGCAGCCTGATCGGCCAGCTTGAGGGCGACGGCATCAAGGGCGTCGCGGTCGAGGTCGAGGGCCATGCCGCCGAACTCAACCAGAAGCCGATCACGGCCGCTGTGCTCGCGGGCCTGATGCGCGTCTATTCGGACACGGTGAACATGGTCAACGCGCCGTTCCTCGCCAAGGAGCGCGGCCTCGACGTGCGCGAGGTCCGTCACGATCGCGAGGGCGACTATCAGACGCTGGTCCGCGTCACTGTCACCACCGAAAGCGGTGAGCGTTCGGTCGCGGGCACGCTGTTCGGCCATGCCAGCCCCCGCCTTGTCGAACTGTTCGGCATCAAGGTAGAGGCGGACCTTGCCGGCACGATGCTCTACATCGTCAACAAGGATGCGCCGGGCTTCATCGGCCGCCTGGGATCGACGCTCGGCTCTGCGGATGTCAACATCGGCACCTTCCACCTCGGTCGCCGCGACCAGGGCGGCGAAGCGGTCGTGCTGCTCTCCGTCGACGGCACCGTCACTGAGCCGCTGCGCTGGGAAATCTGCAACCTCGCCGGCGTCAACACGGTGAAACTGCTGCGCTTCGCCTGAGTCACCACATACCCAAATTCCGTTCGGGCTGAGCTTGTCGAAGCCTTGTCCTGCTCTTTTTCAGGATAAGGGCAGTCCTTCGACAGGCTCAGGACGAACGGAGGGTGGATAAGCGCGCCAAATCCGCTAAAGGGCCGTCCATGACTGCCACACCGCCCCGTGGAGCCCAGGGCTTGCTGCCCGAGGGCCTGGCCGACCGCCTGCCACCGCAGGCGGAGGCGTCCGCGCGTCTGGCGCGCAACGTCCTCGATACCGTGGCCAGCCATGGCTATGAGCGGGTCATGCCGCCGCTGGCCGAGTTTGAGGAAACGCTGGTCAGCCGCCTCAAGTCCGCGCGCGTGCAGGATCTGCTGCGCGTCGTCGATCCCGTGTCGGGCCGGACGCTCGCCATCCGCCCTGACATGACGGCGCAGGTCGGCCGCATCGCCACCACGCGCCTCGCTGGCGTCGCTCGCCCGCTGCGCCTGTCCTATTCCGGCCCGGTCATCCGCCTGCGCGCCAATCAGCTTCGCCCGGAACGCGAACGGCTACAGGTCGGCGCTGAACTGATCGGCACCGACAGCGTCGCCGCCGCCGTGGAGATCGTCAACGTCGCGATCGCCGCGCTTCAGGCCGCGGGCGTCACGGGCATCACCATCGACTTCACCCTGCCGGACCTGATCGACACGCTGGCCGCCGGGCCGCTGCCGCTTGGCGAGGACGAGATTGAGAATGTCCGCGCGGAACTGGACGCCAAGGATGCGGGCGCGCTCGTGGCGCTTGGCGCCGGGCCAGCCGCCTATCTGCCGCTGATCGAGGCCGCCGGCCCGTTCCACGCGGCGATGGAGAAGCTGGAGGCGCTCGACATCGGCGGCGCGCTCGCCAGCCGCATCGCCGGGCTGCGCGCCATTGCAAGGCCGATCGGATGGGACATCACCCTGACGCTTGACCCGACCGAACGCCACGGTTTTGAATATCAGAACTGGTTCGGCTTCTCGATCTTCGCTGAAGGCTTTGTCGGAGAAATCGGCCGGGGCGGCAGCTATTCCATCGTCCGGGCGGACGGCAGCGAGGAACCCGCCATGGGCTTCTCCCTCTATCCCGACCCGCTGATCGACGCCGGTTTCGGCCGGGTCGAGGTCCGCCGCCTGTTCCTGCCGACCGGCCACGACGCGGCCGAGGCCGCCCGGCTGCGGTCCGAAGGCTGGCAGACGATCGCCGCCTTGTCGGATGGCGAGGACGGAGCCGCACTCGGCTGCACCCACTGGCTCGAAGGCGCAACGCTTCACGCGTATTGAGACGCCTATATCAGCCGTCATCCCGCACTTGATGCGGGATCCATGAGCCTCAGCGTTTCGCAATATATCGACGATTGAGCCAATAGATCCCGGATCAAGTCCGGGATGACGGGGGTGGTGACTGTCCAACGCAGCGGCATTCCCTTTCTATGTCGTCACCCCACGCTTGACGCCCCCCGCCCGGGAGCGTAACCGGCCCCCCGCAGGGCGGTTTGCGCCCATCCGATTCATGCCCGGCCGCCGAGTCCTGTCGAAGGGCGGCCCGGGTTCGCTCTGGCAGGGCGGAGTCGTATATCCATGGCAAATGTGACCGTTATCGGCGCCCAGTGGGGTGATGAGGGCAAGGGCAAGATCGTCGACTGGCTCGCCGAGCGCGCCGATGTCGTCGTGCGCTTTCAGGGCGGCCATAATGCCGGACACACGCTGGTCGTCGGCGACAATGTCTATAAGCTCTCCCTGCTGCCCTCCGGCATCGTGCGCGGCACGCTGTCCGTCATTGGCAATGGCGTGGTCCTCGACCCATGGCATTTCAAGGAAGAGGTGGCCAAGCTCGCCGGGCAGGGCGTCATCATCACGCCGGAAAACCTGCAGATCGCCGAAACCTGCCCGCTGATCCTGCCCTTCCACCGCGACCTCGACGGCCTGCGGGAGGATGCGAGCGGCGCGGGCAAGATCGGCACGACGCGCCGGGGCATTGGCCCCGCCTATGAGGACAAGGTCGGCCGCCGCGCCATCCGCGTATGCGACCTTGCCCATCTCGACGATCTTGGCCCGCAGATCGATCGCCTGACCGCCCATCATGACGCCCTGCGCGCCGGTTTCGGGGAGCCGCCGGTCGATCGTGAGGCGCTGATGGCCGAACTGCGCGCCATCGCTGATTTCATCCTGCCCTATGCGCGGCCCGTCTGGCTGACCCTCAACGAGGCGAAGAAGCGCGGCGACCGCATCCTGTTCGAGGGCGCGCAGGGCGTGCTGCTCGACGTCGATCACGGCACCTATCCTTTCGTCACCTCGTCCAACACCATCGCCGGCACGGCGGCGGGCGGATCGGGCCTCGGCCCTTCTGCGGTCGGCTTCGTGCTCGGCATCGTGAAGGCTTACACCACCCGCGTCGGCTCCGGCCCTTTTCCCAGCGAACTGGAGGATGAGATCGGCCAGCGTCTGGGCGAGCGCGGCCATGAATTCGGCACCGTCACCGGGCGCAAGCGCCGCTGCGGCTGGTTCGACGCCGTGCTGGTGCGCCAGTCGGTCGCGGTATCGGGCGTCACCGGCATCGCGCTCACCAAGCTCGACGTGCTGGACGGCTTTGACGAGTTGAAGATCTGCACCGGCTACCGGATAGGCGACCGGCATTATGATTACCTCCCCGCCCACAGCCAGGATCAGGCAAAGGCGGAGCCGGTCTATGAGACCATTGAAGGCTGGCAGGACACGACGGCGGGCGCGCGCAGCTGGGCGGAACTCCCTGCGCAGGCGATCAAATATATCCGCCGGATCGAGGAGCTGATCGGCTGCCCGGTGACGCTGGTCTCGACCTCGCCGCAGCGCGACGACACGATACTGGTGCGGGACCCCTTCGCGGACTAGGCTTAAGCCTTATCCATAGAGGAGGGGGAATGACCAGGCACCGTATCTATTCCGTCAGCGTCGCGAGCGTTTACCCGGCCTATATCGCCAAGGCGGAAAAGAAGGGCCGCACGAAGGCGGAGGTGGATGCGATCTTCTGCTGGCTGACCGGGCATAGCCAGCAGACGCTGGACGCGCAGTTGGCGGATAAGGTCACCTTCGAGGATTTCTTCGCGCAGGCGCCACGGATGAACCCATCCCGCGCGCTGATCACCGGCACCGTCTGCGGCGTACGGGTCGAGAATGTCGAGGAGCCCGTGATGCGGGAGATTCGCTATCTGGACAAGCTGATCGACGAACTCGCCAAGGGCAAGGCGATGGACAAGATCCTGCGGAGTTAGCGGGAACTCTACCCCTTCAACCGCCCGAACGGCAGCAGCGTACGGGACAGGTCGGCCGCCGCCTTGCCCTTCCCGGCGCGCAGCGCGGGCAGGATCGCGGCGGCGTTGCGCTTCATCAACTGGTCCAGCGGCGTCGTGGCGGGCGCGGCGATGGCGGCCTCGGCCAGCGTGCGCGCGCTGCTCACATCGTCGCTGTCCTGCCGGATCGTCATCATCGCGGCCAACCCTGGAAAGAAGGCGCGACCCCGGCCAAGCGCCACCGCGCGATCCAGCGCCGCATCGCCCACCGTCTTGCGCGCGCCCAGCACCGTGCGCGCAATAAACCCGCCCAGCTGGTCGATGGCGTCCAGATGCCATCCGGCCACCACCATCTGCGCCTCCGCGTCGCGCGGGTCCTTGGCGGCCAGCGCCTCGAATATCTTCAGCGACGTCTGCGCATCGGTCCGGCTCTTGGTCAGCTTCGCGCGATAGCCGATGCCGATCCCCCGCTGCAGCGTCGCCTCATGATCGCCCGGGGACTTCGCCAATATGCCGTCGGCGGCGGCGATGGCGCGGGTGATAAGGGCAAGCGCGGCCGCCTTGTCGGTCGTCTGGAACGCGGCCGTGGTCAGGATTTCGCGCGGCGTATCCGCCATCGCCTGCGCGGGGGCGATCAGCCCGCAGGCCATTACCGCTATGACAGATCCGCGCATGGCCGTCCTTTCTTCACTGGCGAAAATGATCCGGCCCTCGGCGATCCACAATAATCACGCTTTGCCATGGACGTCCATTGGGCAGATGTCCGGTTGATCGCCCTGCGCGCCTCCTGCATGGCTCTGGCCTCGCCTCCTGGAGATACGAACCAATGCCCCTTTCGATCCTTGTCCTTTACGGTTCCTATCGCGAGGGCCGCCTGGGCATTCGTCTGGCTGACTATATCGTGAAGGGTCTTGGCGAGGCCGGGCATGGCGCGGAACTGATCGATGCGAAGGCGGTCGGCCTGCCGATGCTGGACAAGCGCTTCAGCGATTATGCGCCGGGCGAGGCCCCGCCAGCGATGGCGGGGCTCGCGCAAAAGCTGAGCGCGGCGGACGCCTTCGTCTTCGTCGCGGGCGAATATAATCGCGGGGTGCAGCCGGGCCTCAAGAATCTGGTCGATCATTATCTTGTCGAATATGCGCGCCGCCCCGCCGCCATTGCCAGCTATTCCGCCGGTCGTCTGGCGGGCACGCACAGCAATGCGGCCTGGCATGTGACCCTGTCCGGCATGGGCATGGCCGTCATCCCCAATACGCTGACTGTTGGCCAGATCGGCCAGACGCTCGATGAAAATGCCGAGCCTATAGGCGAGAGCGGCGCAGTCCTCGCGCGCGGGCTTCCCCGCTTCATCGACGAACTGGTCTGGTGGGCGGAAGGGGCGAAGGCGGCGCGGCGTCAGTAGCGCTTGCCGCCCGCCATCGCGCGGTCGACCCACACCAGCGCATAACCCGCCGCCATGAACCCGGCGGCGATGACGATGCAGTTCAGCCCGACCTGCCCCCATCCCAGTTTCCGCAGGTTGATGAACGGATAGGCATAGATGTCGCCGGACAGCCCGCGCGCCAGCGCATAGGGCAGGTACAGCGCCGGATAGATCGCCCACACCGGCGGGTCGCTCCACGTCAGCCCGCCCTTGCGCGCAAAGGCGATCCACCACAGCGGGACCAGAAGCGGCGTGACCTTGTGCAACAATGTGTCCGCCAGCTTGTCGCCCCCGCTCAGCTCCAGCAATCCGCGCAGCAACAGCATATAGGTGACGCCGACCAGCACGATCGCCAGCACCACGCCGCCCATCATGCGCGGCGACACCGCCCGCCCCAGCGCCAGCACAGTGAACAGCAGCGCCACAAGAATGTTGGTCGTCACCGTGAAGAAGCGCAGCAGCACCCACAGCGTTTCGCCAAGCGCCCCTGTCTTGCCCAACGTCGCGGCGAACTGCACGCCAAGTCCCACCCACGCCACGGCGGCAACCCCTGCCGCCGCCAGCCGGGGCAGGGGCCATGTCACCCCTTGCGCACCATGTCGGACGCCAGCTCAAGTCCCGCCTTGCCGCGCGCGGCGGTGCGGGACGGGGCGTGGGGCGGCTCGATATCGTCGGGCTCCTCGACCTCCAGCATGCCCTCCCACTTGGTGATGACGGACGTCGCGATGGCGTTGCCGATCACGTTGGTGGCGGTGCGGCCCATGTCCATGAAATGGTCGACGGCCAGGATGAAGGCGACGCCCTCCACCGGCAGGTTGAACTGGCCCAGCGTCGCCGCGACCACCACCAGCGACGCGCGCGGCACGGCGGCGATGCCCTTGCTGGTGACCATCAGGACCAGCAATATGGTGATCTGCGTGCTGATGGGCAGGGCGATATTATAGGCTTGCGCGATGAACACCGTCGCGAAGGAGGCGTACATCATCGACCCGTCCAGGTTGAAGCTGTAACCCAAGGGCAGCACGAAGCTGTAGATACGGCGCGGCACGCCGAACTTGTCGAGCTGCTCCAGCATCTTGGGATAGGCCGCCTCCGACGAGGCGGTGGAGAAGGCGATCAGCGCCGGCTCGCGGATATAGCGGGCCAGCGTGAACATGCGCTTGCCCAGGAACAGGAAGCCGACAAAGGCCAGCACCGCCCACAGGACCGACAGCGAGAGATAGAATTCGCCGATCAACTGGCCGAACGTCACCAGCACGCCCAGTCCCTGCGTCGTGATCGACGAGGCGATGGCGCCGAACACCGCAAGCGGCGCCATGCGCATCACATAGCTCGTCACCTGCAGCATCAGCTCGACCAGCGATTCGACCACGGTGACGATCGGCTTGCCCTTCTCGCCGATGGCGGTCAGCGCAACGCCGACGAAGAGGGAGAAGACGACGATCTGCAGGATCGAATTGTCCGCCATCGCGCCGATCATGGACGTCGGGAAGACGTGCAGCACGAAGTCGCGCAGGTTCAGCGCCTCGGTGCTGACGCCCGACTCCGCGCCACTGCGGACAAGGTTCAGGCCCTCGCCGGGCGCGAACAAGTTGACGAAGACCAGGCCGATGGAGAGCGAGATCAGGCTGGCAATGATGAACCAGGCGATGGCCCGCCCGCCGATGCGGCCCAGCGCCGCGCTGTCGCCCATATGGGCGATGCCCGCGACCAGCGTGGAAAAGACCAGCGGCGCGATGATCATCTTGATGAGGTGCAGGAAGATGTCGGCCAGCAGGTGGAAATAGCCCGCGACCTCCTCGGCCAGATCCTTGTTCGGTCCGATCCAGGCATGCGCGACATAACCCGCGATGACGCCCAGAATCATGCCGATGAGAATGAAGGAAGTAAGGCGTTTGGCCATGGGGTCCCCGGATGTGCGTGCTCGGGCTGTAACGGACCCGGTTCTTCTAGGCTTTGGTGGAGCCTACCAAGCTAAGACGTATGGCGCAACGCATGCCGCCAGTGGAGCGAGGGGGAGGTGGCGGATTTTGGGTTCGGAATGGGTGACGTTCTCCATACCCCCTCGTCCGTCATTCCCGCGACCCGAAGGGCGACCGAAGGTCAACGCGGGAACCCATCTCTCACCATATTCCGCTAGTGCCGCAGGCGAGTTGGGTTCCCGCTTACGCGGGAATGACGAGAAGGATAATATAGAAACAGGGTGTTTATGCTGTCCGCTTACCCGCACTGCGCCCGATGCAGCATCATCTGATCCGCCAGCACCAGCGCCATCATCGCCTCCACCACCGGCGCAGCCCGGATACCGACGCACGGATCATGCCGCCCCTTGGTGCGGATCTCGGCCGCATGGCCCTCCCGATCGATCGTCTCGACATGGGTGAGGATCGAGGAGGTCGGCTTCAGCGCCACGCGCACCACCACCGGCTGCCCGGTCGCGATGCCGCCCGCAATGCCACCCGCATGATTGGCGAGGAACACCGGCGTGCCGTCATTGCCCGGCCGCATCGGATCGGCATTGGTCTCGCCGGTCAGCCGCGCGGCCTCGAACCCGTCGCCGATCTCGACGCCCTTCACAGCATTGATGCTCATCATCGCGGAAGCCAACTCGCTGTCGAGCTTCGCATAGAGCGGCGCCCCCCAGCCGGCCGGAACGCCCTCCGCCACGCATTCCACGATCGCGCCCACGGAAGACCCCGCCTTGCGCGCATCATCGACGATCTTTTCCCAGCGCAAAGCCGCCGCCGGATCGGGGCAAAAGAAGGGATTCGCATCGATCGCCGTATCGTCGAATGCCGCCCGATCGATCGCGTCACCGCCCAGCTCCACCAGATAGGCCCGGATCCGCACCTCGGGGATCACCGCACGCGCCCCGGCGCCCGCCGCCACCCGCGCCGCCGTCTCGCGCGCCGAGGATCGCCCGCCGCCGCGATAATCGCGAAAGCCAAATTTGGCGTCATAGGCATAATCGGCATGGCCCGGCCGGTACGCGAG
>DASVND010000030.1:0-4628 GCA_036384035.1 Sphingobium sp. | reverse complement strand
CACCGCCACGCCGTTTAGTCCGGCAATCCGGCCTTGGTCGGTTCCCATGCCCAGCGTCGTATAACGCTTGGCATGCTCGATGCGGCGGTATCCTTCGCGGGCGGCGAGACGGATCGAACCCGTGGTTACGTCGTTTTGTGGGTCGACGAAGGCTTTGTCGCTTTCGGGCAGGACTGGCTTTGCCATTGGTGCGATCGCCTGTAGTTCGGGCGGTGGTCGCCCGGCCCCGACTGCCCGCCCCGCAGCCACGCAGCCGGCGGCGCTCCATTCGCCGGCGCAGGCGCCAACCGCGATCAGGGGGGAACTGCCGTTCACGGGCAGAAAGGCATCGCGGGCTTCGTCCCAACCCAGCCGGCCAGTGGTATGCGTGAAAAGCTGGGTGGCCGGCGAATAGCCGCCCGATGTCAGCACGAGATCGCAAGCAAGGGTGATAGGGCCGCCCGCTCGCCCGGTCTCGATGATGGCTGCGGTCACCCGTTTGCGCCCGCGCACGTTCACGATGCGGCCACCGGCGTGGAGGGGAATACCCGCGCTTCCAAGCGCCGCGCGCAGCGGGTCGGGGATGGTGTCGCGTTGGTCGATCACAGCGCAGATCGCGATGCCGGCGTGCCGTAGCGCCAGCACGGCCGCATAGGCCCGATCATGATTGGCATAAAGCACCCCGCGGCGTCCGGCGGCGACACCGTGCTCGACGAGATAGCGATGCGCAGCTTCGGCGAGCATCACTCCCGGGCGATCATTGTTGGCAAACAGCAGGGGCCGTTCGAAAGCGCCGGTGGCCAGGACGATCTGCTCGCCAACAATAAGGTGCCGACGAAGACGAGGGCTGGTGGCCGCAACATCCTCCAGAGCCATCACCAGCCCGTTGTCATAATGGCCGGTGGCGATCGTTCGCGGCATTAGCGTGACCGCCGGGTTGGCGGAGAGTCGGGCAAGAACGGAAGAGACCCAAGCCTCGCGCGACAATCCTTCCACGGGTTCGGAGCTCGGCACCCCGCCGAAGAATGCGTCGTCGCCGATCACGGTCACGCGCCGACCTGTCTGCGCGGCGCTGTCGGCGGCGGCGAGGCCGGCAACGCCCCCGCCGATCACCAGGACGTCGGTGTGGGTATGCCGGCTTTCGTAGCCATCGGGATCGGCGCCATCGGGTGCGCGCCCCATCCCCGCCGCTCGCCGGATCCACTTCTCGTAAAAGGGCCATGCTTTGCGCGGCCACATGAACGTCTTGTAATAGAACCCGGCCGGAAGCAACGGTGCGATGATATCGTTGATCGCGCCGAGATCGAACCGCAGCGACGGGAAGCGGTTCTGGCTGAACGCGGTCAGTCCGTCGGTCAGCATGACCTGCGTCGCCTTGAGGTTGGGTTCGGCGTGGGCGCCTTTCCCCACCCGCACCAGAGCGTTGGGCTCGTCTGCGCCGAACGCGGTGATGCCGCGTGGTCGGTGATACTTGAATGACCGGGCCACCAGATCCACGCCATTGGCCATCAGGGCCGATGCGAGGGTGTCGCCGGCAAAGCCCTGATACGCCCTGCCATCGAAGGTGAAGCGCAAAGGCTGGGCGGCATCGATCCTCCGTCCGCCGCCGGCTCGCCACCCGCTCATGCGGCACCATCGAGGCATTGATGAGTCGCGGTATCGCGCATCAGGCTGAACCATGTGCGGCAGGCTGCGCCGTGGAACCACATTTCCGCGTGCGGGCCCGAAGGGTTATCGCGTTCATAGATGAATGCGTTCCATTCTGCGCCGGGCCAATCCGAACCCTCCTGCTCATCGAGCGTATCGCTTTGGGGTCGCTGCACGGCGCTACCGCCATATGTGAACTCGGCCATTGGTCGCGGGCCGCAACAGGGACAGGGAACGTACATGGGCGATCAGTGCATCCAGGGGGAAGAGCCGGAGCCGCGCTCGTCGAGCAGGGCTCCGCGCGAGAAACGATCCAGACCATGGTGCCTGGCAACCGGGTGCGGTTCGTCCGTGGCCAGCAGATGCGCCATCGCCCAGCCCGCGGCCGGCGTCGCCTTGAACCCGCCATAGCACCAGCCTCCGTCCAGATAGAGGCCGTCCACGGGAAGCCGGTCCATGATCGGGCTGCCATCCATCGTCATGTCTACGGCGCCCGCCCAACTGCGCATCATCCGCAAGCGGCTGATCTCGGGGAACAGGGCAACGGCCGACTGGACGACATGATCCAGCACATGCAGACTGCCTCTTCGCGCATAGGAATTGCAGCCATCGAGGTCTCCGCCCATCACCAGTTCACCCTTGTCGGACTGGTTGATGTAGATGTGCAGCGCCCCCGACACGGCGGCGACATTCAGCATCGGCTTGACCGGCTCGGACACGAGGGCTTGCAGGGTATGGGTCTCTATCGGCAGGCGCAGGCCGGCCATTGCAGCAAGCCGGCTGGAATCGCCCGATACCGCAAGCAGAACCTTGTCCGCGCCGATCCGGCCGTGCGCCGTCTCCACTCCGGTGACGCGGCCGGTCGGCGAGCGGAGAAAACCGGTGACTTCGCAATCCTGGACCAGATCGACGCCGCGTGCATCGGCAGCCCTTGCATAGCCCCAGGCGACGGCATCATGGCGCGCGATCCCGCCGCGCGGCTGCATCAGCCCGCCAAGGATCGGGAGGCGCGCACTGGGTGAAAGATCGAGGCCGGGCATCAATGTCGCCAGTTCCGCCACTGTCAGTGCGCGCGCGTCGATCCCGTTTAGGCGCATCGCGTTGCCGCGCCGCAGCAGACCGGTTAGGTCTGCGTTACTGTGGGCAAGGTTCACCATGCCGCGCTGCGAGAACATGACGTTGTAGTTCAGATCCTCGCTGAGTCCTTCCCAAAGCTTCATCGAGAACTCGTAGAACCCGGCATTGGCATCGAGCAGATAGCTCGATCGCACGATGGCAGTGTTGCGCCCGGTGTTGCCACCACCAAGCCAGCCGCGTTCGAGCACGGCGACATCGGTGATGCCGTGGTTCTTTGCCAGATAATAGGCGGTGGCCAGCCCATGCCCGCCGCCGCCGACGATTACGATGTCGTAACGGCTGCGCGGTGCAGGCTCGCGCCAGGCTGGCCGCCAGTTGCGATGGCCGGACAGCGCGTTCCGGAACAGCGCTAGCCCCGAATATCCTTTCATGACGCCAGCAGCCGTGCGGCATCATAGGCGAAGAGAGCGGGTGATCCGCCGGTGTGCAGGAAGACAACCGTCTCGTCCGGGCCGATCTCGCCCGAACGGATCAGGCCGATCAAGCCACTCATGCCCTTCCCGGAATAGACAGGGTCGAGTAATACCCCCTCGAGCCGGGCGACCAACTGGATCGCCTCTCGCGCCTGATCGGTCAGGGCGCCATAATGGTCGCCGATATAGGCATCGTTGATGTCGAGCATGCCAGCTGTCGGGGCATGGGACAGGCCCAGTACGTCGCGGGCAGCGGCGGTCGCAGCGATCGTCGCATCGCGCAGATAGTCCGCCGGACGGCTGACGCTGATCCCGGTGACCTTATAGGATGGGCTGAGATTGCATTCGCCTAGCACGAGACCGCAATAGGTGCCGCCCGATCCTATGGATACGATCAGGCGAGAAGGGGCGATCCCCTGTTCTTCGCACTGCTGGATGAGTTCTGCCGTCGCAAGCACATAGCCGGCGATGCCTTCGGGGGTGGCTCCGCCTAGCGGCATCACCGCCACTTTGCGGCCGGCGCTTTCTAACCGGGCTGCCAGATCATCGACATAGCTGCCGAACTCCCATCGAGGTTCGGTTTCCACATAGTGGATATTGGCGCCCAACAAGTGGCTGAGCAGCAAATTGCCCGTCACGTCGCGTGATTCGCCCGGCACCCCGCCAAGCACGAGTTCGACCTTAAGGCCGGCGCGTATCGCCATCGCGGTGGAGATGCGCGCCAGGTTCGATTGATAGCCGCCGATCACGATAAGCGTGTCGCCGCCTTCAGCCAGCACGCGTCCGATAATAAACTCGAGTTTGCGCACCTTGTTGCCGCCTAGCCCGACAGCGGTCAGATCGTCGCGCTTGAGGAGGATGCGCGGGCCGCCGAGGTGGCGCGAGAGGGCCTTGGCTTCCTCCAGCGGGGTGGGGCCGGCCAGCGCGCGATAACGCGGCATGCTTGCGATGATCGCGAGCTGCGTTGAAATCATCTCGCCGCCTTCCGCTGATATATGAATTGCTCAAACGCCGGCGGGGCGGGGGAGCAAGTAGCAAGGCAACTGTATCCTGCGGTGATGTTCCGGCCGGGAGTATCAGCGCGCCCGATATCGTATGTCATTTCTGGAGTACCCCGCCGTATTTGGTGGCAAGAGTTCAATTAGCGAACTAATGTGCGTTATAATGCAAAAGTGCGCCTGCTGCAACAATCGATCATGCAAACGGTCGTTAGGGTCGCCCGGAGGCGAGAATCGGCAGGGCGCCAGCACTGCGCATACCTGCGACAGGCGATAGGCAGGACGAGCGCGCGTCCGCCTCTAGCGCGATCGGGAAGCGCTGAGTCTAGATTAGTAGGGGCTGGAGATCCCGCGCCGTCTGTTCCAGGCGTTCGCGGAATTCCCCCAGCATGCGGTCCGCGCTAACCCGCTCGATCCTTGATCCGATATGGAGTGCGGCGACGATCGAGCCATC
>DASVND010000029.1:0-24975 GCA_036384035.1 Sphingobium sp. | reverse complement strand
AATGGGTCCCGGATCAAGTCCGGGACGACGATAGTGGATGGGTTTGCTGGAAAAGGGGGAGGAGGCGCGAGGCGTTTCCTCCCCCCTTTCCCTATCCAGCGCTATTCCCGTTCGGGCACCGGCACGTTGAAGCCATTCAGCGTGGTCGAAACCATGCAGTAGAGGCCGACCAGGAAAATAAGCTCGTTCGTCGCGTGCTGGCCGAAGAGTTTGAGCGCGCGGGCGTAGCAGGGTTCGGGCAGGACGCCGCCGTTGCACAGGGCGAAGGCGACGTCATAGGCGCAGCCTTCCTCATCCGACAGGTCCGTCGGGCGGCACCCGGCGACCAGCGTCGACAGGCGGGCATCCGTCATCCCTTGCTTCTCCGCCACGGCGATATGGGCGTAAAGTTCATAGGCCGCATCGAAATGCGCGCCGACGACGAGAATGGCGACTTGCCGCACCGGATCAGCCAGGCTGGCCTGCGCCGTCATGGCCTTCGTCAGGTTCCAGACCGCGCCGCCGATTTGCGGTTCATGCAGCCAGGCATTCCAGGGGCCAATCAGAGCGCCATCCTCCGTGATCGTGCGGAAGGCGTTGAAGTCGGACGCGATGCCCGCCTTCATATCCTCATAAAGCGGCTTTTGTTCGGCGGTCAGCGCGTCGGGGGTAAGGAGGGGCAGGCGCATGGGCGAGTCTCCGTCTGGTGGGGGAGAGAAGAGCCTGACCGATGATCGATGGGGAGGCAACGGGAGAAAGCCGTCCCGCCAATTGGCCCAGGGAAGCATTGTCCGACCGCGCGCAGGGGCCGCGCAGCGTTTTCTGTACGGCTCTATTCCGCCGCAAGCGGCAGCATCGGCTGATCGGCCAGCACGACGCGGTCGCGGCCCAGATGCTTCGCCTGATACAGCGCGGCGTCGGCGGTGCGGATGAGCGCACCGCTGTCCTGGATGACGCCCGCCGTCATGGAGGAAATGCCGAACGACATCGTCACCTGGCCGAGCGGTTGTCCGGCGTGGTGGATGGCAAGGTCGCGGATGGCCGCGCCCAGCTTTTCCGCGCGGCGGGCGAGATGGTCCATCTCCGCGCCCGGGGCGATGATCGCGAATTCCTCGCCGCCATAGCGGCAGGCGACGTCGCCGTTGCGAAAGTGGGTCTGGATCAGCGCGCTGACGGCGCGGAGCAGCACGTCACCCGCCTCATGCCCGAAATTATCGTTGAAGCGCTTGAAATGGTCGACGTCGCACATGACGACGCTGAGCGGTGCGCCGGAGCGGGCGGCGCGGGCGATCTCGACCTCCAGCGTCTCCTCCATATAGCGCCGGTTGAAGAGATTGGTGAGCGGATCGCGGATCGACTGTTCGCGCAGGCCCCGCTGCAACTGGTGATTGACCAGCGCCAGCGCGATATTCTCCATAAGGACGGTGAGGCGGAAGCCCTCCTCCGCGCCGATGACCCCCTTCAGATAGAGCAGGCCGATGACCTCGCCGCCCGCCAGGACCGGCTCACACAGATAGGGCTCCTCCGGCTGGGTGACGTGCGCGCAGATCACGTCCGTGCCCGGCGAGACCAGCGCATGGCCCTGACCCCGGCGCAGCGCCCAGCAATCCTGCGGCGCGAAGCCGTCCGGCAGGCCATCTATGTCGCCCCATTCGGCCAGGCGCGTCAGCAGTGTGCGGGAATTATTGTGGATGTAGAGCGCGCCGGGGTTCCGCGGCATGACCTGCGGCAGGAAGCAGTGCAGCACCTCCGCCAGTTCGCTGTCCGTGCGGGCGGCCTGCATCCGGTGGGCCATGCCGCCCAGCTTCTCGATCGCCTCCCCGCGGGTCTGCAGCGCATATCCCTGCGCGCGCAATTCGCCATTGGCGCTCTGCAATTCCTCATCGCTGCGTTTCTGGTGCGCGAGCGCCGCCGTCAGCTGATCGGCCATATGATTATAGGCGGCGGCAAGGTCGTCAAATTCCCGCATGCCGGTGGAGGTGGCGGCGCGGGCGGTCAGGTCGCCCTGGCCGAAGGCGTTCATGCTGGCGAGGACAGCGGCAAGCGGCCTGCGGGCGTTTGCGACGAGCATCATCATCGACACGATGAACAGCAGGACGATGGACGGCCCGCCGATCATCAGCAGGTCGCGGTTCCACGCCGCCTGGCTGCGGGCCTCTTCGGTGCGGATCTTGAGCAGGCTTTGTTCGGCCGACTTCATCTCATCGGCGCGGCGCGCGACATCCTCCATGAGGGAGCGACCGCGGCCGCTGCCGACAAAGGCGATGCCGCCGTTGAAATCGCCCCGGTCCGCCATGGCGAGCGGTTTGCGCAATGCGTCCACCTTTGCCGCGACACCGCCCTGCAGATGGGTCGCCCGGTCATGCTGATCCGGATTGTCCCGCGTCAGGCTGGCAAGTTCCGCCGAGCGGCGCTGGGCACTTTCGATGCGTTCGTTGAACGTGTCCAGATAGGCGTTGGAACGGGTCAGCAGGAAACCGCGCTGGCCCGATTCCGCCTCACGGATGTCCCCGAGCATCTCGTCCACTGTGCGGATCACCTCCTGGGTATGGTTGACCCAGATGAAGGCGCTGTTGGTGCGCTCCGTCGCGGTGACGAGCGAGGCGACGAGCAGCAGGACGCCGGCGAACACCAGCACGCCGATGGCGTAGATGCGGGAGGAAAGCGAACGGATCGGCATGGCATGACGCTTTTTGCGGGCGCGCCCTGCATGGCGACGCGCACCCGGGAATAGGCGCAGAATCCTTCATTTGGATTAACTATGCAACGAAAGGGGAGCGAATGCAGCGGCTTGCGCACCGGGCAGGAAGGACGCGGCGGGACCGGGTGTTGCCCGAATCTGCCTCATTCTCACCCCAAAGTTTGTCTAAAACACGGTCAAACATTATGTAGGCGTGCATGTATCTCAGCGAACTCGACAGCGGCGCTCTGGCTTCCGGGAAACCGGCGCTTCCGCCACGCTCCTATGAGGACAAGGCGTTGCTGCGCGCGGCGGCGGCGCTGAACCTGGAGCTTGGGCGGGCGAAACCGGCCATCTACTGGACCGACATGCTGCTGTCGGCGGCGCTCGGCTATGCCGGGCTGTTCGTGGCGATTACTGCGTCGTCCGTGGCCCTTGCGATTGCGGGGGCCGTGGTGGCGATGCTGGCGCTGTACCGCGCGACCAGCTTCATCCACGAGATTTCGCACCTGAAGCCCGATGCGGTGCCCGGATTCCATAGCGTGTGGAACCTGATCGCGGGCGTGCCGCTGATGATTCCGTCCTTCATGTATGAGGGCGTGCATACGCTGCACCACCACCGCGCCCGCTACGGCACGGTCGACGATCCGGAATATCTGCCGCTCTCGCTGATGCGGACGCGGACCCTGGCGCTGTTCATGGCGGCGGCCGCGCTGGCGCCGATCGGCTTCCTGATCCGCCATGCCGTGCTGGTGCCGCTGTCGCTGCTGTTCCCGCCGCTGCGCGCGGCGGTGATGGAGAAATATTCGGCGCTGGCGATCAATCCCCAGTTCCGCCGTCCCGCGCCGGATGCGAAGCTCAGGCGCTCCTGGGCGGTCTGGGAAGCGCTGGCGAGCCTGTGGAGCATCGGCCTGATCGCGCTGGTCGTGGCGGGTGTCGTGCCGGTGCGGGCGTTCCTGATCTATCTGGGCGTGCTTTCGGGCGCGATGATCGTCAACCAGGTGCGCACCCTGGTCGCGCATCTGTGGGAGAATGACGGCGAGGAGATGAGCATCACCGCGCAATATCTCGACAGCGTCAACGTGCCGCCGCCGGGCTATCTGCCCGTGCTGTGGGCGCCGGTGGGGTTGCGCTATCATGCGATCCACCATTTGCTGCCGGGGCTGCCCTACCATGCGCTGGGCGAGGCGCATGCCAGGCTGATTGCGGCGATGCCGGAGGACACGTCCTACCACCGGGCCAATTATCGCAGCCTGCGGGCGATGGTGATGCGGCTGGTGCGGGCTTCGATGGGGGCCGGGCGGGGGTGATGATATTGCCTCTCCCGCCTTCGCGGGAGAGGAGGACCCGCCGCGTAGCGGTGGGAGGTGAGGGTCTGGCGGCGCTTATGCGCCGCGCGATCCTTGCAGGATCGCTTACCCCTCACCCAGCTACGACTAGGCAGCACGCTGCCAAGTCTGCGCAGCCTCGAATGGAGGCACGTGACTCCATTCGACCCCTTAAAAGGGGCGAGGGATTCAGGAATTAAACGGCAGTACTGCCTCATAGACTTCCAGCGGTGGCCGGTCCTTCAGCCGCACCCCTTGTTTCAACAGGAAGGCGTGGCGGACGATCTCGGCCTGCTGCTCTATGCCGTAGCGGTCGAACGGCTTGCCGGGCTCCAGCGTGTAGTCGTAACGGCAGAAGGGGTGGCGCATCAGGGGGAGCCAGTATCTGCCGCGATGCTGCGCCTGCCACACATGGGTCATCTCATGGATGAGGAGGCCCTGATGCTCCATCGGACTGGTGCAGAAATCGTCGCAGAACAGGCCGTTTTTCGGATGGAACCAGAGGTCGCCATCCGGGGCCATGGTCACGCGCCTAGGCTGGAACGGCCACCATTTGCGGTTGTGGATGCGGACGGCGTCATAGTCGATCGCGTCGCCGAACATCGAGGCGGCGAGGGTGCGTTCGGCCGGGGTGAGGGGGCGGGTGGTATTCACCAGCGTCCTATAACCGTTCGCCCTGAGCCTGTCGAAGGGCTGTCCTCCTAAGAAAGTGCAGGGCTTCGACAAGCTCAGCCCGAACGGAGTAGGGGTGGACTAGTGGGCAGGCGCGGTCGCATTGCCGGCCGCGCCTGACCCGCCTTCCTTGGGCGCCGGGGCGGGTTCGCCGGTTTTCTGGATGACGGCGTCGAACTCGATGCGGTCGCCGTTCGAAAAGAGGAAGGTCAGGGGGATCTTGCCCTGCGTCACCGCCGTCTGGTTGATGCGGAACAGCATGATATGCTTGGCGCCGGGCGCGAAGGCGACGGTCTGGCCGGCGGGGATGTCGACCTTGTCCACCGGCTTCATCGTCATCATGCCGCCCATCGCCATGCTTTCATGCATTTCGATCCGCTGGGCATAGTCGGACAGCACGCCGCGCAGGGTCACGGGCGTGCCGCCGCCATGCACCACGAAATAACCGGCCGAGGGCGAATCCGGGTTGGCCGAGAGGCGCACCCATGCCTGATCGACGTAAAGCGGGGGCGGATCGGCGCAGGCGGCGAGCAGCAATGTCGAGGCCAAAAGTGCGCAGGCGGCGGATATTCTGCTCAAAGCGCCCATTTCATCGACTCCCACTGTCTCGTTTCCGGTCGTTGGCATGCGTAATGACCATACATCCTTGTGCCAAGAAAAAGCGCGCCTATATCCAGACCCGAACGGTGACCGCACCTGGCGCTCTTTGCGGGGCGGAGCCGTCAACCGCTGAACGATTTTGGGGTTTGAAGAGGAAACAATGGCAAAAGTTATCGGTATCGATCTTGGCACGACAAATAGCTGCATCGCAGTCATGGATGGCGGCAAGCCCAAGGTTATCGAGAATGCGGAAGGCGCACGCACGACGCCCTCCATCGTCGCCTTCGCCAAGGACGGCGAGCGCCTGATCGGCCAGCCGGCCAAGCGCCAGGCAGTGACCAATCCGGAAAGCACGGTTTTCGCAGTGAAGCGCCTTATCGGCCGCCGCTTCGACGATCCGCTGACCAAGAAGGACATGGAGCTGGTCCCCTACAGCATCACCGCAGGCTCCAATGGCGACGCCTGGGTGAAGGCCGGTGGCGAGGATTACAGCCCGTCGCAGATTTCCGCCTATATCCTGCAGAAGATGAAGGAAACCGCCGAGAGCTATCTGGGCGAGACCGTCACGCAGGCCGTCATCACCGTGCCCGCCTATTTCAACGACGCCCAGCGTCAGGCGACCAAGGATGCGGGCCGCATCGCCGGCCTTGAGGTGCTGCGCATCATCAACGAGCCGACTGCGGCTGCGCTGGCCTATGGCCTGGAGAAGCAGGACGGCAAGACCATTGCCGTCTATGACCTTGGCGGCGGCACCTTCGACATTTCCGTGCTGGAGATCGGCGACGGCGTGTTCGAGGTGAAGTCGACCAATGGCGACACCTTCCTGGGCGGCGAGGATTTCGACGCCAAGGTCGTGCAGTTCCTGGCCGACGACTTCAAGAAGGTCGAGGGCATTGACCTCACCAAGGACAAGCTGGCCCTGCAGCGCCTGAAGGAAGCGGCCGAGAAGGCGAAGATCGAGCTTTCGTCGGCGCAGTCGACCGAAGTCAACCTGCCCTTCATCACCGCCGACCAGAATGGTCCCAAGCATCTGGTCAAGACGATCACGCGCTCCGACCTGGAGAAGCTGGTCGCCGACCTCATCAAGCGCACCATGGAGCCTTGCCGCAAGGCGCTGGCCGACGCCGGCGTTTCGGCGAGCGAGATCAGCGAAGTGGTGCTCGTCGGCGGCATGACCCGCATGCCCAAGGTACGCGAGGCCGTGAAGGAATTCTTCGGCAAGGAGCCGCACACCGGCGTCAACCCGGACGAAGTCGTCGCCATGGGCGCGGCGATCCAGGCGGGCGTTCTGCAGGGCGACGTCAAGGACGTGCTGCTGCTCGACGTGACGCCGCTGTCGCTGGGCATCGAGACGCTGGGTGGCGTGTTCACCCGCATGATCGACCGCAACACGACGATCCCGGCCAAGAAGAGCCAGGTCTATTCGACTGCCGACGACAATCAGCAGGCGGTGACGATCCGCGTGTTCCAGGGCGAGCGTGAAATGGCGCTGGACAACAAGCTGCTCGGCCAGTTCGACCTGGTCGGCATCCCGCCCGCGCCGCGCGGCGTGCCGCAGATCGAGGTCACGTTCGACATCGACGCCAACGGCATCGTCAATGTGTCGGCCCGCGACAAGGGCACCGGCAAGGAGCAGCAGATCAAGATCCAAGCCTCTGGCGGTCTGTCCGATGCGGACATCGACCAGATGGTGAAGGATGCCGAGCGCTTCGCCGACGAGGACAAGAAGAAGCGCGAGGGCGCCGAGGCGAAGAACAACGCCGAGAGCCTGATCCACACCACCGAGCGCCAGCTGGAAGAGCATGGTGACAAGGTCGACGAATCGCTCAAGTCGGAGATCGCCGCAGCGATCGCCGAGACCAAGTCGGCCGTCGAGGGCGGCGATCCGGAAGCCATGAAGACCAAGGCGCAGGAACTCGCCACGGTCGCCATGAAGCTGGGTCAGGCCATCTATGAGAAGGAGCAGGCCCAGGCCGCTTCGCCAGAGGGCGAACCCGCCGGTGAAGCCAAGGCCGCCGATGACGATGTGGTCGACGCGGAATTCTCCGAAGTCGACGAAGACAACAAGGCGTAAGCTAAGCCCTTTTCCCGCCATCTTTCCTTTTTAAGGGATGGCGGGAAGAGTGGGCGGGGGCCTGAATGACGACCGAGATTGATTTTTACGAGCTGCTTGAAATCGAGCGCACGGCGGATGCCGGAACGATCAAGAGCGCGTACCGCCGGATGGCGATGAAATATCACCCGGACAAGACCGGGGGATGTTCTGACAGCGAAGACAAGTTCAAGGCCGTCAGCGAAGCCTATGAATGCCTGAAAGACCCGCAGAAGCGCGCGGCTTATGACCGCTTTGGTCATGCGGCCTTCAAGAATGGCGGTGGCGGCGGTCCGGGCGGCTTTGGCGGCGGCGGCGCGGGCGGATTTTCCGACCTGGGCGATATTTTCGAGACGATATTCGGCCAGTCCGGTTTCGGCGGTGGCGGTGGACGCCAGCAGGCGAACCGGCGCGGCGCGGACCTGCGTTACGACATGGAGATCACGCTGGAGGAAGCCTTTGCGGGCAAGTCCACGCAGATCGACATCGAGGTTTCCGAGAGCTGCGAACCCTGCGATGGATCGGGCGCGCAGCCCGGCACCAAGGCGAAGGCGTGCATGACCTGTCGCGGCAGCGGCCAGGTGCGCGCGCAGCAGGGCTTCTTCGTGGTAGAGCGCACATGTCCGTCCTGCCACGGCGCGGGGCAGGTGATCGACAGCCCGTGCCGGTCCTGCCGGGGCGAGGGGCGTGTCGACAAGCGCAAGACGCTGGAAGTCAACATCCCCGCCGGCGTGGATGAGGGCAACCGCATCCGCCTGACCGGCGAGGGCGAGGCGGGCGCGCGCGGCGCGCCGTCCGGCGACCTGTATATCTTCCTGCATGTGAAGCGGCATCCGATCTTCGAGCGGGAAGGCAATACGCTGCTGTGCCGCGCGCCCGTCAGCTTCACGACGGCGGCTCTGGGCGGTACGATCGAAGTGCCGGGGCTGGACAAGCAGGTCCACAAGATTGCCATTCCGGTCGGCATCCAGTCCGGCAAGCAGATCCGCCAGCGCGGCGCGGGCATGCCGGTGCTGAACAGCCGTGGCATGGGCGACATGGTCATCCAGGTCGATGTCGAGACGCCGACCAAGCTGACCGCGCGTCAGCGCGAATTGCTGGAAGCGTTCCGCGAGACCGAGACGGGTGAGGAATGCCCCGAGTCCACCGGCTTCTTCAGCAAGCTGAAGGAAATGTTCAGCGATTGATCGATGGGCTGGGCGTGTGTCCAGCCGTCAGCCGTAGCGATGATCATCGACGCAGGCTTGCGCCGATGCGTTCAGGCGGACAGGGCGATAAGCGACCCCGGCGTGCGTGCGGCATCCGCCATTCTGTATGGATCGGACGTGTTAAGAGCCGAACCGGAAGAACCGGGCTGCGCTTGAACGTCGCGCAGTATCGCGTCGATCCTGCCACGGTCGAAAATGTCGCGGCTTGCCTGGTCGGACGCATCGGCCTTGATTTTGTAGGTGCCGAACGGACCATCCAGCGGATGGGCAGGATCGATATTCTTGTGTGCGCGCTCAACATCCGTGCAATTGCTGCAGGCATAGCCGTTGACGAGAATAGGGATCGGGTAGTCGGCGCTGACGACCATATACATCCTGTCCTGCCCCATGCGCATCTACGCAGGAAAGCCTTAACGAACAGAGGCGCCTAGCGCCGATCCGGCGCATTATCCCAACCCGCCGATCCGGCGCATTATGCCGGTGTGCCGATCGCGTCGAGTTCCTCCACCATGTCTGCGGGGATCGACAAGGCCGCGGCATCGATATTCTGCCGCAGATGATCGACCGAGGACGTGCCCGGGATCAACAGGATGTTGGGCGAGCGCTGCAACAGCCAGGCAAGCGCCACTTGCATCGGCGTGGCCGACAATGCCTCCGCCACGCGCGCCAGCGCCGAAGATTGCAGGGGAGAGAAGCCGCCCAGCGGAAAATAGGGGACATAGGCAATGCCCGCAGCCGCCAGATCGTCAATCAGGGCGTCATCGCCGCGATGGGCCAGATTATACTGGTTCTGAACGCAGACGACATCGCCCAGCGCGCGCGCCTCCGCGATCTGAGCCGGGCTGACGGTGCTGAGGCCGATATGGCGGACCAGCCCCTGACGCTGGAGATCCAGCATGACGCGGAAGGGTTCGGCGATCGAGCTGTCGTCCGGCCCGGTCGGGCCGCCCAGGCGCAGGTTGACGACATCAAGGACATCAAGGCCGAGATGGTCGAGATTGTCATGGACAGCGCGTATCAGGCCATCGGCGCTGTGATCGGGATTCCACGATCCATCCTCACCCCGGAAGAAGCCGATCTTCGTGACCAGTGTCAGATCGTCCGGATAGGGATAGAGCGCCTCGCGGATCAGGCGGTTGGTGACATAGGGCCCATAGAAATCGGACGTGTCGATATGGCGGACGCCGAGTGTGACGGCCTCCCGCAGCACGGCGCGGGCGGCGTCCTCGTCACGCGGGGGGCCCATGACATGGGGGCCGGCAAGCTGCATCGCGCCATAGCCCATGCGGGTCAGGGACAGGGTCGTGCCCCGGGGCGTGAAATGGCCGGCCTGGGTTGCAGTGGTTGTCATGGCTGATCTCCGTATCTGTGGCTGATGATGATATGGCGCAAGATCATTGTCATGATAATATGTCATTATCTGCACGGGCTGTACGGAAAAATGGACGATGACGACCTATCTCGATGAACTGGCCGCTTTTGTGTCCGTCGCGCAGGCGCGCAGCTTTCGCGACGCCGCGCGCCGGGCGGGAACCTCCCCGTCGACGCTGAGCGAAAGCCTGCGCCGTCTGGAGGGGCGGCTGGGCGTCCGCCTGCTCAACCGCACCACCCGCAGCGTCACGCCGACCGAGGCGGGCCAGCGGCTGCTGGAACGGCTGGTTCCGGCGCTGGGGGAGGTGGAGGCCGCGGTCGACATCGTCAACGGCTTTCGCGACAGCCCGGTGGGCACGCTGCGCCTCAACGTGCCGATCAGCGCGGCGCGGCTGGTGCTGCCGCCGATCATGGAGGGGTTTCTGCGCAAGCATCCCGACGTGCGGCTGGAGATTACAGTCGAGGACAGTTTCGTCGACATATTGGCGGCCGGGGCGGACGCGGGAATCCGGTATGACGAGCGTCTGGAGCAGGACATGATCGCCGTCCCCATCGGCCCGCGCACGCAGCGTTTCGCCGTGGCGGCATCGCCGGCCTATCTGGAACAGCATGGGCACCCCGCGCATCCCCGCGACCTGTTGAACCATGCGTGCATTCGCGGACGCTTCACCAGCGGGGTCACCCCGCCCTGGGAATTCGAGCGGGAGGGGGAGGCGCTGTTGATCGATCCTCCCGCATCGATGCTGGTGTCGACCAGCGCAATGGATATGGCGGTCAGCGCGGCGGTGGCCGGGCTTGGCATCATGGCGCTGTTCGAGGATTGGCTGCGCCCGGAACTGGACGCGGGCCGCCTGATGCCTGTGCTGGAACCGTGGTGGCCGGAATTTCCCGGGCCTTTCCTCTATTACCCAAGCCGCCGCTACATGCCGGGGCCGTTGCGTGCTTTCGTGGATTTCATCCGCAACGCGCCGGCGGCTTCAATGCCCGTCCGATGACCAGTGTGGCGGGTCGGACAGGAGTTTGACGACGCCATAGCTCCTGCCCACCCTGTGCAATTGCCGATTGTCGCCGGTGCGGGGCGCAGTCAGGCCGTATGTCGCGCCATCGGCATCCTCAATGTCGAGCGTGCCTGCCCAGCCGATCGTCATGTCGATGGCGTTGCCCTCGATATGGCGGGAGGTGAGCGAGGGGAGGTAGACGATCGCGAACATGTCCACCATTTCCTGCGCCGCCTTGCGGGACTTGGCGGGATCGCCATGATCCCAGACGATGTCGCAGGCGGGATCCGGCGGGACATCGGCGGGCTCCATCTGGCCTTTCGCGATCATGAAGCAGTGGTGCATCAGCCAGGCCCGGGTTTTGTTGCGGCGGGTGGCGCCGATAGTGACCGTTGCGCCCGCATTCCTCAGTGCCGCCACAAAGGTGCGGGCCTTGTCGCGGAAGACAGGGGCGAGATCGGACAGGGCGGCGCTGTTGGCATATTTCGCCTGGTTCGCCTTCCACCAGTCGGCGCCGCTGAGCTTGGTGGCGGGCTTTGGCGCGGGCTGCTGGGACGCTGCGGTCGCGGCGCTTTGCAGTTTCAGGAAGGTGCGGCCGCCCGGGTCGATCCGTCCGTCCGGCACCGTAATGCCGGTAAAGCGGAACTGGAACGCCTTGATCGCCGCAATCGTGCCCTTGCCGCAGAGCCCGTCCGCGTCGAGCGGCGCGACGCCCAGCAGGCCCGCGACATCGTTCAGCAGCGTCTGCACGAGCGCGACATCCGCCTTCGCATTCTCGCCGCCGTCGCCGACGGACTTTGCTATTCCCGGCAAGCCTCATCCCCCCCCTTGCTCGTCTTATGGTATGCCGTCGCCCTCTATCCGGTCCTCATAATGGGCAAGGGCGGCGATCACGTCCGGATTGCCCGAATAACGGCCGCGAAGGGCCGCCAGGCGCGCGTCCGTGCCGGTGCAGAGTTGCCGCAGATTTTCCTGGAGGAACGCCGCGCGATCGTCATCATAGGCTTCTTCGCCACGGAAATGGTCGCAGCCGTCCCGATCGATCATGAAAGCGGTTACTGTGGCGGGAAAGGGGTGGGGATCGGTTGTTCCGTCGCCGGGCGGAAGGTCTTCGGGCGTCGCGTCATTGGCGGGAAGCGGTTCGGCGACCGGCTTGTCCTTCAGCGGCGGCAGGGGTTCGTCCAGCGCCACCTCCGCCGGGGTGACTTCCGGCAAGGCGTTGCCGAGGGATTGAGGGTCGTCCGAAGGCTGGGCCGCCGAGAGGGCGTGGGCCGGTGGGGCGGCGGGATGCCCCTTGTCCTCCGGCTTTTCCGCAGGGGAGGGTGAGCAGGCGTGCAGCAGCAGCGCGCACATCACCGCCGGCAGGATCGTCCCCCACGGACCCATCCTCACCCGATTTCCCTTCTCAGGCTGGCAATCAGCTCCGGCACCAGGGTCAGCCTCTCCTCTTCTTCGTCCAGGATCGCGTTAAAGGCCCGTTTCCTATATCCGGCGATTGCATCGGGCGGAAGCTGTGCTCCGGCAGGGAGAGCCGAAATCACGATGTCCATCAATCGCTCCGCCCCGTGCAATCGGCCCCACAGATAGTCGTTTTCCCGATAGGCGCGGCTGAAGAATGCGCCGAAGTTGTTGAATTCAATGCCCTTAAGCGTCGTATCCGCGCCGCCCGGACGGATGGCGGAGCAATCCTCCGGCGAAATACGGTCGACCTTCACCGGATCATATTCGTCGAGCGCTTCGCCCTGGAGCAGGGGGAGCGTCGCGATATCGTAGAAGGGGAAGCCGAGATAGGCGAGCAACATCGGCCGCCGCTCGTCCTTGGGCAGGCCCCACAGGGCCTCCGACAGCATGACGTCCGTGCGCTCATCCTTGGTGCGCAGGTCGCGGGCGTCGGCGATGGCGGCCAAAGCGCGGGCGGGATCGTCCAGGGCGGCGCGTGCGGCATAGGTCGCGTCCGCGCCATAATAGTCGCTGGCGTCGCATTCCAGATAGAGGGCTAGGCTGTCATAGATGGCGTCGTG
The DNA here is from genome assembly GCA_036384035.1 of Sphingobium sp. Lineage (GTDB taxonomy): Bacteria > Pseudomonadota > Alphaproteobacteria > Sphingomonadales > Sphingomonadaceae > Sphingobium. The sequence goes on along the minus strand of DASVND010000029.1, from coordinate 12,026 downwards.
CAGCTTGGTGATCGCCTCGCTTTCTGCGGCGCTCTCAATCTCCAGCGTGTCGGTGAGGCGGCGGGCGAGGAAGCGCAGGCGACGCACGCGGAAGCCGAGGTCATGGGCGCGGAAGAACTGGACAAGCTCCGGCTTCACGCCGCCGCAGGCTTCGTTGCGGATCTGGTCGATCCCCTGTTCGCGGATGTGCGACCATAGCGCCTGGCGATAGCGTTCGCGCATCATGGCGCTGCCGTCGCCGCCGAGGCGGAAGAGGCGGTCGGAGATATCCTCGACCATGCCGGACAGCTTGAGATGGCCGTAGGCGGGATAGGCGAAGCCCGCCGCCTGCGCGGCGCGGCCCTGCGCCTTGGCGCGCCAGCCGGAAAGGCGCGCGGGGGTCGGGCGGTTGAGGAACAGGCTGCGCCCGACGGCGGCCTCGACATCCTGCTCGATCTGTTCACGCAGCGCATCGGTGATGCGGCGCATGCGCCTGATCCGGCGGGAGCGGCTCTCGATCGCCTCCAGATTGTCGCGGATCGGCTGTTCACGCGGGATGTCGCTGAGCGATCCGAAGATGGTGCGGAAGAAGCCGGGGGGCGGGGGATGCTCGCCTTCCTGAAGCGGTTCCTGTTCGCCCGAGCGGGTGAGGCGGATGCTGCGGTGGCGCGGCTTGGGATCGATATAGACGAAGCGGCGGTCGACCTCCCGCCGGGAGGGGCGGCTGCGCAACGCACCAATCGCGGGGGCGAAGGGCGCATTGGCGAGGACGGAGCCGTCGATGAGGATCGCATCTTCCGCCGTGCCAAGGACGGTATGCCGTGGCAGGGCGCGGGCGAGGAAATCGGCGCGGCCGGGCCAGGGGCGCTCCTTGTCCTTGAGCACCTTGTCCAGTTCCCGCACGGTGAAGGGCGGGAAGGCGCCGGGGAAGCTGGCGGTGGCGCGGGCGGCGAAGACCAGTTCGGCGGAATCGGCAAGTATGCGCTCGCCAGCGCCGCGCGCGCGAAAGCCGATCGTCAGGCGATGTTCGGTTTCGATCACATGGGCCGGGCTGTTGAGGGTCAGGCTTTCGGGATAGCCCTCAAAGTCCGTTACCGTCACGAACAGGTCGAGCGGATGGCCCGGTGGCAGCAGCGGCACGTCGCACGGCGTCGCAGCCATGGCGTCGAAGGCTTCGAGCAGCAGGGCGGTGAAACCAGCCCCGCCAAAGGGCGGCTCAAACCAGCGGGAGCGGATGAAGTTGGAGAGTTTCTGCCGGACCTCCTCCCGCGTGTCCGGGGCGACGGTGCGCTCCACCGTATCGCCGGGGCGGCGCGCGGCCATCCAGACAAGGGGCGCGGCCCAGAATTTGGTGAGGCGCGCGCCGGGCCGGGCGTCGGGATCGAGCAGGCGGTCGACGTCGGCATTTTTCAGCCACAGGTCGGTCAGGGGTTCGAGAGACTGGCCGGTCTCGATCGCCTGCGCCAGGAAGATGCCGTTAATGCCGCCCGCGCTGGCCCCGGCGATGATGTCTGGCACGATGCGCAGGCGGGTGCCGGTCTCCTGCTCTATGTCGGCGAGGATCTGGCGATAGACCGCCCCGGTCTGTTCTGGCGCGGGCAGGCCGTCATGATAGGCGCGGCTGGCGCGCGCGAGGCGCCAGATCTCCTTGGTGATGCCGTGCATGTAGATGGCGAGGCTGACCCCGCCATAGCACACCAGCGCCAGCCTCAGTTCCTTCTCCCTCATGGGATAGGGATGGCAAATGCGGGACCCTGTGTCATCCTTTTATCCCGGTCACGCGTGGCGATCGGGACGAAAGGCATCAGGCCCTCAAAACTGCCCGCCGACCGCGCCGATCAGCGCGACGGTGCTGCGCATATGCTGGGTGCGGAGCGCCAGCGTCGCCCGTTCCGCGTCGAGCGCGGCGGTCTGGGCAAGGACCACCTCCAGATAATCCGACGCGCCGTCGCGATAGCGGACGAGGGCAAGGTCGCGGGTGCGGTCCGCCGCGCCTGCGGCGTCGCTCTGGTCGGTGATCTGGGTCGTCAGATAGCTGTTGGCGGCAAGGCCATCCTCCACCTGCCGGAATGCGGACAGGACGGAGCCGCGGTAGCTTGCGGCGGCTTCCTCATATTCCGCGCGGGAGATTTTCACGCGGGCGGCGCGCGCTCCGCCGTCGAAGATCGCCATGGCGGCCGAGAGGGGCCCCAGCGCCCAAAAGCTGCTGGGGGAGCTGAGGAGTTCGCCATGCGCCGCCTCAAAACCCGCGCCGCCGCCGAGCGTGATCGAGGGGAAGATCGCGGCGCGGGCGACGCCGATGCGCGCGTTGGCGGCAAAGACGCGCCGTTCCGCGGCGGCGATGTCCGGCCGCCGCTGAAGCAGTTGCGACGGCGCGCTGCCCATGACGGGTGGCGGATCAAGCGGGGTTAGGGCGGGGGCGACTGAGAAGCTGGAGGCGACTTCGCCGACAAGGGCAGCCAGTTCGTGCTCGGTGGCCGCGCGCTGGTTCGCGACCTGCGAGATCTGGGCCTTCGCTCCCGAGAGCTGGGTGCGGGCGCGGTTGACGTCTATGCCCGAGGCGATGCCGCCGGTGTGGCGCTTGTCGGTCAGGTCATAGGCGCGACCGAAGGCGTCCACGGTGCGATGCAGCAGTTCGGATTCCGCGTCGAGGCCGCGCAGGCGGAAATAGGCGTCGGCGACGGCCACCTGCAGGTTGAGGCGCGCGGATTCCAGATCGCTGCCGCTCGCCTTCGCCTCCGCCCGCGCGGCGGACATGCCGTTGCGGATGCGCCCCCAGAGATCGAGTTCATAATCGAGCGCAGCGCCGACCGTGAAGTCATTATATTTGAGCGCATTTCCATTGCCCTGGGGACGGCGGGCGGACAGGCGCTCGCGCACGGCGTCGCCGCCGACGCTGACGGTCGGGAAGAGGTCGGACGTGGCCTCACGCGCAGCGGCGCGGGCCTGGTCATAGCGGGCAAGCGCGGCCTCCAGCGTCGGGCTGGCGTTGGCCATGCGGGTTTCCAGGTCGTCGAGGACCGGGTCCTTGAACGCCTTCCACCATTCCCCGCGCGGCGCATCGTCCATCGGCTGCGCGGCGGTCCAGCCGGGCAGTTCCTTATAGGCGGCGGGCGCGACGACCTGCGGCGGATGATAGGCGGGCGCCATCGAGCAGCCCGCCAGCAGCGCCGCCAGCCCAGCCGCCAGGGTTGCGCCGGCGAATTTATGCTTTTGCATTTCCGGGCTTCTTCTCGGCAGGCGCTTTCTGGACTTCGACGCGGTCGCCGGTCTGGATGGCGTCGGGCGGCGCGTTGATGACCTTCTCATTGCCGGACAGGCCGGCGGTGATTTCGACCTGCGCGCCTTCGTCCCGGCCGACCGTGACGGACTTCATGGTCACCTTGCCCTGATTGTCGACGATGGCGACGACCGGACCCTTTTCGCCGAAGATAACGGCGCTGGAAGGCAGGCGGACGGCGGTGGAGCTGCCGCCGCTGGCCGGGAAGCTGACCTGCGCATAGGCGCCGGGCTTCAACGCGCCGTCGCCATTGTCGGCCTGAAGCTCAACCAGCACGGTGCCGGACTGGACGTCGACCGCGCCGGCGCTGCGGGTCAGCGTGGCGTCGAAATTGCGGCCGGGATATTCGGGCAGGGTCATCGTGGCGTGCAGGCCGGGATGCACCTGCGCCGAATACCCCTGCGGCACGCGGACATAGATCCGCATGCGATGGACGTCGGACACGGTGAAAAGAGGCTGGGCGGCGGCATTGCCGGACACGACAAGCGCGCCGATCTGCGCCGAGCGGCTGGTGACGATGCCGGCGAAGGGGGCGGAGAGGCGGGTGAAGCCCTGCAACGCGCCCAGCCGCTTGACGTCGGCGCGCGCGGCGTTGGCGACAGCGGTCTTGGCGGCGAGGTCGCCGGCCTTCTCGTCCGCCTCCTGCCGCGAGACGGCGTCCTGCGTCAGCAGGTTGCTCCAGCGGGCGGCGGTGGTCTTGGCCAGATTCTGGTTGGCGAGCGCGGTCTGATAGTCGGCCTGCGCTGCCGCGACCTGCTGGTCGACCTCCGGCGCGTCGAGGATGGCGAGGGCCTGTCCGGCCTGAACATGGTCGCCGATGTCGGCGAGCCAGCGGCGGACATAGCCGTTGGTCCGCGCGAAGATGGCGGCGCTGTTATACGCCTGGATATTGCCGGGAAGCACCAAGTCCCCTGCTCCGTCCGCCCCGGCCCGGCTGGGCATCACGACCGTGACGGCGGGTATGGCGTTGGACTGCGCGGTTTCGGAAAGCTCGCGGGTGGCGTTGCTGCGCGAGGCGATGCCAATGCCGGCAATCGCGATCGCAACCAGGGCTGCGCCGATGCCGACGCGCTTCAATGTGCGGGTCTGTATGTCGGGTGCGAATTCGTCAGACATGAGCGGGCTGGAGCTCCGTGGAGGATTCGTCCGAACGGCGCGGCCGGTGGACGAAACTGAAGATGGTGGGGACGAAGAAGAGGGTGGCGATGGTGGCGACGATCAGGCCGCCGATCACCGCGCGGCCGAGCGGCGCGTTCTGCTCGCCGCCCTCGCCAAGGCCGAACGCCATGGGGGCCATGCCGATGATCATGGCGAGCGCGGTCATGAGGACGGGGCGGAAGCGGACCATGCCGGCCTCCAGCGCCGCCTTCGTCGCGTCGCCCAGTTCGGCAAACCGTTCCCGCGCGAAGCTGACGACGAGGATGGAGTTGGCGGTCGCAACGCCCATGCACATGATCGCTCCGGTAAGCGCCGGCACGGACAGGGTCGTGCCGGTGATGAACAGCATCCAGATGATGCCGGCCAACGCTCCGGGCAAGGCCGTGACGATGACGAACGGATCGAGCCAGCTCTGGAAGTTCACGACGATCAGCAGATAGATGAGCACGACCGCGCCGAGCAGGCCGAAGCCGAGGCCGGAGAAGGCGGTGTTCATCGTCGCATATTGCCCGCGCATCACGACCGTCGCGCCCTTGGGTGTTTCCGCCTTCAGGGAGTCGATCGCCCGCTGGATATCCTTGGACACTGCGCCGAGGTCGCGGCCTTGCGGCGTGGCGAAGATATCGACCACGGGGGTGATGTTGTAATGGCTGACGATCGGGCTGGTGTTGGTGCGCTGGACCGTGCCGAGGCCGCCCAGCGTCTGCGGCGTGACGCCATTGCTGCCCGATACCGGAATATTGGTGAGGTCTGACATGGAGCCGACGCGATATTCCGGTGTCTGCGCCACCACCGGATAGGACACGCCATTTTCCGGGTTCAGGAAGAAGACCGGCGCGGTCTGCGACGTGCCGGCCAGCGAGTTGGCGAGGCTGGTCGTGACGTCGCGTTCCGTGAGGCCATATTGGCCGATGCGGCTGCGGTCGACATTGACGCTGAGCTGCGGATAGCGGGTCGTCTGATGGATGCGCGCGTCGGCGACGCCCGGGATCGTGCGGATCTTGCGCAGCAGTTTCGCCGCGAAGGCGGAGTTCTCGGCCGCTTTCTTGCCCGATATCTGGATGTCGATCGGCGCGGGAGACCCGAAATTCAGAATCTGGCTGGTGATGTCGGCGGGCAGGAAGGCGAAGGTCGATTCCGGGAAGCTCTTCGGCAATTCCTTGCGGAGCAGCGCGACATATTCTTCGGTCGGCCGGTGGCCTTCGCCGAGCGTGATCATCACGTCCCCGTCCTGCGGGCCGATGGTGCCGGTGTTGTTGTAGATGGTGTTGATGCCGCTGACCGGCAGGCCGATATTGTCCACCACCGTCTTGAGTTCATCGCCCGGGATAAGCTGGCGAACGCGTGCGGCGATCCGCTGGAACTCCGCCGAGCTATCCTCGATCCGCGAGCCGACGGGCGCGCGGACGTGCATCAGGATCTGGCCGGCATCGACACTGGGGAAGAAATTGCTGCCGAGGAAAGGAACGAGCAGCAGCGAGAGCAGGATGACGGCGCCGAAGCCGATCATGAAGACCTTGCCGGCACCGACCGCGCGTTCGAGCAAGCTGCTGTAGGCGGCGCGGACTTTCTCAAAGCGCGCCTCGAACCCGCGCTGGAACCGCACAAGCGGATTACGCGATGTGGGGGTGCCCGCCATATGCTCGTCATGACCGGCCACATGGGGCTTGAGCAGATACATGGCCATGGTCGGCACCAAAGTGCGCGAGAGGATGAATGAGGCGATCATCGCGAACACCACAGCCAGCGCCATCGGCACGAACAGGAATCCGGCCACGCCCGGCAGGAAGAACATAGGCACGAACACGATGCAGATGCAGAGCAGCGAGACGAAGGCCGGCGTCACGATCTGCGCCGCGCCGTCCAGGATCGCCTCCGTCACGCCCTTGCCCTGTTCCAGATGCCAGTTGATGTTCTCGATCGTCACCGTGGCGTCGTCGACCAGGATGCCGACCGCCAGTGCAAGACCGCCCAGCGTCATGACGTTCAGCGTCTGGCCGAAGGCGGACAGCGCAGCGATGGCCGCGAAGATGGCGAGCGGGATCGACAGCGCAATGATGACCGTGGAGCGCCAGGAGCCTAGGAACAGCAGGATCATCAGCGAAGTGAGCGCGGCGGCGATGGCGCCTTCCTTCACCACGCCCTCGACAGCGGCGGTGACGAACAGCGACTGGTCGCCGATCGCGTCGATCGTCAGGGCGTCGGGCAGGGCGGCTTTGAGGATAGGGAGCCGGTCCTTGATCCCCTGGACGATGGCGAGGGTCGAGGTCGCGCCATTCTTGAAGATGGTGATGAGGACCGATCGCTTGCCCTCCACATGCACCACGTTGGTCTGCGGCGCGCTGCCGTCGCGCACGAAGGCGACGTCGCGCATGTAGATGGTGCCGCCGTTCACGACCTTGACCGGAAGGTTGTTCAGTTCCTGGATCGAGTCCGGCGCATTGTTCAGCTTCACGCTATACTGATAGGAGCCGATCTTCACGAAACCGGCGGGATTGATCTGGTTCTGCGCGGCGATGGCGTTGCCGATGTCCTGCGCGGACAGGCCCTTGGACTGGAGCGCCTGCGGGTCGATATCGACCTGCACCTGTCGCTGCTTGCCGCCGAAGGGGAAGGGGATGGCCGCGCCCGGCACGGTTACGAGCTGCGGCCGGGCCTGGTTCATCGAGAGGTCGAACAGCTGCTGTTCGGACAGGCCCTTGCCGGACACCGCCAACTGGATGATCGGCACGGTCGAGGCGTTATAGTTGAGAACCAGCGGCGGCGTGATGCCCGGCGGCATCTGGCGCAGCACCGTCTGCGAAATGGAGGTGACCTGCGCCGTGGCCGTGCGGATATCCGCGCCGGGCTGGAAGAAGATCTTCACGATGCCGATGCCCTGGAGCGACTGGCTTTCGATATGCTCGATATCGTTGACCGTGGTCGTCAGCACGCGCTCATAGGGCGTGATGATGCGCCCGGACATTTCCTCCGGCGGCAGGCCCGCATAGGTGAACGCCACAGCGATCACCGGCACCTTGATATCCGGGAAGATGTCCACCGGCGTACGCGCGGCGGCAAGGACGCCGCCGATCGCGATGAGGATAGCCATGACGATGAAGGTCAGCGGCCTGCTGAGCGCCACCTTGACTATGCCGATCATACATTAAGCTCCAGCATTGCGGAGGCGGTCTGGCACCATCGTTAATAACGATCGACATGCCCGTCAGCCGCAAGGGAATTCGGATGCCGCGCGCCATCCCGCTTGGGGGAGGGGACGTCGCGCGACATCTTCGCTCTTGCAGCACGGACTGATTTGCGTCCAATATTATAAATGGCATAATCGATATCGAAAACCACTTGATTGGCGTGACTATGGAACTCAGGCATCTTCGATATTTTATCTGCGTGGCGGAGGAGATGCATTTCGGCCGTGCGGCCGTGCGGCTGGGCATTTCACAGCCGCCGCTGAGCCAGCAAATCCGCCTGCTGGAGGATGATATGGGCGTGCGCCTGTTCGACCGGACGAGCCGCAGGGTGCAATTGACCGAAGCGGGGCGGCTGTTCCTGCCGCAGGCGCGCCAAACGATCGAACAGGCGCGCCATGCCGTCGAGATCGCGCAACGCGCGCAGCGGGGGGAGGTGGGAACGCTGGCGCTGGGGTTCACCACCTCGGCCCCCTTCGTGCCCGTCATCGCCAGCGAACTGCATCGATTTCAACATGCCTTTCCGGAAATTCATCTGGAGCTGGTCGAGCGGGACCGGGAGACGCAGCTGGTTTACCTGGCCGAAAGGAAGCTGGATATCGGCATCGTTCGCGGCTTCCATCCGCCGCCCGTCGGCGATCAGCTACGCGCGACCCTGCTGCTGGAAGAACCGATGATGGCGGCTGTCCGGTCCGACCACAGGCTGGTCGCGCTTGGCCGGCCGCTGACCATTCAGGACCTTTCAGGGGAGCCGTTCGTCGTCTATGAGCCGTCCTGGGGCGCCGGCTTCAACGAGCATCTTGTGATGCTGTGCCGCAATGCGGGCTTTGAAATGCGCGTGGTGAACGAGGCGACGGGACTGGCGACGCTGATCGGCCTGGTCGCCGCCGGGTTCGGCGTGACGGTGATCGCAACGTCGCTGAGCGCATTGCACCCGGAAAACATCAGCTTTTTGCCGATCGTCCAGCCCGACGCCATCAGCCGCCTGTGGCTGGTCCATCATATCGACATGTCGGCCGCGTGCAGGCTGTTCGTCGGCGCGGTGGCGCCGTCGGCCTAGCGGGCGGCCTAACGCGTTGCCGATCTGGCCGGCTGGCTACGCCGGAGCCATGTGGAAAGGCGCGATACCAAGCCGGGTTGCGACATATCCGCATCTTCGGGAAAGCCCGGACGAAGCCGGCCTTCGATATCCGCGATGCGCCTGGTCTGTTCACTGGCGCGGATGGCGGCCAGGCTTGCCGAGGCTACGACGGCGACCTGGGGATAGAGGGCTGCGCCGGTCGTATGGACGGCAGGGCTGCCCCACAGATCCGCCATCATCTGGAAATCCTTGTGCCCCAACAGGGCAAGCCCTTCCCAGCCAATGGCGGCAGGCGAGATATCGAGCTGTTCAATGACGCTGAACGCCGTGACTTCGAGCTGTTCGTGCGAGGCGACGCTGGCAATGGCGGCGAGGCGATGGAGCGCGAACAGTTCGTCATCCCAAGGCTGCCCCGCCTCATATCGCTCATTGATCCGCGCGCGGAGGGCGCGACATGCTTCGCGAAAAGCGGCAGGCTTGGGCAGATGGCGCACGGCGATCGAAAGGCGCTGCGCCGGGTCCTGGCGGATTGTTTCAAGCGCCTCGGCCCAGCTTGTCGGATTACCCGGCAATGACGTGCGATTCGCTTCCGTTCCTCGACGGCCCTGACCCGGCTCAACACCGACGTCCTGCCGCCGCAAAGCCATTTTCCGCGCTTCGGCTTCCTCTTGGGTTCTCGTTTCTGTCCAAAGCATTAGCCGGTGCTATGGGCATCCGCCGGTGCCCGCAATGGCGGCAGGAAATGAGCTGTGGATAGGCTGGGGATAGTCTTTCCAAACCCAGGCGGGCCGGACTGCCCGGCCGGTCGCAAACCGGACTCGGTTGGGCCCGCATCGTTTGCGACGGGCGCATCCCGAATCTATCCGCTCGGCACATCAACATAAGGAAGATCGCCGATGCTGCGCGTGATGAAGAAGGTGCTGACCATTATGGCATGCGCGGGAGGCGCGACGATCGCCCATGCCGGGCCGGGCGTGGAGGCGAACGGCGCCAGGGCCGATGGACATTGGGGTGGCGAGGTCGGAGCGGGCTATGCGCTCGATCTTGCCGGTTTCAGCCTGACGCCCGGCGCGGGGCTGCTGCTCCATGACGGCAATGCCAGGCTGTATGGCCGGATCGAGGCGGCGTTCCAGATTCCCGCATCCGCCAGGATCGGCGCCGGGGTGCGCTTCAGCGGCGACCATAGCCGGCCCTATGGCACGGTCGCATTCCCGGTGTTGCCTATGGTGGCGCTGAAGGGGAATGTCGGCCCGAAATATTATGCGCTGGGCCTGACATTGGGGTACTGAATGTGTCCGGCCGGGCGAATATCCCGGCAAGGACTGCCCGCCGGGAATGATTCGATCCCCGAAAGCATATTGATTCGCGAAGCCAGTATGATAGCCTCCTGTGAACGCCGTAAGAGCGTTTACAGAGAGGAAAAGCCATGGAGCGGTTCGAAGCCCGCATGTGCCAGGGAAGTTTCGGCCTTCTACTCGCCGCCAGCGGCATAGCCGGAGCAGTGTCAGCCTTTGTCTATGTGCTCTTCACCTGATCCAGGGCTGAGCGTGAGATAGCATAGCCCGGGTCAAGCGTTTCAAATGGCGTGACCGGCATATCGGCAAGATTGTCATTCAGTTTGTTGAGCAATCGGGACAGCTCGTCACGCTCTTCCTCGGCCAGCACGCCGAAGATTCTTTGCAACCAGATTTCGCGCAACGGTTCGATCTGCTTGACGACCGCCTTTCCTGCATCGGTGAGAATGAGGTTCCGAACCCGCCGGTCATTCTCGACCGTTTCGCGACGAATATAACCGTCCCGCTCCAGCGCATCCAGCGCTTCCGTAACCGTGCGAGGCGCAAGGCCGAGGGTCCTGGTGATGTCCGTGGAACGCACCGTGTCCCGGCCGTCGATAAACAACAGCAATTTTGACCGCGCGGCAGTGGCGCCCTGGCTTTTCATCGCCTCATTCAACAGCAGATGAACACGCGCATTGAACGCTTTCAAGCGTTCTCCAAGGTCTCTTATATCAGACATGGCGGATAAAGGATGGTACCATAATAAATGTACTTGCCACAATGACCGGACAGGTGCAAGGGGCATCCCACCCCCTATGGAAGACGCGAGGCCGATAGATGGATGAGTTGGCGGATACTGCCGGGCAAGACGCGGACGCAAGCCGCGCCTCGCCTCAAAAAAAGCCGCGCGTCCGGCGTATATTGTTCGCCGTTCTCGCCGTGCTGGCGATCGGCCTGATTATCTGGTTCATCCGATATCAGACGCATGGCAAATATCTGGAAGACACGAACGACGCCTATATCCAAGCGGATCTGGTTACGGTGTCCCCCAAGGTTTCCGGGTATGTCGAACAGGTCTATGTGATCGACAACCAGGATGTGAAGAAGGGGCAGCCGCTCGTTCGGGTCGATCCGCGCGACTATCGGGCGCAGTCCGCGCAGTTCCAGGCGCAGGTCGACGTGGCCGCCGCCAATGCCGACAATGTCCGCGCGACGATCGGCGAGCAGCAGGCCGCGATCGCGCAGGCGCGCGCGCAGCTGGCCACGGCAAATAGCGACGCACAGTTCGCCGCGGCGGAGGTGGCGCGCTATACGCCGCTTGCCGCTTCCGGGGCGGAAACGCGAGAGAAGCTGACGAATTTACGCAATCAGGCAACGCAGGCGGCCAATGCGGCGGCGGCACAGCGCGCCGCGCTGGCCAGTGCGGAGCGCCGGATCGCATCCCTCCAGGCACAGGTTCGCCAGGCGCAAGCACAAGGCGAGGCGGCCAAGGCCCAACTTGCGGCGGCCAATGTCAATGTCGGGTCGACTATCCTGCGGGCCAGCACGGATGGCCGGGTGGGCGACAAGACCGTGCGCGCAGGCCAGTTCGTGCAGGCCAGCACGCGCCTGATGTCAGTAGTGCCCTTGTCGGCCATCTACATCACCGCCAATTTCAAGGAGACGCAGATCGGTCTCATGCGTGTGGGCCAACCGGCCGCCATCGACATCGATGCCCTGCCAGGCGTCGCGCTGACGGGCCATGTCGAGAGCATATCGCCTGGAACTGGCGCGCAATTCTCTCTGCTTCCGCCCCAGAACGCGACCGGGAACTTCACCAAGATCGTCCAGCGCATTCCCGTCCGCATCGCGATCGACGCCGGGCCTGAGGCGCGCCGCGTCCTGGTCCCGGGACTGTCGGTCACCGTGGAGGTGGACACCATCTCGGCCAAGGGATCCGAAAAGCATATAGCGGACCAGGAAAGGGCGCGAAGAAAGGACGGCAAGTGACCGCCGATACGGCAGCTTCGCCATCCGGCAGGGGCCGGGCTGCCGCGCCGTCGCCGGAACGGGCGGACGCCGCCGCC
>DASVND010000028.1:0-7448 GCA_036384035.1 Sphingobium sp. | reverse complement strand
GGGCCGGATCCCGCCGGCGTCCATATAGAAGATCACCGCAGGCGCCTTTCCCCCGCTCCCCGGCGTCAGCACATAGGCCGGGCACTCCCCGTCCCCGGTCGCGATCTTGATCCGCTCTTTGCTCATGGCACTTTCCTGATGGAGGGCTGGGGATGCGGGTGCGGATTGCGTTACGTCCTGCGCCGCAGCCGCGCCTGCCCGGGCGAAGGCATATGCCTCATGCGACCCTGCGGACGAGACGAAAGCGACGGTCGCGATCGTCATGTCGCGGCGCGTCAGGCCCGTCGCGGCGCAGGGCGATTCATCCCAGTCGTTCTTCTTCACGGCTTGATGATGTCCAGCCGGGTGATCAAATCGTCGCGCAGTTCGAAGAAATATTCGAATGTGCCCCGGGAAATCTCGGCGCCATCCATATCCCGGACAATCTGGTCGAGACGCACCCTGATCCGGCCGTCGGACAGTTCGGTCACATCCGTCGGCGTGTCATGCGTCCGGGTTCCCGTCCACTGGTTCAGCCAATATTGCCTGAGCGCGTCGCGTCCGTGAAGCCTTTTGTCTCCATCCGGCCAGTCGACATCGTCGCTGACGAAGGTAAGAATAGCTTCGGCGTCTCGCGCATTATAAGCATCATATGCCGCAAGCACGACCTCTTTCTTCTTGTTCTCCATATTGTCCTCCTCCTAACAAGATTATCATTGTTGCGCCAAATGACTGCCGGCCCGGTTACGAATATTCAGATCGTGAATATTAAGGGATATGCCTTCGCCGAACGACGCCAACCACTCGCTGCCTGGGGATCAACCGAAAGCGCCCTTTCGGCGTTCACCCCTATCTTAAGTCCGAAATGCGTGTATCATACACTGAGATGAGCGAAAGTGGATGTCAATGCCGAAATTGCAGAATGCACATATTGTGGAAAAGCTGCCCGACCTTCTTCGGTCCATTCTTGATATCGTCGGTATCTTCAACAGTCCCCAGCGCGACGCCGCGATGCTGGAGAGCGCCGGGCTGACGCTTGAGCGCGCGCTCTATCCTCTGCTGGTCAACATCGGCAATTTCGGCCCGATCGGGGTCATAGACCTCGCGGAACGGGTCGGCCGCGATTATACCACGGTCAGCCGGCAGACGGCCCGCCTGGAGGAACTGGGCCTCATTTCACGGCGCAAGAGCCCTAGCGACCGGCGCACCCGCGAGGCCGTCGTCACCGCGCGGGGACGCGCGGCGACAGACGCCGTGGACGGCGCGCGCGAAAGGCTCGCCCTGGAGCTTTTCCATGACTGGCGGCATGACGATTTCGACCAGTTGGCCCGGCTCCTGCGTACGCTGGCCGATGGCCTGGCGGACACGCCCGCTCCGGGGTCGCGCCTCGCCCGCGAGCGGAAGGAAAAGGCCGCGAAGAGCTGACCCCCCACGCAGCGCCGGTCCGGAAACCGATGCAGCAGAGGCTCCAGGATCAGGCGCGAAATAGCGGCATATTTGTCACAGTTTCAATCGTTTATCTTAGGTTCATGAAACCAGCCGGTCCCCTGAACCGTATCTGCCTCGCTCACTGAAGCAACGCAGAGGAATATTTTCATGAAATCCATTATAAAAGCGTCATTGGGCGCCACGGTCGCGTTCGTCCTTGCGACGCCCGCTCTGGCCCAGTCCGATGCAGCGAGCGATGCCGGAAGCTGGACCGGACCCTATATCGGCGGTTCGGGCGGTTACGGCTGGCAACCGAATAACAAGCGCGACAAGAACGAGACAGTCGTCTTTGACACCAATGGCGACGGGAATTTCGACAACACCGTGCGCACCGCCGCGGGTGGAAACGCTTTCTCGCCCGGCTTCTGCCGTGGTCAGGCATTGGGTTCAGCCCCGTCCAGCTGCGCGGGCGACAATGACGGCAAGATCGGCTGGTCGGTCCACGCCGGTTATGACTATCAGATCGGCAGCTTCGTCCTTGGCGGCGTCGTCGAAGGCGGCAAGAGCGGCTTCAGCAACAGCGTCAGCGGCTTCAGCACCACGCCGGCCAGCTACACCTTCACCCGCAAGCTGGACTGGGACGGCGCAGCCCGCCTGCGCGCCGGTTTCGCGCTGCCCACCGGCACGCTGATCTACGGCACCGGCGGTCTGGCCTATGGCAAGATCAAGCGCAGCTTCTCGACCACCAACACGTTCAACACCTTCACCGACAGCAACCGTTCCGACGATGACTGGGGTTGGACGGCCGGCGGCGGCATCGAGCAGAAGGTCGCGAAGAATTTCTCGATCGGCCTGCTCTATCGCTACACACGCTTCAATGACGGCGCCTATGTCGTCAATGTCGCGAACGGAACGCCGCCATCGGCGACCAACCCGTTCGTCAATCCGGCCTTCACGTCCGGCAGCACGGACATGACCCGGACGAACAGCCGTTTCGACAATCAGAGCGTGCGCGCGACGGCGAGCTTCCGCTTCTAGGACGCCTGCCGACCGGGATCGAAACATTCCACGCCCCGTTCGCTTCGAGCGAAGTCGAGAAGCCTTGCGCTGGTTTCTCGACAAGCTCGAAGCGAACGGATGTTGGAATGGTTTGAGTAGGACCGATTTCGACAGCACAAAAAGAAAGCGCCCCGGTCCATCACGAACCGGGGCGCTTTCCTTATCCGTCGGTACGCGATCAGCCGATCTGCGCCCATGCCTCCGCAATCTCTGCGATCATCGCGCGGGCCTGCGTCACGTCGTCAGGGGTGCCCGCGACCAGCAGACGCCGCGCCTGCCGGTAGATCTGCGCGAGGCCGAGGGCGATATCGCCGCCCTGCTCGAAATCCAGGCTCGATTCCAGCGCATGCAGGATGGTCAGCGCACGCGAGCTTTTCTCGGTCGCCTTGGCGCGATCGCCCTGCCGTTCGGCCACGACCGCCGCGTCCATCGCGAACGTCAGTTCGTCGAACAGGATCTTGACCAGCGCGTGCGGCGAGGCGCCATCCGTGCGGCTTCCGGCATGCACCGCTGCATAGCGGCGCGTCGCTGATCCGGCATATCCCTGTCCGTAGAACATCGTCGTCATCGTCCCTTATGAATATAATCAGTTTTTGCTGTTCCACGAGGCGATCTGCTGCGTCAGATAGGTCTGCGTCGCCTTCAGCGTGGTGAGCTGCGTTTCCATGTTCGCGTAGATGGTGGTCATGCGATCTTCGTAATCGGTCATGTCCTTGTCCAGCTTCGCAAGTTGATCGGTCAGCGATGTCGCCAGCGCCTTATACTTGTTCTGCGAGGCGGTCAGGGAGCCGCTGGTTCCCTGGATCGAGTCCCGCACCTTCTTCATCGCGCCGGCCAGGCCGGGGTTGGTGTCGGACGTGACCGCCGGGTTGAGCATCTGCGTCACCGCTTCCGGATTGGCGGAGATCACGGCATCCAGCTTCGTCGTGTCGAGCGTCAGGGTGCCGTCGCGGTTGGTGCTGACGCCAAGGTCAGCCAAGGTCCGCACCGGACCCGTGGTCATCAGGCTGGTAGAGGTCAGCCGCGCGAGCTGTGTCTTCATGTCACGCGTGCCGGCATCTCCCGCCAAAGCGCCCGCCGTCGTCGAGTCCGCGCCCGGCGCCGAGGCCGAGTTGAGCGCCTTGCGCAGCGTGTTGTAAGCGTCGACGAACTGGATGACCAGATCGCGCATGGACGATGTCGGCTGGTCGCTGGCCAGCGTCACCAGCGTACCCGGCGCGGCCTTGTTCAGGTCGATCCGCACATAGGGAATGGCCGTGTCGATCGTGTTGGTGCTGTTGTGCATCTCCACATTGTCGATCGCGATGATGCTGTCCTGCGCGCTCTGCTTCTTCGTCATGCCGCCGGTCGTGCCGTCGAAGGTGAAGCGCGCCAGATCGGCGTCGGCCGTGTCGCTGGCACCCTTGGTCAGGGTAAAGCCGTTGGCCGCGCCCGTCGCACCCTTCATGACAAGGCGTGCGCCCTGATTGTCGGTCACCACCGTGGCGGTGACGCCCGCGCCCTTGGCGTTGATGGCGGCGGCAAGCCCGTCCAGCGTGTTGTTGGTGCTGTCGATCGTGATCGTCTGCGGACCGGATGCCGTGGTCAGCGTCAGCGTACCCGTGCCGACCGCCGTCGTCTTGGAGGCAAGCGTCGCTGATTCCAGCGTCTGGGCAAAGGCAAGCTGCTTCACTTCGATCTGCGCAGGCAGTCCCGTCGGCGTGCCGCCCGGCAGGGCGCTTACTGCAACGATGGTCGGATCATTGGAGGCGGGCGTACCGGAAAATCCGCTTCCCGACAAAAGGCTGCTGAGTGCATTGGAAAATGTGTCGAGGGAGCTGGACGCAGAGGCAAGCGCCGAAATGCGCGCATTGTTGGTCGACTGGCGATCCGTGATCACCGACTCCTTGGGCGCCCGCACCGCAGCGACGAGCTTGGTGACCAGCGCGCCGGTGTCGATGCCAGAGCCGATGCCCAATGAGGTGGAGATGCTGGTGCCAATCGATGTCATCTGCGTTCCCTTTCAAGGGGATATAACGGCAGGCGCGCGGAAGGATTTAGCGCCGGCCGATGAAAAACCGTGCCTCGCGATAGCAGATCATGCTTAATGAAATGCTTCAGGCGGTAGCGGTGAGAATCTGGTCCACGGTGCCCGGCTTCAGGTGCGCCTGGGCCGATCGTGTCTGCAGGGCCTGGTTGGCCATGGCCTTGGCGACCATTTCCGCATGCTCCACCATTTCCCGGCTGGCGGGGGGCAGCGGAACGATGATGATCGCTGGTGGCAGAAGGGCGGTGATCGCCGCTTCGGCATCACCCGGTGTCGATGCGGAAGTGGACGGCCCCGTGCGCAGACCGGCAAGAATACCCGCGATGCTGGCGTGCACCCGCGCATATTCCGCAGCGGTGGCGAGCTGTTCCTCGCTACCGGCGGCCAGATCGACCGCACTATCTACAGGTGCGGGGGTCGCCGAAGCCTGAGCCGCGGCCGCTACCGCGGCATCCGTGCTGACCGGGGTCGCTGCGGACACACTGGGAGCAACAGCCGTCGTCCGCGTAATACGGTCTATCGGCGCGATCTCGCTGCGTGACTGATACTCGTTCATGACGCACCAACCTAAAGGCGTCCCCATGAATATAATACGGACGAGCGCGCCTAATCTTTAGTTCACCACCGCAAATTTTTTTACAGGCGTCTAAAGCCCATCAAGCATCTGATATACAATGATTAATTTTGCGATACCGCAGGGGAAACCAGGCAGCCGAAAAAATTTTATTCGGTTTTCTTGCCGTCCGCGTCGAACCGCATCGTATCCGGCACGGTGATGAAGGGGCGGTCCATCTCGGTCGCCATCTTGTTCTCGACCCGGAAGACGAAGGCCAGCACCGTCGCCACCGCCATATACAGCGCCTCGTCGACGATCTGCCCGGCGCGCGAGGTATAATAGATGGCGCGGGCGAGTTCGGGATATTGCAGCACCGGCACCGACTTCTCATTGGCGACCTCGCGGATCGCCGCAGCCATCACGTCACGGCCACGCGCCACGACGACCGGCGCCGCATCCTTGCCCGGATGATAGCGCAGGGCGACGGCGAAGTGGGTCGGGTTGGTGATGATGACGCTCGCCTCGGCCACGGCCTTGCGGGTCGAATTGTTCATCATCTCATGCTGGCGGCGGCGGATCTGCCCCTTCATCTCGGGGGAGCCTTCCTGCTCCTTATGCTCGTCGCGCACTTCCTGCTTGGTCATATACAGGCGCTTGTTGCGCTGCATGATCTGTGACGGCACATCGATGCCCGCGATCACGAACAGCGCCCCGGCCATCGCGACGCAGGCGAGGATGAAGATGCTGCCGACCTCGGCCAGCGCAGGCTCCAGCCCCATCCGCCCCATGGCGACGATCGCCGTCAGCCGGTCCCAGACCAGCCAGAAACCGATGGAGCCGAGCAGCGCGACCTTGGCGATCGACTTGGCCAGTTCGATCAGCCCTTGCAGGCCGAAGATACGCTTGAGGCCGCTTGCCGGATTGAGCTTCGACGGCTTGACCTTGAAGGCGTTGGGCCGGAAGCCAAGTGAGCCCAGCATGGCGGGGCCGGCGACCGCCGCCAGCACCGTCGCCAGCAATATCCCGCCGACCGGCACCGCGACCACGCCCAGCAGGGTATAGAAGCGCGCGGACGGAGAGAAATCGGCGACATCCTCATGGTCGAAGCGCAAACCCTGCGTCAGCATATGCGCCATGGAATCGAAGATGGAGGGGCCGGTTATCGCCAGCCAGGCGACGCCCGCCATGACGACCAGCGCCGTGGCCAGATCGCGGGACTGGAGAAGGTCGCCATTTTTCGCGGCTTCGGAAAGCCGCTTGGCTGTCGGTTTCTCGGTTTTCTCGCCGCCGCCGCTGGGAGGATTCGCCATTGCCTAGTGCCCCGACGCTATGGCTTCGGCCTCGTCGAGACCGGCCTTCAGGGAATTGGCGATGCCCTCACCCATGACGGGCGCGGCAATGGCAAGCAGGATAAGGCCCGCCATCAGCGCCGCCGGCATGCCGACGGCAAACAGGTTGAGGGAGGGCGCCGACCGCGCCAGCATGCCCATGACGATCTGCACCAGCACCAGCGCGAAGCCGACCGGCAGGGCAATGGTCAGCCCCGCGCCGAGCAGCGTCCCGCCAAACTTGACCAGGTTCCACACCGCATCGTTCGACAGCATCGCCGAGCCGGGCGGCAGCGCCTGATAGCTTTTCACCACGAAGCCGATCAGCAGCAGATGCCCGTTCATGCCGAGCAGCAGGAAGGTCGCGAGGATCGACAGGAACTGCCCCACCGCCTGCGTCCCCTGCCCCGATTGCGGATCGACCATCGCGGCAAAGCCAAGGCCCATCGTGTTGCCGATCGCCTCACCCGCGACGAAGGCGGCGGCGTAGCCGATCTGGAGCGCGAACCCCATGGCCAGGCCGCACATCACCTCGCCCATCACCATCATGATGCCCTGGAAGCTGGCAATGCCGTCGGGCGGCAGGACGATCTTCACGCTGTTGAGCGCGGCAAGGCCCAGCGCCAGCGACAGGATCAACCGCAATTGCACCGGCACCGACTGCGCGCTGAAAATCGGCGCGGCAAGAAACGCTGCGCCCGGCCGGATCATCGCGATCAGCAGGACCCACAGTTGCGCCTCGACGCCGACGAATCCCGGAGCAATCATTGCAGCAAGTCGGGAATGCGTTCGAAAATTTCGCGGGTGAAATCCGCGATCAGGATCATGATCGACCCGCCGAACAGGGCCAGCATGCCGCCGACGACGATCAGCTTCGGCACGAAGCTCAAAGTCGCCTCGTTGATCGACGTCGCCGCCTGGATCATGCCGAGCAGCAGGCCCGCGACCAGCGCCGGAATCAGGATCGGCGCCGTCGCCAGCGCCGTGATCCACAGCGCCTGCTGCGCAATGCCCATGAAGAAGTCTGAGTTCTCCATGACCTAAGCCTCCCACACCCGTTCGTGTGGGGGGG
>DASVND010000027.1:0-17109 GCA_036384035.1 Sphingobium sp. | reverse complement strand
TCGTATGTGTTGGGCGACACCGGAGCCCGTATGCTCGGCCGCGCTGTGTGCCGGCGGCGTCGAATCATCGAGCCCGAGCTGTTTCATAATTCGCATCGCTTTCTGCCCAACAACGTAGTGAAACAGCATGATCGAAAGGGTGTCGCCAACAGTGAGGTTAGCGCCCAGGGCCGTGCCAAGTCGCCGCTTCACTTCGGTGAGATTGTCGGCGCTCGATCTGGTGATATTGAGATAGACCCGGATATTGCCCTTGGTGGGAATCGCCAAAAGGTGCTCACGAATGGTCTCTGGCGCCTGCTCATCGATCGAGGAGCTCGCGAAAATCCTCTCGTTCAACAGGCCCGCGAGCGTCTGGTAGCGCTTCGTCTCATTACAGTGGAGGCGCAGGCTTTCGGTAGTCAGGTAAAAAAGATGCTCCGAGATGTCGAGCGAATAGCTACGTGATTCTCCGGTCATGGCAGCTGCCCCCACAGCTCTTCCCCCAATCGTTTGACGTCACATACTCCTTAGCCTCATGGATACGGCCTTCCCGGAGCGGCGCGAGTCATAATTGCGAATCTACTCCGATTGGTGGGCGGTCGCAATATTGGGGGCTGCCCCAGATAAGTGGGCGGGTCTCCCTGAAGTATGGGGCATTGTGCCCCGTGACACGGGGCGGGTCGCCCCCGCAGGCGGGGTAGGGTGCCCGCGAATCAGGGGCCGGGCGCCTTGTAGCCAAATAAATCGCCAACGCCACAGGACCGCGCCGACAATCGTATTGCCCGCGTTCGTTCACACGGATCACCCTTTCATTGGGCGCGGATCAGTCGCGTTCCGTTTGAAGGGAAACTCTCATGCAGTCTGTCCTCAAGTACAGCGGTCGTGCGGAGCTGGCGGTCCTCGCCCTCATCGCGCTCGCGCTTGCTCTGTTCATCGTCGCTGGTCCCGCGTTCGCGGGCGCCGACACCACATTCGACACCGCTCTTACGAAGTTCACCGACTTCCTCGAGGGCTCGGGCGGCAAGATCATCACTGTCCTCTCGCTCGCCGGCGGCATCGTGGCGCTCGCGTCGGGGCGCTTCTCGATGGGCCAGATCGCCATCCCGGTCGGCGTCGGCGTCGGTGCGGGCACCGGCATTCCGATCGTCACCTCCACCGTGACGGCAACGATCTGAAGGGTCCGATGGTCGGTCGGAATAGCAGATCCGGCCGGCTTTTGGGGAGGGTGGTGCAATGGCCTCGGACAAATACGTCATACCGTCTCATCTAGACGATCCTGAGCTAATCGGGCTGTGGACGTTAGATGAATTCCTGGCGATGGTTATCCCGTTCGTCTGGGGAATCCTGTCTCAGCACATTCTCATTGGCGTCGTGCTTTCGGGTGCGGGCTGGTGGGGACTGAAGAAGGCTAAGGCAGGGCGGGCGACGTCCTGGCTCCTCCATCTGGCCTATTGGCATCTTCCGGCCGGGTTCACTGGCATGAAGGCCACGCCACCCTCATACCTACGACTGATGGCAGGGTAGGATGGAGATCACCTACACCCACGCCCAAAGCCAACGCGTCCTGAGGCAGCGCAATCTCCTCGTGATCGTATCGGTGGCCCTGGGCGTTCTCTGCGGCATCTTGCTGCTGGTCACCGCGACACGCGACCGCGAGATCGTTCTGCAACCTGTCCTGGCGCGGCCCTTGGCGGTGAACAGCGCGGGAGTCTCCCGCGAGTATCTCGAGCTGATCACCCGCGACACCGCGGTGCTGACCCTCGATCGCAGCCCTGCCAACCTCGAATATTGGATGAAGTCGGTCCTCGAGATCACTGCGCCGAGCGCGCAGGGGAAGATTCGCGGCGACCTCATGAAGATCGTCAACGAACAGCGCGGCTCTTCGATCGCGCAGTTCTTCACGATCCAGACGATGGAAATCGATCCGAAGAACTTGTGGTCCACCGTGACTGGGGATCTGCATACGATCGTCGGGACCAAGGTCGTCTCCAACGAGCGCCGGACTTTCCGCTTCGATTGGCAATATTCCGGCCTGTCCCTGAAGCTTGTCGGCTTTGGAATGGTGACTACGGCCAAGGAAAAGGATCAGTGATGTCGGTCTACGCCATTGGCAGCGCCGCGACCGGCGCGGTCTTCCTCTCCCGTTATTTCTGCCATCTGAGCCGCATCATCGGTGCGTCCCTGGTGGCACTATCCTTCTTCCTCATCGCGGAGCCGGCCTGGGCCGATCAGACGGTGATGGCGTCCGACGGCAGCCAGGTCGACTGCGCCGCTTCAGCCAAAGACCTGACCAGGATCAGCCTCGTCGAGGATGAATTTGCCTCGGTCTCGAAAATCTCGACGGGCAATCCCGCTGACGATTTTTCGGTCGTGAACGAGCCCGTTCGCGGCGACATCTACCTGTCGGTACCGGAAGGATTCGGCCGCCAGGGCCTGTCCTTCTTTGCGACCAGCAAGCGGGGCTATGTCTACAAATTTGTGTGCCGTATCGCGGGCGATCAGGCGGTCCAAGTCTTCATCTCGAACCCGGCGATCGCGAAGGACAGAGCGGGCGACACGGCGCCGCAGGTGGCAAGGGCAGATCCGCAGGAAACTGCCGTCGAGCTCGTGCAGGCGATGTACTCGAACGGCGTCATCGACGGCTACGAGATGCGCCAGCGAGCGCTTCGACCTGTCTATGTCGGCACGCTCAAGGTCCAGATGATCGCCGAATATCGCGGCGCCGACCTCACCGGCCGCGTTCTTCGCATCGAGAACAAGGGCCCGGCATCGGTCACGCTGACGGAAGCGACCGTCGCGCCGTCGAGCGCGCTGGCGGTGTCGATCGCGGAGCCGAAGCTCGAACCTGGGAAGGTCACGACGGCCTATCTCGTCTCGCAAAACGGGAGGCAGTGACATGGCTTTGGCCGACATCTTCCGGCGCAAGCGCTCGCCCCTCGATGGGGGACCAGAAGAGGAGGGCGTCTCTCCGGTCTCGAGCGATCTGACCGCGAACGAGAGCGTTCGCAAAAGGCAGCGGTTGTTGCTCGCGGGCGTCGCCGGCGTCGGGCTCATCGCCTCCTCGTTTTGGATTTTCGGCGACGACGGCGGGAAATCTGCGTCCGCTGACAGCGACGCGGCCAAGGTCGAAGTCTCGACCAAGGACATGGTCAACAAGAACCTCAACCAGCAAGAGTGGATGGCGCTCTCGGAAAACCAGATGCAGTCGGTCGAAAACCAGCTGAAATCGGTCAACGGGCAGCAGCAAAGGGTCGACCAGCTGGCCCAGCAACTCGAATTGCTGAAGGGCGAGAATCAGGCGATGCGTGCCGACGGCGCGCGGGTACTTTCAGCCTACCAGGCGGAGAATGACCAGCTGAGGCGGCAGGTCGCTTCCAAGGCAGCGCCGCCCCCGTCGGCGCCCGGCCCGTCCGCGATGTACGGTCCGAACGGCGTTCAGAACTACCAACGCCCGGACGCCAGTCCTGCCGGACGGCCGATGCCCATCGGCAGCGGCGCCGAGGTCAAGATGGTCAGCTTTCAGACAGCAGACACCGGCACGGCTACGCGCGTCGCGAAGGGCACCACGACCTACAGCGACAGCATCAACTATCTGCCGCCGAACAGCTTCGCGAGCGCCAAAGTTATCGTCGGCGTCGACGCGAGCGCCGGGGTCAACAGCCAGACCGATCCCTTGCCCGTGGTGCTTCGCGTCACAGGACCAGCGCGCTCAGTGTACCAGAACGGCAAGCTCCTCACGACGAAGATCGAAGGCTGCCTCATCAACGGCGCGGCGCGCGGCGACCTCTCGAGCGAGAAGGTCTACGTCAAGCTTCAGAAGATGACCTGCCCACAACCTGGCGGCCGCTACGCCGTATCCGAGGTGAAGGGATTCATCGCCTTCGGCGGCAAGACTGGCGTGCGCGGGCGCGTCGTCAGCCGCGAAGGGTCCCTTGCGATGCAGGCTTTCCTGGCCGGCCTGGTCAGTGGCGGCGGCAACGCGCTCAACACCGCCTTCAACCAGCCTTTGGCGACTATCGCCAATGACGGCGAGGGCAGCATCAACCGAACGCCCAATTTCGGCAGCGTCGGCCTGCGCGCGCTCGGCGGCGGCGCTGCGGAGTCGGGCAAGGACGTCTCGAAATATCTGATCGAGCGCGCCGAACAATATCAGCCTGTGATCGAGATGCCGACCGGCATCGATGTCGAAATCGTCTTCCTGGAGGGTGTGTATGTCCGCAATTAATCGACTGCGTAAGCTCCGCCTTTTCACGCGGCGGGCTCCCGTGCTGGCGGCGATCGGCGCGATCGGCGTGGCCGGTATCGCACTGGCAGCCGATGTGGCGGGTCCAGACGAGGTGAAGGTTGCCGGACTCCTGAAGGCGCGCCTGCCGAAGACGGAAGTCTCCAAGGTCAATTGCGAGAAAATCGAAGGGCTCTGCGAGGTCACCGCGGGCGCGAACCTTTTCTACGTCAATCACGGCGCTCGCTATCTCATCATCGGCCGCGTCTACGACATGGAGACGCGCCAGGATCTGACAGCGGCGCGACTTCTCGAGATCAACCCCGACATACTGGTCGGCGGGGCTGCGAAGGCAAATGCCGCGGCGGCGTCCGGCGGCGAGGAGGGCGGGGGCGAGATCACGGCGGCCGAGGTCGGCAGCGGGCGGTCTACGGTCCCGGTGCGCCCGGCCATACTCAACCTGACCGGCTTGCCGAGCGAGGGGGCGATCGTTTGGGGCAATAGGGCTGCCAAGCAAAGCGTCACCATCTTCACGGACTTCCGCTGCGGCTATTGCCGAGCGCTTACTAATGTCCTGCGCGATATGGACGTGAAGGTGGTCGAACGACCGATCTCGGTCCTCGGCAGTCGTGACATTGCCGATCGCGTCTACTGCTCCAAAAACCAGGAACAGGCGCTCCATGCCGCTTACGCCGGAGAGCCGTTCAAGGCGCCAGCAGCGTGCGACACCAGGGGCCTCGATGCCAATGAGAAATTCGCCCAGAAAAATGGCCTGAACGCGACGCCGATCATCGTTCGCAGCGACGGCGCAATCCTCGAAGGCTATCGGCCGAAGGAGTTCCTCGAGGCTTGGCTCAGGGGGGCGAAGTCGTGAGTCGGCGTCTGGATCGATCCCGCCGATCGTCGGTCGTACTCGGATCGGCCGGTCTGGCAGCGCTGACTGTGCTCAGTGGGTGCGCGACGTTCGGGAGCAACGTGCGAGGCAGCTTCTCATGCGCGACGCCCGATGGCATCTGTGCGCCCTCGTCATCGATCGACGATCGCGCGCTGGCGATGATCGCAGGTGAGAGTGGCGGCGACGCGGTACCCGCCGGGCCCTATTTGGAAACCCGCCCGAAGGCGCGGGCTTCGCGGACTGTTGCGTCCAGGCAGATCGTGCCCGTCGAGCTCGGCAATGCGCGGCGTACCCAGGAGCGGGTGCTTCGGATCGTCTTCCAGCCCTACATCGATGAGCGCGGGCGATTGCACGAGATGAGCGCGGTCCACGCGGTCGTGCAGAGCGGCGAATGGCAGCAACAGTCGCTCGCATCCGCGACGGTCATACCCGATCGCAATGCATCCACGATGCGCGCGATGCCGGAATCGCTCGCAGAAGCCGTAGACCGCGTCGACCCAGCGATCGTCGATGTCGCGGCAATCGATCCAGATCTTCCTGATCCCGCGATGGTAGTCGCTGCGCGGGCGCGCAGTGCCGATCCGGTCGCAGCGATCAAGTCCGACGTTGCGGCTCGCCTAGCCCCCAAGGCGGGCCGCAAAGCTTCCGCCCCAGCGCCGACCGCGGAAAGGGGCCGTGTGCAACCGGCGAAGGCACCCACGCCGACGCCGGTCGCGTCGAAAACCATAAGCGCCAGCCCGGCCGGCGTGACGACACTGCCCAAGACGACCACCGGTACCGAGGCAATCGCGCGGGTGAAAGCGAGTCCGCACTATGAAGCGCGGGCGACCGAGGCCCAGGACACGGCGCGCGGCGGGGTCGCCGAGGGAACACTGCCGGCGGCCAAGCCAGATGCCAAGCCAGTTGTCCGCGCCGCAGCGTTCCCCGCAACCGTGCCGCAGGAGAATTGAGATGGCACGGCGCTTTTTCGACGATCTGCTCGCCGGCGTGTTCGGCGACAGCAAGCGCCCCGACACCCAGCAGCCGGATCTCGCGGTCCCAATGCTCGCGCACTGGTTGCCCTATCGCAGCTACGATACGAAGACGGGCATCTTCTACAACAGCGCTTCGCGCGGGTTCGTCATCGAGGCAGCGCCTCTGGTTGGAGCCGACGAGCGCACCGGCGAAATCCTCGCACAGTTTCTGTCTGAGGGTATCCCGGCCCCGGGCTGTCTCCAGTTCCACCAGTGGATGTCGCCCCGCATCGGCGAGCAGCTCTCGAAATGGTATCTGCCGCGCTATTCGGCGCGCGGTGTCTATGAACGTATGGCCAAGCACCGCGTCGATTTCCTGACGGACGGCGTCTGGGAGTCGTTGTCGGCCGACGCTCCCTTCTGCCTCCGCCACCACCGTGTCGCGATTTCCTATTCGACCCCGGAATCGTCGAGCGTGTCGGTCGCGCAGATCGTCTCGGGGATGGAGGGGATCATTTCGTCGCTTGCTTCGATCAACGTCGCAGCGCGCGCGATGGACCCGGTGGCGCTGATCGGATGGATCGACGATATCACCTCGCCGACCACCGCCGCCGGCGACGACGCCGTCAGCTACAATCCGCTAGATCCGATTGCGGACCAGGCAATCCGCCGCGATATCGAGTTGCAGGTCGAGCCGGATCGAATGTTGCTGCGGACAGAGCGCTTCCGCCCGACCGGCAAGACGGTCAACGGCGCGCCGGAGATTGGCGAAATCTATCCCGACGTGTTCGATGTCCGGTCGTTCTCCGTGCGCAATCTACCAACGCGCTGGGCGCCGTGGGACGTGGCGCGTCTAATCGGCGATATGTTCACCGACAAACTCCGCATGCCGTGCCCGGTTGCGACGAACCTGTGCATCGATTTTCCCGACGCCCAGGCCTCGACCCACAAGGCCAGCTTCAAGTTCATGCGGACGACCAGCCTCGCCGATTCCAAGTCGTCGAAATTCCTGCCGCAGCTGCGCGATCAGTCTCAGGAATGGCGCTACGTCAACGAGGAGATCCGGCAGGGTCGCAAACTCGTCCGGGTGTTCTTCAGCGTCACCGCCTTTTCTCCCAAGGGTAAGGGCGACAGCAACGAGCGCGTGCTCAAGTCGGTCTACCGGGCTGCAGGCTGGGACCTGCTCGACGACCGCTACCTGCAGGTGATGGGGTTGCTTTGCGCAATGCCGATGACGATGGCCAACGGCCTGTCGAAGGACCTCGAGCGCATGAAGCGGATGCGAACGCTGCTCACCACGACGGCGGCCAATCTGGCACCGATTCAGGGCGAATATCTGGGCGGCCAGATACCCCACTTGCTGTTGATCGGCCGGCGTGGCCAACCCTTCTTCTGGAGCCCGTTCGAGAATGCCGCCGGCAACCACAATGTGGCGGTCTTCGGCAAGTCGGGTTCAGGCAAGTCGGTCGCGCTCCAGGAGCTGTGCGGCTCGCTCTGCGGCGCCGGTGCGAAGGTGGTGGTGATCGACGACGGCCGCTCGTTTGAGCACTCGGCGAAGTTGCAGGGCGGCGCCTTCGTCGAATTCACGATGAGCTCGGGCTTCTGCCTCAACCCCTTCTCGATGATCGACCAGGCTCAGGCGGCAGAGGACGAAGACTATCTCCTCGACTGCATGGCGATGCTCAAGGCAATCATCAATCAGATGTCGCGGCACATCAACGTGCTCGATGACACCGAGCGGGGCCTGATCGACGGCGCGGTTAATCAGGTCTGGGAGGAGCATGGCAGCAAGGGCTCGATCGATTTGGTGATCGCAGCCCTGGAGGCTACCGGGAACCCGCTGGCATCCAATCTCGGCATCGCGATGCGACCCTTCTCGTCGGGAGGGACGTACGGGCGTTTCTTCCAGGGTGAAGTCTCGTTCGAGATGCAGGCGCAACTCACCGTCTTCGAACTATCCGACCTCTCGGCGCGCGAGGAATTGCGCAGCGTCGTGCTGACCGCGATCATGTTCATGTCGCAGCAGATGATGCGCAAGCTCGATCGCTCGATCCCCAAAGCGCTTCTGCTCGACGAGGCGTGGCAGATGCTCCGGGGCGGCGCGATGGCCGACTTCATCGAGACCTATGCCCGCACCTGCCGGAAATATGGCGCATCGCTGGTCACCGCGACCCAGTCGCTCAACGATTATTACAAGTCGGCCGGCTCGATCGCCGCGCTCGAGAACTCGGACTGGTTCGTCATCCTGCAGCAAAAGCCGGAGACGATCGCGGACTTCAAGAAGCACGATCGCTTCGAGATGGACGACTACACCGACGCCCTTCTGCGGTCGCTGAAGCGCAACGGTTTTGAATATTCGGACATCATGATCAAAGGGCCCGACACGCTCGCGGTCGGCCGCCTCGTGCTCGATCCCTATTCGGCTACGCTCTTCTCCTCGAGCCCGAGGACGTTCGCTGCAATCGACGCGCTGATCGCGCAGGGCATGAGCATGGACGAAGCGATCGAGCGGATCGCCTTTCCCGACAATCCCGAAAAATGGGTGAGCAATCTCGTCGACGCGGACGAGATCGCTATCGCGGCGGAGTAGGATTATGGCGACGAACGCTGGCGACGCGAAGACCTCCAGTGCGCGCAAGGGCAGGCTGACGGCAGCCGAATGGCGGTCCGTCCTCTACTTCGCCCTCCATGGGTTCGGATTCCTGGGCAGCACGCTACTAATCACCTGGGGGCTGTTCTTCCTGTTCTTCCTCGCGATCGGGGGCTTCTCTTTCGACGGGTTCATCCACCAGCTCAACAATTTCACCACGCGCTATGTCGCCGCCGATCAGGCCCGGACCGGCGCATTTCTCAACATTTTGGCGATCGCGCACATGATCCTCTCAGCGGGGGTCATCACCTTTCGCCGGGATCGCATCCTGCCCGACTGCACGCAGGAAGGGACCCGCGATCATGGCTGAGCAACCCGAACTCGACCTCCCGCCCACTCCTCCCGCGCCCCAAGCCGCGCTTCCAAAGCGCCGGGTCGGCTTTGGCGGCTTCACCCGGCAACAGATGATCATCGGCTTTGTCGTGCTTGCAGTGTTGATCTGGGGGATGTGGGTCACTCGCGCGCTGACGTCCCCGAAGCAGGATCACATCGTGTCGGCCAGGCTGTCGGCGCTGGTGGGCGACTATGTGGAGGCCCAGCGATTTTCGGGCTCGCCGCCCGATCGGGTGCAAGCCGAAATGAGGGCCTTCATGTCTTCGCTCGACAAGGAGCTGCAGCGCCGGAGCGAGGGCGGACAAGTGGTGCTGGTCGGCGAGGCGGTCCTCACCAAGAACGTGCCGGACATCACCGAGAGCCTGAAGAAGGCGGTGTTCGCGTCCGGGGTTCCGGAGCCTAAGCGTGTGTCTGTCGAGCAGCTGCAGCGCATGCAGGAGCTGTCGGCCGCACAGGCTGCGCTCGCCGCTTCCCGGCAACCGCCATTGGCCGTGCCGGGCCCGGTCGATCCCCTGGCTGGTGCGCAGACGGTATCGCCGCAGGATCCATCCGCTGGCGGCCCGTTCCCGCAATCGATGCCGCAGCCGGCACCCGGGCAGATTTCGGGGCCGTCGATCTCAACCTTTGGAGGCCCCGATGGCAACGGCGGCCAGTGAACTCTCTGCCCCGCGCTGGCGGCCGCGCAAGCGTCTGTGGGCGATGCTGGCTGTAACGCTCGTCGGAACCGGTCTGGTGAGCGCGATCAGCGCTTGGCGCGACAGCCACGTCTTCCTCATCAACGCGAGCGATTCCCTTCCCAATTGGGCGTTCCTCATCCGCCGGCACCAACCGCCGGTACGCGGTGATTATATGTTCTTCGATCCGCCGCTGAGTGCGCTTCTACGACGCCATTTCGGGGCGAAACCGCAGATGTTCGGCAAGATCGTCTATGGCGTGCCGGGTGATGTGGTCGCGCACCGCGGAATGGTGGTGACGATCAACGGCAGGCCTGTCGGGCGGATGAAGCCGCTCACGCGCTTCGGCGAGCCGTTGACGCCGGGCGCCGAGGGCGTGATCCCCTCGGGCTGTTACTATGCCGGGTCTCCCCATCGCGATGGGTTCGATAGCCGCTACGCCGAGATCGGTTTCGTCTGCGGCCGCCAGATTATCGGTGTCGGGGAGGCCGTGCTGTGAGGCGGCTGCTTGCCGCTGGCGGAGGGATCGCTCTCCTCGGTATCGTCGCCTTTGTCATGAGCCCTGCGCGCATCGAGGCGCGTGACTATGGGCAGACGGGCCAGGCCTTCCCGGTCATCGAGCCGGATCTGCTTTCGACGATCGAAGCGCGGCTGAGGCGCGCCGAAGCGACTGGCGAGCTCGCGCGCACCAACGAGATGTTCGCCAAGCGCGTCGAAGCGAAGGTTCGGCGGCCAACCCCGGTTGCTGGCCTCTCACCAGCAACCGAGACCAGGGACTGGAGCTATGATCCGACGGTGCAGCTCGAGCACGATATTCGTGACCAGAAGGGCAACCTGATCGGCCGCGCTGGACAACGGATCAACCCGCTCGACTTCGTGGCGATCAAACAGGCGCTCGTGTTCGTCGATGGCGACGATGCGGACCAGATCGCCTGGGCCACGAGCCGGTACACCGATCTCGATGCCAGGATCATTTTCGTAAGCGGCTCGCCAATCGAGGAAATGACGAACCGGAAACGCCGCTTCTACTTCGACCAGGAAGGAACGCTCACCTCTCGCTTCGGCATCGAACACACGCCCGCGGTCGTGCAGCAGAGCGGTCGCGTGATGCGCGTCTCCGAGCGGGTGCTGAAGAAGGGGAGGGCTGGCTGATGCCGCTTTGGCTCGATCTTCTCCGCACACCGATGGCTGCGCCGGAGACACCAATGCTTCGCCGCATGCGGTTTACCTGGCAGGCGCTTTGCGTCTCCTGCGCCCTCATTGTCGGTCTCATCTCGCCGCTGCGCGACGCGGTCGGTCGCGTGGCGCCAATCGGCGCCGCCCTCATCCTGCTCGCGACCGTCGCTTACACATGCCTTTACCTATTCCGAAAGCAGCGCGCCGACCGAGCTTTCCTCGATAACGCCGGAGGCGTCGAATGACCCGGTGGCTTCGTCGCGCAATCGGCGCACTTACATTCCTACTTGCAATGGTCGCCCTGTCGCCGCCAGCAGCCGCTGCCGGGCCGACCTGCAATGGCAAGTTCGTCAATCCGATCACCGATGTCTGTTGGTCGTGCCTCTTTCCGCTGTCTGTCGGTGCCTTGAAGATCTGGCCGAGCAGCCGGCCCGATCCCAGCAATCCCGCGTCGCCGATCTGCGCCTGCGCCGACCCTCTTCCGCGCATCGGCATATCGGTCGGCTTTTGGGAGCCGGCACGCCTTGCGGACGTGACGATGAAGCCGTGGTGCTTTCCCAATCTCGGCGGCATCCGGATCGCGCCGGGGTTCGACATCGGGCAGGGCTATCTGACCGGACCATCCATGGTAGGCGGACGGTCCCAGAGCACCGCCAAATGGCATGTCCACTGGTACGTCTATCCGCTGCTCTACTGGATGGAGATCCTGACCGACTTCGCTTGTTTCGAGCAGGCGTCGTTCGACATCGCCTACATGACCGAGGTCGATCCGCTCTGGCAGGATGACTCTCTGGCAGCGCTGATCAATCCCGAAGCAATCGTCTTCGCCAACCCAATCGCCCAGGCTGCCTGCGCCGGCGACTGTATCGCCGGCACCGTCCACCTGCCGCTCGATCCGCTATTCTGGTGCGCCGGCTGCCAAGGCTCGATGTATCCGCTCAACGGGAACATCCCGTCCTCTATCGGACACGTCCAATCCTCGCGCCTCGCGCTCTCCCGGTTCGCTTTCAAGATGCACCGCGAGGCGCTCGCCTGGGGGACTATGGGTTCGGCCGGGCTCTGTAAGAAGTATCTCATGCCGATCATGAGGAAGCAGCAATATCGCTTCCAGATGGTCAACCCGATCCCGACCGTAAGTGGGCGCTTCGCCTGCTCCGCGATCGGCGCCTCCACCATGCCGCCCGACGCTGGTCGTGCCTATCCCGCCGGCGGCGAGGACATGGGCTACCTCGTCTGGCGCAAGCGCAATTGCTGCGTGCTCTAGGGGTCTGACGATGCGCTATCTGACCATCGGCGTCCTCGCACTCCTCGGCACCGCCGGCGTGTCCGCACTGCTCGCCCAAACCGTCGACGGCGTCGACGTCCAGGCCGTCAAGAGGCATTCGGCCGACCTTGCCGCGGAGGCGCAAGCGTTCGTCGACCAGGTCAAGGACAGGGGCGACCAGTTCCGGGAAGAAGCCTCGCAGATCCGCGACGGCGGCATCGAGAATATGCGCCAAGTTGCAACGACCGAGCTTCCGAAGGGTCCGGCTGGGCCGGTCGATTTCGATGAGATCGTCAAGGGCGCGTCCCAAAATGCGAGCGCGAAGGGCGGAGAGGCGCCGCAATTTATCGTCTTTGCCAGCCTGTCGATGCCGGACGCGACATTGAAGCAGCTCGTGCGCGATACCTCGAGTGCCGGCGGCGTGGTTGTGTTCAGGGGCTTTCCGAACAATTCTGCGAAGGAGTTTGTGGCTCGGCTCGGAAAGGTCGTCGACAAGGGGCAGTTCGCCAGCATCGGCATCGATCCCCGTCTCTTCCGCGCGTTCGATGTGCAGGCCGCTCCGACCTACATCACGGTCTCGTCGGACTTCGATCTGTGCGCCGGCTTCTCATGTCAAACTAAGGTGCCGCCCTATGATCGCATGATCGGCAATGTGACGGTCGAATATGCGCTCTCGACCTTCGCGGACGGCAGCGGCCCGGGCGCCCGCGTAGCGGCGGTGGCTCTCTCCAACATGAAGCGCGACCGGCAATGATCGCCCGCCGCCGCCTGGGCGGGTTGTGCGCCCTGCTGCTCATGAGCGAGCCCGTCGCCGCGCAAGAGATGACGGTCGACCAGGCGCGCGCTGAGGGCAGGGCGATGGCGCAGGAGAAGAGGAACGATTCCTCGCTGGTTCCGTCCAGCGACGCGCAGGCTGCCGCTGTTCCGGGTTATACAGGCACCAGCCAGCCACAGACGACCTATTATGACGATCCGGACAAGCTCGTCGCGGATGCCCAGGCACAGAAGTCTTCAGACGAAAGCTACCGGGTCACAACCGATGCCGGTCGCACCCGCCCGACATTCAGCAACGCCGAAATCCTGGCAACGACGAACCGCGCAACGACAGTTGAAAGCGACCCGTCGGCCTATCTCGCGGGCGAGGCATACAGCAGCACTAACGGAGCCTGCACGCCGCTCCCGCCGGGTTCGGGAACGAGCGGCTACTACGAAGCCACATGCAATCAGGGAACCAAGATCGAGCAGGAGCCGCGATCTTGTTCGATCACCATGGTGCCCGAGACCACGACAGTTGATGCATACAAGTTTTTCGTCGTGCCAAACGGAGCGTACGGTACGCCCTTTGCTCGATATGACGCGATGGCGCCGCACTTGGCTTCAGGTGTCTGTCGGCCGACTGGCGTCGTGATGCAGGCTTGTCAGGCCCACCGGATTTACGGCGTTTCGACCAACAAGTTTTGCGACGACTACAACGCGACCGAATATGTTTGCTCCGAGAACCTGACCGATCTCTCGCTCCTGCCAAGCCCGATCACTGGTCAAGGCTGGCACGCCAAGACGACAGAAACGCAGGTGACCACCAAAAAGGTCGATGGTTGCGGTGCCATGTCTGCGGATACGATGTGCACGGCTGATCTGGCCGGTGAAGTCTGCACAGAAGGGCCCGAGACCCGGATCATCGATGGCGTACCTGTGACGCAGTCGTGCTGGGCGTGGAAGCGCAACTTCACCTGCAACGTCATATCGGCGGGCAACGATTGCGGCGATCTGGAGAGCAATCGGTCTTGCAGTTTCCTCCGTGAAGATTGCCTTGATGACCCTCAGAGTGGGCCCTGCAAGGTCGCGGAGAAGGTGTACCGTTGCCCCACGCCTTCGAGCACGGTCGGGGGCGACAAGCAGTATATTTGCGGGGACGATGTCTACTGCATCAACGGCGATTGCGAGCCGATCGTCCGCGAGGCGTCGACCGAATTCAGGGACGCGCTCGTCGGGCTACATGCGCTCGGTCAGGCCGGCAAGGAATTCAATGAGGCGGACTTCAAGGTTTTCACCGGGACGCGCGAGACGTGCCACAAACCTGTTTTCGGCCTGATCAACTGCTGCGCGGGAAAAGTGTCGGGCCTCGTGCCGCTCGGTGCTGGTGCGGCGGCGCTCGCCGGCGGGCCGGCCGCCATCGCCGCCTTCGCCACGCCGCTCCTCGTCCTGTTCGCTTGCAGCCAGGACGAGATGAAACTCGACATCAAAGATCGGATGGGCCTTTGCCACAACCTTGGCAGCTATTGCTCGTCGAGCTTCCTCGGGATCTGCTCGACCAAGCGCACTGCCTATTGCTGCTTCGAGAGCAAGCTTTCGCGCGTCCTCCAAGAGCAGGGCCGCCCACAGCTCCGCAAGCCGTGGGGCAGCGCGAAAAAGGAACAATGCCAGGGCTTCACGATCGATGAGTTCGCGCAGCTCGACCTATCGGTGATGGATTTTACCGACGTCTATTCGGACTTCATGGACGCCGCAAAGCTCCCTGATGAAGTCCAGACCATGTCCGACATTCAGGACAAGATTCAGGCCTATTATGATCTCCACGGCAAATGACCCCTCAACCGCGAGCGCGGATCTCACCAGCGAGTGGGACATGACAGTGCTCGAGCTCGCGAGCTTCCTCGCTGTCTATCGGGCGAAGCGGCCTCCGCGGTTCGGCGACGTACTCGAGACCCTCAGCACCTGGTTCGAATGTCCCGTCCCAACGAGGAACCTGAGCAGGGCCGTGTTGAAGATGGGTGCCAGGGGCTGGCTCGTCGCGGACGGCGACAGGCTGCTGCCGGCCGAAGCGGGAAGGCGCGCGCCCTCGTCAATGGGATCATTCGGCTGCTCGACCAGGGAACCCAGTTGATCGACGTAGCCCTTATGCTGGCCGTCCTGAGATTGACCAAAGAGGATTTGAAACATGACGATCTTCATAATTGAACTGCCGGCGCTGATCGCATTGCTGGCCGCTTCGTCACCCGCGCATGGTTGCGGACCCGCTACCGCCCCCCGCGACTTCGACTGTTGCATCCACCTTGCAGCCTGGGACGGCCAAGGTGCCCAACCCCAGCCTCCGTTCCCCTCCGCGCAATCCGCTCCAACCGACGAAAGGACGTCCCGCGATGACGAGACTCGCTAGGCTATCGATGCTGATGCTGGCTGCGTCGCCGATCGGCGCGGCGGTGCCGCTCAAGGCGCAAGAGGCTAGGGCCACTCTCGACGTGATCGAGCAGGACGTGCCCGACGATTTCTACTGTGGTGAGCGCAAACTCGGGCAGTGGTTCTATTGCGTGAAGCCAAAACCGATCGAGGCTGCCCCCAACGCGATGCCGGAGGCTCAGGCGAGCGCGGCCGATCGGATCGCGTTGATCACCAAACAACTCGACGAACTCAAGGCGCGCGCGATTCTCGAGCCGACCGAGACCAACGTCATTGCCTATGTCCGTTTCCAGCGTGAGCAGCTCGATCGGGCTTCGACATTCTCGGACACCTGGCAGCGGGCACTCTGGCAGAACCCTGATCTCGACTACACGCTGCAGCGGCCGGTCTCGACGGTGGGCAAGCGTCTCTGGTTGGACAATCGCAAGGCGGACCGGGATGCGGTCCTGACCAACCTGGGTCAGCGTTATGGCCTGTTCTATTTCTACGCGCAGAGCTGCGGCGCTTGCGAGGTCTTCGCCCCGATACTGCGCTCGGTCACCGACAGCCACCGAATGAGCGTGATGGCCGTCTCGATGGATGGCGGGCCAAACAGGGACTTCCCGAATTACGTGGTCGACTCCGGCCAGCGAGCCCGGATGGGCGTACCCGGCAATGAGACCCCGGCGCTGGTCCTTTTCGACACTCAGACGAAGCGGACAATCCCGGTCGGGTACGGCGTGCTCAGCGCCGATGAGATCATGGATCGCATCTTCATGCTGACCAACACGAAGGTGGGGAGCGACTATTGATGGAACACGCATCAGAGCAGGGGCGGCGGCGCCCGTTCCGCAGGCAGGTTACGGCGTACTTGGCGATCGTTGCGGCGTCCCATTTCGCTTTCATCGGAGTGGCCCGAGCCGACGTCGCCTCCGAGATGAACGGCTTCTTCAACGACGCCGGCGGCGCCGCCAATGTCACGGGGCCAACGGCGTTTCAGGGGCAGTCGGCCGGCTACTACTCTCTCGGAAATGTCTGGACGCGCTTCCCCCAAAAAAGCGTGTCGCCCTTCAATCTGCAACTGCCGAGTGCGCGCGCCGGCTGCGGCGGCATCGACCTATTCAGCGGCAGCTTTTCCTTCATCAACGCATCCGAGATCGTCGCGATGCTGAAAGCCACCGCGAACAATGCGCTCGGTTTCGCCTTCAAGCTTGCGATCGACTCCGTCTCGCCGGAGATCGGCAAGGTGATGGATGAGTTCAGCCAGAAGGCTCAGCTCCTCAACCAGATGAACATCTCGAGCTGCGAGACGGCACAGGCGCTTGTCGGCGGCATCTGGCCGCAGATGGACTCGACTCGTTCCACCATCTGCGAAGCCGTGGGCAACAGCCAAGGCGTCTTCTCGGACTGGGCAGCGTCTCGGCAAGGCTGCAATAACGGCAATAAGCGGGATGCGACGATTGCCGGCAACACCGACGCCAACATGAAAGATCAACTGGTCGGCGAGCCCCACAACTATACGTGGGAGGCGTTGAAGAAATCGGCCAAATTCGGCGCTTTCGATCAATCGTTCTCCGAATATATCATGACCCTGGTCGGCACGGTGGTCACGCAGCCATCGACCGACCCAGCCGTCGGCGGCAAGGTCGTGATGTTCGGGCCGGCGGAAGAAGCGGTGGTTACAGCGCTCCTCGATGGCACGGCCGACGCGCCGGCGGTCAAGATGCTCAAGTGCAATGACACGGATTGCTACGACGTCGGCGAGCAGACCTTGTCGGTTCCAGCTTCCTCCGCGCTCCGCCCCCGG
>DASVND010000026.1:0-51262 GCA_036384035.1 Sphingobium sp. | reverse complement strand
TAGGACAAGAAGACAATTCCGTCGCCACCCTCGATCCGCGACGTCGGCTTGAGCTTGGAGAGCGGGCGAATATCGAGCGCCGTGCCGCCCAGGGCCTGCCAGTCGCGGCGCGCATCCTCGATGAGAGCGTTGCTCTCGCTGATCCAGAGGTGGCGGCGATTTCCGCGCAGCCACTGATCCATGACGACAGCCGCGAGTTGCCTCCCCTTCCCGGCCCCGGTCCCGTCGCCCAGGAAGAAGCCCCGGCGGTAGATGTCACCGTCTGCGTGGGAATCGAGATCGATGCCTTTCTCGCGAACCTTGTATCTGCCCGGGAGGTCCTGCGATGTCGCGTCGAGCGCGTGGACCACTGTCTCGAGCTGCGCCGCACTAAGTACCTGGTTGTCGATTACGCTGGCAGGCAATATCGGCCCGTAGGAAGGAACGGGCAAGGCCACCGACGCCATCGCCGCGGATTCCACCAGCGGTGACGGATGATCAGCCCCGCTAGGAAATCGCAAGCGCTGCGGGCGGTAAGCGACATAGACGCCGACCTGCTTCCCCTCCTCGCCCGCTGCTTCAATTATCTCAAAAGCGACAGGGCGTGCGTCGCTTGATGACCTTCCCTTTGCGGAAGCACGCGGTGCAGCAGGTCGGCCGGAGGCAAACCCGCGGAAAAGAGCGCCCTTGCCTGCCTTGGGGCTTGTCGGGCTGCCCTCCCGCACGTCAGCAAGCTGACGACGCTCTGGGAGTCCCGGTATTTGCGAGAGGAGCTCGGAAGTGGAGCCGAGTGTAATCGCTGGCTCATGACCGCCGGACAAACCCTTGTCGGCAACGAGCACCCGGACCAGGACCGACGTCCCCTGCTTTTTGAAAGCCCCCGACAATCGGCAATCAAGCCGGACAGTCGCACCGGCGATAGCGCGCTTGTAGCTTTCGGCGTGGGGCCCGGTTGCCGAGAAACTGTCGGGCATCACCGCGACAAGTCGGCCGCCAGGAGCAAGAACTGAGAGTCCCGCGGCGAAGTGCCGCGCAGCGACGCTTCCATCTGCGTGGCCTGAAGCGTTTCTGGAGAACGGCGGGTTCATGAGAATGACCGTCGGTCGGTCGCTGATGATGCTGCCGATCTTGGCCGCGTCGTGATCGGTCACCACCGATTGAGCAAACAGCCGCCCAAGTACTGCCTTCCGGACGGGGTCGAGTTCATTGAGCTGGAGCGAAGTTGCCCCCCTCGCCCACTGGGCCAACATGCCAATTCCAGCACTGGGTTCCAGGACATGATCGACCGGTGTGATTGCCGCGAGCCGCCCAACCATCCACGCGAGCCCAGCATGGGTAGAGAAGTGCTGGAGTGCGACCTGATCTTCGCTCCGCACCGTCTGGGTGGGAAGCCTCGCTTCCAGTGCCTCTAGCTGGGCGACGGCGGCGGTAGGGTCCAACGGGAGTTCGGTTGAGGACAGCGCCATGACCAGGGCGATTTCGCACATCTGGAAACTGTCGCGCTGGGTCCACACGCCTTCTCGGGATGCCGCTTGGAAGGCTTCACTCATTGCGTCGTTCACTACGCTCCGCGTTATGGGTGCCGGTGAAGTGAGCAGGGAGTGGGAGATAGCGGCGGCGGCGGACGAGAGGTGCGCTGCGAAGTGCTGCGCATCGAGCGTTTGGCTGGGCATTGGGTTTTCCTTCTTTCGACCCAACAACTGGATCGCGAAGGTCCCTCCCCCTTTCCTCTATTCATTCGCGTCGCCATGCCCTCTCAATTTGGCCGTGGCGGTGGATAATATATAGTATAATCAATATATTAGCCGCAAACTGGACAATTTCACGGTGCGTTGGAAGCTCGGAAGGCGATTCCAAATGCCCCGATCGGCTGGTCTTCGCTCACTCGTGTTTCTTATCTGGGGTGGCAAGCTATTCAGATCCGTGCCCGCTATCACCCTCACGAAAATCAAATGCCCTAAAGGCTTCGACTAGGTTAGATTGGTTTATATGACTCTTAATAAGGTTAAGGGCTCGGGAGATGCTCGAAATCCAGTGATTCCATGCGAGTCGCGATGGTCGGGGTGTTCCTGATGGGTCGAGAGTTCGTTCTCGTTGTGTCGACGCTGGCGTTCCTGAAAGATCGACGGTCTGTTCCTGATAGGTCGACTTGCGTTCCTAATGTATCGAAGGTTTGGGTAGAGCGTGCTTCGATGCCGTCGGATTGAATCATTTCGCACGGTCCGTGAGCCAATGAGGTTCAAATTTGTGCCGCTCGCCGCGCGTGTCGTGTTTCAATTGAAGCCCCGCCTCTTCCACCCGACACTTCAGGAACATGGGCTGCGGTGAATTCGGCACTAGCCGCGCAGTTCGTGACGATGATTCTCATGGTGGCGTTTGACCCACCCAATGAACGCCTTCTGCCAGTCGGCCGGGGAGCGCGTTGCATCGGCATTTACCCAGCGTTCGAAATCCGCGTGCAGGGCATATAGATCCCATCCCGGGCACGTCTCCCGAAGATGGTCGATCGTGTCATCGGTCATGAACCCGCGCGTACCAGCTGTCGACAAGCCTGCGATCGTCGAACGGATAAGTGAATGTGCGTCGAGTATCGAGGACGGCGAGGATTCTATCGCCTCGCCTCCGGCGCTGGATTTCGACCTTGACGTCCGTGCCGGAGCTTTGAGTTTCCCCGGGGAAACACTCTGGACGCTGGATTGGTCAGCCAACCGTTTGTCTGCTCCGTCCTTACCATCCACACGGCGCATGCGAAGGTTGGGCTCCCCTCCCCTGCCCGGCTCGATAGATAGACCGTAACCAGGCAGGTCGTCTTTTTCAGCCAACTTGAGCATTTCAAACTTAAAGCGGCGGTAAAGACCCTCGGCCCCGGATTTTTCGAACAACACGGGCATCGAGATCGCAAAGCCGTCTTCGCCGGCGCCTCCCGCATGCTTTCGCGCGACGCGGTACAGCCACCGCTCACGACCGCCTGTGATATCGAAATAGGCGCGGTCGATCGAGAGAACGCCACCCTTCATCATGACGCCCTCCCAGAACCAGTTGGAAAGCTCAAGGGTCATGCCCCGAGATCTTTCGGTGCGCTCGTCAACAAGTTGGGTCCAACCGTCTAACCAACTGAAGGTGGCCTCGCGGCGGTTCTCGGCGCGAATGTTCGTTTTGATAGTTGTGGAAACGAGGCGGTCCAGTGACTGACCCAGCAGCTCGTAGGCGCGCCCGGTTGTGGGGCGGCCGATGGCCCGAAGAAGGTCATAAGGCATAATGTGTAGTTTGCGGGGAACATCGTTTTGGCCGCGCCGTGCCATGTCAGCCAAGACGCTTGCGCAATAGATGAGTATGTCTGCGTCCCAAATCGTGGCCATGCCATAGTCGGGATTTGCGGACACATGGACCCAGAGTTTCCCGTCGGGGGAGGTGTAGTCGATCGGCTTGGTGCGCTTCGACTTGGCGAGGCTGAAGAACGGACGTTCCATCATCTCGCGCTGATCGCGCAGTGGTAAATCAGCGAGGTAGGGCAGGAACAGATCGAACTGTTCAGCGATGCCTTGTTTGCGTGCTTCGGTCATCAGAGAACCCCGGGGCAGAGGAGGGTGGTAAAAAGTTTCCCCGGGGAAACTTTCCGGTCGGCGGAAGAGAGTGCCGGCCTGAAGTTCACCTCATCAGACCTTTCCCTTGGGATTCGAGATCGGCCAAAGCGTTCTTGAGCGCTTCTACGAGGTCATCGATATCCGCTCCCGATCCCGAGTGCAGCCGAACTGTGACCCCTTGGCGATTGGCAGATTGAACGGTTAGCATCGGCCGTCCAAGCGGTGAACTCGCAGCGAATAGAGCCTCTCGGCCATCTGCCCCCGCCGCCGCAGACAGGAGACGCTTAAGGACCTCCGGCGCGGGAATGACAGGCTGAGATTTGCTACGGCGCGCAGCTTGCTCTTTGCCGATTGCGATAGCTGCTCGGGAAATTACTCCGGCCGCGACCTTGTCGTCTAGTGCTTGGGCAAGGGTGTAGCCAGGCTTGAGCTGAAGATCGGCCGGGGACGCAAAAGCAGCTACAATCGCGTCGGGGATCGCGGCGACCTTAAGCATCTTGGAGAGCCAGCCCTTGGAGACACGCAGGCGCTCCGCCATTCTCGTTGCTCGGTTGCCGTAGTGGGTCTTCAGGGCTGCAGCATAATTTCGAGCGCGCTCGAGGTCCGACACGTCCTTGCGGGCACGGTTCTCGATATCTGCGAGCCGGAAGGCCGCCTCGTCATCAAGGTTGGCAACCTGGGCGACGAACTGCATGTCCGGATAGCTGTTTCCCCGAAGCCAGCTGATCGCGAAATGTCGGCGGGTTCCGGCGATGACCTCGTAGTCGCACTGCGGGTCCCCCTCGACCCTCCGGACGACCGCAGGAACCTTCTGCCCACCTTCGGCAATGATAGCGTCGATGAGTTCGCGGCAACTCTCTTCCGAAAGGTGCGCGTAAGAGCGGGCATTTCCAGGCCAAATACGGACGCGTGCCGGATCGAGAAGGAGCTGGGTAACTTGACGGACTTCGCCAGTAGCAACGCGCGCCAGCGCGCTCTCGCGGCTGAGCAGGGTAGTGCCCCGGGGGCGCTCACGAACAGGTGACGCCGACTCTACGGCCTCAGGCGAGGGGAGGGTGCTTGGGCTGTCCTCGTCCTCTGCGAGGAGATCGGCGAGATAGTCGGATTGCTTACGGGCCATTGCTTATCTCCGTCCCGATCTGGAAGGGTTGTGAAGGGCGACGTTCAAGCTATGCGGTCGCATGGAGCAGTTCCTCTTCCGAGGCGGGCGCAATGCGGCCCCAGCTCTGGCGAACGAGTTGCTCGATTTGGCCCATCGCCTCGTCGAGGTTTGCTTTGCAGCGCTTGTGGGTTCGTGGGGTCCCGATCGGCTTTTCGAGTTCGAAAACCGTCATCATCCGAAGCGCAGCATGGCTAATCTCCGCGGAATCGAGAATGGGTACCGGAAGCAGCGCGGGCCCGAACGTCTGCTCCATGATGGAACGGACCATGGCGTGGCTGGGATCGTTGCTATCGAATTTAGAGCAAATCAGCCGCACAAAGCTGTAGTCCACCTCGATACCGACCGAGCTCAGCTGGCTCAAAACCTGGTCAAGCATTGAGAGGAATTGCACCGTTGAGCAGAAATCCGGTGTGGTTGCCGCGAGCGGCACGAGAAGCGCGTTTGCTGCCTGCATAACTGCGAGGCTGATTGTGCCAAGCGCGGGCGGCGGGTCGAGAATAACGATGTCGTAGTTGCGGGCGAGATCCATCAGGCCCTGCTTGAGCTTTCGAAAGCGGGCCGCGAGAACCGACTGGCCATCTGCACCTGAGGCCGCGAGTTCGTACTCGACATCGAAGAGCTCAAGGTTTGACGGGATGAGGTCCACGTTCGGCCACGGCGTGTGTTTTACAGCGTAGAGCAGGTCGGCCTGGGTCGGGTCGATTGCGAGATAAGG
This sequence comes from Sphingobium sp., assembly GCA_036384035.1. Classification (GTDB taxonomy): domain Bacteria; phylum Pseudomonadota; class Alphaproteobacteria; order Sphingomonadales; family Sphingomonadaceae; genus Sphingobium. The sequence continues at coordinate 45,822 of DASVND010000026.1, read as the reverse complement.
GTACAACGTCTCTTCACGGGTGATGTTAAAATGCGGATTGAACCCGAAGAGAGTGGTCGTAGTCGCCTGACTGTCGCAGTCGACCACCAGAACGCGGTAGCCTTGAACCCCGAAGTAGTGGGCGAGGTGGGTGGTCACGGTGGATTTGCCGACGCCACCCTTGAAATTCTGCACGGCGATCACCGCCGGCACATCTAGGGGAGCCCGCTCTGGCGACGCGCCAAGAACGCTGCGCATGTTTTGTAGCTCTTCGACGGAATACCCAGGGCGGCGACCATTTTCGGAGGCTGGGGGAGGGGGGAGACGCCCATCCTCTTCAGCCATGCGAATGCGGTTCGTGGAACAATTGAGAAGCTGCGCTGCCTCGGCTATTCCGAAGCGGATGCTCAGCTCTTTTCGACTTTCGGGCAAAAAAGCTTTGCGGCGAAGTCTCTCGATCATTCGTTCGCCGGCTTCCGCCATGTCCCCGATCTGACTCACGACTGAATGTACGCTTGCCACTCTGGCGTCTCCTTGAAGCTTTTCTCAAGAAGATGTGCCATAAGTCATTCAATTATGCAATTCAGCGACATTTTTCACCAACACAAGTGCGAAGCGGACGAACCGACATCAAGTTTTGGGGGAATCAGAGAGAAACAGCATCCTGCTGCGGCAACTAAGCCCCGAATTTGCCCTTAAACGGCCCTTCCAGCGCTTTGGCGGGCCGGCGGCCCTAACGACCTACCGGGGGTGCCGATTGGCTCTGTACGAGGTTTAAATGGGCCTTCAAATTTCTCTAGTAATTACAAGACACTAACCGCCTTTGGCCGGTGAGGAGCCCAAAATGCTCCTTGTTGCAGTATATTCTCATCGTGCAGCGCGTTCGGAATGGCTTTCTAACAACGCATCGATCGCTGCCATCTCTTCGTCAAATGCATCGAAGGCCGCCGCAAGCTTGCGGTCGCCGGGCAGGGCAGGGGGCTCCTTAGTGGGACGACCCACCTTAGGCTGCACATAACCGAATTCCGCGGCGAGGTCAGGCGTGAGAAACAGGCGCCAGGTGCGGCGCTGCGTGATCTCCGCGAGTAGGCCGGCTTCCTTCGCGCGCTCGAGGAGCTTGCTGGCCCCGGCCACGCTGAGGTCCAGTTGATCGGCGACCGCCTGGGGCGAGAGCACCGGGCGTTGGTGGCTGAGCGCAAGAAGTGCGGGGAGGGCGCCGGGGCGGAACTGGGCGGCAATGGCGCGCTGTGCATCGCGGTAGAAGCGTTCGAGTGCGTGTAGCCTGTCGAGGCCCGCAAGAGCGCTGTTACCGAGCGCGCGTAGCGCCGCGAGCCAGTCGTCGTCCTGCGGCGTTTTCTTGAGCCGGAAGGCCTTCACCCCGCTGGCGAGGCAGGGGAGGGGGCTTGCGGTCAATTTCCTATCGCGCAGCGCGAAGGGGAGGGCGAGCCAGGGGACGATGCTGCCCACGGCGCGCGCATGCTGGCGCACGCTGTCGAGCGCGCGCACGAGCGGAGGGTGGTCGGCTGCCTCAGCGGGCTCGCCGATCGCCAAGGGAAGTGCGTCGCGCCAGGCGAGGGGATCGCTATCGGCCAGCGCCGCCTCCCAGGGCGCGAAGTCCTCGTAGACGTCGAGATGGGTGGCGCGCAGCGCGCGGCCGGGCACTTTGAGCCCGCAGCCCCAGGAAAATACATCAATCTCGTCGATCTCGGCCTGCTGCAGTTGCAAGGCCTTGGCATAGCCCGACCACATCGCGCGCCGGGTCCAGGCTTTGGCGACGGGAGAGACGCAAAACCGGGCATCGAGGCAAGAAATCGCCGCCGTTGCCTCGGCGATCGCGGTGACCATCCGGGGGCTGTAGGCCGGGCCGTAACGGGCCGTTGGCGGGGCTGAGTGCATGGCATCTTTTAACTCAAAGGCCTTTTCAGTCAACTTAGCCGTGATACGTAATCGTGATAATGGGAGATTATCGCAACCCTAGCTTTTAGGCGAAATCGCGGATATCGCTCGCAGACATGGCCAAAACCGCGCTCGCCCTGAGAAACGCCGCGCCGCCCGAGCGGCTTGGCGAGGTCGTCAGCGAGGTGACGGCGCTGGCGCCCGAGCGCGTCATCGTCGATCCGAGCCTCGTCGAGGCCGCAGCGCGCGCCTGGTCGGCGAACACGATCCGCGCGTTCCTCTCCGATATCCGCCTCTGGGATACCTGGTGCCGGCTTAGCCGCGTGCCGACGGGCGAGGCAGACTCCAGGACGGTCGCCGCCTATGTGCGCGCGCTGTCGGGGCAGGACCACGACACCGCGGCCGCGCGCGCCACCGAGCCGCGTGCGGCCGCGACGATCGCGCGCTATCTGGTCAGTATAGGCTGGGCCTACCGCATGGCCGGGCGCGACGACCCGACCGCGGCGCCGCTGGTGCGGCTCGAGCTCAAGGCGGCGCGCAAGGTGCTCGGCACGAAGCAGCGCCAGGCGCGCGCGATCCGGTTCAAGGGCGAGGGGAGCGACCTCGATGCGCCAGCCAGCGGCGTGTCTCTCGGCATTCTCCTCAAGGCAACGCGGCGGGATCTGCTCGGGCTTCGCGACCGGGCCTTGCTGCTGACCGCCTATGATACCGCTTGCCGCTGTTCGGAACTTGCGGCGCTGCAGGTGACCGACATCGACGGGCCCGACACCGATGGGGCCGGCGTGATCGAGATCGGCCGGAGCAAAACCGACCAGGACGGGCAGGGGGCCCAGGCTTATCTGTCGCCTGTCACGATGCGGGCGATCGCAGAATGGCGGTCGAGGGCCGGCATCGATCGGGGACCGCTATTCAGGCGGGTGGAAACCTGGTTCGACGGTTCGATTCGTTCGGTTGGCGAGGATCCGCTGTACCCCGGATCGATCACGCTGATCTATAAGCGGCTAATCCGGCAGGCGTTCGACAAGCGAATGCTGGGCGATATGAGCGAGACCGAGGTCGCGCGCTGGATCAGGTCCGTATCTTCGCACTCGATCCGCGTCGGTGTGGCCCAGGACAATTTTGCCGCGGGCGAGAGCCTGCCGGCAATCATGCAGGCCTACCGCTGGCGCGACCCCAAGACGGTCTTGCGCTACGGCGCGAAGCTCGCGGCCAAGAGCGGGGCCTCCGCGCGGATGGCGGCGCGGTTTGAGGGCGGTTAATTACATAGCCATCTGGAGACACGGATATCAAAACCGGTGTGAGGCAAATCTGGTCAGCTTTTGAGCCACTGAAAACACTGAGAGAATCCGCGTCATCGGCGCTGGCCTATACCGACGACGCGCTTATCCACTTCAACTGCCCGATGGACGCACCGACGAGTGATGGCGAGAATGTTGTGAAGTTTCTCGATGGTCTGCTCTCAGATCCATTTAACCTAACCCGGCGCAGCGGGGTTATTGATCAGGAGATCGATCTGCCCGAATTCCTGCATTGTTTGGCCAAAGCGCGGATAGCGTCCGCGCTGGTTACATCGCAACGTATCCTGATCGCTCCGGACCGGCTTCGTTTGCTGCTTCGAACACGAGCTTCTCGCGGCACGCACACATAAGCACTTTGACGCCCTGTTCGAGGAAGAGCTGCGCGATGACGGGACCGTAACCAGTGCTGGCGCTTGCGATGAACGCAACTTAGCTTGCAGCCTTGCCCTTATCCTTCGCTCCCAGGCCCACAATGCAACACATGATTTGCATTAGCGCCTTGCGGACTCACGAATGTTAGGTGATTGGTCTATTCGGCTTCGGATGGTGAGAAAGGGCGCGGGTGATTAACGGAGAGGCTGAATTCCCGCAATGACAGCGCGACAAGAGTGGAGCAGGTTGTGGCCGCTGCCGTTGGTCAGCATGATTGGTGTCTCTGGCAGCGCAATGTTTGCCTATGCCGGCGGCGTGTTCATGGAGCGTGTCACCGCTGAATTCGGCTGGAGCCGGGCGGAGTATTCCGGTGCCTTCATGCTGATGATGGTGGCCGGACTCTTCCTGGCGCCGGCTGTTGGTTGGCTGATCGACAGGATCGGCCCCCGGAAAGTGGCACTGGCGGGCATCATTCCTTTTGCCGCGAGCATCTCGCTGCTTGGGCTCGTCAGAGGACCGCTCTGGCAGTGGTACGCAGTTTGTCTTGTCCTCGCCGTCTTTCAGGCCGCAATCTCCCAGCTCGTCTGGGTGAAGGCGATAGTCGGTCGCTTCGAATTTTCTCGTGGCTTGGCCTTGGCGGTCACTCTCGCAGGGCTCGGTCTGGGCAGCTTCATCTGGCCCTTGATGGCCGCAGTATTCATTGAGGCGATCGGATGGCGCTCTGCTTTTCCGGCCATGGCGGCTCTCTATCTCGCCGTGGCCCTGCCGCTGGTGTTCCAGTTCTTCCATGGGGCGCCAGTCGCTGAAAGCGCACAAGCGTCATCGCGCGGAGAGACCTCAATTGGCAGCAGCCTGAGATCTCGCACTTTTGTCGGCCTGGCATTGGCGGGAGGGCTTTTTGCGGCAGTCAATTACGGTCTCTCGGTTCACTTCGTGCCGGTGATAAGGAGCGCCGGCCTCCCACTGAAGGAGGCTGCAGCCATCGCTGGACTGATCGGCATATTCTCAATTGTCGGTCGGTTGACCACCGGCGTTGTGCTTGATCGCCTCCCGACCCGCATCGTCGGCGTGATCGCATTCCTTCTGCCGTTAGGGGCGATCGGTCTGCTTTTCGCGTTTCCCGGATCGACACCCGCAGCGGTCGGCGCAGTCGCATTCCTCGGCTTTGCGTCTGGAGCCGAGCTGGACATCATCACTTATATCGTCGCGCGTCGCTATGGGCAGGAAGTGTTCGGCGCCGTCTATGCAGCTTTCATGGCGATTATTTCTCTGTGCGCCAGTGTTGGTCCCGTAGTGGCTGGCGCCATCTTCGACGCGAGCCATTCCTACGGAATATGGCTTGGGGTCGCTGCGCCGATGGTGGTCGCAGGGGCATTGCTCGTTGCCTGGATTCCGCTTGTCCCGGGGGAGGCGTAACACTCATGGAACGGGCGTCAGGTGCAGGATGTGCCTGAATGTTCGGCGCAACCGCACATCGGCTCACATAGCCTCCTAACGCCTTTGCGCCCCGACGAGCATCACACGAGCCGGACGCCCGGGTACTGCCCCAGGATGATGCTCTCCATGTCCCCAAATCCGGTATTGTCGCCCTCACGAACGCGAACCGGACGATCGCGAATCTGCCAGCGGTAGTTTTCCGCGGTCTTGTCCGGAGCATTCACATCGTCGATGCATTCGCCGTCGAGAAAATTCTCGCCCTTGAAACTGCCATGGATCTGGCCCTTCCAGGCCCCGTACATGCCGGGTAGCAGGCGAAAGCCCATCTCGGGATTTATCGCCTCGATTTCGAATACGCGCTCGGTTGTCTCCTTACCTTTGCCGGTAAGGATCGCTGTCACTCGTCCGCGCATCGCTCCCTTGTCCGATTCTCGGTAGTCGATCTCGGGATAGAGTTGGAGGATGGGAATCTGAGTTCCGTCGCTCTCATTGATGTGTCCGCTGAAGAACTCCGGTGGGCCTTCGCCGCCGAAGTCTCGGAAATAGTAGGCAAGGTCATAGCTGCTGCCGTCAGGCCGATCGATCTTCGAGACCAACCAATTGAAATGGTATGCCGATCCGGCCTTGTTGGCGCCAGTCGCTCCGACGTGTCCCGGTACGAGATCGGTCGGATCGAGACCGACGTGCTCGCGAATTCCCCAGCTGCGATCGCGGAAGCCGAACCACTCGTCGGGGGTCACGGTGATCCGTTCCCCCTCGATCTCAATCCAGCCGGATACGGTGCCGGCCTGGTGGAATCTAATCACGTCGGAAGCGATCCGACCTGCAGCGATCACGACATCTCGTTTTTCGAAGAATGCAGGCATCGTCGAGTGAAAGGTCAGCTCGAAGCTGAGTGGTTGGGCGTCGTTCTGCCCGAGCGTCAAGCGGATAGCCTTGAAGGGTTCGAGCACCTCGTACCGGATCGGGCCGACATCCGTGTCCTCAAGACGCGGCGAAAGCACGCGGCTGGCGCGGACGGTGCGCTGCTGCGAGCCAATCTGGATTCCGGCAAATGCGTCTAGAATATTGCGATTGGCATATTTGCCGATCCCAAAGCTTGCCTGTAGCTGGCCGTCCTTGCGCATTAACGAGAACCAGGCTTTCTCGGTCCAGGCCCGGTCGGGGGTGCCAACAGCCGCGTGCGTGTTGACGATCTGATGATTGAAGAGCTCGTCCGCGGCGGTAAGCGGCGCGATAGATGGGATCATTTCAGGATTCCTCAGATCAAAAGCCGCCAGCGTCGAGCATTGATTGCATGACGCCGAGATAGTAGCCGAGACTTTGTTGGAAGATGGTCAGCTTAGGGTCGGTACTGCGACCTGTGACGTACATGTTCGCGCCTTCGGCGATTATCGCAGTTATCTTCCCGATCTGAGCGATCTCATGCCAGAAGACCCCGTCCGCCGAGCGCCCGGAAACTTCGGACCAAAGCGAGATGACTTCGTCGCGCTTCAGCATACCGGGCAACTTCTGAGCCCTTGTAGCGGCGTGATGTTCGCTCTCGAAGCCGTAAAGCATGTAGCCGAGATCGGCCAAAGGCTCACCGTTTAGCGCCATCTCCCAGTCGAGCATGGCACTGATTTGGCCACCGTCCCACATGAGATTGGAAAGCTTGGTGTCGCCGTGGACGATAGCCGTCGGACCGCTACGCGGCGCGGGAAGGGCCAGAAGGCGATCGAAGAGTTCAGCCAGGCGCGAACAGTCGGCTTTGCAAGCAAATTCCCGCCACATGCGGGCGTCGTCTTCGGGCGTGACTTCCTGTCCAAGCGCGCGCAGCGGCTTGAGATGAGAAAGACTGGCAAAGGCGGAAACCCAGCTTCGGCACACTTCAGCACGAAGGGCGTCGGTTCCTTCGATAAACCAAGGCCGCATATTGAAGTCGTCGATGGATTCGCCCTTTACCCGCTCCATCACGAAGAAGGGCGAGCCGAGCAGGATAGTCTCATCGCAGATGGCAACGATGCCCGGAACGATCGGCGCGTTCGGGAGGGTATTCAACTCGGCATATATGCGAGCCTGCGCAACGACGTCATGGCCGTCCAGCATGGCGCCGGCAGACGGCGGCAGGCGAAGGATCGCATCCAGACCTTCCAGCAGGTAGGTTTCATTGGAGAAGCCAGTGGTGAGGGGGCTTATCCGCGTGATTTTCTCGCCATCTGGTACGAAATCCGCAAGCCTTTCTCGGGTACGGCTTAAATCGAGCACTTCAGTTCCTCTCGATGTTTTGATGGCGCTATCCCAAAGCGTTATTAGGTTGCGTATTTATTTGTAAGAGTTGATAAAATTCTCGAATAGATCGGCGGCAACCTCCAAGACTGCACTTTTCGAGCTCTGGTCGCGCGCTGCATCCAGACAGGCAAGACTGAGTTCGCGTAGGACTACGCGCGCCCAGGCAGCTACTTTCGGGTCGACCTCTCCAGGATCGATTGCTTTACGAAATGCCGGCAGGCGACTCCCTAGCGCTCGCGCAAATCCATCGGACCATTTCTGGATGGGGGTCGGCTTGTCTTGGCCGATACCGAGACCAATCAGCAGAGTTGCTGGCGCTCTTTGTTGGACGACATAGGTGACGAGGGTCGCGATCCAAATGTCTATTTCGGGGCGTGTCGGCTCTGGGCTACGCAATCCTTCTACGAGGCTGCGAAGCCCATCATGATACTCGTCGCCGATTGCTTCGAGTATCTCGGCCTTGTCGCGAAAATGAGAATATAGAGTGGTCCTTCGGGTCCCGGCCGCCTGTGCGATTTGCTCGAACGTGGTCGCCGCGTAGCCTTCCCTGTAGAAAAGCTCGCGTGCGGCGTCGCAGATATGCGCGCGCGTAAAGGCCTTTCGCGCGTCTTGCAGCGTCGGTTTGGCGGTCTTCTCGATGATTGCTTCGGCCATGACTCAGTCTAGCAAGTCCGGATCAATGTGTCGATACCTTGACGAGAGGGCTTAATCTCGACAGAGTGTCGAAATATCGGCAAATGTCGCCGCTTGGCGAGATTCGCGGTTGTTTTGAGAGGATGCATTAAAGTGACCGATCCGCTGCTCGAGGCGTTTTCAACCCGTGGTCTCACCTTCAAGAATCGTATGGTCCACGCGCCAACGACGATGAACATGTCGGACGACCGCGGTTATGTGACGCGCCAGGCCGTCGGCGCTTACGAGGCCCTTGCCGCCGGCGGCTTCGGCGCGGTTTGTGTCGGGGCGACGAACGTGCGCTGGGACGGCCTGATTAACGAGCGGATGTTCGGATTCTACGACGACACCTACATCATCTCGCAGCGCGAACTCGTCGAGGTCATCCACAACAACGGGGCCTTGGCGGGAATTCAGCTTTTCTACGGCGGCCTTATCGTCGGGGCTGGCAGCAGCGTTCCGCTTGAGCCCGGCAAGGGCTGGATCCCGGGCACGGTCTCCTGGGGGCCGACCGGGAAATATCCCATCGGCAATCAGCAACCCGGCGTAGTCCCGACCGAGACCTACCAAGAGCTCGTCGAAGCCTATGCCCAGGCCGCGCGGCGCGCGAGGGAGGCGGGCTACGACTATGTCTCGTTCCACTTCTGCCACGGCTCGCTGCCGCACGTGACGCTATCGCTGCTCGAGAATACCGGCCGCAACGACGAATATTCCGACCGGTTCCTGTTCTGCGAGCAGATCATCCAGCGCACGCAGGAGCTCTGCGGCAAGGACTATCCGCTGATCCCGCGCCTAGTCTGCGATGAGAACTTTGTCGGCGGATACGACCTCGATTACTTCCTCGATCACTATGCGCCGCGCCTTCATGCACTGGGTATAGACGCTCTCGATTGCACGTTCGGCTCAATGCTGCCGGCCAAGAGCCGCGATCCCGAGATCAATTCGGGCGAGATCATCGGCGGCGGCTTCTACGTGCCCAACCTCGTCGCGCTTCCCTACATCCAGCGCATGCGCGAAGGCCTCATTGCGCGCAGGATCGACATGCCGTTGATGGGCTCGTGCAATATCAACACGCCCGAGCAGATGCGCACGATGGTAGGCGAGGGGGCGGCAGACTTCTTTGCCTCGTGCCGCCAGTCTCTCGACGATCCCGATTTTCCGCGCAAGATTAGCGAAGGCCGCGAAGACGAGATCCGCAAATCGACACGAACCGGTGCTTCGCTGCTGGCTGGCAACATCTTCAACAAGGGCGTAGCCGGCTCGGCGCAGAACGCTGCATTCAGCCGCGACCGCGACTATAAGATCGTCCCGACCAACCGACCGAAGCGCGTGCTTATCGCCGGCGGCGGTTCGGGCGGAATGGAATATGCGATAACCGCTCAGCAGATCGGTCATAAGGTCACTCTGTTCGAGCAGTCGGATCGGCTTGGAGGAGCGCTGGCGTGGGCGGGCAATTACCGCACGTTGCCCAACATGGAGCAAATTGCCTATCAGCCTGATTGGCACCGTCTGATGGTCGCAAAGCTGGGCGTCGACGTCCGACTTGGCGAGACCCTGACCGCCGAGACGATTCTGGCCGAAAAACCGGATGTTGTCGTGGTCGCGACAGGTGCACGCCCGAACCTCCCCCAGGTCGATGGGCTCGCCGATGCACTCGCCAGCGGATTTGCCCGAACGATCGATGACGTTCTGCGTTTCGGCCTCGAGGCGTTGCCCGAGGGGCCGCTCGTTGTCTGGGGGGCGGGAGAGGGTATCGAACTTGCGCTAGATCTTGCGCGCGCGGGCCGCGAAGTTCGGCTGCTCGATCCGGCCGCGAACTTTGCACCGGCCGCTTATGTCGGATCGCGCAGTCGTTTCGTCATGCTTTGGGCGGCGGAGGCAGGGCTTGCGCCTGAGCTCGACGTTACCCTCGATCGCGTGGGCGGCGGGGAAATCGCGGTTCGCCATGGCGGCGGTCCGATAGAGACTCTGGCATGCGCGGCGCTGATCGTGGCACCGGGGCGTGGGAGCTACGATCCGCTGTCGCGCTCGCTGCTGGGTAGCGGGATCGAGGTCCAGGTCATCGGCGATGCGCGTAAGCCGCGCTCCTACGGCAATGCCATACACGAGGCCGCCTATCTCGCGCGGCGGATCTGACGGGAACGAGGAACAAAAAGCATGGATTGGCTGAACGAAGACCAACGCGCTTTGCGCGATATGGCGGCGAACTTTGCTCGCAAAGAGCTCGAGCCGATCGCCAACCAGATCGATATCGATGAGCACACCCCTGATGAGCTTGTCGAGAAGGCTGCTGCCCTTGGCCTCTACGGCCTCTATACCTCACCAGAATACGGCGGTTCGGGAGCGGATCTGGTTTCGGTCTGTGTCGTCAGCGAAGAACTGGCGAAAGCCAGTCCCTCATTTGCTGGCATGCTAACGGTCCAGATGGTCCTTTGTCCCAAGGCCGTCGAAATACTGGGAACGGAGGAGCAAAAGCAGCGCATCCTGACCGCGCACGCCTCGGGCGAGCGATTGATGGCCTATTCTCAAAGCGAACCCGCGGGCGCCGCGAATATCGGCAGCCATCTCACGCGCATCGTTCCCGATGATGACACGCCCGCCGGGGGCTATCGGATCGACGGCGCGAAGCTGTTCTGCACGCAGGGAACAGCCAAAACGTTCCTGGTTATGGCCAAGACAAAAGATCGGGGCGGCAACGAGGGCTACGGCTGCGCAATCGTCGAAACGGAGGACGAAGGCTTCGAAGTCGCGCACTACGAAGACAAGCTGGGGTGGCGTGGGACAAATACCGGACCGATTTCGTTCAACAATGTTCGCTTGGAAGCGGGCGATATCCTCGGCGATATTCTGACCGGCGGATTTTCGCACCGTGCTGCCAACCATGCGAATCTGCTTGCGCATGTCGCGACCTCGATCGGATGCGCACAAGGATTGTTCGACAAGACGATGGACTATGTCCAGCAGCGCCGGCTCTATGGGCGAGACATGGCTGAACTTCAGCCGATCGGTTATTGGCTAGCCGAGGCCCATGCCAAGATTACGGCTTGTCGGGCTCTCCTTTATGACACCGTTCGGCAGTTCGAAGCCGGTACGGTAGCGCCCGAAGCCGGCAATATCTGCAAAGCCTTCATCGGCGAGACGATTTTCGAGGTGTGCGTCAAATTGCTCCAGATGTGGGGCGGCAGCGGGATCATGAACTCGACAGGCGTCAATCGCTACATGCGCGACGCGAGAGCGAAATGCGTGGCAGAGGGCGCGACGGAGATGCATTACGCGATCATCGCCAACCAGCTTCTGCACAACCAGCCCACATTGGTCCCCAGCAATATCGTCAAGGCGGCTGCTTCATGACTAGTCCCGTGCTGCACCAGTCCATCACGACGCTTGATATGATAGCCCAGGCCCTGGCGCGAGACACGGATCGTCTCGTGGTTCAGGGCGCTGATGGAGAGAACGTGTCAGCGGCGGCTCTTGCGGACCAGATCAGCCGTTACCAGCAGTATCTCGAGGGCCTAACACCGGCCCCGACGAGGGCCGCAGTCCTTTCTCGAAATCGGATCGAGGTTCTTTACACTTCAAATGCTTTGAACTTCGCGAAGATCGTCAGCACCGCGCTTCATCCGATGGGTTCGGTCGAAGATTACCTCTATGTGATTAACGACGCTGGTATCGACACATTAGTCTATGATGCCGCGCACTACGACGAAACTGCTCGGGCACTTAAGGAGCGAGCTCCTGGTCTTCTGCACCTGCTCTCCATGGGGGAGAGCAAGGTGGGCTCCGACATCGTAGAGGCTGTCGAAGGCATCGATCCCAAGCCACTCGTGGCGCCAGTCGCTGATCCGGAAGCACTCTTCCGGATTGCGTACTCGGGAGGGACTACGGGTAGCCCCAAGGGCATCATGACCTCGTATCGGGCGGCGGCAGTCTCGGCGATGATCCAGCTCATGAGCTGGGAGTGGCCAGAGGACATCCGGCATCTAGTTTGCGCGCCGCTCAGCCATGCAGGTGCGTCGGTGCTGAGCACGGTTTTGGTTCGCGGCGGTTCAATGGTCGTTCTGCCTGGGTTCGATCCGGTAGGTGTCATGATGGCGGTCGAGAAGCATCGGATCACGTCGGTCCTGATGGTGCCGACAATGGTGATCGCGATGATCGATCACCCTCGGTTTGGAGAATTCGATCTGTCCAGCCTCGAGGTCATCTTCTACGGCGCATCCGCTTTTCCCGCTTCGCGTCTGAAGGATGCCATTGGCAAGCTCGGGAAGATTTTCTTCCAATTTTATGGTCAGGCAGAAGCGCCGATGTCGGTCACCGTCATGCGCCGCGACGAGCACGACGTAAATGACATGCAGCGATTGGCGAGTTGCGGGCGGCCGACCCCTATGGTGCGGGTCGCGCTGCTCGATGACGACTGTAAAGAGGTCCCTGATGGCGATCCCGGAGAGATCTGTGTGCGCGGACCGCTGCTCATGAGCGGATATCTGGGAAAACCTGAGGAAACGTCGAAGGCATTTGAGGGTGACTGGCTCCACACCGGGGACGTGGCAATTCGTGCGCCCGATGGATTCCTTCGTATCGTTGATCGCAAGAAGGACATGATCGTGACCGGAGGCTTCAATGTCTACGCGCGAGAAGTCGAAGACGTTCTGGTCGAGCATCCTCAAGTACGCCAAGCCGCGGTCATCGGCGTGCCTGACGAAAAATGGGGCGAGGCGGTCAAGGGCATCGTCATCGTGGAGCCCGGCGCAACCGTCGATGCGTCGGAACTGATTGCTCTCGTGCGAGATCGAAAGGGCGCCGTCCAAGCGCCAAAGAGCATCGACTTCGTCGATAGTTTGCCGCTGTCTCCAGTGGGGAAACCGGACAAGAAGGCGCTGCGGGCGCAGTACTCGCCGAAATAGGCCTCCTGCTGGCCTGGTGCGGTCAACAATACGCACCGCGCTGCAATTTGAAGGCATCGCATGCGAGGCACCCCGCTTGCAGCGATGGTGCAGTCAGCGCAGAGGTGCTGCCTGCAGTGCCATGCTGACTACAATAGGTCGAAGCTGGCCATCGTCCTAAAGTTACTAGAGTTCTTGGAGCTCCTTCACCAGCTGCTCGGTCATCTTCTTGGCATCGCCGAACAGCATCTGGGTATTCTCGTTGTAGTAAATCGGGTTGTCGATCCCGGCGAAGCCCGCGCTCATGCCGCGCTTGACGATCATCACCGTCTTGGCCTTGTCGGCTTCGATGATCGGCATGCCGGCGATGACGCTATTGGGGTCGTCGCGCGCCGCGGGGTTGATCGTGTCGTTGGCGCCGATGACAAGAGCGACGTCGGTCTGCGGCATCTCGGGATTGATGTCCTCTAGCTCGACCAGCTTGTCGTAAGGCACGTCGGCCTCGGCCAGCAGCACGTTCATATGCCCGGGCATGCGGCCCGCGACCGGGTGGATCGCGAACTTCACGTCGATGCCCTGTTCCTCGAGATGCTCGTAGAGCTCGGCGACGCGGTGCTGCGCCTGGGCGACGGCCATGCCGTAGCCGGGGATGATCACCACCGAGCTCGCCAGTTCGAGCACGGGCGCGGCTTCCTCGGCGCTCATCGAGCGGACCGGGCGTTCCTCGACCTTGCCCGCAGGGCCCGCAGCGAGCTGACCGAAGCCGCCGAACAGCACGTTGGAGAACGAGCGGTTCATCGCCTTGCACATGATGACGGCAAGGATGAACCCCGAAGTGCCGTCGAGCGCGCCGACGATGATCAGCAGCTTGTTGTCGAGCGCGAAGCCCATCGCACTGGCCGCGAGGCCCGCATAGGAATTGAGCAGCGCGATGACCGTGGGCATGTCGGCCCCGCCGATCGGGATCACCAGCAGCACGCCGAACAGCAGCGACAGCCCGATGAACAGCGGGAAGAGCTGGCTCGACGTCGGCACGAAGATCAGCATGCCTGCGCTGATTAGCGCGGCCGCGAAGATCAGGACGTTCAGCACCCGCTGGCCGGCGAACATGATCGGCCGCGTCGGCATGATCTCCTGCAGCTTGGCGAAAGCGATGACGCTGGCCGTGCAGGTCAGGAAGCCGAGAAGCATCTCGAGCATCAGCGCCCAGAGCACGAAGCTTCCCGGCGGAAGGGTCGGCGCGAGCTTGTAGTATTCGGCCGCACCGATCAACCCAACGGCGAGCGCACCGAAGGCGTGGCTGATCGCGGTCCGCTGCGGGATCGCGGTCATCGGCATGAGGTAGGCCATCGGCGCGCCCACCGCGGTGCCGATCAGCATGGCGATCAGCACGAGGTCGTAGCTGACCACGTCGTGGCGGATCAGCGTGCCGACGACCGCGAGCAGCATGCCCACTTCGCCGCAGCGCACGGCGCGCCGCGCGGTCTTGGGGCTGCTCATCCACATCAGCGCGAGGACGAACAGCGCGGAAGCGGCGAGATAAGCGCCCTGGACGATCAGTTCGGTGTCCATCCTACTCGCCCTTCCTGCGGAACATCTTGAGCATGCGGTCGGTGATCAGCAGGCCCGAGACCGCGTTGATCGTCGCTGCGGTGACGGCGATGAAGCCCAGCGTCTTGGCCAGCGGCGTCGCGTCGGCCGCGCCGGTGATGGTGATGGCACCGACGATCACGACCGCGGCGATGGCATTGGTCAGGCTCATCAGCGGCGAGTGCAGCAGCGGCGAGACCCGCTTGATCAGCTGGAAGCCAAGGAAGGCGGCAAGCATGAAGACGAACAGCAGGTCTGTCGTCGCGGAAGCCTGGTGCATAAGGGCGGTTCCTTTCTAGGCGCCGGCAGATTGGGGGGCGGGCTGGGGCAGCAGCCGCTCGTTGACGATCCTGCCATCCTGGGTGAGGCGGACCGCTTTGGTGATTTCGTCTTCGTCGGGCAGCGCCGGGCGGCCTGTTTCCTTGCCCCAGAAGGCGGCGAGGAAGTTATAGAGGTTGCGCGAGAACAGCGCCGAAGCGTCGGCCGCAAGCCGCGAGGGCACGTTACGGTGGGCGACGATCAGCACGCCGTGGCGCTCGGTCACTTCGCCCGCGACCGAACCTTCGACATTGCCGCCCTGCTCGACCGCGAGATCGACGATCACGCTGCCGGGCTTCATCGTCGCGATCTGCGCGTCGGTGATGAGGCGCGGTGCCGGGCGGCCGGGGATCAGCGCGGTGGTGATGACGATGTCCTGCTTGGCGATGTGCGACGAGACTAGCTCGGCCTGGGCCTTCTGGTACTCGGGCGACATCTCGCTGGCGTAACCGCCGGTGCCTTCGCCTTCGATACCCGCGACACTGTCGACGAACACCGGCTTGGCCCCGAGCGACTGGATCTGCTCTTTCGTCGCCGAGCGCACGTCGGTCGCCGAGACCTGCGCGCCCCGCCGCCGCGCAGTGGCGATCGCCTGGAGACCCGCAACGCCGACGCCCATGACGAAGACCCGCGCGGCCGAGATCGTGCCCGCCGCGGTCATCATCATCGGGAAGGCACGGCCGAATTCATGGCCGGCGTCGAGCACCGCGCGGTAGCCGGCAAGGTTCGACTGCGAGGACAGCGTGTCCATCGACTGGGCGCGCGTGATGCGCGGCAGGAATTCCATCGCCAGCGCCTCGATGCCGAGCCCGGCATAGCCTTCGACCCAGGCCCGATGGCCGAACGGATCGAGATTGCCGACCAGCCAGGCGCCGGGCTTGATGCCCGCGAGCGATGCGGGATCGGCGCCCTGGATCGACAGGACGATATCGGCCTCGCGCAGCGCGCTTGCCCGATCGGTGATCGCAGCGCCTGCTTCGGCATAGGCCGTATCGGCGATCGAAGCAGTTTCACCTGCCCCCGCCTCGACAGACACAGCCGCGCTGAGCGCGATGAACTTCTTCACGGTTTCCGGCGTCGCAGCGACGCGCCGCTCCCCGTTCGCGGTTTCTTTCAGAAGGGCAATTTTCATGACTGTGCCGATCTCGGTTTTCTAAATGGGATGCCGTTGGTCGGGCCGTCAGGCCGCTTCCATAGCCTCGCGTGCCATCCTGGCCAGGCGAGGGAAGGCCTCTGCACGGCTCGCAGCGCTAGCGGAAGCGGCAGTGCCGCGCAGGACGCGGCCCTTGATGCCGTGAAAGATGGCGGCGAAGCGGAACAAGTTGAAGGCGATGGCGAATTCGTACTCGGGGATGCCGGTCCGGCCCGTACGTGCACAGTAGGCGGCGACGTAGTCGGCTTCGCTAGGAATGTTCAGACTGGCGAGGTCGGCGCCTTCGAGGCCCGCGACGATATCGGGCGGCATGCGGTATATCATCGCATGGTTGGCGAAGTCGGCGATCGGGTGGCCCAGGGTCGAGAGCTCCCAGTCGAGCACTGCGAGCACCTTGGGCTCTGTGGAATGGAAGATCATGTTGTCGCAGCGGAAGTCTCCGTGGACGACGGTGCTCTCTTCGGCCGGCGGAGTCACCGTCGGCAGCCATTCGACGAGCGCGTCCATGTCGTCGTTGCGGCCGGCGAGCTCGTCGGCGAGGTACTGGCGGCTCCAGCGCGAGATCTGGCGGGCAAAGTAGTTGCCGGGCTTGCCGTAGTCGCCGAGGCCCACCGCGACGGGATCAAAGGCGTGGAGCTGCGCCAGCGTCGCGTTCATCGCGTCGAAGTAGGCAGGACGTTCCGCGTCGCTCACGTCGGGGAAGGTCGCATCCCAGAAGATGCGGCCCTCGACCATGTCCATTACGTAGAACCAGGTGCCGATGATGCTGTCGTCGGTGCAAAGGCCGAACACCTGCGCGACGGGAAAGCCCGCGGCACCGAGCTTCGAGAGCACGGTCGCCTCGCGATCGACGGCATGGGCGCCGGGCAGCAATTCACCCGGCGGCTTGCGGCGCAGCACGTATTTGCGGGTCGGCGTGACGAGCTGGTAGGTCGGGTTCGACTGGCCGCCCTTGAACTGGCGGATTTCGAGCGGGCCATGATAGCCTTCGACATTGGCGACCATCCAGGCGGCCAGCGCGCCCTCGTCGAAGCCATAGCCCTCGCGGACCGGATCGGTGCCCGAATTGGCCGCAGCGAAATCTTCGCTCATTGCGCCTGCTTCCATTCGCGCTTGATCTTCTTGGCGAGGCTCCATTTGTGGACCTCGGTCGGGCCGTCGTAAATGCGAAAAGCGCGGATCTCGCGGAAGACCTGCTCGACGATCGTCCTGTCGGTGACGCCGAGCCCGCCCATGACCTGGACGCAGCGGTCGGCGATGCGCTGCAAGGCTTCGGACACCGCGACCTTGGCCATCGAGCTCTCGGCCGTGCCCAGGGAGCCCGTGTCGAGCACCGAGGCGCACCAGTCGATCATCAGCTCGCATTGCTTGAGCTCGATCAGGTTCTCGGCGAGCATGAAGCCGACGCCCTCGTGGTCGATTAGTGCCTTGCCGAAAGCCTCGCGGCGGCAGGCGTAGTCGGTGGCGATCTCTTGCGCGCGGATGCAGGCGCCGAGCCAGCGCATGCAGTGCGAGAGACGGGCAGGGCTGAGACGCACCTGCGCATATTTGAAGCCTTCGCCGGCCTCACCCAGCATCTGGTCGGCGGGGACGCGCAGGCCATCGATGGTCAAGGTAGCGTGGCCACCGGGCATCGAATTGTCGATCGTGTTGGGGATGGATTCGATGCGGATGGCGGGATCGGGCAGGTCGACGAGGAACATGCAGGCGCCCTCGTCGGCCTTGGCCATGACGATGCCGACCCTGGCACCGAGGCAGCCCGTGATGAAAGTCTTGCGCCCGTCGATCACCCAGTGGTTGCCGTCTCGCTTGCACGTAGTCTTCATCATCGAGGGATCGGAGCCCGCACCGCCCCAGTCGTAGGGCTCGGTCATGAAGAAGGCCGATCGCGCACGGCCCTCGACCAGCGGCCTCAGGAAGCGCTCCTTGATGTCCGCGCTGCCGACCTTGCCGAGCAGGTACATGTTGCCCTCGTCGGGGGCGTTGGTGTTGCAGGCGAGGGGACCGAGCGGCGACAGCCCGGAGCGGATCAGCACCGTCGCCGTCTCGCGCTGGGTCAGGTGATCGCCGTCGCCGAGAATATGCGGGGAAAGCACGCCGGCGGCGCGCGCCTTTTCCTTCATCTCGATGACCAGCTCGTCGGTCGGCGCGCCGTGATGGTCGCGCCGCGGGTCCGCATCATAGGGAAACACCACCTCGCGGACGAAGGCTTCGACCTTGTCGGCGATCTCAAGGGCACGCGGTGTTGTCATTGCAGGGATTGCCCGTCGTCGATGGTGATGACCGAGCCCGTCATCGCGGACGAGGCGTCGGAGCAGAGATGGAGGACCATCTGGTCAAGCGACTCGATCGGCTGCAGGCGCTTGCGCGGGAAGCCGGCGATCTGCGCCTTGCCTCCCTCGCTGGAGAACCATTCGCCGGCCATCTCGGTCAGGATGAAGCCGGGCTGGATCGCGTTGACGTTGACGCCGCTGCGCAGCCATTCCCCCGCGAGATTGCGCCCCATGTTCGCAACCGCGGCCTTGGTCGCGCAGTACATAACCTCACCCTTGATCGGCACGTCGGCGCCCATCGAGCCTATCAGCAGGATGCGGCCGACACCGCTCTCGCGGCTGCCCGCGGCGAACATCCGCTTTGCACCTTCGCGCGCGGTCAGAAAGACGCCGAGCACGTTGGTGTCGAGGATGCCGGCAAGCGCCGCGGCTGGCACATCGGTCGATCGTCCAGGCGAGGAGATGCCTGCATTCGCGATCACGGTATCGATCGTACCCAGCGCGGCTTCAGCGGCATCAAAGCCGGCGATGACGGACTGCTCGTCAGCCACGTCCATCGCGACGGCAACAGCCTCAACGCCAAGAGCGCGCAGTTCGCGGGCCAATTTCTCGACCTTCTCCTTACGTCGCGCCGCCAATGCCACACGCGCGCCGGCGCTCGAGATCAGCCGTGCGAAGTGAGTGCCCAATCCCGAAGAGGCACCGGTGATAAGGCAAGTACGACCGGCCAGATTCGCCATCGCGGAGCTTTCCAAATGAATGAATGAACGATTTTTCGGACGGCCACCCAAAGGTCGAACCGTGGCATGCGCGTGGTCAGGGGCTGTGCGAAATCTCTCTCGCTCGCACACGCAATACGTCCTTCTTCACCTTACCGGACGGCACGCGAGGCAAATTGTCGACCAGCACGATATGTTCGGGAAATTTCTGCCTCGCGAGACCCGCGCTGTCGAGAAACCGTCGGACTTCGGTGAGATCGATCGTCTGATCGGGGCAGGGGATGATAAAAGCGCAGCCCTTTTCGCCCGTAGTCGCGCTGGGCATGGCCACGATTGCGACGCCAGCTACCGCGGGGTGATTGAACAGCAGATCCTCGACTTCCTTGGGGCTGATGTTTTCGCCCGAGCGGATGATGATGTCCTTCTTGCGCCCGGTGATGACGATGTAATCGTCGTGCACGATTCGGCCGAGGTCACCCATGCGGAAGAAGCCGTCGCCCAGGAACGCGCCCTCATTGTCCTCGGGATGCAGGTAGCCCACGCAGAGGCCGGGACTGCGGGCGAGGATCTCGCCTTCCTCGCCAGCGGGCAACGGTTCGTCGGTTGTTGCATCGTGGATGCGCATCTCGACCGGAATGACGATTTCGCCATCGGTCTCTGCGCCGAGCTCGGCCTGCGCAGCATTGCGGATGCCCAGCGTCGCGGTCAGGCACTCGGTGGAGCCGTAGCAACGGAAGAACAGGCAGCCGGGGAAGGTGTCGCTGGCCTTGCGGATGAGGTCCGGCGCGACGGTCGTGCCGCCGCAGAAGAACAGGCGCAGGCTGGCGAGGCTTTCGGGCCGCTCGCCGGCAACGTCGAGGAGCTGCTGAAGGAACGGCGTTGCGCCGCCGCTGACCGTGCATCCGTTGCGCTCGATGCAGTCGATGCCGTCGTTGGCGGCCCAGATGTCGATCAAGACGCTTGAGTTACCGAAGAGCCATGGCATGTCAAAAGCCCAAAGCGCCCCTGTGATGTGGGTAACCGGCGAGGGCATGAACACCACGTCGTCCGGCCCGATGCGCCACGCCTCGCCCATGGCGCGGGCGCGGTGGCCATAGCTGTAATGGGTGTGCAGCACGCCCTTGGGCTTGCCCGTCGTGCCCGAGGTGTACATCACGATCATGATCGCGGTGGGATCGACCGCGGGCAGGGCAGCCTCATCGGCTGGATTGCCGGACAGTGCATCTTCCCAGGTCAGCGCGCCGTCCGCACGGACGACGACAACGTCCTTGAGCGCCGGAAGCGAGGGCATCAGCGCCTCGACTGCGCCCTTGTGGTCGTACTTGCGGAAGGTGCCTGGCACGAAGATCATCTTCGCACCGCAGTCGGCGAGTATATAGGCGAGTTCGGACTCGCGGTAGATCGGCGGGATCGGATTGATGATCAGCCCGCACATCCGCGCGGCGAGCGCGATCACCGCGGTCTCGACCCAGTTGGGTAGCTGGAACGACACGACGTCGCCAGGTTTGAGACCGCGCGCGAGAAAGAACCCAGCGAGGCGCAGCGACTGCTGCCACGCCTCGGCGCGCGTCATGCGGTGCTCACCCTCGATGAGGAGGACATGGCCTGGATCATCGGACACGGCTTTGCGCGCAACGTCGATCAGCGTTTCGTTGTCCCAGAAGCCCGCATCGAGATACTGCTGCGCTAGCTCGTCCGACCAGCGCGTCATGAGTCCGCTAGGATCGGTTTTCATCGCCCATTTCATCTGCGTGTCCTCAAGCATCCCAGGATCCCATATCGCTGTCGTACGGCGTGACGCTGCGCCCTTCGTCCGACGACACCTCGATTGCATCGAGCAGGCGGTGAAGCTTCACCGCCATGTCGAAGTCGGCCACGGTCCGGCTGCCGCTGCGAATGTCTTGCTCGAAACGACGGTAGAGTTCGGCGACATTGATCGCTGCCCCTTCGAGTCCAGGTAACTCCGATGCAGGCTGCGGATCGTTTCGTGTCGGGCCAGTCGCTGTGAGTGCGGCACATTGATAGCCGCCCGGGTGATGCCCGGTGATTTCGATCTTTCCAGCGCTACCGAAAAGCTCGAATGAAAATGGCGAGGTATCGCCGCTGACGATCTCGATATTGGAGACACAGCCGCCAGGATGCCGCCCGTGGATCATTATATGATCGGCGCAGGTCCGTTCGACCATTTCGCCTGTGCCAGCGATCTGTACCTGTGACTGCAGGATCGTGTTGCAAGCACCAACCTCGACAAAAGAACCGATTACGGCTGCAACCAGTGCCAAGGTGTGTCCGCCGGCGATCGTTGCGAGAGTGGCACCGTTGCGACGGTCCTGAAGGTAGGCATAATGCGGCGGCGCATCGGTCCCCCAGCCTGCCGTGGGAGACAGGATGCGAAGTCTAAGCGGCCTGCCGATCGCACCGTCGTGAACCAACCTTGATGCATGGCGAGCGGCTATGGAGTTCGCTCCTTGAAGTCCGATAGCGACATGGGTGCCGGCCTTGCGGGCTGCCTCAGCCAATTCTTCGGCCTCCGCCGTGTCGCGCGCGAGGGGCCATTCGCAATAGACGTGCTTGCCGGCTTCGAGCGCGGCCAGGACGATCGCGCGGTGTTCGGGCACCTTCACCGTCACCGCGACAATATCGATATCCGGATCGCGGGCCATCTCCAGCGAATCCGCATAGGCTTTGGCGGCGCCGAAGGTCTCGGCAGCGAGGGCGGCGATCTCCGGCGTTCGCGCCGAAACGGCATGGACGGCAAGGCCCGGCAGAGCGTGAAGGGCGGGAAAATGGGCATCGCACGCCCAGCCGCGTTCGGCATTGGCGCCGGCGAAACCAATCCTCAGCGGTGCAGTTGCCGTCATCGAGACCTCGGCAGGCCGAGCACGCGGTCGGCGGTGATCTCGCGCTGGATCTCGTTGGTGCCGCCCGAGATCGAGAAGACCCAGGACCACAGGTAGTCGTAGGTCCAGGGATGCGCGGTCCGGTCGCCGTCGAACTCCATGAAGCTCCAGCCCAGGATTTCGCCGACGACTTCGCTGAGCGCCTTGTGCGTGCCCGTGACCATCAGCTTCATCATCGAGCCGTTGGGGCCGGGAATGCCCGTTCGGTCGGTCACCGCGATGTCGGCCAGCGTCATCGAGCGGATGGCGATCGTATCCGCCTTGATAGCGGCGAGGCGCTGGGCGATGCCGTCATCTTCGATGGCAAGGCGGCCATCTTCGAGCCGGGTCTTGCCGGCAAGGTCGATGGCACGGTTGACCCGCTGGTAGAGCTCGAGCTGGTCGCCGATGAAACCGAGCCCGCGCTCGAAACTCAGCGTGGCGAGCGCCGTCGACCAACCCCCGCCGATCTCACCAACGACATTTGCGATCGGAATACGCACGTCGTCGTAGAATACCATCGAGACGTGCTCGTCCTGCATCATGGTGCGCACCGGCTTGATATCGATACCCGACGTCTTCATGTCGCAGATGATCCAGGTCAGCCCCTTGTGCCGCTCCGAGGCGGGGTCGGTGCGGATCAGCAGCTCCTGATAGTCTGCATATTGCGCGTCGGTGGTCCACATCTTGGCGCCGGTCACGACGATGTGATCGCCGTCGACCACACCGCGGGTCTTGAGCGAAGCGAGATCGGAGCCGGCGTTGGGCTCGGAGAAACCCTGGCACCAGAGCGCTTCGCCAGAGAGGATGCGGGGAAGGTGAGCCGCCTTCTGCGCCCCGGTGCCGCGCGCGATCACCGTGGGCCCTGCGTGCATCATAGCGACATAGGTCGTGTTAATGTGGTGCGGGCCGTGGGCGCGCGCCAATTCTTCATACCAGATGACCTGGCGCAGTCCGGATAGGCCAAGTCCTCCGAACTCCTTGGGCCATGCTACACCCGCCCAGCCGTGATCGTAGAGCTTGCGCTGCCAATCCCGGTCGAATTGGGCGGCAGCAAAGCCTTCCGCCGGACGGCTGTTCACCGGAACATTGGTCTTTAGCCATTCGCGAGCCTGGGCTCGGAATTCGCGATCGGCATCGGAATACTGAAGGTCCATCTCAATCCTCCAGGCGCGCGTTGAGCAGGCGGCCGAGGAGCATTCGCTTCGATCCGAACAGGCGCGACAGCAGGAGCGCATGTTTCATCAGCAGATGCGCATTGTGCTCGTCGGTCACCCCGATGCCGCCGTGAAGCTGGATGTTGGTATCGGTGTTGGCGAGCGCGCCGGTATTGGCCATATGCTTGGCGACATCGAGATGTACGGCAGCGTCGGCGCGCGCCTCCTTGACCGCCGTGGCGGCATACCAGAGCTGCGCGCGCGCCGCTTCGACCCGGACCGCCATATCCGCGCAGGGGTGCCGCACGGCCTGCCAGGACCCGATCTTGCGGCCGAATGTCTCGCGGATCTTGGCGTAGTCGACGATCAGATCGAGCGCCGCCTCGGCAATGCCGACGAGCATCGCAGCGGCGCCGAGCTGGCCGAGGCGCCAGGAATCATCGCCTTTGCATTCGTCCAGCTTAGCCGGAAGCGCTTCTATCACCCGCAACGAATTGGCGGGGTCTAGTGACGGGCGCGAAGCAGTTGGTGTGCCAGCAAGCGAAAAGAGCCGTGTGCTTCCAGGCGTTACCGAAACTGCGAGGCAGCTATCTGCTGATCCAATGAGCCGATGATTGTCCCCGTCTGCGACAAGTAATGCGACGCCGCGCTCTCCCGAGATGATTTCCGCACGTAGCCGATCGTCTGTCGCCAGATTGGCGGCGAGGCACTGTGCGAGCACATCCACCGGGCCGCACTGCCGGCCGATCTCGCGAAAGAACAGTGCGTGCTCGACTGCAGAAAGCCCGCTGCCGCCCGCAGTCTCTGATACGGCAAGACCAAACCAGCCCATTTCGCCCAGCAGCTGGCGCAGGGACGGGGCCATGTCGGATGAACCAGTAGAGTGAAGCCGATCGATCGGCATCGCATCGGCCACGAAAGCCGCCGCTGCGCCGGTGATCTCTTCTTCGTGCCCTTCAGGCGCGAGATACATATCTCGCCTCCTCATGACGGCGGTCCGGGAGTGCTGACAAAATAATGCCCTTCATCTCATGCATTGTTTGCTTATCATCGTGATAAGCGTGCGGGCGAAAATTGCAACACCCGAGGTGTATTATGTCCGAGAAATGATTGAGCTATGGAAATTTACACTGAAATAATAGAGACTTGTATCGGGGATCACGGCGGGAAACTGCAACGCAAACGTGCCGTTTGCTCGACGGATTGGGCGGGAAAATCCGCGCATTCGTGCGCCTCGCATTCGGTAACGTCTTGGGAAGCAGCTAAGGCATCTCGGGTGCCTTTTGCGCTATCCTCATTGCCTCCGAACGGGTTGCCGCCCGACTTCAACCTGAGCGACTTGCAAAGTCGAAGCGGCCCTTGGACAATACCAGAATACGCCGGCTCATGCCTCTATTGGTCTTTACGTTTGTCGGGAGTGTTCGCGAGCGAAGGCAGGTTTGTGGTGTCCATGCCGTAGCCGAATACCCGGAAATTCTGATTATGACATAAGTGGTGCAGCGAGAACGCTTGGTCGATCGCGTTCATTTGTCCTTGGATGTCCAGTGTCTTGTTGATTGCCTCTTTCGCCAGTTTCAGCGCGAAGGAAGGTTTCGACGCAATCTTTCGCGCCATGGATAGCGTAAAGTCGGCGAGGTTCTCGCTCTCAACCACATGATTGACCATGCCCAAGCGCCAAGCCTCCTCGGCGCTCCAAATATCCGCGGTGAAAAGATACTCCTTGGCCTTGCGCGCTCCCAGTTCCCAAGGGTGACCCAGCCATTCAACGCCCGACACGCCAAAGGTGACGACAGGATCAGAAAATTTGGCGTCAGTTGACGCGATTATGATATCGCAGACCCAGGCGAAAATTAGTGCGCCGGCAATGCATTTACCCTGAACTGCGCAGATCGTCGGCTTGGAAATATTCCGCCAGCGTCGAGCCGATTCGAGATAACCTTCCTTCTCGGCCGCATACCAGCCATGGGTCGCGTCTTCCTGGAATCCGCTCCACGCGCTTACACGGGGGCTGCTGCTTTGCATGTCCGCTTGGTAGTTCTCGACGGTATCTGCGATATCGTGTCCGGCCGAGAAGTTACGGCCGTCAGCAGCAAGGATGATCACCTTGATCGTGTCATCGCGCAGCGCCCTATTGAACGAATCGTTCACCTCGAAGATCATTTGCGGATTGATGGCATTGTGCTTTTCGGCGCGAGCAAGGACGATTCTTGCCACACCTTCGGCGGGAACTTCATAGCGCACGACGGCGTCGCTCATGTCTTCGTCCTTCATTCGGAAACGCTTACAATTGCCACTAGCGAGCGGGGCTCTCCACTGGCGGCGTGACCTCGCTGCTAAAGGTGAATGCAGGTCCTATGGGAGCGGTCGCTATTCGCGTGAGGACCGTTCCGGTATTTTCTGCTGGCGTACCCCAAGCGGTCTTGAGGGCGAGGGCGCGCTTGAGGAAAAAGTGAAGGTCGACTTCCCACGTCATGCCCATGGCCCCGTGGACCTGCACGGCGGTTCGGGCAGCGATGTCGGCAGCCGCCGCAGCTGCAACTTTGGCGTGAGCGGCCCT
Organism: Sphingobium sp.; assembly: GCA_036384035.1. Lineage (GTDB taxonomy): Bacteria > Pseudomonadota > Alphaproteobacteria > Sphingomonadales > Sphingomonadaceae > Sphingobium. Next base: position 20,371 of record DASVND010000026.1, on the reverse strand, counting down.
GGCCTTGGAGGCAAGATTTCCTAGCGGCAATTCGGCAGCGGCAGCATGGACGACCGGACGGGCGAACTCGACCTGAACCTGGGCTGTTGCGAGCAGATGCTTGATCGCCTGATAGGAGCCGATCGGTTTACCGAACTGATGCCGGTCCTTGGCATAGGCGACAGCCATGTCGATGCATCGCTGGGCGAGCCCCAGCATTTGCGCTGCGGCAAGTACGGCGCCACGTTCCGCAGTATCACCCCAGCCTCGGCCTATGCGAGTGGTATCGGAAGGCGCCCAATCCACTTTGAACAGGCGACGGAACGGATCGAAGCTGTCCACGCGTGTAAGCGACACGTCTGCAGCCTCCACAAGGTGAAGATCGTCGCCCTGGTAGAGTATCAGAGCGCCGGCGCTGTCAGCATCAGTGACATATGGGTTGGCGGGATGATCGATGGCGACGATTTCGCCGCCAATGACGCGCTTCAGCCAATCCTGACCGCCGCCGAGGGTCGATAATAACGGTGCCGCGATGCCCGCTTGGTCGATGAGGGGTTCGGGCAGGGCGACGTAGCCGGCCGCTTCGGCGATGCCGACAAGATCGATCAGGCCGAGCCCGAGCCCACCATTATCCTCCGGCCCGCAGATACCTATCAAGCCCATGGCGATGATCGTCTGCCAACGCTGGTGGTCGAAGGCTTCGCCGCACGCCAGGAGGCGCCGCAAGTCGGCAGTCGTGCAGCTTTCGATCAGCATTTCGCGCGCGGCTTCGTTGATCGCGATCTGGTCTTCCGTGAAGGCGAAATGCATGAGCCCTAACCTTTGGGCAGACCGAGCATGCGCTCGGCGATGATGTTGCGTTGGATTTCGTTCGAGCCGGCGTAGATCGGGCCGGCGAGAGCGAAGATGTAGTAGTCGAGCCAACGGTCGGGATCGCCGTGCATCGGTTCCGCGCCCGTTAGCTCTGCATAGGGGCCCAGGATGTCGAGCGCGGTCTGCGAGAGTGCCATGTCGAGTTCCGACCAGAAGATCTTGTTGGTCGAGCTTTCGGGCCCGATCGCGCCGCCCGCGGCGAGGCGCGAGCTCATAGCGTAGATCGCCAGTGCGTAAGCTTCGGCGTCCATCCAGCTCTGCGCGACGCGTTCTGCCATCGAGGCGGGTAGTTCGGCCTTGTGGCGTTCATAGAGTGCGATGAGCTTCTTCGCCGCCTGCTGATAGCGAGCAGGGGAACGCAGCAGCAGACCTCGCTCGAAGCCGGCGGTCGCCATGCAGACCTTCCAGCCTTCGCCTTCGCCGCCGAGGCGATCGGCTACGGGCACGCGGACGTTGTCGAGGAAGATCTCGGCAAACACCTTCTCGCCGTCCATCCGCTCGATCGGGCGGCGGGTCACGCCGGATGCGTCGAGCGGGAACAGGATCAGGCTCATGCCCTTGTGCCGTTCGCTGCCCGGCTCGCGGAACAGGCCGAAAGCCCAGTCGGCGTAAACCGCGCGGGTCGACCAGATCTTCTGGCCATTGAGCACATAGTGATCGCCGTCACGCGCGCAGGTCGAGCGCACGCCGGCGAGATCGCTGCCAGCGCTCGGCTCGGACCAGGCCTGGGCCCAGATGTCGTCGCCTGCGGCCATGCGCGGCAGGAACCGCTGCTTCTGCTGGTCGGTGCCGAATTCCATCATCGTCGGGCCGAGCAGGAAGATGCCGTTCTGGTTGACCCGCGTGGGCGCTTCGGCGCGGTAGTATTCCTCCTCGAAGATCAGCCAGCGGATCAGGTCGAGTCCGCGCCCGCCGAGTTCTTCGGGCCAGGTGACCATGCCCCAGCGGCCGTCGCTAAGCTTGCGCTCCCAGTCGCGGTGCGCCTCGAAGCCCTCCCGCGTCAGATCGAACGAGGGGAGCCGCTCCTTCGGGACGTTGGCTTCCATCCAGGCGCGCACCTCCAAGCGGAAAGCGCGCTGTTCGTCGGTATATTCGAGATTCACTCGCCGGCTGCTTTCTTGTTCGCAGCTGCCGCGGCCTTACCGCTCATGCCGCCGATTGAGTTGCCGGTCACCAGATCGTTCTGCGCGTGGGCGAAGTGGTGCATGTGGAACACGGCATCCATCGCCGAGCGCTTGCCGCGCAGTTCCTCGACGTGGTTGACCGCCTGCTTGGTCAGCCAGTTGCCCAGACGGCCCTGGCCGGCGAGCTTGGTTGCCCAGGCCTGCGTCGCGGCGCGTAGTTCGTCGCGCGGGACCACCTTGTTGACCATGCCGAAGTCATAGGCTCGGCTAGCGCCCATGCGTTCGCCGAGCAGGAGAAATTCCTTGGCGACGCGCGGCGGCAGTTCGTAGGCGTGGGCGAAGTATTCGACGCCGGGAATTCCCATCAGCGGGTTCACCGGGTCCTGGAAGAAGGCATCCTCGCTGGCGACGATCAGGTCGCAGACCCAGGCGAGCATCAGCCCGCCGGCGATGCAGGCGCCCTGGACCATGGCGATGGTCGGCTTGGGAATGTCACGCCAGCGGCGGCACATGCCGAGGTACTGCTCCTGTTCGCGCGTGTAGAGCAGTTCGGCCGCGGGCTTGTTGGTGTGGCCGGGCAGGATCTCGCGCTTGTCGAACTCGTGGTGCAGGTCGCGGCCCGGCGTGCCGATGTCGTGCCCGGCCGAGAAGTGCTTGCCGTTGCCGGCGAGGACGATGGCGCGCACGGCGTCGTCGTTGGTCGCGCGGCGGAAGGCGTCGTCGAGCGCATAGGTCATCTGCCCGTTCTGGGCATTGTTGAACTGCGGCCGGTTCATCGTGATCCAGGCGACGCCGTCCGCCACCTCGTAGAGGACCGGCTCTTCGGTTTCGTAGACGATGTCGACCTTCTGCGGGGTCACCAGATCGTCGCTCATGCCAGTTCCTCCTCTTGGCGGGCGACCGCATTCAGCAGCACCAGCGCATCGACCGCAACGGCGCCTTTCCCTTCGGGCAGGACAAGCAGCGGGTTGATCTCCACTTCGCGCAAGCGGTCGCCGCCGGCAAGCACCGCCTCGCCGAGTGCGGCGATAGCCTTGGCTGCGGCGGCAACGTCCGCCTTGGGCGCGCCGCGATAGCCGTCGAGAAGCTTGAAGCCCTTGAGGCTGCGGAGCATCGTTTCCGCCTGCGCGGCTTCGACCGGCAGCAGGCTGTGGCAGGCATCCTGCATCAGCTCAGTCCATACGCCGCCAAGGCCGACCGTGAGCATCCACCCGAACACGGGATCGCGCGTGACGCCGGCCAGTATCTCGACGCCGCCCTGGAGCATCGGCTCGAGCGTGACGCCTTCGATATGCACGCCGGGCATCGAGCGGGCCTTGGCCATCATAGCGTCGAAGGCATCGTCGACAGCATCGGCGTCCTTGAGACTGAGCCGGATGAGCCCGTGCTCGGTCTTGTGCGCGACGTCGGGGCTGACGAGTTTGGCGACCAGCGGATAGCCGATCTTCTCGGCGGCGGCGCGGGCCTCATCGGCGCTCTGCACCAGCGCATCATGCACGACGGGCACGCCAAACGCGGCCAGCGCTTCCTTGCTTTCGGTTTCCGAGAGCGCGCTGCGACCGGCGGGGAACGTCGGCCAGCTCGCCATGGGCACGAAATCGACAGTTTCTCTACCTTTTGCTCGCTTCCACTTGCCATAAGTCGCGATGGCGCAGGCCGCCTGGTCGAAGTCTTCGAAATAACCAATACCGTGTTTGGCAAGGCGGGCTTGATCGGCCATGGCGAAGGTGTCGATGACGATGATGGCCTTGCCAGTCGCAGCAGCAGCGGCCTCAACCTGGTCGAGGGCATTGGCGAGGAAGGCGCCCGGCGTATAGAGCAGCAGCACGTCGATCTCGTCAGGGCTCAGCGCGAGGCGGATACATTCGCTCAAGAAGTCGTTCGAGTTGACCATGTTGCCGGTCATATCGATCGGGTTCGAGACCATCGAATGCCCGGGGATCTGGTCGCCCAGTGCCCGCTGCACCGCGTCCGGCAATGTCGGCACCTCGGCGCCGCCGATAGTCAGGGCGTCGGCCAGGATCGCCCCCGCCGCGCCTGAAATCGAAAGGATCGCGCAATTGCTGCCCGAGATTCTTTCACCCAAGGTGTGCAAGTAGGCAAGGTCTGCCAGTTCCGACAGTTTGCCAGCCCGTGCTACGCCCGCACGCGAGAAGGCGGCATCGTAGGCGGCGTTGTCGCCGGCGAGCGCGGCAGTGTGCGAGCGGGTCGCCTCGGCACCTTTCTCTGTCGTTCCGACCTTGTAGACCGCGAGAAGCTTGCCAGCGGCGCGGAACTTCGCAGCGGCGGCAAGGAACTTGGGCCCGTCGCGCAGCTCTTCGATATAGCAAAGCGCAGACGTCGTGTTCGGATCGTCCGCCAGCCATTCGAGATAGTCGCTGAGTTCGACGCTCGCCTCGTTGCCGGTGTTGATCACCTGGCTGAAAGTCACGCCGGCGCGCCGGGCAATGCGGAACACAGTGGCGCACATATTGCCGCTCTGGGTGACAAGGGCAGTGTTGCCCGCGGGTTCACCTGGCTGGAACGATTGCCCAAAGGTCGTGAAGATAGCGTCCGAGAAGTTGGCATTGCCCATGCAGTTCGGCCCGGCGACCTTCATTCCCGTCCGCCGGGCGAAGGCGATCAGTTCCGCCTGCCGAGCAATGCCTTCTTGCTCGTTGGTCTCGGCATAGCCCGAGGCGAAGACAAGCGCTGCCGGGATGCCCAGTGCATGACATCGTTCGAGATAGGGCAGGGTGGCCTCGGCCGAGAGCGCGACGACGACGAGGTCGACCACTTCGGGGACGTCCTCAATCTGTTTGTATGCGGTCAGACCCTGGATCGTCTCGTTCTTCGGATTGACCGGATAGAGCCGTTCGAAGCCCGCACGCTTGAGCAGGTCCACCGGCACACCGCCGATCCGCTTGGCATCGTCCGATGCGCCGACCACTGCGATCGAACGAGGGCTGAGTAGAGCGTCCAGGCTCATGCTGCGGCCTCTCCGCCTTTGATCTCGTATTCGTCGGTATCGAAGACCGCGGTCATGTTGCGGTAGCGTGAGAGCGGCCAGGGGTTATTCGTCACGACGCGGCCGGCCTTGTTGCGATACCAGTTGTTGACGCCTGGATGCGACCACACGAGTTGCTCGTGTTCGGCGTCGAATTCGGCCTGATAGGCCTCGAAAGGTTCGCGATGGACCTCGAGGCTCGACGCCTCGCGCTCGATCAGTTCGCGCAGGGCCAACATGGTATAGCGGACCTGGCATTCGGAATTGAACACCGCGCTACCGCCGTGGCCGCCATTCGTGCCGGGGCCGTAGAGGATGAACAGGTTCGGGAAGTGCGGCACGGTAATTCCAAGGTGGGCGCGCGGATCGTCCTCGCCCCATTTGTCGCGCAGCGAACCTTGAGTGCCGACGATGTCCATCGGGAACAGCGGCGCCTGCGCCTTGAACCCTGTCGCGAGGACGATGACGTCGGCGGGATGCTCCACCCCGTCGTTGTCGACGACGCCGGTCGCGGTGATCTTCTGTACGGGTCCCGTGACCAGCTCGACGTTGTCGCGGGTCAGCGTGGAGAACCACTTGCTGTCGCGCAGCATACGCTTGCCATAGGGCGGGAAGTTCGGCGTCACCTTGGCGAGCAGTTCATCGTCGCCGTTTAGTTCGGCGCGCATTTCCGCAATCAGCTGCTCGCGAATTGCCTTGTTGAAGGCATTGAGCGAGGTCTCGGACTCTGGCCAATGCGGATCCCTGCGCAGGTGGGGAAGCATGCCGTCCGAGGTCGCGTAGAGCAGCTGGAAGCGCCACCACTTGGTATAGAAAGGGACGTGTTCGAGACCCCATTTTAGGCCGTCGCTGACCTCGGCGAAAAGCAGCGGATTCTTGCGTGCCCAATGCGGTGAGCGCTGGAAGATGGTCAGATGGCCGACCTTGGGCGCAATCTGGGGGCCGAGCTGCATGCCGCTGGCGCCCGTGCCGATCTGTACCACGCGCTTGCCGGTGAGATCGACATCGTGGTTCCATCGCGCCGAATGGAAAAGCGGCCCCTTGAAGTCCTGCAGGCCAGCGATGTCCGGAATCGACGGTCGGTTGAGCAGGCCGGTGCCGCTAACCAGCGCGTTGACCTTTAGCTCATACTCGCTGCCGTCCTTGCGGCGGATCGTGACGGCCCAGACCTGGCCATCCTCGTCCCATTGCGCTCGGACCACTTCCTGCTCGAACCGCACATGCTCGGCGACGCCGGACTCGCGGTAGACGGTGCGGATGTAGCTGATGATCTCGGGACCCTGCGCGAAATAGTGATCCCAGTCGGACGAGGTTCGGAAGGAGTAGGAATAGAAGTGGTTGGGCGTGTCGACCGCGACGCCCGGGTAGGAATTCTCGTACCAGGTGCCGCCCACGTCGTCGTTCTTCTCGATGACGGTAAAGGGAATGCCCGCTTCCTTGAGCTTGATCGCCATGGCGAGGCCCGAATAGCCAAGGCCGATCACGAGCACATGATAGCGGTTCAGCACCTCCGTCGGCACGGGCTTGCGCCACTGAACCGATTTGGCATCGGTCTTGGAGAAGTTCAGCTCTTCGAGAACCATAGGTAGATATTCGGACGGGACATGCTGCCCCACTGCGACGTCACACATCCGTTGCAGTCGGTCCAAGTCTGGCGCCGGCGGCAGCGAGCGATCATTCTGCGCGAAATCCTTGAACGTCGCGATAGCCTTGGCGCGCAGTTCGGCTTGTAGGTCTTGAGGGATGTCTGCTTCGAAGCTCCAGGCGCCCTTGATGTGTGGGCGGAATTTCTCGAGCAGCGATTCGTCGCCGGAGAAATGCGTGTAGACCAGCAGCAGTGGTACTGGATCGAGCGCGGCAAGATGGGCGTCCAGGAGCTGCGGTTCGGTCGCGGCGAGAGCCCTCAAGGAATTCGAATCTGGGTTGCTGGTGGTCATTTCGGGCTCTGGTTTCCGCCTTGACTATGGGGTTTCGCTTGCCCGCGTGACAGGGCGTGGGACAGCACTACTGCGTGTCAAAAATAATGCAATAGGTCTTATTCATTCTTTACTCTCGGTGCAATTTGAGTATGCATATTGGTGCCTTCGCGGGGCCGAAGGGGATGTGCGCCTTGGTATCTTCGCGTTCCGCCAGCAGGAGAAATCAGTTGACGACAGACACCTTGGTAATGCCAAAGCCCGGCACCAGCGTGATCCGCGTCGGAGCAAGCGGCATGCCGTCTATCGAAGGATTCCGCTGCGGCGATTGCGGTGGCGTTTTCGCCGAGCAGACCATGGCTTGCCGCCGCTGTGCCAGTCGCAACGCGCCGCAAGCATTTCGCGCGGTCGAGAGCGGCAGGCTTTACAGCTGGTCGGTGGTCCATCGCAGCTATCCCGGCATCGCGGTGCCGTTCGTATCGGCGATCGTCGATCTCGACGACGGGTTGACGCTTAAAGGCACGCTGCGTGGCGTCGATGGGGCGGCGGTGCGGCAGGGGATGCCGGTCAGCCTCGTGTTCGACGACGCCGGCGGTGCGCGCGACAAGGAAGGCGTGCCTTACGTCGGTTTCCACTTCACTCCCATGGGAAATGCACGATGAGCGACGTCTATATCGTCGGTGCGGACATGATCGCCTTCGGGCGCTATCCCGACCGGACCTATTACCAGCTCGGCGCCGAAGCTTCGCTGAAGGCGCTCGACGACGCAGGCCTGTCGATCAAGGATATCGGCGCGGTCTATGCCTCGTCGTGCTTCAACGCACAGTCGATGCTCGGGCAGAAGGTGCTTAAGGAGATCGGTCAGACCGGCGTGCCCTGCATCAATGTCTCGAACGCCTGCGCCTCGGGTGCGACGGCGGTGCGTGAGGCGTTCATCGGCATCAAGAGCGGCATATACGACTGCGTGCTCGCGGTCGGGGCGGAGAAGAACCCGCGCGGCATGCTCGGCGGTGCGCCGCATGAAGGTCCGCCGCCCGAGGGCCTGTTCGGTTCGGAATCGATGCCCGCGGTCTTCGCCGAGGCCGGCATGGTCCACGCCGCCGCCTATGGCACCACGATCGAGCAATTCGCCCAGGTCGCGGTCAAGAACCACCATCACGCGACGATGAATCCCAAGGCGGCCTACCGCAAGGAGACGCCGCTCGACGAAGTGCTGGCCAGCGAGATGATCGCCTGGCCGCTGACCAAGCTGATGTGTTCGGCCAATGTCGACGGCGCGGCCGCGCTCGTCCTGGTCTCGGAGAAGAAGGCGCGCGAGCTGGGCATGGGCCGGGCGGTGCGCGTGCGCGCTTCGATGCTGACGTCCGATCCCTACGAGCCGCGCAATCCGGTGATGTTCGATTGCAATTCGGTGACGCGGCTCGCCGCGGCCAAGGCTTACGAGATGGCGGGGCTCGGCCCCAAGGATCTCGATATCGTCGAACTCCACGACTGCTTCGCCACGGCCGAAATCCTTCACTACGAGAACCTCGGCCTCTGCGGCGAGGGCGAGGCCGGGCGGCTGATCGACAGCGGCGACACCGCGCTTGGTGGCCGCATCCCGGTCAACGTCTCGGGCGGACTGCTGTCGAAGGGTCACCCGATCGGCGCAACCGGCGTCGCCAACATTGTCGAGATCGTCGAGCACCTGCGCGGCGAGGCGGGAGCGCGGCAGGTCGCCGGCGCCCGGATCGGCCTGTCGCACGTGCTCGGCTTCGGTGCCGCCGCGGGCGTGCACATCTTCGAGAAGGCATGAGGTGAGGTTTTGAACAACGCTGCCCAGGCCTCTGGAAAGGCCGTCCTGGCAAAATCTGGTGAATCCGCCCGGGGTAAAGCCGCCGCCAAGCACAAGCGCAACCGCGCGGGTCGCCCGACAGCGGACGAGCTTGAGAGGCGCAAACTGATAGTCATGGAGGTCGCGACCGACATGTTCATCCGCGACGGGTTCGCGGCAACCACGTTGCTCGAGATCGCGAAGAAGGCAGGTGTTGCCACTCGTACTCTTTATCAGCACTTTGGCGACAAGGAGGCGATCTTTCGCGAAGTGATCTTTGCGCGCGATACCGCGAGAATCGCGCCACCAGTTCTCGAAGGCGGCGAAGACCTTACTACCGCGTTGCGCAAGGCAGCTCACTATTCATACCTGGTCGCGCTTCGTTCGCGCTCGATTGATCTGATGCGCTTGATGATTGCCGAAAGTGGCCGGTTTCCGGAACTTATGAGCCAGGTGGCGACGGCGATATTCACCCGCTTTACCGGCAACGTCGCGCAGCTGTTCCGACAACTGGCCGAGCAAGGCAAGATTCCGGACGGCGATCACGACCAGTCGGCCGGCCTGTTCGTCGATCTCCTGCTCGGTAACCACACCGTCATGATTTACTTTGGCTGGGCTGTGGTTAGGCCCAGTGATCAAGACATTGACATCAAGATCAATCTCTTCATCCATGGCCGCTTTGGGCGATCGAAAGATATTGGCTGAAGAGGGCCAGAGTATGGTCGATGTCGTAGGGCTGTCAGCTGTCGATGATCTTCCCCGGCCGTGGGACAATCGGGGAGGTGGCTGCGAAATGGCTTATGCCAGTGCGCGCATTTACTTCCTTCTTGCAGACGTTGAGCTCGGACAACACCAGAAGGAATCATGAATATGCCGCGCCCTCTTGATCTTCCCGTCATCGACACCCTGATCGGCTTTCGTGATACCCATCAAATGGGCGTCGCGTCGCTCAAGACTGCGTGGAAGACTCACCCGGCGGAATACATGTTTAAAGAGATTCCCGATGAGATTGGAGAAGGGGATGATCGGCTTTCTTCGATAAGTGAAACGCTCGGCCAGATGGATGCACACAACATCCGCGTCGGGGTGATCCACATGTCCGACGACCGTGCGTCCGAAGCCGTTCGCCGCCATCCCGATCGGTTCGCAGCGATCCGTCCGATCGATCCCAACAAGGGTATGGATGCAGTGCGTCTGGTTCAGCGAGAATTCGACGAGGGCGTAATAAAGGGCGTGTCGTTCTTCCCCTCGGGTCAGAATCCGCCGGTGCCTATCAACGACAAACGTGCCTATCCAATCTACGCCAAATGCATTGAACTGGATTTGCCCATCTTCATCAATGTCGGTATGCTTGGCCCGCGCGTTCCAATGATGCCGCAATGGGTCGGCCATCTCGACGAAGTCGCGTACGACTTCCCCGAGCTCAAGGTTGTGATGCGCCACGGCGCCGAGCCCGACGAGGCCCTGGCGGTGAAGCTCTTGCTGAAATGGCCGAACCTCTACTATTCGACCAGCGCCTTCGCCCCGAAGTACTGGCCAGAGGCGATCGTCAAATTCGCCAACTCGCGCGGCTCGGACAAGGTGATCTACGCCGGTTATTTTCCAATGGGCCTGGAACTCACGCGGATTTTCGCTGAAATGGATCAGGTGCCTTTCAAAGACGAGGTCTGGCCGAAGTTCCTTTACGACAATGCTGCCAAGGTTTTGGGCCTGCCGCCTCGAGCATAGGGCACGTGTATCAGCATCACGGACTCCGTTTGGAACGCCAAACGCGTGTGCCCAGAAGGCGCGACGATAATCGAAAATGTCTCGCTCGGCGGTCGTCGGCGGCCAAACGTTCGCGGAGCGTAAGCGCCCCCTTCTGCGTGGTCTTTGGTGAGAGCGCCGAAGCCCTGAAGCCCTCGATCCGGGCTAAATGACAGTATTGCAATGCTGCTGTGGTATTGTAAAGAAAGCGGGCCGACAGAGAGGATCGCTGTGAATTTCGACTACACCGACGAGCAGAAGGCGCTGAAGGACGAAGCCCGACGGTTCCTCGCCGCAGTATCGCCGCTGGCGGTGGTGCGCGCTTCTCTGGAAAATCCGGCCGCTGGATACGATCAGGCCTTATGGCAGCGCATCGGCGAGCAGGGCTGGTGCGGCGCGGCGATTCCCGAGGAGTTCGGCGGCATCGGCATGGGCTATGTCGAGCTCTGCGCTCTCGCAGAGGAACTGGGCCGCTCGCTGGCGCCGGTGCCCTTCGCCTCGACAGTCTATCAGTTCGCCGAAGCCTTGCTGCTCGCAGGTTCGTCCGAGCATAAGGCCGCGCTTCTGCCGCAAGTCGCGCAAGGTTCGTTGATCGGCACGCTGGCGGTGTCCGAGGGCCCCGGCGTGCTGACAGCGGAACGCATCGCCACGCGATTTGCAGATGGTAAGCTGACCGGGGTCAAGCTGCCGGTCACCGACGGCCTCGCCGCAGACCAGGCTATCGTGCTGGCGAATTCGGACCAAGGCCCCGGCCTCTATCTCGTCGACCTGACGGGCGAGGGCATCGAACGCGCATTCGTCTCTACGATCGACCCGACGCGCGGCGAGGCCCGGATTGCCTTTGCCAACGCGCCGGCTCAACCGCTCGGTTTGCCGGGCGGAGGGCTTGCCCTGCTTTCCCGCATCCAGGACCGCGCTGCGATCCTCGTCGCCTTCGAGCAACTCGGCGGCGCCGACCGCGCGCTCGAGATGGCGCGCGACTATGCGCTCGAACGCTATGCTTTCGGCCGGCCGATCGGCAGCTATCAGGCGATCAAGCACAAGCTGGCCGACGTCTTCATCCGTAACGAAGTCGCGCGCGCCAATGCCTACTACGGCGCCTGGGCGCTTTCGACCGACGCGCCCGAGCTGCCGCTGGCTGCCGCCGCGGCACGGGTGGCGGGATCGAACGCCTATCTGCTCGCCTCGCGCGAGAACATCCAGACGCATGGCGGCATCGGCTTCACCTGGGAGGCCGACTGCCACTTTTTCTACCGCCGCGCGCGGCATCTCGGCCTGATCCTCGGCGCGCCGCGCGACTGGAAGCGCCGCCTCGCCGACCGGCTCGAAACGCGTGTCGCGCTCGAAGGACAACAGCCATGAACTTCGACGAAAGCCCCGAAGAGGCCGCCTACCGCGCCAAGGTCCGCGCCTGGATTGCCGACAACGCACCCGACATGAGCGGGCTCACCCCGACCGAGCGGCGCCAGTGGCACGACAAGCACAGGGATGTCGCGCGCGTCTGGCAGGTAACCAAGGCCGCTGCGGGCTATGCCTGCATCTCCTGGCCTCCTGAATGGGGCGGGGCGGGCGGCACCGCGATCGAGGAAGCCATCTTCGGGCAGGAGGAACTGCGCGCCGGGCTCCAGTTCAACTACTTCCGCACCGGGCTCGACATGCTGCTGCCCGCGCTGATGGAGCACAACCACGACGAAGCTTCGCTCGCCCGCGTGCCGCCGGCCGTGCGGGGTGACGAGATCTGGTGCCAATTGTTCTCCGAGCCGGCCAGCGGTTCCGATTCGGCGGGGGTGCGCTGCGCCGCTGTGCGGGACGGGGATACATGGGTGATCAACGGCCAGAAGGTGTGGAACAGCGGCGCCCAGATCGCCGACTACGGCATGCTCGTCGCGCGCACCAATCCCGACCTGCCCAAGCACAAGGGCCTGACCGTTTTCTGGCTCGATATGAAGACTCCCGGCGTCGAAGTACGGCCTATCCGCATGATGTCGGGCGACAACGAGCTCAACGAAGTGTTCCTCACCGACGTGCGCCTGCCCGACAGCCAGCGCGTCGGCGAGGAAGGCGGCGGATGGAAGGTCATCATCACCACCTTGATGAACGAGCGCGCCTCACTCGGTTCGGGCACCGGGCTGGGCTGGCGTGACATCATGGCGCTCGCTTCCGAGACGCCGTCGTTCGACGGACCGGCGATCGAAGATCCGGCGTTCCGCGAATGGTTGGCCGATCTCTACGTCGATGCCGAGGCTATCCGCCTGCTGAGTTTCCGCACGCTGACCTCGCTGTCCAAGGGGGCCACACCGGGGCCCGAAGGCTCGGCGGGCAAGCTGCTCTGGTCGAACCTCGCGCAGAACCTCACCGACAAGGCGCTCGACCTGCTCGATCACGCCGGCCTGATGGACGATCCCGACGAAGCGACGATGAACGGGGCCTTCCAGCATCGTTTCCTCTGGGCACCGGGCCTCAGGCTTGGCGGCGGGACCGACGAGATCATGAAGAACATCATCGCCGAACGCGTGCTTGGCCTGCCGGGCGACATCCGTGTCGACAAGAACGTGCCCTTCCGAGAGATCCCGAACGGGCGATGAGCCCCGATTGCCCAATTCATGACCCCCTTGAAATTGCGGGGATAGCCGGAGTTAGTGATGGACCTTGCCACCTCTCCCCTCGATCGAGGTTTTGCCAAGCTACCGATACCCTTCGGCTGGTTCGCTGTTGCAACGTCGGATGAGATTGTGCCGGGCCAGGTCAAGACCCTGCGCTACTTCGGCACGGAGTTCGTCATGTGGCGGGGCGCTGACGGAGAAGTCCACGCTGTCGATCCGTTCTGCCCGCATCTGGGTGCCCATCTCGGCGTCGAAAGCGAAGTGGTCGGCAACGACCTGCGCTGCGCGTTCCATCACTGGAGCTTCGATGGAAAGGGTGCGGTCACCGATATTCCCTACACCGACGTTATACCGCCCCAGGCCAAGCGCGGCTGTCTGCCAACCTGGCCGGTGACCGAATCCGATGGTGTGATCTACGTCTGGCACCATCCGAAGAAGGCGGCACCGAAGTGGGGGGTCGCGCGTCTGCCCGAATGCCCAGACGGCGACTGGATTCTCCACAGCTCCTACGACTGGGTAATCAATATTCACTGCCAGGAAATCACCGAAAACGGCCAGGACCACGCCCATTTCGGAGCGGTCCACGGCGTGCCCTTCGCGCCTAAGGGCGAGTTCAAGCTCGATGGCTGGACGCGCCGGAACATGGTCGTCGCCGAGATGAATACCCCGCGCGGGCCAATGACCGGCAAGATCGACACCACTGCGGTAGGGCCCGGCCAATCGATGGTCGAATATATCGACGTCTGCCACGTCGTGCAGGCTCAGCAGGTGACGCCGATCGATCCCGAACACACCCATCTTCGCTGGCAGATGTTCACTCCGCCGGGCATCAGCGAGGGCAAGGCCCGCGTGACCCAGGCGCGCATCCGCGACCTCGTCAAGCAGGTGAACCAGGACATTCCGATCTGGAATGCCAAGCGCTTCCAGGAACAGCCGATGCTGGTGAAGGGCGACGGTCCGCTACTTGCCTATCGCCGGCAATATGCGCGCTTCTATCAGTTTGACGATCCCGAACCCGATATCGCAGCTGCCTGACACGCGTTTCGAGCGGGCAAACCGAATAATTTAGCAGCCGGCCCTTGTTTGCAGTGGCGCGGGTAAAACTGGGCCGTGCTATAGCGAGCGAGCTCGTCACAGCTTCCGAAGAGATCGTTCTCGCACCGCTGCTGCGAAACTCAGTCCTGGCGGAGCTCGAGGCCTGCGAGCGAGCCCTCCGCACGCCAATCGGCAATGATTTCGTAAAACGCCAGCGGGCCTCCGCCATAGGCGCTGTTTCGGGCGTTCAGACGGCTCACGTTCCCTTCGTGATTAAAATAGCTTGGCGTGCATTCGCGAAGTGCCTCGACCATCGAGACAGCGGCTCTGTCGATCTCTTCGACCCAGGCATCCTCGGCCTTGCGTGTAACCTCGACTCGCGTCTTTCCTCGCTTTCGGACCTCGCGCAGAATGTACGCGATGTGCCGCGCTTGCTCGCCAATCATATGAGGAAAGTTGAGGGAAAGGCCCGTCTGAACATGGGCCATGATGAAGAGATTGGGGAAACCGTGTGTACCGTAACCGTGGAAGGTGGCCGCGCCGTTCTCCCACTTCTCTTTGAGCGATAGCTCTTCGCGGCCGACTATCTCGAAGCTGATACGCTTGGCAAATGGACTGCTTGCGTCATAGCCGGTGCTGTAGATCAGGCAATCGAGCGGAAACTCGCGCCCGTTTGCAACAACGCCTGCAGCGGTAATCCGTTCGACGCCAAGCCCGCCGGTGTTAACCAGGGTCACATTGGGCCGGTTGAACGTCGGCAAGTACTCGTCGTGAAAACAAGGCCGTTTGCAGAAGCGGTCGTACCAGGGTTTGAGGGCCTCCGCCGTTTCTGGATCGATAACGACATCGCCTACGCGCGCCCGGATTTCCTCCATCTTCACGAAGTCGGCAAGCGGCGCCACTTCATAGGGATTGCCTATCTCGATGCCCATTTCCTTGGCGTGGCCGACGAGCTTGCGGATGTTGCGTGGGATCGACGTCCAGCCGTCGTCGACAAAGTCGTCCTCAAGTATTGCTCCGCCCACCAGGGCGGTGAAGTTCTCCATCCGCCTCTGCTGCCATCCAGGTTCCAGGCCGGCGAATTCAGCGGGGTCGAGTTCGCGGTCGTCGCGTCGGTCGATCGAGGAGGGAGTCCGCTGAAAGACATAGAGCTGTTTCGCGCCCGCGCCGAGGTGCGGCACGCACTGAACGGCGGTCGCGCCCGTTCCGATAATCCCAACAACCTTGTCGGCAAGCCCTGTCAGTTCGCCATCGGAGGTGCCACCGGTATAGCCATAGTCCCATCGGCTGGTATGGAACGAATGGCCTTGAAAGTCTTCGAGTCCCGGCAGGTCCGCCAGTTTCGGACGGTCCATCACGCCTGCCGAAACGATGACGAAGCGGGCCTTCATCGCGTCGTCACGGTCGGTTCGAATGGTCCAGAGGCCACTTGCATCGTCCCACGAGATTGCCGTGACGTCGGTGTTGAAGCAGGTATCGCGATATAGGTCGAATGTCTCGGCGATGAGTCGACAGTGAGCGTGAATCTCGGGACCCTTGGCATATTTTCGCCGCGGCAATACGCCGAGTTCCTCGAGCATGGGCAGGTAAATCGGCGCTTCGGTGTCGCAGGCCGCCCCAGGGTAGCGATTCCAATACCAGACACCGCCGAAATCACCCGCCCGGTCGATGAAACGTAGTCCCTCGATGCCGGCCTTGCGCAGCTCAGCGCCAAGGAGCAGGCCGCCAAAGCCCGCTCCGATGACAGCAATCTCGACCTGATCGGCTAGTGGCTCACGAGCGGGCCTGTTGGCAAACGCGGGATTTTCCTCATACCGATGATGGCGGCCGCGGTCGATTCGGACGAATTGCGCCAGGCCCTCTGGCCGTAGCCGCCGGTCTCTTTCCAAGCGGTATTTGGCTCGAAGCGCAGCGGGGGCGATGCCGTGAGCGTCGCTCAGAGGTTTAAGCTTGTCAGTCACGTGTGCTTCACCAGAGCCAAGCGCACATCGAGCGCCTCGTCATAGACGCTTGATGGTTCGAACAGATTGCCCGCATCGCAGATCTGCGGCCAATGTTCCGCTATGTCATCCGCGCTTGGCATGGCAGGAGCGATCCACCCCGGCGCAGCACTGATCGCGACGCGCGCATAGCGCCCGTTGCAGGCCGAAAACACGCCGTGGGTTGTTGCTGCGTCGTCGCTGACTAAGTGTATGGCCAGCGGCACGACCCAGTCTGGATCCAGTCGATCGACGCCGTCCGTTGGCGTTGCGATCAGCCGGTCGAGCGTCGCTCCGACCTCGGTAACCTCGGCTTTCCAGCCATAGTCTACGCCTTGTGTCATCCCGGTGCGAGCACTGGGCATGATGACGTTGCACAATATACTGTGGTCCTTGCCTTCGAGCGCGATCGTGTTGGCCAAGCCGACTATTCCAGCTTTCGCCGCGGCATAGCTGGCCTGCCAGGGGTGACCGAACAAACCCGACGATGATGCTGTAAACAGCATGCGGCCGTAGCCTTGTCGCTTCATCGCCGCAAAGGCTGGTTGGCCTACGTGGAATGCACCCTTGAGGTGAACGTCGATGACATTGTCGATCTCTGGCTCGCCCATCTCTTCGAACCGCGCGTGGCGTAAGATACCGGCATTGCTGATCAGGATATCGATCCGCCCAAACGCAGAAATGGCAAGGTCGATGATCGCCCGGCCGCCTGCGCGCGAGGTGACCGTCTCGCTGCTAGCGGCGGCCTTGCCGCCGGCCGCCACTATTTCCGAAACGACGGCCTGCGCCGCACCTGCGGCGATATCATTTACGACTACCATGGCGCCGCGTCTGCCGAGTTCGAGAGCGTAGGCCCGGCCCAATCCGCTACCTGCCCCGGTGACGACCGCGACGCGGTCCGCGACGCCTGTCACTGCGGCGATTCCGTCAGATCGAAGCTGCTCGCGCGGTCGATGTACTCGTCGAGCCGTTTGATCAGCTTCCCTTCCATCACCACGACTACGCAGACCTCCCACGACAGTCGTTTTCCGCTCTGCGTGCTGACCGTCATTATGTGCTGGCGCATGAAGCCGGTGTCCGTTGCCTGGCTGCGGATATCGCTGAAAGCCCGCTCGGGAAAATTGGCGACAAAGGCGTTCCATTCCCGTGCAGAGCCCTCGCGATCGTATGCGATCCGATCAAAGCAATGCCAGATAAGTGCGTTTGGGGAGAGCCTTTCCAGCGCCGCGGCAACATCGCCGGCCGCGAGATGATCGAAGACTATATCAAGCACGTTCTCGTCGTTCATGTTTCGAATCCATCCATCTGGTTGGTCAGCCCCACCGCGGGAACGCTTTTCAAGGAAGGGTCTGCAATTCGATGAGCTGTCCCATGAGGAAGGAGCCCGAAACTACTACGTCCTGGTACAGAAAGCCCTGCACGAGATTGCCGACTGCAGCGTCTTCGTCACCCGGAGCAAAGATCCGCATGTTGAGGCGGCTTTCCAGTTTTGTTTTCAGTGACGCGTGGATCCGGTCGGCGACGTCGCGGACTTCCTGACCCGATCGATAGCGCAGCGAAAAATGCGGAACGCCAAAGGGCTTGGTTCGCGCCGCGTGACGATACCTTTCCAAGTCGGCTGCAAAGCCATCGTCCTCCACGCTGAACCGGCGCAGTCGCTCCTCGATCGCCATCTGTTCCGGCCGGATCTGCGACATGTAAAAAACGTTATTCTGAGCGTTTTGATCGTCTCGGTTCGGATGGACCGCGAGGAATGTGTCGACGCCATCGCCCTTGAAACCCGTATCGGTCACCGTGCATCCGAGTGCCTCCACAAGCTCGATTGCAAGGTCGCGTTCGCCTGGCCGGTAAAGCGTCTCAACGTGGTTCAGAAGGCGGCCCTCATATTGTGCGATCTGTTTCATCATAAGCATTCTAGGCGACACCCTGATTACCAAGATGGGCTGCATGTTTCGCGGCGATATAGCCGAATACGAAGCTGGGTCCGACGCTCGAGCCCGCGCCCGGATAGATCCGGCCCATCACCGAAGCGGTGCTGATGCCCGTGGCATAGAGCCCTTCGATCCAGCTGCCGTCGTCGCGCAGCACGCGGGCGTTCTCGTCGGTCACGACGCCGCCGTAAGTGCCGACGTCGCCCGGCACCACCGGCGCCGCATAGAACGGCCCCTTCTCGATCGTCCCCAGCGTGTGCGAGCCGTCCTTGCGATGGAAATCGCCGAGCCAGTTGTCATAGGCGCGATTGCCGCGGCCGAACTCCTCGTCGACGCCCTTGCGGGCACCGGCGTTGAACGTCTCGATCGTCTTGCGCAACACCGCCGGGTCCATGCCGATCAGCGCGGCCAGCCCCTCAATTGTGTCGGCGCGCTTCATGAAACCGGACTCGATCCATTCCTTCGGTGGGTTGCCGCCGTGATACTTGTCCCGCCCATGCTGGTCGCCGATCCACCAACTGGGGACGGCCGGCACGATCTTGTCGCGCTTCAGCATGTTCTGGCAGAATGCCATGTAGGAGCCGCCCTCGTTCATATAGCGCAGGCCCGACTGATCGACGACGATCGAATGCGGCTTGGCGTAATGCATCTGGCCACCCGCCAACTGGCCCAGCGAGACGCCGTCGCCCGTGCCTTCCTTGCCCGGCGGGATCGACATCTGATTGCCGACCATTTCCTCCATCTGGCCGACGGCGGCGCCGATATTCATCATCGCCAGGATCATCTCGCCGGTATTGCCCGCGGTCGCCGCGGTCCACTTGGCGGAAGTGCCGGGCTGGTACTTGTCGCGCATCTCCTGATTCTGGCTGAAGCCGCCGGCATTCACCAGCACGCCCAGGTTCGCGCCGACGCGCCACGGCTTGCCATTCCTCTCGGTGACGACGCCTTTCACCGTGCCGCTGTCGTCGATGATAAAGCTCGAAACCTTGCTGTTTATCCGCAGGTCCACGCCCGCTGACAGGCTGGCCTGCATCATCCGCCCCTGCAGTGCGCCGCCGGCGGTGACCCAGCGCTTGCCGGTGAGCTTGGCCATGATCATGCGCCAGCCCACCTTGACCATCTCCGCCTTGCCCTTCCACGAGGTCTTGGCGAGGCCGATCTCGAACCCCTCGTAGTGGTAGGCCGGGGTATTGCCGAGGAAGTTGGGTTCGAGCCGGTCGCGCCACTCGCCCAGCTCGTTCGAATTGAACAGGTCGGCAACGATCGTGCGGCCCGGCACAGAGCCACCCGGGCGGTCATCGTAGTAATCGGGCCACCAGGGGCAGCGGCGCATCTTGATGCCGTTCGCCACCAGGAAATCGACCATCTTGGGACCCTCGGTGACATAGGCGCTGCGCTTGGCCGGTGTCGTGCCCGGCGCGTCGAGCGACTGGCCCGCGGTCGCCTCCATGTAGGTCATGGCCTTCTCGTAGCTGTCCTCGACTCCCTCTTCCTTCATGAAGCGGTTGTTGGGGATCCACATGACCCCGCCCGAGCGCGAGGTGGTGCCGCCGATCCGCGGCATTTTCTCGAGCACCACCACGCTCTTGCCGAGCGAGCGCATCAGCAGCGCCGAAGCCATCGAGCCGCCGCCGCTGCCGACCGAAACGAAGTCGAAAGTCTCATCGAAGTGGAGATCGTTCATTCAGCCCATCCTCTTGTTTCTATCTCTTCGTGCTCAGGCCTGTTCGCGCAGCGCCTTCAGGAACTTGCCGCGATCGATCTTGCCCGATGCCGTGCGCGGCAGGGCATCACGCGTCAGGAAGACGTCGCGCGGGACCTTGTAGATCGCCAGGCGCTGCTTGCTGAACGCCTTGATGTCGTCCGCGCTGGTTTCGCCGCCAGGTTCGAGCACCGCGGTGACCGCCACTCTCTCGCCCAGGCGGGGGTCCGGCAGGCCATAGGCGATCACCTCGCGCACTGCCGGATGGTCGCCGATGACGCGCTCGACCTCGGCGCAATAGATGTTCTCGCCGCCCGAGATGACCATGTTCTTCTTGCGGTCGACAATCGTGTAGATGCCCTTGGCGTCGACCGTGGCGATGTCGCCCGAGGCGAGCCAGCCTTGCTGCAGCGTCTCGGCGGTGGCCTCGGGGTCGCCGACATATTCGTTCATCAGCATCGGGCTGTAGATCCAGAGCTCGCCCGGCTCGCCGAGGCCCGTCACGACGCTGCCGTCGTCACGGCGCAGCTCGATTTTCACGCTCGGCGCGGCCCAGCCGCAGGCGGCGGGATGTTCGAGATAGACGTCGCCACTGATCCCGCAGGTCCAGGCCGTCGCCTCGGTCTGGCCGTAGCCGTTGGCGAGCTGGCAATGCGGCATGCGTGCCTTGATCTGCTCGACCAG
>DASVND010000025.1:0-1671 GCA_036384035.1 Sphingobium sp. | reverse complement strand
GTCTGCGGGCGGAAGGTTCTCGGCACGGTCGATGCCGAGCTTGGTGAAGAGTTGGACGACATGCTCGTCGAAAACGAGCCGGCCGAGCCAGCTATTGCCCGCCTTGTCGGCGATGCGGTTGACCACAAGGTGATCGCTGGGGAGCGCCGACCAGATCGGCAGAAGCAAGCCGGTCGCCAGGCGGATCGTCTCGGTATCGACCTTGTTCGCCGCTTCGTTGGCTTCCGCCTGCCATTTCTCGCAGAAGGCGTCGCGACCGACGATTTTCCAGGCGCTCTCGAAGAGCTCATGCTCGCGGATATATTCTCGCCGGGTAGGTCTGGTGAGTTCGAAGCGCGGGATCGGCGTCCCGTCCTTCTCCTCCATGAGTGCTCGGGCGCGGGTCTGTAGCGCAACCATCCCGGACTTGGCGTTGACCAGAAACACCGCGGTGCTGTCGCTCTCGGCGATGCGTAACACCCGCTCCAGGGTGACAGGGGTTCGGCGCCGCGCGATCTCGATAGTCAGCAAGTGCGACGTCGCCCCGCTGACCGAGTCGGTCCGGAGCAGCGTATCGTCGATCAAGGTGGCGGAATCGACCAGGATCGTCTCGACGCCGACATCGAGCCGGCCAGCCTCCCGCGCGGCCGAGACCCGCGTTTCGACCAGGGACAGAAATTCGTCGAAGATGCTGTTCTGTAGGCCGATGGGCAGCGCCAGGATGCGGTTTAGCCATCGCTGGATGGGCGGCAGCTCCTCTTTCAGGACGCCGTCCTTGTCGCAGAGTTCGAGGCCGGTACGGTCCTCGAAATCATCGTGCGAGATGCTGGTGAGCTTGCCGTCGACCAGAAGGTGGAACCACGTCACCAGTGCGGCGCAGGCATATTCGCTTTCGAGATTATCTGCCGGATCGAACAGATTCTGACCGCCAGTCTGGCGCTGGCCTCTCGTGAGGGCGCCGAGGCTATCGAGCCGCCGCGCGATGGTGCTGGTGAAGCGAAGTTCGCCCTTGCAGTCGGTCGTGACGGGACGAAACAGCGGCGTGCTCGCTTGGTGGGTGCGGTGCGTGCGGCCGAGGCCCTGGATCGCACGATCCGCGCGCCAGCCCGGCTCGAGCAAAAGGTGCACCCGCTGCTCCTGGTTCGGCACGTCCATTGACGCGTGATAGGACCGGCCCGTCCCGCCGGCATCCGAGAAGATGAGGATGCGCTTCAGCCCCTGCATGAAGGCGGCGGCCTCAGCCTGGCTGGTGCGAGTGGAGCGGGTCTCCAGCTTCTGGCGGCCGTCGCCTGTCGAGATCAGGCGCTTGGTCCTACCGGTGACCTCGGCCACGCGATCATGCCCGAAATGCTCCAGCACACCGTCGAGCGCCGACATGATCGGAGGCAGCGCGCACAGATGCTCGATCATCTGCGCCCGGGCAGCCTCCGCTTCGGGATTATAGACAGGGTTGCCGACATCGTCCGTCATCGGCTCCGACCGCTGCGTGCCGGTGTCATCGGTGAAGACGCGCATCTGGCGGGTCGGGAAAGCGCGCTCGAGATAGTCGATGACATATTCTTTGCAGTCGAGATTTATGTCGAGCGGTTCGCACGCAGGCGCGGATTTACGGGATGAAGACATCGATTTTACTCCAGATAATTAAGGTGCCCCCAGCCCCAACAAGCTGGAGGATCTATGACGTCGCCAAAA
>DASVND010000024.1:0-73299 GCA_036384035.1 Sphingobium sp. | reverse complement strand
GGTTCCGGCAGCACTGGTCGCCGTGTCGCGGACGCCGCCGACGGCATTGCGTACATCGCTGGTGCCCAAGGTGTCCAGGCCAAGGGCGGCATTGCCGGAACCCGAGGCGCCGCCATTCGCAGAGGCGCTCTTGCCATGTGTGCCGCGCGTGGCGGAACCGGAGGCCGAGCCGCTGCCCTTGCCGGAGCCGGAGGCCGACCCGTTGACCGTGCCATTGCGCAGGTCGACGCTGCGGTCGAGGCCAAGCGATCCAGTGCCGCCCATCGTGCCGTTCAGCGACCCGGTGAGGCCACCCAGGCCGCCGCCCAGGCCGCCACCGCCCATCAGCCCGCCGCCACCGCCAAGCAGTTGCGCTGAGGCGGGAACAGCCGCAAGCGAGGCGGCAATCGCGATAAGGGAAAATGCTGTGCGTTTCATGGAAAATTCCTTCCGTTCAATGGTCTGATCGGGAAACGGAAGGGAGCGGGGGTTTAATCCCGACGGTTCGAAATTATCTTCTAGTTCATTGATATTAATCAGTTATTTCTGCATGTCTCACAGATGAGACCGCGGCCGTATGTGGCGTCAGGTCCCTTTTTGCCAAGATCCTTAGCCTCTGCGGAGAGAGCATCGATGCTTCCCGCGCGGGCGAGGCGGGCGGCGACCAATGGGGCGGCGAAGGACGTGCCGCGTACCCTGGCGCTGCCTCCCTTCATATCGGCGGCGCGCATATCGGCCCCGGGCGCCGCGAAGTCGAGATGAAGGGACTTGCCGGCCTCTATCAGCGCGCGATTGCGGCCATCGACGCCAGTGACGGCAATGACGCCAGGCCAGGAGGCCGGATAGGCGGGCGGGGCGGCGGGGCCGTCATTGCCCACGGCTGCGACGATGGTCACGCCCTTGGCTTGCGCCGCACGGACGGCGCCGTTCAGCAGCGGATTGGGCGGCCCAACCAGGCTCATCGTGACGATGCGGACGCCGCGGCTGGCCATCCAGCCGAGCGCCCGGGCAAGGGCAAGGGCGTTTCCGCCCGCAGGATCGCCGCCATAGACATCCGCGACCAGCAGCGGTGTGCCGGGGGCGGGCCCCTTTATGGGGCCGTTGCCCGTGAGGAGGCTGGCGACGGCGGTGCCGTGCGGGCTTGCCATTGGAGCGCTCTTTGCGAAACCCCGTTGTTCGATGGGGCCGGTGAGGGACGATATGGCGGCGACGCCCCCGTCAATGAGGCCCAGCGCGCCGGTGGCCGGGCCGGGGCGGTTGGCCAATGCCGCGACCGACGCCGTCGGCGCGACGCCGCTGGCAAAATAGAGGGGGTCGCTGCTGACCTCTGCTTGCGGCGCAAGTTTGCGGACGGCCCGTATCGCGCGGGCAAGGGTTTCGCCGTCCGGCACGGTCAGGCGGGTGACGGAAAGATCCAGCCCCTCAATCCGTTCCGCCTGCGGATCGTAGCCTGCCTTGCGCAGGGCCTCGATATCGGCTGGGCTCGCGCCCGTGGCCAGAATGGCGTTGCGGACGGCAGGCTGGCCCTGATCGTCGAAGGCGACGTCGCCGTTGCTGCGCCGTACGAGGCTCGCCAGGCGATCCGTACGGGCAGCGAGCAGGCTTTCGGCCAGGCGGGTGGGTGACAGGCGTTCGAGCTGATCGAGCGGCAGCGCGCCGGTCACCGTGTTGAGCAGGCCGGGTGCGGCGCCGCGCAGGTCTGGTCCGGGCAGGGCAAGCTGCGCGCCCGCCCATGCGGGAACGCCCAGAGCGGCGACCATGACCAGCAGGGGGAGGTGGGAACGGGGCATTGTGTCGTCATCCTTACGCATGCAGAACGGGCAGGGGCAGATTTTTATTCTGCCGTGGGGATGAAACGTGCGGGCGGCGTCGTTTCATCCCACAGAAACGTAAAGACGGAGCCTGAATGGCCTTCGAAAGCGAATTGCTGGCCCTTGTGCCGCGCCTGCGCCGCTTTGCCGCGAGCCTGTCGCGCAACGCGGCGGATGGTGACGACCTCTGCCAGGCCGCGATCGAACGCGCGCTGAAATCCCGCGCGCAATGGCAAGAGGGCACGCGTCTGGACAGCTGGATGTACCGGATCATGCGAAACCTTTGGATAGATGAAGCACGGGCGCGTCAGCGGGCCGCGAAGACCTTTGCCCCGGAAGAGGAGGGCGAACATGTCGGCCACGCCGGCGATCGCGATATCGAGGCGGCGGTCGAACTGTCGGACGTGGCGCGGGCGATGGCGAAGCTGCCCGACGAACAGCGAGAGGTGATCGCGCTCGTGCTGGTGGAAGGGCTTGCCTACAAGGAGGCTGCAGAGGTGCTGGACATCCCGATGGGGACGTTGACGTCCCGCCTGGTGCGCGGGCGTGGTGCGTTGCTTGAATTGCTGGGAGAAGCGGCGTGAGCATGATCTCCGAGGAGATGCTGGTCGCCTATGCGGACGGCGAGCTAGACGAGGTGAACCGCCGGCGCGTTGAACGCACGATTGCCGGAGACGAGGCGCTGGCGCAGCGGCTGGCGGCGCATGAGGCGTTGCGCGCGCGGCTCAGCGGGCATTTCGCGCCGATCGCCGAAGAGGAGGCGCCTGATAGGTTCAGGGCTTTGCTGGAGCCTCACACCAAAGTCATAGACTTGACGGAGGCGCGTGCGGCACGGACGCGGCGGGCACGGCCCGGATGGATGACGGGCGCGGCGATCGCGGCAAGCCTGGTCCTTGGGCTGTGGCTGGGGCGCGGCATGGGCGGAGAGGCTGGCCCCGTCGGCATTTCGGGTGGAAAGATGGTGGCGCAGGGATCGCTGGCGAAGGCGCTGGATACGCAATTGGCCTCCGCGCAGGGCGGCGACGATGTGCGCATCGGCCTCAGCTTTCGCGCCAGGGATGGCGGCTGGTGCCGGAGTTTCGAGGGTGCAGCGGTTTCGGGCGTTGCGTGTCGGGCGGGCGCGGACTGGCGGCTTGAGCAGGCGGCGCCGGGCCATGGAACGTCTGGCGATTACCGGCAGGCGTCCTCCGGCGACCCGCGCGTGATGGCGACGATCGATCAGCTTATCGCTGGCGCGCCGGTGGATGCCGCGGCCGAGAAAGCGGCCCGCGATGGCGGCTGGAAATAGGGTGAAGGCCCGCTGTCGCTCAATCCGCGGCGAGCGAGAGCCGTTCCGGAGCGGGCGCGGGTAGCATCAGCATGCCGCGTACCGCCTGACCGGCCTTGCCCATGGTCTGGCCGACCTTCGTCGCGCAGCTTTCATGCGCGCGGCTTTCCAACGCGGTGTGCGGATAGGGATAGAATTGGCCGGAACGGTCGTCGCGGAAACCGGCGCCGATCTTGCCTGCCGCCTTCTGCGCGGCCTCTATGCTGTTGTACCATTTGCCGGAGCGGTCGGGCGTCACGAAACGATATTGGGTCATGCTGGGATAATTCTCTTGGGCGGATCTGGTTCACTGGCGCGCGTAAAATTTTTGCCCTGGTTTTCCCGGATGGGACCCGTCCTGCGTTGACGGTCGGAATCGTCCATGATGAACCGTGGCGGCAACGGGACGAGCGGACATGGGCGCTCCCGGCGTCCCCGAAATGCCACGATCCGTCCGAACGGGCTTTGAACGTGGGGACACCGCGCCACATGTCGGCGTTAATCTTTTCGTAAGTCCATCTTGAAGGAGAAATATCTTGGCCCGCATGTACAAACTGGTTCTGATGTCCGCCCTGTCGCTGTCTGCGGCCGGTTCCGCGCTGGCGCAGAGCGCCGCCCCCGCCCAGCCCGCAGCATCGGCGCAGGCCGCTCCGGCAGGTGCGACGAGCTTTAGCGACGATGAGATTAAGAAGTTTGCGTCCGCCGCGGTCGAGCTGAACAAGATCCAGTCCGACACCACAGTGACAGCCGATCAGAAGCAGCCCAAGATGCTGGCGGCTGTGCAGGCGACGGGCCTTGATCCGCAGAAGTTCAATGCGATCGGTCAGGCTGCGCAGAGCGATCCTGCCCTGCAACAGAAGATTCAGGCCGCCGCATCGGCTAGTGCTCCGGCCGCTGCAGCACCCGCGCCAGCGCAGCCGCCAAAGCAGTAACGCCGGACGATACGAGCAAGAGAGAGCCGGGAGCCCACGGGCCTCCCGGCTTTTTCACGTCGGCAGGATTATTTTTGACGCCGGGTGTAGAGAAGCGCCGCGACGATCGCGGCCGACCCGATTCCCACGGCGGTTCCCATCCACAGGCCCTTGCTGTTGCCCGGCCCGCCTTTGCCTGCCGGAGCAGGTTTTGCCGGGGTTTCATCATGGGGAGGAGGGGGCGATGCAGCCTCTTGGGCTGCTGCTGTCTTTTCGTCAGTCATGGTCCAAGGACTATGGGCCATAGCAACAGTGATGAAAAGGGTGGTTGAGACGGGCTGACGCGCATCGCGGAATATCGGGATTTGCCGCCGTCGCGTTTCATTCGATCCCGGAGGCCGGATGGGTCACAAGCACCCGCCCTCCGGGAACGATGGAAGTGATGCGGCAAACCGCATCCAGCTATGGGAAGCTGAAAGCGGGATAGCGGGTAGGGGGTTGAAATTTCGTAAAGTTCCGGAGCCGGCGGAGCCAATCATGGTTAAAGGGTTATGAATTCCGCTTACCCGCTGATATGCGCCCAACAGGGCAAGATTCGGGGCAGAGCGTGGCGGTAAGAGCGGGTATAGTATTGCTGGCGCTGGCCATCGCCTCCGCCTCCCAATGGTGGCCGCTGATCGGGCGCCTGACCTGATCGTAATTCCGTTTATTTCTTCGGCCAGGAAAAGCCTGCCGTATTGAACGTAAAATCATGCGCGCCCTCGGTGCCCAGGGTCAGTTTTACCTTTACCGACTTGCTGTCCCGAATCGCTTCGAAAGCGTTTTGTGGCGGAGGGATCGCGATTCCATCCTTGGTATCCGTCATCCGGCCCTGCCAGGTTTTTGGCCCGTTCCCATCGATACTGGCCTGAACTTCGCAGGATGACAGGTCGCAGGTGAAGGGTGCGCCCACGGCCTTGATTGTCACGCCGGTCTCTCCATTGCGCATTTTCTGGAGCAGCATCACGGCGAATGTGTCCGGGGCGGTCATGGTCTTTATGCTGTTCGCGCTGCCCAGATAGGCGATCGGGGTGGCCTTGCCGGTCGCGGGATCGGCCTTCTGCTCATATTTCCATGTCTGACCGATCTGCTCGCGCTGCGTGGCGCCTTCGCCGGATTCCTGTGATCCGCAGGCGGAGAGCAAGACGAGGGTCATCAGCAGAAAAGGTTTTGCGGCCATTATGGGTCTTTCACGACAGGGGTTGCGACGGGAGAAACGCCTGCCACAGCGGAGAGTTTCCTAACGGATGTCCTAATTCGGGACAGATGAGACGCACGCGGTCGCTCCGCTTCGGCGCGAAGCTAAGTTTTTGGAAACCAATACCGTTCTACGAGATGTCAAGACACGCGAAGCCGGGGACTCGGCAGCGCCAACACACTCGCGGAGCCGATAGTCATGGGGTTAGCAGCTTTGTTTCGTCCGGGTCAGCCCGATGAAGCGCGCAAGGGAAGCCGGTTCAAGGTCCTGCTGCCGATCACGATCATGCAGAATGGCGGCCAGGCCCCCGGCAAGCTGATCGAGGTCTCGAACGACGGCGCGCGCGGCCAGACCCTGGGCAAGCCAGAGGTCAAGCAGCCCATCGCCATCGAATGGGAAGGCAAGATGATTTCCGCCACGGTCGTATGGGTCAAGGGCGAGCGCTTTGGCGTCGAATTCGACAAGCGGCTCAGCAACAACCAGTTGCTGGCGATGATCGCGGGGTAAGCGCGGCGACATTGAGTGACAAACGGGGCTGCCTGAAAGGGCGGCCCTTTTTGTTTGGGCGAGTGACGGGCGGCATACTCACCTCTCCCGTGGGGAGAGGATATGGAGGCTTAGCGCGCAGCGCTTAGCCGGAGTTGGTGAGGGGTTGTGCGCTCTCGATAACACACAGCCCCTCTCCAAGCTGCGGTAGGCAGCAAGCTGCCAACCTGCGCTATCATCTCTTAAAGGAGAGGAAGCCGAAAATGCGGCCATCGCCATCTTCGGCCCTAATCTGTCTTACAGAACAGTCTCCCCTTACAGTGCTGACCGCTCTTTCCCATCGTCAGCCCAGCCATCCCGCCTTTCCCGATAGGATCACGCCCGCGCAATAAAATGTCGAGTTACAGGGGAAAAGAGGGAAGCGAGCGGCAACAAGTGGTCGCGCATCTCTGCAACGACCCAAATAAAAAGGCCGCCATTATCCGGCGGCCTTTCGATGGGCGGTGAGATCGTAGACCCTACTCCCGCATCGCGCTGTCGCGGATGCGGATCAGGGGCCCCAGGATATAGTCCATGATCGACTGGCGGCCGGACTTGATATTTACCTCCGCCGTCATGCCGGGGATGACCGGCTTGTCGGCGCCGAACTTGGTCGTGTCGGCGCGCAGGCGGACGCGGTAATAGCTTTCGCCTTTTGCGTCCTGGATAACGTCCGGCGACACGTCCAGGACCTTGCCGTCCAGGCCGCCATAGATTGCTGAGTCATAGGCGGAAATCTTGATGGTGGCGGGCAGGCCGGGCCAGATGTTGCCGCGGTCCTTTGGCATCACGCGGGCCTCGACCATGACGACCTTGTCGACCGGCACGATCTCGACCAGCGGCTCGCCGCCGCGCACGACCCCGCCGACGGTCTGGACATAGAGCTTGTTGACTACGCCATCCATCGGCGCGCGGATTTCCTCGCGGGATTCCTTGTCGCTGTACGCGCCCAGATTTTCGTCGGCCTTGGACAGTTCCAGGCGCAGCTCTGCGGCCTTCGCCTTGGTTTCCTGGATCGACTTGGTGAATACCTCGCCGCGCCGGGCGGATGTTTCGCCCAGTTGCGCCATCGATTCCGGTATCTGGTTCTGCACGTCGGCGATCTTGGTCTGCAGCGCGAGCAACATCGCCTTCTTGTCGAGCACTTCGCGCTCGGAAATGGCTTCGGCGTCATAGGCGCGCTGCAGCTTGTCGAGCTGCGTGACCATCAATCGCTCTTCGCCGCGCAGGTTGACCAGGCGTGACTGAAGCGTGCCGATCTCCGCGCGACGGGCGCGCGCCTGTTCGTCGATGATGCCCGTTTCCTGCCCGCGCTGGTTGCGCGTGGAGTAGAACAGCGCCTCTTCCGACGCCGCGATTTCCGGGGCCGCCTTGCGCAGCTCTTCGGGCACCGTGAACTCGCCGGTGCCGCTGACTTCGGCATCCATGCGGGCGAGGGCGATGCGCTTGGCGACCACGTCGGTGCGGGCGTTCTGGAAATCGGCGGTGGTGGTCTGGTTGGTGACGGTCATCAGCACTTGGCCCTTGCGGACGCGCTCGCCCTCCTGGACCAGCAGTTGCTTCACGATGCCGCCTTCCAGATGCTGCACGACCTGGTTCTGCACGGACGGCAGAACCCTGCCGCTGCCGCGCGTCACCTTGTCGACCTGAAAGAAGGTGGCCCAGAGAAGAAAGGTGACGACCAGCGTCGCGAGGATCTTCAACGTGCGATGGGACTTGTCCGTCCGGATGCGGGCGCTCCATGGCGCAATGCCGTCAATCGGGGCGCTGGCGATCTTCACATTGCCGGCAAAGGCGGAGGCGAGTTCCTTACTGGACACCCCCTCGAACAGGCTTTCGCCGCCCGCCGAACGAATGATCCGATCCCGTATCCCGCTGAAGTCCATGTGCCGGTCCCTGCAAAAATGTGAACCGGCGTTTACCAATCATTATCCTTAAAAATGCTTAATGCTTCTCATCGGACCAATGGGGCCATCTACGGGGATCAGGTCTTCTATGCAGGGTATTGAGCAGGGATCGGGCGTCAGCCTGGTCGGCAGGGTCGGCGCCAAGCTGTCGCGAATCAGCTATGGCAGACGCGCATATAAGGCGGTCGAGGCGGCCCAGGCATGGGGCGGGACGGTCTATCCGATGCCCTTCGTCATGGGCCTCGAACGGCTCAGCGGCCGCTGCGGCAAGCCCGCGTCCCGCGATATGCTGGTGGCGGCGCTGCCGACCGCCAATGGCGACATGGATCCGAAATTCGCCCCGCTGGCCATGGCCCGCGCGGACATCGACGCGCGCTGGGACAGCCGTA
Source organism: Sphingobium sp. (assembly GCA_036384035.1). Classification (GTDB taxonomy): domain Bacteria; phylum Pseudomonadota; class Alphaproteobacteria; order Sphingomonadales; family Sphingomonadaceae; genus Sphingobium. Next base: position 65,234 of record DASVND010000024.1, on the reverse strand, counting down.
GCCTCGCTTCGCTGGAACGACACGAACTGCCGGTGCTGGCGGTGGTTCAGGGCGGCGCGGTGCTGATCATCGATATAAAGGCCGGCGGCGTGTTGGTGATGGCGGACGGGGAAGGGGAGAAATCCATTCCCGTCGCAGTCCTGCAACCGATCGTGTCGGGCGAGTTACTGGTCTGCGGCCATGTGGACCCTGCCAACGGACTCGGCATGGAGGAAGAACGCTCCTTCGTTCGCCGCAATCCCCGTCTGTGGCTGGTCGGCGTGTTCCTGAGCGAGCGCAAGCGGCTGGGTCAGCTTTTGCTGGCGGCGGTGCTGCTCAATCTCTGTGGCCTCGCCATTCCTCTCTATATGCGCGCGATCTACGACCGCGTGGTGCCCAACCTGGCGATTGAATCGCTTTGGGCCTTGTCGGCCGGCGTCGTGCTGATCCTGCTGTTCGAATTTACCTTCAAGCATGTCCGTGGCAGCTATGTCGACGCCATCGGTGTGCGCGTAGGGCAGGCGATCCAGCATCGCGCGATGACGTCATTCCTGCATGCCCGCACCGGGAAGAGCGAGAGCACGGTCGGCGGCCTGATGACGGCGCTGCGCGATGTCGAGGCGCTGGCGCTGCTGGTGCCGCAGGCGATCGTCACCTTCCTGGTCGATGTGCCCTATTTCTTTGCCTATGTGGCATTGATCCTGTTGATCGGCGGCTGGACGGTCGCCGGGCCTATCGTCGGCGCAGCGGCGCTCGTGATGGTTGGTTTCGTCGCGAGCTATGCGCTGAAACTCAGCAGCAAGCGCTCGTCAAAGCTCATGCAGGCGCGCAATAATCTGGTCGTCGACGTGACCGAAGGGCTGACGACGATCAAGGCGAACCAGGCCGAGGGCCGTTTTCTGCGCCAGTGGGATATCGTGTCCGACCATATCGGCATGAGCTCGCAATCCGCGCGCAAGTGGAACGATCTGCCTGGATCGATGGCGGGCCTGATCGTCCAGATGGTGACGGTGATGGTCGTCATCATCGGCGTCTTCCAGATCAAGGACAATCTCATGACGACCGGCGCGATGATCGCCGTCACCATGCTGACCGGCCGCGCTATGGTTCCGGTTTCCTCGGCGATCTCGATGATCTCGAAGGGGTATCAGAGCCTTTCCCAATTCGCTGGTCTGTCCAAATTGCTGGCGATGGAGCCGGAGCGTGACGTGTCGGACCCGTCGGTCAAACGGCGTGCGGTGAAGGGCGATATCCGCCTGCAGAATGTGGCCTTCACCTACGCGGAAAGCGCGGCGCCCAGCCTCAAGGATCTGAGCGTATCGTTCCAGCCGGGCGAGAAGGTCGCGCTGATCGGCAAGTCCGGATCGGGCAAGTCCACATTGCTGCAATTGCTGGCCGGCATGATCGAGCCGCAGGCCGGGGCCATGACGGTCGATGGCCATGCCGCCGGTCAATATGCCGCCGCACATCTGCGCCAGAGCATCGTCTATTCCGCGCAGGACGCGACGCTGTTCGACACCTCGATCTGGGACAATATGCTGCTTGGGCTGGAAGAACCGGCGGAAGAGGTCGTCGAGCGTGCCATCGTCGCGTCGGGTCTAGACAGCTTCGTCAGCCGCAGCGTCGAAGGCTATGGCCGCAAGGTCGGCGCGCGCGGCAGCAAGCTGTCGGGCGGTCAACGCCAGGCGGTGATCCTGGCCCGCGCTCTGCTGCGCGATCCCAATGTGCTGCTGCTCGATGAGCCGACCGCGTCGATGGACATCGCCAGCGAGCAGGCGGTGATCCAGGGCCTGCGCGAGGCGACCCGCGACAAGACGCTGATCCTTGCGACGCATCGCATGGCGCTGCTCGATCTGGTCGATCGCGTCATCTGGCTGGACGAGGGCAAGATCGTCGCGGACCGGCCGAGGGCGGAGATCATCGCGATGATGCGCAACCAGCAGTCCGGCGCGCGCGCAGCCTAATCGTTACGCCGTTAGGGCTTGGTTAGGACAATGTGGTTTAAACGGCATTTACCAGTTTCTTCGCGGCAGGTTTTCCGCGGTTTTTGGGGGTAGATAGTGGCAGGGGCATCGTCAGAGGGGGAAGTCAATCACTGGCCGGCGTTCGTCGACGTGCTGACGACCGTCATCATGGTCGTGACCTTCCTGCTCGTTATCATGAGCGCTGCCGTCATGGTGCTGTCCCAGCGCACGATGGAGCATTTCAAGAAGCAGATCGAGGCGAAGGAAGCGCTCGGCAAGACGGGCGCGAGCACGGCCGACGCCGGCGCGGCGGGTGGTGCGACGGGTGGAGCGCCGGGTCAGCAGAACCAGACCATACGGTCGCCGGACGCGGAAACCGGCACATCGGTGGCTGAACTGGGCTCGATCCTGAAGTCCGACCCCATCAACGGCGCTGAAAAGCTGTCCATCCGCACGCGCGAAACCCCGGATACCATGAAGATCGCCGTGAAGGCGATGGAAAATGCCGACGATACCAAGGGCGTGGCGGTGAAGACCGCCGACGTCCTGCTGCGCGTCGATTTCGAGCCGATGGCAGTGCGCTACGACGATACCAATGCCAAGCAGGTGACGGACTTCCTGAAGTCCAAGCAGCGCCCCGGCATGAAATATGAGATCTGGTCGTTTGCGCCTCAGGCATCCTCGATTTCCGAGGCGCAGCGGCTTGGTTTCTACCGCGCCGCCATGACCCGCAACCTTCTGATCAAGGCGGGCATCAGCCCGGGCGACATCAATACGCAGGTGCGGGTAACCGATCCTTCCGCCAAGGACGGGCACAATGTGCGCGTCGTCCTGAAGCCCTGAGCCGAGCAGCGAAAGAACGCGACGATGGAAAAGAAAATCCGGTCCGAACTGCTGAAGATGACCATGATGATGGTCGTCCTGATCGGCCTTGGCATCTATGCGCACGAGTTCGTCATTTCGGGCATCAAGGCGAAGGCGGCGCTGAACCTGTCGATCTTCGCGACCTTCGGTCTGGCGGCGTCGCTGGCGTTCCGCCATGTCACCGCCCTGAAGAACGAGGTGCTGGCGCTCAAGGCGCTGCAGGTCGACTATGGATCGCGATCGCAGCGGCCGCTTAACCCCTATCGCCACCCGGCCATCGTGTTCCAGGAACCGGAACTGCTGGGCCAGGGATATCGCATGATCACCGAGGAGCTGGGCAAGTCCGGCTCCCTGCACATTTCCAACCATACCGTGCAGCAATTGCTGCATGACGTCGACCAGCGCATCAACGATCGCAAGTCGACGATCATCTATTTCTCCGGCCTGATGGTGTTTCTGGGCCTGCTCGGCGCGTTCATGGGCTTAATGAAGACCGTCCATTCGGTGGGCGACCTGATCGGCGGCATGGATATCTCCGGCGCGGGCGGCACGGACAGCTTCGGCAAGCTGATCGAGGGCATGAAAGGCCCGTTGAACGGCATGTCCGTGGGCTTCAGCTCATCGCTGTTCGGCCTGATGACATCCATGGTACTGGGCGCGCTGGAACGGTGCATGACCAGCGCGATGAAGACACTGCGCAACGAATTCGAGCATTGGCTGTCGAACCTCGCCGCCCTGGAAAATCCGCATGAGGCGCAGGCGAGCGGGGCGAATGTCGATTTCACCGGCGTCATCCGCGCACTGGAGTTTGGCGGCAAGCAGTTGCGGGAACTGCGCGAGGCGGTGCTGGGCAACACCCGCAACGCCGGCGAGACGCAGCACGCCATCAATCAGATGGCGCATAGCGTGACCCGCCTGTCCCAATCGGTCGACAAGGTGACCGACCCAACGCCGCTGCTGGAGCCGATCGCCCGTGTCGTGGCGGAGCTGGCGCAGAACCAGACGATGATGGTCAGCCAGTTCCATGGCCTGTTCAATATGGCCGAGCGCGACCGCATGGCGATCCGCCAGATGCTGGAGGCGATGAACGCCACCGCCGATCGTAGGATGACGCTCGATGGAGCGCAGCTTCATGCGCAGGTGGAGCGCCTGGTCGCGCTGCAGTCAGCGATGCTGGAGAAGGACCCCGTGGTCCTGACCAGCCAGACGGTGTCGCGCGGCGAGAAAGGCGGGCTATTTTCCCGGATGTTCGGCGATGGCGAGAGCCGCGGCGAGCGGCGCAAACTGCGCGCGGAGATTCGCCGTACGAGCATCAACCAAAGCCAGATCGCCAAATCGGTCGAAAAGTCGCTGGGCGATTCGATCGAGCGGATCGAGGCTGGCCGCAAGAGCGACCAGGATGTGCTGGCGCAAATGATGTCGCAGAATGAGGGTAATCAGGCGCGTCTGCTGGCGCTGCTCGACCGCATGCAGGCGGCGGACGCTGCAAGGGCGGCTGAGCATGGCGATCCGCTGGCAGACACCGGGCTGCATGGCGCGCGGCTGGAAATGGATGTGCTGCGCCGTCGTCTTCACCTGTTCGAGGAATCGGATGCTGACGCCAAGGCGCTGGACGTCGCAGACGCTGCGCCGCCGCCGCCAACGGACATTCGTGCGACCGGCACGGATCAGGGCTGAGATAGAGAGAATCGCACCATGGGCATTTCCCTTCATCGTCTCTTCTCGCGCAAGCCGGCGTTCAGCCGCTCCGCCGCGCGTTTCGCATGCCAGCTCGACGCGACGCTGATCGTGATCGACCGGATGATCAATTATGAGGGGCGGGTGACCGATTTCTCCTGCGGCGGCGCGCAGTTCCGTCCCAAGCTCGCCTATCTGATGGCGCGGCGTGATGTGCCGATCTGCCTGACGGTCGGGAGCGAAGAGATTTTCGGCCGTATCGTCAATACGACGCCGGCCGGATTCGGCCTTCGGTTCGACGAGGGCATCGATGAAGAGATGCTGACGGAGCTGGTCGGTGACAGTGCGGTTGCCAGTGGCGTGACGAAGGCTGCGTGATGGCCATGTTCACAGCGAAGTGTGCGGTAGTGCGCCGATGACGGAGATGCCCCCCATCGGCAACGCGCAGTCGCCGCAGGCTGATGAGCGGCGCGGCGACGACCGGGTCGTGTCCGTGCTGATCAATGCCGGCGTCGCGCAGGCAGGTCGTAACGCATTGTGCCGCATACGCAATTTGTCCGAAGCGGGCATGATGATCGAAACGCGGATGCCGCTCGCGGTCGAAGAAGAGATCGTTATCCAACTGCGGTCCGGATTGTGCGTTTCGGGCGTGGTGCGCTGGACCAAGGACCATCGCGCGGGCATCGCCTTGCACAATGCCGGCGCAGAACTGATACTGATCGACCATGGACAGACCGACGCCAGCGGGGAAGCGGGCGTATTCCCGCGCTTTCCGCGACACGCGCCGGCCTTCCTGACCGTCAATCATCGCCGTAGCCGCTGCACCCTGACGGCGGTGTCGCTGGGCGACGCGCTTCTGGCCTGTTCCCACGACGTTGCACCAGGCCAGATCGTTACTCTCGCCATTGAGGGGCTTGAGGAACGGTTGGCGAAAATCATGCAGATCGACGAAGATGTCGTGCGCGTCGGCTTCACCCAGCCCCTGCATTTTAAAATGCTCGAACAATGGCTTGAGATCGATACCTACCAATAGGTGTCAGAAATTTCCCAACGCTGAAATTCTGCATTTTCTGCGCGGCAGCGCAAAAACCTGCCTCCTTTCAGCTTATGCTTAACTCGAATTTAACCACGCAAGCGCATTCCAAGCGGACGCGCGCCGATCTTCGGCATGCGGCGAGGAGATTTTCTTTGGGGGACATGCGGATTCGCACGGGCAAGGGCCTGTTCGTATCGACCATCGCCCGCCAGATTCTGGCGGCGGCGGCCTGTGCGCCCCTGCTGCTGCACTCGGTTGCCAGCGCAGCCGACTTTTACGACACCTCGCCTGCGAGCGTCGCACCGAACGGCAAGGCAACGCCTGCCGCAGCGGATACGCGTCAATCGCCCTGGCTGGAGATGGTCGATCCCTATGCTGAAGTTGCGACGCCCGTCGCAGCGGCCAAAGGCCCCGTGGTCCCCAATACAACCGTTGCATCAGCGGCCGTAGCTGCGCCCACCACCTTCCTGAAGGTCGATGCGGCGCGGATAGCGCCGCCCGTTCCCGCATTTGCCCAGCTTGCCGAGGCCCCAGTTCCGATCCAGCCCGCGCCTGCTGCTCCGGCGACGCCTGTCGCTCCGCAAAAGGACGCCGCGCCTGTGATGACGGCGATGGCCGATCCAGTTGCTGCGCCTGTTCAGGCCGATATTTCCGCATCGACAGCCGATGTGACGCCGGCGGGTCCCGTCGCGACGCCATCTCCCGTGCCTCCTCCGGGCGCCGAGGAATCGCTGCGCAATGCGATCGTCGAGGCGCTGAAGAGCAATCCGGAAATCCAGATCGCGCTGGCGCGGCAGGACGACGCCAAATATGGCGTCGATGAAGCGCGCGCCGGCTACATGCCGCATCTGGACATGGCCGTGGCGATCGGTGGGGAATTCAACGAACCGGCGCTCGGTGACGTCACCAAGCTGCGCCGGGGCGAAGGCATTGTGACGCTGAGCCAGAATATCTGGGACTTCGGCACGACCATCAATGACATCAAGCGGGCGCGCGCCGATTATCGCAGCGCCCAATGGGGCACGCGCGAGAAGATCGAGGCGATCTCCTACGACATCACCACATCCTATATGAACGTGCTGCAAAGCCAGAAGCTGGTGGGGCTGGCCGAGGCGCAGATCACGGCGCACGAGAAGATCCTGAAGATGGTGAAGGTCCAGAACGACCTTGGCCTGACCACCCCGGCGGATGTCAGCCGCGCCAAGGCGCGGCTCGAAAACGTTCAGGCGGACCTGCTCGATCGCAGGAGCGCGTTGGAGCAGGCGCGGGAATCCTATCGCCGCCTGACCAATCACCTTCCCGCAACCGCCGTCGACCAGCCGTCGCCGGCAGGTTCCCTGCCATTTACGGCCGATGCGGCTGTGGCGATGATCGACGATCATAGCCCGCGCATGGCGCAGGCGGTCGAGGATCGCCGCTCGCTGGACCGTCAGCGCGCCAGCCAGACCGGCACCTTCTTCCCCCGCATCGGGTTCCAGGCGCAAGGCAACTGGAAGGACGACGTGCAGGGCGCGACCGGCACCAACCGCGATGCGCGCGCCATGGTGACGCTGACCTACAGCTTCTTCAACGGCGGCGCGGACATTGCGATCCGCAACCGGATCAGCGCGCGGCTGCGCGAGGCCGATTATGAGCTAGACCGCCGCCGCCGTGAGGTTGAGCAGGATATTCGTATAGATTTCAATGCCTTGGAAGCTGCGCGCGCGAAGATGGCGACCATCGACGCGGAAATCGCTTCCTCCGAAAAGGTCGTGGACCTGTATAATCAGCAATTCCGCGAAGGCCGCCGCACCGTGTTCGACCTGCTGGACAGCCAGCAGATATTGTTCGCCGCGCGGGCCAACCAGATCGCCAACAATACCGCCAAGATGATGGCCGAATTCCGCGTTTTGCAGAAGCTGGGCGGTCTGTTCGACCTCGTCAGCAGCGGTGAGCCGCTTCCGCCGCTCGTCGTACCCGCGCCGCACAGCGGAAAATAATGCTGCTGCCCCTGTTCAGGGGCAACAAGGTAAACGCGGCATTTACCATTCCTAAACACAAGCGCGGCTAGTCTGGTCTCCTGATATTGGGGATTTTGCGCGAAAATGGCTTGGTTCAAGGGCATATTGGCAGGCAGGAACAAGTCCGCTCCGGACATGGAACGGATGGCCCACGCCGCAAAAGCTGCACCACAATCCGACGCGAATGCGCCTGCGGACGCCGCGATCGTCGCCCAGGGCAGCGCCAATTATGGCGCAGCCAAGGTCATTCAGCTGGGTGAGGATGACCTGGCCAAGCTGGAAATCGCCTACAAGCCTTTTAAAGTCGAAATCGTCGACATCGACGTCGTGCTGGTGTTCGAGGACGGCAGCAAGATCGTCATTCCGGGTATGGCGCTGGCGGTCTTTTCCGGCCGCAAGCCGGTCCTGGTCTTCACCGACAAGGAAATCTCCGCCCAGCAGGCGATCGACAGCGTCGGCGAGATCAAGGAACAGACCACGCCGATCAAGCTCGGCCTGTCTTCGGCCTCTTCCGACGAGGCAAACGACACCAAGGCGGATGGGCACAAGGACCAGTCCGGCGCAATTCAGCCGCAGGATTCGACCGAAGCGCAGCAGACAGCCGCGCAGAAGGAAGAGAATCAGCATAAGTTCGATCAGGAATCCAAACGCCTGACCGAAAAGATCAGCAGCACGCCATCCTCTTCAAGCGCGCCGTCCAGTCCGCCCTCCGCGCGCGCCGTGACGCCCAGTCCCGATGATGCGATCGGTCCGGCGGGCATCGGCAAGCTGGTACCCAAGCTGACCTTTACGCTGTACAACAAGGAGGGCGTCACCACCGGCACGCAGGACGGCCACACCGTCGTCCAGGGTTCGACTGGTGGCGCGACCTCATCCAAGGACGCTGCCTATTCGGCGCAGTCGACCAAGGAAGCCGTCAACGGCACGGCGGGCGACGACGTCATTTATGTCGACAATCCCGTACAGGCGCCATCCGGCACGTCGCTGCGCACCCTGCATGTCGAGGCGATGGTTCCGGCAAAGGGCCTGACGTTGATGTCCGTCCTGCTGCCGTCGTTGCCGGAGGGCTATTCGGTCCTGAACGGCACGCTGACAGACAAGGGCTGGCTGGTCACCGTCGACGCAGGCAACATCACCAAGCTGACGACGATGGTCGACGCGAACGGCCTGACTGTGCCGGTCCCCGCGAGCCAGTCGCATTTCGCCTTTGACGTACAGCTGATCTACACGTTGCCGGCCGAAGGCACAGCGACGGCATCCAGCGGATTCCAGGACGAATTTTTCCTGCCGATCCAGTTGGGCCTGTCGACCGACGGCAAGACCAGCGCGAACAGCGTCGAGGTTTCCACCCATTTCGGCATCAAGGTCGTGACCGGCGCCAGCGACATGGTCGTGACCGATCCGGTCAGCGGCGATCCTGTCTATGTCCTCTATTCCAATCCGCCGGGCAACATCGTCACGGCGGGCGACGGGAACGACAAGATCATCGCCGGCGCGGGCGAGGACCAGATCGACGGCGGCAATGGCAACGACATCGTCAGCTATATCCAGTCCAACGCCGCGGTGAATGCCAACCTTGGCACAGGCACGGGCAGCGGCGGTTATGCGCGCGGCGACACCTATACCAATGTCGAGGGGCTGATCGGTTCGGCCTATAACGATACGCTGACCGGCGACGCGCGGGACAACAGCTTCGACGGCGGCGCGGGTGCCGACCGGATCGAGGGCGGCGCGGGCTTCGACACGGTCGATTATACCCATGCGCGCGACGGCGCGGCGGCCACCGACATAACGGGCGTCGAGATATTCCTGGACGGCACGGCGTCGCATGGCGGCCAGGCCGAAGGCGATGTCCTGACCGGCATCGAGCATGTCATCGGCACCAGCCGCAACGACATCATCCATGGATCGGCCGGGGTCGATACGCTGGAGGGCGCGGGCGGCGACGACCGGCTGATCGGTGGCGCAGGCGCGGATTCGCTGGATGGCGGCGCAGGGTTCGACATTGCCGACTATTCCGGTTCGACGCAGGCGGTGACCGCCTATCTGGACGGGCGCGCGGGCGTGGGCGGTGATGCGCAGGGCGATGTCCTGCGCAATATCGAGGCGATCCAGGGTTCCGCCCATGACGATACGCTGATCGGCGACGCTGGCGACAACACCCTGACGGGCGGCGCGGGCGCGGACCATATCGACGGCGGCGCAGGCATCGACACGGCGGACTTCAGCTACAGCAATGTGGGCGTGACCGTCTATCTGGATGGACGCGCGGGCATTGGCGGCGACGCGCAGGGCGACACCTATGTCAATGTCGAGAATCTGATCGGTTCCCGTTTTGCCGATCATCTGATCGGCAGCGCAGGCGCGGACACGCTGCATGGCGGGCAGGGCGACGACGTGATCGAGGGCGGCGCTGGCGGCGACCTGATCGACGGCGGCGACGGGTTCGACATTGCAAGCTATGCGGGATCGTCCAGCGGCGTGCAGGTCGCGCTCGACGGATCGACCCTGAACGGTGGCGATCCGGTCGGGGATCGCTTCGTCAGCATCGAGGGGCTTGAGGGGTCCAACTTCGACGATACGCTGATCGGCACGGCCGGGGCGGATACGCTGCGCGGTGGTGCGGGCGACGACATTCTGCTGGGTCTGGGCGGTGCGGACGTGCTGGACGGCGGCGCGGGCAATGACGCGGTCGATTACAGCCTGTCGCGCTTTGCGGTGACGGTGCGCCTTGACGGCGGCATTTCCGAAGGCGGCGACGCGGACGGCGACAAGCTGATCAGCATCGAGCATGTGATCGGCTCCACGCTGGACGATCGCCTGATCGGCGGCGCGGGCGACGACCGGCTGGAAGGCCGGGCAGGCGACGACATCCTCTCGGGCGGCGCTGGCGCGGACATCCTGCAGGGCGGCGAAGGCCAGGATACGGCCGATTACAGCACGTCGGCGAGCGCAGTCACCGTGGCGCTGGACGGCAGCGTCGGCATGGGCGGCGATGCGCAGGGCGATACGCTGTCGGGCATTGAGCGCCTGATCGGTTCGGCCTTTGCCGACCGGCTGACCGGCGACGCCGGCGACAATATCCTGAGCGGCGGCCTGGGCGACGATACCCTGATCGGCGGCATGGGCGCGGACACGCTGCAGGGCGGCGACGGGCTTGATACGGCGGACTATTCGGGCGCGCAGGGTGCTGTGACCGTCAACCTTGACGGCAATGCGTCATCGGGCGACGTGGCGCAGGGCGACCGCCTGTCCGGCATCGAGCGCGTCATCGGCAGTGCCTATGCCGACCACCTGAACGGCGACAGCGGCGACAATATCCTGGAAGGCGGCGCGGGCGATGACATCCTGCGCGGCGGCATGGGTGCGGACACGCTGATCGGCGGCGCGGGCAATGACAGTGCCGACTATAGCGATTCCATCACCGGCGTGAATGTCGACCTGGCGGCGGGCGGCGGCACCGGCGGATCGGCGCAGGGCGACCAGCTGATCGGCATTGAGGGGCTGATCGGCTCCAACTATGCCGATACGCTAACCGGCGACGCTGGCGACAACCGGCTGCAGGGCGGCGCGGGCGACGATATATTGAACGGCCGGGGCGGCGCGGACATCCTTGAGGGTGGTGTCGGCTTCGACATTGCCGACTATTCGGCTTCGGCGAGCGCGGTGCAGGTGGCGCTGGATGGATCCGCGGGCAGCGGCGGCGATGCGCAGGGTGACAGCCTGTTCGATATCGAGGGCCTGACCGGCTCCGCTTTCGACGATATCCTGACCGGCAATGACGCGAACAATCGCCTGACGGGCGGTGCGGGCGACGACATCCTGCGCGGCGGCCTGGGCGGTGACGAGCTGATCGGCGGCGCGGGCTTCGACACGGCGGATTATTCGCTGTCGGCTTCGAACATCATCATTGCCAATGACGGGTCGATCGGGCTGGGCGGCGACGCGCAGGGCGACCGGCTTAGCGGGATCGAGCGTATCGTCGGCTCGTCCTTCGACGACCAGATCACGGGCGGCGCGAACGCCGACACGCTGGTCGGCGGCCTGGGCAACGACACGCTGCAGGGCGCGGGCGGCGCGGACATCCTCGACGGCGGCGCGGGCATCGACATCGCTGACTACAGCCACTCCAACGCGGCGATCGTCGCGGGTCTGGATGGCCGGGCGAACAGCGGCGGCGACGCGGCGGGCGACACCTATGCCAATATCGAGGGCATTTCGGGTTCGGCCTTTGCCGACACGCTCTATGGTTCGGGCAACGATGATATCTTGCGCGGGCAGGGCGGCAATGACCGGCTGATCGGCTTTGCCGGCGCGGATGTGCTGGATGGCGGCGCGGGCTTCGATACCGCTGACTATAGCGCGTCCGACGCGGGCGTTTCGGTTAACCTGACCACCGGCAACGCATCGGGCGGCCATGCCGACGGCGATACGCTGATCAGCGTCGAGGGCGTGACGGGTTCGGATTTCGACGACCTGCTCATCGGCGGCGAAAGCGCGGATACGCTGATTGGCGGCCTTGGCAATGACATACTGGCCGGGCGCGCGGGCGCGGATATCCTGGACGGCGGCGCGGGCTTCGACACGGCGGACTATTCGGCCAGCACCAGCGGCATCACCCTGACGCTCGACGGCAGCGTCGGGCAGGGCGGCGACGCGGCGGGCGACCATGTGTCCAATATCGAGCATATCGTCGGTTCCGAATATGCCGACAGCATCACCGGCGTAGGCGCGGACGAAGTGCTGGAAGGCGGCGGCGGCGACGATATCCTGACCGGCAATGGCGGACAGGATACGCTGATCGGCGGCAGCGGCGCAGACCGCCTGCTGGGCGGCGCGGGCATCGACCTGCTGCAGGGCGGCGAAGGCGACGACATCCTGATCGGCGGCGCGGACGCCGACGTGCTCCAGGGCGGAACGGGCTTCGACACCGCAGACTATTCCGGCTCCTCGGCCGCCGTGACCATCGGTCTCGACGGATCGGCGGGCGTGGGCGGTGACGCGCAGGGCGACACGCTGACCGACGTGGAGGCCATTACCGGCTCGGCATTCAACGATATATTGACCGGCGGCAATGCGGCCGACACGCTGACCGGCGGCGCGGGCGACGACACGCTGCGCGGCGGCGCGAATGCCGATACCCTGCTGGGCGGCAGCGGTGACGACTTTATCGAGGGCGGCGCTGGCGGTGACTTGATCGATGGCGGCGCGGGACGCGATACGGCCGACTATTCAGCTTCAGGCGCCGGCGTCACCGTGTCGCTTGATGGGTCCGCTGGCCTTGGCGGTCATGCGACCGGCGACACGTTGCTTAATATCGAGCGGGTGATCGGCACGGGTTCGGCGGACGTCCTGATCGGCGCCGGTGCGGACGAGGATTTATTCGGCGGCGGCGGCGACGACCGGCTGGAGGGTCGTGGCGGCGCTGACCTTCTGGACGGCGGCGCGGGTGTCGACACTGCAGACTATAGCGGTTCGGCGCTTGGCGTCATCGTCGACCTCGTCACGGGCATCGGCATCGGCGGCGATGCGCAGGGTGATACGCTGGTCTCCATCGAAAAGCTGATCGGGTCTTCCGGTGCGGACATATTGTCCGGCGCCGCGACCGACGATGTGCTTGATGGCGGCGCGGGCGATGATCTTCTCGTCGGTCGCGCCGGCGCGGACCACCTAGTCGGCGGCGACGGCAACGACACGCTGGATGGCGGCGCGGGCGCAGACGTGCTGGACGGCGGCGCTGGTTTCGACACAGTGGACTATTCCTTGTCGCTGGTCGCGATCTCGGCGGGCCTGGATGGCAGCACCGGCGCGGGCGGCGATGCGCAGGGCGATATCCTGACCGGCATAGAGCGGCTGGTCGGTTCTGCATTCAACGACACGCTGACCGGCGGCGTCCAGGATGACGAGTTGGTCGGCGGCGCGGGCGACGATTATATTTCCGGCGGCGCGGGCAATGACCGGCTGTTGGGCGGGGATGGTGACGACAATCTGCTCGGCGGAGCTGGCGCGGATGTCCTCGACGGTGGCCTTGGCCGCGATACGGTCGATTATTCCTCCTCCTCTGCGGCAGTCACGATCAACCTCAACGGCGCGCTCGGTTCGGGTGGCGACGCGCAGGGCGATCAGCTGATCGGCATCGAGAATGTCATCGGCTCCAGCTTCGACGACGTGCTGAACGGCAGCACGGCGAATGAGGAATTGAGCGGCGGCGCGGGTGACGATCTGATCACTGGCGGCGCGGGCAATGACATCTTGCGCGGCGGCAGCGGTGACGACGTGCTGAACGGCGGCGCGGGCGCGGATGAGTTGATCGGCGGAAACGGCATCGACACGGCAAGTTATGCCGGCGCGTCGGCCGGCGTTGCGGTGTCGCTCGACGGCAGCATCGGCACGGGCGGCGACGCTGCAGGCGACACGCTGGTCGAAATCGAAAAACTCATCGGCTCCAGCTATAATGACGTGCTCGGCGGTGGCGCGGCGAACGATATGATCAGCGGCGGCGCCGGCGACGATCGGCTGCTCGGCAGTATCGGCGCGGACATCATGGATGGCGGCACCGGGTTCGACATGGTCGACTACAGCGCTTCGGCGGGCGCGGTGAATGTTCAGCTCGACGGGTCAATCGGCATTGGCGGCGATGCGGCCGGCGACCAGCTGATCAGCATCGAGGGCGTGATCGGTTCCTCGCTGGACGACATTATTGGCGGCAGCACCAATGCCGACCGCCTTGAGGGCGGCGCGGGCAACGACACCATTACCGGCGGCGGCGGTGACGACGCCATCTATGGCGGCGCGGGCAACGACCTTCTGGACGGCGGCGCAGGCGCCGACCTTCTGGATGGCGGCGCGGGCATCGACACGGTCGATTATTCCAGCTCCACATCCGGCGTGAACGTGTCGGTCGACGGGTCAAGCTCGACCGGCGGCGCGGCGGAAGGCGACCAGCTTCTCAATGTCGAGAATCTGATCGGTTCCAGCTATGACGACGTGCTGCTTGGTACGGCGGCGGCGGATACGCTGACCGGCGGCGATGGCGACGATCGCCTGGGCGGACGCGGCGGCGCTGACCGGCTCTATGGCGGCGCGGGATTCGACACGGCCGACTATTCCGACGCGACCTCTGCCATCACCGTGTCGCTTGCGACCGGCACCGGCACGCAGGGCGACGCGAACGGCGATATCCTCGACAGCATCGAGCGCATCGTCGGATCGGCCTTTGATGACACGATCAGCGGTTCGTCCGCCAATGACGTCCTGGAAGGCGGCGCAGGCGCGGACACCATTCGCGGATCGGGCGGCGACGACACGCTGCGTGGTGGCGACGGCAACGATATTCTCGACGGCGGCGTCGGCTCCGATATTCTCGACGGCGGCGCGGGCATGGATACCGCCGATTATTCGGCGTCGGGCACCGGCGTTCAGGTCCGCCTGGACGGTGGCCCGAGCACCGGCGGTCTTGCCGAAGGCGACATCCTCACCAGCATCGAGGCGGTGCAGGGCTCCGCTTTTGCCGATACGCTGACCGGCGGCAATGCCGACGAGCAGCTGCATGGCGGTGTAGGCGATGACATATTGCGCGGCGGCCTGGGTGCGGACATCCTGGACGGCGGCGCAGGCATCGACACGGCCGACTATTCCTTCGCAACCGCTGGCGTCACGCTGGATCTCGCCAATGGCGGGACCGGCGGCGAGGCGCTGGGCGACAGCTTCGTCAGCGTAGAGATTGTGCAGGGTTCCGACTTTGCGGACTCGATCACCGGCGCGGCCACGGCCGATGACCTGCGTGGTGGCGCGGGTGACGATTTCCTGGATGGCGCGGCGGGCGCCGATACGCTGGACGGCGGCATTGGCGATGACGTGCTGCGCGGCGGGGCCGGGGCGGATACGCTGATCGGTGGCGCGGGTTTCGATACGGCCGACTATTCGACATCGGGCGCGGCGATCTCGATCAATCTCGACGGATCGCTTTCGGCGGGCGGCGATGCGCAGGGCGACACGCTGTCGTCAATCGAGCGGGTCATCGGATCGGCGTTCGACGACACGCTGGTCGGCACCAGCCAGAACGAGACGCTGGAGGGCGGCGCGGGCAACGATATCCTGCGCGGCGGCGCGGGGTCGGACACGCTGCTCGGCGGCGACGGCAATGACCAGCTTTTCGGCGGCGCGGGCGCGGATATCCTGACCGGCGGCGCGGGTTTCGACACGGCGGACTATGCGGGATCGTCGGCCGGTGTGAATGTGCGCCTGGACGGCGGCCCCAGCACCGGCGGCGACGCCGAGGGCGACGTGCTGACCGGCATCGAGGGGATTACCGGCTCCGGCCAGAACGACACGATCACCGGCGGTACTGCCGACGACGTGCTGGACGGCGCGGGCGGCGACGACATCATTGCGGGCGGCGCGGGCAATGACAGCCTGATCGGCGGCGGCGGCGATGACATCCTGACCGGCGGTCTGGGCGCGGATTCCATCGACGGCGGCGCTGGCATCGATACGGCGAGCTATGCATCGGCCACGGCCGGGGTCGCGATCGACCTGTCCGGCGCGGCCGGCACGGGCGGCGAGGCGCTGGGTGATACCCTCACCAATATCGAGCGCCTGGTCGGCTCGGCTTATGCCGATACGCTGGGCGGCGGCGCGGGCGTCGAGACATTGCTCGGCGGCGGCGGCGACGATGTGTTGATGGGCAGCGCGGGCGCGGACACGCTGGACGGCGAGGGCGGTTTCGACACCGCGAGCTACGCCAATTCCGGCTCGGCGGTCACCGCCTATCTGGACGGGCGCGCGGGCAGCGGCGGCGATGCGGCGGGCGACGTGCTGCTGAATATCGAGCGGCTGGTGGGTTCGGCCAACGGCGATACGCTGATCGGCGGTACGGCGGCGGACAGCATCGACGGTGGCGCGGGCGACGACCATATCGAGGGCGCTGGCGGCAACGACACGCTTTCGGGTGGCGACGGCAACGATACGATCATCGGCGGCGACGGAGCCGACCAGATTGACGGCGGCGCGGGCATCGACATTGCCAGCTATGCCGACTCCGCTTCGGCGGTCACGGCATCGCTGGACGGCAGCGCGGGCATCGGCGGCACCGCCCAGGGTGACGTGCTGAGCAATGTAGAGATACTGCTCGGTTCCAGCTTCAACGACACGCTGATCGGCGGCGCGGGCGCGGATACGCTGCGCGGCGCGGACGGTGACGATACACTGCGGGGCGGAGCCGGGGCGGACGTGCTGGACGGCGGCATCGGCAACGATACGGCCGACTATTCGACATCGGGCGCGGCAGTCACCGTTGGCCTGGATGGTAGCGCAGGCACAGGCGGCGACGCGCAGGGCGACACGCTGCTCAACATCGAGCGGCTGGTGGGCTCGGCCTATAATGACCGGCTGATCGGCGGCATGGACAGCGAGACTCTCGACGGTGACCTGGGCGATGACGTGCTGGCGGGAAGCCTGGGCAACGATACGCTGATCGGCGGCGCGGGCTTCGACACCGCTGACTATTCGGCGTCGTCGGCTGGCGTCACTGTGGGCCTTGACGGCAGCTTTGGTTCCAGCGGCGATGCCTCGGGCGACACGCTCTGGTCGATCGAGCGCATCATGGGCTCGGCCTTCAGCGATACGCTGACCGGATCGACCAGCAACGATACGCTGGAGGGCGGCGCGGGCGACGATGTGCTGACCGGCGCGGCGGGCGATGACACGCTTGTCGGCGGCGCGGGCAATGACGTCATGGAGGGCGGCGCTGGGGCCGATTTCTTCGATGGCGGCAGCGGCTTCGACGCGGTCAGCTATGCGGCGGCGGGCGGCGGCGTGACCGTCGACCTGGCGGCGGGCACCGGCGTCGGCAGCGACGCACAGGGCGATAGCTTCGCTAATGTCGAGCGCATTATCGGTTCCGACTTTGACGATGTGATCAGCGGCTCGGCCGCCGACGAGACATTCGAGGGCGGCGTCGGCAATGACATACTGAGCGGCGGCGCAGGCGCGGACACGCTGGAGGGTGGCGCGGGCGACGATGTGCTCGCCGGTGGCGCGGGCGCGGACATGATCGACGGCGGCGCGGGCTTCGACACGGCTGACTATTCGGCCTCCAGCGCCGGCATCCAGGTGATCCTGGACGGATCGGCGGTCTCGGGTGGCGATGCGGCGGGCGACATGCTGCAGCGGATCGAGCGCGTGGTCGGCACCGCCTATGACGATTTCATCACTGGCGGATCGGCCGGCGAGACGCTCGAAGGTGGCGCAGGCGCGGATACGCTGACGGGCAATGGCGGCGGTGACATACTGATCGGGGGCCTTGGCGACGACATATTGAGCGGCGGCACCGGCGCGGACGTGCTGGATGGCGGCGCGGGCATCGACACGGCCGACTACAGCACCTCTTCGGGCGGCGTCACGGTAGCGCTGGACGGATCGACCGGCATCGGCGGTGACGCGCAGGGCGACAGCTATGTCAGCATCGAGCGCGTGCTGGGTTCCGGCAATGCCGATACGCTGACCGGCGGTTCGGGCGACGATATCCTGCTCGGCGCGGCGGGCGACGACATCGTCGCGGGCGGCGCTGGCAATGACAGCCTGTCCGGCGGTTCGGGCGACGACTTCCTGTCGGGCGGCGCCGGCGCGGACATGATCGACGGCGGCAGCGGCCTGGATACGGTAAGCTATGCGACCTCCTCGGCCGGCGTCACGGCGTCGCTGGCGGGCACGGTCGGCGTCGGCGGCGATGCGGCGGGCGACATCATCACCAATGCGGAGATTCTTGAGGGCTCGGCCTTTGCCGATCGCCTGTCCGGTCGCGTAGGTACCGATACGCTGCTGGGCGGCGCGGGCGATGACGTTCTGGTCGGCAGCGCTGGCGCGGACGAACTGGACGGCGGCATCGGCATGGACACTGCCGACTATTCGGCATCCTCGGCCGGCGTTACCGTCAATCTCGACGGCTCCGTCTCGCTGGGCGGCGATGCGGCGGGCGACACGCTCACCAGCATCGAGCGGGTCATCGGATCCCTCAACAATGATACGCTGAACGGGTCGGACGGCGCTGACGTGCTGGAGGGCAATGACGGTGCCGATACCCTGTCGGGCGGCGCAGGCGCGGATACGCTGCTGGGCGGCGCGGGCGACGACATCCTTGTCGGCGGCGCGGATGCGGATGTCATCGACGGCGGTGCGGGCACCGATACGGCCAGCTATGCGACGTCGGGCGCGGCGGTGAATGTCGGCCTGGACGGCAGCACCGGCGTGGGCGGCGACGCGGCCGGCGACACCATCTTCAATGTCGAGCGGCTGATCGGTTCGGCCTTTGCCGATACGCTGCGCGGCGGCGCGTCGGCGGAGCGGATCACGGGCGGCGACGGCGACGACATCATCATGGGGTCGGCAGGCGCAGACATTCTTGATGGCGGCGCGGGGACCGACACCGTTGATTATTCGGCGTCGGCTGTTGGCGTTACCGTCGGCCTGACGGGCGCTGCAGGCGTTGGCGGCGATGCGGCGGGCGACACGCTGACCAGCATCGAGCGGATCATCGGCTCCTCGCACAACGACGTGCTGACCGGTGGCACCGCCGACGACACGTTGATCGGCGGCGCGGGCAATGACAGCATCTCCGGGGCGTTCGGCAACGACACTCTCCAGGGCGGCGACGGCGACGACATCCTGACGGGCGGCGCGGGCGCCGACACGATCGACGGCGGCCTGGGCATCGACACGGCGGATTATTCGACCTCGGTCGGCGCAGTCACGGTCAACCTGAACGGCATTGCCAGCAGCGGCGGCGATGCGGACGGCGACATGCTGACCAGCATCGAGCGGGTGCTGGGTTCGGCCGGATCGGACGTGATCCGGGGCGGAGCGGCCAATGAGTCGCTCTACGGCAATGCCGGCGACGATACGCTGATCGGTGGTGGTGGCGCGGATGTCCTTTCGGGCGGCGCGGGCACCGATACGGCCGATTATAGCTCTGCCTCTGGTGGGGTGACGTTGTCGCTCGACGGCACGGCGGGCGTCGGCTTCGAGGCCGCAGGCGACGTGCTCGACACGATCGAGCGCCTCGTCGGTTCGTCGTTCGACGATACGCTGAACGGTTCGACCGGCGACGATGAGCTGATCGGCGGCACGGGCAACGACACGCTGAACGGCCGGGCGGGTAACGACATATTGTCGGGCGGTGCGGGCGACGACATTCTTATCGGTGGCGCTGGCGCCGACCAGTTTGATGGTGGCGCAGGCTTCGATACGGCAAGCTATGCCGGCGCGCTGCAGGCGGTCACCGTCTATCTGGACGGCACGAC
Organism: Sphingobium sp.; assembly: GCA_036384035.1. Lineage (GTDB taxonomy): Bacteria > Pseudomonadota > Alphaproteobacteria > Sphingomonadales > Sphingomonadaceae > Sphingobium. The sequence continues at coordinate 45,415 of DASVND010000024.1, read as the reverse complement.
CGGCAGCAGGGGCGATGCGGCAGGCGACATTCTGGTCAGCATCGAGCAGCTGATCGGGTCCGACTTTGACGACCGCCTCTATGGCGGCAATGCGGCGGAGATCATTCGCGGCGGTCTGGGCGCGGATGTCCTGACCGGCGGTGGCGGCGACGATTCCCTGTATGGCGAGGATGGCAACGACACGCTGATCGGCGGCGCGGGCGCGGATCTTCTCGACGGCGGCGCGGGCGTCGATACCGCCAATTATTCCACGTCCCTCTCCGGGGTGACGCTGTACATGGACGGCACGGTATCGAGCGGCGGCGACGCCGAGGGCGATATCCTGACATCCATCGAGCAGGTCATCGGCTCCAGCCAGGCGGACCGGGTCTATGGCTCGGCGGGCGCGGACCAGATCGACACGGGCGCGGGCGACGACATCATCTATTCCAGTGCAGGCGCGGATGTCCTGATCGGCGGCGCTGGCTTCGACATTGCCGATTATTCCAACAATGCGGTGGCGATCACCCTCTACATGGATGGTACGGCGTCGAGCGGCGGCTATGCAGCCGGCGATACGCTGAGCGGCATCGAGCAGGTCATCGGCACCAGCCAGAATGACAGCATCTTCGGCACGGTGTCGGCCGACACGATTTTGGGTGGCGCGGGCGACGATCTGCTGTCGGGCGGGGCGGGTAACGACAGCCTGACCGGCGGCGACGGCGATGATACGCTTGTCGGCGGCCTCGGCACCGATGCGCTGGACGGCGGCGCAGGCTTTGACACGGCGGACTATTCGGCGGCGACGGCGGCGGTGTCGGTGCGCATGGATGGCGTGGCGAGTTCCGGCGGCGAGGCCCTTGGCGACGTATTGACGTCAATCGAGCGCGTCGTCGGATCGGCCTTTGCCGACACGATCGCCGGCAGCTTCGGCAATGACCGGATCGACGGCGGGGCGGGCGACGACACCTTGCAGGGCCAGGATGGCGACGACATCCTCAATGGCGATGCAGGCAACGACATTCTTTCGGGCGGAGCGGGCGCTGACGCCATGAATGGCGGCGCGGGCATCGATACGGCCGACTATTCGGCATCGACAGCGGGCGTCACCGCCTATCTGGACGGTACGGTCGGCGTCGGCGGCGACGCGGCGGGTGACACGCTGGGCAGCATCGAAATCCTGAAAGGTTCGGCCAATGCCGATACCCTGTATGGCAGTGGTGGCGACGATACGCTGATTGGCCAGTCGGGCGACGATACGCTGATCGGCGGCGCGGGCGCGGACTCGCTTCAGGGTGGCGACGGGTTCGACACGGCGGACTATTCCGCCTCGGCCAGCGCGATTGCGATCAACCTTGCCACCGGCACGGGCAGCGCGGGCGATGCTGCAGGCGACACGCTGTCCGGCATTGAGCGCGTCATCGGTTCGGCCTTTGCCGACAGCATGACCGGATCGGCCAATGCCGACACGCTGATGGGCGGCCTTGGCGATGACGTCATCGACGGCGGCGCTGGCGGGGACAGCATCTACGGCGGCGACGGCGACGATACGCTGGTCGGCGGTCAGGGCAGCGATCTGCTCGACGGCGGCGCAGGCATCGATACGGCAGACTATAGTGCCTCCACCGCAGCGGTCACGGTCTACACCAACGGCGTGGATCAGGGCGCGGGCGGCACCGCCACCGGCGACGTGCTCGTCAATATCGAGCGTGTGCTCGGTTCGGCCTATGGCGATACGCTGATCGGCGGCACCGGCGTCGACATCCTGATCGGTCAGGACGGTAATGACGTGATCGAGGGCCGCGCGGGCGCGGACACGATCGATGGCGGCGTGGGTTTCGATACGGCGTCCTACGAACATGCGACGGCGGCTGTTTCCGTCAGCCTCGCAACCAACAGCGGCACCGCTGGCGAAGCCAATGGCGATACGCTGATTTCGATCGAGCGGTTGCTGGGCTCCGACTATAACGACACGCTGACCGGCGGCGCGACGGCGGAAACGCTGGAGGGCGGTGCGGGCGACGACATGCTGATCGGCAGCGCCGGCGCGGACACGCTGATCGGCGGCGCTGGCTTTGACACCGCCAGCTATGCAGCGGCGGCGGCCGGCGTGACCGTCAATCTGGACGGATCGTCAAGCAGTGGCGATATTGCCGGAGGAGATCGCCTGACCGGCATTGAATCCGTCATCGGGTCGAACTTCAACGACACCATCACCGGCACTTTCTCCGACGATACGCTGCTTGGCGGCCTGGGCGATGACGTCCTTTCGGGCGGCACCGGCAGCGACATATTGCGGGGTGAGGACGGCGACGACACGCTCCGCGGCGACGGCGGCGCGGACCAGCTGGATGGCGGCGCGGGCTTCGACACCGTCAGCTATTCGACATCGGGCGCAGCGATTACGATCGACCTGACGCTGGGCACGGCCACGGGCGGCGACGCGCAGGGCGATACCTTTGCCAATATCGAAAAGTTCGTCGGATCGCGGTTGAGCGACACGATGATCGGCGGCGCGGGCGCGGACAATTTCGACGGCTTCGACGGCGATGACACTTTGCGGGGCGAGGGGGGCGACGATACGCTGGCCGGCGGGCTGGGCGACGATCTGCTGATCGGCGGCGCAGGCGCGGATGCGTTGATCGGCGGTTCCGGCACAGACACGGCGGACTATTCAGGATCGGCCAGCGCGGTCACGATCCGCACCGGCGGCACGTCCAGCGGCGGCGACGCACAAGGCGATACGATGAGCGGGATCGAGAAGATCATCGGCTCTGCCTATGCCGACCGTTTTGAAGGCAGCGCCGCGGATGAAGAGTTTAGCGGCCTGGCCGGTGACGACCAGTTCATCAGCAGCGGCGGCGCGGATGTCTATCGCGGTGGAGATGGCATCGACACGGTGGATTATTCCGCTTCGGCCAGCAGCGGGATGAAAATCTATCTCGACGGCAGTTTCGGCACCGGCGGCGACGCCGCGGGCGACCGGATGTTCGACATCGAGATCGCGATCGGCTCCGTGCAGAATGACGAAATGACGGCAAGCGCCAGCGGTTCGACGCTGCTGGCCGGTGCGGGCAACGATACGCTTTACGGTAACAGCGGCGTCGATATCCTGAACGGCGGCGACGGCGATGACGTCATCGCCAGCGGCCTTGGCGCGGATCAGATCATTGGCGGCCTGGGCATCGACACAGCCGACTATCGCAACTCGAACGCCGCCGTGACCATCTCCAACGACGGCACGGCAGGCGTTGGCGGATGGGCGCAGGGCGATATCCTGACCAGCATCGAGCGGATCGAGGGATCGCTGAATTATGGCGACACGCTGCGTGGCGGCACGGCGGTCGCGACAGTGCTTTGGGGTTGGGGCGGCAACGATACCTTCGTCAGCTTCAACCAGGCTGACAGCATTGATGGTGGCACCGGCACCGATACCGTCGACTATAGCGCGTCGGGCAGTGGGGTGACTGTTCGTCTTGACGGCACGGCGTCCACCGGCGGCAACGCAGCCGGCGACACGATCATCAACGTCGAGCATGTGATCGGATCGGTCTATGCCGACACCATCTATGGCACCGGCGTCAACGAAACGCTGGAAGGCGGCAATGGCGATGACACGCTGATCGGTGGATCGGGCGCGGACATATTGGACGGTGGCGCGGGCTTCGACACGGCGGATTATTCCTCATCGGGCGGCATCGTCGTCCGCATGGATGGCGGCGCTGGCACGGCGGGCGACGCCAATGGCGACATCCTGATCAGCATTGAACGGGTGATCGGCTCCTCGCTGGCGGACAATATCTACGGGTCGGCAAATGCGGACACGATCCTTGGCGGCGACGGCAATGATGTGATTTTCGGCAGTCTTGGCGCTGATACGCTTGATGGCGGTAACGGCACCGATCAGGTCGACTATTCCAGTTCCTCGACGGCCTTGACTGTCAATGTGACCAACGGCGCCTTGTCCACCGGACTGGCGTTGGGCGACACCTTCACCAGCATCGAAATCTACACCCTCTCTGGCCTTGCCGACACATTCATTGGTTCGGCAGCCGGTGAGACAGTGCAGGGCGGTGCAGGAGCTGACCGGCTCGATGGCGGCGCAGGCGACGATTATCTCGACGGCGGCAACGATAATGACATCCTGATCGGCGGCGCGGGCAACGACACGCTGAACGGCGGCGCTGGCACGGACACAGCGGATTACAGCGCCAGCGGCGCGGGCATCTCCATCAACCTGGGCACCGGCACCGGCAATACCGGCGGGGATGCGCAGGGGGACACGCTGGTGTCCATTGAAAATGCCATCGGCTCGGCCTTTGCCGACGTCATCACAGGATCGACCGGCGTCAACAATCTGCAGGGCGGCGCAGGCGACGACATTATCGAGGGTGGCGCGGGCGCGGACGTTCTGGACGGCGGCCTTGGCATCGACACCGTCAGCTACGCCAATGCGGGCGGGGCCGTGACGGTCAACATGGCGACCAGTGCGGGCGGCGTGGGCGATGCGCTGGGCGACACGCTGACGGGTTTCGAAAATCTGCGCGGTTCCAACTATGCCGACACGTTGACCGGAGACGCCAATGATAACACCATCTGGGGCGGCAATGGCGGCGACACGATCAATGGTGGTGCAGGCGCCGACACCATCTATGGCGAAGAAGGCGACGACATCATCCAGGGCGGCGCGGGCGCGGACATCATGGATGGCGGCAACGGCATCAATACACTGAGCTACGCCAACGCCACCTCGGCCGTGAACGTCTCGCTGCTGGCGGGCACGGGTACGCTGGGTGACGCCAATGGTGACACCTTCAGCAACTTCACGCGGCTCAGCGGATCGGCCTATGCCGATATCCTGACGGGCGACGCCAACCAGAACATCATCAACGGCAATGACGGCAACGACACGATCGACGGTGGTGCGGGTGTCGATACACTTAACGGCGGCAATGGCGATGACATCATCCTGGGCGGCGCGGGCGCCGACGTGATGGATGGTGGCGCGGGCATTGACACGGTCGACTATACCGCCAGCGCCGGCGGCGTCTCTGTCGATCTCAATGGCAATAACGGCACCGGAAATGACGCGCAGGGCGATACCTATGCCAATATCGAGAACATCACGGGTTCGACGAGCGGCGACACAATTGTTGGCTCAACCGCCGCAAACGTGCTGAACGGTGGCGACGGCAATGACCGCATTTCGGGCCTTGCGGGGAACGACACCATCAATGGCGGCAATGGCGATGACATGATCTCCGGCGGCGCGGGCGCGGATGCGCTGGACGGCGGCGCTGGGACGAATACGTTGTTCTTCGGTATAAATCTCGGTGATCCGACGATCGTTTCGGCAACCACGGGCGTGACGATCAATCTCAACGGCACAACATTGGGCATTGGCGGCGACGCGGCCGGCGACACCTACAAGAATTTCCAGATCATCTACCTGACCAATCAGGCCGATACCGTCACCGGCACGGCCGCGGACGAATGGTTCCGCGGCCTTGGCGGCGCGGACACGATCGATGGCGGCGCGGGCACCGATACGGCGTCCTATCAGGGTAGCACCAACGGCATCCAGATCGGTCTGGATGGCGTGGCTGGCGCTGGCGGCGAGGCGGCGGGCGACAAGCTGACCAATATCGAGATCCTGCGCGGCTCCGATTATGATGATATCATCTGGGGTAATAGCGGGGCGAACCAGCTTTATGGCAATGACGGCGCCGATACGATCCGGGGCGACGCGGGCGCGGACTATATTGATGGCGGCACCGGCCGCGACACGGTCGACTATTCCAGTTCCTCGGCAGCGGTGACGGTCGATCTTGTCGGCAACACCGGATCGGGCGGGGATGCGCAGGGCGACACCTATGTCAGCATCGAGAATGCGACGGGCAGCGTCAACAACGACACGCTGTACGGCAATAGCGGCGACAACACGCTGATCGGCGGCGCGGGTAACGATTATCTGCGTGGCGGCGCGGGCGCGGATATCCTGAACGGCGGCACCGGCGTCGACACGGCGGACTATTCGGACTCCAATGCTGGTATCTCGGTCTATCTCGACGGCAGCCTGTCGGCGGGCGGCTATGCCCAAGGGGACCAGCTCCAGTTCATCGAGAATATCAACGGCTCCTCCTACGCCGACACGATCATCGGCTGGAACGCCGACGAGACGCTGAACGGCAATGACGGCGACGACATCATCCAGGGCAATGTCGGCGACGACATCATCAATGGCGGCGTCGGCAACGACACGCTGTCGGGTGGCGCTGGCGCGGATATCATCGATGGCGGTGCGGGCACGGACAGCGCGACCTACATCAACTCGACCTCCGGCGTCACGGTCTACACCGACGGCGTGACGCTCGGTTCGGGCGGCGAGGCGACCGGCGACCGGCTGTCGAACATAGAGATCGTCATCGGATCGAACTATGACGACGTGCTGTACGGCACGACGGGCTCGCAGACCCTGCAGGGCGGCAACGGCAACGATATCCTGATCGGTGGCGCGGGCGCCGATACGCTCGACGGCGGCGCGGGTACGGACAGCGTGTCCTATGTCACCTCGTCAGCGGGCATCACCGCCAGCTTTGCGAGCGGCAGCCTGGTCGTAAGCGGCGGCGATGCGACCGGCGACGTCTTCATCTCGATCGAGGGCATCATCGGCACCGCCTATGCAGACGCGCTGACTGGCGGTTCGGGCGCGGAGACGATGGATGGCGGCGCGGGCGACGACACCATCTACGGCAGCGCCGGGGCGGATACGCTGTCCGGCGGGCTGGGCAACGACACGATCAACTACAGCGCCTCGGGCAGCGCGGTGACCGTACGTCTGGACGGCACCGCAGGCGTTGGCGGCGATGCGGCGGGCGACATCTTGTCCGGCTTCGAAATCGCCGTGGGCAGCGCCTATAATGATTCGCTCTACGGCACGGCGGCCAATGAGACATTCTACGGCGGCAATGGCGACGACACCATCGACGGTGGCGCGGGCGCGGACACGCTCTATGGCGAAGGCGGCAACGATACGCTGATCGGCGGCGCAGGGGCGGACACGCTGGACGGCGGCGCGGGCACTGACACGGCAAGCTATGCCGCTTCCTCGTCCGGTGTCATGGCCTATCTGAACGGCACATCCGGTTCCGGCGGCGACGCGCAGGGCGACAGCCTGACGGCAATCGAGAACCTGATCGGGTCCGCCTTTGCCGATACGTTGACGGGCGACAGCGGCGCGAACAGCCTGGATGGCGGCAGTGGCAACGATATCCTTGTCGGCGGCGCGGGCGCGGACGTGCTGACGGGTGGTTTGGGCACCGATATTGCGAGTTATGCCAATGCGGCCTCCGGGCTGACGGCCAGCCTTGCCAACGCCGCGGGCAATACCGGCGATGCGGCGGGCGACAGCTATAGCAGCATCGAAGGCATTATCGGTTCGGCCTTCGCGGACCTGCTGACCGGCGACAGCGGCGCCAACACCCTGGACGGCAGCAATGGCGACGACACGCTCGTCGGCGGTGCAGGCGCGGACGTGTTGATCGGTGGATCGGGCGTGGATACGGCTGATTACTCAGCCTCTGCCGCCGCCGTCACCGTCTATATGGATGGCACGGCGGGCGCCGGTGGCGATGCCGCGGGCGATACCCTGTCCGGTATGGAGATCGTCATCGGTTCGGCGCTGGCCGATACACTGATCGGCGACAGCGGCGCGAATACACTGAATGGCGGCAATGGCGACGACATCCTGATCGGCGGCGCTGGCGCAGACACGCTGCAGGGTGGCGCTGGCCTGGATACGGCAAGCTACAGTACCGCGTCGGCGGGCGTGAGCGCCAACCTGTCCAACAGCCTCGCCAACACGGGCGACGCCTCCGGCGACAGCTATAACAGTATCGAACATCTGCTCGGCTCTGCGTTCGCCGACATCCTCACCGGCGACAGCAACAATAACCGGCTGGACGGCGGCAATGGCGACGACATCCTCGTCGGCGGCGGCGGCGCCGATACCCTGGTCGGCGGATCGGGCATCGATACGGCGAGCTACGCCACGGCGTCGTCGGGCGTCACGGCGAACCTGGCCAACAGCGCGGCCAATACCGGCGATGCGGCCGGTGACAGCTATAGCGGGATCGAAAGTCTGTTGGGCACTGATTATGCCGATACGCTGACCGGCGACACCGGAGCGAATACGCTGAACGGCGGTGCGGGAGCCGATATCCTTCACGGCGGTGCGGGTGCGGACACACTGATTGGCGGATCGGGGACGGACACGGCGGACTATTCCGGTTCGGCCGCGATCAACCTCAACCTGTCGACCACCACCGGCACGGGCACCGGCGGTGACGCACAGGGCGATACACTGACGGGTATCGAGCAAGTCATTGGCAGCGGCAACAACGACAGCTTTACATTGAATCTCGCTGCCGGCTGGTCGATCGATGGCGGCGCAGGCCAAGATACAGTCGCCCTTGCCGCCAATAGCGGGACGGTAGATCAGAACGCGCTGATGGGTGTTTTGAGCCATGTCGAGACGATCAATTTCACCGCAAGCAACGTGACAGCGAACCTGACGGTGGATTCCAACTTCATTCAGTCGATCGTGGGCGCGGGAAACAGCTCGCATCTGACGCTGGCGATGAATTCTGGCGACAGTTTCGTATTCGACGCATCGGCGCACTATACGCAGTCGGGCAACGACTACACGCTATACAGCGACCCATCGATGACCACGCAGGTTGCACAACTCACCATTGCTTGAGCTGTTCAGTCAGCGCGCTAGAAATGGAGCATAGCCCGCAGCGGATTGGCGGGATCGGACAATAATTTTATCGTCAGGCCGAGCGACATGACGACAAGCATGGGCCGGACGCCTTTGCCGCCGAAGCGCATGGCGGCGTGCGCGCCCGCCTGATTGCCCAGAATGCTGGCGACGGCCATGGGAAGCCCGATGGCCCAAAGAACCTTTCCCCCAGCGATCATGACGGCAAGGCTCATCAGATTGGTGCAGAAGTTGAGGAATTTGGTGTGGGCAATTGCCCGGACCAACCCCAAACCGCCCAACGCCACCAGCGTTGTCGTGAAGAAGGAGCCCGTGCCCGGGCCAAAAAATCCGTCGTAAAAGCCGATTGCTGCAACAATGGCGAAAAGTCCCGCCGCCCCGATGCGGCTATGCCGGTCCACCTCGTTCATCGGTGGCGTAACAAGGAAATAGATGGCCATTGCGACCAGCAGGACGGGAATGAACCCGCCCAGAAAAGCCGGGTCGATACCCTGCAACATCCAGGATCCGGCCGCCGCCCCGGCCATCGCGCCAAAGGCCGGCCATCGGAACCGCAAAAAATCGACATGTCCCCTACGCGCGAAGGCGACGAACGCCGATCCAGTGCCGAGCGCGCCCTGCAGCTTGTTCGTAGCGATCGCCGAGACCGGAGATACGCCCACGGCCATTAGCGCCGGGATCGTCAGCAACCCGCCGCCGCCCGCCATAGCGTCGATGAAACCGGCGGCAAATGCCACAAACGTCAGCAAGGCTATGATGTAGAGGCTGAAATCCATGCCCGCCTTTAGCAGGGCATCATTTCCTCGCAACCTGTGGCGAGGACGATGGTGGGATGTCCTATTCCTCCGCTCGCCCTTCGAAGGGCACGCCCATCTCAAACAGATAGATGGAGGAATGGCCTTCCTTCATGCCGTCCTTGGCAAGAGCATGAATCAAGGCGTCCGTATTGCCGTTGGCGGCCGCCGCCTTGTTGGCAAGGGGAATAGTTTCGCCATGTCCGGGGACGAGATGCACTGTGCGACCAAATGCGCCGGGCGCCCATTCAGCCAACGCCATGAAAGACATGCCATTTTCGGCGCAGCGTTTGCTGATGCTGATTAACGCCGGGGCAATTTCCCGGTCATAAAATGCTTCCCGCTCCTGCGGTGTCATGATCCAGATTCTCCGTTTTTTGCCCTGCGCCGCCCGGACGCCACAGCGCTGCAAGACTGATGATGGCGGCCAGCGACATATAGAGCCCCACAAAGCCGCCCAGTTCCATCGCCACCAGCTGCTGCGCGACGATCGGTGCCAGCGCGCCACCGACGATACCGCCCAGGTTGAAGCCGAAAGACGCGCCTGTATAGCGCAATTGCGTAGGGAACAGAGCAGGCAGGAATGCGCCGAGCGGGCCATAGACCAGTCCCATCAGGAACAGCGCGAGGGCGAGGATCAGGAAGATCATGAGGAGCGATCCGCCGCCCATGGCGATCCCGAAGATCGCGCCCATCGGGATCGTGCCGAGGCATCCCGCGATCAGCACGCCGCGCGGCGTATAGATGTCCGACCACCAGCCCGACAGGATGATGCCGGCCGCCATGAACAGGATCGCGCCAAGCTGAATGCCCAGAAAGACTTCCCGGTCGATCTTTAGCGTCGTCGTGCCATATCCCAGCGCAAAGGCCGTCGCGATGTAGAAGATCGCGAAACAGGCGACGACGGCGAAGGTGCCGGCGATGGCCGGGCGCAGATGATCGCGCAGCAGGTCGGCGATCGGCAGATGCGGGGGAGGGGCCTCCGCCATGGCGGCGGCAAATTCCGGCGTTTCCGTGAGTTTGAGGCGTATCCACAGGCCAAGCCCGACCAGAATGGAACTGGCGAGGAACGGCAGGCGCCAACCCCATGCGATGAACTGCTCCTCCGTCAGCAAGGCGCCCAGCAGCAGGAAGAGGCCATTGGCGGCGATGAAGCCGACCGGCGCGCCGAGTTGGGGAAACATGCCGAACCGGCCGCGCCAGCCCGGCGGTGCGTTCTCCACCGCCAGCAGCGCTGCGCCGCCCCATTCGCCGCCCAGTCCGAAGCCTTGCCCGAAGCGCAAGAGGCACAGGATCAGCGGCGCCCACCAGCCGATGGTCTGATAGGTCGGCAGGAAGGCGATGGCGAGCGTGCATCCTCCCATGAGCATCAGTGAGAATACCAAGGTCGATTTGCGGCCGATGCGATCGCCATAATGGCCGAACACAGCAGCGCCCAGGGGGCGGGCGAGGAAGGCCAGCGCCAGGCTGGCGTAAGAAAACATGAGCTGCGTTGCGGGCGGCGCGGCCGCGAAGAAGAGTGGCCCGAACACCAGGCTGGCGGCGGTTGCGTAGATGTAGAAGTCGTAAAATTCGACCGAGGTGCCCGTAAGGCTGGCGATGAGCACGCGTTTGTTGCGGAGCATGGCGTCCATGCCCCCATTAGCGCTTTTGCTCACGCCCCTAATCCCTTGGTCTTGTGGGTGTTCAGTATTTCATAGGCCATGACGGCCGTCGCGACTGCGACGTTCAGGCTGTCGGCTTTGCCCAGCATGGGGATTTTTACGAGCAGGTCGCATTGCGCCTCATAGCTTTCAGGCAGGCCCTGCGCCTCATTGCCGACGAGAAGGAAGGTGGGCGACGCATAGTCGCCATCCTTATAGTCGGTTTGCGTATTGAGGCTGGTCCCGACAAGCTGTCCCGGCCCCTGCCGCAACCAGGGAAGAAATTCGTCCCAGCGCGCCGTCGAGATGGTCTGGGTGAACAGCGCGCCCATGCTGGCGCGCACCGCCTCCACCGAGAAGGGATCGACGCAATCGTCGATGAGGATCAGTCCGCCCGCGCCGACGGCATCGCCGGTGCGAAGAATGGTTCCCAAATTGCCGGGATCGCGCAACGACTGGGCCACGATCCAGATAGGCGCCTTGCCCCGGTCGAGCGCTTCCAGCGGCGTCAGACGGTCGCGATAGACGCCCACCAGGGACTGCGGATTATCCTTGCCGGACATCTTGGACAATATGTCGGTGCTGGTTTCGATGACGTCGCCGCCCGCAGCCTCCATGGCGTCAATCAGGTCACGCGCCAGCGGGTGCGGCGCGCCGGCGTGGAACAGCATTTCCGGCAGCACGCCTTCCTCGCGCGCTTCGGTCAGTATGCGCAGCCCTTCGGCCAGGAACAGGCCCTCGCGCTTGCGATGCTTTTTTTCCCGGAGCGAGCGGACGCGCTTGACCAGCGGATTGGAAAAGCCGGTAATTTCGCGTGACAATGAGGGGCCTTCCAAAGAGAGGCGAGGGGATCACTCCTCCCCGAACTTGTCCTCAACCAGGGTCACCAGCTTGCCAAGCGATTCCTCGGCCTCCGGGCCGGTCGCGGAAATGACGATGCTGTCGCCCATGGCCGCGCCGAGCATCATGAGGCCCATGATCGAGGTGCCGGTGACTTCCGATCCGTCCTTGGCGACGACGATCTGCGCGGGCAGGCCGCTCGCCAGCGTGACGAACTTGGCGCTGGCCCGTGCGTGGAGACCACGCTTGTTACTGATCAATACCTCCCGGCGGAGATCGGTCATGGCGTGTTACCCAGCAGTTCCGATGCGACGCTTATATATTTCTGCCCTGCTTCGCGCGCTGCTGCAACCGCCTTGCGTACGTCCATGGCCTTGCGGGCGCTCTCCAGGCGGATCAGCATGGGCAGGTTGATGCCGGCGATCACCTCGATCTCGCCCGTCTTGAGCAGCGAGATGGCGAGGTTGGAAGGCGTACCGCCGAACAGGTCGGTCAGCAGGATGACGCCAGAGCCGTCATTCACCTTGTCCACTGCCGCCGCAATGTCGGCGCGGCGCAGTTCCATGTCGTCATCGGGGCCAATGCAGATGGTTTCGATCGCCTGCTGCGGGCCGACCACATGCTCCATGGCGACAACGAATTCCGCCGCCAGCCTGCCATGCGTTACCAGAACCAGCCCGATCACCGAAGAAACTGCCCTATATACTGCGTCATAGCTTTGGTTCCGGACCCCCTGCGTCGCGCTTCTCCAGGGCATCCTGGGGCGCCGATTCCATGTTGCGGTGCGAGACCGTGGGCGAAAATCCCGCCCGGCGCAAGGTCGCCGAGACCCGATCCGCAACATGAACCGACCGATGTCTCCCGCCGGTACACCCGAAGGCGACGGTAACATAGGCTTTTCCTTCGCCCGCATAACGGGGAAGCAGGGTCAGCAGCAATTGTTCGATCTGCCCGACCGCCGTTTCATAGGCCGGGTCCTCCGCGATGTAGGCCGCGACATCGGGATCGAGGCCGGTCCTGGGCCGAAGAGCGGGCTCCCAATGCGGATTGCGCAGGAAGCGCATGTCGAAGACCAGATCGGCATTGCGCGGCAATCCGCGGGAAAAGCCGAAGGACAGGACGGTCAGGACTGGCTCCGACAGCTTGTCCAGGCTGAACCGGGCGCGGATTTCCTGTTGCAGCCCGTTGCTGTTGAAGCTGGTGGTGTCGATGATGTGGGTCGCCCAGCGGCGCAGCGGCTCGGTCAGTTCCCGCTCCCGCGCTATGCCGTCCGTGGCCGGCCTGTCTATGGCGAGAGGATGGCGGCGACGCGTTTCGGAGAAGCGGCGCTCCAGTTCGGACCCGGAGCAGTCGAGAAAGAGGGTCTCGATATCCAGCCCCGCATTCTCTCTCAGCATCTTAATGCGGCGCACAATGCCGGCGGCGTCAAAGCCCCGGGTGCGGGTGTCGATGCCCAGCGCCAGCGGCCGTTCCTGCGCATCTTTGGGAAGCGGCATGTCGAGCAGTCGGTCGAGCAGCATGAGCGGCAGATTGTCTGCGACTTCCCAGCCGATGTCCTCCAGCGTTTTGAGCGCCGTTGTCTTGCCTGCGCCCGACAGGCCCGACACCAGCAGGATCGTCTTGCGCAGTTGCTCGCTCATTCGCCCGCCACGCTCAACCCGAAGGCGCGCAAGGCATATTCAACCTTAATGGGGGCGGACGGCTCTCGTGGGGCGATCTTCATGACCGGCACGTCTACGCCTGCAATCCTGCGGGTCAATGGCGTCTCAGGCATCCGGTCGACAATGTCGAAGAGATCCACGATCAGTGCGACAGGCACGTCTGTCTTATGCGGGATGTCGACAATGCCGATGCCGCGTATCTCGATCTTGCCAGCGATATTCGCGGATGGCGTGGCGATCAGATGCATCGCAGAGGCGCGCCCAACCCGCTTTGCCACGGTATAGTCATCGCTGACGAGGGTGGCGCCGCGATCAATCAGGCGCAGGGCGAGGTCCGACTTGCCGCTGCCGCTGACGCCGCAGATCATCACGGCCCGGCCGCCGATAGCCACTGTGGTGGCGTGAAGGGTTTCCGACGAAAGGGTCGTCATGGCGCTTTCTCCAACAAGGCTGCTCTAGACCCCATTGGCCCCCAAGGGAATCCGTCAAATACGCCGGGTGGGTGCAGCGGCGTCCTATCGCTGGACTCCCATATTGCCTGCCGCGCCTTTCCCGCCTATCGGCGTGCACATGACTGAAACCGCATATCGTATCCAGGGCGCAACCGGCGAATGGGAGGTCGTGATCGGCCTTGAAGTCCATGCGCAGGTCACCTCTCAGGCGAAACTGTTTTCCGGCGCGGCCACGGCGTTCGGTGCGGAACCCAACAGCCAGGTGAGCCTGGTCGATGCGGCCATGCCCGGCATGCTGCCCGTCCCCAACCGCGAATGCATCCGCCAGGCCGTGCGCACCGGCATGGCGATCGACGCGCAGATCAACAAATATTCGCGGTTCGACCGGAAGAATTATTTCTATGCCGATCTGCCGCAGGGCTACCAGATCAGCCAGCTCTACCACCCGATCGTCGGCGAAGGCGCGATCGAGGTGACGCTGGACGAGAAGGACCCGGACAGCGCGACCAAGCGGATCGGCATCGAGCGCATCCATGTCGAGCAGGACGCCGGCAAGCTGATGCATGATCAGCATCCGACGCGCAGCTATGTCGACCTCAATCGCTCCGGCGTGGCGCTGATGGAGATCGTCAGCCGCCCGGACATGCGATCGCCTGCGGAAGCCGGGGCCTATCTGCGCAAGCTGCGCACGATCCTGCGCTATGTGGGGTCGTGCGACGGCAATATGGAGGAAGGCTCCATGCGCGCCGACGTCAATGTGTCGGTGCGCAAGCCGGGCGACGAGTTCGGCACGCGGACGGAAACCAAGAACGTCAATTCCGTGCGCTTCGTGATGGCCGTGGTCGAGCATGAGGCGAACCGGCAGGTCGACGTGCTGGAGGCGGGCGGCAAGATCGTCCAGGAAACACGCCTCTACGACCCCGACCGGAACGAGACCCGGTCGATGCGGTCCAAGGAGGATGCGCACGACTATCGCTATTTCCCGGACCCGGACCTGCTGCCGCTGGAACTGGACGACGCGTTTCTGGAGGAATGCCGCGCCTCGCTCCCCGAACTGCCCGACGCCAAGCGGCAGCGCTATGAAGAGGCGCTGGGCCTGTCCGCCTATAACGCCGCCGTCCTGACCGCCGAGGCGGAAACGGCGCGCTGGTTCGAGGCGCTGCTGAGCGAAAGCGCGCGCATCCAGAAGAAGGGCGAGGGCGAGGGCGAGGTCGCCAAGGCGGCGGCGAACTGGCTGCTGTCCGAACTGTTCGGTGCGCTGAACCGGCTGGGCAAGGATCTGGACACGAGCCCCGTCAGCCCGGAGCAGGGCGCGGAACTGCTGGCGCTGGTCGCCGACGGCACCCTGTCCGGCACGCTCGCCAAGCAGGTGTTCGAGATCATGCTGGAAACCGGCGATGCGCCCGGCAAGATCGTCGAGGAAAAGGGCCTGAAGCAGACCAGCGATACCGGCGCGATCGAGGAGGCCGCGGCCAAGGTGATCGCCGACAATGCGGACAAGGTGGAACAGTATAAGGCGGGCAAGGAAGCGCTGTTCGGCTTTTTCGTCGGGCAGACGATGAAGGCGATGGCCGGCAAGGCGAACCCCAAGGTCGTCAACGAGATACTGAAAAAGGCGCTCGGCTAGTTTCAGCAAACTCAGCCGTTTTGGACGAGTTTCCGGCTGATATCGCGCAAATGATATTGCCATTTTCCCAGGAGCGCTGACAATTCCCCTCAGGCGATGAGGGGGACATCATGCCGCGCTTCTGGAAGATAATGGCATTACTCGGCATGCTGTGCGCTGCCACGGCGTCAACGGCGGCCAAGCTGCCCATCCCGCGTGCGGTCGACGCAAAACCGCTGGATCAGGGGACGCCCACAAAGCCCATCCAACTCAGCAAGATGATGGTGAAGCTGAGCCGTGGCGAGCAGTTCGGCCGGATCAAGGTCGGCCTGCTGTGCGTCCCCGGGGGAGTCGCTCATCTGGAAGGGCGGCCGCATGCAGCTGGACACGGCCGACTTTGACGAGGTGTTCAAGGACGAGTTGGACAAGCTCAACTATAATGTCGTCAGCCAGACGCGCGGCATGTTCGAGGATGGGGACGACCATCGCGCCGAGTTCCTGATCGGCGGCACGATCAAGTCCATGACGGTCGATGTGTGCTTTCCCCATTCGGGCCTTGGCGATGTAACCTCGAGCAAGGGCGCGGCGCTGATGGAGGTCGAATGGCAAATCTACAATCGCCTCGACCGGCAAGTCGTGGAATCCCTGACGACGCGGACAGGCTTCGAGCAGAGCCGGATGCAGGCAGGAGGATTTGAAGGCATCATCTACTCCGCCTTTGCGGAAAATGTGCGTGCTCTGGCCGCGTCGGGGAAACTCCTGAAATTTGTCGTTGGCGCGCCGGTCGATCTGAAAGTGGCGCGGTCCCCAACGGGCGCGTTCCAGACCCTGCATATGACATTGCCGACGCGCAGTGTGGGCGACCTGCAAGCCGTGGTGGGCGCGACGGTCCTGGTGCAGTCGGGCGATGGCCATGGAAGCGGATTCCTGATTTCCCAGGACGGATATTTCCTGACCAACCAGCATGTCGTGGGCGCTGGCAAGTTCGTGAAGTTGCGCTGGTCGGACGGCGTCGAGGGACTTGGGGAGGTCGTGAGGGTCGATCGCGTGCGCGACGTTGCGCTCATCAAGGGGGACGCGCGAGGGCGGGCTCCCATCCGGATCAGGGCTGCTACACTCGACATCGGGCAGGATGTCTATGCCGTTGGCGCACCGCTGGAGAAACAGTTGCAGAATAGCGTGACCAAGGGCGTGCTGTCAGCCAAGCGGATCATCGACGGCTATTCGCTCCTGCAAAGCGATGTTTCGGTCGTTCCGGGCAATAGCGGCGGGCCGATGGTCGATAGCGGCGGCGACCTTGTCGGCCTGACTGTGTCTGGCCTACGCATCAATGACGCGCCCCAGGGGATAAATTTCTTCATCCCCGCCCCCGAGGCGTTCCAGTTCCTGGGCATTATGGGGCAATAACTTTCAGGTCCTCGGGCGCTGATCCATGGCAGCGCCCGGGGCTGTCCGGGTAGCTCGGCATTCCTCAATAATCATAGTCATTGTCGTGGCGCTGGCGACGTATGTCGCGGCTTGCCTCGGCCTGACGCGATGCGATCTGCGCGCGTTCGTTGCGGCTAAGGCCGTAGCCGTCGCGGCGGTCATGGCGCGTCTGGCGGGCGATGTTGCGCTGCTGCCTGGTCAGCTTGCGATATTCCTTGTGTGTGATGTCGCCATTGCGATAGCCGCGCTCGATCCGCTCCTGCTGGCGCCACTGGCGTTCGCGGATATTCTGGGCATTGGCCGAAGGGGTGAGCGCGGCGATCGAGACCATGGCGCCGACGGCCAGAAGCATGCGTTTCATCGGTCTTCTCCTGTAAAATTATCTTTTTTAATCAGTGGGATGGAGACAGCAGTTCGTCCGGACCGCGGCCGGGCTCGTCAATGTCCGGAGACGGCCCATCGGGCGGTATTTCCGGCGGTTCGCGATAGGGAGTCTCTTCAGGACGCTCTATCGGCGGCGTCTCGGGCGGAGACTGCGGCTCTATAATATCGGGCAGCGGGATTTCGGGTTGGGTGGCCATGCATGTTCTCCTCTTGCGTACCTACGCACCGAGGCAGGCGACGTTCCACGCCAGGATTCCTTCCGGCATCTTCACGCGAACAATTCGCGGTCCTTGTCATCCTGATGGACGACGGGAACCGGCAATTGCTTCGTCCCCTTCGGATTGCGGTCTTTCGCATCTGTGCGGGCGGACAGGCTGAGGGTAATTTCCCACCAGCTCTGGGCGAGGGTGAAGGGCAGGGTCCAGAAGGCGACGAGGGGGTTGATTGCCGCCAGATCGCTGGTGTGTTGTCCAGGCATGGGAAGTCCTCAAAGTTGCAAAGCCTGTCACAAAAAGGTTTCACGGCAGCGCCTGTTCCATGCAGGGATGCAGGCCGCCCCGGCCAATGCCGGGATCGTCGCAATCCATGCGATCGCGGTGATCAACTGTTTACCCTCCGACGCTATCCTTTGGGTGGAAAAAGGAGAGAGAAGACCGATGGCCGTTACATTTCTGCGCTTTGACAGCCCGAACCCGAGCTGGACGGATGGCGGCTCCATGTTGCGGTTCGAAGGGAATTTCGGCGGCGACACCATCGAATTTCTGGTGACGGCGCGGGCCGTCGCGGACATGCTCGGCCCCAATGCGCGCTTCATGCGTGAGGATAATCCGGTCCGCACCTATCGCGAGGCGGAGGGGCTGCTTCATCGCTATGCCCATCGGGAATGGAGCAACCTGATCGGCAAGTCGCGCACCGTCACGCTGACCCACGCGGTATTCGGCGATTAGGACTGACAGCCTCTCAGGATTTTCGAATGATTATGCGTTCTGCTCCGTCATGCTGATTTTCATCAGCATGACGCATTTTTGGTGTGAGGATGGCCGCACAAGCTGAACGGCGATCGACCCTGATCCCATGTCCGCGTTCCTCCCGACAGCGAGGGGCGGGAAAGCCATCGGGGAAAATCGATTGTCCCACTTTGGCGGCACGTGATATCGTGCCAACGGATTATGTTGCCTTTTGGGGATCATGCCCTTAGGACGCGCCGACCGGCGACCGATGCGGGCGTGGCGAAACTGGTAGACGCGCCAGATTTAGGTTCTGGTATCGCAAGATGTGGGGGTTCGAGTCCCTTCGCCCGCACCAGTGACGCCATGATCGATCGGCCTTCCGCCACCGAATTTCAGCTAGAAAGCGTTTGAGAGAAGCAATGCAGACTGTCGAGACGTTGAACGAGGGCCTGAAGCGCGCCTACACCCTGACGATCACCGCCAAGGATCTCGACGCGCGCGTCGAGAAGGAAGTGGCCACCATCGCGCCGCAGGTGAAGATGCCCGGCTTCCGCCCCGGCAAGGTCCCGGCGAATCTGGTCAAGAAGATGCACGGCGAGTCCCTGCAGCGCGATGCGCTCAACAGCTCCATCCAGGACGGCGTGCAGAGCCTGATCGCCGACAAGAAGCTGCGTCCCGCGATGCAGCCTTCGGTCGAGCTGGACGAGGGCTTCGAGTTCGGCAAGGACGCCGAGATCAAGGTCGCGCTGGAAGTGCTGCCCGAAATCGCCACGCCCAGCATCGAGGGCCTGAAGCTCGAGCGCCTGACCGCCGAAGTCGGCGACGCTGCGATCGACGAGGCCGCAGAGCGCATCGCCAAGCAGCAGGGCGCGTTCGACACGCTGCCCGACAGCCACAAGGCGAAGACCGGCGACACGGTCGTCATCGATTTCGTCGGCAAGGTCGACGATGTCGCGTTCGACGGCGGCACCGGCGAGGGCATGAAGG
Source organism: Sphingobium sp. (assembly GCA_036384035.1). GTDB lineage: Bacteria > Pseudomonadota > Alphaproteobacteria > Sphingomonadales > Sphingomonadaceae > Sphingobium. Next base: position 25,909 of record DASVND010000024.1, on the reverse strand, counting down.
TCGAGATCGGCTCCGGCAGCCTGATCCCGGGCTTCGAGGACCAGCTGGTTGGCGTGAAGACCGGCGACGAGAAGGTCATCAACGTGACCTTCCCCGAGGATTACAATGCCGAGAACCTGAAGGGCAAGGCGGCCACGTTCGACATCAAGGTGACGTCGATCCTGGATTCGTCGAAGCCGAAGGTCGACGAGGATTTCGCCAAGTCGCTGGGCCTTGAGGGCCTCGACAAGCTGAAGGAACTGCTCAAGGGCCAGATCGAGCAGGAGCATAACGGCCTGACTCGGACCTATATGAAGCGCAAGCTGCTCGACCAGCTGGCCGCATCGCATGATTTCGACGTGCCGCCGAGCATGGTCGAGGCCGAGTTCGGCCAGATCTGGGCGCAGTTGGAGCATGAGGCTTCGCATGACGAAGACCCCGCCGCTGCGCTGGCCGAGATGGAGAAGGAAAAGGACGATTACCGCGCGATTGCCGTGCGTCGCGTCCGCCTGGGCCTGCTCCTGTCCGAAATCGGCCAGGCCAATGGCGTCGAGGTCAGCCAGCAGGAAATGAACCGCCTGATCATGCAGGCGGCCCAGCAATATTCGCCGCAGGATCGCGAGCGTTTCGTCCAATATGTCCGCCAGGACCCGATGGCCGCCGCCCAGTTGCGCGCGCCGCTCTATGAGGACAAGGTCGTCGACTATCTCTTCGAGAAGGCGGAGGTCACCGACCGCACCGTCAGCCGTGAAGAGCTGGAAGCCGCGATCGAGGCCGAGGATGATGGCTCGCCCAAGCCGCATGTCCATGGCCCGGATTGCGGTCATGACCATGATCATGACGAAAAGCCCAAGGCGAAGAAGGCTGCCGCCAAGAAGGCTGACAAGGCGGACGCCGAAGTGACCGAGCCTGAAGTAGCTGGGGCCGCCGCCGACGACGCCGAGAAAAAGCCGGCCAAGAAAGCCGCCGCCAAGAAGGCGGAAACCGCCGGCGACGAGCCTGCGGCTGAAAAGCCCGCAAAGAAGGCCGCGCCCAAGAAGGCGGCAGCGAAAGCGGAATAACGTCCGGCAGGGCGGGGGTAAGGCATGGACAGCGTACAGCTTCCCCCCGGCCTGCGGATCGCCGTGATTCTGCCCTGCTATAACGAGGCGGGGGCGATCGCGCAGACGGTGCATGCGTTCCGGGCGTCGCTGCCCAGCGCCACTATCCTTGTCTATGACAATAACAGCACGGACGGCAGCCAGGAGGTCGCCGCCAAGGCTGGCGCTGTTGTCCGGCGCGTCCGGCAGCAGGGCAAGGGCCATGTCGTCCGGCGTATGTTCGCCGATGTCGACGCCGACATCTATGTGATGGCGGACGGCGATGCGACCTATGAGGCCGCGGCGGCGCCATCGATGATCGCCTCCATGCTGGCCGACAATTTCGACATGGTGGTCGGTGCGCGCCAGTCGGAAGTCGATGCGGCCTATCGCCGCGGGCATCGTTTGGGCAATCAGGTGCTGACGGGCCTGCTGCGACAGCTTTTCGGGCGCAGTTTCACCGACATCCTATCCGGATATCGGGTGTTCTCCCGCCGGTTCGTCAAGAGCTTCCCGGTTCTGTCCGTGGGTTTCGAGATCGAGACCGAGATGAGCGTCCATGCCCTGGAGCTGGCCATGCCGGTGTCGGAGCAGGTCACCGCCTATTGCGCGCGCCCGGAAGGGTCGGTGAGCAAGCTCAGCACCTATCGCGACGGATGGCGGATATTGCGGACGATCGTGCAGCTCTATCGTGTCGAGCGGCCGATCTGGTTCTTTGGCGCGATCGGCAGCGTCTTTGCGCTGGCGGGCATGATATTGGCGCTGCCATTGGTGTGGACCTGGCTGCAGACGGGTCTGGTGCCGCGCTTCCCTACCGCGATTCTGGTCACCGGGATCATGATTATCGCCGTACTAAATGGTATGTGCGGCCTGATCCTGGACACGGTCGTGCGCGGCCGGCGGGAGGTGCGCAGGCTCGCCTATTTAACCTTCCGCGCACCAGCCGATTTTGAAATGGATCGCCGTTCCGCGGAGTGAGAGGGCCGTTACGGGACGTGCGGCTGATTTCCCGATGCGCTGCCCTCTTGAACCCGCCAGCCATTGCGCCGATGTAAGGCAGGGCAAAAGCAAGTCTGAAAGAGCATCATGCAAGACCATAACTTTGACACACGTATGACTGACCCCCTGTCGGCGCTGGTTCCCATCGTCATCGAGCAGTCGAACCGCGGTGAGCGCAGCTTCGACATCTTCTCGCGCCTGCTGCGCGAGCGCATCATTTTCGTGACCGGCCAGGTCGAGGACCATATGGCCTCCCTGATCGTCGCCCAGTTGCTGTTCCTCGAATCGGAAAATCCGAAGAAGGACATCTACATGTACATCAACTCGCCGGGCGGCGTGGTGACGGCCGGCATGGCGATTCACGACACCATGAAATATATTCGCCCCAAAGTGGGTACTGTCTGCATCGGCCAGGCCGCGTCCATGGGCAGCTTCCTGCTGGCGGCTGGCGAGCCGGGCATGCGCGTGGCGCTCAGCAACGCCCGCATCATGATCCACCAGCCGTCGGGCGGCGCGCAGGGCATGGCGTCGGATATCGAGATACAGGCCAAGGAAATCCTGCGTATCAAGCGCCGGATGAACGACCTGTATGTGAAATATACCGGCCAGACGCTGGAGCGGATCGAAGCGGCCATGGACCGCGATACGTTCCTGGAAGCGGATGAAGCCAAGGCGTTCGGCCTGGTCGACGAAGTGTTCGATCAGCGTCCCGCAATGCCCGACACGACACAGGACTAGGGAAATCTTTACACGATTGCATCATTTTCTGCCCTTGTGAAACCGATGCGCCACGGTCTAGGATGATCGTGGACCAAGATGTCCCGTGGCTGAGCGGCGGATTTCCGTCCCCGCCACGGGAGGGAAGATTGAAGGAATGACCAAGCTTACCGGCTCCGATTCTAAGAGCACGCTCTACTGCTCGTTCTGCGGCAAGTCGCAGCATGAGGTGCGCAAGCTGATCGCGGGGCCGACCGTATTCATCTGCGATGAGTGCGTGGAGCTCTGCAACGACATCATCCGCGAGGAGACCAAGGGCGGTCTCGTCGGCAAGAAGGATGGTGGCGTGCCGACGCCGCAGGAGATTTGCGACGTCCTGGACGACTATGTCATCGGCCAGAGCCGCGCGAAGCGTGTCCTGTCCGTTGCGGTTCACAACCATTACAAGCGCCTGAATCACGGGCAGAAGACGGGCGAGGTCGAACTGGCCAAGTCCAACATCCTGCTCGTCGGCCCGACCGGCTGCGGCAAGACGTTGCTCGCCCAGACGCTGGCCAAGACGTTCGACGTGCCCTTCACCATGGCCGACGCGACGACCCTGACTGAAGCAGGCTATGTTGGCGAGGATGTGGAGAACATCATCCTCAAGCTGCTGCAGGCGTCCGACTATAATGTCGAGAAGGCACAGCGCGGGATCGTCTATATCGACGAGATCGACAAGATCAGCCGCAAGGCCGAAAACCCGTCGATCACGCGCGATGTGTCGGGCGAGGGCGTGCAGCAAGCGCTGCTCAAGCTGATGGAAGGCACGACCGCCTCGGTCCCGCCGCAGGGCGGCCGCAAGCATCCGCAGCAGGAGTTCCTGCAGGTCGACACGACCAACATCCTCTTCATCTGCGGCGGCGCGTTTGCGGGCCTCGAGAAGATCATTGGCGACCGTCTGGAAGCCAAGTCGATCGGCTTCGGCGCGCATGTGGCGGCTCCCGAAGAGCGCCGGACCGGCGAACTGCTCCGCCAGTCGGAGCCGGAAGATCTGCTGAAATTCGGCCTGATCCCCGAATTTGTCGGCCGTCTGCCGGTGATCGCCACGCTGGAGGACCTGGATGTGACCGCACTGGTCAAGATCCTGGGCGAACCGAAGAATGCGCTGGTGAAGCAGTATCGCAAGCTGTTCGAGATGGAGAATGTCGACCTGACCTTCACCGACGACGCGCTTGTGGCGATCGCGCGCAAGGCCATCGACCGGAAGACGGGCGCTCGCGGTCTTCGTTCGATCATGGAGGCCATTCTGCTCGACACAATGTTCGACCTGCCGTCCATGCAGGGCGTGGGCGAAGTGGTGATCGACAAGGACGTCGTCGAGGGCCGCAAGGAGCCGGTCCGCGTGTTCAGCGAGCAACGCAAGGCCGGCGACGCCGCCTGATTTCCTGACACCTAAAAAGGTAAAAGGGGCCGATGCATCCGTATCGGCCCCTTTTTGTTTGGAGTGTCTCATTTGTTGCGGACGCGTAATATTATTGCTGCGTTGCAATATTATCGCACTCTCCGATCTCCCTGCTTTCCACTGAAAATCCGCCTGATTTCGACGTGTTTCGCGCCGGTCCGATGTCCTGCCGCGTTCCGAGGCGCCCGACGCGCAGCCTAAGTCTCGGAAATAGGGAAGCATTACTGCAACGCGCGTCACAAAACGGCAACGCGAGCGGGACAGGGGCATCCGCATGCCCCGCCGGAGATTCGTCAAATAGGACGAGCCAGTGGGTCGCGAAGCGGCCACGCGCTGCAGCATAACAAGGGAACAGGGACATGAAAAATTTTAGAATTGCGCTCGTCGCGAGCGTTGCGTCGCTAACTACGGTCGCAGCGTTTGTCGCGCCCGCCGCGCATGCGCAGGAAACGACATCGTCGATCCGCGGCGCTGTTTCGAGTGGAGGCGCACCGATCGCAGGCGCCACCGTGGAGATCACCAACGTAGCGACGGGCACCAAGTCCACGGCGGTCACCGGCGCAAGCGGCGCGTTCGTCGCCAATGGCTTGCGGCCGGGTGGCCCCTACACGGTCATGGTTACCGCACCGGGCTATACCAATGCGACGGTGACGGACATCAATACGATTGTCGCGCAAACCTTCGAAGTGCCCTTCGACATGATACCCGAGGGCGGTGAGGAAGTCGTGGTTACCGCTTCGCGGGTGAAGGGCGCGGGCAGCATCTCGGCTGGTCCGGCGCATGTTATGACCGCGGATGACATCAGCAAGGTGGCGTCGGTCAATCGCGACATTCGTGATCTTGCCGCGCGCGATCCGTTCGCGACGCTCGACACCAGTCAAACGACGGGCCGCCAGGTTTCCTTTGCCGGTCAAAACCCTCGTTTCAACCGCTTCACCGTGGACGGCGTGCCGATCACCGACAGCTTCGGCCTCAATCCCGACGCGCTGCCGTCGCGCCGCGGTCCCGTTCCGCTCGATTCGATCGGGCAGTTCGAAACTAAGGTTGCACCTTATGATATCCGCGAAGGCTTCTTCCAGGGTGGTGTGACCAATGCGATCCTGAAATCAGGCACCAACGAATTTCACGGCACGGGCTTCTTCACCTTCAGCTCCGACGAACTGACCGGCAAGAAGACAAAGCCCTATATCCTCAACCAGACGGGCCGGATCGCTCAGCCGAACTTCACCAGCAAGGACTTCGGCGCCGAACTGTCCGGCCCGATTATCAAGGACAAGCTGTTCTTCATGATTGCCGGTGAGCGTGTCCGCGCCGCCCGTCCAGTGGCCTTCGGCACGCAGGAAGACAATGCGGGAACGCCGGTCATTGGCGCCTTCAACGCTGACCTGCAGCGCATTCAGCAGATTGCTCAAAGCCGCTACGGCTATGATGCGGGCGGTATCTTGCGTTCGGATGGTGACAAGGACGATCGCCTGGTCGGCAAGATCGACGCCAATCTGTCGGACACGCAACGCGTTTCGTTGACCGGCCTGTACACCAAGGACGAATTGAACGTCAGCACGACGACGGGCACGCGCGATCTGGGCCTTGAATCGAATGCTTACCGCAAGCCGAACACGATGAAGGCGGGCATTGTCAACTGGAATGCCGACTGGTCGGACAAATTCTCGACCGAGACCCGTGCGCTTTACAAGACGTATGACTCTGGCCAGTTCCCGTTGATGGGCCGCGTCGCTCAGATGTCCGTCTGCGCCGCGCCGACATCTGCGCCGCGCACGGGCGGCGCCACGACGACCACCGCCAGCATTGTCTGCCCTACCGGCACACCCCAATTCGTGCTGGGCGCCGGCGGCCCCAGCCAATCCAACATCCTGAAGGTCAAGACCTGGGGTGGCTCCATCTCGGCCAAGTTGAAGGCAGGGGACCACAACTTCCGCCTTCTGGGTGAATGGAACCATACCCAGACCTTCAATATGTTCGTCAATCCGTCAGCGGGTACCTATTATTTCGACAGCATCGCCGACTTCCAGGCCGGCACGGCATCGTCCTTCAGCTATAATAATGCGGCGTCGCTCAACCCGGCCGATGCAGCCGCCAGTTTCTCCTATGACGCCTACACTTTTGGTCTTCAGGACGACTGGCGCGTCAACAGCCAGTTGGCGATCGGCGCGGGCGTGCGTTACGACTTGTTCGGGATGAACTCGCGTCCGCAGGTCAATCCGAACTTCTTCCCGCGCTACGGCTTCTCCAATGCTGCGAATATCAGTGGCATTGGCCTGGTGCAGCCGCGCTTCGGCTTCACCTACAAACCGACCACGCGTTTGACCGTTCGTGGCGGTGGTGGCATCTTCGGCGGCGGATCGCCAGACGTCTATATCGGTAACTCCTTCTCCAATACCGGCGTCATAAACACGTCGATCGCGGCGCGCGTAACCGATGGTGGCATCTATCAGCTGAATGGTTCGGCGGCGAACGGTGGCAGTGCCTCTGCCTCGTCGATCCTGAATAACCCGTCGTTCACCACCGTGCCCGCCGCCGCCGATGCAGCCGTGATCACAGCGGCGAACGGGCTGACCTCCAACCCAAATGCGACCACGTCGATCAATGCGCTCGACCCGCACTTCAAGGCGCCCAACCAGTTCCGTGCGACCCTGTCTGCCGATTATGAAGCCAACCTCGGCCCGCTTGGCGACGGCTGGCGTTTCGGGGCAGACGTGCTGTATTCGAAGGTACGCCAGCAGGTGATCGTGGTTGATCTCCGTTCGGTGCCAGTCCTTGGTTCGTTCACGCCTGACGGCCGCCAGCGCTACACCAGTGCGATCGGCAACAACAACGACACCGGCCAGGACCTGCTGCTCACGAACACGGACTATGGTCGTAGCTGGATCGGCGTGCTGCGCGCCGAGAAGAGCTGGGATTGGGGTCTAACGATCGGCGGTGCCTACACCCGCCAGGACGTACGGGACGCCAGCGCCCTGACATCCTCGCAGGCCGGTTCGATCTACGGCAACGGCGCCAATTATGATGCCAACTTCGGCGGGCGTGGGCATGCGAACGACGAAGTCGCATGGGCATTCCGTTACAATGTGTCGTTCGACCACGCCTTCTTTGGTGACTATAAGACGCGCCTCGACCTGTTCGGCACCACGCGCGCCGGCGCGCCGTACAGCTACACGATGCAGGACTCCTCGGGCGGCCGTTCCGGCGTGTTCGGTACTGCCGGCAGTAACGCGCGCTACCTGTTCTATGTACCGACAGGTGTGAACGACCCGCTCGTCAGCTATGACAGTCCCACGACGGCTGAGCGCATCAATACGATCATCGAGAATAGCGGGCTAAACGACTATCGCGGCAAGGTCGCGCCACGTAATGCCTTCCGGTCCAAGGCATTCACGCGCATCGATCTTCATGCCGAGCAGGAGTTGCCCCTGCCGCTCGGCGCGCGCTTCTCGGTATTCGCCGACATCGAGAATTTCACCAACTTGATCAAGAGCAGCTGGGGTCAGCAACTGCGTTCCAGCTTCCCGTTCCGCAAGACGGTGGCGCGGGTGAGCTGCGTCGCTGCGACCGGCAATAGCTGCGCGCAATACAGGTATGATCAGCCAAGCTCCGACACGGTGCTCGCGGACGAGCTGGTGACGACCAACGGGTCCTCGCTGTACGCGATCCGTGTGGGTGCGCGCATCAGCTTCTAGTTTCTACCGGAAAGCTAAGAGATGGGGCGCGGGCCATAGGTCCGCGCCCCTTTTTCGTTTCAAAGGCAGCTGTCCAGGCCCTGGGTTCGGACCATCCCGATCCGCCGCTGGATATTGTTGCCGTAGCGGCGCGTAAAGCCGTGGGGCGTGATGGCGGCGCGCTTCTTGGGCAGGGGCAGGACAGCGGCGATGCGCGCGGCCTCTGACGGCGACAGTTTCGCGGCGTCGTGGTGGAAATAGCGCATCGCCCCGGCGTTGACGCCATAGGTGCCGATGCCGGTTTCCGCGACGTTCAGATACACCTCCATGATCCGCCGCTTGCCCCAGATGGTTTCGATGAGGACGGTGAACCACGCCTCGAACCCCTTGCGGATGAAGCCGCCCCCTTGCCAGAGAAAGACATTCTTGGCGGTCTGCTGGCTGATAGTCGATCCGCCCCGGATGCGCCCACCGCTGGCGTTGTGGCGGAGCGCCTGGGCGATGGCGACCGCGTCGAAGCCATGGTGCGAGCAGAATTTGCTGTCCTCCGCCGCTAGGGCTGCGCGGGGCATGTCCGGGTCGATCTGGCTGAGCGGCATCCAGTCCTTGGTGATGCCGTTGCCGTCCATGATCATCGTCATGGTGACCGGCGGCGGTACGAAGCGCAGGATCACCACCAGCAGCACCGAGACGATGACGAACCACATCAGGATCTTGAGCGGGATGGATATCCAGCGGCGGCGCGGCCGCCCGGCAGTTTTCGTGACCATAGGGCAAACCTAGCGCGCTGTGCGCCGGGATCGCAAGTGGGCTCAGGCCGGCGCGAGTTTTCCTGCCGGCCGCGCCGCTGGTCTGATCGCCAAGGCCAGAAGGGCGGCGAGGATGCAGAGCGCGCCGGCCACGAAGAAAGCGGGCAGATAGGTGTTCAGCGCGGTGCGGGACAGGCCGCCGCCAAAGGCTGCGCTCGCCGCGCCCAGCTGATGCCCGGCGAAGATCCAGCCGAACACGATATTGGCGCGCTCCGGGCCGAAGCGGTCGGCGGTTAGCTTCACGGTCGGCGGGACGGTGGCGACCCAGTCGAGGCCGTAGAAGGCAGCGAAGATGGTGAGGCCGTATAGCGAGAAGCCGCTGAACGGGAGATACATGAGCGAGAGGCCGCGCAGGCCATAATACCAGAAGAGCAGCCAGCGATTATCGAAACGGTCCGACAGCCAGCCCGATCCCACGGTGCCTGCGAAATCGAAGACGCCCATCATCGCCAGGAAGCCGGCGGCGGTGACGGCGGGCAGGTTATAGTCGCCGCACAGCGCGATGAAGTGCATCTGGATCAGGCCGTTGGTGCTGGCGCCGCAGACGAAGAAAGTGCCGAACAGCACCCAGAAGGTCGGGGTTGCCGCGGCCTCCCGCAGCACGGTGATCGGCACCAGCAGCGACGCGCCGAAGGTGCCGGTGGCCGGGGGAATGGCCTGGGACGCTTCGCCGCCATAGGGGGCGAGGCCGAGATCGGCGGGGCGGTCGCGCATCAGGAAGAGCACGGCCAGCGCAGCGACCATGATCGCGCCGCAGACAAGCCCGAGCGCGGTGCGCCAGCCATGATACGCCGTCAGGCTGGCGAGGAGGGGCAGGAAGACGAGCTGGCCGGTGGCGGTGCTGGCCGCCAGGAGCCCCATGACCAAGCCGCGCCGCTGCGCGAACCAGCGGGTCGCTACCGTCGCGCCGAGGACTACGGCTGTGAGGCCAGTGCCCAGACCCACGACCACGCCCCATAGCAGGAACAGCTGCCACAGCTCGCGCATGGCGAGCGACAGGAGCAGGGCGGATGAGACGATACCCATGGAGATCAGCATCATGCGCCGGACGCCGAAGCGGTTCATGAAGGCGGCGGCGAAGGGGCCCATGAGGCCGAACAGGGCGAAGCGGATCGCGAGCGCGCCGGAGACGTCCGATGCGCTCCACCCGAATTCCTTCTGCAAGGGAATCATGAACACGCCAGGCGCGCCGACCGCGCCGGCGGTGACCAGCATCGTCAGGAACGTCACGCAGACGACCACCCAGGCATAATGGAGGCGGCCGTCAAGTTTGCGGCGAAGTGGGTGGTAGAGCATGGTTTCTCCGAAGGGCCTTGCGTTAAATGTCGATCATCATGTAAATGGTCAAGCCCAATTCGGATGGAGAGCGTAAGTGAGAGTGAGCAGGGACCAAGCCGCGCTGAATCGCGACCGGGTCATCGACACGGGCGCACGGCTGTTCCGCCAAAAAGGGCTGGACGGGATCAGCATTGCCGACCTGATGAAGGCCAGCGGCATGACGCATGGCGGCTTTTACGGGCAATTTGAATCCAAGGATGCGCTGGCGGCGGAGTGTGTCGTCCGCATATTGAGCAAGAGCGCCGAGCGGTGGCGGTGCCTCCTGAATGCGGGCGCTGGCGATCCGCTGCGGACGATTGTGGAGGATTATCTGTCAGTGCGTCACTTGAGCGGGCCAGAGACCGGCTGCGCCTTTACGACGCTGGCCGCCGACGCGGCGCGCCGGGGCGGGGCGGTGGCACAGGCCATGGCGGACGGCATGGAGGCTCTGGCCGATATCCTGCTTTCCATCCTGCCGGATGACGGGCGGGGGTTGGGGCGGGGCGGTGCGCTGGCGATCCTGTCGCAGATGACCGGAGCCATGACGCTCGCCCGCGCGACGGCTGACCCGGGGTTGGCCGAAGAAATGCTGACGGCGGCGCGGGAAGCGATTTTGGCGGGGCGGTAGAGGCGTTTGGGGGGTATCCTCATCCCAAAAGCGCATCATGCTGATGAAAATCAGCATCCATTCAGTGCTTTCTTTCCACCGTAGCGTCGAATGGATCCTGACTTTCGTCAGGATGACGGAATGGGGAACGCGTCGCCATTCGAAACTCGTGGATGTCGATACGGCCTGGCGGTTCAGTCGATGATGATGTCCGCCCCTTCGGCTTTCAATCGTGCCAGACTGTCTTTCATCTGCTGTAGCCGCTCGGCCGGATGTCCGCGCCAATGCACCACTTCCGCAACGACGCGCAGCGGTTCGCGGGAGCGGAAGGACAGGGTCGGATTGCCCGGGAATTTCTTGTCGGTGACATTGGGATCGTCGACATGGGGCCCGGTCGGTTCGATGACGTAGATGCGTTCCCGTCCGGTGCCGGTGGCCAGTTCGGCGCCCCAGATCGCAGCGTCCAGCGTTCCGGAAAAATAGACCCAGGACAAGGGCTTGCCCGCGCCATAGTTGGAATTATGCCCCACCACGATCAGATCCCCCGGCTGCAAATCGGCCCGGGTGCCGTGGAAAAATTGCTGGACAAACATGCCGACCGTGACCGTCATAGGCTCCTGGCTCCCCGCCTTGTGCAACCGATGATCGATTGCCTTCCCATATATTGGTCCGGAACGAAAAAAGGCCCCGCCTTTCGACGGGGCCTTTCCGCTTGGGAGCGTGTTTGACGGATCAGATGGCGGCCAGCCGCCCGCTGACACCGGAGAGCTTGTCACCGGCGATGCGCGCCATGGCCTTCTGCAACTTCTCAAAGGCGCGAACCTCGATCTGGCGGACGCGCTCGCGCGAGACGCCATAGACCTGGCTCAACTCTTCGAGCGTCTTGGGCTCTTCGGCCAGGCGACGTTCGGCGAGAATGTGCTTCTCACGGTCGTTGAGGTCGTCCATCGCCTCGACGAGCATGTCGTGGCGAAGGTCCTTCTCCTGCGCGTCGGCGACGCGTTCGTCCTGAAGCGGGCTGTCGTCGGCCAGCCAATCCTGCCACTGACCCTCGCCATCCTCACGCATCGGCACGTTGAGCGACGTATCGCCGCCCATCGCCATGCGACGGTTCATCGACACGACTTCCTCGTTCGTCACGCCCAGATGGGTCGCGATCTTCTCGACGTCGTCGGGATGCAGGTCGCCGTCCTCGAACGCCTCAATGCTGTTCTTCATCCGGCGCAGGTTGAAGAAGAGCTTCTTCTGCGCAGCCGTGGTGCCCATCTTCACGAGGCTCCACGAGCGGAGGATGAATTCCTGGATCGAGGCGCGGATCCACCACATGGCGTAGGTCGCCAGGCGGAAACCGCGATCGGGCTCGAACTTCTTCACGCCCTGCATCAGGCCGATATTGCCCTCCGAGATCAGCTCGCTGACCGGAAGGCCATAGCCGCGATAGCCCATGGCGATCTTGGCGACGAGGCGCAGGTGCGAGGTAACGAGCTGCGCCGCTGCATCGGGGTCCTGATGCTCGGCATAGCGCTTGGCCAGCATATATTCCTGTTCCGGCTTCAGAAGCGGGAACTTGCGGATTTCGCTGAGATATCTGTTGAGGCTCGCATCGCCGCCGAGTGCCGGCACCGTCGCGGGGACATTGCTCTTATTGGCCATGACCACTTTCCTTCCCTTCCATGCGGCAGTGGGACCCAAAAGAGGCGTCGCTGCACTGCGGCAAACTTGAATTGGTTATACGTTAAGCTGGCTTAACAGTTCCTGCATGTCAGCCGGAATTCGGCTTTCGAACGATAAAGCGCGCCTATCGACGGGGTGTATGAACCCCAGTGTTTTGGCGTGCAATGCCTGTCTATCGAAACCCAGCGTTTCCAGTATCGATTTGAAACCTTTTTTTGCCCTACCGTAAACCGGGTCGCCGATCAAGGGGTGACCGAGGTGCGCCATATGCACCCGGACCTGATGCGTGCGGCCAGTTTCCAGCCGACATTCCACAAGACTGGCACCGTTCAGCGCCTGTTTCGTGACATAGTGGGTGACCGCATGCTTGCCGCGCCCTTCCCGTTGAACCGCCATTTTCTTTCGATCAGCGTCGGATCGCCCGATCCATGTGTCCACCGTGCCGCTGGGCGGTGCGGGTCGCCCGGCGACGATCGCGGCATAGAGCCGCTCAATACTGTGCGCCTTGAACTGGACGGCCAGGCCCTCATGCGCCTTGTCCGTCTTGGCGACGACCAGAAGGCCGGACGTGTCCTTGTCGATCCGGTGGACGATACCGGGACGCGCCACGCCGCCGATGCCGGAAAGCTGACCCCGGCAATGGTGAAGCAGGGCGTTCACAAGCGTACCGTCCAGATTGCCGGCCGCCGGATGGACGACGAGACCCGCGGGCTTGTCGACCACGACCAGATATTCGTCCTCATAGATGATCGAGAGCGGAATATCCTGGGGCAGGGCCTGCGCCTCCACAGGCGGGGGCAGGGTGATCGTGAACACGTCCCCGGAGACGACCTTTCGCGCCGGATCGGAGACGATAGTGCCGTCGCCCGTCGTCACGCATTTGTCCAGGATCAGCGCCTTGAGCCGTTCGCGTGAGACATCCACCGCAATGCCGGCCAGCGCCTTGTCCAGGCGAAGCCCGGCGCTTGCGCCGTCGATTACCGCTTCTATGCTTGAGGCCCCCGGAACCATTGCTTCCGGATATGGGGATGAATGTGCGGATTTCAAGGCTGCTGCTGGACAGGATCACCGCTCTGGCGGCGGAGCAACAGACGGAAATCTGCGGTTTGTTGCTGGGCGCCGGCGATGTCTGCACGGCGATTGTCCCCGCCGCCAATGTCGCGGCCGACCCGGCCCGGCATTTCGAGATCGATCCCGCGACCCTGATTGCCGCACACAGGGAGGCGCGCCGGGGCGGTCCGGCCATTTTGGGCCATTATCATTCTCATCCGAGCGGTATGGCCGAACCGTCGGCAACGGACGCCGCGGCGGCGCATTCGGACGGGATGCTCTGGCTGATCCTGGCGGGCGATGCGCGGGGTTTCTGGCGCGCGGGACAGGGCGGTCTTCACGGCCGATTTTCTCCCGAGCCGCTGGATGTAATCTGATCCGCGCGCCCCTATCTGCCCTGCATCGCGGCCCGTGCGGGGTTGCATCCCGCGCTTTTCCCGGCAATAGGCGTGGATGACGCCCCAAGATGGGACAGAGTGCAGACAAGAAGAAAGCACGGCATGACCGATCCGAATATGGAATTCGCAGCGCTTCTCTGCTCTCGCCTGTGTCATGATCTGCTGAGCCCGGTGGGCGCACTCAACAACGGCCTTGAATTGATGGCCGACGAGACAGACCCGGAGATGCGCCAGCGCTGCCTCGGCCTTCTTGGCGACAGTGCGCGGACTTCCGCCAACAAGCTGAAATTCTTCCGCCTCGCTTTCGGTTCTGCCGGCGGGTACGGCGATACCGTCCCCGCCCATGAAGTGCGCACCGCGATAGAAGGCATGTACGCCGCCGCTGGTCGGGTGACCGTCAACTGGATGATCGCGGAAGAGTCGCTGGCGAAGCTGCCCGCGAAGATCCTGCTCAACCTCGCGCTGATCGCCGGGGATGCGCTGGTGCGGGGCGGGCAACTCGACATCGGCGCGGAGCGGCGCGATTCCGTGGTGGAGATCGTCGTGCGGGCCGAAGGTCCCAAGATCGTGCTCGATCCGGAATTGCGCGCGGCGCTGGGCGGAAAGACGCCGAGCGCGGACATCACGTCGCGCTCTGCCGCCGCCTGGATGGTGCATGTGCTGGTGGGGGGCGCCAAGGGTCATATCATGCTGTCCGACCCGGCCGATCCCGTCCTGCTGTTCGGCGCCAGCCTGCCGGGGTGAAGCCGCCGGTCCAGATCGAGCTTTAACGCCGATTTAACCACAGCGCCTCCAATGTGTCGCCGAAGGGCTCTCAGCCCCAAGCGGTCGCATCGGACGGGACTTTATGGACGATCTACTCCAGGAATTCATTTCGGAGACGCAGGAAACGCTCGAGGCGCTGGCCGTGGAGGTCGTCGCCTGGGAAGCCGATCCCGACGATCGGGACCGGCTCGACGCGATTTTCCGCTTCTTTCACACGGTGAAAGGCAGTTGCGGCTTCCTCAATCTGCCGCGTTTCGAGAAGCTGAGCCATGCCGCCGAGGACGTGCTGTCGGAGATCCGCGAGGGCAAGCGCGTCGCCGACCCGGCAACGGTCAGCGCCGTTCTGGCAGTGATGGACCGGATCGGCGAGCTGGCCGAGGCTGTCGCCTCCGGTGCGTCGCTGCCCAACGAGAATGACGATTTCCTGGTCCAGAGCCTGCAGCAGGCGAGCGGCGCGGACAGCGGGGAAGCCGTTGCGGCGTCCGTGAGCCCCGCGCGCCGTGAGGGGCAGCAGAGCCCGCTGCGCACCATTCGCCTGCCGCTGACGCTGATCGACCAGCTTATGAACGGCGTGTCGGACATGGTGCTGGCCCGCAACGAACTGTCCCGCAAGCTGCGCGACCGTTCCGATCCCGATCTCGACAGTGCGTTCGAACGCCTGTCGACCTGTGTCGCCGACATGCGCGACGCGATATCCAAGACGCGGATGCAGCGGGTCGACCGGCTGTTTGCCGCGATCCCCCGGATGGTGCGCGATCTGGGCCGGGATCTGGGCAAGGTTATCGATCTGGAGCTTGAGGGCGGCGATGTCGAGATGGACCGCGAGATGGTGGAGATGGTCGTCGACCCGCTCACCCATATCGTGCGCAACAGCATCGATCATGGGATAGAGACGCCCGACCAGCGCCGCAAGGCGGGCAAGCCGGAGGCCGGGCATCTGCGCCTTGCCGCCCGCCAGTCCGGCAACCAGATCGTCATCGAGATTTCCGACGACGGGAAAGGCATCGACACCGCGCGGCTGGTGGCCAAGGCGATTGCCGCCGGGACGCTGACCAGTGAGGCAGCGGCCCGCATGAGCGACCAGGAAAAGGTCGACCTGATCTTTCGCGCAGGGCTCTCCACCGCCGATCAGATTACCGCCATTTCCGGCCGTGGCGTCGGCATGGACGTGGTGCGCGCCAATGTGGAGCGGATCGGCGGGGTCATCACGCTCGACAATATTGCCGGGCAGGGGCTGGCCATCACCCTGCGCGTGCCGCTGACCCTGACCATCATCCCCGGCCTTATCATCACGGCGGGCGGGCAGCATTTCGCCATTCCGCGCGCGGCAATCGTCGAAATACTGCACGACAGCAACGAAACGCTTTCGCTGGCGTCGGTCGGCGGCGCCTGCATCGCAACGATTCGCGGCGTGCGCCATTCGATGATCGACCTAGAGGATGTGCTGGGGCTCGAAAAGCCGGCGCATGCGGGCCCGCGGACGGTCATGGTCGTCCGGTCCTCCTCCGGCATCCCCTTCGCCATGGGCGTGACCGCCGTGGAGAATCACGAGGAGCTGGTGATCCGTCCGGCATCGCCGCCGATCATGGCGGCGGGCGTCTATGCGGGCATGACCCTTCCGGACAATGGCCAGCCCATGCTGCTGCTGGACGCCGGTGGCCTCAGCAACGCGGCGCGGCTCCCCAACATCGTCGACGACAGCGCCGCGCGCGACGTGGAGGAGGTCGCCGCCGAGGCGGATGTGCAGACGGTAGGAGCGCTGCGCTTCATCGAGATCAGCGGCGAGGAACGGCTGCTCAAACTGTCGTTGATCGAACGGGTGGAGGACATCAACGCATCGCAGTTCGGCATATCGGGCGGGCACGGCTTCGTTCGCGTCGAAGGCCGGCTGTTGCCGGTGGCCAATGCGCATCATCGGTTCGACGATGTGTCGGTCACCTCGCTGCGGCTGCGCGATGGCGAGACAGAAGCCTATTATCCCGTCGCGCGGGTCATCGACATCGTGCAGATGCCCTCGACGCCCGACATGATCCTTTCGCGCGGGCCGATTTGCGGGATCGCCGTCGTCGATGGCGCGCATCTGGAGGTCATCGATCCCTTTGCCCTGTTCGCGGCGCTTCCGACCGAAGCGATCGAGGAGACGGGCGGGGGCCGGTGCGTGCTGGCCGATGCCGACGATGTCTGGGCACAGGAAATCCTGGCGCCGCTGCTGCGGCAGGCCGGGCATGACGTCGTCTTCGGCCTGCCCGCCGATGGCGCGATGCGGGCCGACGACATCGTCCTGACCACGCGCGCGGATACGAATGTCGATACGGTGCCGAAGGGTCAGCCGGTCGTTCGCCTGCGCAGCGCGCGGGGCCCGGGGAGCCGGAAGGACCAGAGCATCTATCGCTATGACCGCGACGCCCTGATGGCCGCGATCGAGGCCGCGCGCCAGGGGAGGGCCGCCTGATGAACGAACTCTATCTGTTCGCCCAAGTCGCCGGAACGCCCATCGCGGTCCGGAGCACGGAGGTCGAAGCCGTCGTGAAGGTATCGGATATCTCGCCCGTGCCGGGCATGCCTGCGCACATCGCCGGCCTGTCCGCCCTGCGCAGCCGGGTGCTGACCATGATCGATATCGGCGCGTTGATCCATCACCGCACTGCGCCGCTGGAAGGGAAGCCGCTGGCGATCGTCGCGGACATAAGCGGGCACAGCTATGGCCTGATTGTCGATTCCGTCAGCGATATCTGCTCCGTTTCGGGCGGGGAACTGCCCCTGCGCGGTCAGCTCGACATTGCCTGGATGCCCTATGCACAGGCGATCGTGGAGAATGGCGGCGTGCCCTATCTGCTGGTTTCGCTGCCAGGCTTCATCGAACCGCGGCAGCAGATGGCCGCGGCGTGAGCTTTTCGCATGCGTTGAGGGGGACATTTACCAATCCCTCAGCTTTGTCGGTTACCGTGCCTCTCGTTGCTTATCGGTCGCATAAAGGGTTTCTCTCATGAAGAATTGCCTCGTCGTTGACGACTCCAAGGTCATCCGCAAGGTTGCGCGTCACATTCTGGAGTCGCTGGATATCAAGGTCACAGAAGCCTGCGACGGTCGCGATGCGCTCAACCAGTGCGAGGCGGCCATTCCCGATGTCGTCCTGCTGGACTGGAACATGCCCGTCATGAGCGGCATGGAATTCCTTCAGGAACTGTCCCGGACCAAGATGGAAGCACGGCCCAAGGTCATCTTCTGCACGACGGAAAACGGCATCGGCCACATCAAGGCCGCCGTGGAAGCGGGCGCCGACGAATATGTCATGAAGCCATTCGATCGCGATACGCTGGAAAGCAAGCTGCAAATCGTCGGAGTGATCTGACGGGCAATTGAAAGACGCCGTCACCAGCATCGATCAACCGCCCGCCTGAAAGTATCCCGACAATGTCAGCACCGATCCCGGCCTCGGCCTGGAACATGACGGACCAGAAAGCAGCCAAAGTGCTGATCGTCGACGATTCTGTCGTGGTCCGCACGGTGCTGGAGCGGATTATTTCGGCCGATCCGCGATTTGAGGCCGCGCACAAGACCAGCACCGCCGACCAGGCCCTGGCATTTCTGGAACGCGAGCGGGTCGACGTCGTCCTCCTTGACGTCGAGATGCCCGGGCAGAGCGGACTTGCGGCCCTGCCGGCAATTTTGAAGGCGGGACGCGGCGCGCGCGTCATTATCCTGTCCGGCAATTGCGAGGAAGGAAGCGCCCCGGCCGTAGAGGCACTGGCGCTGGGCGCTGGAGACATCCTCTCCAAGCCGGGACGCGGCAGCTTTGGGGAACAATTTTCAGAAGCCCTGCTGTCCCGCATAGCGCGGATCGTCAATCCGACCACACCCACCCCGGTCAGCACCGGACCCATAAGATTGCGCCCCTTTCAGCCAGGACGGCCGCTCGGCTGCCTGGGCATCGGCGCGTCGACGGGCGGCATCCATGCGCTGGGTCAGCTCTTTGGCGGCATGACCGAACGGCTGGGCGCGCCGATCCTGCTGACCCAGCATCTGCCGCCGAGCTTCATTCCCTTTTTCGCGACGCAATTGGCGCGCATGACGCGCCTGCCCGTGAAGGTGGCCGAGCAGGGCGACATCCTGAAGCCCGATCATGTGTATATCGCGCCCGGCGGCGCCAATCTGGAATGCCGCAGATCGCGGACAGGCAGTGTCGTCGTCACGCTGACCACGGAAAGGGCGCTGTCCGGCAGCTTGCCGGCGGTCGACCCCATGTTTGCCGCCATGGCCCGCGCCTATGGAACAGAAGCGGGAGCCATTGTCCTGACCGGCATGGGACGGGACGGGACAGCCGGCGGCCAACATATTGTGGAAGAGGGTGGCTGGCTTGTGGCGCAGGATGAACAGAGCAGCGTTGTGTGGGGCATGCCGGGATCAGTTGCGCGGGGCGGCCTGGCGAGCGCGCTTCTGGCGCCGCAGGATATCATGGGCTTCATCGCCAAGCGCATCACGGTGACGGCATGACAGAGGCCGGAAGCGGATCAGCCCCGACGGCCTTTACCGGAGCCATGCGCATCCTGGCGGGCCTGCTGGAGGCGCGCACCGGGCAGATCCTGTCCGAAAGCCGCATCTGGCGTATCGAGACAGCCTTGAAGCCTGTCCTGCGCGCCAACGGCATGGCCAATCTGGAAGAGCTGGTTTCCCAGCTTCTGGCGAGCACCGAATCCAGCCTGACCGATGACGTGATCAGCGCCCTGCTGAATAACGAAACCAGTTTTTTCCGCGATCTGCAGACGTTCGACATGCTGTATCGCGACTTGCTTCCCGCACTGGCCGCATCGAAGCCGGAGAAGGTGCTGCGCATCTGGTGCGCGGGATGTTCGACGGGGCAGGAAGCCTATTCGCTGGCCATGCAGCTGCGCAAGGATGCGGCCCGCTGGCAGGGCTGGCGCTTTCAGATCCTGGCCACCGATATTTCCAAATCAGCGATCGCCAGGGCGCAATCGGGGATTTTTTCCCAGATCGACGTCCAGCGCGGCCTGGCGATCAACGATCTTCTGCGCTGGTTCGAGCCTGTCGGCGACGATTGGAAGGTCAGCGACGACCTGCGCCGGATGATCGATTTCAAGGTCGACAATCTGCTGGAGCCGAAGGCCCCCAGCGCCACATACGACCTTATCCTGTGCCGGAACGTCATGCTCTATTTCGCGCTCGACAAGCGCCAGAAGGTGTTCTCTCGCCTTGCCGATCACAGCCGATCCGGCAGCTATCTGATCCTGGGCGCCGGTGAAACGGTGATTGGCCAGACCGAAGCCTTCGCATCCAGCCGCACCTTTCGCGGGTCGTATGAGCGGGCGCAGGCCAAGCCGGAAAAAGCCGCCGGAGAGGTTCGCAAAAGCGCCTGATCGCGGCGAGGCGGGCGGCGTGTCGCGTGACGGGGTGCAGCGCATCTTGATCGGGAGCGCGCTCTCGTCCATTGTACCATCCATCATGTACGATACGCCGGTCTCCGGGATCATTCAGCCGGGCGCAGCGCGCTTCATGCCTTGGCGTTGCAAGTCTTTACAGGGTGGGGGCGGACGGCGGCCATGATCATTCCAGGGATGATCGATACGCCGTCGCCCAATTTCGACGACCGCTCGCTGCCCATATCCATGCTGGTGCTGCATTATACGGGCATGCCGGACGCTGCGAGCGCCATCAACTGGCTCGCAAGCCCCGAATCGAAGGTGTCGGCCCATTATGTCGTGACCGAGGACGGGCAGATCATCCGCATGGTCGACGAGAAGATGCGCGCCTGGCATGCGGGCAAGGCGCACTGGCGCGGCGTGTCCGACATCAATTCCGCCAGCATCGGCATAGAGATCGTCAATCCCGGGCATGAGTGGGGGTATCGCCCCTTTCCCGACACGCAGATGGGCGCGCTGATCCCGCTGGTGAACGACATCGTCCAGCGGCACGGCATCACGCGCGGCAATATCGTCGGCCACAGCGATGTCGCGCCGGGGCGCAAGCAGGACCCGGGCGAGCTGTTCCCCTGGGCAAAGCTCGCCCGCCTGCGCCTTGCCCTGCCGCGCCCGACCAAGAATCTGATGGACCCCCACTGGACCGACGGCGGGTTCATGCTGGCGCTGGAGCGGTTCGGGTATGACATTGCCGAGCCGCAGGCGGCGGTCGTTGCGTTCCAGCGGCGGTTCCGCCCG
The DNA here is from genome assembly GCA_036384035.1 of Sphingobium sp. GTDB lineage: Bacteria > Pseudomonadota > Alphaproteobacteria > Sphingomonadales > Sphingomonadaceae > Sphingobium. The sequence goes on along the minus strand of DASVND010000024.1, from coordinate 5,224 downwards.
GAGATGATCGATGGCGTGATCGACGGGGAATGCCGCGCCATCCTGCTCGCGCTGTTGCTGCCCAAGCCCCGGGGTGACGATTGATCAATGGCGCAGCCGCGTCTATAGCGCGCGGGCCAGAGGGCCGGGCGGCCGCGGCGTGGCGGGTAACTTCCACGGCGAGGAAAGTCCGGGCTCCACGAAGTAACGGTGCCAGCTAACGGCTGGCGGGCCGGGGATGCAAATCCCTGGTTCAGGGACAGTGCAACAGAGAGCAGGTCGCTAAGGTTTCGGCCCAGCGAAAGTGAAAGGGTGCGGTAAGAGCGCACCGCGGACCCGGCAACGGGAACGGCATGGTAAACCCCACCGGGAGCAAGACCGAATAGGGGCGGCGCGGGGAGCAATCCCCTAGGCAGATTTCGGCCGAGACCGCCCGGGTTGGTTGCTTGAGGCCAGGAGTGATCCTGGCCCTAGAGGAATGGTCGCCCATCCGCTTGCCCCGCAAGGGGCGGCGGTGGACAGAACCCGGCTTACAGGCCCTCTGGCATTTTTGTTTTCCGGCATGGCCAAAAGGCGGGTTTCGTCCCTTCGCCGTCATGCCGGAGGTGTATTGGGGCGTACGATAGCCGCTTCCCGGCTTTTTTCGCTGCCTTCCTTTCTTTGGCGGGCGCGGCTCGCTAGATAGAGGCAATGGCGCGTTTCTCCTCCCGATCCAATGACTGGGGCTTTCCCCGCTGGCGCAGCTATGGCGCTTCGCGCGAGGCGCAGCAGGTGCGCATGTGCGACCGGCACGGATGCGACCAGCCAGGCAATTGTCCCGCGCCAAAATCGCCGAACAATCCCGAGCGATGGTATTTCTGCGCCGATCATGCGGGCGAATATAATCGTAACTGGGACTATTTCGAGGGACTGGACGCCGAGGAACGGGCGCAGCGCACGCGCGACGAGAGCCGCGATGCCGGCGCATACAAGGCGAAGGATTTCTACGGCTGGGGCGGGCCGGGTGACGGCAGCCGGTCGCGCGATGAAATGCGTGCGCTCGACGTGCTGGAGCTGGAAAGCGACGCGGATTTCGAGGCCGTGAAGAAGAGCTGGCGGCGGATGGCGAAGGAAAATCATCCGGACGTGCGCCCCGGCGACGCTGAAGCGGCGGTGAAGTTCCAGGCGATTCAGGCGGCCTATGAAGTGTTGCGGCGCGCCGAAGAGGCGAAAAGCTGGAAGCCCTCGCGCAACGCGGCCGGGGCGCAGGACTGAGCGCAGGGGTGAAGGACAAGGTCACGTCCCAATGGCAGACGGCGGTGCTGGTCTGCCGCAAATGCTCGAAGAAGGTAGATGGCGGTTTCGGGCCGAAGGGCAAGGAACGGCTCGCAAGGGCGCTGCGCAGGCATCTGTCCCTGAAGAAGGGGCGCAAGGGCGCGGCCGGCATCCTGGAGGTCGGGTGCCTGGGGGTCTGCCCCAAGGGCGCGGTGACTGTGGTCAACGGGGCCAGCAGTCGGGAATGGTTGCTGGTTCGGCCAGGCGCGGATCTGGATGAGCTGGCGGAAGCGCTTGGGGTGCCACCCCCGTTCGGGCTGAGCGAAGTCGAAGCCTTTCACTGAGCCGCAGGCGAAGTAGCTTCGCCTGCGGCTCAGCCAAGCCCTTCGACTTCGCTCAGGGCGAACGGTTCATGTTGAAGCGCGGCGAGGATGGGTTTTCTAGCCATATCGCGCCGCCGTGTCGCGGATCAGGGCGATCATGTTGGGGATGCCCTGCGTCCGGTTGGAGCTGAGCTGGTTCTTGAGATCGAAAGGCGCCAACGCGCTCTCGATATCGACCGCTGAGATGTCTGCCGGCGCCTGATCCTGCACCGTCAGCAGAACGAGCGCGATGATGCCCTTGGTGATTGCCGCGTTGCTGTCCGCCAGGAAATGCAGCGCGCCGTCGTCCCGGACCGTGGGGTAGACCCAGACTGCCGCCGAGCAGCCGCGCACCAGCGTGGCGTCCGTCTTGAGCGCATCGGGCATCGGCTCCAATGTCTTGCCCAGGTCGATCAGCAGGCGGTAGCGGTCGTCGGCGTCGAGGAATTCATATTCCTCGCGGAGGTCGGAAAGGTCGGTCATGACGGCCCATATAGGGCGAAACCGATGTGGGGGAAGCGGGTTTCGGCCTGATGTCCTTTGCCTTGGCATCGGGTTGGGGGCGGGGGCGTGGCGAGACTGGGAAACGAAGGCGCTAAGGCTTCTCGACTTCGCTCGAAGCGAACGGGGGTGGGGGTCGCTCCTAAAGCTCCACCCCGGCGGCGATCGCTTCCAGCTTGCGGATGCGTTCCTTGAGGTCGGCGACCTCGATCCGGGCGGCGGCGGAAGGGGGCGAGGCGTCCGCGCCCGGGATATGCTGGCCAATCTCCGCCTTCTTAAGGTCCAGCCAGCCGGTCCAGCCTTTCAGCGCGATCAGGGCGACCGCGATCGTGCCGACCAGGCTGGTCGCCGCTATGGTGAGATAGAAAACCGGGTCCTGCATCATGCTATTCCCTTATAGATCCGGGGCGCGCTGTATCAGTCGCGGCCCTTGAGTTTCTCGAATTCCCGCTCCAGCGCGGTGGAGCTGTCGGTCGCCAGCCGTTCCAGGACGGCGACGCGGTCCTTGAGCGCCTTCACTTCCTCGCGCAGGCGCTGCGCTTCGGGATCGGGGCGGGCGAGGCTGGCGCTGTCCTGGTGCCGGTCATGCCGGTACTTGGCCTGCAGAACCTTCGCAATCATCACGATGCCGACGATGAACACCACCATCGTGAAAGGATTGTTGATCATTGTTCAAAACTCCCTGTTGGTTCCTGCGCCGGCGCCTGGCGTTCAGTTAAGCGGCCGGTCGCGCAGGCTGTCAATTTCATCGGCGAGGTCGACGCCCCGGTCGGTCGCGATGCGTTCCAGAACGCGGACCCGTTCCTCCAGCCGCTCGGTGTGGGCGGCATATTGCGCCGCCTTCTCCGCCGTCAGGCTGGTCTGCATCTCCAACTGGCGTTCCTTGAGGGCCAGCCATTTCTTCATCACACCCGCGCCGATCGCGGCAAGGGGGATGACGACCCAGACGGTTCCCCAGATCAACTGTTCCATGGTCATTCTCCTTGCGATCTATCCGCATCCCGCATCTGCAAAAGGTCAGCAGGATTTTTCGATCGGCGTATGCGGGGGTTCGACGAACAGCGGCAGCGCTTAGCGCAGGCTGTCGATCTCGTTGGCGAGGCGCGTGTTGCGGCTGGTGTAGTAGACCTCGATATCGGCGAGCCGGCGGTCGATGTCGCGGAACTTGGAGCGCACGTCGCGGGTGGACCGCGCGGGGTTGCTGCGCACGCCCTGCCAGAACTTCGCGTCTTCCTTGTCATGGTAGAGGCCATAGGGCTTCTTGTCCGCCAGCCAGGCGACCAGGACATAGGCGATCAGCGTCCAGGGGAAGGCCCCCATGACCGTCACCAGCACCGCGCCGACGCGGACCCAAGTGACGTCGATGCCGGTATAGTCGGCGATGCCGGAGCATACGCCCTTCCACTTGCCATTCTGGGGGTCGAGGTAGAATTTGGTGCGGCGGGCGGTCATCTCAGTTCCTCCGGTCGAAGCTATAGTCGTCGTCCTGCGCCGCCGGGCGCGAGGGACGGAAATCGGGGTTGTCGGCGGCGATGATCCGCTCGATGGTGGCCAGGCGATCTTCGAGCCGGCGGGCCGTCTCATTCATCTGGTCCAGCATCGCCTCATCCTCATTGGTCAGCGTCGCCGCCGTCCGCCACTTGGTGACATAGTGGAAGATGATCCAGGGAAGCCCGATGAAGAGCATCCCCACGATCATGATGGGCAGAAAGACATCCTCCATGGCCTTAGGCTCCCTTGGTGTTGGCGGCCTTCATGGCGGCAAGCTCGGCCTCAACCTTGTCGTTCGACTTCAGCTCGGCAATCTCTTCCTCAAGCGTCTTGGGCGCGGCGCCCAGGCTCATCGCGTCGGCGCGGCCCTCGGCCATGTCCACGCGGCGCTCCAGCATGTCGAAGCGGGCGAAGGCGTCGTTGACCTTCTCGCCGGCATAAGCCTCACGCACCTTCAGGCGGTTCTGCGCGCTTTCCATGCGGGCGGCCAGCGCGTTCTGACGGGCGCGGGCTTCGCGCAGCTTCGCCTGCAGCTTGCCGATATCCTCTTCCGACGCCCGCAGAGCCTCATCCAGAGTCTCGATCTCATGACCAAGCTGTTCGGCCATGTCGGTCGCCTTCTGCTTCTCCACGAGCGCGGCCTTGGCCAGGTCCTCGCGGTCCTTGCTGAGCGCCAACTGGGCCTTCTCGGTCCAGCTTTCCTGCAGCGCTTCCAGCTTCATGATGTGGCGGCGCATTTCCTTCTGGTCGGCGATGGTCCGGGCGGCGGACGCGCGGACCTCGACCAGGGTCTCCTCCATTTCGAGGATGATCATGCGGATCATCTTCGCCGGGTCTTCCGCCTTGTCGAGCAAGTCGGTGACGTTGGCGGCGATGATGTCGCGGGTGCGGGAAAAGATACCCATTTTACATTCACTCCTGGTCTTGTTCGTTAGTGCGCCGGGCGGGCGGTGGGGGCAGAGCCCGCCCGGCTGAATGGAGCCGCTTACGCCAGATAGCGGGCGGTTCCGGGGGTCATATGGCTGTGGGCCAGGACGGTCGTATCATTGGCCCTTGCGGGGCCGACGGCCGAAAGAATCATGGTCGATCCGAACAGCAGCGCCGCGATGGCGACCGATAGGCTTGCGCCGATTTCCTTTGCTTCGCTCATCTTTCGATACTCCCGTGGATTTGGCCTTCATGTGTGTTCCGCGTTTTGCGGATTGTCCTTATCTTTGCAGGGGGTGTGCCAGTTTTGGGAAATGGCGGATTTCCGACGGTTTTGGGCGGTGGCGTGGCGTGATTTCCAAAACCCCCTTGCCAAGAGTTGGGAAATTTCGCCATAGATTGGGGCATGGAGAAAAATACGCAGTTCGTAGGGCAGTCGACCGCGTTTCTCGACGCGGTGGAGCAGGCGGGCCGGGCGGCCGAGCTGAACCGGCCGGTGCTGGTCATCGGCGAGCGCGGGACGGGCAAGGAACTCATCGCCGAGCGCCTCCATCACCTGTCGCCGCGCTGGGGCGAACCGCTGATCACCATGAACTGCGCCGCGCTGCCCGAGACGCTGATCGAGGCCGAGCTGTTCGGCCATGAGGCGGGCGCCTTCACCGGCGCGACCAAGGCGCGGGCGGGCCGGTTCGAGGAAGCCGACGGCGGCA
>DASVND010000023.1:0-51586 GCA_036384035.1 Sphingobium sp. | reverse complement strand
CGGAAGGCGGCGTCCGCCTCTTTGAAGTCCGCGTCGCTCTCAAAGTCCCAGGGCACCGGGCCGTTGCTCAGGACGGCGGCGCGCTCCTCTTCGGTCAGGTCGTTCCAGTAGGCGGGGGGATTGGGCATGGCTGTCCTCCATGGTCGGTGAATGACGCAAGTGGACAGGACAGATATGCGATTTTGTGGGGTGTAGGACAGGGGTTTTGGGGGAGGGGTGTCAGCATTTAGTTTTCGCACCAATTTGGATGCAACTGTTCGACTAAAATAATTGGATTTACTAACCGTTACGCATAACCAACGACGTACGGTGCGCATTGGGAGGGGACTATGAGGCTCATTTCTCTTCGAACAGAAAATTTTCGTTGTCTCGACAGTATAGAAGTACCTTTCGATCCCATATATTCTGCGCTGTCAGGCGCGAACAACTGCGGCAAGAGCACTCTTGTGAATGCGCTTCGCATGCTTGTTGGAGAAGAAGAAGATCACGCTCCGCAAGTTGAGCCATCCTTTCGAGAAGATTTTTCTAATTGGAAATTAGGCTCCAGCGATGGGAAGGTCGTTGTTTCTGGACGATTTTCTTGTGATCCAAAATCTGATCAATCTCTTGTTGTATTTATAACGAAACTTTTATCTGTTTCTGAAGAATCTCTTAAAGATTTCGAGATCAGGATGGAGTATTCTTCATCAAATAAACCGGAGGTTTATGTTGTAATTGATGATCAGCAATTTGGTGGCCAGAACGCTGATGAGGTTAGAAAAAGACTTAGGGATGGTCATGTTTTAATATATCATAATTCACCAACTGATGGAATACGTGCTCGATATTATGGTGGCATGGGCCAATTATCGGAACTGTCCCAAGCGGCCCAGCATATAATCAATGAATCTCGTCAAGAAATTTCAAAAAAATTAAAGAGAGCGACCGCTCCGCAACAGGCTCGATTGCAAGGTTTTATTGAGAAGCTATCTGACAAACTTACCGTCGAGTTTCAACTTCCTGCTGGACTAGCATACATGCCATTTAACTTGGCCTTGAGCCATGAAAAAGCGGCAGTTCCATTGGGGAACTGGGGTTCTGGAACTCAAAATAAAACTTTAATTTTGTTAGCTTTAATTCGTGCGTCGCAAGGAATGGATGCGGAGAGTACAACGGATCGTTTAACTCCCATGGTATTAATTGAGGAGCCGGAAAGTTTTCTTCATCCGTCTGCGCAAAGTGAATTTGGTACAGCGCTAATTAAATTGGCGGAAGAATTGAACGTTCAAGTTATAGTCGCTACTCATAGTGTTAGTTTTTTAAACACGGATAGACCTTCGTCAAATATTCTTTTGGGCCGAGAAACTTTCCGAGGTAAACCCCGCGCTTCTCATCTTATTCCGGTCAATGCAGAAAACTGGATGAAGCCTTTTTCTGAATTATTGGGATTTGCTGATCAATCTTTCGTTCCGTGGCAGGAGGCAATGTCATTTCGAGGTAAAAAGATACTCCTAGTAGAAGGAGATATAGATAGAAAATACCTCGAAAGAATGAAAGATCCTATGTTTGGTAATAGTGCTTTAGATAAAGAAATTCAGATTTTTACATATAACGGATCCGATAACTTAAAAAATGAATCTATTCTAAAGCTCGTAATAGACCTTTCAGAGAAATGTGTTGTCACCTGCGATTTAGACGCATTTGAAAAAGTTAAAAAAACGATAAGCCTTCTAGGCTTGGAAAAAAGTGGAAAATTTCTCACTATTGGACATGGTGATGGTCGAGGATGCATCGAGGATTTAGTGCCGACCAGCTTTTCAGAAGAGGTATATAAACAAAATCCTCAGTTGGTAGAAAAATTGATGGGAAACCGTGACGATCAACGATCAGCAAAGTCATCCATGAAATCAAAAATGTGCGATTATTTTCTCACCAATGCAAAAGATATGAAAGATTATAGTGCTTTCGTTGGGCTTGCAAAAAGGCTTAATAAATTGCTCGCCAAATAATTCACTCCGCCGCCACACTCTCCAACCCCAGCAGCGGCGCCAAGTAATGCCCGGTGAATGACCGCGGTTCCTTCGCCACCTTTTCCGGCGTTCCCTCCGCTACGACTTCGCCGCCCTTCACGCCGCCCTCCGGTCCCATGTCGATGATCCAGTCGGCGGTCTTGATGACGTCCAGATTATGTTCGATCACGACCACGCTGTTACCCTGGTCGACCAGCGCGTGGAGGACTTCCAACAGCTTCCGGACGTCCTCAAAGTGTAGCCCGGTGGTGGGTTCGTCGAGGATGTAGAGCGTGTTGCCGGTGGCTCTACGGGAGAGCTCCTTGGCGAGTTTCACGCGCTGGGCCTCGCCGCCCGACAGGGTCGTCGCCTGCTGGCCGACCTTGACATAGCCAAGGCCCACTTCGGCCAGCATCGCCATCTTGTCGCGGATCGGCGGCACGGCCTTGAAGAACTCCACCGCATCCTCGACCGTCATGTCCAGCACGTCAGCGATGCTCATCCCCTTGAACTTCACCTCCAGAGTCTCGCGGTTGTAGCGCGCGCCGTGGCACACGTCGCAGGTGACGTAGACGTCGGGGAGGAAGTGCATCTCTATCTTCAGCACGCCGTCGCCCTGGCACGCCTCGCACCGGCCGCCCTTCACGTTGAAGCTGAAGCGGCCGGGCTTGTAGCCGCGCGCCTGGCTTTCGGGGAGGCCCGCGAACCAGTCGCGGATGTTGGTGAAGGCGCCGGTATAGGTGGCGGGGTTGGAGCGCGGGGTGCGGCCGATGGGCGACTGGTCGATGTCGATCACCTTGTCGCAATGTTCCAGGCCCGTCACCTTGTCATGCGCGCCGGCGATGATGCGCGCACCGTTGAGCGCGCGGGCCGACGCGGCGTAGAGCGTGTCGATGGTGAAGCTGGACTTGCCTGATCCGGACACGCCGGTGATGCAGGTGAAGGTGCCGAGCGGGATAGATGCGGTGACGCCGCGCAGATTGTTGGCGCGGGCGTTGTGGACGGTGAGCTTCTTGCCGGAGCCCTTGCGGCGCTTGCCCGGCACGTCGATGCGGCGGGTGCCGTTGAGGTAATCGGCGGTGACGCTGTCCTTGTGCGCGAGGATTTCGGGCAGGGTGCCTTCGGCGACAATGCGGCCGCCATGGACGCCCGCGCCAGGCCCCATATCGACAATATAGTCGGCGGTGCGGATCGCGTCCTCGTCATGCTCGACGACGATGACGGTGTTGCCGAGGTCGCGCAGGCGCTTCAAGGTGATGAGCAGCCGGTCATTGTCGCGCTGGTGCAGGCCGATGCTTGGCTCGTCCAGGACGTAGAGGACGCCGGAGAGGCCCGAGCCGATCTGCGACGCGAGGCGGATGCGCTGGCTCTCGCCGCCCGACAGGGTGCCCGACGTGCGGTCGAGGTTCAGATAGTCGAGGCCGACATTGTTGAGGAAGCCGAGGCGCTCGACGATTTCCTTCAGGATGGCCTTGGCGATCTGGTTCTGCTGATTGTTGAGGTGATCGGGCAAGGTCTGGAAGAAGGCGAGCGCGTCCACCACCGAGCGGCGGGTGGAGATGGAGATGTCCTCGCCCGCGATCTTGACCGCGCGCGCCTCCGGCTTCAGGCGGGCGCCGTGGCAGGTCTCGCAGGGCTGGGCGGTCTGGTACTTGCCAAGCTCCTCGCGCATCCAGGCGCTCTCGGTCTGGAGCATGCGGCGGTTGAGGTTGCCGATGACGCCCTCGAACGCCTTCTTCACCTCATAGGATTTGCGGCCGTCCATGAAGCGCAGCGTGACCGGCTTGCCGCCGGTGCCGTGGAGGATGATCAGCTGAACCTCGCCGGGCAGCTCCTTCCACGGGGTTTCAAGGGAGAAGCCGAACTCCTTCGCGAGGGAGGAGAGGACCTGCATATAATAGGGGCTTGGCGGGTTGGACTTGGCCCAGGGGACGATCGCGCCCTTCTTGAGGCTGAGGTCTTCGTTCGGGACGACGAGCTGCTGGTCGAATTCGAGTTTCTCGCCCAGGCCGTCGCAGGCGGGGCAGGCGCCCTGGGGGGCGTTGAAGGAGAAGAGGCGCGGCTCGATCTCCGGAATGGTGAAGCCGGATACGGGGCAGGCGAATTTCTCGGAGAAGACGATGCGGTTGGCGGGGATGCCGGTGTTTTTCATGCCGCCTTTGGCAGACATGGATTCCCCACTTCCGTTCGTGTCGAGCGCAGTCGAGACACCGCGCGCTGGTCCCTCGACTGCGCTCGGGACGAACGGGCCTTTGGATTGTCCCAGGTCCGCCACCGTGCCATCGGCCAGATCCACATAGGCCAGCCCCTCGGCCAGCTTCAGCGCGGCCTCGAAACTCTCTGCGAGGCGCGTGGACATGTCGGCCTTTACCGCCAGGCGATCGACGACGACTTCGATGTCATGCTTGTATTTCTTGTCGAGGGCGGGGGCGTCCTGAATCTCGTAGAGTTCGCCGTCGATGCGGACGCGGGTGAAGCCCGCCTTCTGCCATTCGGCCAGTTCCTTGCGATATTCGCCCTTCCGCCCGCGCACGACGGGGGCGAGCAGGTAGAAGCGCGTCCCCTCCGGCAGGGTCATGACGCGGTCGACCATCTGGCTGACCGTCTGCGCGCTGATGGGGAGGCCCGTCGCGGGCGAATAGGGCACGCCGACCCGCGCCCACAGCAGGCGCATATAGTCGTAAATCTCGGTGACGGTGGCGACGGTCGAGCGCGGGTTGCGGCTGGTTGTCTTCTGCTCGATCGAGATGGCGGGGGAGAGGCCGTCAATATGCTCGACGTCCGGCTTCTGCATCATCTCCAGGAACTGGCGCGCATAGGCAGAGAGGGACTCGACATAGCGCCGCTGCCCCTCGGCATAGATGGTGTCGAAGGCGAGGGACGACTTGCCCGACCCGGACAGGCCCGTGATGACGATCAGGCTGTCGCGGGGCAGGTCCACGTCCACGCCCTTGAGGTTGTGCTCGCGCGCGCCGCGCACGGAAATATGAGTCAGCATGGACGTGCTTGTTCCAGATTTGTTCTATTGGGGCAAGGGGGTGCTGCGAGAGATATGGGAGGCTTTTGTCGCTGGCGCAATGCGGAGCGCGTGTAGGGTTTCCGGCATGGCGGATTCCGGGTCGGCTTGAGCCCTTCCTTCACCCCTCATGCAGCGCCCCCGGCAATTCCCTGCGCAGCGCGTCCACAAATCCGGTGATCTTCGGCAGCATGTGGCGGCGCTGGGGGTAGACGGCCCAGATGGGTTCGTCGTCCGCGCGATGGTCATCCAGCACCAGCGTCAGGCGGCCGCTGGCCAGGTGGGGCAGGACGTAGAATTCGGGAAGCTGGCACAGGCCCATGCCCGCGAGCGCCGCGTCGACGATCGCCGCGCCGCTGTTGCAGCGCCAGCGGCCCTTTGGCCGGTGCGTGCTTTTCCGGCCGCGATGGGTGAAATGCCAGGTGGCGGACGTGCCGGCGAGGCAGGCGTGCCGGTCAAGATCGGCAAGGCCGACGGGCGTGCCGTGCGCGGCGAGATAGTCCGGCGAGGCGCAGGTGTAGAGCGTGCGCGAGGCGATGCGGGTGGCGATCAGCCGGCTGTCAGGCAGATGGCCGGTGCGGATCGCAACATCATAGCCCTCCGCCACCAGATCGACGAGGCGGTTGGTGAGTTCCAGCGTCACATTGAGCTTTGGATGGGCGAGGGCGAAGGCGCGCAGGATCGGCGCGACGAAGCGATCGCCCATCGCATTGGAGCAGGTGACGCGCAGGTCGCCCTGCGGCTCTCCCGTCTCGTTGATCATGGCGATGGCTTCATCGCGCTCCAGAATGATGCGCTGGCACTGTTCCAGGAATGTCCGGCCGATGTTCGTCAATCGCACGGATCGCGTGGTCCGGTGAAAGAGCTGCGCTTGTATTCTGGCTTCCAGCCGTCCAATCACACGGCTCATATGAGTCACGGATGATCCATACACCGCCGCGCCGGCCGTAAAACTGCCGGCTTCAGCCACAATGACAAACTCTTCTATGCCCTCCCAACCGACTTTCATTATGACCCCAGGGTTATAGTGCTTTGCGATAAGAGTGTATTATCACCGGAATTCGGGAAGGCTAGAGCGTCGGAATTGATTTCGGAGAGCCCCATGAAAACCCGCGCCGCCGTTGCTTTCGAAGCGAAAAAGCCCCTGGAAATCGTCGAGGTCGACCTGGAGGGGCCGAAGGCGGGCGAGGTTCTGGTCGAGATCATGGCGACGGGCATCTGCCATACCGACGCCTATACGCTGGACGGGTTCGACAGCGAGGGCATTTTCCCCAGCATCCTGGGCCATGAGGGCGCGGGGATCGTACGGGAGGTCGGCGCGGGCGTGACCAGCGTGACGCCGGGCGATCATGTCATTCCGCTCTACACCCCCGAATGCCGCCAGTGCAAAAGCTGCCTGTCCGGCAAGACCAACCTGTGCACCGCGATCCGCGCCACGCAGGGCAAGGGGCTGATGCCGGACGGGACCAGCCGCTTCTCCTACAAGGGGCAGACGATCTTCCACTATATGGGCTGCTCCACCTTCTCCAACTTCACGGTCCTGCCCGAGATCGCCGTGGCGAAGATCCGGCAGGACGCGCCGTTCAAGACCAGCTGCTATGTCGGGTGCGGCGTGACGACGGGCGTGGGCGCGGTGGTGAACACGGCGAAGGTCCAGGTGGGCGACACCGTCGTGGTGTTCGGCCTGGGCGGCATTGGCCTGAACGTCATCCAGGGCGCGAAGCTGGCGGGTGCGGGCAAGATCATCGGCGTCGACATCAACCCGGACCGGGAGGAATGGGGCCGCAGGTTCGGCATGACCGATTTCCTGAACGGCAAGGGACTGTCGCGCGAGGAGACCGTCGCCAAGATCGTCGAGCTGACCGACGGCGGCGCGGACTATACGTTCGATTGCACCGGCAATACCGAAGTGATGCGCACCGCGCTGGAGGCGTGCCATCGCGGTTGGGGCACCAGCATCGTCATCGGCGTGGCCGAGGCGGGCAAGGAGATTTCCACCCGCCCCTTCCAGCTCGTCACCGGCCGCAACTGGCGCGGCACCGCGTTCGGCGGGGCGAAGGGGCGCACGGACGTGCCCAAGATCATCGACTGGTACATGAACGGCAAGATCGAGATCGATCCGATGATCACCCATGTCCTGACCCTGGAAGACATCAACAAGGGTTTCGACTTGATGCATGAAGGCAAGAGCATCAGAAGCGTGGTGTTGTTCTAACGATCAACCCGCTCTGAATCGAAAACGAAGGAGACTTGCCTTGTTCAGCCATGTGGTGCTCGGCGCCAACGACCTTGAGAAATCCAAGACATTCTACGATGCGGTGATCGGGGCGATCGGCGGCCAGCCGGCGACGCCGGTCGACGAAAACCGCTTCATGTACATGCATAATGGCGGCATGCTGATGATCACCAAGCCGGTCAATGGCGAGCCTGCCTGCCACGCCAATGGCGGCACCGTGGGCTTTTCAATGGAGTCCGCGGAGCAGGCGGATGCGTGGCATGCAGCCGGCGTGGCGGCGGGCGGATCGACATGCGAGAATCCGCCGGGCGTGCGCGAAAGCGGTTTCGGCCCCATATATCTGGCCTATATGCGCGATCCGGCCGGCAACAAATTGTGCGGCATATATCGGGCCGCCTGACATAATGGGGCTGGAAACCGTATCGACCAATGCCGCGTTCGGCGGGGTGCAGGGCGTATATCGCCACGCCTCCGCCGCGACGGGCACGCAGATGACCTTCTCCGTGTTCGTGCCCGCCCATGCGCCGGGAACGAGGATGCCGGTGGTCTGGTATCTTTCCGGCCTCACCTGCACTCATGCCAATGTGACGGAGAAGGGGGAGTATCGGCGGGCCTGTGCGGAGCTGGGCCTGATCTTCGTCGCGCCGGACACCAGCCCCCGGGGCGATGGCGTGCCGGACGATCCGGACGGCGCCTATGATTTCGGGCTGGGCGCGGGCTTCTATGTCGATGCGACGCAGGCGCCGTTCGCGCAGCATTACAGGATGTGGTCCTATGTGACGCAGGAGCTGCCGGCGCTGATCGACGCGGAATTCCCCGCGGACATGGAGCGGCAGTCGATCATGGGCCATTCGATGGGCGGGCATGGCGCGCTGACCATCGGCCTGTCCTTCCCGGATCGCTTCCGGGCGGTGTCGGCCTTCGCGCCGATCGTCGCGCCCGCGCAGGTCCCCTGGGGGCAAAAGGCGCTGGGCGGCTATCTGGGCGCGGACCAGCAGGCTTGGCGGCGGCATGACGCAGTGGCGTTGATCGAGGATGGCGCGCGGGTCCCCGCATTGCTGGTCGATCAGGGCGGGGCTGACCAGTTCCTGGAGAAGGAGTTGCGGCCCGACCTGCTGCAGGCGGCGTGCGCGGCGGCGGGGATCGACCTGAGCCTGACCATCCAGCCGGGCTATGACCACAGCTATTATTTCATCTCCACATGCATGGCCAAGCATCTGGAATGGCATGCGGAAAGACTGAACGGGTGAAGCCATGAGCGTGGAAGTGCTGGAAACCTATTATTCGGCGTTCAATGCGCGTGACAAGGCGGCGATGCTGGCGACGCTGTCGCCCGATGTGCTGCACGAGCCGAGCCAGGGACAGGCGCGGGTGGGCGTGGCGGCGTTCGGCGATTTCTGGGACCATATGGCGCGATGCTATCGCGAGGCGGTGGTCGACCCGGTGTTCATGGTGTCTGCCGATGGCAGTCGCGGGGCGGCGGAATTCACGCTGACCGGCACCTATCTGGAAACGGACGGCGATCTGCCGGCCGGGCACGGGCAGGATTATGCGCTGCGCGTTGGCGCCTTCTTCGATTTTGCCGACGGGAAGATCATGCGGGTGAGCAACCACTATAATCTCAACGACTGGCTGGGGCAGGTGGAATAGGGGTTAAGCGGGCCGTCTCCGTGCGGCCCGTGAAATGGTGGCGCGAAAAAGGGCGGCCCCTTGCGGGACCGCCCTTTCGTTTTCCGGAAACCCGGAAGAAGGCTTACTTGAGCTCGACGGTCGCGCCGGCTTCTTCAAGCTGCTTCTTGACCTTCTCGGCCTCGTCCTTGCTGACGCCTTCCTTGATCGCCTTAGGCGCGGATTCAACCAGCGTCTTGGCTTCGGTCAGGCCCAGGCCGGTGATGGCGCGGACTTCCTTGATGACGTTGATCTTCTTGCCACCGTCGCCGGTGAGGATGACGTCGAATTCGGTCTGCTCTTCAACAGCGGCGGCCGGAGCGCCAGCAGCCGGGCCGGCGACGGCGACGGCAGCGGCGGCGGAAACGCCCCACTTCTCTTCCAGAGCCTTCGACAGGTCGGCGGCTTCGAGAACGGTGAGAGCCGAGAGCTGCTCTACGAGTGCATTGATGTCTGCCATGATGATATTCCTACTTTCTGTGGGGCCATGCCCCAGGATTTCCACTGAACGATAGGGGTTCGCTTAGGCGGCGTCTTTTTCCGCATAGGCGTTGAATACCCGCGCAAGCTGCGAAGCCGGTGTCTGGATGACGGTAGCGAGCTTGGTTGCCGGCGCCTGGATGAGGCCGATAATCTTCGCACGCAGTTCGTCCAGCGACGGCATCGATGCCAGGGCCTTAATGCCCTCCGCATCGAGCAGCAGTTCGCCCATTGCGCCGCCAACGATCTCTAGCTTGTCGTTGGTCTTCGCAAATTCGATCGCAACCTTGGCGGCGGCGACCGGATCGGCCGAGGAGGCAAGACCCACGGGGCCGGTCAGCAGGGCGCTGATGGCTGCGTAGGGGGTGCCCTCGATCGCGATCTTGGCGAGGCGGTTCTTCGTAACCTTGTAGGACGCGCCGGCTTCCCGCATCTTCTGGCGCAGGACAGTCGACTGTGCGACGGTCATGCCGAGATTGCGCGTCACAACGACGACGCCCATCTCGCCCAGAGTGGCGTTCAGACCGGAGACGACCTCAGCTTTCTGATTACGATCCATGCCATTCTCCACTTCATTCCTGCCGGACCATCCGACAGGAAAACCCGCATGACGACGCGAACGCCGCCGGGCGGGGACTTAAGTCCGAGGGGAGAGGTTGACGGCCCTTGTCGTTCACGCAGGAACGGATAGGCAGACCCGGACGACGCAAAAGCGCGCCCGGCAAAGAACTTTTCCCCGTCTAGGCTGGACATTAAGAAGGGCATATTCCCTTCACCAACTGTCTCGGACGGACGCACCCCGAAGGATGCGGTGGCGGGCCTTTAGCGGGACGGGGGCGGTTTGTCACGTGTTTTGTGGGGGCATTCGCGGTCAGGCCGATAAAGCCGTCATCCCGCATTGGATGCGGGATTCATTGGCTCCACGTCTGCATGACTGCACAAATGTCGGCGCTCATGGATCCCGGATCAAGTCCGGGATGACGGTGGGGTGGGGTTGCGATGAGAAAAAAGCCCCCTCCGCGTGCGGAGAGGGCCTTGTTTCGTCCGATGTTCCGTCGCGCTCAGTTGCAGCGGCGGACCTTGCGGTGGTGGACCCAGACGGTGCGGCAATGCTTCTGCTTGTGCCAGCGGCGCTTGTCGTCATGGCGGCCGTCGTGCCGGTCATTGTCGTGGCGCACGCCGGGGCGGCCATTGTCGTGCCATTGCGCGGAGACAGGCGCAGACAGGCCGAGGCCGGCGGTGGCGAGGGCTGCGACGGCGGCGATCATCTTGAATTTCATGGCGTATCTCCTGTGGCCTTGCGGCGCGGGATGCTGATACGCGTGAGGCATTGGAAACGTTCCAGAAACAAAAAAGGCCCCGTCCATAAGGAGGGGCCTTTTTCAGAAGTAGTGCGACAGATCAGGCCGAGGCGACTTCCGCCACGTCGACCTTCACGCCCGGACCCATCGAGGAGGACAGGGCGATCTTGCGGACGTACTTGCCCTTCGAGCCGGTCGGCTTGGCCTTGACGATCGCATCGACGAACGCGTCGAAATTCTTGCGCAGGTCGGCCTGGCTGAAGCTGGCCTTGCCAAGGCCCGCGTGGATGATGCCGGCCTTCTCGACGCGGAATTCGATCTGACCACCCTTGGCGGCCTTCACGGCTTCGGCGACGTTCGGCGTGACAGTGCCGAGCTTCGGGTTCGGCATCAGGCCCTTGGGACCCAGCACCTTGCCGAGGCGGCCGACCAGGCCCATCATGTCCGGCGTCGCGATGACGCGCTGGAAATCGATGTTGCCGGCCTGGATGCTCTCCAGCAGGTCCTCCGCGCCGACGACGTCAGCGCCAGCGGCGGTCGCGGCGTCAGCCTTGTCGCCACGGGCGAACACGGCGACGCGCACGGTCTTGCCGGTGCCGGCGGGCAGGGTGACGACGCCGCGGACCATCTGGTCGGCGTGGCGGGGATCGACGCCCAGGTTGATCGCGATTTCGACGCTCTCGTCGAACTTGGCGGTCGCGTGGGTCTTGATCAGCGCCAGCGCGTCATCGACGCCGTGCAGCTTTTCCCGGTCGATGGCGGCGCCAAGGGCCTTTGCCTTCTTCGTGATCTTGGTCATGTCTTAGCCCTCCACCACTTCGAGGCCCATCGCGCGGGCGGAGCCTTCAATGATCTTCGTCGCCGCGTCGATGTCGTTCGCGTTAAGGTCGACCATCTTGGCCTGCGCGATTTCGGCGAGCTGCGACCGCTTGATCTTGCCAGCGACGACCTTGCCGGGCTCCTTCGAGCCGGACTTCAGGTTCATCGCCTTCTTGATGAGGTAGGTCGCCGGCGGCTGCTTGGTGGTGAAGGAGAAGCTGCGGTCGGCATAGACGGTGATGATGGTCGGCAGCGGCGTGCCCTTTTCCATCTTGTCCGTCGACGCGTTGAACGCCTTGCAGAATTCCATGATGTTCACACCGCGCTGACCCAGCGCCGGACCGATCGGCGGCGAGGGGTTGGCGGCTCCAGCGGGCACCTGGAGCTTGATATAGCCCGTAATCTTCTTGGCCATGTTTACTCACTCTGTTGCTGGACGGACCCGAGGGTTCGTCCGGTTCAAGTTTAGCGGTCAAGCAGCGGTCCGAGGATCGCCTTCCGCATATATTCCCGGTTGCCCGGAAATTCCGTTTTCCGTCATGCCGGACTTGATCCGACATCCCGCTTCTTTCCGCATATCGAAGAAAGCGGGACCCCGGATCAAGTCCGGGGTGACGGCTATTGTTATGCCGTTACTTCGCCAGTTCGACCTGTTCGAAGTCCAGTTCGACCGGGGTCGCGCGGCCGAAGATCGAGACGGAGACCTTCACGCGGCTCTTCTCGAAATCCAGTTCCTCGACCGTGCCGTTGAAGCTGGCGAACGGACCGTCCAGCACCTTGACGCTGTCGCCGATCTCATAATTGACGTTGATCTTGTGCTTGGGCGCGGCGGCGGCTTCCTCCTTGGTGTTGAGGATGCGCGCGGCCTCCGCCTCGCTGATCGCCTGCGGCTTGCCGGAGGAGCCGAGGAAGCCGGTGACCTTGGGCGTGTTCTTGACGAGGTGATAGACATCGTCGTTCATCGACAGCTTGGCGAGGACGTAGCCGGGGAAAAATTTCCGCTCCGACTGGATCTTCTTGCCGCGGCGGACCTCGGTCACGGTTTCGGTCGGGACCTCGACGGATTCAACGAGCTGGGAAAGGCCCAGGCGCTCGGCATCGGCCACGATCTGATCGCGGACCTTGTTCTCAAAGCCTGAATAAGCGTGGATGATGTACCAGCGCGCCATGTTATTCCTTCAAATGTTCCGCACCGTAGCGCTTATGCCTGCCCAGCGGCAAAGGTCAGCAGCCACTTCACGATCGCCCCGAAGATGGTGTCGATGCCGAAGAAGAACAGGCCGAGGATGGAGGTCATGATGACCACCATCACCGCCGTCATCATGGTTTCCCGCCGCGTCGGCCAAACGATCTTGCCCGCTTCGGTTTTCACCTGATTGAAGAATTCGACTGCGGATGTCTTCGCCATCTTTTCGTGCTCAACCCGTTCAAAACAAACGCCAAACCGCGAAGCAATACGCCGCCCTCCGGGCCTCGCCGCTTTTCGGCGCCCCGGATGCGGCCACTGCTTCGCGACCATTTTCCCGCGAGGCCCATAAACCCAAGACGCCTGTGGCGCAAGGTTCGTGGCAGGAGTGGAGGGACTCGAACCCCCGGCATTCGGTTTTGGAGACCGACGCTCTACCAGCTGAGCTACACTCCTGTATCCCGCGAGAGGGGCGCTTTAGACAAGGGGACGGGGGAGGGCAAGGGGAGAGTCGCGCCGGATGCGCATCATCGCATTAGGGGATTTTCAATGCTTGCTGAGCGATCATGCGGTTGGACGCCTTCGGGGGAAGTTGCATGCCTGTTCGCCACATCATCTTCGTCTTTGGCCTGTTGACGGCTGCCATGATGTCCGCGCCGGCGCAGGCGAAGGGATTTCCCATCATCTACAATCCCGGCAATGTCCGCGTGGAAACGGTGGCTGAACTGCCCGACGCGCCGGAATACAGCTCGCCGCAGGGGCATGTGGACCTGGGCTGGGCGTATAAGGATTATTCAATCTATGGCATGCCGCTATGGTCCGGCGAGGCCGAGGGGTTCGTGCTGAAGGCCGGAGGGGGATATTTCACCCTGACGCCCGGCGCGCTTGAGCGCATATCCGCGCAGACGGGGCATGATTACGCCGCTGAATATCATTTCAATCCCGTGGCGCATCTGTGGGGCTGGCTCGTCATATTCGGGCTGATCGGGTTTGCGGTATGGCGCAAGCAAAGGCGCGACGCGGCGGCCCCGTCGGCCGCGACCGCGCCGGCCGCGGATGTGGCGCCTGCGGCGGATCATGAGGAAGACCGCGCGGGGGGATTTGGTCCCGACGTCGAGGCGCGGGTGATGGCGAGGTTCGAGGCGGCAGCGGCCGGTCACGCCCCCCAGCCGACCACCGCCCCGAGAACGCCGGTCACTTTTGGACGAAAGGTCTCGCCGCCGGCAGGATGAGGCCGCCCGGCGGCGGCCGAGGCAGGCAATCGCGCAAGGTGTCGCGGCACCGCTATCCAAACCGGCAGCATTTGCTATGTCGGGGGAGATGACGATCGACCCGCTCTTGCTGCTGCAAGCCTACGCCATCGGTGTGTTCCCGATGTCCGACGACCGGGATGCGGAGGAAATCTACTGGGTGGAGCCCAAGCAGCGGGCGATATTGCCCCTGGGCGGCTTTCACCTGTCCCATTCGCTGGCCAAGACCGTGCGGCGGGAACAGTTCCGGGTGACGGTGAGCGCGGATTTCGCGGGCGTGGTCGCCAAATGCGCCGAGGTGGCGGAGGACCGCCCGTCGACATGGATCAACCGCCAGATCGAGGCGGCCTACAGCAACCTGCACGATCTGGGCTTTGCCCATTCGGTGGAATGCTGGGAGGGCGACGAGCTGGTCGGCGGCCTGTATGGCGTGGCGCTGGGCCGGGCGTTCTTTGGCGAGAGCATGTTTTCCCGCCGCACCGACGCGTCAAAGGTCGCGCTGGCCTGGCTGGTCGGGCGGATGCGGGCGAGCGGCTTTACCCTGCTCGACTGCCAGTTCATGACCGACCATCTGCGCTCGCTGGGCGCGGTGGAGATCAGCCAGAAAGCCTATCTGGTGTTGCTGGGCGAGGCGGTGGAAGGCGTGCCGTTTGCGGCCGGGCGCGGCCTGTTGGGAACAGGCGCGGGCGGCGCGGCGTCGGTGGCGTTCCCGCTGTCGGGATCGGCGCTGTCGTCCGACGACTTGCGCCGGGACGCGCCGCTCTTGTCGCCCAGCTTGACGGTGTCCGGGCCGGTTTCCGGCCATTCCATCGTGCAGCTTTTGACCCAGACATCATAGATCGGGTGTTGAACGACATTGCGTTCGGGGCGCTCCTTGAAGAGCCATCCGGAAAAGACGCGACGCCATTTGTCATCGGCGCTGGAGCGTATGTCGAGCTGCACGAAGGCGCCGGTCTCTGGCGTATTTTCCCATGGTGCGGTCTGTTCGCACGCCTGAAGCCGGACGATGGCGTCGCCGACGCGCAGCGCGTCCCCCGGTTTCATGGTAAGATCGCGGGTCAGGCCGTTGCGCTTGTTCAGGAGGCCGACGACGGCGACCCGGTCCTTCATCGGCGTACCGGACAGTACCGTATCGCGGCTGGTCGTGACCTTGCCGCCTTCGACGCGCACAGGGCCGGACTGGTTGGTGTCGGGAAGCTCGTCTCCGCCGCCGCAACCGGCGAGGAGCAACAGGAGCGGCAGGGTCGCCCCCGCCGTCACGCGGATCATGATGCGTCGGGGCTCCATGCCTCATAATCGCCGGTGGCGGCGGCGCGGCGGCCGCCCTTTTCAATCGCGCCGGCGGGGCGATAGGCGGTGGCGAGACCCGTCTGGTTGGGCGTGAAGTCCTTTTCCCAGATGCGCGGCGGCGGCAGGAAACTCTCCGGCGTGCCCTCGATCGTGTGGTGCAGCCAGCCATGCCATTCGGCGGGCACGCGGCTCGCATCATTGGGGCCGTTGTAGATCACCCAGCGGCGCGGGCGGCCCATGGTGTCGACGCCGCCCTCATAATAGATATTGCCGGCATGATCCTCGCCGATCTTCGACCCCTTGCGGGACGTGTAGAGCGATGTGCCGATGGTGGCGCCGTCCCACCAGGTGAAGATGTTCGCGAGGATTCCCATGGGGGAAGCGCTTAGCCGTTCGCGGGTTGCCTTGGCAACAGCCTATTAAAGGCCAAACGATGAACCGCGCGACGGGTGACGATCGCGAACAGGGTCGCGAGGATGAAGGGGGCGACCGGCAGATGGAGGCCGATGGCAAGGCTGCGCCCGATGAGGGGAAGCAGGAAGGCGGCGGCCATGACGATTTTCTCCCAGGGCAGGAAGCCGGTGCGGCGGCCCTCGACCAGCAGCCAGCCGAGCGGCAGGGCGATCCAGGTAAGGTCATAGTCGAAGACGAACGGCGTCGCGAGGATGGCGCCGAGCAGGAATGCGCCGTTCTGCGCCATGGCCGGCGCGCGCAGGCGGGCGAGGACGATGAGGGTGAGCGCGATGGCGATCCCGGCGGCGGCCTGCGCGGCATAAGCCTGCATCAGTGAACCGCCCGCCAGGCGGACGGCGGCAAAAGCGCTCTGCATCTTGGCGGGATCGACAAGGCCCTGTTCGAGGGTCTGGCGGGCAAGGGCGCTGTCGGCGAGGAAGCCGTGCCAGGCGTCCGGGCCGAAAGCGAGGAAAGAGAGGGTGATCCACAAAGCTGCGCCGAAGCCGGTGGCGAGGAAGGTGCGCCACTCGCCTCGCGCGGCAAGGGCCAGGGGCAGGAGCAGGGCGAGGTGCGGCTTTATGACGAGCGCGCCGAGCAGCAGGCCGGCGAGCCAGGGACGGCGACGGTCCATCATCAGCAGGCCGCCGCCGGCGAGCGCCGCGGTCAGGAAGCCGTTCTGGCCATGACCGGCGTTGATGAGGACCGCGGGGAAGGCGAACATCGGCACCCAGATATGCGGATCGCTCGTCCAGGCGCGCAGCGCTCTATGATAGGCGAGGCCGGTGAGGCCGACCCACAGCGCCAGCGACGCCCCATAGGGCAGCAGCGCGAGCGGCAGGCAGGCCAGCAGATAGGGCGGGGGATAGAAGAAGGCGAAATAGCCCGGGTCCCATCCCATGAGCGCGATCTGGGCCGCATGGTGCGCGGCCGGATCATAGGGCGCGGCGGGATGGCCCGTGAGCGCGAGCTGCGAGGCGGTCCAGAAGCTGACGAAATCGGTGCCGAGCGGCTCGCCGCTGGGGGATTTGCCGCCGAGGGAGGCGAGCGTCCAGAGGAAGGCCGCAAGGGGGAGCAGGATCGCGAGCAGGCGGGTATAGCCGCGCGCGCGGTGTGCGTTCAGCCAGTCGGCCTCGACAATGATGCGGGTGAACAGGCGGCGTCCCATGGGCGGGATATAGCTAATGGGGGGTTCATAATTGGTTAGCGGGGGTGACGGCTTGATACGGGCATCCTCCCCAAACCCCGTTCGTGTCGAGCGTAGTCGAGACACAAGCGCGCGGGGTCCCGTCTACGCTCGACACGAACGGATGTGGTTGTGAACCCGCGCGCAGATAAGGGGCCGATTTTTAGACCTTAGCCTGGACAGAAATTCAAACTGTCCCATGCTTCGTCCGGGCGTGTGGGGGCGGCGCAGTTGCCCCATTGGACGGTCGCCTTCTCGTCTATGCCGAGTGCGGCGGCGCGGCCGCCGTTCAGTTCGACGATTCCGGCGACGGGCACGCCCGCCGAGATGGGCTCGCGCGAATAGGGTTTGGTGTTCGCGGCGATCATCGCGATCGTGCCGTCGGTCCGCACGAAGATCATGTCGAGCGGGATGAGCATGTTTTCCATCCAGAAGCTCTTCGTCTGCGGCGGCGTGAAGGGGAAGATCATGCCGCCGTTGGTGGCGAGCGACTTGCGGAACATAAGGCCCTTCGCCTGCTCCTCCTTCGTCAGCGCAACCTCTACGTCGAAGCGGTGCGGCTTGCCGTTGGCGGTGATGGTGAGGGGGATTGTCGCCGGGCGGGGGATTGATGTGGTGGCGGCGCTGTTCTGGCTCTTGTCCTTGGCGGGCGAGCAGGCGGCGAGGAGGGCGAGGGGGAGGAGGACGGTGAGGCGCATGGGGTGCTTCATAGAGGAGGCGACGGGACGCTAAAAGCCCTCCTCCGGCATTTCCCCCGGTTCCGCATGCACCCAGGCCCTGGCCGTTGCGAAGTCGTGGCCGGCGCGCAGGAAGGCGGCGATCTGTTTTTCGCGGACGTCGCGCTCGGCGGGTTCGCGGGCGAAGGGGCCGATGCGCTTGCGGCGGGCGAAGGTTTCGGCGGCCGCCCATTTGCCCGAGCGCGCGGAGTCCAGCGCGTCGGTGCGGTCGGGCTCCTCGACGCCATCGGCGCGCAGGGCCTCGCCGATCCGCCGCGCGCCATAGCCCCGCCGGCCGAGCGCTGCGCCCTTCATCACGGCAAAGCCTGCGTCGTCGATATAGCGCAGGTCCGCCATGCGGGCGACGATGGCGTCCGGGTCCGCCGGGCGGTCGCCGTTCCAGCCGCGTTCGCGCAATTTGCGGTGCAGATAGGCCGCCAGTTTCGCCCGCGTGGTGGCGTAGCGGGCGACATAACGTAAAGCCATGTCGTTCAGGCGCGTGTCATCCAGGGGTGGTATGGGGCGTTTTTCGCGAGTTTTCGGCTGGTTTTGGGTCACGCGCCATTTTTGTGCCACAGTCGGGCCGGAATTTGAACGCGCCTTGTGGGCTAGAAGCGCAGGCTGGAGTGCAGTATGCGGTTCCACCCGGATAAACTATAGCAGCCGGGAGGGGCCTTAAATCTTGATGGATAGTGACATTGGGTGAAACCAGTATGACGGGTTCGCAGACCAACCTGATTGCCACGCCGACGCTGGATGAATTGCCGCGTCGTTTTTCGGATTTCGCCACGCTTGGCGAGGCGCTGGATTATGCCGCGCGCGGCAAACGCGGGCTGAATTTCCACGACCCGCGCGGGAATCTGGCGCAGGCGTACAGCTTCACGCAGCTGCGCAGCGACGCGATCGAGTGCGCGTACCGCCTGATCGCGCATGGCGTGCGGCCGCATGACCGCATCGCGCTGATCGCCGAGACGGGCGCGGAATTCGCGCAGATGTTCTTCGGCATCGTCTATGCGGGCGCCTGGCCGGTGCCGCTGCCGCTGCCGACGAGCTTCGGCGGCAAGGAAAGCTATATCGACCAGCTGATGGTGCAGCTTTCCAGCTGCGACCCCAAGGCGCTGTTTTTCCCGGACGAGCTGTCCGACATGGCGGCCGAGGCCGCGCGGCAGAAGGGCGTTGAGCCGCTATCCTATCAGGGTTTCATAGAGCGCGAGGCCAAGCAGTGCCCGTTGCCGCAGGCGGCGACTGACGACATCGCCTATCTGCAATATTCCAGCGGGTCGACCCGCTTCCCGCATGGCGTGGCGGTGACGCACAATGCGTTGCTCAGCAACCTGTCGGCGCACAGCCATGGCATGGAATTGCAAGACAGCGACCGCTGCATCAGCTGGCTGCCCTGGTATCATGACATGGGGCTGGTCGGATGCTTCCTGTCGGTCGTCGCCAACCAGGTGTCGACCGATTACATGAAGACCGAGGATTTCGCCCGGCGTCCGCTGGCGTGGCTGGACCTGATCAGCCGCAACGAGGGCACCTCGATCAGCTATTCGCCGACCTTCGGCTATGACATCTGCGCGCGGCGCATGTCCAGCCAGACCAAGGCCGCCGACCGATTCGACCTGTCCCGCTGGCGGCTGGCAGGCAATGGCGCGGACATGATCCGCCCGGACGTGATGCAGAGCTTTGTCGATGCGTTCGGCGATGCGGGCTTCGCGCCGACCGCCTTCCTGCCGAGCTATGGCCTGGCCGAGGCGACGCTGGCCGTCACCATCATGCCGCCGGGCGAGGGCATCGTCGTCGAACTGGTCGAGGAAACCGACCTGTCGGGCGGCGACGCGCTGGAGGGCCGTCCGCAGCGGTTCCGCGCCATCGTCAATTGCGGCAAGCCCGCCAAGGACATGGTCGTCGAAATCCGCGACGAGGACGGTTCGGTCCTGAACGACCGACGCATCGGCAAGGTGTGGACGACGGGCCCCAGCCTGATGGTCGGCTATTTCCGGGACCAGGAGGCGACCGACGCCTGCCTGGTCGACGGGTGGCTGGACACGGGCGACATGGGCTATCTGGGCGACGGCTATCTCTATATTGTCGGCCGCGCCAAGGACATGATCATCATCAACGGCAAGAATCACTGGCCGCAGGATATTGAATGGGCCGTGGAGCAGCTTCCCGGCTTCAAGCAGGGCGACATCGCCGCCTTCGCGATCACGACGCCGGGCGGCGAGGAAGCGCCTGCGGTGCTGGTGCATTGCCGCACGTCCGACAATGAGGAGCGTTCGCGCCTGCGCGACCAGATCCGCGAGCGGGTGCGGGCGATCACGGGTATGAACTGCGTCGTCGAGCTGGTCCCGCCACGTACGCTGCCGCGCACCAGCTCCGGCAAGCTCAGCCGGTCGAAGGCGCGCAACCTGTACCTGTCCGGTGAAATCCGCCCCTACGACATCGCCGCCTAAACCAATTTGGGCCATTTCGGCTGTTTTTCCCGGAAATGCGACGAATTACGGGCAAGCGCTTACCTGTTGCTAACCTTGGATAGGTTAGACGGCGGGGGTGACGTCGGAAAGCATGCACTCCCAGTCCGGATCCCTTCCGGAAAAACTTCCCCTTCTCGTCCTTGCGGGATTTGGGAAGCCGCGCACCGTCGATTCCGAAAAACTCTATCGCGCGCAGCTATGGTCTTCGGACCGGCTGCTGATGCTGAGCGTCGTCCTGTATCTTTCCGCCCTGGCCTTCGTCTGGGGTATTTTCCACGCGACCACCAATATGGTGGCCCTGTCCTGCTGGACCGTGATCGCGCTGGTGTTCATGCTGTTGCCGGCGCGGCAGAGCCAGGACCGCATCCGCAACGATTATGTCGGCGTGACGGGCCGATCGGTGATCGGCCATGGCCTGACCGCCATGGGGCAGGGCCTGTCCTGGACCGCCGCGATGCTTATTCTGGGGCGGGACGCCGATCCTGCACAGGTGGTGGCGATCTGGACTCTGACAAGCTGCCTGATGGTGGGAGCGGCGGTCGCTTTTTCGGCCCTGCCGTTCGCGACGATAGGCTTCCTGCTACCCACCGGCATCGGCAGCATCCTGCTGTTCAAGGACATGAAGCAATTGCCGGCGCTGGTCGCCTGCTATGCGCTGGTTCTGCTGATCGCCAGCCTCAAGCATGCGCGGGAATTCGGCAAGCAGATTAGCACCAGCACGGAGTTGGAGGAAAAGAGCGCCGTCGTCAGCCTGCTGCTGCGCGAATATGAGGATACCGGGTCGGACTGGCTGTGGCAGACGGATGCGGCCCGGCGGATCAACGGCGTGTCATCGCGCTTCGCCAGCATCATGGGTGTCGAGCCCGCCGACCTGGAAGGCAAGCCGCTCGTCCAGATCCTGGCCGGCAGCGCGTGGGAAAGCGGCAAGTTTGCCGCTGCGCTCCACGACCTGGCCGAGAAGCTGAAGCGGCGCGAGAGTTTCAGCAACATCATTATCCCGGTCGAGATTGCCGGTGAAATACGCTGGTGGGAGCTGTCCGCTTCGCCGCGCATGGACGACAAGGGCGCCTATCTGGGTTTCCGCGGCGTCGGGTCCGACGTGACCGTGCAGCGCGAGTCGGCCGACAAGATCGCGCAGCTTGCCCGGTTCGACGCGCTGACCGACCTGCCCAACCGGATGCAGCTGGCCGATGCGCTGAGCGCGTCGCTGGACGGCGTGGAGCGCTGGAACAGCCGCTGCGCCTTCCTGATGATCGATCTCGACCGCTTCAAGGCGGTAAACGATACGCTGGGCCATCAGGTCGGTGACCGGCTGTTGCAGCGGGTGGCCGAGCGTCTTCGCCAGGTCTGTTCGGCGAACGAGATATGCGGGCGCATCGGCGGCGACGAATTCGCGATCGTCATCCGCGAGGTGGTCGACACCCATTATGTCGACCAGGTGGCCGAAGCGACGATCGAATTGCTGTCGCGCCCCTATGAGGTCGACCAGCATACGCTGTATATCGGCGCCAGCATCGGGTCCGCGCTGGCCCCGCGTGACGGCCGCACGACCGAGACGCTGATCCGCAGCGCCGACCTTGCGCTCTATCGCGCCAAGGAAGAGGGCGGCGGCAAGCATTGCCATTATGAGCCGCGCCTGCACCTGCATGCCGAGGAGCGCCGCACGCTGGAGGTTGCCCTGCGCGAGGCGCTGGAGAAACAGCAGCTAAGCGTCGTTTATCAGCCGGTGGTGAACGCCAAGTCGGGCGTGGTCGAGGGGTTCGAATCGCTGATTCGCTGGACGCATCCGGAGATGGGGCCGATCTCGCCAGCCAAGTTCATTCCCGTGGCCGAGGACGCCCGCCTGATCGCGCCGATCGGCGAATGGGTGCTGCGCACCGCTTGCCATGAGGCGATGAACTGGCCGGCGCATATCCGCGTCGCCGTGAACGTGTCGGCCGAACAGCTTGGCCATCCCAGCTTCGTCTCGACGGTGATGTCGGCGCTGGCGCAGAGCGGCCTGCCCGCGCACCGGCTGGAGCTGGAAGTCACCGAGAGCGTGTTCATGCGCGAGGGTAACGGCGCGACGCAGGTGCTGGAGCAGATATTGGCGCTGGGCATCAAGCTGTCGCTCGACGATTTCGGCACCGGCTATTCCTCGCTCGGCTATTTGAGCCGTACCCGGTTCAGCACGATCAAAGTCGATCGCAGCTTCGTGGTCGGCGCGTCGAGGAACGTGCCGGAAAGCCTGGCGATCGTGCGTGCGGTGGTCGCGCTGGCCGACAGCCTGGGCATGGCGACGACCGCGGAAGGCGTAGAGACCGAGGCGGAGGTCGAGATGGTCAACCGCCTGGGCTGCACCAAGATCCAGGGCTTCTATTTCGGTCGGCCGATGCCCGCCGAGGAAGCGCGCGGCCTGTTCGGCCGGGGCGGCATCAGCGCGGTGGCGTGAGGAACGGGTGACCTATCGTCCGTTCGCCCTGAGCTTGTCGAAGGGCTGCACTTCTCTTCAAGAATAGGGCAGGGCTTCGACAGGCTCAGCCCGAACGGGGATAGGTATTGGCCACTGGCTCAATCACCCCTTGGCCAGCCGCCGCTCTATCCCGGTCCACAGATTCGCGAACTCCCGCGCGGCGGGGCTTGTCGGCGCGAATTCGCCCAGCGGTTTGTGCCGGACGGTCATCTGTTCGATGGCGCTGGCCATCGGGATGACCGGCCAGTTGGGCTGTTCCTCCATGGCGGCGCGGTGAAGGCCCCGGCGGCGATCGACCATCGAGAAGACCGGCAGGATCGGCGCGTGCTTGCCGCCGCGCTGGACGAGGTAGCGGGCGACTTCGCCCAGCGCCCGTTGCGACAAGGGGGCGGGGATGACGGGCACGATCACCAGATTGGCGGCGCGCAGCACCTGCTCACTGGTTTCGGTGAGCCCCGGCGGGCAATCGAGGATGATCCGGTCATAGTCCTTGCCGAGCGTCTCGATCAGCTTTTGCAGGCGCTTCTTCTTGCCCATCTCGAACAGCAGCCGGTCGAGTCCGCGCAGGGACGTGTCGGCGGCGATCAGGTCGATGCCAGGGACGGTCGAGGGGCGAATCAGCGAGCGGGCATCGATATCCTTGCTGAAGATCGCCTGC
Organism: Sphingobium sp.; assembly: GCA_036384035.1. Lineage (GTDB taxonomy): Bacteria > Pseudomonadota > Alphaproteobacteria > Sphingomonadales > Sphingomonadaceae > Sphingobium. Next base: position 28,416 of record DASVND010000023.1, on the reverse strand, counting down.
GCGGCGTCCCGTCCGGAACGGTCCGCCGCGAGCAGCCATGTCGCCGCCGCCTGCGGGTCCAAATCCCACAGCAGCGTGCGGCGTTTGGAGATGACGGCAGACGCCCAGGACAAATTGATCGCGAAGGTCGTCTTTCCGACGCCCCCCTTAAGGCTGTAGACCGCGATCGTAGCCAATGCGACGTCCTTGCTCATGGCCGCAAGGCTATGCCCGCGCGCCTCCCTTGGGAAGGCTAAACATGCGAAATGTTACGGATTGGAGACGGAGAGGATCGGAGTGTATCGGGTCGGGACGTGGGCATCAGGTTGCGCCAGCTTGGGTGGCCATCCAGCGGTTCGTCAGATATCAGTTCATGGCACGGTCGCTTGTCGGAATGCCGATACCAATATGCCAATTGATCTGGCCAAAGCGGAAGGCCTGTAGGATGCGAAAGCACGCTGTGGCAATCATTCTCGCCAGTGTGGTGGTGCCGATAGCAATTGGAGCTTTCAGGGGCATCGGATTGAACCGTGCGGCAGACGGGAATCAGACATTCTCCTTCGCGGAAACTTATCTCGACGAGGTGGTTGCCGGTTCGAGGGCGTATCAGACCAAGCGGCGCGATTTTGCCCGCATCGGCAGCAATCAATGGGGAGTGAGCGTCAACGAACGTAGCCCATGCCAGGATCGATTGGAGCGTAAGTTTTCAGAGGACGAATGGATTGTCAGCGGGGCGTTGAGTTCTCTGAGATCAAACGTTCTCGCGGATAACTTTGATTATCCTGGAATAAAAGCCATCGAAGATATGCCAAGTTTCCTGACTGGCGCACTCAGAGGATGCAGATACACGCTGTTGACTGCTGCATGCGATGCTTGGGCGAGGGCGAAAATACTCAGCGCAGTCGATAAAAGCGCTTCGTCTCTCAAAAGTGAGAGAGATCGTTGGCTTAGCGCCAATGAAAAGGCGAGCTGCATGGTCGCCGACAAGATAGAAAAGCGTTAGTTTAGCGAAGCCTCAGAGGATTTCGCGGATCTTTTCCGGGGGGCGGCCGAGGCGGACGCCTTTTTCGGTGAGGACAAGCGGACGCTCGATCAGGATCGGATGCTGCGCCATGGCGTCGAGGATGGCGTCGTCGCCTGCCTTGGCGAGGCCGAGGTCCTTCGCGATATCCTCGCCCTTGCGCAGGCCGTCGCGCGGGGCGATGCCGGCGCGGGCGTAGGCGGCGGCGAGGTCCGCGCGGGTGGGCGGGGTCTTGAGATATTCGACGATCTCGACGTCAACGCCCGGCGTCGCCTCCAATATGGCCAGCGCCTCGCGCGACTTGGAGCAGCGCGGGTTATGCCAAATGGTCGCTTTCATGCCGCCTCCGATATACGTGTCAACCTCCGTTCGTATCGAGCGAAGTCGAGATACGGAAGCGCGAGGCTTCTCGACTTCGCTCGAAGCGAACGGAGGTGGTGTAGTGCGTCAGTTGGACGCGTCGCCGTCCCGTTCCAGCCACTCTTCCAGCCACTTGATCGTATAGTCGCCGTTCTGGAATTCCGGGTCGCGGAGCAGTTTCTGGTGGAGGGGGATCGTGGTCTTCATACCCTCGATCACATATTCCTCCAGCGCGCGTTTCAGGCGCATGATGCAGCCTTCGCGGGTGCGGCCGTAGACGATCAGCTTGCCGATCATGGAGTCGTAGTAAGGCGGGACCTTGTAGCCCTGATAGAGGCCGCTATCGACGCGGACGTGCATGCCGCCCGGGACATGATAGCTGGTGACGGTGCCGGGCGAGGGGGCGAAGGTGCGGGGGTCCTCCGCATTGATGCGGCATTCGATGGCATGGCCCGTGAAGCGCAGATCCTCCTGCTCGACGGAGAGGGGACGGCCTTCGGCTATGCGGATCTGTTCGCGGACAAGATCGACGCCGGTGATCATTTCCGTCACCGGATGCTCGACCTGGAGCCGGGTGTTCATTTCGATGAAGTAGAACTCGCCGTCCTCGTAGAGGAATTCGATCGTGCCGGCGCCGCGATAGCCCATGTCGGCCATCGCCTTGCGCACGATCTCACCCATGCGGGTGCGCGTTTCGGAATTGATGACGGGCGAGGGGGCTTCCTCCAGCACCTTCTGGTGGCGGCGCTGGAGCGAACAGTCGCGTTCGCCCAGGTGAATGGCGTTGCCCTTGCCATCGCCGAACACCTGAAATTCGATGTGGCGGGGATTGCCGAGATATTTTTCGAGATAGACGGTGGCGTCGCCAAACGCGGCTTTCGCTTCGCTGCCCGCCTGGAGCATCAGGGTTTCAAGCTGATCGGCGGAGGTGCAGACCTTCATGCCGCGTCCGCCGCCGCCCGACGCGGCCTTGATGATCACCGGATAGCCGATGCGGGCGGCTATCTCCTGCGCCTCGGCGACATCGCTGATCGCGCCGTCCGAACCGGGGACGAGGGGCAGGCCGAGCGCGCCGGCGGTGCGCTTGGCCTCCACCTTGTCGCCCATGATGCGGATATGCTCAGGCTTCGGGCCGACAAAGGCGATGCCGTGCGCCTCGACGATTTCCGCGAACTGGGCGTTTTCCGAGAGGAAGCCGTAGCCGGGATGGATCGCGTCCGCGCCGGAGATTTCGGCGGCGGAGATGATGTTGGCGATGTTGAGATAGCTGTCCTTGGCGGCAGGCGGGCCGATGCAGATCGCCTCGTCGGCCAGGCGCACATGCATGGCGTCGGCGTCCGCGGTGGAGTGCACAGCGACCGTCTTGATGCCCATCTCATGGCAGGCGCGATGGATGCGCAGCGCTATTTCGCCGCGATTGGCGATCAGGAGTTTTTCGATGCTCATGCGTCGCTTACTCGACGATGACGAGCGGCTGGTCGAATTCGACCGGCTGCCCGTTTTCGACGAGGATGGCCTTCACCGTGCCGGCCGCGGTGGCGGAAATCTGGTTCATGACCTTCATCGCCTCGACGATCAGCAATGTGTCGCCCGCCTTCACCTGTGCGCCGACGCGGATGAAGGGCGCTGCCTCCGGATCGGCGGCGAGGTAGACCGTGCCGACCATCGGGGACTTCACCGCATTGGCGGCGGCCGGAGCGGCGACGGGCGCTGACTCGACAGCGGAGGCCGCAACGGGCGCGGCCAGCGGGGCGGCGGCGTAAACCGGGGCCGCGGCTGCGGCGGAAATCTTGCGGGCGACGCGGATTTTCCGATCGCCGTCCTCGACCTCGATTTCGGAGAGGTTGGTGCTGTCCAGCATCTCTGCCAGTTCGCGGATCAGGTCCACATCAACCCGCATCTCGCTTTTTTCCTGCTTGTCGTTCATTTCTGACCCTCGGAAGTCTTATTTTCGTTCGTGGGGGAAGCGCCTATTGCGGTTTGCCGCGAAGCGCAACCGTTGGCGATCCTAAAGCTCCAGCGCCGCTTCCAGTGCGAGCATGTAGGAAAGCGCCCCGAAACCGGCGATTGTTCCCTTCGCCGCCATGCCGACATAGCTTTTGTGGCGGAAGGGTTCGCGGGTGTGCGGGTTGGACAGGTGCACTTCTATCACCGGGACTTTCACGGCCTTTATGGCGTCATGGAGCGCGACGGAGGTATGGGTGAAGGCGCCGGCGTTCAGCAGCACGGCATGCGCGCCCTCGCCATTGGCCTCATGCAGCCAGTCGACCAGATGCCCCTCATGATTGGACTGGCGGAAATCGATTTCGACATGGGCGCGCTGGGCGGCGTCCTCCAGCCGGTCGGCAATATCGTCCAGCGTGTCGAAGCCGTAGATCTCCGGCTCCCGCGTGCCGAGCAGATTGAGGTTGGGACCGTTGAGGACGAATATCTTGCGCGTGTCCGACATGGCCATCAGTCCCCGTTTGCCTGTTGCGGGATCGCCGCATCCATCCCTATATGCCCGCCAGCGGCTGGACCCTCTTAGCCGCTCATATCGTTAAGTCGATACGGTTTCGAAAAGGGGTTACAGCTTGAGCGTCGACGGCACCATTTCGATCCATGTGAATGGCGAGCATCGCAGGATAAGGCAGGGGATGACCATTGCCGACCTGGCGAGCGAACTGGGACTCGTGCCCGAGAAGGTGGCGGTCGAACGCAATCTGGAGATCGTGCCGCGCTCCACGCTGAGCCATGTGCTGGTCGAGGATGGCGATGAGCTGGAGATCGTGCATTTCGTTGGTGGTGGCGATGTTGCTGCGGCGGTGGACGAGGATAGCTGGTCGGTAGCTGGCCTGACGTTTCGGTCGCGGCTCATTGTCGGCACGGGGAAGTATAAGAGCTTCGAGCAGAATGCGGCGGCGCTGGCGGCCTCAGGCGCGGAGATTGTCACCGTGGCGGTGCGGCGCGTCAATGTGTCCGACCCCAAGGCGCCGATGCTGACCGACTATATCGATCCGAAGAAAGTGACCTACCTGCCGAACACGGCCGGATGCTTTACGGGCGAGGACGCGGTGCGGACGCTGCGCCTGGCGCGGGAAGCGGGCGGATGGGATCTGGTCAAGCTGGAGGTGCTGGGCGAGGCGCGCACGCTGTATCCCGACATGCACGAGACGCTGCGTGCCACCGAGATACTGGCGAATGAAGGCTTCAAGCCGATGGTCTATTGCGTCGACGATCCGATCGCGGCGAAGCGGCTGGAGAATGCGGGCGCGGTCGCGATCATGCCGCTGGGCGCGCCGATCGGGTCGGGCCTGGGCATCCAGAACAAGGTGACGATCCGCCTGATCGTGGAGGGCACGAAGCTGCCGGTGCTGGTCGATGCCGGTGTGGGCACGGCGTCCGACGCTGCGGTGGCGATGGAACTGGGCTGCACCGGCGTGCTGATGAACACCGCAATCGCCGAGGCGCAGGACCCGATCATGATGGCCGGCGCGATGAAGCGGGCCGTCGAATCGGGTCGCATGGCGTACCGCGCAGGGCGGATGGGGCGGCGCATGTACGCCGATCCCTCAAGTCCGCTGGCCGGGCTTATTTGATCCGACCCGTAATTCTTTAGTCTAAACGGACCGTTCCGCGGCTGGCGCGGGAAGGTTTTGGAAACCAATATACCGCCTCATCGGACATGAACTGCGCCGGGAGTCAGGTTTATGGGTGTTCAAGTGATGGAATTCAGCCGCAACACGGGCCGTGCGGAACGCGATGACAACTGGCCCTTCATCGGGTCAAGCGTCAAGGCGGCGGCGTCGCATGTCCCGGGGGACTCGCGGCAGGCGGTCGCGGAAAAAATCCAGAAATTCTGCGCGCTGCGTCAGGACGCGTTCGACGGCATCATCCATGACGCGCCGTTCAACCTGCTGGTCGACATGTATCTGAGCGAAAGCAAGGGTCGCCGCGTTTCGGTGGGCGATGCATGCGTCGCCTCGCGCGCGCCGCAGACGACGGCCCTGCGCGCCATCCAGATGCTGGTCGATGACGGCGCCATCGAGCGGACTGGCGACGCCAGCGACAATCGCCGCAAGCTGCTCCTGCTCACCCTGAAGGGCCGCGAGCGGATCATCCGCTTCATCGACCGCTTCGCGGCGCTCGGCGGCTTCTAACCTATTTGTAATGCGCGCAGGCGGGAACGCTTAAGCCGTTGACTCATTGATGCATGGAGCGTGCGCGTGCTGCGTATCGCCGCGAAATCCAGGAGATGCATCATGGGCGAACTGATCGACAAGGCAAAGGGCTACGCGAACGAAGCGGCCGGCAACGCCAAGCAGGCCGCAGGCGAAGCCCGCAATGACCCCGACCAGAAGGCCGAGGGACTGGGCCAGGAATTGAAGGGCAAGGCGCAAAAGCTGGCCGGCAGCATCAAGGGCGCCCTCGGCGACAAGATCTGATCCCTTCACGGCAGAATCGAAAGGGCCGCGCCTTCATCAGGCGCGGCCCTTTCTCATTGTCCCTGTCCGGCACGATGGATTTGCAACTGGCGTTTCCAATGGAAATTGACCGGCGCGCATCATCAACCTATGGGCGTTGCCAACCGTGATCGTTGGGGAATTGCTGATGAAAAAAGTGTTTGCGGACGCCGCATCCGCGCTGGATGGCCTTTTGTTCGATGGCATGCACCTGTGCGCTGGCGGTTTTGGGCTTTCCGGCATTCCCGAGCGCCTGATCGACGCGATCCGCGACAATGGGGTCAAGGACCTGACCATCGCCTCCAACAATGCCGGCATCGACGGCGAGGGCCTCGGCAAGCTGCTCCGCACGCGGCAGGTCAAGAAGATGATCTCCTCCTATGTCGGCGAGAATAAGGAGTTCGAGCGGCAGTATCTGGCGGGCGAGCTTGAGGTCGAATTCTGCCCACAGGGTACGCTGGCGGAGCGTTGCCGCGCAGGCGGCGCGGGCATTCCCGGCTTCTACACCAAGACCGGCGTCGGCACGGCGGTGGCCGAGGGCAAGGAAGTGAAGACCTTCGACGGGCAGGATTATATCCTGGAGCGCGGCATCTTCGCCGACCTGGCCATCATCAAGGGCTGGAAGGCCGATGAGAGCGGCAACCTGATCTTTCGCAAGACGGCGCGCAATTTTAACCAGCCGATGGCGACAGCGGCGAAGATCTGCGTTGCCGAAGTCGAGGAGATCGTGCCCACAGGCAGCCTGGACCCCGATTGCATCCACCTGCCCGGCATCTATGTGAAGCGCATGATCGTGGGCGCGCCCTACGACAAGAAGATTGAATTCAGGACCGTTCGCCAGAGGGAGGCCGCATAATGCCGCAGGACACCAAAGGCTGGAGCCGTGACGATATGGCCGCGCGCGCGGCGAAGGAATTGCAGGACGGTTTCTACGTGAACCTTGGCATCGGCATCCCGACGCTGGTGGCGAACCATATCCCCCCCGGGGTTGAGGTGACGCTGCAGTCGGAGAACGGCATGCTGGGCATCGGGCCTTTCCCGTATGAGGGCGACGAAGACGCCGACCTGATCAACGCAGGCAAGCAGACGATCAGCGAATTGCCGCAGACGGCCTATTTCAGCTCCGCAGATAGTTTTGCGATGATCCGGGGCGGGCATATCGACCTCACCGTGCTGGGCGCGATGGAGATTGCGCAGAATGGCGATATCGCCAACTGGATGATCCCGGGCAAGATGATCAAGGGCATGGGCGGGGCGATGGACCTGGTCGCGGGCGTCAAGAAGATCATCGTCGTCATGGAGCATAACTCCAAGGACGGCAGCCCCAAGTTCATTCCGGAATGCACCCTGCCGCTGACCGGCAAGAATGTGGTCGACATGATCATCACCGATCTCGCTGTGTTCCAGCGGCCCGATCATGACAGCCCGTTCAAGCTGATCGAACTGGCGCCGGGCGTGACGGCCGAAGAGGTCGCGGCCAAGACGACGGCGCATTATATTTCCTAGGGCTGTTCGCCCGGACGGCGTGCTCCTGCGAAAGCAGGAGCATAGTTTGAAGGTCTGGCCTGGGGTCCTGCTGTCGCAGGAGCCCGCATCTCTTTCTACCATATCGGCGTTCATGTGCGATGGGACGTGGGCTGTTAGCCGTTTTCATAAGGCCAGCTTGTCTATTCGCATCTGATTTTCGTTTGGCCACCCGCCCGCGCGCGGCCTAAGCGGCGGCGGAGGGAGACATGCAATGGCCTATACGCTCATAACCGCGAACCGGAACTATTCCAGCTGGTCATTGCGACCCTGGGTGCTGATGCGCGCGCTTGGCATCGCCTTCACCGATCGGATCGAGCCCTTCACCAAGCCGGTCAATTATGAGGATTTCCGCAGCTTTTCGCCTACGGGGCAGGTGCCGTTGCTGATCGACGGCGCGCGCAGCGTGTGGGATTCGCTCGGGATCGTCCTCTATCTGGCGGAGCGGCATGCCGGGGTCTGGCCAGCCGAGGAGGCCGCGCGGGCGTGGGCGCAAAGCGCGACGGCGGAAATGCACAGCGGCTTTTCGACCCTGCGCAACGATTGCACCATGAATGTCGGTGTGCGGGTGAAGCCGAAGGCGATGTCCACGGCGCTGAAGAAGGATGTCGCGCGGCTTGGCGAATTATGGGCGCAGGGCCTGTCGACATTTGGCGGGCCATGGCTTGCCGGGCCGGATTTTACGGCGGTGGACGCTTTTTTCGCGCCCGTGGCGTTCCGTGTGCGAACCTATGGCCTGGACGTCGGAGAGGCGGGACGGGCATGGGTCGACCGCATCCTTGTGCACCCGGCGATGCAGCGATGGGAGGCCGAAGCGCTGGCCGAAGACTGGCGCGAGGAAAGCCATGAGGCCGAACTCGCCGCCTGCGGCGCGATCACCGCCGACTATCGCACGGGTTAGGAAATTTGCCTCAGGCGCGAATCACCCTCTTTAACCATTGATCGGATGGGTTTAGGGGGCTGTCATGACTAAGCCACGCACGCTGTATGAGAAAATCTGGGACGCCCACGTCATCGAGCGCCGGGATGACGGCACATGCCTCGTCTACATCGACCGGCACATCATCCATGAGGTGACCAGTCCGCAGGCGTTCGAGGGCCTTCGCATGGCGGGCCGCACGGTGCGCCGGCCGGACCTGACGCTGGCGGTTCCCGACCATAATCTGCCAACGACGGCGCGGGTGGATGCGCAGGGCAAGCGACTGCCGATCGCCGACGCGGAAAGCGCGGAGCAATTGGCCGCGCTGGAGCGCAACGTGGCGGAGTTCGGCATTCCCTATATCGGCGCGACCGATACCGCGCAGGGGATCGTCCATGTCGTGGGTCCCGAGCAGGGCTTCACCTTGCCCGGAACGACGCTGGTGTGCGGCGACAGCCACACGGCGGCGCATGGCGCGCTTGGCGCGCTGGCTTTCGGCATCGGCACCAGCGAGGTCGAGCATGTGTTCGCCACGCAGACGCTGCTGCTCAAGCAGTCCAAGACGATGGAAGTGCGGATCGACGGCAAGCTCGGCTATGGCGTGACGCCCAAGGACGTCGTGCTGGAGATCATCGGGCGTACCGGCACGGCGGGCGGCACCGGGCATGTCATCGAATATCGCGGCTCCACCTTCCGCGACATGTCGATCGAGGGTCGCCTGACCGTCGCCAACATGGCGATCGAGGGCGGTGCGCGGTCGGGGCTGTTCGCGCCTGACGAGAAGACCTTCGCGTACCTCAAAGGGCGGCCGATGGCGCCCAAGGGTGCGGATTGGGATGCCGCCGTCGCCTGGTGGACGTCGCTCGCGACGGACGAGGGCGCGGTGTTCGACAAGACGCTGATCATCGACGCAGCGGAGATCGCGCCCAATGTCACCTGGGGTACGAGCCCGGAGGATGTCGTGTCGATCACCGGCATGGTCCCCGATCCCGACAGCTTTGCCGATGCGTCGAAGCGGGCGGCGGCCGAAAAGGCGCTGGAATATATGGGCCTGTCCAAGGGGCAGCGGATGCAGGACGTGTTCGTCGAGCATATCTTCATCGGCAGTTGCACCAACAGCCGCATAGAAGATTTGCGCGCGGCTGCATCAGTGATCGAGGGGCGTCATATCGCCGGCACCATCAAGCAGGCGCTGGTCGTGCCCGGCTCCGGTCTGGTGAAGCGCCAGGCCGAGGAAGAGGGGCTTGACCGCATCTTCACCGAGGCGGGCTTCGAATGGCGTGAGCCGGGATGTTCGGCATGCCTGGGCATGAATCCGGACAAGGTGCCGAGCGGTGAGCGCTGCGCATCGACATCCAACCGCAATTTCATGGGACGGCAGGGGCCGGGCGCACGCACGCATCTGGTGTCCCCGGCGATGGCGGCGGCGGCGGCGGTCACGGGACGCCTGGCCGATGTGCGCGAACTGATGGGTCGATAATGATGGGAGTGGTTGCATGAAAAAGGCATTCTGGCTGCTGGCGCTGGGCGCGCTGGCGAGCGCAGTGATGGCCGCAAGCCTGGGTCGCGCGGCGGATGCGCCGCAGGAAATGGGCGCGAAGAAGAGCAACTGATGGACAAGGTCGATATCGTCGAGGGCAGCGCCTATCCGCTGGGTGTCAAGAATGTCGACACCGACATGATCATCGCCGCCAAATGGCTGAAGACGATCAGCCGCGCCGGCCTTGGCAAGGGCGCGTTCGAGGCGATGCGGCAGGACCCGGACAATGTGTTCGACGATCCTGCCTATGCCGGTAGTCCCATCCTGATCGCCGGCGACAATTTCGGCTGCGGGTCGAGCCGCGAGCATGCCGCCTGGGCGCTCAATGACATGGGCGTAAAGTCCGTGATCGCGCCGAGCTTTTCCGACATCTTTTCCGGCAACGCGTTCAAGAACGGCATATTGACCGTCGTCCTGCCGCAGGAGGCGATCGATCGGCTGATGGAGGTCGCCAAGACCGATCCGATCCATATCGACCTGGACACGCAGAGCGTGACGACGCCATTTCAGGATCGCTTCACGTTCGAGATCGATCCGTTCCGCAAATCCTGCCTGCTGGGCGGGCTGGATGAGATCGGCCTGACCCTGGCGGAAGGCGACGCCATTGGGGCCTATGAAGCGAAGGTGAGCGCCGACAGACCGTGGGTCTCCGCCGCCGTTGCCTAACGCGCCTGCGCGCCCTATGGCGGTCGAGAAACGACACGCACGCAATATAGGGCCTTATTGATGACGACTTTCGACGATCGCGAACGGGCTTTCGAGAATCAGTTCGCGCATGACCAGGAAATGCAGTTCCGCATCACCGCCCGCCGCAATCGCCTGCTGGGCGAATGGGCCGCCGTGAAGATGGGCCTGACCGCCGAAGAGACCGATGCCTATGCCAAGGCCGTGGTCCAGGCGGATTTCGAGGAAGCGGGCGACGAGGACGTGATCCGCAAGCTGGTCGGCGACCTGACCTCGGCCGGCGTCGATGCGGACGAGCCGACGGTGCGCGCCGCGCTGGAGGAGCAGGCGGTGATCGCCCGCCGCCAGTTCATGGGTCCGCAATAAGGCTTTCAAGATGCCGATGGCTGCAGACGATATTGCGGAGATGATCCGCGCCGCGATCCCCGATGCGCAGGTCGAGATTACCGATCTTGCCGGCGATGGCGACCATTATGCCGCGCGCGTCGTGTCCGAGAGCTTTCGGGGCGTCAGCCGGGTGAAGCAGCATCAGACCGTCTATGCGGCGCTGGGCGGCCGGATGGGCGGCGTGCTGCATGCCTTGCAACTGACGACCGCCGTTCCCAACTAATCTTTCATATTCAGAAATCACCGTGACAGGAATGGACACAAGCCAATGACCGACGCCGTACATGCGCGTATCGCCGCTATCGTGGGAGCGTCCGATGTCGTGCTGTTCATGAAGGGCACGCCGCTGTTCCCGCAATGCGGTTTTTCCAGCCGCGCCATCGCCATATTGGAGCATCTGGGCGTCGCCTATGACAGCGTCGACGTGCTGCAGGATCAGGCAGTGCGGCAGGGCATCAAGGAATTTTCCGACTGGCCGACCATTCCCCAGCTCTATGTGAAGGGTGAATTCGTCGGCGGCAGCGACATCATGATGGAGATGTACGAGGCCGGTGAGCTGGAGCAGCTGATGGTCGACGAGGGCGTCGCCAAGGCGGAGTAAACTTTTGCTGGATCGAAAAAGGCGCCGTCTCTCCGGGTGGAGAGGCGGCTTTTTTATGTCCGCTCGCTCAGCCCGCCACACCCGTTCGTTTCGAGCGTAGTCGAGAAACGCGCGAAGGTTTCCCGACTGCGTTCGAAACGAACGGACGGTGCTTCAACTGTCTGGCTGGATCACCCGGGTTGGGGATGCAGCGCGGAGACCTGCGCCACATCCCCATTATTCTAGCGGGTAGGAACGTCATTCCATACGCAGGCGGCGTGCCATCTTTGGAAAAGCGGCTGAAATCGTGGGGTTCCAATGGTAAACGGGGTTTCGCCGCCCCCGCGATCTGTAAAGCGCGCCGACGTTTCGCTTGACCGACTACAGGTGTAGTCATACATCGATTACAGATGTAGTCGAAAGTGAGTCGCGCCTTGCCCGGACATGAAAAGATCAGTGACGCGGAACATGCGGTCATGGAAGCGCTGTGGGAACAGTCGCCGCTGACGGCGACGGATGTCGCGGAGCGGCTCGCCACAGGGCGGGGATGGAGCATCCAGACCGTCAAGACGCTGCTGTCGCGCCTGCTGGCCAAGGACATCATCGCGGCGGAGCAGGACGGGCGACGGTTTCTTTATCGCCCGCTGGTCGGGCGCGACGTCTATGTGGCCGGGGAGTCGGGCAAGTTGCTTGACCGGCTGTTTGGCGGGCGGATCAGTCCGCTGGTCGCGCAGCTTGCCCGGCAGGACAGGCTGTCCGCCGATGACATTGCCGAGATCGAGGCGCTGCTGAAGGAGCTGAAGGCATGACGGGCTGGATGGTCGAGGCGCTGCTGGCGTCCACTGTGCTGATGGCGCTGGTCATGATGCTGCGGCGACCCGCCATCCGCCTCTTCGGCGCGCGGGCGGCCTATCTGCTCTGGGCGCTGCCGGTTCTCCGGCTGCTGTTGCCGCCGCTGCCGACGCAGACGGTGTTGCCGCAGGCGCTGGGGCAGGGCGCGCTGGTCGTCTTTCACCAGCAGGCGGCCACCGTGACTGGCATCGTGACAGATCAGGCGGCGGGCCTGCCGTGGATCGAACTGGCGATGGCAGTGTGGATCGGCGGTGCGGTGCTGTTCGCCGGGGTCCAGGTGGTCGGCTATTTCCGGTTCCGCCGCATGTTGCTTGCCGACGGCGTGGTCATCGGCCGGGAGGGGCGGATCACCATCATCGAGAGCGCCCATGCATCCGGGCCGCTCGCCTTTGGCGTGCTGCGCAAATATGTTGCGCTGCCGGTGGATTTCGCTGACCGCTATGAAGCCGGGGAGCGGGCGTTCGCGCTGGCGCATGAATGCGCGCATCATGACCGGGGCGATCTCGCCGCGAACATGGCTGCGCTTGGCGTGCTGGCGCTGCACTGGTGCAACCCGCTGGCCTGGATCGCCTATCGCGCCTTTCGCGCCGACCAGGAACTGGCGTGCGATGCGCTGGTGCTGGCCCGGCATAAGGGCGCCGACGCCGCCGTCTATGGCCGCGCCATATTGAAAGCCGCGAGCGGGCGCCATTTCGCCGCCGCCTGCCACCTGCGGACCGTGGACAATCTGAAAGGGAGATTGAAAATGCTGGCAACCCATAGCGCGTCGCTCCACCGCATCAGCTGGGGCATGGCAGTAATCGCCGCCGTCACGGTGTCCGGGCTTGCGCTTACGGCTTCGGGTAGCGGCGCGGCCAAGCAGATGGCCGAGGTGTCGCGCACCGTGAGCGACGCGAAGCTGGTCAAGCTGGCGTCCTTCCTGCCGATCGTCGCTGAAGTCTCGCCGCCCAAGGCTGTCACAGCGCCCACGGCTCCGGCAGCGCCCACTGCGCCGCAAGCCGCCGCCCGGGTTTCGGAGGCGCATGTTCCTGCGCCGGTCATGGCGCAGGTGCCGCCGATGGCCCCGATTGCGCCGACGCCGCCCGACCTGAGCGGCATCCCGACGAATGAAGAGATTTCCGCCATGGTCCCCCGCATCGATGTCCTACCCGGATGCGCTCCGGACGGCCAGGTGACCACCCGGACGACCACTGGCGCGAATGGCCGGGCCGAGCATGTGCAGATCATGATCTGCCAGCGGGCCGTCGCTGACGCCCGCCGGACGGAGCGGATGGCCGAGGCGCAGGCGCGCCGTGCCGAACAGATGGCAGAGGCGGCCGCTCGGCGCGGTGAGATCAAAGGGCAGCAGGCGGAAATAGAAGGGCGTCAGGCGGCGCTGGCCGGGCTGCGCAAGGCGCGCGAGGGTGTGGCGCGGGCGGACGGGTCGCGGGACCGGGGCATGAGCGCGGCAATCCGGGCGCAGGTCGTGGCTGACCTTGATCGGGAGATTGCCCGGCTGAATGCCGGGATCGATTAAGGTGGACAGAGCCTCGTCATGCGGGCTTTTATCAGCATGACGAGGTGATATGTTTCTCGACTGCGCTCGACATGAATGGATGGAGTCCCGATCGACTGGGGCATATTCCTGAGCGCCGAAAATATTCACGCCAGCCCATTGTTCCGCGCCGCGCCAAATTTATATGATACTCGTCATCTATTCCTAGCAGGGAGAAAGATATGAGCATCACCAAGACGTCCGGCACGGTCCTGATTACCGGCGCATCGACGGGTATCGGCGCGACCTATGCGGATCGGTATGCGCGGCGCGGCAACGACCTTATCCTGGTTGCGCGCAATGTTGCGAAGCTGGACGCGCTGGCGGTGCGCTTGCGAGCCGAAACCGGCGTGAAAGTCGACGTCATACAGGCGGATTTGACCGACAAGGCCGATCTGGCGAAGATCGAGGCGCGGTTGCGTGATGACGATACGATCACGACGCTGGTCAACAATGCCGGAGCGGCGACGAGCGTCGGCATTCTCGATGGCGATCCTGATGCCTATGACCGGCTGATCCGGCTCAATGTCGTCGCGCCGACCCGGCTTGCGGCGGCGGCTGCGCAAGGGCTGGCCGCGCGCGGCGGCGCGATTATCAACATCGCCTCCGTCCTCGCGCTCGCCCCGGAGATGTTCAACGGCGTGTATAGCGGGACCAAAGCCTTCATCCTGAACTTCACGCAGGCGCTGGCGCATGAACTGGAGCCGAAGGGTGTCCGGGTCCAGGCGGTCCTTCCCGGCGCCACGCGCACGGAAATCTGGGAGAGCGCAGGCACGAGCGCCGATGACCTGCCCGCCGAAATAGTGATGGGCGTGGATGATCTGGTCGATGCAGCCTTGCTTGGCTTCGACCGGGGTGAAACGGTGACCATTCCGCCTCTGGAAGAGATTGAGGAATTCGACGCCCTGACCGCAACCCGGCTGGGATTGGCCGGGAAGCTGTCGCGCAACCGGCCCGCAAGCCGGTATCGCGTGGAGGAAGCCGCCTAGTCTTCACCACTTCCCTGTCGGCGGCGCTTGAAATCCGCCGCCGACATGGCACATGGGGGCTATGACCCTGCCTTTCGAAACGGCCGACCTGCCGACCGGCATCCTCGTGCAGCTTTCGCCGCTGGTCGGGCGCGTGCTGGCGCCCAACCCGTCGGCGTTCACCTTCACCGGGACCGAGACCTATATCGTCGGCCGCACCGAGCTGGCGGTGATCGATCCGGGGCCTGCCGATCCGCGCCATCTCGAGGCTTTGGAGCGCATCATAGCGGGGCGGCCGGTCAAGGCGATCCTGTGCACCCACACCCATCGCGACCATAGTCCGGCGGCGCGGCCACTGGCGCAGGCGACGGGCGCGCCGATCATCGGATGCGCGCCGCTGACGCTGTCCGACGATGGCCCGCGCGCCGATGCGGCGTTCGATGCCGACTATCGTCCGGACCGGGTTCTGGCCGATGGCGAGCAGGTGGAGGGCGAGGGTTGGACCTTGAGGGCTCTGACCACGCCCGGGCATACGTCCAATCATCTGTGCTTCGCGTTGCCGCAGGAAAAGGCGCTGTTCACCGGCGACCATATCATGGGCTGGTCGACGACCGTGGTGTCGCCGCCCGATGGCGACATGGCCGACTATATGCGCTCTATGCAGCGCCTCGCCGAGCGGGACGACGTCGTCTATTACCCGGCGCATGGCGATCAGGTCGATACGCCGCAGCGGCTGGTGCGCGGCATGATGGGCCATCGCAAGCATCGCGAGGGGCAGATCGTGCGCTATCTGCGCGAGCCCGGCGGCGCGGCGATCCCCGACATGGTCAAGGAAATGTACAAGGGCGTCGATCCGCGTCTGCATCCGGCGGCAGGGCGGTCCGTGCTTGCACATCTCCTCGACCTGAAGGCGCGCGGCATTGCGCGCGAGCATGACGGGCATTGGGAAGCGGTCGCCGCATGAAGACGATCATCGGACTGGTCGTCGTCATCCTGGTCGTCTTCGGGATCGCCTTTGGCGGCGCCTATTATTTCCAGAAGGGCGTCGAGGACAAGATGGATGGCAAGGTGGACAGTATTGCCACCGCCAGCCTTCAGGGCCTGCGCGAACAGGCGCGGATGACCGCCTTCATGGCGAGCTTTGTCGCGGTCGTGACATCGACGCAGGAGCGGATGGGCCTGAAGGCCGAAAAGACGATGATCATGCCGGGCACCGTCCGCTACGAGATCGACCTCAACAAGCTGCAGCCGAAGGACGTGAAGTGGGACAAGGACAGCAATGTCCTGACCGTCAGCCTGCCGCCGCTGATCCTGGCCGGACCGGATGTGGATATTGACGGGATCAAGCAATATGACGGCGGCGGCATCTTGATCGCGCTGACCGATGCGGGCGAGACGCTGGACGAGGCCAATCGCAAGCGCGGCCAGGAAGAATTGCTGAAGCAGGCCAAGGGCGAGGTGCCGATGCGGCTGGCGCAGGATGCGACCAAGGCGGCGATCGAGCGCAGTTTCGCCATGCCGCTGAAAGCCGCTGGCGTGAAGGCGACCGTGGTTGCCAAGTTTGCCGAAGAGGCGCAGGAGGCGGCGGAGCAGGATCACGGACCGGCCGAAAATGCACAGGCCGAAAATACGCAGGCCGAAAACGCCCATCAGGAACCAGAAGGCGGCGCCCACACGCCGGCCGAACAAGGGACACATGAATAATGGACGCACGAGGCGGCATTGGCGGGAGCCTTGCGGGGCTTGACCTGCGCGCGGAGATCGACCGGCTGCGCAAGGAGCGCAACGCCGTCATCCTGGGCCATTATTACCAGAAGCCGGAAATTCAGGACCTGTCCGATTTCGTCGGGGACTCGCTGGAGCTGTCGCGCAAGGCGGCGGAGACCGACGCCGATGTGATCGCCTTCTGCGGCGTGCGCTTCATGGCCGAGACGGCCAAGATATTGTCGCCGCAGAAGATCGTGGTGCTGCCCGACATGGACGCCGGATGCAGCCTGGAGGACAGTTGCCCGCCCGCGCAGTTCAAGGCGTTTCGCGAGGCGCATCCCGACCATATTGCGCTGAGCTACATCAACTGTTCGGCGGAGGTGAAGGCGCTTTCCGACATCATCGTCACCAGCTCTTCGGCCGAGAAAATCCTGTCGCAGATTCCCAAGGAGCAGAAGATCATCTTCGGCCCCGACAAGCATCTGGGCGGCTATCTCAAGCGCAAGCTGGGCCGGGACATGCTGCTGTGGCCGGGCGTGTGCATCGTGCATGAATCCTTCAGCGAGACCGAGTTGCTGAAGCTGAAGGCGCAATATCCTGATGCGCCTGTCGCCGCGCATCCGGAATGCCCGCCCTACATCGTCGATCATGCCGACTATGTGGGATCGACGAGTGGCATATTGGATTTCAGCAAGACGATGCCGGGCGACACGCTGATCGTCGCGACCGAGCCGCACATCATCCACCAGATGCAGAAGGCGGTGCCGGACAAGCTGTTCATCGGCGCGCCGGGCGCGGATGGCAACTGCAACTGCAACATCTGCCCCTATATGGCCCTTAACACGATGGAGAAGCTCTACCTTGCGCTGCGCGATCTGCAGCCGCGCATCGAGATGGAGGAGGGACTGCGCCTGCAGGCGAAGAAGAGCCTCGACCGGATGCTGGAGATGGCGAGCGGCACCGTGGGGCAGGGCGATATCGGCGCGCGACAGTAGATTTTGCGCTGAGGTATGCCCCGCAATGCCCCTGGGGATTGACTAATTTCGATTAACTGTAACCCTGTTTGCGGGGGACAGTTTTATGGGCGACTCGCATTTCTGGAGCGTGGATCAAGTAGCGGCGCGGCAGCTTCTGGCCGACCTGTCGGTGGAGGCGACCGACAAGGCCATGGAAACGGTGATGGCGCATTTCGCGCGGAACCGGCAAAGTTCCTATACCTGGGCCGCTGAGCGCGTGCATTCCAATGTGTTGCGCAAGCTGGAGGATGGATCGGCCATCTATTTTCAGCGGAAAAGCGAGGAGTGGACGGACGGGTTCCGTTCGGCTGAGTTGCAGCTGATGGCGATTGCCCCTGGCGAGTTGCTGGGTACGGATTCGATCAAGCCACGGACCAAGGGCCAGATATTGCGCGCGATGATGCGCGAGGCGCGCAGCAGCTAAGCAAACCGTTCGGGGTTTGCGGACCGCTCGCATCAAGCGTTTTAAGCAATCCGTTCGTCCTGAGCGAAGTCGAAGGACGCTGCTGAGCCGCAGGCGAAGCCACTTCACTACGTTCAGTGCGCGGCTTCGACTTCGCTCAGCCCGAACGGACGTTGGGCCGGTCCGATTTGGCGTAACTTGCTTAGCGAACCGCCCGCAATGCCGGAGCTGATTTCCCGTCGGCGACTGTGATGAGCCCCGGCTGACCGTAAATGGTCGCCGTGCCGCGGTTGATCCGTTTCGCTTCATACAGGGCGACGTCGGCGCGGTGGAGGAGGTCGCTGCGATCGCGCACGGTGTCATCCAGCCAGCTTGCGCCGATGGTGCCGGATACGGGTATCGCGCCGCCCTCACACGCCACGGGATGGCGCAGGTCGCCAAGCAGACGGCCCAACAGGCGGGAGAGGTCGCTGCCGGCCTTGCGCGCGGGCACCAGCAGCACGAACTCGTCGCCGCCGAGCCGGGCGGCAAAGCAGTCCACCAGGTAAGGCGCGCGCAGTTTTGCGGCCATGATCCGCAGCAGGTCGTCGCCCGCCAGATGGCCGCAACGGTCATTGACGGTCTTGAAATGGTCGAGGTCGATGAGGAGGAGCGCGAGGCTCTCGCCTTTCTGCCGTGCGGAGGCGATTTCCTCGTCAGCGACCTGGTTGAAGCGGGCGCGGTTGGGGATCTTGGTAAGATCATCGATATGCGCGGTTTCCCGCAGCGCCTGCTCCAGCGCATGGCGCGCGGTCACGTCCCTGAACACGCCGATGATCGCGACGGGCTTTCCATCGCGGATTTCCAGTTCGCCCATCGTGTGGACCCGGCGCAGGGCGCCGCGCGCGGTGATGAAGTCGGTTTCCTCGTCCAGCGGCTGGCCGGACTGGACCGTCCGGGTCAGCGCGTCGGCGATGATCGTCCTTGCCTGGGGCGGGTAGAATTCGATCGCCCTTTCGACCGACGGGATCGCGCCCAGCGGCAGGTCATGAATGGCATAGACCTGATCGGACCATTCCAGCGCTTCGGCGACCAGATCGTATCGCCAGGACCCGATATTCGCCATGCGCTCGGCCTGCCGGAACTGGCGATGGCTGAGGTCGAGTTTCTGCAGCATCGCGCGCCGCTCTTCCGAGAGGCGAATGGCATTGGCGGCCGACTGCCGCGCGGCGACGAGCGATTCCACCAGACCGGCGAAATCGCGCAGCACCTTCTCGTCCTCCGCGTTCAGTGCGCGTGGCTTGTCGTCGATGATGCACAGCGTACCCAAAGGGTGGGAACCGGGATGTTCGGCACCGCCGTCCGCGTGGATGGGCATACCGGCATAGAAGCGGATGTGCGGCGCGCCAGTGACCAGGGGATTGTTGGCGAAACGGGGGTCCCTGGTCGCGTCCGGAACGACAATCAGCTCGTCTGCCGCGACGACATGCGCACAAAAGGCGTGCTCGCGCGGGGTTTGCTCGGCGTCGA
This sequence comes from Sphingobium sp., assembly GCA_036384035.1. Classification (GTDB taxonomy): domain Bacteria; phylum Pseudomonadota; class Alphaproteobacteria; order Sphingomonadales; family Sphingomonadaceae; genus Sphingobium. The sequence continues at coordinate 8,991 of DASVND010000023.1, read as the reverse complement.
TCCCGCACTTCGCCTTGAACCACTGCCGGTGGTCATCGACAATGGATACGAGCGCGATCTGGCAGTTCAGCGCGGCCTTTGCGCATTGGACGACAGCGTCGAACTCACGCTCTGGCGGGGTGTCGAGCAGGTCCAGGCTGGCCAGCACGGCGAGGCGTTCGGCCTCATCCTGAGCGTCGAGCGGACAAGCGGAATGGGATAAGGCGCGTCTAACCATTTTGGCTGCATAGCCGACGGCGGTTAAAAAAATTTGTGCATGACCCAGATGAAGCATCGTGATCGGTGCGAATCTCTGTTCGGCCGCCTTTTCCTCGGTTATGGCGCGGGCATGACATTCACGCTCCCCGGTTTCGACCTCGACGCTTTCATTCACTCCACATTGGCGGAGGACCTTGGCGAGGGGGGAGATATCACGTCCGAAGCGGTGATCCCGGCCGGGGCGCTGTTCACGGGCGTGATGGACAGCCGGGACCCGGTCACCATAGCCGGCCTGCCGATCGCCGAAGCGTTCTTCCGGCATCTCGATCCGCAGGTGGAGATCGCGCTGCTGGTGGAGGAGGGGCAGCAGGTTCCGGCGGGAACCGACCTGATGCGGCTGAAGGGCAAGGCGCGGGCGATGCTGACGGCGGAGCGATCCGCGCTCAACACCGTGCAGCATCTGACGGGCATCGCGACGATGACGCGGGATTATGTCGACCGGATGTTAGGGACCGGCGCCATCCTGCTGGATACCCGCAAGACCATTCCCGGCCTGCGCCTGCTGGAAAAATATGCGACGCGGATGGGCGGCGCGACCAATCACCGCATGGGCCTGTGGGACGCGGCGATGATCAAGGACAATCATGTCGCGGTCGCCGGGTCCGTGGAGGAAGCGGTGCGGCGAGCGGCGGACGCGGGCATTGCAAACATCATCGTGGAGGTCGACCGGGTGGATCAGATAGAACCGGCGCTGGCGGCGGGGGCGACCCATCTGCTGCTCGACAATATGGACCCGCCGACGCTGCGCGGGGCCGTGACCCTGGTCGGCGGGCGCGTGCCGACGGAGGCGTCGGGTGGCGTGCGTCTCGACACGATCCGGGCGATCGCCGAAACCGGCGTGACCTATGTCAGCGTCGGGCGGTTGACCCAGTCCGCGCCGGCGGCGGACGTCGGACTGGATTTCGCCAATGCGTAAAGGCTTGCTCCCCTTCATCGCCATGGCGGCGATGCCCGCCACCGGACATGCGCAGGTGGAGCAGTGCGTCGCCCCGCGCATCGTGCCGCAGGTGCGCGCGGAAGGCCCCACCGAAAAGGAGCCCAAGCGGGTGATCCCGATCGGCAGCTATACGCTCGCGCTGAGCTGGTCGCCGGAGCATTGCGCGGGGTCGACCAGCGCGAAGGATGCGTTCCAATGTGGCGGCCGGGGCGGGCAGTTCGGTTTTGTCCTGCACGGGCTGTGGCCGGATGGCACGGGCAAGACATGGCCGCAATATTGCCGAGCCTCGGGCGTGCTGCCGCCGCCCGTGATCCGCGCGAACCTGTGCGTGACGCCGAGCGCGCAACTGATCCAGCATGAATGGGCGAAGCACGGGACGTGCATGACCACACGTCCCGCCGCCTATTTCGACCGATCGCGCAAGATGTATGGCAAGCTGCGCTTTCCCGACATGGCGGCGCTGGCGCGGCGGGATAACCTGACTGCGGGCGATGTGGCCGATGCGATGGCGGCGGAGAACCCGGATCTGCGTGCCAATATGATGCGGGTAACGACGACGCGCGACGGCTGGCTCGATGAAATCTGGATGTGCCTCGACAAGCGGTTCACCGCTGAGCCCTGCAAGGCCGGGTCGGGTGGCGTCCGGCCTGGCGCGCCGATCAAGATCAGGATGCCCTGACCCCAACCAATGACCCTAGCCCTCGATGATGATCGTCTTGGGGTGGTGTTTGTCGAGATGCTTGCGGATGATGCGCAGGTTCTTCGTGTTGGACTTGTAGAAGAAGTCGAAGGCGTCGCCCACGAAAGGGATCGCGCCGAGCAGCGTATCGACGCCGACATTGGCGGCCATGCGGGTGAGCTGCCATTTCGACATGCCCAGATTTTTGCCTTCCCACACGATCCATGCGCCCATGGCGGCGGTCACCAGGTCGCCGATCACGGGGACCAGGCCGATCATGCTGTCGAGACCGACGCGCCGGTTGGTGCCGGGAATGACGAACAGCCCTTCGAGCAATTGCTCCATCGCCTCGACCCGCTGGCGGATCGCATGCGGATCATTGCCGAAACCGGGCAAATCGCGGGCCAAACGGTCAAAATGGTCCTGCGCGGCGCGCATGGGCTGTCTCCTTCACCCTATTAATTGGTGGCGCGGAACAGGTGATTCAATGGGTGACGGGCGCGGGGTGAAGAGGTGAAGCCGTTGATCAGCCGTGCCGCCAGCGACCAGCGCACCGGAGCGGCAAGCGGGATGTAGCCGGCATGGGAAACGACCAGAGCTTCGGCATCGGCCAGGAGAGCGAAGCGGCCGTCCTCCGTGGGCGCGATGGCGGCCTCGCTGAGCTTAGCATCCGCGGCTTCGCTGCAATGCACCTTCCGCGCGCAGCTCAGGCGGCCGAGATACCAGGCGGCGCTGTCATAGGCGGCGACCTCATCAATCAGGCGCAAGTCGGCGTCTTCGTCGTCGAGCGCCACCTGACGGGCCGGTACGCCGATACGGCGCAGGTCCGAGGCGATCAATCCGAACAGGATGCGCGCGCCCGCACCGCCCGGAAGGGCGACCCGGAGCACCGGCACGGCGCCGTTGGCTGCGCGCCACTGATTGACGGCGTTGGTGGCGAAGGCGCGGCGGTCCTCGATGGAAAGACCGTGCCAGCGCGGCGTGGTGGGCGCGCGGGGCAAATCAAGCTGCTGCGGCATCAGGGTATCCGTGACGCCCCAGCCGCCAATGGCGAAATAGCTGGAAAGCCTCTCCCGCTCGATCGCGGCCGAAATGGCGTCGCGGATCGGATCATCATTAAGGAAAGCGCCCTTTCCCGTCACGGTAAGGCCGAACAGTCCCTGCACGGGGTCGATATGAACGGCGGCATTGTCGACACCGGACTTGGAAAGCAGGGGCAAGTCGGTGAAGCGCCCGCCCAGAACGAGTTGGGAAAGGCCAAGGCGAAAGCGGCTGATGGCCTTTGCGGCGCGTTCCGCGCGCAGCACGCGGTTCTTCCACGCCGGGATTTCCGGCGTTTCTTCTCCCTCATGCGCGAGCGGGTCATCGACCGGGCGCAGGAACAGCGCATGAGCCCGCTTTTGCTTGCGATAGGGTCCGGTGCCCCCGTCGGCGCGGGTGACGGCCATCTGGGGCTGCGCCAACATTTGCAGGAAATAGGGGCGGGCGGCGGCGAGGCGGATTTCGATCACTTCCCCCGTCATCGGCACGACCTCCTGCACCACATCAAGGTCTCCGAGCGGGTCGAGCGCAAGATTGGCCTTGATGCGCGCTTCCAGCAGGCGTGCGACCTCGGTTGCGGTAATATGGGCGCCATCGGGCCAGCGGGCGCGGCGAAGGCGGAAGATGTAGCTGCGCCCGGCGTCCTCCACGATCCAGCGTTGGGCCAGAGCGGGCACGATCTGGCCGGATTCGTCGAAGGCGACCAGCCCTTGCGCCGTTGCCTCCAGGATGAGTTTCGATGCGGGAGCCATCACGGTCTTCAGAGGTTCCGCAAGCTCCCTGTCCGTGCCGATGACGCTGACGACCACGGGGCCGATCTGCTCGTCGCCCGAGCAACTGCCAAGCAGGGTCGCCGCCGCGAGGGCGAGCAAGGACGCCATGATGTTGCGCGCAGCCATTGCCGGGCCGAAGTCCAGTCTTCGTGATGAGGATCACCCGGCCTTACAGGCCCGGGCTCCATCCGCCAAGCGTGACGCGCCGATCAGGCTTTCGGCGCGGCAAATCCGCTCATGCGGCGCGCCCATTGGAACGCGATGACGGCGCCCTTGGCCGGCTGGATCATCGCAACGGCTAGCACCACGGCGAGGCCGGGCCACAGGATCGACTGGACGGCCATGGGGATCGAAAAGGCGAAATTGACCTCTATCATCAGCGGCACGAGGATATGGCCGAGCAGCAGGATGACGATATAGGCGGGGAAATCGTCCGCCTGATGATTTTCCCAGGATTGGCCGCATGCGGCGCAATGGCTATCGGTACGCAGGAAACGCGGGAAGAGCGGCGCATCGCCGCAGGCCGGGCAGCGGTTGCACAGGCCGTTGCGCAGCGCCGGGCCGAGGGGGCGGTCAGTGGCGAGATCATCCTTTTGCATGCGAGGCATCTAGTCGCCGGCCATGACAGCCGCAATATGACACTTCGTCCAAGGGCGAATTGTACGCATCGCGGAACGGGACGCCGTCTGCATGGTTTTCATTGCGCTTACGACGAATTGCAGAGGCTGATCTGGATCAATATGCGTTTCTGCCTTTGTGCTACTTCTCCCCTCAATTGCTAACCGACACAGGATATAGGCGTGACGCAGCGTTCCATTGAATTGGCCCTCACAGGGGTCGAGGGCCTTGACGACATTCTTGCGGGCGGCCTGACGCGGGGGCGGGTGTTCCTGCTGGAGGGCAGCCCGGGCACGGGCAAGACCACCATAGCCACGCAGTTTTTGATGGAGGGTGCGGCCAAAGGCGAGAGCTGCCTGTATGTCACCCTCTCCGAAACCGAGGAGGAGATGCGCGACAGCGCAGACTCGCATGGTTGGAATCTGAAGGGCATCGATCTTTTCGAGCTGGTGCCGCCCGAGAGCCTGCTGGACGACGAGCAGCAGCAGAGCCTGCTCTATTCGTCCGATCTGGAATTGGGCGAGACGACCCGGCGGATATTCGAGGCGTTCGCGCGGGTGAAGCCGGACCGGGTGGTGCTGGACAGCCTGTCGGAAATTCGTTTGCTGGCGCAGAGTTCGCTGCGTTACCGGCGGCAGATATTGGCGCTGAAGCACTTCTTCTCGACCCAGAAGGCGACGGTGCTGATGCTCGACGACCTGACGGCGGATGTCGCCGACAAGACTGTCCACAGCGTCGCGCATGGCGTCGTGCGGCTGGAGGAGCTTTCCCCCGAATATGGCCCGGAGCGGCGGCGGCTGCGGGTCATCAAATATCGCGGGCGGCGGTTTCGCGGCGGATTTCATGACTTTGTGATCGACACGGGCGGGGTGCGGGCTTTTCCGCGGCTGGTGTCGTCCGAGCACAAAACCGATTTCGTTCGCGATGTGCTCAAGAGCGATTCGGAAGAGCTTGACGCCCTGCTCGGCGGCGGCGTGGAGCGTGGGTCCAGCGTGCTGGTGCTCGGGCCGGCCGGTACGGGCAAATCCCTGCTGGTGCTGACCTTCGTCGCAGCAGCGATCGCGCGCGGGGAACGCGCCGCCATGTTCGTGTTCGACGAGGAGATGGGCCTGCTCTTTGCCCGCGCCAAGGGCCTTGGCATCGACATGCAGAAGATGGTCGATGGCGGAAATTTGATAATCGAACAGGTCGATGCAGCCGAATTGTCTCCTGGCGAGTTCTCTCAGCGGGTCCGTAATTGTGTCGAACGGCATAAGGCCCGGACCATCATTATCGACAGCCTGAACGGATATCAGGCGGCGATGCCGGAAGAGAATGCGTTGATCCTGCACATGCACGAACTGCTTCAATATCTGAACCGCCAGGGCGCCACGACTTTCCTGACAGTCGCGCAACACGGGTTGGTCGGCGACATGAAGGCGCCAGTCGATGTCACCTATCTGGCCGATACCGTCGTGCTGCTGCGTTATTTCGAGGCGCAAGGCCGGGTGCGTCGCGCCATATCGATCATCAAGAAGCGCACCGGACGCCATGAGGACACGATCCGCGAGTTCCGGATCGGCGACTATGGCATTCGTCTGGGCGAGCCGCTGGCCGGCTTCCAGGGCGTGCTGCGCGGTGTGCCGAATTTCGTTGGCACTGCGGGAAGTCCCGCGTTGCTGGAAGATGAAAGACGGTGATACCCCATCTTTCGGAACGCGCGCTCATTCTCGCTCCGCGCGGCCGGGACGCCGCCATAGCTGCGTCCATCCTGAAGGAGGCGGGGCTTCGGTCTGATGTTTGTTCCGCTTTGCCGGAACTTGTCGCTGGACTGGAGCGCGGCGCGGGCTTTGCGTTGCTGACCGAAGAAGGGTTGCGGACCGCCAATCTTCAGCCTCTGGCGCGATGGTTGAACGGACAGGCGGAATGGTCCGATTTTCCGTTTGTCCTGTTGACGCAGAGGGGCGGCGGGCTGGAGCGTAATCCGTCCGCGACGCGGTTCCTGGATACGCTGGGCAATGTGACCTTCCTTGAACGGCCATTCCACCCGACAACGCTGGTCAGTCTGGCCCAGTCCGCATTGCGAGGTCGCCGCCGCCAGTATGAAGCGCGGTCGCGGCTGGAAGACCTGCATCAGGGGGCGGCCAAATATCGGTCGCTGTTCGATTCGATCGAGGCGGGGTTCTGCATTATCGAAATGGTCTTCGATGAAGCGGGCGCCCCGGCGGACTATATGTTCCTGGAGGCCAATCCGGCCTTCGAGCGCCAGACGGGGTTGAGCGACCCTGTGGGCCATTCGATGCGATCGCTGGTGCCCGGTCATGAGCAGCATTGGTTCGACATGTATGGGCGAGTGGCACTCAATGGGGAGTCGGTGCGGTTCGAGGAGCATGCCGAGGCGCTGGGCGACATCTGGTACGATGTGTACGCCTTCAAGGCCGGGGACGCATCAGGCCATCAGGTCGCGGTCCTGTTCAACGACATTTCCGAGCGGAGGCGCATGGAGATGGCGCTGCGGCGGAGCGAGGACGGGTTGCGGCGGCTGAACGAGACGCTGGAGGAGCGCGTCGTCGAGCGCACGCGGGAGCTGGAGAAAGCGCAGGAGGCGTTGCGGCAATCCCAGAAGCTGGAATCCATGGGCCAGCTGACCGGCGGCGTCGCCCATGACTTCAACAATCTGCTGACGCCGATCGTCGGCAGCCTCGACCTTCTCCACCGGCGCGGGATCGGCACTGAGCGGGAGCAAAGGCTGATCGAGGGCGCGATGCAGTCTGCCGATCGCGCCAAGACGCTAGTGCAGCGTCTGCTGGCCTTTGCGCGGCGGCAGCCGTTGCAGGCGACGGCCATCGACATCCGCCTGTTGGTGCAGGACCTGGCCGATCTGATCGCCAGTACATGTGGGCCACGGGTCAAGCTGGACATCATGATCGAGCAGGACCTGCCGCCGGCACGGGCGGATGGAAACCAGATCGAGATGGCGATCCTCAACCTGGCCGTAAACGCGCGGGATGCAATGCCGGACGGCGGCCTGCTGACGATCAGCGCCGCGCTCGACACAATGCCGGACAAGAATCCCAACCGTCTGCAACAGGGGGATTATATTCGCCTGAGCGTCGCCGACACCGGCACAGGCATGGACAAGCAGACGATCGCCAAGGCCATCGAGCCTTTCTTCACGACGAAGGGGATCGGCCAAGGCACGGGCCTCGGGCTATCGATGGTTCACGGCCTTGCCGCGCAATTGGGCGGTGGCCTGTCCATCAAGAGCGCGCCGGGGAAGGGCACGACCATCGACCTGTGGTTGCCGGTCAGCGCGGCCCTGCCGGAACGCAGTGCGGCGATCCCCGACCTGGACATCGGCCAAATGAGCCGTGGCAAGGTTCTGGTGGTCGATGATGAGGATCTGGTCCGGGCCAGCACGGCGCATATGCTGGGCGAACTTGGCTATTCAGTGGTTGAGGCAAGTTGCGCCGAGGATGCGCTGAGCTTGCTGGAGGATATGAGGGACATAGATCTGCTCGTGACCGATCATCTGATGCCCGGCATCACCGGCACCGATTTGGCCGAGCAGGCGCGGACAATGAACCCGGCAATGCGGGTACTCGTGGTTTCCGGCTATGCGGAAACGAAAGGGATTTCCGCGGATCTTCCCAGGCTCACCAAGCCGTTCAAACAGAATGATCTGGCGACGAGCCTGGCGTTGCTATAGCCATCAAGCGCAGACCAACGAGAAATCCGCCCATATCGGCAGATGGTCCGATGCGCGGCGCGCGGTGGCGCTTTCGTGGACGCCGCAATCAACCAGATCGAGCCGGCCGCAATACATGATGCGGTCAAGCCGGGCGACCGGACGGCGGGCATGGAAGCTACGGCCGCAGGGTGCGAAGCGGTAGTGATGGGCGAAGTCGGCCAGGCAGCCGCGATTGGCGCTCCATTCGTTGAGATCGCCCATGAGGACGGTGGGCATGGCATCACCCTGTCCTGCTGCGTGGATCACCGCCGCCGCCTGCCTGCGCCGCCAAAGACCCGACAGGTCGAGGTGCATGCCGAACAGGCGCAACCGCGCCTCCTTTGCCCCCACCTCCGCCATGATTGCGCCGCGTGGTTCAAGGCAGGGGATATGGACGGTGGAATGCGATCCGATCTGTGCATCCTTGCGCACGAGGATGGCGTTGCCGTGCCAGCCGATGCTGCCGTCGCGAATGTTGACCGGCACCGCCTTGTACGCGCTGTGGCTGTCGATCAGCCGTGGCGGAAGGGTGGAGATGCGCTGGCCGTGACGGCGGTCCGCCTCCTGAAGGGCGATCACGTCGGCATCGATCTCCGCCAGTACGTCCAGGATGCGTTCCGGGCTGCGACGCATGTCGGTGCCGACGGCTTTGTGGATATTGTAGCTGGCGACGCGGAAAGTCTGGCGGGTCATGGAAGTCCAATGCCCGAGAGCGGATCATGTTTCCAGTTCGGCCGTCAGAGCCACTGGTGTTCCATATTTGTTCTGGTATAGGATTCGCATGGCCAAGGCAAAACGCAAATTCGTGTGTCAGCAATGCGGGTCGGTCTCCTTCCGCTGGCAGGGGCAGTGCGACGATTGCGGCGAGTGGAACAGCCTGGTCGAGGAAGCGCCGGACACGGTGTTCGCGGCGAGGCATGATCTGCATCGGGGCGGGCGGGCGATCGCCATGCTCGATCTCAACAGCGACATAGCT
>DASVND010000022.1:0-31065 GCA_036384035.1 Sphingobium sp. | reverse complement strand
CCGCCACGACATCCCCAGGCGCATGCACAAGCGCTTCCCATCCGCAGCGCAGTTCCAGCCGCCGTCGCGCCGCCCATTGCGCCGCGAGCGCATCGTGCGCCAGCGTCCGCGCAGCTCCAGCCGCCCTCGCCTCTGGCATATCCACCGTCGCCTCGCGCCGCCCCGGCCCCGGCCGCACCGCCTTCTGCACGCCCGCCTGATAATCGCGATCGGGTTCGTAATGCCGCAGCGCCAGCCGCACCGGCACAGTCTCCGCCGGCGCGCGCGACCGCTGCATCGGCCCGACTGTCCGCCCGTTCAGCCGCGCCGCCTGCGCCTCTGCGCCAAGCACGCCATCCAAATCCACACCGCCATCAATCACCAGCCCGCCGCTTGGCCCTTCCCGCACCACCCAGCCCTGGCTCTCCATCAACGGCGCGACCGCCGCGCGCACATCCTCGCCCCCGGCCGCATAGCCGTCGATCATCGTCCCGGCTTCGCCAGCGATCCGCCCACCGCTCAGCGCCCCGATCACCGCCGCCGCACTCACCGCGCCCGCGTCGGCAATTACTTCGAAGGTCAGCGACGGTATCCGGTTGCCATAATCTGCCAGCGCCAGGTCCTCGAACACGGCATAGGCCATGCCCCTGTGCGCGGGCGTCACACTCACCCCTTCCGCCGCCGCGATCAGCGGATCGACCTCCTGATCCTGCGACCCGGAATGGAATCGGAACGCGCCGACGCCGGTCTTGAAATCCCCCGCCGCCCCGCGCAGCAGATTGTCGTCCGCCCATATCCGCCCGATCCCTCCCGCCGCGCGCGTCGACAGCGCCACCGCGAAACTCGCCGAATAGCTGTAGGTGGTGACGCTCGGCCTGCCCTTGCCGCCCCCGCTCTTCTCTTTGCTCTCGCGCAGGTCCGTCGCCCAGATCACCGTCCCGGCGACGCGCATCGTCCCGAACAGCTTGGGGATCTGGCTGCCATAGGTCGATGTCTGCACCTGCAGGTCGGACAGCCGCGGCCCCTCCCGCCCCTTGGGCTTGAACAGCAGCGCCTGGTCCACCCCTCGCCCGATCAGCGCCCCGATCGCACCCCCGATCGGCCCGCCAATCGCCGTGCCGACAGCGGTCAGGACGAGTGTCGCCATTATGGAGGTCCTTACTTGGTGAAGTTATGTAACTACAAAATCCTTGCTTCGCCGAACTTTTGTAGTTACATAATTATGTGTGGATATCGAATTTGATCCCGCCAAAGACGCGACGAACCGCGACAAGCACGGTGTGTCGCTCCCCTTCGGCATCCATCTGTTCGAAGACCCCGCCCACCTCATCATTCCTTCGCTGCGAAATCGACGGCGAGGAAAGGTTCAAGGTGATCGGTCGCGTAGATGGCCGCCTTTGGACGGCTGTTTATGTGTGGCGCGGAGCGGCATGCCGCTTCGTCAGCGTGAGGAAGAGCAATGGCAAAGAAGCCGCAGAATATGACGATTGCGATTGAGGCCGACCCGAACGACGTCGAGGACTTCGACGTGACGCACGAAGCGCTGGCGCACGCCAAGGCGGCACGGCGCAAGCGCATGGGGCGGCCTCCGTCCGGTCCAGGCAAGGAGCAGGTCACCCTGCGCCTCGACATAGACGTGCTCACCAAATTCCGTGCGACAGGCCCAGGCTGGCAAACGCGCCTGAACGATGCTTTGCGGCGGGCGCAGGTCTGAGGCGGCAACGGCCAGAAGCGGACTTCCCGCTTTCGCCGTCATGCCGGGCTCGACCCGGCATCCATTGGCTCTACTGTAGAAAATACATGCTACAGTTGAGGCTCATGGATCCCGCATCAAATGCAGGATGACGGCAGTTTTTAGGGCAAACAATGTTCGCTAACCATCCAACTTAGTAACTAAGGCGAAGGCCAGCCTTAGCCGCGCCCCCGCCCCTCGTCACTTCACCTGATCCGGCCCCGCCGCAGCAGGTTCACCAGGCCCAGCAGCACGATCGCGCCGCCGAACGCCACCGCCAGCGTCACCGGATTGAACGGCGCCACTCGCAAATTCTGGGTGCCGCCGGTGAACACGCTGAACAGCCAGCCGCCCAGCATTGACCCCACACAGCCGACGATCACGTTCAGGAAAATGCCCTGCTGCGCGTCGGTGTTCATCACCTTGCTCGCCAGCCAACCAATGATTCCACCCATAACCAGGGCGATGATGAAGGTAATCATGCCGTAAGTCTCCCACAACGCGGCGCCGAGTCGCAAACCGCTTAAAGGAGAATAAACCCAATTCTTGTCACGGCGTAACGAATGTCATGCTGCACCGCGGCGCGCTGTGTCCCCGGCGATGCGCCAGATGCCGATCACCGGCCAGAGCGACGCGCCCGGCATCTCCACCACGCGCCGCAGTCCGGCATGGGCGTGGACATGCCCGCCCGGCACAGAGACCATCATATGCGCCTGCGCCGGTCCCGCGCGCACCAGCACGACATCGCCCGCTTTGGCCCTGCGCACCGGCCTCAGCCCTGCGGCGCGGAGCCATCCCGCAAACAGCGCCACATCCCCGCCCCGCAATCCATAATGCTCCGGCGTAGCGCCCCGATATCCCGCCTGCTGAGCGCTCAGCAAAGCCAGCCCGACACAATCCACCCCCGTCTCCACGCTGCGCCCGTGCAAGCGGAAGGGTACGCCGACAAGCGTCAACGCCGCCGCGGCGATACGGTCGCCTCTTGCCATTTATCCCTCCGTCATTCCCGCGAAGGCGGGAACCCATCTCCCGCCCCATCCCCAGATACGCTGTTGGAAATGGGTCCCCGCCTGCGCGGGGATGACGAACAAGGAAAACACCCTCATCCCCCCGGATACCGCGTCAGCAGATCATTCCCCGGCAAATAGGGCTCCCCCCGGAAATTCGCTGCATTCCCGAACCGCCCTGCACATGTCTCCATCCGCTTGTCGCACCCCTCGGTCAGCAGCGCCAAAGTCCCCGCCGTAACAACAAGCGCTGGCGGATCGGCCAGCATCACCCCGCCCGCATCCGACGCCGTCACCGCCTGCACGATCCCCGTATTACCCCCGGTCAACCAACGCAGGCTCCCAAACGCATAGGCGATGGGCGTATTGCCGTCTCCCACCTTCAGCAGAAACGCGCTTCCCTTCTCCACCGGCATGTTTCGATCTCCCCACTATCCAACCCTGTCACCCCGGACTTGATCCGGGGTCCCGCTTCTTCAATTGACTGCCCCGAGTTGACTCAAAAGCCCCCGCTCTTCACCCTCGCCGAGATGAAACCGGCCCCGATTTTCCCCATGCTGCTCGCGCTCGCCGCCTGCTCGGCCCAGGACAAGCCAGCGCCCGCGCCCGTCCAGGCCATGCAAGCGCCCACAGAGGCCACGCCACCAACGCCCGCGCCAAACCCGCCGCTCGCCCAACAGGGCCGCGTCACCGACGCCGCGAACATCCTCGACGAACCCGCCCGCAGGGCCCTCGCCGCCCGCCTCGCTACGTTCCAGGATCGCACGCAGCACCAGATGGTCATCGCCACCGTGCCCACCCTCAATGGGGAGGATATCGGCGTCTACACGCGCGATCTCGCCAATCGCTGGGGCATTGGGCGCAAGGGGCATGACGACGGCATCGTCATCCTCGTCGCGCCGAACGACCGGCAGGTGCGCATCGCCGTCGGCTACGGCCTGGAAAAGACGCTGCCCGAGGCGCTGTGCCGCCAGATCATCCAGACCCACATGCTCCCCGCCTTCGCAAGCGGCGATTTCGCCGGCGGCCTGGACAAGGGTCTGACAGCGCTGATCGCGGCAATGGATGGTGACGAAAGCCCAAGCACCTCTCACCCGTCGTCCCGGACTTGATCCGGGACCCCGCTTCTTCTTGCCCTCTCCAAAACAGCGGGACCCCGGGTCAAAGCCCGGGGTGACGGTTGACGTCCGGTGACGTTCGACATTGTGTTCAGGTGAAGCCGAAAAGGGTGATTTCCGAGTAACGGAGCGCAGCGTACTTAAAGTACGTGAGCACCGGAACGCAGGAAATCGCGCTTTGCAGGCCCGCCTGAGCGCAATGTCGAACGTCACCCCAACACGCGCACGCGATAATCCATCACGCACGACCACCCCCGGTCCCGCCCTTTCGCCGTCCGCGACCGCAGAAATACGACCCCCGCAATCCGCCAACCATCCACCAGCCCACTCATCCCCCGCACCGCCCCGTCCGCCAGCACCATCATCTCCGCCAGCCGCCCCGGCGTTTCCTGCACATCGAACAGGCTGAGCGACACACGCACCTCGCGCCCGTCGGCGTCCTTCACGCCCCAGTCGCTCCCGATGCACTCGCCCACCACCGCAGAGGGCGGCGTCGCCTTCACCGGCGTCCCGTCATAAACGCCATTGAGCAGCGCACCCAGCGCACCATCCCCCGCCAGCGCCGCCAGCATCGCCGCGCGCACGGCCAGCTCCGCGCTCATAGCCCGCCTCCCGCAGCCATGCGCAGCGCGAGGTCAGCCATCCAGCGCCGCATCAGCCCACGCCCCTCCAGCACGACATCATCCCCCTGAACCGTGACAACCATGCATCCTCCCCGCGCCGGGGCGGACACGAAAAAGGGCTGGCCCGAAAGCCAACCCTTTGCCCGCCACGCCCCCGGCGACTCACAATTCCCAATATCGACTTATGTGCCAGAACAGCGTTGCGATGTCAAGTATAATTTTCCATATAGGTTCGTTTATCGTATCGCCACGAAGAAAAGGCGCGGAAAAGGCAATAACACCGTCCCATCCTCCAGCGCCGGATAGGCCGCGGCGATCTCCTCGGTATAGCGCGCCAGGAACCCCGCCTGTTCCTCCGCATCCAGCGGACCAAGCCATGGCCGCAACCCCGTCCCCTTGAACCATTCGACCACTGCCGCGGCGCCCCCGGCCAGCGGATGATGATAGACCGTCCGCCACACATCGACCCGCGCGCACAGGGGTTTGAGCATCCGGTAATACCAGGCCGCATCATGGCGCTCCGACCGCGCGGTCGCCGCCTGTGTCAGCTTGGCGGCCCATGGCCCGTTACGACCGACCTCTTCCATCGCCAGATGCGCGGGTTCACTCAGATTGTCCGGCATCTGCACCGCCAGCGCCCCGCCCGGAGCCAGCTTCTCCACCAGCGCAGGCAACAGCGCCGGATGATCGGGCACCCATTGCAGCGCCGCATTGGCCAGGATCACGTCATAGGGGCCGGGGTCTGCCCAGCCCGCAATATCCGCCACGTCGAACCGCCCCTGCGGCAACCGCGCCCGCGCCGCCGCGATCATCTCGGCCGAACTGTCGATCCCGCTGATCTCCGCCTGCGGAAACCGCGCCTGCAGAATCTCCGTCGAATTCCCCGGCCCACACCCGATATCCACCGCCCGCGCGACCTGGGTCTGCGGGATCTGCGCGATCAGATCATGGATAGGCCGATTCCGCTCCGCCTCGAACTTGCTATACTGCGTGGGGGACCAGGTCATGGGGGCGCCGCTTTCCGTTTTCTCCCCTCCCTTTCAGGGAGGGACTCTGCCCTTTTTCTCCCCTCCCTGAAAGGGAGGGGCTGGGGGTGGGTCCTGCCGAGGCACTCGGCGGTCTTGGCCAACACCGCCTCTACCACTCCGTCGGCATTCTCATACACATCGCCATTCCAGAATCGCAGAACCGTCCATCCTTCGCCTTCCAGAAACGCGGTTCTGTCCGCATCATAGGCAAGCGCATCGGCATGCTGGCTGCCATCAAGCTCTATCGCCAGCTTCGCTGACCGGCAGGCAATATCGAGGATGTAAGGGCCAACGACCAACTGCCGCGTAAACCTTGGACGGTAGCGCGACAGCAGATGCCAGATCGCTTTCTCGGCCTCCGTCTGTCCGTTGCGCAAAGCCCGCGCATTGGCGGTCATATGGGCTGGGACGCGTCGTTGCATGAAGGCACGATATCAAGGCGCGCATTGCGCGCCTACCCACCCCCAACCCCTCCCGTCCAGGGAGGGGTGTTAAACATTGCTGCGTAGGACCGCATGACGCATCATTGCTCCCGAATGACCGAGAGCTATTTTCCTCCCTCTGATTTTCTTCAGGCGATCATTGCCGAAGAAGTGCCGCTGACCGGCAACAGCCTCGCAGACTCCAACCTTCAACTTCTGATTGCGATGACATCCGACGATGACGTGGCCAATCGTGATTGGGCTACAATGCTGCTTTCCCAAACAGATTTTGACACGCCACAGATACGAAAAGCGCTGCTCCGTTCGGCTTGCGACCCGAACGAAGATGTCCGGGGTGAAGCGATACTGGGACTAGCCCAACGTGACAAAATGCTCGCCATTCCTCTGGTACAAGCGGAGCTGTCAAAGAATTCCGCTCAGATGACAATCTTTGAGGCGGCGGAAATCATCGCCAGTCCTGCCCTGGTGGAATATCTTCTGCCATTCGCAACACGATCTGGCAGGGATATGATCGACGATTGGGTCTTGCGTGCAATCAGCGCCTGTAAGGGCGACAGCTAACCCCCAACCTTCCCCGTACTCCCGCGCTCCACCAACACATAATCCAGCGACATCTGATACCGCTCGGCCGTCATGTCGCCGCGATAGTGCGGGTCCGCCAATATATCGACCGCCGCTGCCGCCATTTCCGCCTTGGGCTGGCGGATCGTCGTCAGCTGCGGCCATGCGGCGCGGGATGTCGGCGCGTCGTCGAACCCGGCGACGGACAGCATGTCGGGCACCCCGATCCCCAGCTTCATCGCAGTGATCAGCACGCCCAGCGCCATGTCGTCATTGCTCGCGAAGATCGCCGTCGGTCGCCCCTCCCGGCGTAGCATGACCTCCCCCAGCTCAAGGCCGGAGCGGAAGGAGAAATCGCCCTCCAGCACATGATCGGCCGCGACAGATAGCCCTGCGCCGGCCATCGCCGCCAGGAAACCGTCATAGCGCTTGGCCGATGCGCTGTGTGTCGGGTCGCCCTTCACGAAACCGATGCTGCGATGGCCGAGCGCGATCAGATGCTCGGTCATCTCCTTTGCGGCGGCGTGGTCGTCCATCTGCACGACGCCCGACCGGCCGAAGTCCATGCGCGGCGCGATCCGCACCATCGGCAGGCCCGCTGCCTCGAAAATATCGAGCAGTTCGGTCTCGTCGCAGATCGGCGGCGTGACGATGGCCCCGTCCAGCCGCAGTGCGGCGATGCTGTCGGCGACCTGCGCCCGCCATCCGTCGGACCCGAGCACCACCGGCTCGACGACCAGATGATAGCTGCGCGCCCGGCACCGCATCAGCGCGCCCAGCTGCACGTCGGATGCATAGCCGGACACCGGATCGTCGATGAACAAACCCAACAGGTAGGACCGTGAACTCGACAGGCTGCGCGCAAAGGCGTTGGGGCGATAATCCAACTCGGCCACCACCCGCTGCACGACCTCACGCACTTCCGGGCGCACATGCTGCTCGCCATTGATGACGCGCGACACCGTCTTGGGAGACACCCCGGCCCGCTCCGCCACATCCTTGATCGTCACCGTCTTCATGCCCGCGCCCCCCGGACATCCGCACACATCGCCGCGAACATCGCGATCCCGGCATAGCATAGAGCAGGCAGCAGCAACGCTGGCAACAGGCCGAATGCATCGGCCGCCACCCCGGTCAGCATCGGCACCACCGCGCCGCCGACGACGGCCATGCACAGCCACATCGACGCCAGCGGCGCGCGGGCGGCATCCTGCGGCAGGGCCAGCGCATAGATGGTCGGGTACATGATCGCGTTGCACAGCCCCACGGCGATCAGCGCGACCGCGCCCGCCGCGCCGGGCGTCACCACCGCCGCCGACACCAGCACCACCGCGCCCAGCGCGACCCAGAACAGCAGCCGCGCCTCCGCCACCCGCGCCATTGCCCAGGCGCCCGCGAACCGCCCGATCATCGCCCCCGCCCAATAGAGGCTCACCAGCCGCCCGGCGGTCACCGGCTCCACCGCCAGCCGATCGGGCAGCATTAGCACATTGGCGAGCAGGGTGCCGATCGTCACCTCCGCGCCGACATAGACGAAGATCGCCGCGATGCCCCACACCAGCCGCCGATCGCCCAGCACCGCCAGCAACTGCGCCGGGCGCACCACCGGCGCTGTCCCGCGCGTCTCGGACAGCAGGCCGCGATGGGTGAAATAGGCCGTCGACAGCGCCGCCAGCACAACCCCGCCCGCCACGAACGGCAGGCCCGCCGTCACCGCGCCGCCGCTCAGCGGATCGAGGTTGGCGAGCAGGAACGGCGCGGAGATCAGCGGCCCCAGCACCGTCCCCAGCGAGTTGAACCCCTGCAGCAATGTCAGCCGCGCCGCCGCCCTGCGCGACGGGCCGATCACCGTCACCACCGTGTTCGACGCGATCTGCAGCACCGTCTGCCCGGCGGACAGCAGCAGCAGCGCGCCCAGCACCAACAGGAAATCGCGCATCCCCTGCGCCGTCGCCAGCGCCAGACATCCGGCCGTCATGATCGCCAGGCCAACCGCGATCGAGCGCATATAGCCGGCCCGCACCACAGCGAAGGCAGCGGGCAGCGCGAACAGCAGATAGCTGGAATGAAAGGCGAGCTGGATCAGCAGGGCGCTGCGATAATCGAGCGCGAGCATCAGCTTGAGTTGCGGCACCAGCAGGCTGACGGCGGACGACAGGAACCCGCCGATGAAGAACACACCGATGGAAATGCGGAACAGCCGCCCCGCCACCGCCTCGTCCGCGCCGCGCGAAGGGGAGGGCGACGCACGCTGCGACTCGGGGTCGCCCGTGGCGCCTGGCGCAGCATTCTCTGTCCTGTCCTTGCGCGATCGACCCAAATCGGACCCTTCTATTGGCGGCCTGCGGACGATGGCCGAGCGCCCCAGCTTGCCCATATCCGCTACCCCGGAACGGCCATTCGCGAAACCACCTTTTCGGCCAAATGCGGCGTATAATGCCGTAGGGGAAGGCGAAACGACGGGCATATGCGGAGCCTGTATCAAGTGTTGCAAAAGAGAAACAGCATTGAAACAGAATTCCGACATCGATGTCAAATGACCGTTGACATCGATGTCGGATTCTGGTGTTTCCGCTGTCCCAGACCAACAAGCCTTCTCGGGAGGATGACTATGACGAGGCACGCACTCGTCGCGAGCACAGCGCTCGCGACTTGCCTATTTTCCGTATCTGCCGCTTTCGCGCAGGACGCCACGACCGCTGCGCCGCAGGCCGCCGAGGCCGCGCCCCAGGACAGCGGCGATATCATCGTCACCGCCACCCGCCGCGAAACCACGCTGCAATCGACCCCGATCGCGATCTCCGCGTTCAGCCAGGACACGCTGAACAAGAATGGCGTGAAGGACGTGACCGACCTCGCCCGTTTCGTCCCCTCGCTGCAGTTCAATCAGCAGGGCGACCAGTCGGCCGTCCTCCTGACCCTGCGCGGCATCGGCAATGACAGCGCCTATACCGAGGTCGCCGACCCGGAAGTCGCGATCTATGTCGACGGCATCTACTCGCCCCGGTCGCAGGGCGCGTCGGTCCTGATGTACGACATGGAGCGCGTTGAGGTTCTGCGCGGTCCGCAGGGCACGCTGTTCGGCCGCAACGCCACCGTTGGCGCATTGAGCCTCATCTCCGCCAAGCCCAAGCTCGGCGAGTTCAGCGGCAATGTTGAGGCTGTCGCGGGCAATTACGACCGTCTGGGCGTCCGCGGCGCGATCAACATCCCCGTCACCGACACCTTGGCGTTCCGCGTCGCCTTCGTGACTGACCGTCATGACGGCTATGCCGACTATCAGCCCGCGCCGAACATCGCGGGCATCAACAAGTCCGCCTTCGTCACCACCGGCAAGAAATATTACGCCGCCGACCAGCAGTCAGGCCGCATCAGCATGCTGTGGAAGCCGAGCGATCGCTTCAGCTGGAACCTGTCGGCGGAGGGTTTCCTCGACAATGGCGCCCCGGTCATCGGTCTGCTGCAGACGCCGCGCGCCGGCACAAAGCGCTGGTCGACGCTCAGCGATACCGCGCCGGACACGGACCGTTACTCGGTCGCCGTGCGCAGCACGATGAACTACGACATCACCGACGGCGTACAGCTGAGCTACATCGCCGGCTGGTCGCGCATCGGCGGCAGCACGCAGACGGACGCCGACGCGGGCGCACTGCCCCCCACGGGTCAGGTTGACGCCGATGGCAACGACCTGCCGCTCGGCGCGTTCGGCGAGAACCGCACCCTCTCCTCGCGCTATGATTTCCAGAGCCATGAGGTCCAGTTGAAGTCGACCGGCGACAACGCCGTCGACTGGATTTTGGGCGCTTACTATAGTCACGAGAAGAACAAGATCCGCTTCGATATCGATCAGCGTAACGGCTATCGTGACGGCACCTTCTCCTGGGCGGGCAGCTTCATCCAGGCGAACCGTCAGATCGACTCCCGCGCCGCCTTCGGTCAGGCCGTATGGCATGCCACTGACTGGCTGCGCGTCACCGGCGGCCTGCGCTACACCTCGGACAAGAAGCAGGATATCGGCGGCCGCAACGTGACCTTCTCCGGCGACGGCTGCTCGGCGGCGGACTCCGCACCCGGCGGCCTCTGCCAGGGCGGCATCTTTGGCGCCTTCCCGGGCGCCACGGCGGCCGAACTGGTCGACCTGCTTCCCGGCTTCTCGATCTCGAACAACGATGTGAAGGGCAAGTGGAACAAGCTCACCTGGCTGGGCCGCGTCGACGCCGATCTGGCGCCGGGCATCCTTGGCTATGCGAGCGTCTCCACCGGCTTCAAGTCGGGCAACATCCAGGACAATTCGCAGCTGACGAATCCGGAAACGATCACCAATTATGAAGCCGGCCTCAAGACCCGTTTCTTCGATCGCCGTGTCACTCTGAACGTCGCCGCCTATTACAGCGACTTCAAGGGCTATCAGGTCAACCAGGCCGTCACCTTCCGCGACGCCGCCGGCAATGTCGTCCGCAGCCAGATCGTCACCCAGAACGCCAAGGGTGCGACGGCATACGGTCTTGAGGCGGAAATGACCGCCAACCTGACCGACAATGACCGCCTGAATTTCTCCGGCACCCTGCAGAAGACCAAGCTGCTGGAACTGGAGGCTGTCGACGGCCGTCTCTATGACGGCGGCAAGCTGTCCTCGATCGCACAGCTCAAGGGCAACGAACTCGCCCACGCCCCGCGCTTCTCGGCAACGGCAAGCTATGAGCATGACTTCGTGATGGCCAGCGGCGCACGGATCACCCCGCGCGTCACCACCCATTACGAGACCAAGAGCTGGCTGAGCTACTTCAACGGCGACGCCAACCCGTTCGTGACCGCCAACAACCCGGCCGACAACATGCCGAACCGGGGCACCAACGGTACGGATTGGGATCGTCAGAAGGCTTATTTCCGGTCGGACGCATCGATCACCTACACATCGCCCGACGAGAAATATTCGGTCGAGGCGTTCGTCCAGAATATCGAAAATGGCCGCATCCGGACGGGCGCAGGCGCTTTCGGCGCACCGCGTTACGACCCGGTCTTCCTCTCGAACCTTCAGGCTCCCCGCACCTGGGGCGTCCGCGCCCGCGCGAGCTTCTGAGGACATGGCATAACCCAACATCCGTTCGTCCTGAGTAGCCACTGAGCTTGTCGAAGTGGCGTATCGAAGGATTGGAACTGGGCAGTTCGCTCAGTCTCTACTCGGTACGAACGGTATGGGATGTGATCCAGGATCAAGCCCCTCAAGGCATGAGCAAAGGAGTTTCCCCGTGACGACCGACACCTTCTCCCCCCGTCGGGTCGTCATCCTAGGCGGCGGCACGGCCGGATGGCTGGCCGCCGCCTATCTCTCCCGCACGCTGCGGATGCCGAATATCATACTGGTGGAATCCAGCGAGATCGGCATCATCGGCGTGGGCGAGGGGACCTTTCCCACCATCCGCTCCACGCTTGCCAATCTCGGCATCAGCGAGCGCGAATTCCTCGTCCGCGCCAACGCCACGTTCAAACAGGGTGTGCTATTCAACGGCTGGGCGGACGGTTCCGATTCCTATTTCCACCCCTTCAACCTGCCGATCGGCGGCGAGGATGAAGCGCTCCTCCCGCACTGGATTGCGGACACCAGCCCATCGCGCCCCTCCTGGGCAGACTCGGTCACTGTGCAGGAGCGCGTTATCCGCGCCGGACTTGCGCCAAAGCTGCTGCAAGACCCCGATTTCTCCGGCCCCATGAATTACGCCTATCACTTCGACGCCGCCCGCTTCGCCGACTATCTGCGCGACATCTCGGTTGCCGCCGGAGTCGAACGGATCGAAGGCACGGTCGCCCAGGTCGAGAAGCAGGCGGACGGCGATATCGCCTCCCTCATCCTGTCAGACGGCCGCAAGGTGGCCGGCGATTTCTTCATCGACTGCTCGGGCTTTCGCGCGCTGCTGATCGGCGAGACATTAGGGGCGTCCTTCACCGGCTGCGGCGACACGCTATTCAACGACCGGGCGCTGGCGATGCAGGTCCCCTATCCCGCCGCTGACACCCCCGTCCGCCCCTACACCCTCGCCACCGCGCATGAGGCGGGCTGGACCTGGGATATCGGCCTCACCGAACGGCGCGGCACCGGCTATGTCTATTCCAGCCGCCACTGTTCAGATGACGAGGCGGAGGCGACGCTGCGCCGCTATGTCGGCAAGGAGGGCGACGCCCTGACCCCGCGCCAGCTTCGCTTCGCCACCGGCTATCGCGATCGGCAATGGATCGGCAACTGCGCCGCGATCGGTCTCTCAGCCGGTTTCTTCGAGCCGCTGGAATCGACCGGCATCATGCTCATTGAAAGCGCGCTGCGGATGCTGGGCGACTTCCTCGTCCCTGGAGACCGGGACGCGCGCGACGCCGCCGCCCGTGCCTTCAACAGCCATATGGCGGGCCGCTTCGAGAAGATCGTGAACTTCCTGAAGCTCCATTATTGCATCACCCGCCGCACCGACACCGCCTATTGGCGCGACAATGCCGATCCGGCCTCGATCCCGGAGGCCCTGCGCGATATGCTGGCCCAGTGGCGCACCCGGCCGCCTTCCCGCTTCGACTTCACGGTCGATCTGGAGACGTTCCTGCCGCCCAGCTACCACTACATTCTCTACGGCATGGGCTTCCAGACCCGCATCGCGGCTGGCGCGGCCCGCTATCCCGGCGCACGAGACGCCCGTGAAGCCTTCGCCCGCGTCAAGGCTGCGTCCGGCGGGGCGCTCGCCAACCTCCCTGAGCACCGCGTGCTGCTGGATCATTTCCACGCCCGCCCCGCTGCCAACACAATCTCGCACAAGGTATCCCGATGACGTCTCCGACGAAGAAACTGTTCCTCGCCAGCCTGATGATCGGCGCCTGTTTCACCGCGTCCGTTTCTGCGCAGCAAGCAGCCTCCCAGGCCGCCGCGCGCACCCCCGCCGCATCCGACCGCGCCTTGTCCGCCTCGGCCCGCGCCGACGACCTCGTCGCATCGATGACGCTTCAGGAGAAGCTCGCGATCGTCCACGGCTACTTCCCGCCCATGGCCAAGCCCAATCCGCCCATCGCGATGATCCCGTCCGCCGGCCACATCCCCGGCGTCCCCCGCCTCGGCATCCCCACCCTGCGCGAAAGCGACGCAAGCCTTGGCGTCGCCAATCAGGTTGAACAGCGCAAGGGCGACACCGCCACCGCGCTTCCCGCCAGCATCGCCACCGCCGCCACCTTCAACCCCCGCCTCGCCTATGCGGGCGGCGCGATGATCGGGGCGGAGGCGCGCGCCAAGACCTTCAACATTCTGCTCGCCGGCGGCGTCAACCTGACGCGCGATCCGTGGAACGGCCGCAATTTCGAATATCTGGGCGAGGACCCGCTGCTTGCGGGCGTCATGGCCGGCGAACATATCCGCGGCGTCCAGAGCAACAACATCGTCTCGACCATAAAGCATTTCGCGCTCAATTCGCAGGAGACGGGCCGCCACGTCCTCGACGCGCGTATCGACCGGGCAGCCCTTCAGGAAAGCGACCTGCTCGCCTTCAAGATAGCCATGGAAATCGGCGATCCCGCCTCTGTCATGTGCGCCTACAACAAGGTTAATGGCGACTATGCGTGCGAGAACGACTGGCTGCTGAACACCGTCCTTAAGAAAGAGTGGGATTATAAAGGCTGGGTGATGTCCGACTGGGGCGCCGTCCATTCGACGGAGAAGGCCGCGATCAATGGCCTCGACCAGCAATCGGGTCAGGAACTCGACCTCGCCATCTATTTCGGCAAGCCGTTCGAGGAGGCCGTAAAGGCCGGCCGCATCCCGATGGCCCGCCTCGACGATATGGTCCGCCGCATCCTCTACGGCGTCATCACCACCGGCCTGATGGACAATCCGGTGCCGGACACAGCGCAGGTCATCGACTATGCCGCCCATGCCGATGTCGCCCAGCGCGCGGCTGAGGAAGGCATCGTCCTCCTGAAGAACAAGGGCGACCTGCTGCCTTTCGCCAAGATCGCCAAGAAGATCGTCCTGATCGGCGCGCATGCCGATGTCGGCGTGCTGTCGGGCGGCGGATCGTCACAGGTCCGCTCCGTCGGCGGCGCCCCGGTCGAGATTCCGCTGACGCGGGGCGAGGCCGCCTCGTTCGCCCGCATCACCTGGCACGCCTCCTCGCCGCTCAAGGCGATCCAGGCCCTCGCGCCGCAGGCGCAGGTCACCTATGTCGACGGCGCCGATCCCAAGGCCGCGGCCGCTGCCGCGAAGGACGCCGACCTGGCGATCGTCTTCGCCTGGGCGTGGTTCACCGAAGCGCAGGACCCGGAGAGCATGGCCCTGCCGGACAAGCAGGACGCGCTGATCGACGCCGTCGCCCGCGCCAACGGCAAGACGCTGGTCGTCATGGAAACCGGCGGTCCGGTCCTCATGCCCTGGGTGGACAAGGTCCCGGCGATCCTGCAAGCATGGTATCCAGGCCAGCGTGGGGGCGAGGCCATCGCCCGCATCATATTCGGCGAAGTCGATCCTTCGGGGCGACTTCCCATCACCTTCCCGACGAGCGCCGCACAGGCGCCCCGTCCGGAGCCGGTGGGTCTCGGCGAACTGCACGCCGCCGAGGCCCGCCGGGATGCCGGCGACAAGACCAATTACGGGCAGAGCGGCGGCGTAAGGCCCTTCTCTGTCGATTATCCGGAAGGGGCCGAGGTCGGCTATCGCTGGTACGCGGCGAAGAAGCGCAAGCCGCTCTATCCCTTCGGCTACGGCCTCACCTACACCAGCTTCCGCTACGCCAATTTGGCGATCACCGGCGGCGCGTCGCTCAAGGTCAGCTTCGACGTGACCAACAGCGGCCAGCGCGCGGGCGCGGACGTCCCGCAGGTCTATGTGCAGGGCAAAAGCGCGGCGGGCGCGCTCAGCTATCGCCTCGCCGGCTTTGACAAGCTCTGGCTGGCTCCAGGCGAGACCGCGCACGTTTCAGTCACCGTCGATCCGCGCATCATCGCCCGTTTCGACGAAACGGCTCCGGGCTGGAAGGTCGATGCGGGTACATATCCTGTTGCCGTGGGCCGATTTGCAGGCGACAGCGTGCTCAGCGGCACGGCCACGCTCGACGCACTGTCGGCCAAGCCGTGATCTGACCTTTTAGGAGCGGAGCACAGACATGGCGATGACCCCCGGCGCAGGCGCACCCAGCGCAACCACCACACAGGGCGCACAGGCGGCCGGCGGCCTGACCGGCTTCGTGTTCGCCCTGTTCTTCGTCTTCGGCGGCATCACCAGCCTGAACGACGTCCTGATCCCCAAGCTCAAGGACCTCTTCACCCTCACCAATGGGCAGGTGCTGCTGGTCCAGTCGGCCTTCTTCGCCGCCTATTTCCTGATCTCCATCCCCGCCTCCGCGATCGTCCATCGCTTCGGCTATATGCGCGCGGCGGTCGTCGGCCTCGTAACGATGACGGCGGGCTGCCTGCTCTTCATTCCGGCGGCCTCGTCCAGCCTGTTCGTCGCCTTCCTTGCCGCGCTATTCGTGCTGGCGAGCGGCATCACCATCGTCCAGGTCGTCGCCAACCCGCTGATCTCCATGCTGGGCAAGCCCGAAACCGCGTCCAGCCGCCTGACCTTTGCGCAGGCGTTCAATTCGCTCGGCACCACCCTCTTCCCCTATGTCGGGTCGATCCTGATCCTCGGCGCGCTTGCCACCGTCGATCCCAAGACCCTCACCGGCGCAGCCCTCGACGCCTTCCGCGCGCAGGAATCGCGCGTCGTCGTCCACACCTATATCGGCATCGCCATCGCCCTGCTGGTCGCCGCCGCCGCCGTCTTCTCCCAGCGCAACAAGCTGAAGGAAGCGCCGACCGAGAAGATGAACGTCGCCGCCGCTTTCGCCCTGCTGAAGCGTCCCCGCTTCGGCTTCGGCACGCTTGGCATCTTCCTCTATGTCGGCGCGGAAGTGACGATCGGCAGCCTGCTTGTCCTCTACCTGATCCAGTCCGACACGCTCGGCATCAGCCAGGAGTCGGCCGGAAAGCTCGTCGCCTATTATTGGGGCGGCGCGATGGTGGGCCGCTTCATCGGTTCGGCGATCCTGCGCCTGTTCTCGCCCGGCAAGGTTCTCGCAAGCGTCGCCGGCGTGGCGATTGTCCTGCTCGCCCTCTCGGCCTTCACAGTCGGTTCTCTCTCCGGCTACGCGCTGATCGCCATCGGCCTGTTCAACTCGATCATGTTCCCGACCATCTTCACGCTGGCGTCGGAAGGGCTTGGTCGCCGCGCAGCGGACGGATCGGGCGTCATCTGCATGGCGATCGTCGGCGGCGCGATCCTGCCGCCGCTCGCGGGCTGGGTGTCGGATATCACCTCGCTTCGCACGGCGCTGATCGTTCCGGCTATCGCCTATGCCCTCATCCTGATCTTCGGCCTCTTCGCCGCCAAGCCTGTTGCGCCAATAGAAGCAGAGCAGGATTCGGCCACCGGACCGGCCGTCCTCTGATGCTCCCATGACCGCCTCGGTTCACCAGACGGAGCAGCTCCTTTTTACGGTGCTGCTCCAGCTGATCGTGATGATCGGGGCGGCCAGGCTGCTGCACAGCCTGTTCCGGCGGATGGGCCAGCCCGGCGTCGTGGGAGAGATTGTCGCGGGCCTGCTACTTGGCCCCTCCCTGTTCGGCCATTTTTTCCCCGGCGCGTCCGTCGCCCTGTTCGGCGCGAAGCCGGAATCGGCGATTACCGTCCTCAGCCAGATCGGCCTCATCCTGCTGATGTTCCAGATTGGCAGCGAGTTTGAATTTACGCGCCTGCGCATCCCCCGCCTGCGCCAGACCACCCTGTTCGTCGCGGCGACCTCCATCCTCGCGCCCTTCGCTGTCGGCTTCGGCATTGGCCGCCTCTCCGCCGCTGTGCTCGCGCCCGGCATCGATCCCCTCGTCTACAGCCTCTTCTGCGGCGTCGCCGTCGCGATCACAGCCGTCCCCATCCTCGGCCGCATCCTCAGCGAATATCGCCTGACCAAAACGGACGTCGGCATCGTCGCCATCTCGGCGGCGGCGGTGAACGACGTTGTCGGCTGGGTCCTGCTCGCCTGCATCTCCGCCTTCGCCACCGCGCAGCTTTCGGGCCAATATCTGCTGATCCATCTCGGCGGCCTCCTCCTCTTCCTCGCCGCCCTGCGCTTCCTCGGCGCGCCGCTTGCCGACCGACTGATCGCCCGCTTTCCCCTGGAGGACGGCCGCCTGCCGCCCAACCTGCTGGCGATCCTCCTCGCCATCATGTTCGCGCTCGCCATCTGCACCTATGCGCTGGGCATCTTCGCGATCTTCGGCGGGTTCGCCGCGGGCCTGCTCTTCCACCGCCACCGCGCGCTGGTCGACGCATGGCACATTCAGGTCGGTCAGTTCGTGCTCGTGTTTTTCCTCCCCATCTTCTTCACCTTCACGGGCTTGCGCACCAACCTGCTCGGCCTCACGAGCGGCCCGGAACTGTTCTGGCTCGCCGCCGTCTGCCTGGCCGCCATCCTGGCGAAGATCGTGCCCGTCTACCTTGCCGGGCGCGCCAGCGGCATGGCGCATCATGACAGCATGATCCTGGGCACGCTGATGAACACCCGTGCGCTGATGGAGCTGATCGTCCTCAACATCGGCTACGACCTCGGCTTCCTGCCCAAATCCATGTTCACGATCCTGGTCGTCATGGCCGTCGTCACCACGATCATGACCGGCCCGATCCTGCGGGTCCTGCTCGCCAACACCCCCCATCCCACAACCCGACGCGCGCCGGCCTGAACGCCGCGCCACAGGAGATGACATGACGCTAAGCCTTTCGCGCGCCTCCCTGCTGACCCTCGCCGCCGCGCTCACCGCGTCCGCCGCCGTCGCGCAGCAGCCCGCCGCCTCCACCGCCCACCCCGCCCTCTGGCCCTCGGTCGACGCGCAGCCGAAGCGCGACCCGAAGATCGAGAAGCGCATCGACGCCCTGCTCAAGGTCATGTCGGTGGAGGACAAGGTCGGCCAGATCATTCAGGTCGATATCGGTTCGATCAAGCCTGCCGACGTGGTGACGTACAAGCTCGGCTCGATCCTGAACGGCGGCAACTCCGGCCCCTATGACGACGAATATGCCTCCCCCGCCAAATGGATGCAGTTGGCCGACGAGTTCTACGACGCCTCCATGCAGCGGAGCGATAACGGCCCGAAGATCCCGATCATCTGGGGCACCGATTCCGTCCACGGCAACAACAACATCGTCGGCGCGACGCTGTTCCCGCACAATATCGGTCTCGGCGCCGCGCGCGACCGCCACCTGATCCGCAAGATCGGGGAGATCACCGCGCTGGAAACCGCCGCAGCCGGTCTCGACTGGACCTTCGCGCCGACGCTGGCCGTGGTGCAGGACGACCGCTGGGGTCGCACCTATGAAAGCTATGGCGAGGAGCCGCAGATCGCCGCCGACTATGCCGGCGCGATGATCGAGGGTGTGCAGGGCAAGGTCGGCACGAAGGACTTTCTCTTCCCGACCCACCTCATCGCCACGACCAAGCATTTCCTGGGTGACGGTGGCACCGGCGGCAAGGATCAGGGCGATACCGTCGTGTCCGAACAGGTGCTGCGCGACGTGCATCTGGGCGGCTACCCCGCCGCGATCGAGGCTGGCACCCAGTCGGTCATGGCCAGCTTCTCTAGCTGGAACGGCGAGAAGATGAGCGGCAACAAGTCGCTGCTGACGGACGTGCTGAAGGACCGCATGCATTTCGACGGCTTCGTCGTCGGCGACTGGAACAGCCATGGGCAGGTCGCGGGATGCTCCAACGAGGATTGCCCGCAGGCGATCAACGCCGGCCTCGATATGTTCATGTATTCCGGCCCGAAGTGGAAGGACCTCTACGCTAACACCCTGCGCGAGGCGAAGGACGGCACGATCTCCGCCGCGCGCCTCGACGATGCCGTCCGCCGCATCCTGCGGGTGAAGTTCCGGGCGGGCACCTTCGATCGCGGCCGCCCCTCTTCGCGCGCCGCCGCGGGCAAGTTCGCCGTCATTGGATCGGCCGAACACCGCGCCGTCGCGCGTCAGGCGGTGCGCGAATCCCTCGTTCTGCTCAAGAATGAGGGCGTATTGCCGCTCAAACCCAACGCAAACATCCTCGTCGCCGGCCCAGCCGCGCAAAGCATCAGCCAGCAGGCGGGCGGCTGGTCGATCACCTGGCAGGGCGCGGACGTCCCCAATTCCGCCTTCCCCAACGCAGAATCCATCTGGCAGGGCATCTCCGAAACCGTGAAGGCGGGCGGCGGCGCGGCGACCTACTCCGCCGACGGCAGCTTCACGAAGAAGCCTGATGTCGCGATCTTCGTCTTCGGCGAACAGCCCTATGCCGAGTTTAAGGGCGACCGCCCGAACCTGGAATATAGTCCCGGCGACACCGCCGACCGCGACATGCTGCGCAAACTGAAGGCGGCGGGCATTCCGGTCGTTGCCGTATTCCTTTCCGGCCGGCCCCTGTGGGTGAATGCCGAGCTCAACGCCTCGGACGCCTTCGTCGCGGCCTTCCTGCCGGGCAGCGAGGGCGGCGGCATCGCCGACGTTCTGTTCGCCAAGCCCGATGGCGGCGTGAACCACGACTTCCGGGGCAAGCTCAGCTTCTCCTGGCCCAAGCGCCCGGACCAGTACGTCCTCAACCGCCGCGATCCGAACTATGATCCGCTCTTCGCCTTCGGCTACGGCCTCAGCTATGCTGCCCCCGGCAAGGTGGACCAGCTTGACGAGACCCGCCCCGCGGGCATGGCGGACGGCGTCCCCGGCACCTTCTTCGGCAAGGGCCGCCTGCCCACCGGCTGGTCGATCGATGCGAGCAAGGTTGCACAGGCCAATGTCGACCGCCGCGCGCAGGAGGATTCCAAGCGCTTCACCTGGGGCCAGCCCGGCATTATCACCATCGCCGCGCCCAAGCCGATCGACCTCAGCCGGGAGAGCAATGGCGAGATCAGCCTGGTCATGGACTATCGCGTCGACGCCAAACCCACCGGCCCCGTCACCCTCGGCGTCCGCTCCGGCGGCAAGACTGTCTCGGTCGCGATCGGCAAGACCCTTGCCGCCGCAGCGTCGGGCGAGTGGCAAACTCTCGCCGTCCCGCTCCAATGCTTCGCCACGCGCGGCGCTGACATGGCCGCCATTGCCGCGCCCTTCGTTCTAGAGGGCGGCGCGGCCCTGTCGCTCGCCATTTCGGACGTGAAGCTCGACTATGTCAGCGTGCCCATGGCCCAGTGCGGCGACTGACGGTCCACCGCTGCGCCATCCATCCCGCCGACAATCACTTGCAACACGGTCGCAACTAGGTCAGCTTGCCATTCGAACATCGATGCGCGTTTTCGAGTCCCGACGCGTAATCGGTAAAAAAGGAGAGCGACCATGACCGATGCGACTACGCTTGACCGCGCACCCATTGCCCATCCCGACCGCTTCTTCATCGGGGGCGACTGGGTCGCGCCGTCCAGCGATTCCACGATCGACGTGATCACCCCCTCGACGGAGGAACTGTACGTCACCGTCGCCGAAGCGCAGCAAAGCGATGTGGAGCGCGCCGTCTCGGCCGCCCGCGAGGCTTTCGACAAGGGACCATGGCCCCGGATGAGCCATGCCGAGCGCGCCGCTTATCTGCGCGAGATCAGCAAGCGGGTCGCCGCCCGGTCTGCTGATGTCTCCTCCATCTGGACCAGCGAGATGGGCATCACCGCGTCGCTGGGCGGCATGATGGCCGGCAGCGTTGGCGGCACCTATGATTATTACGCCTCATTGGCGGACAGCTTCGCTTTCGAGGAACGGCATGTGCCGCAGGGCGGCGGCAATGTCGGCCTGCTGGTGCGGGAGCCTGTGGGCGTCGTCGCCGCGATCATTCCCTGGAACGGCCCTATTCTATTGATCGCCGTGAAGATCGCCCCGGCGCTGCTGGCGGGATGCACGATCGTTCTGAAGGCGTCGCCGGAAGCGCCGGGCGCAGCCTATGTCATGGCCGAGATCATGGAGGAGATCGGCCTGCCCAAGGGCGTCTTCAACGTCCTGACGGCCGACCGCGAGGTGTCCGAACTTCTGGTGCGCCATCCCGGCATCGACAAGGTGACCTTCACTGGATCTAGCGTGGCGGGCAAGAAGATCGCATCGATCTGTGGAGAGCGTATCGCCCGTTGTACCCTGGAACTGGGCGGCAAGTCCGCGGCCGTCATCCTAGATGATTATGACCTCAACGCCGCCGCGCAATCCATCTCCGGTTCGGCGCGGCTCTTCACGGGACAAGTCTGCTCCTCCCTCACCCGGATCGTCGTCAGCCGCAACCGGCATGACGAACTGCTCGACGCAATGGCCTCTGCCTTCGCGTCGATCCGCGTCGGCGATCCGTTCGACCCCGCGATCGACATGGGGCCGCTCGCCATGTCGCGGCAGCGCGACCGCGTGGAGGAGTATATCGCCAAGGGCCGAGCCGAGGGTGCGACCGTCGCCACCGGCGGCGGCCGACCGGCCCATCTCAATCGCGGTTTCTTCGTCGAACCGACCGTGTTCGGCAATGTGAACAACAACATGACCATCGCGCGGGAGGAGATTTTCGGCCCGGTCGTCAGCGTCATTCCCGCCGATAACGAAGCGCAGGCTGTCGAGATCGCCAATGACACCGTCTTCGGCCTCAATGCGTCGGTGTTCACCAACGACCCCGACCGCGCCTATCAGGTCGCGCGTGAACTGCGGTCGGGCACCGTCGGTCACAACAGCTTCCGCTCCGACTTCTCGATTGCGTTCGGTGGCTTTAAGCAATCGGGGATTGGTCGCGAAGGCGGCAAGGAAGGGTTAATGCCGTTCCTGGAAGCCAAAACGATCATTTTGGAGGCGGAGCCTTCCCACCTGCGGTAAATCATAATGATGTTAGATCCCCGTTCGTGCTGAGTAGAGACTGAGCTTGTCGAAGGCTCGTATCGAAGGACCTCTCGCCTCGCTCAGGCCCTTCGATACGCCATTTCGACTTCGCTCAATGGCTACTCAGGACGAACGGAACAGATTAGCGTGTTCTAGAAAGCGCGCCTGCTGAAGGCCAGTAACGTCCATTGCAACGGCTGTTGAAACGATCCTGTAGGGTGACCCGTTCGACCGCTGCTGCTAAGCCGCCGCCATGGCACCGCATCTTCCTGTTCCCGTTCCAAATATCGGCGTCGTCCTGGAGGCGCTGAGCCTGATCGGCACCTTCGTGTTCGCCGCATCCGGCGCGCTGGCGGCCGCGCGGCTCCGGTTGACGAGCATCACCTTCGCTTTCTTCGCGCTCATCACGGGCGTCGGCGGCGGAACCGTGCGTGACCTGTTGATCGGAGCGCCGGTATTCTGGGTGGTCGATCCAGTGCCCGCCATGGTGTGCACCATTGCCGCGCTGCTCGTCTGGATCACGCCGCAACGGCTGTGGAGCGCACGCGCGCTGGATTGGCTCGACGCGATCGGCCTCGCCGCCTTTGCCGTTTTTGGGGCAGCCAAGGCGCTGTCCTTCGGCATCCATCCCTTTGTCGCGGCGATGATGGGCATCGTCACCGGCTGCGTCGGCGGCATCATCCGCGATCTGCTGGCGGGGGAACCGTCGATCCTGCTGCGACCGGAACTCTATGTTACGGCGGCGGCGCTGTCCGCCGGGCTGTTCGTCCTGCTGATCTGGGCGGGAATGGCCTTGCCCGTCGCCGCGACCCTCGCCGCCATGGCCGGTTTCGGCCTGCGGGCGCTGGCCATATCCCGGGGTTGGGCGCTACCGGCCTATCGGGAGTAGGCGCCCGGTCGTTCCGAACACCTACTCCTTAACGATCAATCGTGCTCGCGGTCGCCGGCGCCCATATAAAGTTCGCTCCCCTTCTCCTTGAACACCCGGCTCATCTCTTCCATGCCCTTGATTGCAGCCGCCTTGCTCGCGGCCGCAGTCTCCGCGCCGGTCGGGCCGGTGGCGATGAACCCCTCCACGCCCTGATTCTGCTTGTTCGCGAAATCACGAACTTCCTGACTGATCTGCATGGAGCAGAATTTCGGACCACACATCGAACAGAAATGAGCGCTTTTCGCACCTTCGGCAGGGAGGGTTTGGTCGTGATATTGTTCCGCCGTGTCCGGGTCCAGCGACAGGTTGAATTGGTCGCGCCAGCGGAATTCGAAGCGGGCCTTTGACAGAGCATTATCGCGGACTTGCGCGGCTGGGTGGCCCTTGGCGAGGTCGGCGGCGTGGGCGGCAAGTTTGTAGGTGACAACGCCGACCTTCACATCGTCACGGTCTGGCAAGCCCAGATGCTCCTTGGGTGTGACGTAGCAAAGCATCGCTGTGCCGTACCAGCCGATCATCGCCGCGCCGATGCCGCTGGTGATATGGTCGTAGCCCGGCGCGATGTCGGTCGTTAGCGGCCCGAGTGTGTAGAAGGGCGCTTCGCCGCACACTTCGAGCTGCTTTTCCATATTCTCCTTGATCTTGTGCATCGGCACATGGCCGGGGCCTTCGATCATCACCTGCACGTCCTGCTTCCAGGCGCGGTGGGTCAGTTCGCCCAGCGTGTAGAGTTCGCTGAACTGCGCCTCGTCATTGGCGTCGGCGATAGAGCCAGGGCGCAGGCCGTCGCCCAGGCTGTAGGCAATGTCGTACGCCTTCATGATCTCCGTGATTTCGTCGAAGCGCTCATAAAGGAAGCTCTCGCGATGATGGGCAAGGCACCATTTCGCCATGATCGATCCGCCGCGCGAAACGATGCCGGTGACGCGCTTGGCGGCCATCGGAATATAGCCCAGCCGCACGCCAGCGTGGATGGTGAAATAGTCGACGCCCTGCTCCGCCTGCTCGATCAGCGTGTCGCGGAAAATCTCCCAGGTCAGATCCTCGGCGACACCGCCGACCTTCTCCAGCGCCTGATAGATGGGTACAGTGCCGATCGGCACTGGCGAATTGCGCATGATCCACTCGCGGGTGTCGTGGATGCTGCGGCCGGTGGACAGGTCCATAACCGTGTCCGCGCCCCAGCGGATCGACCAGACCATCTTGTCGACTTCACTGGCGACGTCCGAGGCTACGGCGCTATTGCCGATATTGGCATTGATCTTCACCAGGAAGTTGCGGCCGATCGCCATCGGCTCGCTTTCCGGGTGGTTGATGTTGTTCGGGATAATCGCGCGGCCGCGCGCAACCTCATCCCTTACGAATTCCGGCGTCACATAATCGGGGATGGCGGCGCCCCAGTCATTGCCGTCGCGGACATACTCTTTCAGCCGCGCACGGCCGAGATTCTCGCGCTCGGCGACATATTCCATCTCCGCCGTGATGATGCCCTGACGGGCATAGTGCATCTGGCTGACATTCTTGCCGGGTTTGGCGCGGAGTGGCGCTTTTACGACATTGGGGAACTGGCTGACGCCACCGGACCGATCCGGACCTTTCAGGCCGTTATCTTCCGGCTTGATCTCCCGCGCGCTATATTCCTCGACATCGCCGCGACCGACGATCCATTCGCGGCGCAGCTGTGGTAGGCCAGCCATGATGTCGATGCGGGCATCAGGATCGGTATAGGGGCCGGAGGTGTCATAGACGCGGACGGGAGCCTCCCCGCTGCCCGGTTCCAGATGGATTTCGCGCATGGCGACCTTGCGCGGGCCGACATGGATCTTCTTCGAACCCCGGATCGAGCCGGTGGTGACGCGCATTTCGGTGCGGGCAGGGATATCGGCCATGAAAGTCTCTCCAAATATGCGAAGAGAGAATGCGGCCCCTTAAGTCCGCTCCCTCCCTCCGCCGGTGTCAACCGGATCAGGTTCAGCGGGTCATGGCGCCCTTCGCCATATCTCAACCCTGTATGCAGGGTCCCCCGGGGAATATTTGCAAGGATAGGGGCGGACGGGCAGAAGGTCCAGTGAAGTTTGGAGACGTCATGACCCACCGCCCTGATCTGACGACCAAAGCCGGCCGCAAAGCCTATAAGCATGAATTGCGCATGGTGGCCGTTCGGCCACGGCGATTGGGATTGCTGTTGCTAGGCGCGGGAATGGTTCTGGCAGTCCTGCCGCTGTCAGGTGTGCACAGTCTTTTCGGATTCTCACCCGGCTTCCTTGCCGTAGCTGCGGCGGGGCTTGCGACGCCGTTCCTGATCGCCGCCGTGTTGCTGCGCGGAAAGTATCACCGGCGAAGATTAAGTGAAGAAAGACCAAATCTGCCAGGATAGGCACACAGAAAGGAAGTGTTTCAAGCTCCGGAATGTCCTGAAACGGGATCTCAACCAATTATTAGGCCAATTGTAGCATCGTACAGCAAGGCGCATGTTTTTGTCGCCGACTCGTCCGCAAAGCGAGCGGCAGGAGGGGCTACTATGGTTGATACGCTATCTCGGATTCGGGAAACGGATTTCGCCTGGGATTA
This sequence comes from Sphingobium sp., assembly GCA_036384035.1. Taxonomy (GTDB): domain Bacteria; phylum Pseudomonadota; class Alphaproteobacteria; order Sphingomonadales; family Sphingomonadaceae; genus Sphingobium. The sequence goes on along the minus strand of DASVND010000022.1, from coordinate 5,222 downwards.
TCCTGATGAACAGGATAATTTCTTCGCATCAGCCGCCCATGTCGACAAAGTGATCCCATCGGCTCCGGCAACGGCCGACATTCCCCGCCTTACCCCTTTCCATGCGGTGTTGCTGGCGCCCGTCGCCGTCTGGCTTGGTATGTCCTATGTCATCAAGACGTGGATCGCGACACGCACGGGCGACGAGGACGCTAATTGGGAATAGCTGCCTAGAAGGTGTAACCGATTCCGACTGCGCCAATCCATTGGTTACTGCTGCCTGCAATGCCAACGAGCGGCGAACGCTTGTAATCGCCCAGCATCTTTTGATAACCGCCAAGAGCAAAGATCGCCCAGCCCTTGCGGAGGTCTCCAGACAGTGATTGCCCGGCGATCACGTTCATGCCGACCTTCTTGAACCCTGAATCGTTGCCCGCACCGGAATAGACTGGTAGGCCACTCGCTAGGCTGCCCGCCGCGTCAATATCATAATAATATCGGCCATAGCCCTTGCCGACATAATCGGCTGAGGCTCCAAGCCCGACGAACGTCGTCGGCGACAGCGGCGTCATATATTCGACTGCTGGCGTGATGACGTAGCTTTTGTGCGCGCCGCCCACATCCTTCATCCAGCTGACACGGAAGGAGAGATTGTCAAAGTCGCTGGTGATGACGCCGGTCTTGCCGATGCCGACGAACCCACCGACCTCTATCGCGGTGTCCAGCTTGCCAAGGGCGCGGACCTGCGGATCCTTGATACGGCGGGTGCGGGTGAAGTTGACATTGGCAGCCGGCCCGACTTCGACATCCCAGCCACTCGGGTCCCTATTGGGAATCACGTCAATGTACAGACTGCTCCCGCGCGTCCAGAAGGCAAAATCGTTGACCTTGCCGCGCGCGGCAGCAACAGGCGTAACGATATAATCGTCCGATCCATCATAGCTGGGAATATAAGCGGCACCGACGCCGACCGTCAGAGACGAATGATCCTCCGCGTCTTGCGCATGGGCCGGAACGACGGCGAAAGCAGCGCCAAGCGCTGCGATGAGGATGGGCAAGCGGATTCTGTTCATGATTTCCCTGTTCACTATGTACGATAGGGAGAATGTTTCACGACGGTTGCAGGTTCCCTCACCTGCATTGCGCACAGATCACAGGAAGTATTTTATCTTTACATCCTGACGCACCGACGCACCGACAACCATGAAGCGCGCGGCCCGGAAACTGGGCGGACCGAAATGGAATGACGGGTTTCCGGAAAAGCCGATGCCTTCCTTCGGGATGCCCATGAACGTATCGAGCTTGTTGTTGCTGTTTTCGTCATGGATGATCGCAAGCGCGTAGCCGCCGGGCGGTAGGTCACCGAGCGCCATGCCGGATGCCTGGGCCACGGGGATGGTGAAATGCCGCTTGTCCGGATCGCCCGCGCAATCCGGAAAATGATCGGGTAGACGCGTAAGGCATATCTGCAGCAACCCCCGCGCCGAACGCAGCCCCCCCACCCCGACGGTGAGCGGCTGGGGCAGATCGGGCGGTGCGGCACCGAATAACAGGGGCAGAAGAATCAGTGAGGCGGATCGCCCGTATATATTCATACCGAGCGTGCCTCTTTGATCGGTGCGGAGAAAGCCCCGATCCCCTTGTCCGTCCCGCAAAGCCGATCCCAGTGGCGGAAATAAAGCCCATAATTGCAAGCATAAAGGTCATGATGACGCTGGTGATGACTGGCCGTGATCAGCCAATGGCCAAGCGGACCATGCACAAGAGTGCGCGGAAACATCTCCCACCCCATATGATTGCTGACCCCCATGATCGTCATGATCGCCAGCACGGTCCCCAACGCCGAGACATGGATGGGGATCAAAAAGACAAGTGCGGGGATGACCAGCGCCCCCGTGATCGCTTCCCACGGATGGAAGCTCATCGCCGCCCATGCGGTCGGCGGGCGGCTGGCGTGATGGACCGCGTGGATGCGGCGGAACAGGGCAGGTGCGTGCATCCAGCGATGCGTCCAGTAGAACCAGCTATCATGCGCAAGCAGATAGAGCAGCACCGATACCGGCGCATACCAAAGCGGAAAGGCATGGATATCCATATAGATCCGCGTCCAGCCATGCGCCTGCCACCCCCAGGCGACGACGCCTGCGGGAATGCCGTAGATGGCGGCGGACAACAGCGACCAGCCAATCTCCCGCCATATCTGCGGGCGCAACCCGGCATAGAGGCCAGGATGCCTGATCCGCGTCGCCAGCGCAAAGCCTCCGCTGGTGATCACATAGCGAACGCCGACAATCAGGGTCATGGCGAGCGCGGAAAAGGCAATGGCGGCGAAGGGAGTCATGCGGGCGGTATAGAGTGTGTGCAATAGTGTGGCGAGGGATTGATGAGAAGTTAGGTTCCTGCGTTCGCTTCCCCCATTTCCCGCAAAACTCGACATTTATTGCGGCAACGCAATCCTATCGGAAAGTTGCGTCACCCGCCTAACATGGATGCGCCCGCACCCTGTCGCACGACCGGCGCGTAGGACAGGTAAAGACCGTTATTGACGCTCCGGCAGCTTCCAGGGCGTCAACGACATGCGCCGCGTTCACGCCATCAATATTTTGTCCAGCGCCACCCGGAATTTCTGCATATCCTCGGCCGAACCGACCGTGATGCGACTCATTGTGGGATAGGCATCCCAGGAACGACCGATCTGGATGCCCTCCTCGCCAAACTTGGCCTGCATCGCCTTGGGGTCCTTGCCCTTCCCCCAGTCGACCATGAACATATTGGCTTCCGAGGGGATGAAAGGAACCTTGCGCTTCTTGAGGTGGGCGAAGGTTTCCTCGCGGGCCGCGATCATTGTCTTGCGGCGGTCGGCGATCTGGTCGGCGAGGACCAGGCTGGCCGTGCCGCAGGCAACCGCCGTCATTGGGAGCATATAGCTGACCTGCTGCCCGTCATAGCGCATCATCTTCTTGTAGAGATCGGGGTGCGCGATGGTGAGGCCAAGCCGCATGCCAGCCATGCCGAACAGCTTGGAGAAGGTCCGCATGACGATCACGTCGTTGCGGGTTCCTGCCAGCTTCGCCGCGCTCGGCGTGCCGGCGAAGTGGATATACGCCTCGTCGACCAGCACGATCGAATCCACAGGCTTGTTGGCGAGCAGCCATTCGATATCCGCGATCGGCGTCAGCGTGCCTGTCGGGTTATTGGGCGAGCAGATATAATAAAGGCCAGCCTTCGGATTGGCCGCCAGCATAGCCTTCACATCGTGCCGATAATCCTTGGTCAGCGGCACGCGGGTCGGCTTCACACCCAGCCATGCGGCGGTGCCCCAGCTCTGTTCATAGGTCGGGTTGGCGGTGACCAGGCCGCGTTCCGGCGAACAGAAGGTGATGACCGATCGGTTGAGCGGGTCGCTGGACCCCGGCCAGGCCATTACGCACTCGACAGGTACGCCCTCCACTTGGGCGACGGCGGCGGTGAGCTTGGCATGTTCGTCGTCCGGCTCATACCAGTTGCCGACGGCGGCGATCTTCGCAGCCGCCTCGACACCGGTCGGAAACGGGCCAGTCCAGCATTCATTGGAGCCGATCCGGACTGCGCCGGCGACGCCCTTGGCCGACTGCTGCGCCATGGCGGGGCGAGCGATCTGGGTCATGACGGCGCCCGCGCCCAGCAGCGCTGCGATGCGCCCTATCTGGCGGCGCGAATAGCCCCGGCTTTCGAGTTCCTGACGGCTTTCACGATCAATCTGCACGGTCGTCATATCGCTTCCCCCCACAGTGCTGGAGCGGGGGCGGCGTGCGGACAGAACACCACTATCCGACGCGCCCCCGAACCTCTGGTGACGTCATGATAACGTAGCGGAAGCGCTAAACCGCTATCCCCGGCAGGGATCGGAGAAAATATTGCTGGCTCATGTCAGCGCGGCGCATTCAGCGTGGCGAAGACGGTATCGAAATTTCCGTTCTGCGCGGCGAAGCGCAGGGGCTTGCAGCGCTCGACGATCACTTCCTCAACCGTGGGGTCGGCAGCGAGGATGGCCATCACCTCGTCGATGAAATCGGCGAGCGGCATGGCATGGGGGTCATTGGCCTGACGGTCGCCCTGCAGGTGCGTCTGCACATAGGGCGGAGCGATTTCGATCACTTGCGTTGAGCTGCCCCGCAACTGTTCGCGCAGGGCCATGGCGTAGGCGTGGATCGCGGCCTTGGTCGCGCTATAGGTGGGCGTCGCGACCATCGGCACGAAAGCGAGGCCGGACGAGACCATCATCACAGTCGCCGCCGGCTGTGCGAGGAGATGCGGAAGCAGCGCGCTGGTCAGGCGGATGGGGCCGAGCAGGTTGGTGGCGATCGTCTGTTCGGTGGTCGGGAGATTGGCGGGCGCCGCAAGCAGATCCTCATTCTGCATGATCCCCGCATTGTTGATCACGACGTTGAGCGCGGGATAGGCGGCGATGATGTTCGCGGCGAAGTGTGCGGTAGACGTGGGGTCGGCGACGTCGAAGGTCATCGCGGCCATGCCGGGGTTGGCGGCGGCCACCGCGTCGAGCCTTGCGGCGTGGCGGCCGGTGATGATGACCTGGTTTCCCGCCGCGTAGAATTTTTCGGCCAGCGCCTGGCCGATGCCCGAGCCGCCGCCGGTGATGAGGATGGTGTTTCCGGAGATGCGCATGGTGAAACCCTTTCCGATCAATGTTGCACACCCCAGATAAAGCCTATACTCTCCTTTGGTAAGTAGGCACCTTGAAGTTCTATACTAACCCGAAGGATACCGATGTGAAAAAGGCCGCGCCGGACCCGATGATCGAAGCGCGGCGCGCGCATCCGCCGCCCGCCCAGACCGATCCCGTGGTCGGCGCATTGGTGGACGAGATCATCGGGCGCGTCGCGGACAAATGGACGATGCTGATCCTGGAGGCGCTGGAGGACCATGGCACGTTGCGCTTCACGCAACTCGGCAGGCATGTGGGCGACATCAGTCAGAAGATGCTGACCAAGACGGTGCGGCAGATGGAGCGGGACGGGCTGGTCGCGCGGACCGTCTATCCCGTGGTCCCGCCGTGGGTGGAATATAGCCTGACGGAACTGGGGCGGACCCTGGGCGCAGCGTTCTGCGGCGTGTGGATTTGGGCGGAGACCTATCATGCGCAGATTGAGGCGGCGCGGAAGGCGTTTGCGGAGCGGGAGGGGTAGGGGCGGTCTACATGCCACTCAAGTAAGCCCAACATTCCCCCGTCCGTTCGTGTCGAG
>DASVND010000021.1:0-2569 GCA_036384035.1 Sphingobium sp. | reverse complement strand
AGGGCGGCCGCTGATGGAGGCGCTGTCCGGCATCGATTTCCACGACCATTGGTGGTGGCTGATCCTGGCCGTGGCGCTGGGCATCGGCGAGATCATCGTTCCGGGCGTGTTCCTGATCTGGGTGGCGATCGCCGCTGCGCTTACCGGCGGGATTGCGATGGCGACGGGCATCAGCCTGGCCAGCCAGATCGTGCTGTTCGCGGTGCTGTGCCTGGTCGCCACCTGGGCGGGGCGGCGCTGGTACGCCGATAATCCCGTCGATTCGCAGGACCCCAACCTCAACGACCGCGTCGCGCGCCTGATCGGTGAGACGGTAATCGTCGTCGAGCCGATCGTCGCGGGACAAGGCCGGGTGAAGGTCGGCGACAGCGTATGGACAGCGCGGGGCGCGGACGCGGATATTGGCGCCTGGGTGCGGATCGTCGGCGCGGACGGAACGACGCTGAGGGTGGAGCTGGTTTAGAAGGCGATCCAACCCCTCCTACCGTCATCCCGCACTTGATGCGGGATCCATGAGCGCAAACGGTTATGCAGTCAGGCGAGGTAGAGCCAATAGATCCCGCATCAAGTGCGGGATGACGGCAGTTATGGTATGCGCCGCCCTCACACTATCCCCGTGTTGCCAATACCAAACACCGCGCCCATAACCCCCGGCATATAAAAAGCCGGAGACCTCCCCCCAATGACCTCCCCCACGATTACCAGCCGTCGCGATTTCCTGATCGCATCGGGCACGACTCTTGCGCTGTCCACCCTGCCCGCCAATGCCGCGCAGACCAGCGACGCGAAGGCCGAAGCAGCGCTGGCCGACATGGCCGAGCAGATGCTGGCCGACTATCCCGAAAGCGCCACCAGCCTGGGCATCGACAAGGATGCGCGCGCGGCGCTCAAGTCCAAACTGTTCGACCGCACGCCCGCCGGCGTCGAGGCGGCGAAGAACCACGCCATGGCCCGGCTGGACACCTTGAAAGCCATCGACCTCAAGACGCTCTCCGCCGGGACCGCCACTGATGTGGATGTCGCGCGGACCGCGCATGAGACCGCGATGGAGGGCTATGCCTTCCCATTCGGCGATATGGCGGCGATCAACAGCAACTGGTCCTACCGCAATTCCCCCTATGTCGTGGCGCAGAATATGGGCGCCTTCGTGGAAACGCCCGATTTCCTTGACAGCAACCACCAGATCGCAAGCACGCCCGACGCGGACGCCTATCTCGCGCGGCTGGAAAGCTATGCCCGCACTCTGGACGGCGAAACCGAGCGGTTGAAAATGGATGCGGCGCAGGGCGTGATCCTGCCGGCCTTCCTGCTCGACAAGACGATCAAGCAGGAACAGGCCGCGCTCGCCCAGCCGCTTGCCCAATGGGGCGTCGTCACCTCCGTTGCCAAGCGCGCCAAGGATTTCCCTGGCGACTATGGCGCGAAGGCGCTGCAAATCGTGACGGATAAAGTCGCGCCTGCGCTCAAGCGGCAGGCGAACGAACTCGCCTCCCACCGCGCAAAGGCGACTGATGACGCAGGCGTGTGGAAGCTGAAGGATGGCGAAGCCTATTATGCCTGGGCGCTGAAGGCGGGCACGACCACGACCAAATCCCCGGACGAGGTCCATCGCATGGGGCAGGAGCAGTTGAAGGCGCTCCAGTCGCAGATGGACATCCTGCTCAAGAGCCTGGGCATGACGAAGGGCACGGTCGGCGAACGCATGACCGCGCTCGGCAACGATCCTAAAAACCTGTTCCCCAACACCGATGCCGGGCGTCAGCAGATCCTCGATTATATCAACGGCCGCATCGCCGACATCCGCACGCGCCTGCCCCGCGCCTTCGCGACGCTCGTCCCCGGGCGGCTGATCGTCAAGCGCGTGCCGGTGGAGATCGAGGCGGGCGCGCCGGGCGGCTATGCCGGGCCGGGCACGATGGACGGCTCCGTGCCGGGCAATTATTATATCAACCTGCGCGACACGAGCATGTGGCCGCGCCAGTCGCTGCCGACGCTCAGCTATCATGAGGGCATACCCGGCCATGTCTGGCAGGGCGAATATACGTTCAAGCTGCCGCTGGTCCGCTCGCTGCTCGCCTTCAACGCCTATTCGGAAGGCTGGGCGCTCTATGCAGAGCAACTGGCCGACGAACTGGGCGTCTATGAGGGCGATACGGTGGGCAAGCTCGGCTATCTCCAGTCCATCGCCTTCCGCGCCTGCCGCCTTGTGGTCGATACCGGCCTCCACGCGAAACGCTGGACGCGCGCGCAGGCGATCGACTGGTTCGCCAGCACCAACGGCTCCACGGTCGAGGAAGTCCAAGGCGAGGTCGACCGCTATTGCGCATGGCCGGGCCAGGCCTGCGGCTACAAGGTCGGTCATAGCGAGATCGTCCGCCTGCGCGAGAAGGCGAAGACGGCGCTGGGCGCGAAATATGACTTGCGCCTGTTCGACGACGCGGTGGTCAAGGGCGGCAATGTGCCGATGACGGTGCTGGGCCGGAATATCGACGCGCATATTGCGGAGCGGGGCAAGGCATAATCCTGCTAAGGTCGCGCCACATCCGTTCGTGTCGAGCGTAGTCGAGAC
>DASVND010000020.1:0-24029 GCA_036384035.1 Sphingobium sp. | reverse complement strand
AACTGTGCGCGCCGTTCTCGACAAGCTCGAACCGAACGGAGGGGGTATGGGACCGGAGGTAGGGAGATAATCGGCACAGGGGTTGGTTTATCGTCCGCCTAGCGCCTATATCCTCTCCATGACCGATATCAGCTCCCACTTCACCGACGCCCGTGGCCTGCTCTACCGCGATGGGCTGCTAACCCCAGACGCCGCCAAGCGATTGACCGCAGAGGCGCTCGCCAGTTGCGACGATGGCGAACTCTATCTGCAGTATCGCGCGTCGGAGGCATTCGGCTTCGACGACGGACGGCTCAAGACCGCCGATTATTCCACCGACGCCGGGTTCGGCCTGCGCGGGGTGAGCGGCGAGATGACCGGCTTTTCCCACGCCAACGATATCAGCGAAGCGGCGATCCGCCGCGCGGCGCAGACGCTGTCGCTGCTCGATCCGGCCAAGGCCCCGCCTGCGCCGCCGCCGCAGCGGACAAACCGGCACCTCTACACCGACGCCAATCCGCTGGAGATCGTGCCCTTTGCCGAGAAGGTGGCGCTGTGCGCGCAGATCGACGCCGCCGCCCGCGCGCGCGATCCGCGTGTGGCGCAGGTGTCGGTGGGCCTCAACGGCAGCTGGTCGGTCGTGGAGATCGTGCGCGCCGACGGCTTCGTCGCGAACGACATCCGGCCGCTGGTGCGCCTGAACGTCTCCATCATCCTGGAGGATGGCGGGCGGCGCGAGTCCGGCAGCTTCGGCATTGGCGGTCGCTATCTCTATGATCAGGTGATGACGCCGGACATCTGGAACCGCGCGATCGACGAGGCGCTGGCGCAGGCGGACGTCAACATGCGCTCCGTCGCCGCGCCCGCAGGCGAGATGACCGTGCTGCTGGGGCCGGGCTGGCCCGGCGTGCTGCTGCACGAGGCGATCGGCCATGGGCTGGAGGGTGATTTCAACCGCAAGGGCACGTCGGCCTTCTCCGGCCGCATTGGGCAGCGGGTGGCTGCGCCCGGCGTGACGGTGGTGGATGACGGCAGCATCATGAACCGGCGCGGGTCGCTCAGCATCGACGACGAAGGCACGCCGACGCGGGAGAATGTGCTGATCGAGGACGGCATCCTCAAATGCTATATGCAGGACCGGCTGAACGCGCGGCTGATGGGCGTCGAGGCGACCGGCAATGGCCGCCGCGAAAGCTATGCCCATGCGCCGATGCCGCGGATGACCAACACCTTCATGCGCGGCGGGAACGACGATCCGGCAGAACTGCTGTCGCGCGTGAAAAAGGGCATCTTCGCCAAAAGCTTCGGCGGCGGGCAGGTCGACATCGTGTCGGGCAAGTTCGTGTTCTCCTGCACAGAGGCGTACAAGGTCGAGAATGGCAAGCTGGGCGATCCCATCAAGGGCGCGACGCTGATCGGCGATGGGCCCACGGCGCTGACCCGCGTGATCGGCATCGGCAACGACATGGCGCTGGACGAGGGCGTGGGCATGTGCGGCAAGGGCGGGCAGAGCGTGCCGGCGGGTGTGGGTCAGCCGACGCTGTTGATGGATGGGCTGACCGTGGGCGGCACGGCGGCGTAAATCGCGCTTTCCAGATTTTATCTACCTCCGTTCGTTTCGAGCGTAGTCGAGAAACATATGCGCGCGGCTTCTCGACTACGCTCGAAGCGAACGGATGTGGTGATATTGGCGAGTTCGCGCGGGAACCCCCGCCCCCTCCCATGGGTATTGCCTGCATGAGCGCTGACACCGACCCCCATGACGCCGTGACCGCCCCCTGGGCCAGGGACATTCTGGATTTCTGGTTCAAGGAGATTGGCGAGGAGGGCTGGTGGGGCCGGTCCGAGGTAACGGACGCGGCCTGCCTGCGCTTCGAAAGCCTGTGGCAGGAGAAGGCACGGCAGCCCGCCACCGCCTTCCTGTCCCGCGCCGACGAAGCGCTGGCCGCGATCGTCCTGTTCGACCAGATCCCCCGCAACATGTTCCGCGACCAGGCGCAAGCGTTCGCGACGGATCCGCTGGCGCGCGAGATCGCCAAGGGCGCCATTGCCCAGGGATATGATGTGCAGATCGGCGGTGCGGGGCGCGCCTTCTTCTACATGCCGTTCCAGCATAGCGAGATATTGGAAGATCAGGAGCGATCGATCGCCCTGTTCGAGGCGCTGGGCGACGCCCGGAACCTGGATTTCGCGCGCAAGCATCATGACGTCGTCGCGCGCTTCGGGCGCTTCCCGCACCGCAACGCGGTTCTCGGCCGGGCCGACCGCGCGGGCGAGGAGGCGGCGATCGCCGCCGGAAACGCCTGGTAACCCGCGACACAATGATTCAAGAGTGGAATCGCTTTTGAAACTAAATTTCCTGCCCGTTTTTTAGGCAGAATCATTTCCCTGCCCAAAATTTCGGCGAGCCGGACTCGCATCACGCGCAAAAAGGCGGCGTTAACGCTTGATTAGGATATTGGCACGCTCCTTGCTGATATAGCCCCGCACACCATTAACAGGGGGCGACATGAAACTAGTCATGGCTATCATCAAGCCGTTCAAGCTGGACGATGTCCGCGAGGCTCTGTCCTCGCTCGGCGTTGCTGGCATGACGGTTAGCGAAGTAAAGGGCTTCGGACGCCAAAAGGGGCAGACCGAAATCTATCGCGGTGCCGAATACAGCACCAACATGGTTCCGAAGATCAAGATCGAGGTGGTCTGCGATGACGACCTTGCCCCGCGCGTGGTGGAGGCTGCTCAGCAGGCCGCCAACAGCGGCGCCATCGGCGATGGCAAGATTTTCGTCCTCGATGTCGGTCAGGCCGTGCGTATCCGCACCGGCGAGACCGGCGAAACCGCGCTGTAAGAAGGGGGGAATGATGACGCTTTCCAAGAAACTTTACGGCGTAGCGGGGGTGGCTGCAGCCTTTCTCGCCACCGCCGCTCCGGCGTGGGCCGCCGACCTGATCAAGAACCCGGATGCCGCCGCGATGGCCGGCATGGTCAACAAGGGCGACGTCGCCTGGATGCTGGTTTCGGCCGCTCTGGTCCTGATGATGTCCATTCCGGGCCTCGCCCTGTTCTATGGCGGCCTGGTCCGTTCCAAGAACATGCTGTCGGTCCTGATGCAGGTGTTCATGGTCGTCTCGGTCGCCGGCCTGGTCTGGGCCTGCTGGGGCTATTCGATCGCCTTCACGTCGGGCGGCGACAACCACTTCTTCGGCGGGCTGTCCAAAGCCTTCCTGATGGGCGTTGACGCAACGACCTCCGGCGCGACCTTCTCGAACAACGTCTACCTGCCTGAGCTGGTGTTCGTCGTGTTCCAGATGACCTTCGCCATGATCACGCCGGCCCTCATCGTCGGCGCCTTTGCCGAGCGCGTGAAGTTCTCGTCGCTGATCGTGTTCGTCGTCGCCTGGCTGACGCTCATCTACGCTCCGATGGCGCACATGGTATGGTACTGGGCCGGCCCGGACTTCCTGGCTGATGCTCCGACCGATTCCGGCCTGCTGTGGGGCTGGGGCGCTCTCGACTTCGCTGGCGGCACCGTCGTTCACATCAACGCCGGTATCGCGGGCCTCGTCGGCTGCCTCATCATCGGCAAGCGCGTCGGCTATCCCAAGGAGCCCATGCCGCCGCACTCGCTGGTTATGACCATGATCGGCGCCAGCCTGCTGTGGCTCGGCTGGTTCGGCTTCAACGCCGGTTCCAACCTGGAAGCCAATGGCGTCACCGCCGTCGCCTTCATCAACACCATGCTCGCCACCTGTGCGGCAGCCGTCAGCTGGGCGCTCATCGAGCAGTTCCATCATGGCAAGGCTTCGCTGCTCGGCGCGGTCACGGGTGCGGTTGCCGGCCTGGTCGCCATCACCCCGGCTGCTGGTCTTGGCGCACCGATGACCTCGATCGTCCTTGGCTTCGTCGTCTCGCCCGTCTGCTACATCTTCGTGGCGTTCGTGAAGGGCAAGCTGGGTTATGACGACACGCTGGACGTTTTCGGCGTGCACTGCATCGGCGGCATCGTCGGCGCGATCGGCACCGGCATCGTCGCTTCGCCGGCGTTGGGTGGTCAGGGCGTGTTCGACTATACGGTCTTCCCGGCCGCGTTCGACGCCAGCAGCTACAGCATCGCAACGCAGGTGGTGACCCAGATCAAGGCCGTGCTCTTCACGCTGGTATTCTCCGGCGTCGGCAGCGCGATCCTGTTCTTCGTCATCGACAAGACCCTGGGTCTGCGTCCGAGCGCCGAAGCCGAGCAGGAAGGTCTCGACCTCTCCAGCCACGGCGAGCGCGCCTACAACTACTGATTTCGGCAGGGCGGGCCGGCCCATCTGGGATACGGCCCGCCCGCCACACGATGTTCCTCCTGCGAACAGACCTGGGGCCGATGCGAAAGCATCGGCCCAATTTTTTTAGCGCAAGGTGCGCGACGGCATTCGCGAAGATCATCATCTGGATGACATTATGCCCCCCGTCTGGCATCGGCGGAGGAACAGAATGGAGCAGAAGAAGACATGACGGGCATCGGCATATTCGGGGCGGCGGGTCGTATGGGCAGGGCCATCGCCGATGTGGCGGGCGCGACAGGCGTGACCATCGCCGGCGGAACGGAGCGCAATGCGGAGACCCATGCTTCGATCGCCGGCATCACGCTTTTCCCCGATGCGCTGACACTGGCGGAAGCGAGCGACGTGCTGATCGATTTTTCCACCCCCGGCGCACTGTCCGACCATCTCGACGCCTGCATCGCCGCGCGCAGGCCGATCGTCATCGGCACGACGGGGCTGGAGCATGTCCATCACGCCCTGATCGATGAGGCAGCCGCGCGCATCCCCATCCTGCAGACGGGCAACACCTCCATGGGCGTCAACCTGCTGGCGGCGCTGGTGGAGCAGGCGGCGCGCCGCCTGGGCGATGACTGGGACATCGAGATCGTCGAAATGCATCACCGTCACAAGGTCGATGCGCCGTCCGGCACCGCGCTCCTGCTCGGCGAGGCCGCAGCGCGCGGGCGCGGAATACAGCTTTCCAACCATAGCGAGCGCGGCCGGGACGGCATGACCGGCGCGCGCGAAAGCGGAGCGATCGGCTTTGCGGCCCTTCGCGGCGGTTCCGTCGCGGGGGATCATCAGGTGATTTTGGCGACCGACGGCGAGCGGATCGAACTCGGCCATCGCGCGGAGAACCGCTCCATCTTCGCGCGCGGCGCGATCAAGGCGGCGGCCTGGCTGAAGGACCAGCCGGCCGGCCGGTACGACATGAAAGCCGTATTGGGCCTGTGAAGCCGTGAAAAAGGCCGACATCTTCGAATTTTACAGCCGTCTTGCGGACCATAATCCGGCGCCGAAGACAGAGCTGGAATATGGCAATGACTATCAGTTGCTCGTCGCGGTCGTCCTGTCCGCCCAGGCGACGGACGTCGGCGTCAACAAGGCGACCCGCGCCCTGTTCCGCGAGGTGACGACTCCCGCTCAGATGGTTGCCCTGGGCGAGGAGCGGCTGAAGGGCCATATCAAGACCATCGGCCTGTTCAATGCGAAGGCGAAGAATGTCATCGCCCTGTCGGAGATATTGGAGCGCGATTTCGACGGGCAGGTGCCGCAGGACCGCGACATACTGACCACCCTGCCCGGCGTCGGCCGCAAGACCGCCAATGTGGTGATGAACACGGCGTTCGGCGCGGAGACCTTTGCGGTCGATACCCATATCTTCCGTGTCGGCAACAGGACCGGCCTGGCGCCGGGCAAGACAGTGCTGGCCGTCGAATTGAAGCTCGACAAAGGCACGCCCGCGCCATTCCGCCGGGACGCCCACCACTGGCTGATCCTGCACGGCCGCTATGTATGCAAGGCGCGCAAGCCCGAATGCTGGCGCTGTGTGGTCGAGGATCTGTGCCGGTACAAGCCCAAGACCCCCGCCCCCGCTTCGGCATGATCGCGGCGCGCGCCATGCCATGGCCCGCGCGATACGGTAAAGCACGACGCCTGCCGTCTAACCGGCAAAGGAGAGTGCCATGAACACGTCACATGCCAGCAGCGCGCGCATCGCGCTGATTGCCCTTGCAGCCATGCTTTCCGCGGGCGTCGTCACCGATGCCGCATCCGCGCGCAAGCCTGCCAAGGATGACGGCAGGGTCGCGGTCGGCGAACCGATCGATTGCATCATGCCGAACCGGCTGCGCAACACCAATGTGCGCGACGACAGGACGATCGATTTCGTGATGAACAATGGCGACGTATATCGCAACGTGCTGCCCAACAGTTGCCCGAGCCTTGGCTTCGAACAGCGCTTCTCCTATCGCCTGAGCACATCGCAGCTGTGTTCGGTCGATGTCATCACTGTCCTGCAGACCGCCGGTGGCGGATATATGCAGGGCGCAAGCTGCGGTCTTGGCAAGTTCCAGAAGATGTCCAAGCCGGCCAAATAAGCGGACGGACGCCGGCGCGAGAAAGCCCGCAAGAAATCCGCTGGCGCCCGCCGCCCGCCTTTGCTAAGCGCCCCTGTCTGCTGCGCACCCGTAGCTCAGCTGGATAGAGCGCTGCCCTCCGAAGGCAGAGGCCACTGGTTCGAATCCAGTCGGGTGCACCATACAGAATTAGTAGTGGATGAGTTGGCGCACCTCACCCGCGCCCTTCCAGAGCATGTAGGCGGCAACCACGAAGATCAGCACCGCAAAGACGGTGGTGAGCGCGCCTCGGCTTTCCGACAGCCGCCGCGCTGCAAGGATGCCGAGCAGGCCGCCAGCGACGCCACCCGCCATGAACACACCGGCAAGCGGCCAGTCGACCAAGCCCGATAATGCGTAATTGAGTGCGGTGGTCAGCCCGAACGCCGCGACCGCGACCAGCGACGTGCCGACCGCGTTCAGCACGGGCATCCGCGTCGAGCCGATCAGGCCCGGCACGATCAGGAACCCGCCGCCGATCCCGAAAAAGCCGGAGAATAATCCGGTGGCCAGGCCGAAGCCCAGCACCTTGGGCGCGTTCTCACGGTTGCACTGCGCGCCGGGCACGCCCTGCTCCTTCCGACCTCGGATCATTGCAATGCCGACAATGATCATGACGAGAGCGAACAGGAATAGCAGCCGGCCACCGTCGAACGCCTTGCCCGCCGTCGAGCCGGCAAGTGCTCCCACGACACCTGCAGCCGCATACATACCGCCGCACCGCCACTTGACAGTGCCGGCGCGCGCATGGCCGAGCAGGCCGGTCGCGGCATTGGCGGCGACCGCGACGGCGCTGGTGCCGATCGCCACATGCGCACTCGGCACGCCGACGAGATAGACCATGAGCGGCACGGCGAGGATCGAGCCCCCGCCGCCCGCCAGCCCAAGCGTGAAGCCGACCAGCGACCCGGACAGACCGCCGAGCAAATACTGGATCGGCTCGAGCATCATGTCGCGGCGCCGACCTGGTGTGGCTTGGCCATCAACTCATGGCCCTTGAGCATCGCGTTCCAGTAGAGCGACGGCAGTATCCGTTCCTTGAGGAACCAGGCAGCCCTGGTCGGCCGGGTCCCGTCGATCACCCAGGACGGAAAGCTCGGCAGCAATTTGCCGCCATAGCCGAACTCGGCGAGCACGATCTTCCCGCGCTCGACGGTGAGCGGGCACGAACCATAGCCATCATAGTCAGCGACCGGCGGCTTGCCGTCGAGCGCCGCCAGCACGTTGACCGCAACCACCGGCGCCTGCTTGCGCGCCGCTGCGGCCGTCTTGGCGTTGCTGGTGCCCGCGCCATCCCCTAGCCCAAACACATTGTCGTATCGCTTATGGCGTAGCGTCGCCTCATCGACCTCCACGAAGCCGCTGGCCGCCGCGAGCGCGCTCTTCGCCACAACGTCGTGCGACACCTGCGGCGGTACGACGTGAAGCATGTCGAATGCGCGCTGGATCTGCCTGGTTTCGCCATCCTTCTTACCCTCGAAGGTCGCGATGCGCCGGTCGCCGTCGACGGCGACGAGATTGGACTCCAGTTGAAGATCGATGCCGTATTTCTCGACATATTCCATCAGCGCCGGGACATAGGGCGCGACCGCGAACAGGACGGCGCCGGCGCTATGGAATTCGACCTCGATCGCCGGGAGCACGCCCGCCTCGCGCCAGATATCGCAGGACAGATACATCGCCTTTTGCGGGGCACCGGCACACTTGATCGGCATGGCCGGTTGCGAGAACAGCGCGCGCCCGGTCTTCACCTGCTTCACCAGGCGATAGGTGTAGGGCGCCAAGTCGAAGCGGTAGTTTGAGGTGACGCCGTTTTTGCCCAGCGCCTGCTCAAGCCCCGCGATCTTTTCCCAGGCGAGCCGCAGGCCCGGCGCCGCGACGAGCACGCGATAGGTGAGAATGCGTCCATCGGCCAGTTCGACCGCGTTGCGGTCGGGATCGAAGCCGCTGGCAGCTACCTGCATCCACGCCACGCCCGCCGGCATGACCTCCGCCTCGGCCCGGCGCGTCTGCCCTGGCGTGAAGACGCCCGCGCCGACCATCGTCCAGCCGGGCTGGTAGTCATGGTCCTTGGCCGGATCGACGATCGCGATCGTGACCTTCGCATTGCGCTTGAGAATGCTGGAGGCAGTAGCGATGCCGGCGGCACCGCCGCCGACGATGACGACATCATAGGTCATGTTCTGAGCCTTTCTGCGGGACTGAAGTTGCGGTTCGAGCGCGGCGATGTCGTAGCCGGCCCCGGCCGCCTGCCGCACGAGACTGACGGGGTCCGATGTGTCGGCGTTCGCGAGTGCCCAGAGCGTCGTCGAACGCGCGCCGCTGCGGCAATAGGCCAGGATCGGCTTGGGCAGGGTGGCGAGCGCCTGCGCCATCGCGTCCGCCTCGGCGGCGTCTGTCTTGCCGGACGTGATTGGTATGTGCGCAAAGGCGAGACCGTGCCGCTCGACTTCGGCCCGGATCGTGGCCGCGTCGGGCTGGCCGGTTTCCTCGGCATCTGGACGATTGCAGACGATCGCGCGAAAGCCCTCTCGCGCGGCGCGACCGACATCGCCCAGGCTGAGCTGCGGCGACACCGAAATGCCGTCATCAAGCCGCTTGAACGTCATGTCGCTCTCCTGTGTCGATGGATGAAGGTGTCGCCTGCGGGAAACCGGGCATCACAGCATGTCCAGCGGGATCTTCAGATAGCGGGCGCCGTTGGATTCGGGCTTGGGAAGGTGGCCGCCGCGCATGTTGACCTGGATCGAGGGGAAGATGAGCTGCGGCATCGAAAGCGTGGCGTCGCGGCTCGTGCGCATCGCCACGAAGTCCTCCTCATCTACGCCTTCATGCACATGGACGTTGCCGATACGCTGCGCGCCGACCGTGGTTTCCCAAACATATTTGTCTCGTCCTGCCGCCATATAGTCGTGGCACAGGAACAGTCGGGTTTCCGGCGGCAGTGTCAGGAGCCGACGGATCGACCGGAAGAGCTGGCGCGCGTCGCCGCCCGGGAAGTCGGCGCGGGCGGTGCCATAGTCCGGCATGAACAGCGTGTCGCCCGTAAACACGGCATCGCCGACGACATAGGCGATGTCGGCCGGCGTATGCCCCGGCACATGCAGCGCGATCGCTTCGATCCCGCCGATCGTGAAGCGGTCGCCATCGTCGAACAGATGCTCGAACTCCGACCCGTCGCGTCTGAACTCATCCCCGGCGTTGAAGATCTTGCCGAACACATTCTGCACCTGGATGATCTCCCGGCCGATGGCGAGCTTTCCACCAACGGCTTTCTGCAGGTAGGGCGCGGCCGAGAGGTGATCGGCATGGACGTGGGTTTCCAGCAGCCAGTCGATCGTGAGACCCTCGGCCTTCACGAACGCGATCATCGCATCGGCAGAGGCCGTACCCGTCCGGCCCGCGGCCGAATCGAAGTCGAGAACGCTATCGATGATAGCTGCACGCCTGGTCGCAGCATCCCAAACCACATAGCTGGCCGTGTTGGTAAGCTCATCGAAAAAAGAACGGATTTCGGGCTTTCTCCCGCTGGCCGAAGCCGCCTCGACCTGCGCCGAGGCATGTTCGAGATGGAGATCTTCAGACACGTTCGACCCTCCATTTCGGTATCAAGATAAGCCCGTAAGGTTTGCGTCGGCAGGGACCCGAGGCAACCTCCAGTCGGCTGGTCCGCCGTGCGAATTGCGCGGCCGGATCGCGTGGGGTTGTTGCAAGGTCGGATACATATATGCCGTATCGGCCGGCTTGGCAGCTAGGAAACCGCACCCGTCGCCAAGTCCGGAAGCCAACGCCCCCGTCAATAGGGCGCGTCACCGTACCAGAAGCGATGGACGAACTCGATGCGGCCGTCCGGAAGCGTGCGCATCAGTTCCTCGACCGAGCGCAGCGCCGAATCCGCCTCCATGTAACCCGCTATGAAGCCGTCGAAGAACGCCTTCATGGTGGCCTGCTCCTCGCGGGTATGTGCATCGAAGGGATCCTCCGTGCGGGAGATTTCGACCAGATTGTCGTTGAATTTGGCGAACAGCGCCGACGTCTGCTTCATGCCGGCGGATGCATGACCAGCGTCCTGATACATCGCCATGGTCTTCGATCCGGGAGGCAGACCCTGCCCCTCGCGGAACGTCGTCAGGCGGCGCTTTCCGTAATTTAGTCCGGCCTGGTATGCGACCTTGCAAGCGGTCTCCTCATCGAGCGCCTCGCCGATGGCCTTCATCCAATCCCCGAACATCAGCGTCTTCTCGCGCTCAATGGACTTGATCGTCAGATGGGGATTCTCAAGATATTCCAGCGGGGAGACCTGATTGGCATCCACGCGTGCGAGGTCCTGCGCACTCGGCTGCTGCTCCGCGTAGCGTGCCAGCGCGGCACTCGTGGCGTCCTTCCAAGGCAGGAATTCAAGATCCGTCTGGCCCGTCACCGCCTGGCCGGCGTCGACCAGCCCTAGTCTGCGAAGAGGCATGGCATGTTACCCTGGGTTGTTCCGATCCAAGCGGCCTCCGGGGAACCCGGAAGCAGTGGCTTCACGCGTTGATATTCAGGATTTGGAGGGGACCTGCCATAGCAATATCTAGAGAAACCTATAAGACGATGAGCATGATTTTTCGCGCCGGGAGTTGCGGGGCAGGCGCTGGGCGGGCAATTTGCCCAAGCCTTTCCATTGCGCCGTTGCCGGCCATTATTCCCGCACAGCACATACCCGGTTCGGCATGAGCCCGCTTCGCGCCCGTGATCAATGCTGCTGGGCGATGGGCACAGCAACCATCGGCGGCTGGGGAGGCCCGCCCGGATAAAAGCTGCGCGCCGGCGTCGCCATGATGAAATCATAGACCGTCTTGGCCGAAGGCCAGACCATTGGCTCCTTCGGCTTCTCAAGCGGCAATTCTTTGCGCAACGCCGCCAAGGCCGCAGTGGGAACGGCGCCCAAATTTCGCTTCGGATCCTGGGCCTTTCGCACCTCCATCCAGTTGGTCGAAGCAATCAGGTCCTGCGCCAGCAACTGGTTGGCGAGTTCCACCGCATCGCGCGCGCGGGTGACCTTCAGGCGCGTCTCAGCCTGCAGATCCTCGACCGTAGCGACGATCGCCTGACCTTGCGGCGTAACGGGATTGATAAGGCCGGTCATTTCGATCCACAGGTCCGAAGGCGTATATCCCCCGGCAAACGGCATTGCGGTGATCTGATCAGGCGTCATCACGTCGGTCGCCTTGACGCCCGTGAAAAACGGGTTGGCAAACCGCTCGATGCGCTGTGTCAGAACAACGCCCATATTGGCGACGGCAATCGTGAAAGCCTCCACCTCATTTGCAAGGGGATAGGGATCCCAATTGGCGTTGGAGAATATATATCCGCTCTTGCCATGACTGAGCGGCCCGCCCTTCACATAGAACTTCATCATCTGGGGCGAGGAAAGCTCCCAACTGTCCGTAGGCTTCAGATTGGGCAGGACCGCGGGATTATGGTCGGACGAATTCATGGCGACCAGCACAGTGTCGCGCATCGTCGCCCACGCCTGCCATGTCGAACCGATCCGCTGGGTAGAAGCGCGCAGGCTTTCCGGATCCTGGATGATCCGATGCGGATCATCGTCCAAGAGATAGCTGCCCCGAACCATATCGAGAACCCGCGCGGCATCCCAATTCAGCCAGGGATAGGGCCGATTGGACTGCACAGGCATGGACAGCGGCGTGAGGCTGCTGTTCATGCCGACAAGCGCCATGGCCGTCGCGAGGTCGCTCCACTCCAGCATATCGCGGGCATCCGACACCAGAAGTGCGGCATGTGCGGTGAAATAGGCATTGGTGCTGATCAGCGCGGTATCGTCCGCCCCAAAGGGTTCAAGCGGTTTTAGCCCCGCCTTTTTCAGCGCCTGAGCCGCAGGCATGCGGGCGCCGCGATAATAGACATTCCCCTGCCCAATCATCGCGCTGGCGACATCGCCCATCTGGACGAGATCGCCTTCGCCCAGCGTCCCACGGCTGCCGACCACCGGCGTAATACCGTGGTTGAGCAGATCGAGAAGCATCTGGGTCAGCTGGGGACTGGCCGCTTCATAAGACATGGCATTCGCCCGGATTGCCATCATCGCGCGGATCACATCTTCATGATCGACTTCGGGCGGGTAGGATCCGAAGCCGTTCCGGCCGAACACCGCCATCTGACGCGCCTTGATCTTCGGCGCATTTTCAACCGACGTGGGATCGCCGGAGAATATCACTGTCTCACGCTGATCGCCTGCACCGCGATTGAACCAATAGACACTGACACCTTCGGCAGCAGCCTCAAGCAGCAGTCCATAGGCGTCGGCCGAGCGTTGCCGCGCTTCAGGGGTCAGGACCACCTTCGCGCCGTGACGCGCAATACGCACAAGCTGCTCGATCGTGAGATCGTGACCAGTCAGGGCCACCGTCTCTCCAGCCGCGTCATATGTGATCGGTGTGTAGTTCACGGGCGCTGCGGGCGTCGCCGAAAAAGCCGTAACCGGCGTCACGAGCAGCAACGCCATGGCCATGACGAATTTCACTTTTTGTAGCCGCACGTCGTGCTCCTGCTTACGACCATTGGAATGAAGCGATGGATGCCGAGCCGAGAAGCCCGACACCCATCGCGTCGGCGTTATCAGAACCTGACGGATGCCTCGAAACCAAACTCCTGAGGCCGCCCCGGCGCGTAAGAGTCGATGCCCCACAGGGGAGCATAACCCGTACGATTGAGCTGAATAACTTTATCAAAGACGTTAGTGCCATAGACGCCAACTTTCCAAGCGCTGTCGTCGCTGGGAGTGTAGTCCAGCCGGAAGCCGACAAGTGCATAGGCCGGAAGCCTGCAGATGAATGCGGCGCCGGATTGGCAAGCTGGCTTGGATCCTATTCCACGAACATCAACGCTCGGTACGAGCGTGCCACTTTCGCCCGTGTGGATGGTATAATCTATTGCCGCACTGAACGTGTATTTGGGCGCACTGTTGATCGGAGTATCTTTGTCAAAGAAAGCGAGGGCGCCGGGGTTAATCTTATCATATCCCTGTTTCAGATAAGATGCATTGCCGCGTATCGTAAGGTCACGGACCGGACGGATGGTGAACTCCGCCTCCAAACCCTCTTCATGGGCGTCAGCGGCACTTTGAACCTGGATGGTGGAAATTCCTCCAATAAGAACAAGAACGGTCGACTGGATGTCGGTAAACTTCTGATAGAAAGCAGAAACATCCAATATGACAGCATGGTCCATCAAGTCTAGCTTAACTCCGCCCTCGTAAGACCAGACCTTTTCAGGGTTATAGGACGAGAAGAACTTTCCATCGGCCGGCTGACGACCCAGCTGCTGATTAAAACCGCCGGCATTATATCCGCGGGCTGCCGTGAGATAGGTAAAGACATTGTCGGTCCAGCGATAGGAAAGCTGAACTTTTGGATCGAAACCATGCCAGCTTCGAGAATCGGCGGCTGTAAAGGGGTCGCCACCGCAATTCGCGATTCCACCGAGGAAATCCCCGAGGAAATAGCCGCAGGATGAGATGGGCGCAGGCTGTCCCGGAATCGTGACAGCCGGGAAAGTCCCCGCCTTGCCCGCAAAAAATACGTAGCTGTCGCCCGATTTCTTATCGTGCGTGTAGCGACCGCCCACGGTCAGTTCCAGCTTAGGCGTGATTTTGAAAGATCCCTGAAGGAAGGCAGCGTAACTTTCGTATTTGACCGAAGCATCGTAGACATATCCGAGCGGATCGATCCAGTCCGGCCCGGTATCCTGCAGGAATGTTGTGTTTTGATTGTAATAGTACAGACCAGCTAGCACATTCAAACGGTCGTCCATGCCTTGATAGCCGAGCGTCAATTCCTGTGTGAACTGCTTCGTCCGTGTCTTATCATATTCAGCATAGATATCGTTGGGGGCATTATTGGTAGGTGTATAAAACGCTGCGCCAGATCGACGGTAAGCTGTCACTGAATGCAGATTGAGGCCATCGGCGAGTTCGTAATTCAGGCGGCCATTCAGCGTATAAACACGAGTATCGTTGAAGGGCCCCGGATGTCCATGTCGCGTAAGTCCGGCGCCGTTTGCGTCACCGCCATTTGCATAGTCGGTTATGGCGGCGCTGGTCGGAACGGTAAGCGTCGCCCCGCCATAGACAAGATAATCCTTACCGAGAACGGGGTAAGCAGAGCAATAGGGCACTGCATGCAGCGCATTATAGTTGGGCTGATAGTAGGATTGCGCCGCGTCGCAGCCAAGGACGATTCTGGAGCCGCCGTCGGTCTTGCTCTGGTTATATTCGCCGAGCAGATCGATCGTTAATGGCGTACCTTCGCTGCGGATTTGGAATCGAGCCGACTTGTCGTTGATATTGCCGCTCGTGTCGTTGTCCAGCACATGCTTGATATAGCCGTTGGCATTTTGCGTTCTAAAGCTGAAGCGGCTCGATATGCCCTCTGTCAAAGGTATGTTGATGGCGCCTTCCGCATCAATCCGGCGATAGCTTCCCAAACGCAGTTTTGCGTAGCCACCAAATTCCGCGGTCGGTGTTTGCGTCGTCAATAGAACAGCGCCCGCAGTCGTGTTCTTGCCGAACAATGTTCCTTGCGGCCCCTTGAGCACTTGCAACGACGCGACGTCATAAAAGTAAAGGTCATTGCCTTCCTGACGACCTACATACATGTCGTTGACGTAGAAACCGGCTTTCGCATCGACATTGACCTGGTTTGATACCTGACCAATACCGCGCACGGTGAAGCTGGCACCGCCAGAAGCAAGCGGCTGAAGTTCAAGATTGGAAACGGCGCCCCTGAGGTCCTGGAAGTTGCGAACATTCTGCTGGGCCAGGTTATCGACGGTCAATACCGTGGCGGAAACCGGCGTTGTGTGTAGATTTTCAACGCGGCGGCGGGCGGTGACCGTTATTTCCGCGCCATCAGACGTGTTCGAGGCGACAGACTCCGCGTCCGAGGCTGCGTCTGCAGCAAAAGCCGGCGCGGCACCGAAAGCCAACACACTTGCCGATAGAGAAAGAGCCGCAAAAGTCTTAAAGCCAAGGCCGCATTGCGGGCCAATATACGGAATGTGACGCATGTTTGTTCCCCTATGTCTTAGCCTGACGGGCAAGCCCCTTGCTCGACCATCGACATGCCCTCCCCCACAAAGGTCCCGCTTGCGCGCCGTGGCGTTCAAATGTGCGCGCGGTCCGCGTGACGAGAATTTTGGCCCAGGCGTTATCGCGCGAGCTCTTATCTCTACTCAACGAGTAGATATTCTGCGTGGGCCGCCGATCTAGATCATCTTTATCGCGACCGGCTATAAGCGTTTCCGCACCCGAGCATGCTGAACGGCGCTATAAGGAGCTGGAATGCCTTGGGATTGCGAAGCAGGCCATAAAATCAAAGGGCTGCCAAAACGGCCTCGCCTGGTGCCCGTGATGCCAGGAGGTGCAGGGGCTTTAATGGTGGCGCAGCCTCAGCGTTGAGATGAGAACGAAGCAATGTCACCAGATGACGTTCGATTGGCGTAAGACTTCGGTCTCCGGAATAAATGACGTACAGCCGGCGACTGATGGACGGCTCGATTATGGGGTGGGCAATCAGCTCGCGCCGCAATATTTCCGGGCGAACTGCGGACGCCGGCAGAACTGTAGCCACCCGCTCACGCGACAGCAAAGCGACCAGCATGGCGAGGGCATCGATTTCGCGTCGCGGCCGCAGAACGATCCCTACGCTATGTGCAGCCTGGTCCAGCAGCTGGCGCAGTCCGTACAGATTGCTCGGCAACGCAAGTGGCACATGCGTAAGATCGGCCAGCCTGATCGGACCGGGCGGCAGCAATCCGTGACGCGCATCGGCAACGACCACCAGTTCTTCGCTGACATCAAGCGGGAAACGGGGCATTTGGGTAAGCGCCGTCTCCACGATCGCCAGGCCCAACCCGCCATGCAGCACGGCATTCTGCAGGGTGCTGTTCGGGGCCTCCCGCACTGTGACGCTGACGGCCGGATGGTCGACATGCAAAGCAAGTATCGCATCCGTGATGCGGCTGATGAGATGACCGTGATGACTGACGGAGGGTAGCACGCCAAGGCTCAGCCGGGCGCCATCAGCGAGCGAGGCCGTAGCGCCGCTGACATGCAGTTCGCGCAGTCTGCGCTCAAGAAGATCGGCCAAAGGCGCAAATCGCCTGCCGGCCGCGGTCCGCGCCAGGCCAAAGGTGTGCCGGTCGAAAAGCACGGTGCCTAGCGACGTTTCAAGTTTTTGAAGCTGCTGGCTCAATGCCGGCTGTGCGACGCTGGCAGCACGCGCCGCAGCAGAAACACGGCCGAGTTCGTAGGCGAGATTGAAATAGCGAATCCTGCGGCCGGTCAGCGCAGGATCGAGAACCGATCGCGGCCTTGTGTCGGCAAGCGCCAGATTGAGCCGTTTGACAAAGCGGGCAGCCGCCGTGCTTCCGTCAGTTCGCGCTACGATCGAGCAGGTTAGCGGCGGATCCAGTGGCGTCGCCTCGATCCGCGATCGGCCGGGCCCTGCCCATAAGGCGCTCTCAGGCAGCAAAATTGCCGTTCCCGCGGGGCTCTCGTCAAGCAGCTGCGGCCAATCGCTCGGTGGCGCGTCTAGCGGCTGAATATTGACCCTCTGCGCCTTTGCATACGGGCTGATCCGATCGAGCAGAGCTGGGGGAAACGCCGGGATCAACACGGCCTGCGCGACGCCAAGCGAAGGGCTGGTGGCTGGCTCCGAAAGCTCCGAAAGCCCCGAACGCCGCCGGACCATCATCCAGCGATCCTCGCACAGCAAGATTTCACCAGTGGTCGGGTCGGGCGCCCGTGGCACGGATTCTACCGTCAGGCTCGCCTGCTCGTCAAAAGCCAGACAGTCTACGGTCAGCGTGCCGACGGTCGCACTCATCTCCAGGGACCAGACCGGATCGATCAGGGTCAGTCCGTCATCGTGCATCGCGTCGGCCATGGCCTTGCTTAAGGCGAGATTGAAATGGCCAAGCGTAAACGGCAGCCGGATGTCCAGTCGCAGTCGCCTGAACGGCTCGTCGGCCGTCGCTGTGGCACGGCGAAAAGCCGCCTTTTCGAGCAGCAGCAACGGCACGGCAGCCTGGTAAAGCCAGTGGGCAAAACGCCGTGGTGCGAGCCGTCCGCCCTGCTTGCGAAAAAGCGAAACGCCAAACCCCGCTTCCAAAGATTTGAGGCTAGCGGACAAGGTGGATGACGCCACGCCAAGATGGCTTGCGCCCGAGCCGAGATCCCCACACTCGCAGACAGCCACAAAGTAGCTCAGAGATTTGAAGTCAGCCATCGCCGTACGCGCGTTCCTCTGCAAAACCGACCAAGAAGGGAATTGCGGGCGCTGCACGCCTGCACACATTCGCGCTTGCGAGCGTCAAAAGCCCACCTGTGGAGACTTTCCTGGTCGCTTTTATCTAGAGGATTAATCTCTACTAATCTAGTAGGGAAAGATTGGTTGCGGGAAAGCTATGCTTTAGCATGAGGCTCGCAGGAGCGCCGTGCGCTCCCTCCCCAGTGGCCCGCCAACAAGACAGTCTGGACCAATGATGGACGATGAATGCCCGAAGCACTGCCCGGGGAGATCATCGGAAAGCTACGTGAGGTCAGGTCCATGCCGGGCCAGTAAGTCCGCTGCAGCGACCGATGGTCACTCTGTGGTCGCCAGGGACGTGTCATCCGAACCTACGCGCGGGCGCGGGGCCGGAAAATCGTAGCAAGGACGATGAGGAGAGCGAGGAAGAGCATGGCCGACGCGCCTTCGAGAGCGGTCATTATGCGGACGGCCATGAGTTCGCGCCCAGACAAGGTCGCCGCGACGCTGCCGGCGACCGCCACGAGAATGCTCAAGCCCACCGAATGGCCCGTCTGATGCGCCACATTCACCGCGCCCGACGCCGCGCCCGCATCCTTGCCAGCTACGCCGCTGATACCGGCTGATGTAAGCGGAATGAGGGACAGACCCTGGCTGATGCCGATCAACAGCATCGGCAAGGCTACCGACAGGAGATAGCCCCCCGCCACCGAGGCGCGGCTAAGCCAGGCCATGCCGATGATGCCGACGCACAATCCGAAGACCAAAAGATTCTGTGGGCGAAACCGACGTGCCAGATACGGAAAAAGGATAGAGAGCGGCACATGGGGGATGGTGGCGGGAACGAAGGCCAGCCCCGCCATCCCTGCGCTATAGCCTGCCACGTCCTGCAGATAGAGTGACGTGAAAAACCAGAAGCCAATCATCGCCCCCATATACAGAAACCGTGCGGCATAGGCACCAGAGCGCACCCGGCTTGCGAACAGTCCCAGCGGCAGGACCGGCTGCGCTGCATTGCGCTCGATCAGGATGAACAACGCGATCAGCGCCGCGGCAAAACCGATCATCATCTGTGTGAGGTCGTCATGCCAACCCGTTTCCGCGGAACGAATGAAACCATAGACGAGCCCAGCCACGCCGAGCGTCGAGGTGAGGCCGCCCGCAATGTCCAGCTTGCCAGGCAGGCGATCGGTCTCGCTTATATAATAGGAGGCACCGATGATCAGGACGATCCCAATCGGCAGATTGATATAGAAGCCGGCGCGCCACGAAACCCATTGCACGAGGATGCCCCCGACGATCAGCCCCATCGTCGCCGACAGACCGGCAGCGGCGGCATAATAAGACACCGCTTTCGTACGCTCCTCGCCTTCGGCAAAATTGGTCTGCAACAGCGCAAGGACAGATGGCGCCAATATCGCGGAACCGAGCCCCTGGATCGCGCGCCAGGCCAACATCCACGGCGCGGAAAAGGAGGCGCCGATTGCCACCGATGCAAGCGTGAAAATGGCGAGGCCCGCGATAAGCATATGTCGGCGCCCCAATATGTCCCCGGCGCGCGCGCCGACGAGCAGGAAACCGCCGAATGTCAATGTATAAGCGGTTTGTACCCACGCCAGATCGACTTCGGAGAAGCCCAGTTGATGCTGGATCTTGGGCAATCCCGTCATGACCACCGAAATGTCCAGGATGATCATCACATAGCTGACGATAATGATCGTCAGAATTGCCGCCTTGTTCGGCGCAGGCGCATGACCACCGGACTCGTCATGCACTGTCTCTGCAGTGTGGGGATGGGTCATTTTCTACCAGTCGCCTTTTGTGACATCACTTGGCGCCCGCTCCCAGCCAAACGTCGTAAGTAGCCCCCAGAGCCGGTGGTGTAGTCCATCCGCCGCAGTTCCCGCTTGAACGGGCTTTCAGGCCAGTGCCATGTGCACCCATCCGCCGAAGATCGGCCATCCGCTGACGCTTCAGGACACGCCATACCCGCGGAGGTCCAACTCCGATGGCCGCGTTTCCGGGGCCCGTAGAAGTAGACTGCTTGCAGGTCATCGCAAACGCGGCCCGGTTCACGAGCGCTGGGCTCATCATTCCGGGCGCACGCTTGCCTTCGCAACTAATAAGCCGCCTTCAGCGTGAAGCCGATCACGCGTCCGATCGGATTTGCCTGGGTCGCGTCGAACCCGCCTTCAGCCTGCAACGTCGGGCCGATGTTCACAAACGGCGGGTTACGGTCGAACAGGTTGGTGACGTCCACCGATGCACGCAATTTGGACAAACCCACCAGCTCGGCGAAATCATAGCCCAGATGAAAATCCACCGTGGCATAGGATGCGACCTTCTGGGCCGGCGCGGTCAGGTTGTTGGTGTAGCTGCTCGATCGATTAAGGATCACGGAAGCATCGACCGGCCCGTTCTGCCAGTTGAGATAGCCGCGAAGCTGTAGTTTATTCGGGTTTAGAATCTTGCCGAGCAGGTCAACAAACGGCGCGCCCGGTGCCGCTGCAATCTTATAGTTGAGGTACACTGTTCCCGAAGAGCCGATGCCAAACGTTCCAGCGTTGCCCAATTCCCGCTGATAGCCGACCACATAATCCAGCCCGCCCGCGTGGACGGCGCCGAGGTTCGTCGCACGCGTGTCGGCAATGACGGCGACATTTGGTGGAACAACGCCCGGAATCAGTGGCAGCTGGGCGATGAACGCAGCAACCTGCTGGGCCGTCGGATTTCGCGTTATAATGCCGAGATTGGCGTAATAGGGCTGATTGAGCAACTGGGCGTTGTTGGTGAGCGCGGCAATCGTTCCTTCATAATGAACATTGAAATAGCTCAGTTGCATGGAAAGCCCGGGTACAAAGACGGGCTTGAAATCCAACCCGAAAGTATATGTCCTTGCGGTCTCCGGTTTCTTTGCATTGCCTCCGAACGCCGCGAGTACGTTGACCAACGCTCCGCCCGCCAACGGGTCGGTCAGCTGGGTGTAGAAACTCGCTCCAGCGCCATGCGTGTGGTAGAGAGCCGGTGCGCGGAAGGCGGTGCTGTAGCTGCCGTGGAACCGCAGGCCCTGGATGACTTCCCAATCCACGCCGACTTTGGGATTGGTCGTATTCCCGACATCGGAGAAGCTGTCATACCGCACGGCGACGTCCGTCGTCAGGCGATAGAAACCCGGGATGTCCATGTCCGGACCGATCAGCGGAACCTTGACCTCTGCATATAGAGAATCGATGTTACGCCGAGCGTTGACCTGGGTCCCGGGGAAAGGCGACGCCGCAGGGCCGGTAAGGGTGTAGGCAAATTGCCGATTATACTGGTGCTGATAGCCAATCGCGACGCTCACCGAGCCCGCAGGTAAAGCGAAAAGAGCACCGCTCAGACCCAGATCGGCGACCGATTGGCGTCCCTGGCCCACCAGCTTTTCCACGCCGCCGTTGATCGCGGCAAGCACAGTCGGGCTGTTCGCGGCGCCATAGGGATTGAACGCGGTAGCGGGATTGCTGCTGGCCAGTGCGGCCGTCAGCGCCGGATTATAGAGCACATGCGCGGTGTCATACCGATCATTGGCACGGCCATAGGAATAATCGACGGTTGCAACCCAGTCATAAGGCAATGTCAGCGATGCACCGACCGTACCCTGATAAACTTCGGAAACACCGGTGGTATAGGGCGTCTCCGGCAGTTCCGTAAACGCATAGCCTACGGTTTCCGTGCCGACCGTGCCGGCCGGGCGAACGAAAAAGGCGTTCGTGGCGGGGACGGTCAAGGTCGCCGTCGGCAGCCCAATTCGGCTCCCAAATGTACGGTGTGCGTAGAAACCCGTCGCGCGTACGCTGAGGCCCCCGGTCACGTCTTGATCGAAGGTGGCGACAACACTGTTTCGACGGATCTTCGGGACCATCGTGCTGTCGAGAAGTGTATCACAGCGGTTGGCGGTCCCCGGCTGTAACGCGCCCGCCGTGGCCGGGGTCACCCCGCCCGCCGGGATCGCATAGCTGACACCCCCGACCGTTATATTTCCCGGATTGCACCTTGTCGTTCGGAAATCAGAGCCGCCGAACGGCCTGAGGTCGGATCGCGCAAATGATCTGTCCCGGGCCGTTAGATCAGAATTGCCGTTATAGGTGTATGCCAGCATCGCATGGCCCGTACCCCAGTCATGTCCGGCGATGACGCCAGCCTGATACTGCCGGTAATTGTCGGCCCACCCATATGAGGATGACGCTTCGATCCCTTTGAATGCGCGCCGAAGAACAAGGTTGGCGACGCCCGCAACGGCATCCGACCCGTAGACCGCCGATGCACCATCGGCCATCACTTCAACCCGCTCCAGCGCGATCGTCGGAATGATCGACGTATCCGATACGATCAGGCCATAGGAGCCCTGCGGCACGACGCGCCGTCCGTCGATCAGCATCAGTGTCGCATACGGACCGATGCCGTGAATATTCAAACCCTGGGCAGCATTGAAATTGGCAGAGCCGCCATTGCCCTGGCGCGAGTTTTGCGTGACGCCCAGATTGTTGACTTGTGGCAGATTGAGGAACAATTGTGAGCTGTTCACGACATTCAGCCGATCGATGTCCGCGCGACTGACCGATACAATCGCGGATCCGACTACCGTGTCGCCTTTTAGTCGCGTCCCGGTCACGACGATACTGTCGTCCGCTGGCTTTGACTGATCGCTCGGTGGAACGCCTGTCGGCGACGCTTCTTGGGCAGATGCAGGCTGAGCGTTAGCCAAAGCCGTGATGCTTGCTGCCGTAAGTAAAACCCCTTTAATCATATCGCATTGCCCCCAAAATATGACGTGCTAGGACACCCCCGGCTAGGTATAATTGATTTCCGATGGGGTGGCGTTCTGCTCGCCTTGTACCCGAGTAGAGTTCCTCACACTGCGGGTACAGTACCTGCCATTACAGGCCGCAAGGCGGGATCAATGTTTTTCAGCAATCGGCCATAAGGTTTCTCGCGACGGGGCGATGGGGCATTCCGCGCAAGATTATTAGTAACAATTTAATTAAATATAACTCTCCTAATAAGAAATTATACCATCATTCAGCTATATTTATCGGTATGTGTAAAAATATTCCGATGATTACGACGTAAAATAATTATTTTAACAACATTATTTGGATTATTACTTTCATTTAGATCTCAATATTTAAATTATATACTCACTTATTCGCAAAATTATATTCGTAGATTGGATACGGAAATTATCTGAATGACTGGCCGATCGAGGTCGGTGGGATCTTATGGAGTGGCCAAAGCCACGCTTGCGGGCATGGCGGCCGAGATATCACATGACAATGTCATCGTTGATGCCGCCCGAGATGATGGAGAAATAGCCCCGATCCCAGAATCGCTGGCCCAATATCGTTTGCGGACCTGCTCGAACCCGTTTCGGATTTTGCGCGGCGAACGCTCTCCGGTGACAGCATGACGCGAATTCGGCGTGACGACCCTAGAGGATTTACAAGGGGCACCAGATGCGCCGCGTCAGTAGGTTCGGTGGCCCAACCCGCCCTCTGCGCAGCCAGTGACAATAACCGGCAGTACGTCGTTCAAGAACGTCAATTATATGCGGCCATATGATCTGGAAGTGGCATAGGCGAGATAATTCCGGCTTCAGGCCCAAAACCTGGGATGGAATTGGTGTTTTGCACCACCACGACCTTCCAGCCGTCACCCTTCTTTTCCGCTATCATCGTCATGATGCCATAACGGCGCGGCTTTTCGGTGCCGTCACGATTCTTGTCCCCCGAGGCAGTCCAGCTCCAATGAACAACGGCTATGTCCAGACGAAGAAATCGGATGGAAACCTGTAACAACGCGAATATTGAGGCGCTCATTACTCCCGCAAATCCTGCCACATGATGTTTTTCAACGTCTGCCCTTCCGTGTAAAAGCGCAGCGGCAACGTTAA
The DNA here is from genome assembly GCA_036384035.1 of Sphingobium sp. GTDB lineage: Bacteria > Pseudomonadota > Alphaproteobacteria > Sphingomonadales > Sphingomonadaceae > Sphingobium. Next base: position 385 of record DASVND010000020.1, on the reverse strand, counting down.
CATAGTCCACATCGTCCGCCATGATCTCGGCAAGCCGATAGGCATCTTTACTATTTACCGCTTCACAGAAGATTTTCGGCAGGCTTTCGAGAATTCGCTCATCTGAGGTCGCAGGGCTATTCATCCGCCAATCCTATCCTAATCATAAACAGAGCTGCGATATGGTCCGGGCTTCCGAAATGCTGACAAGCCCGCCCGGCCTTATCTTGATTTCACGCAGGCTATCTCGAGGACGAAATTTCGCGCAGCCCAGACCAATTATTTTTTTTCGAAATTGGGGGAATGGTTTTTAGGTTGTGGTGGTGAGGTGCGGTGATGGGGTGCGGTGTTCGATAAGGGCTATGGCTTGCTTCACATTTCGCGATTGGCCGCCAATATTGGGATC
>DASVND010000019.1:0-19978 GCA_036384035.1 Sphingobium sp. | reverse complement strand
GGAGACGGAGCGACGCCGGGGGCCGCGACGGCGACAGCCGATGCCTCCGCGCCCGTCGCGGCGGGGCAGGTGGCCGGCGCCAAGCCAGCCGAAGCGGCTGCCCCGGTGGTCATGGCCGACGCGACCAAGAAAAAGAAAGCCTGGTATGAGAAGCTGCAGCTGCGCGGCTATACGCAGATGCGGTACAACAGCTTCATCGACGGGGACGAGACGGCGCCGTCGGGCCGGTCCCGGTTGCGCTCGGTGCATGACGCGTCGATCAACGAGAATGGCGGTTTTTCCCTCCGCCGCGCCCGGTTGATTTTGCAGGGCAATGTGACGGACGATCTGGCGCTGTATTTCCAGACCGATTTCGCCTCCGCCGTGAACGCCCAGTCCAACGGCGAGCGGCGCGAGCATTTCGGGCAGTTGCGCGACGCCTATGTCGACTGGTTCCTGACCGACGACCATGCGCTCAAGCTGCGCTTCGGCCAGTCGAAGGTGCCGTTCGGCTGGGAGAATCTCCAGTCCTCGTCCAACCGGCTGACGCTCGACCGTTCCGATGCGCTGAACAGCGTGGTGCCGAGCGAGCGCGACCTGGGCGTCGTCCTCTACTACACACCGCCGCGCGTGCAGAAGATCTGGGACAGGTTGGCGCAGGACAAGCAGAAGCTGTTCGGCAATTACGGCGCGTTCGCGCTCGCTCTCTATAACGGGCAGGGCGTCAACCGGACGGAGCAGAATGAGGGCTTTGCGAAGGTCGCGATGGCGACATGGCCGTTCGAACTGGACGGCCTGGGCTCCGCATTTGCGGGGCAGGTGGTCGAGGTCGGCGGATCGGTCATGTTCAACACTGTCCGGCCGGAGGTGCGGTCCGGCGGGGTCAGCGCGATCAATTACAAGGATGACCATTATGTCGTCCACGCCATGCTCTATCCGCAGCCCATCGGCGTCCAGGCGGAATGGACCTGGGGCCGGGGGCCGCAATATGACAATGGCGTCAACGCCATCCGATCGACCAGGGGCAGCGGCGGATATGTGCAGGTGATGTATAATGTCGGCGATATCGGCATGGGCAGGGTGATCCCCTATGGCCGCTGGCAGCGATACCGCGGCGGGTGGAAGGCCGCGACCAACGCCCCGCGGCTGGAGACGAACGAGATCGAACTGGGCTTCGAATGGCAGATCATCGACGCGCTCGAACTCACCCTGGCCTATGCCAATATGGAGCGGCGCGAGGCCGATGAACGGCGGTTCGGCCGGGCCAAGGGCAATCTGGTGCGCGCGCAGGTGCAGTGGAGCTACTGAGCGGGTTGCTGTTCGGACCATCGGGCTTTTCGCGGGGCGCGGCGGGCGGCGATGAACGGAAAATCCTACGAAGTTGCGGAAGTTGCGGGTGATTACGCGTTTTGGCCCGGAAAGTCGCACTAAGGTCGCACGAACGTCGCACCTGAGTCCCATATAGGTCGCAGTTACGTCCCATGTGCGTCGCACTTACGTCGCTGGTGAGTCTCACCTGCGTCCCAGTTGAGTCGCACTTGCGTCTCACCTGCGTCTCACCTGCGTCTCACTTGAGTCCCATGTGCGTCGCATGTGAGTCTCACTTGCGTCGCACCTGGACTGCACCCGCAAGGCGTCGGGACGGCTCCGGCTCATCGGGGCGTCGCCGGGTCGGGCGATGTCCTGGCGACGGGCGCGGGGGTGGGCATCAGGGCGGGATCGAATGGGTTCCCCTGCATCCGCGCGACATGGGCGATCGCCTGGGACCAGGCGCGGTCGAACGGCGTGCCCGCCAGCCTTTCTCGCAGCCGATGCGCGCTCCGCGCCGTCATCCCCGCCGCCTGCGCGGCGCGCACGACATTGCCGGTATCGGACAGGGCGACAAGGAAGATGCGCTGCTTGGCGGGCGTCCAGTGCGCGGGGTTGGGGGACGTCACGCCACGAGGCGCGGCGGGCGGAGGGGTGGGGGTAGGGTGCTGTTCCATGCGGCGGAGTAGAGCATGGCGGGTGGGGTGTAGGACAGGGGGAGTACATGACTGGTGCTAGGTAGGCATGGCTAGTCTACGAGCCTGTAGCCAACCCATATTATCTTAGAAAGAGCTCGGCATGAGTTGCGACGGCAAATTATTCCGCCGTTGTTATGTAGACATTGCGTAAGTTCAGCTTACTTCGTAAGATCCTCTTGGGTCGGGTGGAGCCGCCATGGTGGCTGGCTCAAGATTTGTTCTTGGGTCGTCGTTACAAACCGAGTTATCTCGCATCTGCATCCTTCGTTGAGGGATTAGTTGCCTTCGAATTAATACGCCCGGCTCACAAACTGGGGTGTAGCAGTAGATGTCTCAGGGTTTGCGCGACCGAGTTTGGATCACGGCCCATATCCGTATGAAAACGGAGCGTCGGCTCAGGTCCACGAGCAGGACATTGAACTATATCACTGTATGGTATTCCACCATCCTCACATGCCTGTCCGTCTATCAGCTAGTGGCGGATAAGCAGGTCTTCCGGGATGTCGCCTCAGCTATGCTTGCAATCGCTGTTTTGGCTATGTCCATATTCGTACCTTCTCTCAATCTGGACCAGCAGGCTGATCGATTCAGGGAATGTTATCTAAAGCTTCAGCGCCTCCTTGATACCATCTCGGATGACGATGCACTGACAACTGCCTATTACGACGTGCTCGACGCCTACCCTAATCACCCCCCAAGAGATTATGCGGACCTTGTGGTGGCATCTCATCTAGCCGGCCAACAACTGACAAGCGCTAGTAAGCCCATTGTGCCCACGAAACCGATGAAGACTGGATACTGGTTCAGGCAGTTTCGCGGAGTGGCGTTGGCCGGCTCGGGTTATCTGGCCCCGGCCCTAGTGTACTTCATGTTATGAGGCTGCCGAACTTTGACTTCATCCCATTGGACGGCTTCAATGCGGCTTGGCTCAAAACGGTTTATCAAACGCATGTAGCGAGGTCCCGCGCCATCGGGAAGGACGGCATCCGACATGATGCCTTCGAAAAGATGTTGGATGCTGAATGCGAACTCATCGCTGCGAAGGTCAACGACGGGACATATCGTCCGACCAATTATCGCGAAAAGTTGATCGCCCGTGGCTCGACACGACCACCGCGCCAGATTTCTGTCCCGACCATCCGCGATCGCCTCGCTTTGCGAGGCGCATTGGAATTTCTGAAAACCCACTTCCCAATCTCGCAGCCTCGACCGCCGCATATCTTCATTAAGGACATCAAGGTCCACCTCAAGGTGGCACGTGAACACTCGTCGTTTTTAAGGATGGACATCAAGGATTTCTACCCCTCATTGCGCCACGACCTTCTCCAAGCTGCTATTGAAAACTCCGACATCCCATCCTCGATCATTCGTCTCATCATTAAGTCAGTCTCCACTAGAACTGGTACGGCGGATCAGCCCGCGCCCATGATCGGAGTCCCGCAAGGCTTGAGCATATCAAACGCGCTCGCGGCGATATACATGACCGAGTTCGATAAGATCGCGGACGATAGCGTATTTTACAGGCGATATGTCGATGATATCCTAGTCATAGCCGAATCCGAGAAGGTCAACTCGGTTTACAAATCGCTATGGACCGGGCTAGAAAATATCGGCTTGGCAAGTCACGCGATGGGAACCCCCGGTAAGACCGAGACGAGCGTTCTCGGCGATGGCGTGCAGTATCTTGGCTACGAAATCACTCCGAACCAGATTTCGGTGAGACAGTCCTCACTAGCTAAGATGTTTTCAAATCTAGCAAAGGTCCTCACTTGCTTCAGATATAAGCGGGATCACGAGAAGCATCTTTTTCGGCTTAACTTGAAGATATCTGGATGCATCATTAATAATTCCCGCAGGGGCTGGCTTATGTTTTTTAGCCAGACAGACAACATTTCTCAGCTAGCATATTTAGATTCATGGCTAAAAGCAGAGATAAAAAACCTTCCGCTGCAAGAAAGCGCGGTGAAGACTTTTAAAAAATCCTATTATGAAATTAGGTTCAATCTTCAAGAGAGCCAATATATTCCAAATTTCGACCAATATAACGTCGAACAAAAGAAGCAGGTTATAGTCATTCTTTCCAAGCGGCGCAGGGAGGAGGTCGACGCTATGGATGTGACTCTAATTGAGCGCGAGTTCGACCGTCTGATAGGTCGAGAAGTCTCCGAACTTGAAAAGGATTTAATTGACGCATTTTCTTGAAATGCGTCATCAACACCGGTTCGGTAATTGCAATTTCCTTATTGGCAGTGGAGGGTAGCGCTAACCGGCCACCGTCTCCCTCAAACAGCCTGCCCATTCTCATCACGCAGCACTTCGCGCCGTCCGACATGGTTCGGCGCGCCGACCAGCCCCTCTTCCTCCATGCGTTCGATGAGCCGCGCGGCGCTGTTGTAACCGACGCGGAGCTGGCGTTGCAGCCAGCTTGTGGACGCCTTCTGGTTCTCGAACACCAATTGGCACGCCTTGCGGTAGAGCTGCGCGTCCGGGCTGTCGTCGCCCAGGTCCACGCCGTCGAGCGCGAAGCTGCCGTCCTCCGGCTCCTCGGTCACGGCCTGGATATAGTCGGGCTTGCCCTGCGCGCGCCAATGGTCGGCGATCAGGCGGACCTCATCATCGCTGACGAACGGGCCGTGGACGCGGGTGAGGCCCTTGCCGCCCGCCATGTAGAGCATGTCGCCCTTGCCCAGCAGCTGTTCGGCGCCCTGTTCGCCCAGGATGGTGCGGCTGTCGATCTTGCTGGTGACGAAGAAGCTGATGCGAGTCGGCAGGTTCGCCTTGATGACGCCGGTGATGACGTCGACCGAGGGGCGCTGCGTCGCGAGGATCAGGTGGATACCCGCCGCGCGCGCCTTCTGCGCGAGGCGCTGGATCAGGAATTCGACTTCCTTGCCCGCGGTCATCATCAGGTCGGCCAGCTCGTCCACCACCACCACGATCTGCGGCAGCGGCTGGAAGTCCAGCTGCTCCTCCTCATAGATGGGCTGGCCATTCTCCGGATCATAGCCGATCTGCACGCGGCGGCCGAGCGGCTTGCCCTTTGCCTTCGCGGCGCGGACCTTCTCGTTGTAGTTGGCCAGATTGCGCACGGAGATGGACGCCATCATGCGATAGCGGTCCTCCATCTGCTCCACCGCCCATTTGAGCGCGCGGATCGCCTTTTGCGGCTCCGTGACGACGGGCGAGAGGAGGTGGGGAATGTCGTCATAGATGCTGAGCTCCAGCATCTTGGGATCGATCATGATGAGGCGCAGCTCGTCCGGCGTCATGCGGTAGAGCAGCGAGAGGATCATGCAGTTGAGGCCGACCGACTTGCCCGACCCGGTGGTGCCCGCGATCAGCAGGTGGGGCATGGGCGCAAGGTCGGCGATGATCGGCTCGCCCGAGATATTCTTGCCCAGCACGATCGGCAGGGTGCCGTCGGCGGCGAACTGCTCGCTGGTGATGAGTTCGCGCAGGACGACGGAATCGCGCTTGGCGTTGGGCAGCTCTATGCCGATGACGGTGCGGCCGGGAATGGTCGCGACGCGGGCGGAGAGCGCGGACATGTTGCGGGCGATGTCGTCGGCGAGCGCGATGACGCGGCTGGCCTTGATGCCGGGCGCGGGCTCCAGCTCGTACATGGTGACGACCGGGCCGGGGCGCACTTCGATGATGTTGCCCTTCACATGGAAGTCGTCGAGCACGCTTTCGAGCAGGCGGGCGTTACGCTCCAGGCTGGCGCGGTCGATCTTCTGCCCCTGCGAAGGGGGCGGGGCGGAGAGCAGGTCGGGCGAGGGGAGCGAGCTGTTGCCGAACAGGTCGTCCTGCGACACCGGGGCCATGGCGCGGGGTGGCGCGGCGGGCTTGGGCGACTGGATGGTGATGGGCGGCTTGGGCGCGGCGGAGACGGGGCGGCGCGGTTCCGCCTCCCGCTCTTCGATTACTTCCTCGCCGGCCTCGGTGACCTTCAGGCGCGGCATGGTGAAGCGCGGCAGGGCCGGGCGGAACAGCGCGAAGAGCGGCCGATCGATGCCGAGGCTGCGATACCAGAGGGTGAGGCCGCAGATGATGGCGACCATGACCAGCGCGCCGATCAGCCAGGGCTGGCCGGCGGGCGGCGCGGCGGCGGAAAGGCTGAAGATACCCTTCGACACGACAAGGCCGATGATGCCGCCCCAGCCGGCAGGCAGGCCGACCAGCGGTTCGCGCTGGAATAGGGCAAGGCCGATGCCGAGGAGGACGATGCCGGCGAGGCACTTGGCGAACTGGCGCTTCCACCCCGCCATATCCTCGTCACCCCACAGGCGATGGGCGCTGAGGAAGATGAGCGGGATGAGAAGGGCGGCGGGCACGCCGAACAGCCAAAGCAGGAAATCGGCGGCATAGGCGCCGGGCGTCTGCATGATGTTCTTGGTCGTCGCGGCGGCGACGGTGTTCATCGACGGATCGCTGGGCGCGTAGCTCAGCAAGGCGAGCGTCAGGAACACCGCGAGCGCGAACAGCGCCAGCGATCCGATCAGCGCGCCGCTGCGGATCAGGCTGCGTTTGAGCATCTCGCGCCATTCCGGCGCGCGTTTCGTGGCGCGGCTGGCCGCCATAATCGCCTTCGTCCCCCAAATGTTCCGTTTTAGGACAATGCGCCAAGCGGGGAGTCCCCGTCAAGAGTCCGTGGGTCAGCAGGCGATGTTACCGCATCCCGTTCCGCCGCCGTTCAGCCACGCTCGGCCAAGCGCGGCGGCCATGAAGACGACCCATATCCTCAACGCCGCGTCGAACCTGCTGGGCATAGCGCTGCTCATCATCACCGGGCTGCACATCACCAATCAGGCGCATGGCACCATAGCGGACGAGATCGCCTGGGTCGGCGCGGTGCTGTTCAGCCTGAGCTGCCTGTTTTCCTATCAGGCGATCCGGTCGGAAACCCGCGCGAGCCTGTGCGAAATGCTAGCGGACAGGGTGTTCCTGCTGGGCATCTGCGCGTTGCTTGCGTCTGTCACCGTGCTCGCCTGGTCGAACGTCCGATAGAAAACGGGCCTATTTCGGGCAGCTTTCGCCCGGGCCGGCGATGATGTCCAGGCAGCGCCCGTCAATCTCGCTCTTCGGCACGGCAAGGCCGATCGTCGCGGCCAGCGTGGGCAGGATGTCCACCGTCTCCACGCCCAGCGGCTGCTCGAAGCTGGCGATCCCCTTGCGCCAGAACAGGATCGGTACGCGCCGGTCGAGGTCCCAGGGGCTGCCGTGCGTCGCGACATAGCCCTTGGTCGGGTCAGCGATGGGCGTGATGCGAGGTTTGAGCATCACCAGGAAGTCGCCTGACCGGCCCGGATAATAGCTTGCGCGCGCCTCCTGGATCAGGCTCCAGCTTTCCGGCGGGCCGGACGGACTGGGCGTTCCGGCGATCTCTGCGCTGGTGAGCACGGTCTGGATCTGCGGCGACGCCTTCCAGATCGCCATCAGCGCGTCGGTCACCTTCTTGCGCTGCGCCGACGACAGGGTCTTGGCCAGATACATGTCGCCCGCCGCGCCATCGCCGTAAAGGAGCGTGCCGGAGAGGCCGGTCTTTGCCGCCAGCGCGGCATTCAAAGCCTTGGGTTCGAGCGACGGATCGATCCGCGCTTCCATCGGCATGGCGTTCTCGCGATGCCGCTCGGGCAGGTCGTGGCCGCCATGGTCGGCGGTCAGCACCACTTCATAGTCGATGCCGTCCTTGTCGAGCCGGTCGAAGAAGGCGCCAAGCTCGCGGTCCAGCGAATATTGCTGGATGCACATTTCCGCGCCCTCGGTGCCGTAGGTGTGGCCGATATAGTCGTTGGCGGAGAGGCCGATGGAGATGATGTCGGTTTGCGCCTGCTTGCCCAGACCCATATTCTCGATCAGCGCGGCCGCCAGCACCAGTGTCGCGGCGTCGATTTCGGGCGAGGCGCGGAACGCCTTGGAATCCCCCGCCTTGCGCGCGAAGCGGCCCGTGCCGACGCTCTTGCCCGCGCCGATATCGACAGCGAAGTCGCGGGAGGCGCATTCGGCCGGCAGCTCCATGCCCGGGCGATCCTCGTTCAGCAGTTTGGCGACGCCGCCATTGACCTGCGTGACGAGGGCATTTTCCGCCGTGCCCTTGTAGCTGACATAGCCCTTGCCGCCCCACCACCATGTCTGGTCGGCGGTCGGCCCGCCCATCATGATCGCCGCGCGGTCCTTGCCCGCGACGGACACGACACGGGCGGCAGAGTTGGCGATCTTCATGCGCCCGCCCATGGTCGGCACCTTCAGATGCAGCGGAGAGGCGACATAAGCCTCGCTGCTCGTCTCCGGCTGGCTCTCATCCTCGGCGCAATAGACCGCCTTGTCGGCGCGCGCGGTGTTGAGGTCGAACCAGGTGTTGGCGATGATGCCGGTGCGCGCGGGGCGGCTGCCGGTCAGGATGGTGGAATGGCCGGGGCAGGTCTCGGTCGCGGCATGGCTCTGGTAACCGCGCGGGAACACCGCGCCTTCAGTCATCCGCTTCATGCCGGCCACATAATGCTGGCGATATTCGTTGAAGAGGTCGCCGGAAAACTGGTCGACCGAAATCGCGACGATCAGCTTCGGCGGTGTGGCGGCGGGCGTGGGCGTCGCGGCCGGCGCTGCGCCCTGCGCGTTCAACAGGGCCGGCGTGCAGAGGACGGTCGCCATGGCGACGGTGGCAAGAGCGCGACGAAAGATCACGGGGGAACTCCTTGCTATAAGGCGGCACTGGGCTTGACGGCAGCACCGGCGAGACCTAGCCCGCGAGAGGGGTGCTGCACAGAGGCCCGATGCGGATTTTTCATTTCCTTTTGATGACATGGGTGGCGGTGCTGCTGCTCCCCCAGCCGGCGTCGGCGCAATTGGCGGGCGCGCAGGGTGGTGCGCATATCGCCGCGCGGCTGGTTGCGGAAACCGACCATCCGGCCCCCGGCAAGCCCGTGACGCTGGCCTTCGTCATGACGCCGCAGCCCGGATGGCACGGCTATTGGGAAAATCCGGGCGACGCGGGCATCGGCATGACGGTCACATGGACGCTGCCGCCGGGCGTCACGGCAGGGCCGCTCCGTCATCCGGTGCCGGAAACCCTGTTGATTTCCGGCCTGATGAACCATGTCTATGAGGGGCCTTACGCCATATTGACGACGCTGACCGTCCCGGCGGCGATGAAGCCGGGGACGATGTTGCCGGTGCGCGTTCGGGGCGACTGGCTCGCCTGCACGAAGGAGATGTGCGTTCCGGCCGGTGGCGACCTCAGCCTCGACCTGATCGTGGGCGACGGTGCGATCCCTGCGGATCGGCGCGCGACCTTTGACGGCTATCGCACCCATCTGCCGCGCCCGCTGGGATCGCAGGCGCATTTCGCGGTGAGCGACGGGCGTTTCCGTCTGGCCATTCCCTTTCCCGCTTCGGCGCAGATCAGCCAGCCCTGGTTCTTCTCGCTGACCGATGGGGCGCTCAAATATCCGACGCCGCAGCGGATCAGCCGCAATGGCGACATGCTGATCGTGGAAAGCGATGCGGCTGGCTCTGCACCCGCAGAGGTGAAGGGCGTGCTGCGCACCGGCGACCATATCGGCCTGTCCATCGACGCGAAGCCGGGCGCCGTCCCCGCCGCCGGAACGCCGGTTGGCGATGCGCCGGGGGACAGCGCAGCCAGCGGCGGGATTTCGACCATATTGCTGGCGCTGGGCGGCGCGATCCTTGGCGGCCTGATCCTCAACATCATGCCCTGCGTCTTCCCTATCCTGAGCCTCAAGGCGCTGAGCCTGGCCAAGGCGGGCGGCGATCCGGCGGGGGTGAAGCGGGAGGCGTGGGCCTATGCCGCAGGCGTGGTCGCGACCTGCCTGGCGCTCGGCGGCGGATTGCTGGCGCTGCGGGCCGGGGGCGTGGCGGCGGGATGGGCGTTCCAGCTTCAGGACCCGCGCGTCATCGTGCTGCTGCTGCTGCTCGTCACTGCCATCGCCCTCAATCTGGCGGGCCTGTTCGAATTGCGCGCTGTCGGCGCGGGACAGGGACTGGCCAGCAAAAGCGGGGTAGCTGGGGCCTTCTGGACCGGCGTGCTGGTTGCCTTCGTCGCGACGCCCTGTACCGGACCGTTCATGGGCGCTGCGCTCGGCGCAGCGCTGGTGCTGCCGACAGTGGCGGCGCTGGCCATCTTCGCAGGGTTGGGCATCGGCCTTGCCCTGCCGTTCCTGCTTATCGCGCTGGTGCCAGCGCTCCGCGCCCGGATGCCGAAGCCCGGCGCATGGATGGGGACGTTTCAGCGGATATTGTCCGTGCCGATGTTCCTGACCGCGCTGGCGCTCGCCTGGCTGCTGGGACAGCAGGTCGGGGTGGGCGGCATGACGACGGGCCTTGCCGCGGCGCTCGCCGCAGGTCTGGTGCTGTGGATCATCGGCCTTCGCCAGCATGCGGGGCGAACGGTGTCGATCCTGTTCCCGGCGTTGCTGATCGGCATTGTGGCCGTCGGGATTGCGCTGTTGCCGCCCAAGGGCGCGGTCGCCGCCCCCGCGCAGGCCGGGACGGCGAGCATCCCCTTCGACGAGGCGAAGCTCGCCCAGTTGCGCGGGCAGGGGAAGCCCGTCTTCCTCTATTTCACCGCCGACTGGTGCCTGACCTGCAAGGCGAATGAAGCCGCCGCCATCGACCGCGCCGAAGTGGCCGACGCCTTCGCCAAGGCGGGCGTGACCGTCATGGTCGGCGACTGGACCAATGCCGATCCGGCCATCGGCCGCTTTCTGGAAGGCCATGGCCGATCGGGCGTGCCGCTCTACCTGTGGTATGCGTCGGGCAAGGAGGCGCAGGTCCTGCCGCAACTGCTGACGCCGTCGACGCTGACCGCACTCGTCCATGGCTAAACAGCGGGCCGACCAGATGCTGGTGGACCGGGGGCTGGTCGAAAGCCGGTCCCGCGCGCAGGCGTTGATCCTTGCGGGCCTCGTCTTTTCCGGCGACCGGAAGGTGGACAAGGCCGGGCAGCAGCTCGCCGACGATGCGGCGATCGAGGTGCGCGGGCGCGATCATCCCTGGGTGTCGCGCGGGGGCGTCAAGCTCGCCCATGCGCTCGACCATTTCGGCTGGGACGTGAGCGGCGCGGTGGCTATGGATGTCGGCAGCTCGACCGGAGGGTTCACCGACGTGCTGCTGACCAAGGGCGCGGCGCGCGTCTATGCCGTCGACAGCGGGACCAACCAATTGGCGTGGAAGCTGCGATCCGACGATCGGGTCATCGTCCATGAAAAGACCAGTGCGCGCATCCTGACGCCCACGCATATCCCCGAGCCGATCGACATCATCGTGTGCGACGCCAGTTTCATCGGCCTGGCCAAGGTGCTGGAGCGACCGCTGACTTTCGCGGCGGCGGACGCCCGGCTGCTTGCCCTGATCAAGCCGCAGTTCGAAGCTGGTCGGGAAGAGGTGGGCAAGGGCGGCGTCGTGCGCGACCCCGCTGTTCATGCACGTGTTTGCAGCGAAGTGTGTGGATGGGTCGAGGATCTGGGCTGGCATGTCGAGGGCGTCGTGCCAAGCCCGATCACGGGACCGGAGGGGAATGTGGAGTTCCTGATCGCCGCCCGACGCGGCGAGGTGGATAGCGGCCCGGATAGAGGACTGTAACGCAAACTTCGTTGAGGCCCGATAGGCGGGGCATTATGTTGCATGGCAGCAAGACACGGAGTAGCGGGCGCATCCATGCGATATCTGGGGGTTACAAGTTTAGCGGTGCTGATGCTGGCCGCATGCGGCAGCGGTGAGGCGAAGAAGGATCGGCCTGCCGCGCTGGTCGAGGCTGCGCCGGTCGGGCGCGCCGTGTTTTCCGATGTGGTGGATGCTGTTGGAACCGCATTGGCCAATGAGCAGGTGGTGCTGTCCGCGCCGGTGACGGAGCGGATCACGGCCATTCACTTCACTGACGGCGGCTTCGTGCCGAAGGGCGCGGTCATCGCCACGCTGGCGCAGGCGCAGGAGCATGCCGAACTCGCCGCCGCGCAGGCGCGGGTTGAGGTGTCGCGCCTGCAACTTGCCCGCCTTAAGGCGTTGAAAGACAGAGGCTTTGCCACGAACGCCAATGTAGAGAGCCAGATCGCGCTGGCCGACGAGGCGCGGGCCACCGCGCAGCAGGCGACCGCCACGATCGGCGACCGCGTCATCCGTGCGCCCTTTGCCGGCTGGGCCTCGCTCCGCACCGTGTCGCCGGGCGCGGTGGTGACGGCGGGTACGCCGATCGCGACGATCAGCGATCTGTCCCGCATCAAGCTGGACTTCACGGTTCCCGAAACGCAGCTGACGGCGATCAGGACGGGGCAGGCGATCGAGGCGACGGCGTCGGCTTTCGGCACCAAGCCCTTTCACGGGACGATCGCGACGATCGATCCGGTCATTGATCCGGCGTCCCGCGCGGTCCGGGTTCGTGCCATCCTGCCCAATCCGGACAGGGCGCTGAAGCCCGGCATGCTGATGACGGTCCGCATCCTGTCGCGCCCGCGCACGGCGATGGCTGTGCCGGAACTGGCGCTGGTGGGTGATGGGGAGGACCGGTTCGTCTTTCTGGCCGATGCGGACGGCAAGGCGAAGCGGGTGAAGGTGACGACCGGCACACACCAGAACGGCCTTGTCGAGATTATCGGCGGCGTGACGCCGGGGCAGAAGGTGGTGACGGAGGGCGTGGTCAAGCTGTCCGACGGGATGCCGTTCCGGTTGGCGGAGGACGACAAGCCGTCAGGCGCAGCGTCCGGTGCGACGCCCGGCGCTTCGGGTCACTGACGGCCGGGCCATGCAGCTTTCCGACCTTTCTGTTCGCCGCCCGGTCTTTTCCGCGGTTGTCGCCGTGCTGCTCTGCATCGTCGGGCTGGTGGGCTATATCAGCCTGTCCGTGCGCGAATATCCGGACACCGACCCGCCCGTGGTGTCGGTGGAGACGACCTATACCGGCGCGGCGGCATCGGTCATCGAGACCCGGATAACGCAGATCTTGGAGGACGCCATTTCAGGCGTTCAGGGCATCCAGACCATTTCCTCCCGGTCGGAGGATGGGCAGTCGCGGATCAGCATCGAGTTCGACCCCAGCCGCGACATCGATTCCGCCGCCAATGACGTGCGCGACCGGGTGGGGTCGGCGGTGCAGGACCTGCCCGAGGAGGCGCTGGCGCCGCAGATCCGCAAGGTCGATTCCGACGCCCGGCCGATCCTGTTCATCGTGTTCACGAAACCTGACTGGAGCCATGTCCAGCTTAGCGATTATGTCGATCGCAACATCTCCGACCGCTTTTCCGCCATCAACGGCGTGGCACGGGTGTTCATGGGCGGCGAGGCGCGGCCGTCGACGCGGGTGTGGCTGGACGCCGAGAAGCTCGCGGCGCTCGGACTGACCCCCGCCGATGTCGAGGCGGCCCTGCGCGCGCAGAATGTCGAGCTGCCCGCCGGTCGCCTGGAATCGAAGGACCAGAACATCACCCTGCGCGTCGAGCGCGCCTATCTCTCGCCCGCAGACTTCGCCAATCTGGTCGTGCGGCGCAGTGCGGACGGCTATCAGGTGAAGCTGGGCGATGTCGCGCGGATCGAGGAAGGGGCGGAGAATCCCTATAGCGATTTCCGCGTGAACGGCGCGACATCGGTGGGTCTGGGCGTCGTGCGCCAGTCCGGCGCGAACACGCTGGAAGTTGCCGACGCCGCGAAGAAGCTGATCAGCGAACTGCGCCCGACCCTGCCCAAGGGCATGGCGGTGACGATCGGCACGGACGAGTCCCTGTTCATCAGCCGCGCGATCGAGAATGTCTATCATACGCTGGCCGAGGCGGCGGTGCTGGTCATCCTGGTCATCTTCATCTTCCTGGGCAGCATCCGCGCGACGATCATCCCGGCAGTGACGGTGCCCATCTGCCTGCTCGCGACCTGCGCGGTGATGTGGCTGCTTGGGTTGTCGATGAACCTGCTGACGCTTCTCGCCTTTGTGCTGGCGATCGGGCTGGTCGTGGATGACGCCATCGTCGTGCTGGAGAATGTCTATCACCGGATCGAGCAGGGCGAAGACCCGCTGGTCGCCGCCTATCTCGGCACGCGGCAGGTGGGCTTTGCCATCCTGTCGACGACGCTGGTGGTGTGCGCGGTGTTCGTGCCGATCATGTTCCTGGCCGGGCAGACGGGCCTGCTGTTCCGCGAACTGGCCATTGCAATGATCGCCGCCGTCGCCTTCTCCGGTTTCATATCTCTCAGCCTCGCGCCGATGCTCTGTTCCAAGCTGCTCAGGCATACGCAGCGCGGCCGCTTCACCATGTGGATCGACGATCATTTTCAGAAGGTCGAGGACCGATATGGCCGGATGCTCACCAAGACGATCGCTCGGCCGACGATGTCGCTGATCGCTATCGCCCTGTTCCTTGCGGTGTCCGGCGGCCTGTTCCTGACGCTGGGCAGCGAGCTCGCCCCGGCGGAGGATACCGGCGTGGCCGAGGGGCAGGTGTCGGCGGCGGAAGGCACGGGCTTCGACAAGATGCGCACCTATATGATGCGGATCGAGAAGGCGCTGCTGCCGATCAAGAAGGAAGGCGAACTGGGCAATGTCGTGATCGTCACGCCGGGCGGCTTTGGCGCCAGCGACGATTTCAACAATGGCAATATCATCGTCTTCCTGCGGCCGTGGGAGGAGCGGACAACCAACACCGCGCAACTGACGGACCGGATCAACAAGATCCTCGCGCAGCAGCCGGGCATTCGCGGCAATGTCGCGCCACGATCCGGCCTGTCGCGCGGCCGGGGCCTGCCGGTGAATATCGTCATCGCAGGATCGACCTATGAAGGGCTGGTGGCGGCGCGCGACCGGATATTGGCGGCGGCGGCCACCAATCCGGGCCTGGTCAATCTGGACAGCGACTATAAGGAGACGAAGCCGCAGATGCGGATCGACGTCGATACCCGGCGCGCCGGCGATCTGGGCGTGTCGGTGAACGATGTCAGCCAGGCGCTGCAGAGCATGCTCGGCTCTCGTCGCGTGTCCACCTATGTGGACCGGGGCGAGGAATATCGCGTGCTGGTGCAGGCAGACCGCGAAGGGCGATCGACCACTGCCGACCTTGCCCGGATTCAGGTGAGGACGCGCGACGGCGCGCTCGTGCCGCTGTCCTCGGTCGTCACGATCCGGGAGGTTGCGGGGCCGCGCCAGCTCAACCGCTACAACAAGCTGCGGGCCATCACGCTGACCGCGGGGCTTGCGCCGGGCTATTCGCTGGGCTCCGCGCTGCAGTTCCTGGAGGCGCAGGCGCGCCAGTCGCCGGAGGTCGCGGCCATCGGCTATCGCGGCGAAAGCCAGTCGCTGCGGGAGACGGGCAGCTCGATCTGGCTGGTGTTCGGCCTGACCATCCTGATCGTCTATCTGCTGCTGGCGGCGCAGTTCGAGAGCTTCATCCACCCCGGCGTCATCATCGCCACGGTCCCGCTGGCGGTGGGCGGCGGCATCATCGGACTGGCGCTGACGGGCGGGACGATCAATCTCTACAGCCAGATCGGCATCGTCATGCTGGTGGGGCTGGCCGCGAAGAACGGCATCCTGATCGTCGAATTCGCCAACCAGCTGCGCGACGAGGGCGTGGAATTCGGCGAGGCGATCCAGCGCGCCGCCACCCGCCGCCTGCGCCCGATCCTGATGACGTCGGTCGCAACGGTCATGGGCGCGGTGCCCCTAGTGCTGGCCCATGGCGCGGGCGCGATGTCGCGCGCCAGCATCGGCATCGTCGTCGTATTCGGCGTCTCATTCGCCACACTATTAACCCTGTTCCTGATCCCGATCCTCTATTCCCGGGTTGCAGGGCGAACCGTTTCACCGCAAACGGTAGGGCGACGGCTCGATTCGGCGCTAGGAGACGCGCCGGGTCAGGCATCTTGAACAGCCTTCTTCCCGGGGGAAGTCACCACCGATGAATGAAATTGCGTCGAAGGGACAGTTGCGGTTGTCCTATCTGCGGTGGGCGCTGTTCACTGTGCCGGCCATTGTTTTCCTCGGATTCTTTTCCGGTCGCCTGTCCAACAGCGGCTATGGCAATCGCTGGTTCGCGGAACTGGTGAAGCCGGACATGATGCCGCAAGCCTGGGTGTTCCCGGTCGCCTGGACGGCCTTTTATGTGTTGATGGGGCTTGCGATCGCGGTCGTATTCCATGCCCGCGGGGCGCGGCTGCGCGGGGTGGCGATCCTGTTCTTCCTGTTGCAGCTGGCCGGTAATCTTGCCTGGTCGCCGGTGTTCTTCGCCATGCACAAGGTGACGTTCGCGCTGTATCTGCTGATCGCCATCTTCGTGCTGACGTTCATCACCACGGTGCTTTTCCTGCAGATTCGCAAGAGCGCCGCGCTGCTGATGCTGCCCTATCTGGTCTGGCTGGGCTTTGCGGGATGGCTGAACTACGAGATCAAGCGGCTGAACCCGGAGGCCGAAAACCTTGTCGCACCGGCCCTTCGTACCCAGATATAGGACTGTATTGGCGGTTTAATGCACCGTCATCAGTGAACAAGGTGCTGTTATGCAAAGTGAAAACCGTTTCTTCGATGATCTGGCCAAGCTGATCAACGGCGCCGCCGGTACGATCGCCGGCGTTGGCCGCGAGGTGGAGTCCAACGCGCGCGAGCGGGCGAAGGACTGGATCGGCGGTCTGGATTTCGTCAGCCGCGAGGAATTCGACGCGGTGAAGGCGACCGCCGCCGCAGCCCGCGAAGAGGTCGAATTGCTGAAGGCCCGCCTGGACGCGCTGGAGGGCAAGGCCCCGGCCGCGCCGCGCAAGGCGGCAGCGAAGAAGGCAACGGGGCCAAAACCGAACTGATCGCTCGCCTCCCTTATCCACAGGCCGTCCACATATTCGTGAACAGCGCCCGCCTGTCCTTTGCCGGGGTACAGTGCTACAGGAAAAGGCGCGGGATCAGCCGAAACCAAAGACAAGTGGCATGATGGATAGCGACGAATATGAAAATGAGGGGCAGGAGGCTGCCCCCATCGATATGCTGGCCGCCTATTTCGAGGCGCATGGCTGGGCGTTCGAGCATGCCGGTGAGGACGAGATCGTCGCCAACACCCAGGGAAGCTGGGCGCAGTATGAGCTTCGGGCGATCTGGCGCGAGGATGATCAGGTGCTGCAGCTTCTGGTGCTGCCCGATATCCGCGTGGCCGACGACAAGCGCAGCGCGATCTATGAGACGATCGGCCTGATCAACGAGCAGCTATGGCTCGGCCATTTCGAGCTGTGGTCGTCGAGCGGCATCGTGCTGTTCCGTCATGGCGCGCTGTTGCCTGCGGGCGAGACGATGACGCTGGATCAGGCGCAGATCCTGGTCGAGACGGCGCTGGACGAGTGCGAGCGCTTCTATCCGGTGTTCCAATTCGTCCTGTGGGGCGGCAAGACGCCGGCCGAGGCGATCTCCGCCAGCATGATCGAGACACGCGGCGAAGCCTGACCGCCGCCGGGCCGAAGGATATCCAGCATGGCCGACGCCGCGCCCGCGCCGCTTTTTCCTGACCATCTCTTCATGGTCGGCTGCGGCAATATGGCCGGGCAGATGCTGTCGCGCTGGCTGGCGTGCGGGTTGGACCCTGCGCGGGTCATAGTGCTCCGGCCGAGCGGGAAACCCGTGGCGCCCGGGGTGGAGGTGGTTCAGGCTTTTCCGGCGGAATTTGCCAAGGGCACGGTCGTGCTGCTGGGCATGAAGCCCCATCAGTTTGCCGATGTCGCATCCGGGCTGGCCGGGGTGTCCGGTGCGCCGGATCTTGTCATTTCGATGCTTGCCGGCACGACGGCGGCGCAATTGCGCGCGGGCCTTGCCGACGGCGCGGATATCGTGCGGGTCATGCCCAATACGCCGGTGGGTGTGGGGCAGGGGGTTTGCGCACTCTACGCTGACGCGTTGACGTCGGCGGATGCGCGGTCGTCGGCGGAGGCCCTTATGCAGCCGCTGGGTCTTGCCGAGTGGATCGCGGATGAGGATCAGTTCAACCTCGTGACGGCCTTGTCGGGCTGTGGTCCTGCCTATCTCTTTCGCTTCATCGATGCGCTGGGTTCTGCCGGTGCGCGCCTTGGCCTGCCGGAGGATCAGGCGGCCCGGCTGGCGCTCGCCACCGTGCGGGGCGCATCGGCCCTTGCCGTGCAGGCCGGGGAAAGCCCCGCTATCCTTGCCGATCGCGTCGCCAGCCCCGGCGGCATGACGCGACAGGGCATGAATGTCCTCGACGCGGACGAGGCGCTGGTCACGCTGCTGACCGAAACCCTGCGCGCCGCCCGCGATCGCGGAGAGGAGATGGCGCGGCAGGGGTAGGTGGGACCCTGTCTCCCTCTCCCATAGGGAGAGGATATGGAGGCTTGGCGCGAAGCGTCTAGCCGGAGTTGGTGAGGGGTTCCGCCCCCTCGATAGCCCACAATCCCTCACCGAGCTTCGGTAGGCGGCGAGCCGCCAACCTTCGCTATCCTCTCCCCAAAGGAGAGGATTCAATCCCGGCTTTTACGCCCGATCCGCAGTTCGCTGACGACAACGCCCGCGACGATCAGCAGGCCGCCGAGCAAGGCCGTCGCCGGCAGTCTTTCGCCCGCCAGGCGGCCGATGACGCCCGCCCAGACAGGTTCCCCGGCATAGATGACCGTGGCGCGGGTGGGGGACACGGTCCGTTGCGCCCAGTTCATGACGAGCTGGATCAACGCGCTCATCAGGCCGAGGCCACAGGCCGACAGGGCCAGCAGCCAGGAGAAGGACGGCATGGCCTCACCCGCCGGAACCATGAACGCAAACGCCAGCAGCGACGTCACGCCAAGCTGGATCACCGTCACCCGCAGCACATCGACCTCACGCGCCCACATGCTGATCAGGATGATTTCGACCGCGATGGCCACGGTGCTGACCAGGGTCAGCAGTTCGCCCTTGCCCAGCGCCATCCCCTGTTGCGGCCCGGCCACCAGCAGCAGCCCGCCAAAGGCCAGGGCGACGCCGATCCAGCTCATCAGGTGCGGCCGCCGCCGCAGGATCGCCCATTGGAACAGCGGCACCAGCGGCACATAGACGGCGGTGATGAAGGCCGAGGTGCTGCTGGGGATCGTCTGGAGGCCCCAGGTTTGCAGGGTATAGCCGATGAAGATGCCGCATCCGATCGCGCTTCCCGCCACCCATTCCCTGCGCGTCACGCCACGCAGGACCGGCGCGGCCAATATGCCGGTTGCAAGCGTGGCGGTCGCGAAGCGCAGGCCCACGAAGAACAGCGGCCCCGTAACGGTCATCGCGTTCTTGACGATCAGGAACGTCGCGCCCCACAGGAAGGTGATGCCGATAAGGGCAAGCTCCGCCCGACCGATCATCAGCCGGGGCGCAGGGGTCTTGTCGAGGGATGGATTGTGCAACATACTGCGCAGGTCGATATGAGCACTATATTGCACAGTCAAGAGCCTATGGAGCCGGGCGATCGCCCCGACGTGCTGGCGCATGTCGGCAGCAACCTGCGCCGCCTGCGGCAGGAGCGGGACCTGAGCCAGAGTGCGCTGGCGGAGAAATCGGGCCTGAGCCGGCGGATGATCGTGGGGCTGGAGAGCGGGGAGGCCAATATCAGCCTATCCAGTCTGGATCGGCTGGCGGCGGCGCTTCATGTCAGCTTTTCCGAAATGGTGCGATCGCCCGATGCGTCCGACAATCGCCGGATCGGCACCCTGGCATGGGCCGGTGCCCATCCGGAAAGCCGCGCGACCCTGCTCGGCACCGCGCCTGCCGGGCGGGAGGCGGAGCTGTGGATATGGTCGCTGGGGGAAGGGGAACGCTATCCGGCCGAGGCCGACGCCGGGCATTGGCACGAGATGCTGTTCGTGATCGAGGGCACGCTGGTGGTCGACACTGCCGAGGACCGGCATGTCGTTGAGCCGGGCGACTATCTGATCTTCAGCAGCGCCCGCCCCTATGTCTTTTCCAACGGGTCGGCGGGCAGGGTGCGCTTCGTGCGCAATGTGGTGTTTTGAGCACCTAAAAACTCCCCCCTCCGTTCGTTTCGAGCTTGTCGAGAAAC
>DASVND010000018.1:0-2032 GCA_036384035.1 Sphingobium sp. | reverse complement strand
GTTGATCCGATCGGTGACCTTCACGTCGATGGTCGGCACCATGAGGCAAAGGTAGATCGCGGTCGATTGCAGGAACCAGTTCATCCAGACGCGGAAGTTCATCGTGAACGCGACGACGAGCAGCGAATAGATGAGCCCCATCACCATCACGACGCGGAGGAGCGAGCGATACCCGCCTCCCCCGGACCAGGCGGCGACGGCGTTGAACGTGTTGACGAGATACTCCCCGCCCCCGACCGTGAAGACCTCGAGCATCGCGCCGGCCCCCTTCCCTAGTTCAGCCCTTGTGCGTTCAGCCCGCGCGAGAAATTGAGCGCGGACGCCATGCCAGGTGTCATCGAGTTCTGAAGAGTGGACTCGAGCATGATGCTGCGGTCGATGATCTGCATCGTCACCTGCAGCTTGTTGGAGAGCTTCACGTCACGCTGCGCGAATTTTTGTCGCGTCGCGGCGATCTGCTGCTTCCACTGGGTAGCGGTCGCCTGGTCGAAGGTCTGGTAGTGGGTTTGAGCCTGTTCGACCCGGTCGAGCATATTGTCGAGCATCGCGGCCAACAGGTCGACCGCGACGATCTCGGATAGTGTCTCGATCTCGCCGTCAGTAAGGGCATAGTGGGCGTAGGCCTGAACCGAGAGGATCTTGTAGAGCGGGACGGTCGCAAGGTTGAGGAGCTGTTTCTCCGACGCGTCGAGCGCAGTGTCCGTTCGGATCTTGCTGCTCATCGAGCGGATCATCCCCGCGATCCGCGGCCGCAGCGCGGACGACGCCGGCACCGATAAGGTCTGCTCGCCGACATCATAGCAATCGGTGTCGTTGCATTTGAGCATCCTCACCGCAGGCGCGTTGGCTGTACCGTCTAGCAGGGCGGTGACCACCGCTTCTTCAGCTGGGCCGAACATGACCACTTTCCCGCCAACGCTGGGATCGGTCGACGGAGTGGTCACCACCGTGCCAACCAGGGTCATGATATATTCCGAGAACGACTGGTCGAACGCCCCGAATTTGGCCGACTTCTTCAGTGCTTCCCAGGTGTAGTTGTGCGCTTCGCCGACGAGTTGGTCCTTCATGCTGGCATCGGTATTGCCTGCGATCGTGCTGTCACGGCGGTTGCCATTGTTACAGCCCTGCCGCGATGCGGCCCAATCGGAAAACACGCCCTGGCTGTTGCCTACGGCCTCGCAGATGGTTGACCGGGTCGTTTCCATCTGCGGCCAAATCCCGCCGACCACCGCCTGCGCGGTCTCGCAGCTCGAAATGTTCATCTGGTTGAGGAGTTGCGCCTTCTGGCTGAACTCATCCATCACCTTGCCGATTTCGGGCGAAACGGAGTCGATCGCGAGCTTGAAGGCAAAGCCCAGGGCATTGTTGGCGGTCGCCTTCAGCATCGCCACGATCTCCGAGGCGTTGATGAACGAGAAGCTGCCGGCGAACAGGTCAATGCCGCCGCAGCCGGCTCGGGCGCTGGGGAGCTGCAAGTTGAACGGCGAAACGCTCTTTTGCGGGAAGCGCGTCCAGACGTTGCCCAGCGAATAATAGCCAGCGGACTGGCCTTGGAAGGCGGTCGGTCCGGTGACGTTCGCCGCGCCGCCGGCGTCGTTGAAGAAGCCGTTCATCTGCGATGCGACATCGGCGTGCGCAACGCCCACGATCGCGAAATGGGAGGCTGCGATCAGCGCCATGGCGGTGCCGAGCTTGCGGCGCCGCGCGCCCTTTTTTGCCTGTGCCATCAATAGTCGCTCCCGACCTTGGTGTTTGTCAGCATGAAGATGCGGTCCATGATTTCGTCGGCGCTGAGCACGCCGTAGCCGACGGGAATCGTCCGCTTGGTCTGGGTGTCGAACAGGACCAATGCCGGGGTCTCGTTGCCAGGCACGCCCATCCGCGCGCGCTGCCCCGAATCGACGACGTAATTCGGGAAGTCCTTGCTCGGGCCGCCGTCCATGGACACCGCCATCACCGTCATCCGGTGGCTGTCGGTCACAGACCGCAGGATCGGCGCGAACACCTCGCAAGCGCCGCAGCTTTGAGCATA
>DASVND010000017.1:0-2409 GCA_036384035.1 Sphingobium sp. | reverse complement strand
TTGTCGTCAGCTGCCACTTAATGCGCGTGGCCCGATCCTCTTGAGCATGGACGGCTTGAGATCCCGCGGCGTCGCCGCGCCGAGAAGCGCCATCGTGCGCTCATATTCCTCTCGCATGATGTCCAGCGCGCGCGAGACGCCCTGCGCCCCGCCGCCGGCAAGCCCGTAAAGATAGGGACGGCCGATCGAGCAGGCGTCCGCGCCCAGCGCCAGCGCCTTGACGATATGCGAGCCCCGCCGAATCCCGCCGTCGCAGATGATCTTGACCTTGCCCCCGACCGCATCAGCAACCGACGCGATCTGGTCGATCGGCGCCACCGCCGTCTCAAGCTGGCGGCCGCCATGGTTGGAGATCATCACGGTGTCGGCTCCGCATTCGCTCGCCTGCCGGGCATCCTCCGCCCGCAGGATGCCCTTGACCGCCAGCGGTCCCTTCCACCGTGCAGCCAGCCATTCGACATCTTTCCACGTTACGGAGTTGTCGAACTGGCCGGCGACATAGACATGAAGCGGCACCTGCTTGTCCGACATCGTCGCGACGCGGTGCGCGACGTTAACGAAATCAAACTTGCGCCCAAACAAAGCGGGAAGCGACCATCGTGGCTTTGCGGCAAATTGCAGGAAGGTGCGCGCGTTGAGGCGCGGCGGAAGGCTGAGGCCGTTGACGAGATCGCGCTCGCGCTTGCCCGCGACCAGAGTATCGACAGTCAGTACCAGACCATCATATCCGCCTTCCTGGGCGCGAGAGATGAACTCCTCCGTCAGCCCGCGATCCTTGAAGATATAGATCTGAAACAACCGCGGCGCGGTCGTCAAGCGCGCGAACTCCTCCATCGTGGTCGTGCCCAGAGTCGAAAGGCAGTAAGGCAATCCAGCCTTGTTAGCCGCTTCAGCGACCGCAACTTCGGCATCCTTGTGAAACAAGCGGGTCAGGCCAGTCGGCGCCAGCATCAAGGGAAACGGTATGGTGCGCCCGAAAATCTGCGTTTCGTGATTGGACGCCGACAGATCAACCAGCGCCTGCGGAAGCAACTCGATATCATCATATGCGCCGGTCGCACGGCGCAGAACGATTTCATCTTCCGCCCCGCCGTCGAGATAATCGAAGATCGGACGCGGCAGCGCCCGTAAGGCAGCGCGACGCAGGTCCATAATATTATGCTGGCGTTGCATGGATGAGTCCTTCCCCTTTTCAGGAACCTAGCGCCCGCGATGCGCTCTCGCTGTCGCTTTCGCGACACCGCGGAACTTTTGTGGGTTGGTGTCGCCAGATTGACAGCGGAAGGGATGGTCTCTCGCTAAAGGTCCATTCCATTGGGAGAATGATGTGCCTGGATCAGCGATTGTGGCGTTACGGACGGTGTCTCTGGACGACAAATGGGCCTTGAGCCGGGGGCGTGTCGTGATGAACGGCACGCAGGCGATTGCACGCGCGATGCTCGCGCAGAAGGACATGGATCAACGCCGCGGACTCAATACCGCGGGCTACATCACTGGATATCGTGGATCGCCGCTCGGCAATGTCGATACCACTTTATGGTCGATCGGCGATCGCCTGAGCGCCGCGGACATCCGGTTCCAGCCCGGGGTCAACGAAGACATCGCCGCCACCGCCGTCCGCGGCACGCAGCAACTCGATGCTGTGCCCGGTGCCAAGTTCGACGGTGTCTTTGCGGCATGGTACGGTAAGGGTCCGGGGGTCGACCGGTCCGGTGACGCTTTTAAGCACGGCAATTATGCAGGCGCGCATCGCAACGGTGGCGTGCTGGTCTTCTATGGTGACGATCATGCGGGCAAATCCTCCACCGTCGCGCACCAGAGCGAACAGGCAGTGGCCGCAAGCCTCATCCCGTCGCTCTATCCCGCCAATGTCGAGGAGATATTGCGCTTCGGGCTGCTCGGCATTGCCCTGTCACGCTTCAGCGGATCATGGGTCGGCATCAAATGCGTGAACGAGGTTGCCGAGCAGACCGCCACCATCGACCTTGACCTGGACGGCATCGACATCGTTGTGCCGGAACGGCCCGACGGCCTGCCTGCGGGGATCAACATCGAGCAGGCGGCCTACAATCCGCTGCGCGAGGAGCAGATCGTCGTCGAGCATCGCCTGCCGCTAATCCACACCTTCGTGCGGGCCAACGGCATCGACCGGGTCGTGTTTGATGCACCGAAACGGACGCTGGGCATCGTTGCGGCGGGCAAATCCTATGGCGATGTCCGCGCCGCGCTCGCGTTGCTGGGTCTGGACGAGGGTGCTGCCGCTGCCCTGGGCCTGTCGCTCTACAAGGTCGGGTGCATCTGGCCGCTGGAACCGGTCGGCCTGATCGATTTCGCGCGGGCGCAGGAAACGCTGTTCGTGATCGAGGAGAAGCGCAGCTTCCTGGAACAGCAGATCGCGGCCACGCTGGT
>DASVND010000016.1:0-11446 GCA_036384035.1 Sphingobium sp. | reverse complement strand
CTATCGCCGAGGCCGACACCCTGCTCCTCTCATCCCCCAACGAGTTCGGCGTCGACTACAACGCCCATCTCATCAACGCCGTCATCACCCACGTCGCTTCCCCCCTCGGATGGCGCAAACAACACACCATCACCGCGTGATGCTATCGCTACACACCACAAATCTCTCTCAGCTGCCCTGTCCGTCAGGCCGTATCGGGAGGATTTCTGGGCAGCGGCGTGCGATTATCTTCAGGACAAGGGCATCGCATCTACTCGCGCGGACCGATTTTCGTCGCGAACGTCGGATTCTCGTTGGCGGCGTGGTCAGGTAAGGAATGACGAAATGACGAGTCTTGCAGTCGATCTACACGACAATCCCCTCGATCAGGCAACGGACCAATTCCCAAGCCGGTCGGTAGCGTGGGCTGCGGTGGCGGTTTTGGCGACGTTGAATGGCTTCGCGTTTCTGGATCGGCAGATCATTTCGTTGCTTGTGGCGCCGATGCGTCAGGACCTTGGCATTAGCGACTTGCAGATCAGCTTGCTGCAAGGTTTTTCCTTTGCCCTGTTATACGCGATCGGGGGGCTGCCGCTGGGATATGCCGCCGACAAATATTCGCGGCGGCTGGTCGTCTTCTTCGGCGTATTGATCTGGTCGCTGGCGGCGATGGCATGCGGTTTGGCCCAAAGTTACGGGCAGTTGCTGGCGGCGCGAATTTTGGTCGGCTTGGGCGAGGCTGCACTGGCACCGGCCGCCTTTTCGATTCTGAGCGACATGTTCCCTCGCAAACGCCTGACATTTGCCCTTGGAGTATATGGGTTAGGTTCGATCATCGGCATGTCGGTGTCCCTTTTGGTCAGCGCCGCGATACTGCAATTGTTCGCAGATGGAGTGACCTTGCCGCTTCTCGGCCATCTGCATTCCTGGCAGGCGGCTTTCGTCATGACCGGCGCGCCAGGTGTGATCGCGGCCTTCCTGATCTTCACGATTCCGGAGCCCCGGCGCCACGGGAGCAGCCTTGGCGATGGCACCTGGGCTGATGTGTTTACATTCATACGTGCGAGACGCACCTTCTTCACCTGCCATATCGTCGGATTCACCTGCATCCTGACGATCACCTATGCGCAGATTTGGACTCCGACTTTCATAGCGCGGACATATGGCTGGCCCATGGCTCAAACTGCGCTTGCCCTCGCGGCCTTCAGCTTGGCGACCAACGCCTTCAGCTTGTTATTCAGCGGCCGAACAGTGGACATCTTGCAGCGAAGGGGCGTGACGGACGCCCATTTCCGCTATTATTGCGTTGCCGCCTGCGTCTTGATTGTGGCGGGAGGCAGCTCCTACTGGGCACCACAGCCTTGGCTCTTTTTCGTCTTGGCAGCCATTGCCTATGTGCCGATGAACATGCAGGCGGTGGGCGCGTCGGCAATCCAGGTCGTTACGCCGGCCGGCATCCGAGGTCGGGTTTCCGCACTTTATCTCATGGTCTGCGGCCTGTTCGCGCAGACCATGGGACCCACCACCGTGGCATTTTTCACCGACTATGTCTTCCACAGAGATACGGCAATAAACATGTCCCTCTCCGCCACGTGCCTTCTCTACGCGCCGATCGCCCTCGTCGCGTTTTTAATCGGCCTGAAGCCCATGCGCGACGCCGTGGCCCGTTTCGGCAAGGAATAGAGCGGGATTGCCGAATGGAGATACATGATCTTGAACCTTCATTCGAGCCGCTCATATTCCGTGATGAACAGATGACGCCGATGTGGAGAGGTCAATGACCGAACAGAACGATTACGTACCGCCCAAGGTCTGGAGCTGGAACCGCGAGAATGGCGGCCGTTTCGCCAACATCAATCGCCCAATTGCCGGGCCGACACATGACAAAGCGCTCCCGATCGGCGAGCATCCGCTCCAGCTCTATTCGATGGCAACGCCAAACGGCCAGAAGGTTACGATTCTCCTCGAAGAGCTATTGGCGCTTGGCCATGGCGGCGCCGAATATGACGCCTGGCTGATCCGGATCAACGAAGGCGATCATTTCGGTAGCGGCTTTGTCGATGTGAACCCCAATTCCAAGATCCCGGCACTCATGGACCGAAGCGGGCCGGTGCCGATCCGAATATTCGAATCCGGCGCCATCCTGCTGCATCTCGCCGAGAAGTTTGGTGCATTCCTGCCGACCGACGGCGCGGGCCGCGCCGAATGTCTGTCTTGGCTATTCTGGCAGATGGCGAGCGCACCCTATCTGGGCGGCGGCTTCGGCCACTTCTACGCCTATGCGCCAACGAAAATCGAATATGCGATTGATCGCTTCGCAATGGAGGTCAAGCGTCAACTCGATGTGCTCGATCGCCGCCTCGCCGAGAGCGAGTATCTCGCGGGCGCGGCCTACACGATCGCCGATATCGCGGTCTGGCCCTGGTATGGCGGCCTTGTAAAAGGCTATCTCTACGAGGCGGCAGAGTTCCTGCAGGTGCAGGATTATCTCCATGTTCAGCGCTGGGCCGATGCGATCGGGGCACGGCCGCCGTCGTGCGCGGGCGGATGGTCAACCGGACGTTCGGCGATCCGGCCGGGCAGCTGCACGAGCGCCATAGTGCTGAGGATTTCCTCTCGCGCACACAGGACAAGCTGTAGAACGCGGATCGATCCGTTATTCCGTGTTGGAACTATTTTCTTGCATAGGAACCTGCGGCGTACAGGTCCCGCACCGTATCGTAAGCATCTTGCGGTCAGCCATAAGCAGTCCCGTATCGCGAATGCTCAGCCCGAAACGATCACCAGCGGATCCAGCACAGGCTCATCGCGGTTGGCGAGCGTGCTTCGCAGCAGTTTGACCAGATCACGCTCAGCCGGCGTGAGGCTTCTGTCAGCGGAATAGATCACGAAAAGCCGGCGATGGATCGTCGGCTCGGTTATAAGATGCGCGCTCAATTCCCGGCTCAATATCTCCGGGCGTACTGCCGATGCCGGGAGCACCGTGGCGATCGGCTCACGCGCGAGGAGCGCAATAAGCATGGTCAGTGCGTCGATTTCGTGCTTCGGGCGTATCTCCACGCCGACTTTGCGCGCAGCCGCATCCAAGAGCTGACGCAGACCAAATAGCGTGGTTGGAAGCGCAAGGGGAATCTTGGCGAGGTCTGCTAGTTTGACCGGACCGGGCGGCAACAGCCCATGGCGTGGATCGGCGATCACGACCAATTCTTCGCTTGCGTCGAGAGCAAGACGCGGCATCTGTGACAATGCCGTCTCGACGATTGCGAGGCCGACCCGTCCCCTCAGCACCCAGTTTTGAAGCGTCCCGTTGGGCGCCTCGCGCACAGTAATGCTCATTGCCGGATAGCGTTCACGAAGTTGCAGAAACGCCTCAGTGATGCGGTTGACGAGGTGTCCGTGGTGGCTCACCGATGGCAACACGCCGACACTCAGGCGTCCCCCCTCGTCCAGCGAGGCTGTCGCCCCGCTGATCTCCAGTTCGCGAAGGCGCTTGTCGAGCAATCCTGACGCACGTGCGAACTGCTCGCTAAGCTCGGTCCGCACGAGGCCGAATGGACGACGATCGAACAAGGGGGTCCCAAGCGACTCTTCCAGTTTGTGCAATTGCTGGCTGAGCGCCGGCTGGGCGACGCTCGCTGCCCGCGCCGCCGCGGAGACGCGACCCAGTTCATA
This sequence comes from Sphingobium sp., assembly GCA_036384035.1. Lineage (GTDB taxonomy): Bacteria > Pseudomonadota > Alphaproteobacteria > Sphingomonadales > Sphingomonadaceae > Sphingobium. Next base: position 7,795 of record DASVND010000016.1, on the reverse strand, counting down.
AGCCAAGTTGAAATATCGAATCCGCCGCCCGGTCAACACGGGGGAGAACGCCGCCGAGGGACAGTCGTCATCGAACGCCGCTTTGAGGCGTTCAAGGAAGCGGGTGACGACGGGATCGCCGTTGGTCCTTGCGATTATCGTCGAACTCACAGGCGGATCGAGCGGCACGGCTTCAACACGCGATACGCCGCGCCGCGCCGCAAGCGCGCTCGCCGGTAACAAGAACGCAGCGCCAGGATGCTCCTCCAGAAGCTGCGGCCAATCACCCGGCGAGTCTTCCAGTGCCCGCACCGTTGCCCCGCGCGACCGCGCATATGCAGTGATCTGTTCAACCAACGCGCTGGGAAAGGCAGGGACCATCAGAGTTTGCGCAGAAAGATTGTCAGCGTCTTTCTGCGCATCCTGCAGACCGAAGCGCCGACGGACGATCATCCACGGGTCGGCGCGAAGCATGATTTCACCAGCATCGACATCGGCCGGCCGGGGAACCGCTTCCACGATGACTTCATGCTCCTGCGCGAAACCGAGACAATCGAGCGATGCGGCCCCAAAGGACGCGCCTGTTTCCAGCGGCCATCGCGGGTCCGCCAATACCAAAGGCTCGACTTTGGCCGTCTCGTCAATCGCCTGGATTAGAGCGCGACGGAACCGGCCGAATGCAAAACGGAGGCGAATGTCGATCTGCATCCGGACAATGGGCGCGCCCGGCGCAGCCGCAATGCGGCGACAGGCGAAACTCTCGAGAAGCAGCAGCGGTACGGCGGCGCGGTAAAGCCAGTGCGCCAACCGTCTCGGAGAAAGACCGGCGCCCTGCTTACGAAAAAGAGAAACCCCGAAATCCTTCTCAAGAGATTTGAGGCTGGCACTAAGTGTCGACGGCGCAATGCCGATCTCATTTGCTGCAAAACCGAGGTTCTCATGTTCGCAGGCGGCAAGAAAATAGCTGAGAGACCGGAAATCGATCATCGCGATGGCCACACCTCCACTTCGCACATTGCCAAACAGCAAGACTGAGCTGGATAAAACCGGCTGTCAATCTATTTTATTGCACTGCAGCATCGCATTGGTCTTCGCGCTGAACTGCTAAGCGATGGCGGTCACAAAATGGGCGGAATCCGGCAAAAAATCCCTTCTGCGTGGTGTGTGGGCGGAAGAAGGCGACCAGCTCCGCTTTGACTGCAAAGGCGGACGAGTTTGCCTCTCGCCGGCTGAATGGGCGGCGACATCCTCGATTCCCGCCGGGCATCCGAACCCGCCTTCCTATGTCTCCAATGAATGAAAGCAGAAAGGGCGCCCCCCCAAGCCTGGGCTTATCGCCTCAGAATGCCATCAGATTGTTGCGGAACTGCTCATGATCATAGCCCGTCCGTGTCAGCTTACGGCGCTGCAATTCCGGAACAAGCTGATCGGTAATTGAAGTCAGGTACTTCGGCTTGAATGCACTGGCGATCAGGAAGCCGTCACCACCCACTTCCTGAACGATCTCCTTCATCATCGACGCGATCATATCGGGCGTTCCGACGAGTTGGGTAAACCCTTCCATCGGCGCAGTCAGGATTTCGCGCAACGTCGCCTGCGGCCCGTGTCTGGCGAACATTTGCAACAACGTTTGCATACCGTTGGTCTTTATCTCCCCGACCGGCGCATCAACGTCAAATTTGCTGAAATCAATGCCGGAAAGGAACGACATCGCCGCCATGCCACGTTCCATATGATGTTTACGTGCATCGTCGAGCTTGGCCTTCATCGCGACCGCATCTTCCTTGCTCTCCACCACATGCGGCGTAACGGCGAACATCACCTTCATATCATCGGGGTTGCGACCGAATGTCTGGGCATGGCCGCGGACGTCATCGCGATACTTCTTCATATCCGCCATCGTGCCGGACGTCGCCAGCACAACGTCTGCATTACGTCCGCTGAACTGCCGACCACGCGGTGAACCGCCCGGCGCGACATAGACGGGACGCCCCTGCGGAGACCGGGGAACGTTAAGCGGCCCTCGCGTCTGATAGAACTGGCCCTTGAAATGCGGCGTCTTCACCTTCGAGGGATCAATAAACATGCCGGCAGGATCCATCACGACGGCGTCCGGTTCCCAGGCGTCCCAGAGCTGGCTGACGACATCGACATATTCGTCGGCCATGTCGTAGCGCAGATCATGATCGATCTGTTTGTCGAGGCCATAATTTTGCGCGGCGGCATCGTTTGTCGCGGTCACAATGTTCCAGCCGATCCTGCCGCCGGAATAGTGATCCATGGTCGCAAGAGAGCGCGCCAGCAGCCAGGGTGGATAGAAGGTACTCGTCATCGTCACCGCGATGCCGAGCCGCTTGGTTGCGGCGGCGATCAACGGCGTCAGAACCACAGGATCGAACTTCGGCGTCATCGCGGCATTCTTGAGATAATAATCCATGCGCCCCTGATAGGTGTAGGGCACCGCCGAAGTATCTTCGAGGATCAACAGATCAAAGCATGCCCGTTCAAGCGCCCGTGCGCTATCAAGGAAGATGTCCGGTTTGGTCCAATCATAGCCGGCACTGTACCCCGGCTCGTTCCAACCCTGGATCGTGACGCCCGGTGCGAGAAACCAACCAAGATGAAATTCAGCCATGAACTACCCCCAACGGAAAGAAGATATCCAGAGAGTGCCATGCCGGGGGCGTGATCGGTCATCGCATTTTGTGCAACAAGAGATAAACATGCCCGAAGTAGCGGGTATCTCCTTGCGCCGCCCGACACATGTCGTTCAAGGGAGGTGAACGCGCTGAGCGGTGAGGAGGTTTGACCAGATGACGGACCATCAATCGATCCGCCCCTTCCTTGATCGGTTGGAGCAAGCAGGCGATCTGCTGCGGATCGATCATCTGGTCGACCCGGCTTTCGAGCTCTCCGCCTACCTGTCGCTTGCCGATGCGGGCCCGGCCCTGCTTTTCGAAACGGTTGTCGGATCGAAGCTCCGCGTTGCGGGCAATCTCTTGGCGGGGCGACATCGGATCGCCACCGCTCTCGATATTCCCGAAACGGAAATCCTTGCGCGCATCCATCGCGCCATCCGCACGCCAATCGCCCCCATCGAGGCGGATCATCATGCGGTTCAGGAGGTGGTGGAGCGCGAGATGCCGCTTGCGAAGCTGCCTGTCCCTACCTTCTTCGAGCGTGAGGAGCGGCCATATGTAACTGCCGGCGTCATCCTCGCGCGCGATCCAGAAACCGCGCGGGGCAATGCATCGTTTGCAAGGCTGGGCGTGCTGGACGGCCGCACCGCCCTCGTCGGCATCGCGCCGAACCATCATCTGGCGCTCTTCGCCCGCAAGGCCGCGGCGTTGGGCCGCCCCCTGGATATTGCCGTCGTGCTCGGTGCGCACCCCGCGATCCAGCTTGCCGCCTGCCTCTATCTCGGCGTTGGCGATGACGAACTCGAATGCGCGGGCGATCTTTTGGGCGCGCCGGTGGAACTGATTGACGCGTTGACGGTGGATTTGCGCGTGCCGGCCGGTGCCGAGATCGTTCTGGAGGGACAGATCGACGCACGCGACCTCGTCCCGGAAGGTTTCATCTCCGAATATCACGGCATGTACGAGGATTACGGCCCCGGTATTCGCGCAACCTTCTCAGCCATGACACGTCGCACCGACGCGATATTGCAGGTGATCGAGCCCGGCTATCATCGTGAGCATATCTATCTCGGTGCACTGCCGATCGCCGCCGGATTGCGCCACAGCATCGCCGCGATCGTGCCGAATGTCGGGGACGTTGCCGTCACCGAGGCCGGCGCCGGGCGAACGGACGTCGTCGTGCAGATCGACAGTCCCCGGCCAGGCCAGGCCCGTCGCGCGATCTATGCGGTTTTTGCCGCTGTCAGCATCGTCAAGCGCGTGACGATCGTTGATGCAGACATCGACCCGTGGGACCCGGTCATGGTCGATTGGGCGCGGATGAACCGAATGAAGATGGAACGCGACCTGCTATTGCTGCCCTACAGCGGCACCGACCGATCCGAACCGATGGAGGATGGTGGGCTGGTGACGAAATCCGGGTACGACGCCACCGCCAAGCCGGGCGATCGCGTCGAGGGAACCGATCGGGCATTACCGCCGCCTGCCGTCACGGCTGCGGTACACGCCCGGCTGACGCAAATGCTTCCGGCTGAACAGCGGCGATGGTTGAAAGCATGACCGGCCCGCGCAGGATAATCATAGCCATTACGGGTGCGTCCGGCGTTGTATATGGCATTTCGGCGCTGAAACTGCTGCGCGAGGCGGGTGGTTTCGAGACGCATCTAGTACTTTCTCCTGCCGCAATACGCACCCTCGGCGAAGAAACGGATATCACGCTCGACGAGGTGATAGCGCTCGCCGATATCCGACATAGCTTCAAGGATATCGGCGCCTCCATCGCCAGCGGCTCGTTTCGTACGGAGGGAATGCTGATCGCGCCTTGCTCCGCTCACACGTTGGGCGCGATCGCCGCATCATTGGGCGACAATCTGATCGTGCGCGCAGCCGATGTTTGCCTGAAAGAACGGCGCCGGCTGATCCTGTTACTTCGCGAAACGCCCCTGCATCTCGGCCACATAGAGCAGATGGCCGCCGTAACCCGTTATGGGGCAATCGTCATGCCGCCGGTCCCATCCTTCTACACGCGCCCGGCCGGGCTGGATGAAATAGTCCGCCAAACAGCTGCGCGTGCGCTGGATGTGATGGGCATAGATCTTCCGGCGCTTCATCGCTGGCCACAGGGCGACAAGAAAGAAACACGCACCCCTTAAGCGACCTCCGGAATTGCTTATGCGCCATTCTGCAAAATGGCTTCTACGGCGTAGGGCGCCGCCCGGCCTATTTTGATCACTCCAGGTTCGACCGGCTCGCTGAGGCCGTCCGAAGCCGTCATGGCCGCGCAGGGCGCGGACCGTTGCAGGGGAGTTTTAATGCCCGATCAAGTGTTCGTCGGAACGGTTGTCTTGCCCGACCGGGTTATCAATCATGGCTATGTCCTGGTGTCTGATGGGATCGTACAGCGTGTTGGCTCGGGCGCCGCGCCCGCTGGCGAAATCCAGGGTGGCAAGGGGATGCTGGTTTTCCCCGGCGCCATCGATTCACAAGTCCATAGCCGCAGCCAGCGCGATCAGGAGGATTTTGTCTGGTCGACCCGAAGTGCTGCCGCCGGCGGCGTTACCACGATTGTCGATATGCCCTATGACGATGGCGACCTGATCTGCACGGCCGAAAGCCTTCTGCAAAAGGCGAAGGAGGGCGAGGAGCAGGCACGCGTCGATTTCGCTCTCTACGCCACGGTCGATCCACTCGACGGCACACAGCATATCGACGCGCTCGTCGAGGCTGGCGCGGCCGCGTTCAAATTCTCCACGTTCGGGACGCACCCGAAGCGCTTTCCCCGCATCCCGCCCCATCTCATGCACGCCTGCTTCGCCGCAATCGCGCGGCATGGACTTATGGCGGGCGTCCATAACGAAGACGATGAGATGATTCGGGCGACGATCGAAGCCGTGCGCGCGAGCGGCGACACCAGCTATGCTGCGCACGGCCTGTCACGCCCACCGATCACGGAGGCGCTGGCAACCGCCCAAGTCTACGAGATCGGCGCCTCGACGGGCTGTTCCGCGCATATCGTCCACTGTTCGATCGGGCGTGGTTATGAGATCGCGTCAAGCTACCGGACCCGGGGGCATGACGCGACTATCGAAGCCTGTATCCATTATCTCATCCTCGATGAGGAAAATGATGTGAAGCGGCTGAAGGGTCTCGCCAAGGTCAATCCGCCAATCCGCCCACAGCGCGAGCGGGAGGCGCTCTGGCATCATCTCGCTGCCGGCAATATGACCGTAGTGTCCACGGACCATGTTAGCTGGTCCCTCGATCGCAAGACCAATGAGGATATGCTCGCCAATTCGTCGGGCCTGCCCGGGCTGGAAGTCCTCCTTCCCCTTCTCCTCAAGGGCTTACACGAGCGAAGTCTGCCGCTTAGCCATGCGGCGCGGCTGCTTGCGCACAATCCGGCCCACCTTTTCCGTCTCGGGGCTACCAAAGGCGCTCTTGCAGTCGGCCGGGACGCCGACGTCGTCCTGATGAGCGCCTCCCCTTCCCGCTATGACGCGGGCGCTTCCGGGATGAATGTCGTCGATTGGAGCCCGTATCAGGGCATCGAGCTTCCTTACCGGGTCGAAGCCACATATCTGCGCGGCGAACTCGTCGCGGCCGATGGAAAAGTGGTTGCCGAACCTGGTACTGGCCGCTTCCTGAAGCCGTCTCGACTGGCTGTCTGACGTGGCGCCGCAAATCCCGCCTTCGATAGACGCAGGCCGCTTGTGGCATGACATGATGGCGCTTGGCGAATTGACCGAACCGGGCCGGCCCTATACGCGCCGCTCGTTCACGCCGCTGTTCGCCGACGGCCGCGCCATGCTTACAGAACGGATGGAAAGCGCCGGGCTTTCCGTCCGTATCGATGCCGCCGGCAATCTCATCGGCCGGCTTGAAGGTAGCGATCCTGCCCTTCCCGTCATAGCCATGGGCTCACACAGCGATACGGTTCCGGCGGGCGGGCGGTTTGACGGCATAGCGGGTGTGATCGCTGCGCTGGAAGTGGCTCGCGCCATATCGGCATCGGGCGACCGGCTGCGCCATCCGATCGAAGTCATTGACTGTCTGGCCGAAGAGCCGAGCGCTTTCGGGCTGTCGTGCATCGGCAGCCGGGGCATGGCCTCGAAGCTGGAGCCGGCGATGCTGCAAATGACCGACTCCGACGGCCGTGTCCTTGGGAATGCGCTACGTGACGTAGGCGGCGATCCCGACCGGATCGATAGCGCACGGCGTGACGATATCGCCGCCTTCCTGGAACTGCATATCGAGCAAGGTCCGGTCCTGGAGGCAGAGGGTATCGACATCGGTGTCGTCACTGCAATCGTTGGTATCCGCCGGATCGAGATACGGTTCGAGGGCCAGGCCGCTCATGCCGGCACCGCGCCGATGCATCTTCGCCGCGATGCCGCCTATGCCGGTGCCCTGACCCTGGCGAAAGTCCGTGAACGCGCTGAGGCGCTGGCGTCGGAAGGTGGCCCTTATTTTGTCGCGACCGTCGGCATTATGGAGGTCTTGCCGGGAGGCTCGAACGTCGTTCCGGATCGATGCCGTATTGTCGTCGATGCCCGAAGTTCGGACATGGCGATGACCGATCGCTTCGCCGATATGCTCGACCGGGATAGTCGTGCCGCGGCCGACACTGCGCGCGTCGAACGGACGGAAATGACGGTACTATCGGACGGCGTTCCTGCAGTCTGTGATGCCAGGCTCCGTGCCGTGATCCGCGCGGCCGCGGACAAGACTGGTCACAGCGTTACGGATATCGCCAGCGGCGCGGGCCATGATGCTGCATTCATGGCCATGGTCTGCCCTTCGGCGATGATTTTCATTCCCTGTCTGCGCGGCATGAGTCACACGCCTGACGAATTCAGCACCCGGGAACAATTGGCAGCTGGCACTGCCGTATTGTTGGAAACGGTTTTGCGGCTCGACACTGCGCTTTAGGGCGACAGGCGCGCGGCAGCAAAGGCGATCGGCCAGCGAAGTTCAAGCGGTCAGAAGCACACTACTCGCCGGCAATGGTGTGACGGTCGCTGCCCCGCGCGACATTTATCACGCGGTGATGGTGTGTTGTTTGCGCCATCCGAGGGGGGAAGCGACGTGGGTGATGACGGCGTTGATGAGATGGGCGTTGTAGTCGACGCCGAACTCGTTGGGGGATGAGAGGAGCAGGGTGTCGGCCTCGGCGATAG
>DASVND010000015.1:0-29028 GCA_036384035.1 Sphingobium sp. | reverse complement strand
GCCATAGCCGACCATCAGCAGCACGGCGATCAGGGCGGCGGTCCATGCCAGCGCACGGGATGGCACGCGGGCCGGATCGGCAGGCTGAAACGCCTCATACCGTGCGGCCTGCATGTCCGACCCCAGTTCCGCGCGGACATCGGACGCGATCGCGACCTCATCCATGTCGACGGCACGGGCATAGGCCCGGGCAAAACCTACGGCATAGGGAATGCCGGGCAATGACGTGAATTCATTGCGTTCGAGCACCTCAAGCTGCCTGATGGGAACGCGAGTGCGCGTCGCCACTTCCTGCAGAGAAAGCCCCAGGGCCTCCCGGCCCCGGCGCAACTTGTCGCCCGGCCTGTCCATGTCCAGCGTACCCTGATCCATTGTATCTTTTTTTTCAGCCATGCCCCGTTCCCCGGGGGCCGCCCGTGCGACCGATCGCCTTGTTTCACCCACGAGCGACTCCTGTCAACGCTTCTGCCCGCGAAATCATGCAGTTCAACGACTTGTCGCTAGCTAAGGTCGATCCGTCGCTCCTTCGCCCACTTCTCAAGCGCCTGTCGCGCGTTGGGTGTGCCGTCGGTGAGCAGGCGTTGCACCTCTTCCTGAAGCGGCCCCAACTCCACGGTGCGGATCATCGCCTTTACCGGGCCCACAGAGGCAGGGGTGATCGACAAGCGCCGGATACCAAGGCCGATGAGCGCCATCGCCTCCAGCGTGCGGCCACCCATCTCTCCGCAGATTCCGACCGGCACGGCATATTGGACGCACGCCTTTTGAATACGCGCCAGAAAGCGGAGAATGGCAATCGAAAGCCAGTCATAGCGTTCCGCGAGCTTGGGATGGGCGCGATCGGCGGCGAACAGGAACTGGGTGAGGTCGTTCGTGCCGACCGAGAGGAAATCCAGCCGGGGCAGCAGGATGTCGAGCACTTCGGCAAGCGCCGGCACCTCAAGCATTGCCCCATAGCGTATCGCATTGGGCAGTTTCTTGCGCTGACCAGCGAGCCATTCGCGCTGGCGCTCGATCAGCGCCTTCGCCTCGTCAAACTCCCATGGTTCGGAGATCAGCGGGAACATCACATAGAGCGTCTTGCCTGCCGCAGCCTCCAGCAAGGCGCGCGCCTGCGCCTTCATCAGGCCGTCGCGATCCAAAGCGAGGCGGAGCGCGCGCCAGCCCATGGCGGGATTGTCCTCGATCGCATCCTCGTCCTGCCGCATATAAGGCAGAGCCTTGTCGCCGCCGATATCGACGGTGCGGAAGATCACCGGGCGATCCCCCGCCGCATCCAGCACATCCTTGTAAAGGCGCTGCTGCCGTTCCCGCTGCGGCAATGTTGCAGACACCAGGAACTGGAACTCCGTGCGGAACAGCCCAATGCCATCCGCCCCGACCAGGTCCAGCGACGATGCGTCGTCGCGCAGGCCGGCATTGACCATCAGTTCGATCCGGGTGCCGTCCTTCGTCACCGGCGGCATGTCCCGCATGGCGGCAAATGCGGCGCGGCGCTTATGAGTCAGGGCCAGCTTGTTCTCGAACGCCTCTTCCATATCCGGGGTCGGGCGCACGAACAGGTGATTTTCCGTGACGTCCATGAGGATCAGCTCCCCCTCATTGACGATACGCCGGATGTCGCGGATGCGGCCGAGCACAGGCACGCCCATGGCCCGGGCCACGATGGTGACATGTGCGGTCAGCGATCCTTCCTCCAGGATCACGCCTTTCAGCCGCCGCCGGTCATATTCCAGCAGTTCCGCCGGCCCAAGGTTCCGGGCAATCAGGATTGCGTCCTGCCGAAGTCCAAGTTGCGCCGCAGTGCCGAGCTGACCGGAGACGATTCGCAGGAGCCGGTTCGCCAGATCTTCCAGATCATGCATGCGGTCCTGCAGCAGGGGATCGTCGATCTGGCGCATGCGCATGCGGGTGCGCTGCTGAACCCGCTCGATCGCCGCCTCCGCAGTCAGGCCGCTGTCGATCGCCTCGTTGATCCGGCGCGACCATCCCTCGTCATACGCGAACATTTTATAGGTATCGAGCACCTCCTGATGCTCACCGTCACCGCCGAATTCCGATGCGCCGGCCATGCGCTCAATCTGTTCGCGCATCTTGGCGAAGGCGGAATAGACACGCTGGCGCTCCGCCTCCACATCCTCCGCGACGGTGTGTTCAATAGTGATGCGCGGTTGGTGGAACACCGCATGCCCCCGCGCCATCCCCATGACGATCGGCAGGCCGGACAGGATGTTTGACCCCGTTTCCATCACCCGTCCATCAAGCGGATTTTCATCGGCAAGGCCCGCATTGGCGATCAGTTCCGCCAGGACCATGGCGACCGTCTGCAACGCCTCTATCTCTATCTCTTCGTATCGGCGCGGATCCACATGCTGCACACAGAGCACGCCGACCGACTGCTGACGCCGCACGATGGGCACGCCGGCAAAGCTGTGGAACAGTTCCTCGCCCGTTTCCGGGATATAGGCAAAATCCGGATGCGCCGCCGCTTCGTCGAGATTGAGGGTTTCGACATTCGAAGCGATCGTCCCGACAAGCCCCTGCCCCATGGCGAGCTTTGCGACGTGCACCGCCTCCTGCTTCAGGCCCCGGGTGGCGAAGAGCTCAAGCACGCCTTCGCGCAGCAAATAGATTGAGCAGACCTCACTCGACAATTCCTCGCCGATGATCTCCACCACCTTGTTCAACTTCTGTTGCGCCGCAAAACGAGACGCCATAAGCTCGTGCAAACGATTCAGGATTTTGCGGGCTGCGATGGCTGGCGAGGTCGACATAGCGCATCGCTAACAGAAAGGCGCTGCGCTTTCCAATGGGGATAGCGCAAGAGCATGGCGGGAACTGCCGTGCCACTCGTTAGGGCTTTCATTCGGATTGTTATCACCGAGGGGACGTGGACATGAGTATTGCCGTATTGACCGAAGAAGCGCGGGACGACCTGCTCGCTCGTGGATATTCCCGCCGCCAGTTGGCGCGCATCGGTGCGCTGCTGGGCGCAGGCGCGGTGCTGACGCAGTTTTCCAATCCGGCGATGGCGCAGAGCCAGGCCGCCAAGGCGCTGATCGGCGGAACGCGCATCGGCGCGAACGAGTGCTGGACCGGGCCGCTGGCCCCCGGCGCGCAGGCCGGCGCCGCCATCGTCGCCGAGGGCAACCGCTATAACACGGCCGAAGCCTATAGCGCGCTGATGAACGCCGTGTCGGAAGTCGAGAAGGTGCCTGTCGACCGCATCCTGGCATGGGCCGGTTCAGGCCCGCCGCTCGCCCGCACCGTCCTCGCCTTCTGCTCGCCCGAGCGCGGCGTCGTCACCGGCGACCCGACGTTCGAGACCGTCTGGGGCATGGCGGCCGCCACCAAGACCAAGCTGAGCAAGGTGCCGTTGACGGCCGATTATCGCCATGACGTGAAGGCGATGCTGGCCGCCGATCCGACCGCCAGCTTCTTCTACATCTGCACGCCGAACAATCCGACCGGCACCGTGACCCCGCTCGCCGACATCGAATGGCTGGTGGCGAACAAGCCCGCCGGCTCCGTGCTGGTCGTGGACGAAGCCTATCTGCACTTCTCCGAAGCCCAGTCCGCCGTGCAACTGGCGGCGACGCGCGACGACGTGCTGGTCCTGCGCACCTTCTCCAAGCTGTTCGGCATGGCCGGCATGCGCCTCGGCCTTACCATCGGCCATCCGGACCTGCAGAAGAAGCTGATGATGTATGATCGCGCGCCCGACCTGTCGGTGACGGCCGTCGCATGCGGCACCGCCAGCGTCACGCAGGCCGACCTGATCAAGGCCCGCCGCGCGGAAATGGTCGCGGTTCGCGAAGAGACCCTTGCTCATCTCAAGAAGCGCAAGATCGCCTATCTGCCCGGATCGCAGGCGAACATGTTCATGGTCGACTGGAAGAAGCTGTCGCCGGACGAGAAGCACACCAAGAAGATGCAGAACGCCTTCCTGGCCGAGAATGTGCAGATCGGCCGTGCGTGGGACATCTACCCCTCCGTATCGCGCGTCAGTGTCGGGTCGAAGGAAGACATGCAGAAGTTCTGCGCCGCGCTGGACAAGATCCTGACGGCATAAGCGTTTCGCGCGTCCCGGTTCACACCGGGACGCCAAAGCAGAAAGATCAGGCCGCGCGCCGCTCCAGGGCGGTCGCGGCCTCTTCCATGAGGGTCGCGATGATTTCGGTCACCGGCTCCTCCTTGGTGACCATGCCGACGGACTGGCCGGCCATCAGCGAACCGCCATCGACATCGCCATCGATGACCGCGCGGCGCAGAGCCCCCGCCCAATAATGTTCGATCTGGAGTTGCGCCTCCATCATGTCGACGGCGCCGCTGTCGAGGAGGTTGGCGACTTCGCGCTGCTTGGCGGTGAAGTTTTCCGTGCCCGGATTCTTGAGCGCGCGGACCGGGATGACCGGCAAGCGCGGATCGATCTGAACGCTGGCGACGGCATCGCGTGCAGATGCACGCAGGAATGCCTTCTTGAAAAGCGGGTGGGCGATGGATTCGGTCGCGCACACGAAGCGCGTGCCGAGTTGCACGCCCGCCGCGCCCATCTCCAGATAGGCGGCGATCGCCTCTCCCCGCGCAATGCCGCCAGCCACGAATACGGGAAGCTGCTCCGCCATTTCGGGCAGAATTTCCTGGGCGAGCACGCTGGTCGAGACGGGGCCGATATGACCGCCGGCCTCCATGCCCTCAACCACCAGCGCGTCGACACCGGACCGCAGCAGCTTCTTCGCCAGCGCAAGCGCCGGGGCGAAGCAAATGAGCTTCGCGCCCTTCTGCTTGATCGCCTCAATGCTGCCCTTGGGCGGCAGGCCACCGGCGAGGACGACATGGCCGACATCATGCCGCGCGCAGACTTCGATCAGGTCGAACAGTTGCGGGTGCATGGTGATGAGGTTCACGCCGAACGGCTTGGCGGTCAGCGCCTTGGTCGCAGCGATTTCCGCGTCCAGCAGTTCAGGCGTCATGGCTCCACAGGCGATGACGCCGAAGCCGCCGGCATTCGATATTGCCGAAACCAGATGCCGCTCACTGACCCACGACATCGCGCCGCACAGGATGGCGGTTTCGCATCCGAGGAATTCGACGCCCCGGGCCATCAGGGAAGTGAGCTTGGCGTTGGTCATCACGGTCTTTCTCCCCTCCCTTTCAAGGGAGGGGTCGGGGGTGGGTGCGCCGCGCCAGCGGCGCCCGACACTTCATCGTCAGGAGCAGGGCTCGCTTCGCTCGCCACCCACCCCTAGCCCCTCCCTTCCAGGGAGGGGAACAGGAATTTATGCCGCCGGTGCGTCCAGCCCATAGGCGGTGTGCAGCACGCGGACGGCCAGTTCGGTCTCATCCTCGTCGATCAGCACCGAAACCTTGATCTCGCTGGTGGAGATCGCCTCGATATTGATGCCGCGGTCGGCCAGCGTCTTGAACATGGTCGCCGCGACGCCCGCATGGCTGCGCATGCCGACGCCGACGACGCTGATCTTCGCGACCTCCACATCGGTGATGATCCGGCGGAAACCGATCGTGTCCTTGTGCGCTTCCAGCAGATCGACGCTGCGGGCGAGGTCCGCGCGGGGAACGGTGAAGGTGACGTCGGTCTCTTCCTTCTCCTTGCTGTCGTTCTGGATGATCATGTCGACATTGATCGCGGCGTCCGCCAGCGGGCCGAAGATGCTGGCGACCGCGCCCGGCTTATCGGGCACGCGCGTCACGATGATCTTCGCCTCATTCTTGTCATGCGCGATGCCGGTGATGAGCTGACGTTCCATCTTGTCTTCCTTGAGCTTGGCTTCCAGTTCCTCTTCGCTGACGATCAGCGTTCCAGGAAGGTCGGTCTGGGTGGGATCGTCGAAAGAGGAAAGCACCTGCACGACCACGCCCTCCTTCATGGCGAGGCCGACCGAACGGGTCTGGAGCACCTTGGCGCCGACCGAGGCCAGCTCCAGCATTTCCTCATAGGTGACGAGGTCGAGCTTGCGGGCGCGGGCGACGATGCGGGGGTCGGTCGTGTAGACGCCATCGACGTCGGTATAGATGTCGCAGCGGTCCGCCTTGATCGCTGCGGCGACAGCGACGGCGGATGTGTCCGAGCCGCCCCGGCCCAGCGTCGAGACGCGGCCGTCGGCCATCATGCCCTGGAAACCGGGAATCACCGCGACCTTGCCAGCGCGCATGGAGGCGAGGAGGTCGATTGTGTCGATATCGCTGACGCGCGCCTTGGCATGCGCCTCCACCGTGCGGATCGGCAATTGCCAGCCGAGCCAGCTGCGCGCGTCCACGCCCATCGCCTTCAGCGTCATAGCGAGGAGTCCGCTCGTCACCTGCTCGCCGGATGCGACGACGACATCATATTCCGCCGGATCATAGAGCGGTGAGGCTTCCTTGCAGAAACCCACGAGCCGATCCGTGTCGCCCGCCATGGCGGAGACGACGACCGCAACCTCGTTACCCTGGCTCACTACATGTTTGACGCGCGCCGCGACGTTGCGAATCCGCTCCATGCCCGCCATGGAGGTGCCGCCAAACTTCATCACTATGCGCGCCATAATTGCTGTAAGCCCTGAATTTTCGTAACAGTATTTCGGGAAACGGCCCTGCCCCTTTTCAAGGGCGGCGTCGCTATAGTCAGCAAGGACCCTGATGGCAAGCAAGGCAAATACCACTATCGACCCGCGCGAAGCTGCGCATTTCGGGACGCTGGCGGCGCAATGGTGGGACCCGAAAGGCAGCAGCGCGATGCTGCACAAGCTGAACCCCGTGCGGTTGCGCCATGTCCGGGCGGCGATCGACGCGCATTGGGGTACGGATAGCCGGACCATGCAGCCGCTCGCGGGCAAGCGGGCCATCGATGTGGGATGCGGCGCGGGTTTGCTGACGGAACCGCTGGCCCGGATGGGCGCGGAGGCGACCGGGATCGACGCCGCGCCGGAGAATATCGCCGCTGCGCAGGCGCATGCCGCCAGTCAGGGGCTGTCGATCAGCTATCGCGCCACGGGCGTCGAATCGCTCGACGCGGCACCGTTCGATCTGGTTACCTGCATGGAAGTGATCGAGCATGTGACAGACCCGGCGCTGTTCGTGCGTGGGCTGGCTAAAGTGCTAGCGCCCGACGGCCTGATGATCCTGTCAACGCCCAACCGGACCAATCTGTCGCGGCTGGCGATGATCACGATCGGCGAGGGACTGGGGCAGATTCCCAAGGGCACGCATGACTGGAGCCGCTTCCTGAAGCCCGACGAGATGGAGAGCCTGCTAAACGATGCGGGATTGTACGTGACGGAAACGGTCGGCCTGTCGTTCGATCCGGGCAAAGGGTTCGTCCTATCGGAAAACCGGGCGCTCAATTATCTGATGACGGTCGTCCATAGCCCGAAGGCGTGAGGTGCCGACCCTTGATCCCCGCATTGACGATTATATCGCGCGACAGGCCGACTTTGCGCGGCCGATCCTGACGCATGTGCGGGCGCTAGTGCATGGGGTTTGTGCGGATACGGTGGAGGCCATCAAATGGGGCATGCCTTTCTTCACCTACAAGGGCAAAAATCTGTGCCAGATGGCGGCGTTCAAGGCGCATATGTCCCTCGGCCTTTGGCATGGCGGCGACCTGCTCGGGCCGAAGGAAGAGGGGTCCGGCATGGGGCAGTTCGGCAGGATCGCGTCGCTGGGCGACCTTCCCGATGATGCGGCGCTGAGGGAACTGATCGTCAAGGCCATGGCGTTGATCGATGCGGGTCAAACGCCCGCCCGGATGAAGCGGAAAGAGCCCAAGCCGCCTTTGCCGGTGGGCCCCGAATTTCTGGCCGCGATCGAGGCAAACCCTGCCGCAGCGAAGGTATGGGCCGGATTTTCCCCCGGCAAGATACGCGACTATGCCGAATGGATCGGCGAGGCGAAGCGGCCGGAGACACGGGACAAGCGTATTGGCGAAGCGGTCGGGTGGATCGCCGAGGGCAAGGACCGGAACTGGAAGTATCGGTAAGGCGCGGGTTCTAGTAGGACGGATTATTCCTGAAGCGAAACGCCCGGACTGCGCGGGTCCGCCGCGCCGACCCAGCGACCGTCGGGCAGGCGTTCGGCGGCATTGGCCTTCAGGCCCATCTTCGCGACGCTGACCGTGTGGCCCAGCTTCTCAAGCGGTTCTTTCAACGGCTCCAGATTGGTGCCCTGCTCGATCACCAGACCATTTTTGTCGAAGAACAGCAGGCCCATCGCGATCGAATCCTGCGCCGACTGGCCCCAGTCAAAATGGGCGATCAGCGCCTTGGCGACCTGCATGATGATCGTCTTGCCCCCTGCCGCGCCCACCGCAAAGATCGGCTTGTTATCGGCGTCATAGACGATGACCGGCGACATGGAGGACAAGGGCCGCTTGCCGCCCTCCACGCGGTTGGCGACCGGCGCGCCATCCTTTTCGGGTGCAAAGGTGAAGTCGGTCAGTTCGTTGTTTAGGCTGAAACCGTTGGCGACCAGTTGGCTGCCGAAGAAGCTCTCGATCGTGGAGGTCATCTCGGTGATGTCGCCGTCATGGTCGATCGCGATGAAGTGGCTGGTTCCCGCAACTTCGGAGGATATGGCTGCGGTGCGAGGCTGTGCGCCGGGAGGCAGGCCCGCTTCATAGGACGGCAGCGTCTTGCCGAGCGAGATCAGGCGTGAGCGTTTGGCGAGATAGGCCGGATCGATCATGCCGGCGACCGGGTTGGAGACGAAATCGGGATCGCCCAGATATTTCTCCCGGTCGGCATAAGCGAGTTGCATCGCTTCGCCGATCACATGCCAGGAACGCGGGTCATCCTTGCCCCAGGCTTTCAGATCGAAGCGCTCGACCATGCCAAGCACCTCCAGCACGGTGACCGCGCCTGAGGAAGGCGGGCCCATGCCGCAAATGGTGTAAGCGCGGTAATGACCGCAGACCGGCGGACGCTCCTTGGCCTTGTATCCGGCGAGATCCGCCTCGGTCAGCGGCACCGGGTTCTTCGGCGCATTGGTGACAGCCGCGCTGATCGCCTTCGCATTGTCCCCGATATAGAAAGCGTCCGGCCCCTCAGTCGCGATCCGCCGGAACAGCGCAGCGAGCGGCGGGTTGCGGATGATCGTGCCCAACGGAACCGGCGCGCCGTCCTTCCAGTAGATTTTCTGGATCTCGGGAAAGTCCTTCCAGACCGGCTCGACGGCCTTCAGCGCCGTGTAGAGTCGCTGCCGCACCTCGAAACCGTCCTCCGCATAGCGGATCGCGGGGACGAACAGGTCTGCCCAGGGGAGCTTGCCCCATTTCGCATGGGCCATCGCGGCAAGGCGCAGAACGCCCGGCACGCCGACCGAATAGCCGCCCGGCCATGCCTCCATGAACGGCAGGGGTTTGCCGTCCGGCCCCATGAAACGGTCCGGCCTTGCGGCGGCCGGCGCAGTCTCGCGGCCGTCGATGGTTTCCAGAAGTCCGGTCTTGCCGCCATGATGGAGCATGAAGCCGCCACCGCCAATGCCGCTATTGTGCGGTTCGACCACCGTCAGCGCGATCATCATCGCCAGGGCGGCGTCGGTGGCATTACCGCCCTTGCGCAATATCTCCTGCCCCGCCGCTGCGGCGCGCGGATCGGCCGAGGACACAACGCCCGATGGCGGGGCCTCCGGCTGCCTGGCCAGCGTTGTGGCGGGAACGGTAAGGACGAGGAAGGCAAGGGCCGTGAGCGTGCGACGTATCATAGCCCGACCCTATCGATCCGGTTTTGTCCCGCAACCCTTTTGTTGCAACCGCTAACAGTCGGCGCCGATCGCCTGGTCTATAGTGGCGAACCCGTCGCGCGTCAGAAGGCGTTTCAGGCCGGCATTGATATGACGAGCCAGCCAAGGTCCCTTATAAACCATGGCGCTGTAGAACTGCACCAACGCAGCGCCCGCCCGGATTCGCGCATATGCGTCTTCCGCGCTGGAAATCCCGCCAACGGCAATCAGGGGTATCCGGCCGCCGGTCGCCGCGCGGAAATCCTTCAATCGCTGGTGCGCCAGGTCATGAAGCGGCGCGCCGGACAGACCCCCGGCCTCCACGCCATACGGCGATTGCAAAGCGGGTCGCATGATCGTGGTATTGGATATGATAAGCGCGTCCAGCCTGTGCGCTTCGCTGAGCGCGGCGATATCGT
The DNA here is from genome assembly GCA_036384035.1 of Sphingobium sp. Lineage (GTDB taxonomy): Bacteria > Pseudomonadota > Alphaproteobacteria > Sphingomonadales > Sphingomonadaceae > Sphingobium. Next base: position 18,892 of record DASVND010000015.1, on the reverse strand, counting down.
CTATATCCGCCGACTCCAGATCGGGCGCGACTTTCAAGAATATCGGAGTGTCATCCGGGCCGCGCGCTTCCATAACCGCACTCAACAATGCATCCAGCGCCCCTTTGTCCTGCAAAGCGCGGAGCCCCGGCGTATTGGGCGAGGAAATATTGACCGTCAGATAATCGGCATAAGGCGACATGCGCCGCACGCCCGCGGCATAATCGGCGATCCGGTCCACCGAATCCTTGTTGGCGCCAATATTGACGCCGATGACGCGGCCGCCGCGATCGAGCCCGGCGAGCCGCGCCGCCGCCCTCTGCTGCCCGCCATTGTTGAAGCCCATCCGGTTAATGACGGCGGCGTCCTCCACCAGCCTAAACAGCCGTGGCTTGGGATTGCCCGCCTGCGGCAGGGGGGTGAGCGTCCCCAGCTCGGCAAAGCCAAAGCCCAGCGCGTGCATCTTGTGCGCGACTTCGCCATCCTTGTCGAAACCGGCAGCCAGGCCCACCGGATTGGGAAACGCGATGCCCGCGATGCGGTTTGCAAGCACAGGGTCCGAAGCGCCCGCGCCGCCGACGGGAAGACATTTCAGGGCCGCAATCGTCAGCCGATGGGCCCGCTCCGCGTCCATACGGAACAGCAATGGACGGATCAGGTGGTACAACATGGCCTCCGTTTCGCCGAAACACCGAAAAAATTGCAACCAAAACTGATGCAATCCGTGCATGAAAGGCACGTTCCTGTGCCGAAGTGATACGTAGACGTAACTATCGTTCGCCGCACTGCACATTTTCCTGTTGAACCTGCCGCAAATGTCGAATCCATCCAATAAAAGAGCGAATCACTTGCAGTAGAGCGCTGCTGCGACCCGAAGGGCTCTTGGTCATCCGACGAAGAGACCTTTTACTTGGCCCGGACTGGCTTCAAGCCTTCCGGGCCATTTTTTTCCATGTCTTTTCGGTTGATTACCTTTGGACCGGCGGTTTGGGCGGCGCTGCGACTTGCCAATCCCCATGGTGCAGCGCAAAGTCGCCGCGAAAATATGGTTAATTTGGCAGTTTTCCGAGCTGTGCGAAGCACCACCTTTCCGTGGAGTTATTAGGTCGTGCTGCACCGCTTTCCTGCGCCTAATCCAGCCGGCCTGACTGAGCTCACCTATTTCCCTCCTCCTGCGACGCTGAGGGACAGTTTCGGCCCGGCCTATCTGTTTACGGCCGATCATCCGGTCATATCAGACATAACGCGGGCCGATTTCCCCCAATTGCGGTTCATGCTGAAGGGCATGGGGGACTATCATTTTCATGACGGCAGCAGCGCACGCACACCCGAATGCTGCCTGCTTGGGCCAACGCTGGGCGCGACCCGGATGATCGTGGACGGTCCTCTCCAGGCATTTGGCGTTTCGATCCTGCCCGTCGGCTGGATGGGGCTGGGCCTGCAGGACGCAGACAAGCTGGCGGACAGCGTTGCCGACATGACGGCGATTTTCGGCCCCGAAACCGAGGCGCTGCTCACCCGATTCCGGGTGCTTGACGATCCTGCACAGGCCGCCGACATGCTTTGGCTGTTCCTGGAGGCCCTTCTGAAGCCGGTTCCGCCATCCGTCGGCGCCTTTGTAACGCTATGCGACGCATGGTTGGCCGGCGAATCTTCCCCCCGAGTCGAAACGCTGGTCGAAGCAACGGGTCTGTCGGCGCGGCAAGCCGCCCGACTCGCCAACCGACTATATGGCGCCCCACCAAAATATCTGGCCCGCAAATTCCGCGCTCTGCGGTGCGCAGCCGAACTGGGCCTCGATCATCAGGGCTGGATGGAGATGGTAGAGGATTCCTTCTATGACCAGTCCCACTTCATCCGCGAGATCAAGCATTTCATCGGCTTTACCCCGCATCAGCTCAAGACGGACCCCTCGCCCGTCGCCCGATTGACCCTGCAGCGGCGCGCGATGATCGGCGCGGTGGCGGAAATAAACCGCATCAGCTGATAACGGCACTTGCCCCCCACAGGGTAAACAGTCTTGATTTTCCGCGCCTTCGGGACCAGATGCGTAATCGGATTGATTCGATCCGATTTGAGAATGGTTTGCAGTAAGGCATGAAGCTCTCCAGTTTTGCAGATTATGCCGTGGTGCTGATGTCCGCCGCAGCGCGCCATTGCGGCGCGGCCCGGATGAATGCGACCACGCTTGCCGCGGAGACGGGCATACCGCTGCCGACGGCGCAGAAGCTGGTCAGCCGGCTGTCGGCCGCGGGCCTGTTCGAATCGAGCCGGGGCATGGGCGGAGGCGTACGGCTTTCGCGGCCACCGGCAGCCATCACACTGGCCGATGTGGTTGAAGCGGTCGAAGGGCCGATCGCCATGACAGCCTGTAGCGACCATGGCGCGCATGATTGCAACCTGGAACAGGACTGCCGCGTGCGCCCGCATATGAGCGCCGCCAACCAGGCGGTCCGTGCCGCATTGGCGGGCGTGACGATTGCCAGCCTCTCCCGGAACGTGCCCCCGGCGCCTGCGCCATCCTTTACAGGCGTGGGCGACATCGGGACGCAAGCAGAACAGATAGCGCTATGACCGACCAGACCACCACCATCCGCAATGCCGAGGCGCAGGAAGCCGCCGACCGCGCATCCGTGTACGAGCATGGCTGGTCCAGCGCGATCGAACAGGATTTCGCGCCCAAGGGCCTGAACGAAGATACCGTCCGCTTCATCTCCGCGAAGAAGAAGGAGCCGCAGTGGCTGCTCGACTGGCGCTTAAAGGCGTTCGCGATGTGGCAGAAGATGGAAGCGCCGGATTGGGCCAAGCTCAATGTGCCCGCGATCGACTATCAGGACGCCTATTATTACGCCGAGCCGAAGAAGAAGGCCGAGCTTAACTCTCTCGACGAAGTCGATCCGGAAATATTGGCGACCTACCAGAAGCTGGGCATCCCCATCGCCGAGCAGGAAGTGCTGGCCGGGGTCAAGGGCAGCCGCAAGATCGCCGTCGACGCGGTGTTCGACAGCGTGAGCGTCGCCACCACCTTCCGCAAGGAGCTGGAAGAGGCAGGCGTCATCTTCCGGTCGATCAGCGAGGCGGTGCGCGAATATCCCGAGCTGGTGAAGAAGTGGCTCGGCAAGATCGTGCCGATGCATGACAATTATTTCGCCACATTGAACTGCGCGGTCTTTTCCGACGGCACCTTCGTCTACATTCCGGAGGGTGTGCGTTGCCCGATGGAGCTGAGCACCTATTTCCGCATCAACGCGGAGAATACGGGACAGTTCGAGCGGACGCTGATCGTCGCCGACAAGGGCAGCTATGTCTCCTATCTGGAGGGCTGCACCGCGCCGATGCGCGACGAGAACCAGTTGCACGCCGCCGTGGTGGAACTGGTCGCGCTGGACGATGCCGAAATCAAATATTCGACCGTGCAGAACTGGTATCCGGGCGATGCGGACGGCAAGGGCGGCATCTATAATTTCGTGACCAAGCGCGGGCTGTGCCAGGGCAAGAGCAGCAAGATCAGCTGGACCCAGGTGGAGACCGGCAGCGCCATCACCTGGAAATATCCATCCTGCGTGCTGGCGGGCGAGAACAGTGTTGGCGAATTCTATTCGGTCGCGCTCACCAACAACATGCAGCAGGCCGACACCGGCACGAAGATGATCCATCTGGGCAAGGGATCACGATCGACCATCGTGTCGAAGGGGATCAGCGCGGGGCGGTCCAACAACACCTACCGGGGCCTTGTGCGCGTGGCCGCATCGGCGGAGGGCGTCCGCAACTTCACCCAGTGCGACAGCCTGCTGCTCGGCGACCAGTGCGGCGCGCATACCGTGCCCTATATCGAGGTGAAGAACCCCAGCGCGCAGATCGAACATGAGGCGACGACGTCGAAGATTTCCGACGACCAGCTGTTCTACGCGATGCAGCGTGGGCTGGATCAGGAGAGCGCCGTGTCGCTGATCGTGAACGGGTTTGCGAAGGAAGTGTTGCAGCAGTTGCCGATGGAGTTTGCCGTCGAGGCGCAGAAGTTGCTGGGCATCAGCCTTGAGGGGAGTGTGGGGTGAGTTTTACCACTTCCCACTCCGTCATGCCGGACTTGATCCGGCATCCCGCTTCCTTGCGTGCAGCCGCAGAGAATAGCGGGACCCCGGATCAAGTCCGGGGCGACGATCGGAGGACCGTGGGATGAACGCCGCAAGCTGGATAGCCATTGCCGTGGCGCTTTTCACCACACCTTTCATACTGATTATTGCGGGCGCTTTTCGCCCACGCCAGGACAAGTAACCCGCATGCTCAAGATTGAAAACCTCACTAACGCCATTGACGGCAAAGCCATCCTCAAGGGTCTGTCGCTCAGCATAAACGCGGGCGAAATCCATGCGATCATGGGACCCAATGGCGCGGGCAAGTCGACGCTGGCCTATACGCTGGGCGGGCGGCCCGGTTATGAGGTGACCGGCGGCACGGTGGATTTCGACGGGCAGGACCTGTTCGCCCTCGATCCGCATGAGCGCGCTGCGGCGGGCCTGTTCCTGGGCTTTCAATATCCGGTCGAAATCCCCGGCGTATCCAACCTGCAGTTTCTGCGGGAGAGCCTGAACAGTCAGCGCAAGGCGCGCGGTGAGGCGGCGCTGTCCGGCGGCGAGTTCATCAAGCTGGCCAAGGAAAAGGCGGGCCTGCTCGGCCTGGACATGGATATGCTCAAGCGTCCCGTGAATGTCGGCTTCTCTGGTGGGGAGAAGAAGCGGAACGAGATGGTGCAGATGGGCATCCTCGACCCCAAGCTCGCCATCCTCGATGAGACGGACAGCGGCCTCGACATCGACGCGCTCAAGACGGTGGGCGCGGGCATCAATTCGATCATGCGCAAGCCCGACAAGGCAGTGCTGCTCATCACCCATTATCAGCGCCTGCTCGACTATGTGCAGCCGGACTTCGTGCATGTGCTGGCCGCCGGGCGGATCGTGAAGTCCGGCGGGGCTGAACTGGCGCTGGAGCTGGAGCGCGAAGGCTATGCCGAGGTGCTGGCGGCGTGAACCTGCCTATCTCCATAGTCCCGTTCGTCCCGAGCGAAGTCGAGGGACCGCGCGCCAAAGCCGGAGAAGGTGTCTCGACTTCGCTCGACACGAACGGAGGTCGGTTATGAACGCCCTCACCCTCCCCACGCGCCGCGACGAGGCCTGGCGGTACAGCGACATTGACGCCGTCCAGAGCGTTTGGCCGATCGCGCCGGCGACGCATATCGCTGTGCCCGCGGGCGAGACAGCGCATCATCATCTACTGCAGAATGCGACCGATACCGACGTCGCCATCCATGACTATGTGATCACAATTGCGGACGGCGCATCCTGCCATTTCCATATCCTCAACAGCGGCGGGCGGCTGGGTCGGGTGACGCTGGACGTCACGCTGGGCGACGGCGCGCATTTTGAACTGGGCGGCGCGATCATCGGCGGTGGCGACCAGACGCTGGAGATCGTCACCACCGTGACCCATGCCAAACCCAACGCCACCAGCGTGCAGACCATCCGGTCGATCCTGGGCCAGACGGCGACCGGCAGCTATCTGGGCAAGATCGCGGTGGCGCGCGACGCTCAGAAAACGGACGCGGCGCAGTCGGTGAAGGCGATGCTGCTGGACCGCACGGCCACGGCAAACGCGAAGCCGGAGCTGGAGATCTATGCCGACGACGTGAAGTGCGCGCATGGCGCGACGGTCGGCGAACTGGACAAGGCGGCCCTGTTCTACATGGCGTCGCGCGGCATGGAGCCGGCGATAGCGCAGACGCTGCTGCTGCGGTCCTTCATCGCCGGCGTGTTCGACAGCGTGGCGGATGAAGGGGTCCGGGAGACGCTGGAAGCTGCGGCGCTGGCGCGGTTGGAGAAGCTGGCATGAATATTCTGGCAGCCCCACGCGCATCCCATCGCGCCGATTTCCCCGGCATTGCCGACTGGCATTATCTCGATACCGCCGCGACTGCGCAGAAGCCGGAGGCGGTGATCGACGCGATCGCGCGGGCATATGGGCCGGACTATGCCACCGTGCATCGCGGCGTTTATGCCCGTTCGGCCAACATGACGCTGGCCTATGAAGCCGCCCGTCGGAAGGTTGCGCACTTCATCAACGCCAAATCCGACAGCGAAATCGTGTTCGTGCGCGGCGCGACGGAGGGCATCAATCTCGTCGCGCAAAGCTGGGGCGGCGCGAACCTGAAGGCGGGCGACCGCATCCTGCTCTCGATGCTGGAACATCACAGCAATATCGTGCCGTGGCAGTTGATCGCCGAAAAGCAGGGCGCGCAGATCGACGTCGTGCCGCTGACGGAAGACGGGAAAATCGATCTCGACGCGATGGCCGCGATGATTACGCCGGCGCACAAGCTGGTGGCGCTGGCCCATGTCTCCAACGTGCTCGGCTCGGCCCTCGATGTCCGGCGCGCAGCGGACATCGCCCATGGCGTCGGCGCCAAGATCCTGATCGACGGATGCCAGGCTGTGCCGCGCCTTGCCGTCGACGTGGCGGCGCTGGGCTGCGATTTCTACGTCTTCTCCGCCCACAAGCTCTATGGCCCGACCGGCATCGGCGTGCTGTGGGCGCATGAGGCCATATTGCAGGCCATGCCCCCCTATCAGGGCGGCGGGTCGATGATTGACAAGGTGACGTTCGAAAAGACCACCTATGCCCCTGCCCCGACCCGGTTCGAGGCAGGCACGCCGCATATCGTCGGTGTCGTCGGTCTCGCCGCCGCGATCGATTATGTCGAAGCCATCGGCCTGGATGTCATCCATGCGCATGAATGCGCGCTGGTCGGGCAGGCGCGCGAGGCGCTGCAGAGCCTCAACTCCGTGCGCGTGTTTGGGCCGGAGGATTCGTGCGGCATCTTGTCTTTTGAGGTCGAGGGGGTGCATCCGCACGACGTCGGCACCATATTGGACGAGGAAGGCGTGGCGATCCGCGCCGGGCACCATTGCGCGCAGCCGCTGATGCGGGAACTGGGCGTAGAGGCGACCGCGCGGGCGAGCTTTGGCATATATAGCGACGAAAGCGATGTGGCGGCGCTGGTGCGCGGCATCGAGCGAGTGAGGAAGATCTTCGGATGAACGAAGGGAACAAGATTCTGGTCGAAGAAGTCGATGGCGTCGAAGCGCCGCCCAAGGCGCGCGTCGCCGAAGCGGAGACTCCGCGCGAAACCATGGAGCGCAAGCGCGATTATCTCGACGGCTTCCTTAACCAGAATCCGGCCACAGCCGCCGACGGAGAGCCGGGCGGCGATGTGTATGAAGCGGTCATCGATGCGTTGAAGGAAATCTTCGACCCCGAGATTCCGGTGAACATCTACGATCTCGGCCTGATCTACGGCGTCGATGTCGCCGACGGCGGCCACACCGTGGTCACCATGACCCTGACCACGCCGCATTGTCCGGTTGCGGAATCGATGCCGGCCGAGGTGGAACTGCGCGTCGGCGCTGTCCCCGGTGTCGGCGATGTAGAGGTCAACCTCGTCTGGGACCCGCCATGGGACCCGGCGAAGATGAGCGATGAAGCCAAGCTCGAACTGGGAATGCTGTAATGAGCACCGAAGTCAAATCCCGCGCCCGCCCCGCCGCCGTCATCCTGACGGGGAGCGCCGAACAGCGCATCGCCGACCTGATGGCCAAGGCGCCGGCGGATGCGATCGGCGTGAAGCTGTCGACGCCCAAGCGCGGCTGTTCGGGGCTGGCCTATTCGGTGGACTATGTGACGCAAGAGGCCAAGTTCGATGAAAAAATCGCGACGCCCGGCGGCACATTCTACATCGACGGTGGGTCGGTCCTGTACCTGATCGGATCGACCATGGACTGGGTGGAGGATGACTTCACCGCCGGCTTCGTCTTCAACAACCCGAACGCCAAAGGCAGCTGCGGTTGCGGAGAGAGCTTTACCGTTTAGGTATATAAACGGCTGTACCGTCCAGAATAACTACCTCCGTTCGTTTCGAGCGAAGTCGAGAAACGGAAGCGTGATGTTTCTCGACTTCGCTCGAAACGAACGGTGATAGGGTTCAAAAACTCATCACGTACCGCAGCGCGCCGCCAATCTCGTCCGGGAACCAGGCGAGGTTGCCGCTGTCCTTGCGCCAATAGGCGTTGGTCGTGATCCAGCCGAGGCCGAGCGGACGGGCATAGACCGTCTCAACGTCGATCTGCCGCCCGCGCGGCGCAAGGCTGATATTCTCCATAGTCCAGGTCGCGCTGTGCGTTGCATAGTCATAGGAGGTCGGCAGCCGCACGCCGACCCCACCGGATTCCACGCGTAACGGCTGGGAAACCCGCACCGCGAGCCTGTCGTTCCGGTCGACGATCCCGCGCTTTTCGCCGTCAATAGACCAGGCATTTGTGCGCAGGTCCGCGCCGCCACCATTGGTGAAGCCTTGCCGGAATACCGCCCCCAGCCGCCAGCCATTGCCCGGCTCCAGCGCCACACCGCTGTCGACGAACAGGCTCTTGCCCGCCGCCGCGCCGATCAAGGAGGAGAAGCGCGCACCGAGCAGCGTTCCTTCCTCCCGCATATAGGTTGCGCCCAACGACAGGCGCACAGGACCGGCGCGCTTCTCCGCGCTCACGCCAAACGCGGCATAACCGTCATTGCGCTGCTGGTCCCAGGGCGTTTCCACGTCGCGATAGGAGGTCCGCCACGCGTGGCCCTGCTCCGCCGTCACGGTCAGCGCGATGCCTTGGCCGACATTCTGCTTCACCGCAAAGCCGCTGCCCGCAACCCGGTCGAACCCGAGCCCGCCACGCGTGCCGCTGGCGACCAGGAAGGCCGGTTCGCTTGCGCCATCGACCCGCGCGGTCAGGCTGCCTGCGCCTTCGGAGAAGCCGAGCGACACGGTCGTCGCCTCGCCCATCCGCATCGTGATGGAGCCGGATAGGGCGCGTGCCCTTTGCGCCTCGTCCGGCGACAGCATCATGCGGCTGACCTCCGCGGCGCTTCCACGCCCCGGCGCAATGTTCATCGCAACGGAAACCGGACCAGTGTCGACACTGAAACTCCGCTGCTGGATCTGCAGCGCGGGGGCGAGCGTCAGGTCGGGCGTATCGCTCCTGAGCGATGGTTTGAAGTCGATTTTATAGGCGCGGCCCAGACTGTCGAGCGCGACCGCGCTCATGCTGCCGACCTCCGATGCATCCCCCATCGGCGCGGACAGCGATCCGTTAGCGCTGAGCGACACCGGCGTCGCCGTTCCAGCCAGGCTGGTCGATCCGACCGGGGCGAACGCCCTGGCGACGTTCAATATGCCCGCGCCATAAACGGAGTCGACTCCCGCCGCGCCCGCATCGGTCGCGCTGGACATCAGAAGCTGCACGATCTGGACAGCCGAGAGGTTGGGGAAGGCTTGAGCCAACAACGCGGCGGCTCCGGCGATTTCTGGAGCGGAGAATGAAGTCCCGCCAAAAATGAACTGCTTTCCCGTCTGATCCTGCGACAGGATGCCCTCACCGAGCGCCGACAAAGTCGCCGCCTCGGCACCCTGCGCACCATTGGAGAACGTGCTATGTACACCGGCCGCATTCACGGATGCGGCGATGATGACTTGCCCGCGTCCGACAGATGTGAAGGACGCGGCGAAAGCATCAGGCGCCGCCTTACCGTCATTCCCGGCGGAAACTACGATGATCATGCCTGCGGCGGTCGCGCGGTCGATTGCGGTCAGCAGGTCTGAAGGTGCTGCGCTGTCGCCGCCCAGGGAGATATTCACCACCTTCGCGCCACTGACTCGCGCGTGATCGAGCGCTTGCGCTATGGCATCCGTACGATGCGAGCAGCCCGGGTCCTGCGAATTGGACCCCACCGATTTGCAAGTGTTTGGCGTATCCGTCCGAAGCGCCAGAATTGTTGCGCCCCATGCCATGCCAAGAATCAATCGGTCGTTTCGCGCGGCCGCCAGAACGGTCGCTACCGCCGTACCATGCCCCCCTTCATCCTCAACGGTCGTGGCCGTACCGAAGGCGCGCGAAGCCGAACTGATCCGGCCGGCGAACTCCGCGTTGCCGGTGGCGATGCCGCTGTCGATGATGCCCACCGTGATGCCAGCACCGCTGGCCCCAGCCTGATAGGCTGTGATCGCACCGGCCTGCTTAGGCCCACCCGATGCGTCATATTCATCCGTCTTGTAATTTGTCGGCGTGGGCGTGGGTGCCGGAGTAGGAGTAGGTGTCGGCACGGGCGTTGGAGTAGGTGTGGGAGTCGGAGTGGGTGTCGGCGTCGAATTTACCCCGCCTCCGCCGCCGCACGCGGTCAGCGAGCATGTCGCAAGCATTGCGGCCAGGACCGATGCGCGCCTTTTGATGGGAGAGACATTCGGCATGGATACAGCTTCCGCTCCTGATGGACGCGGATGGCCTAACCGAAAAAGCTGAAGAATATTTTGCGCTTCTCGCTTGTCCTGCGGCAACGGCGCGGATACCGCGCGGCCATGCGCGACGACCTTGCCCATATCGACGCCTGGATCTTCGATCTGGACAATACGCTGTATCCGGCGAAGGCCGATCTGTTCGCGCTGATCGACGTGAAGATGGGCGAGTTCATTCAAGGTCTGCTCGGTTGTGACCCCGTCGAAGCCCGCGCCATCCAGAAGCGGTTTTTCATGGAGCATGGCACGACCCTGTCGGGATTGATGGCCAATTACGGCACCGATCCCCGGGAATTCCTGGAGTTCGTCCACGATATCTCGCTTGACCGGCTGGAAGTAGACCCGGCCCTGAACGCGGGCATTGCCGCCCTGCCCGGCCGCAAGCTGATCTTCACGAACGGCGACGAGCCTTATGCCCAGCGTGTCCTTGCAAGGCTTGGTCTCGGCGATGCCTTCGAACTCATTCACGATATTCATGCGTGCCAATATATCCCCAAACCCGACCCGTCCGGCTATGCCGCGCTCTGCGCTACCCATGGCCTCGATCCCTCCAGATCGGCGTTTTTTGAGGACATGGCACGGAATTTGAAACCGGCCAAGGCCATCGGCATGACCACCATCTGGGTCAATAACGGGTCCGAGGCCGGGAATGTGAATGCCCATCCCGATTTCATCGATTTCGAAATCGACCATCTGACGCCGTTCATCGGCGAAATCACCGGAGCCTGACATGACCGATTCCCTTATTTCCACCCTCGAAGCCGCATGGGAAGACCGGGCCAATATCGGCCAATCGACGCAGGGTGAAGTCCGCGAGGCTGTATCCGAAGCACTGAATATGCTGGATTCCGGCACGGCGCGTGTCGCCGAGCCCGTCGAGGGTGGCTGGCAGGTAAACCAGTGGCTGAAAAAGGCCGTCCTCCTCTCGTTCCGGTTGAACGACAATGCGCTCATCCCCGGCGGACCCGGCGGCTCCTTCTGGTGGGACAAGGTCCCCTCCAAATTCTCCGGCTGGGGCGAGACGGAATTTCGCGCCGCCGGTTTTCGTGCCGTACCCGGCGCCTTCGCCCGTCATGGCGCCCATATCGCCCGCAATGTGATCCTGATGCCCAGTTTCGTCAACATCGGGGCCTTCGTCGACGAAGGTACGATGGTCGACACCTGGGTGACCGTGGGAAGCTGCGCGCAGGTCGGCAAGAACGTCCATCTATCCGGCGGCGTCGGGCTGGGCGGCGTGCTGGAGCCGCTGCAGGCCGATCCGGTGATCATCGAGGACGACTGCTTCATCGGCGCCCGGTCCGAAGTCGTCGAGGGCGTGCGCGTAGGCAAGGGATCGGTGCTTTCCATGGGCGTCTTTATCACCAGCACCACCAAGATCGTGGATCGCACGACCGGGGAAGTGTTTATCGGTGAAGTGCCCCCCTATTCCGTCGTCGTGCCGGGAAGCCTGCCCGGCAAGCCCCTTCCCGACGGCACGCCCGGCCCGAACCTGGCCTGCGCCGTCATCGTGAAGCGGGTCGACGCCCAGACCCGGTCGAAGACGGCGATCAACGACCTGCTGCGCGACTGAGGATGATGGTCGAGGCATCAGCAGTTGGATTTGTTGCTCCGGCAACCTAGATCATAGCCGATGCCTCCCGATCAGCCAGACACCGACAACACCGCGCCGCCGGCATGGGCGACGCTGCGTCGCTTCATGGTCTATCTGTGGCCGGCCGACGCGCCCGCGCTGCGCAGACGGGTCGTGCTGTCGATGCTGCTGGTGCTGGCGGCAAAAGCGGTCAGCCTTGTCATGCCCTTTGCCTACAAGGCGGCGATCGACCGCATGGCGCCCGGCATGGAGCCTGCGGCGGCCCTCGCCGTCGCTCTGGTCATGGCCTATGCCGCTGCGCGGTTCGCATCCGTCGCGTTCGACAATATCCGCAACGTCGTTTTCGAGCGCGTCGGACAGGAAGCCACGCGCCGCCTGTCGGAGCATGTGTTTATGCATCTCCACCGGCTGTCGCTGCGCTTTCACCTGAACCGCAAGACCGGCGCAGTCACCAAGGTTGTGGAGCGCGGCACCAAGAGCATCGACACGATGCTGTATTTCCTGCTGTTCAATATCGCGCCAACCGTGCTGGAACTGACCGCGGTATGCGTGATCTTCCTCGTGAAGTTCGGCCCCGGTCTGGTCGTGGCGACGCTGATCATGGTCGGCCTCTATATCTGGTTCACCCGCATGGTGACCGAATGGCGCAACCAGCTTCGCCGCGACATGGTCGACCTCGACACCGGGGCGGTGGCCCATGCCGTCGACAGCCTGCTCAATTTCGAGACCGTCAAATATTTCGGCGCGGAGGAGCGGGAAGCGGCGCGCTACGGCAATTCCATGCGGCTCTATGCGGCGGCGGCGGTGAAGTCGGAGAACAGCCTTGCCTGGCTCAACATCGGCCAATCGCTGATCACCAACCTGATGATGGCCGGGGCCATGGGCTACACCGTCTGGGGCTGGAGCAAGGGGACGTTCAGCACCGGCGACGTGGTGCTGGTCAACACGCTGCTGTCGCAACTCTTCCGGCCGCTGGACCTGCTCGGCATGGTGTACCGCACGATCCGGCAGGGCCTGATCGATATGGAGGCGATGTTCACGCTGGTCGATACGCCACAAGAGGTCATCGACCGCCCGGACGCGCCGCCTCTTCAGGTCAGGGATGGCGAGGTCCGTTTCGACAACGTTATTTTCGGTTATGATCCGGGACGCACCATCCTGAAGGGCGTCGATCTTGTCATTCCGGCGGGTCATACGCTGGCCGTGGTCGGACCGTCCGGCGCGGGCAAGTCCACCATCGCCCGGCTGCTCTTTCGCTTTTACGACGTGAATAGCGGCCGCATCCTGATCGACGGTCAGGATATCGCCGCGGTGACGCAGGATTCGGTGCGCGACGCGATCGGGATCGTGCCGCAGGACATGGTGCTGTTCAACGACACCATAGGCTACAATATCGGCTATGGCCGCGCCGACGCCACGCAGGCGGAGATAGAAGCGGCGGCCAGAGGCGCATCCATTCACGATTTCATCTTGTCGCTACCCGAAGGCTATGAGACGCGGGTCGGCGAGCGGGGACTCAAGCTCTCAGGTGGTGAGAAGCAGCGGGTTGCCATTGCACGGACCTTGCTCAAGAACCCGCCCGTCCTGATCCTCGACGAGGCCACCAGCGCGCTCGACAGCCGGACGGAAGCAGCGATTCAGGATGTGCTGGGCGAGATCAGCCGGCGCCGCACCACCATCGTCATCGCCCACCGCCTGTCCACGGTCGTCGAAGCGGACGAGATCGTCGTTCTCGATCAGGGTGAGGTGGTGGAGCGCGGCACGCATGCGCGGCTTTTGAAGGCGGATGGCCTTTATGCAACGATGTGGCGGCGGCAGGCGGCGGAACGCAAGACCGAAAATCTGGGTGTGGAGGATGTGCTCGCCTGACTATCTCGCTGTACTGGATTTCCAGGATCGCAACGCCGTCTGAAGGTCTGGCCTGCGCAGTCGGCGCGCCGTCATGTCGGCCACGACCTCCTGCGCATCCGCACGCTTGGCCTGTTTGAGCAGCAGCATGATCACCATGCCGGACATGCCACCGACCATATAGCAGGCGAGACACGCAAGAATAATTGCCAAGTCGCTCATCTATCCTCACCCTATTTCGTTCCAGGGGCCTTCCATCTTGCCGCTGTAGCGGTCTAAAGCCCCGGCCATGAGCCCGGACATAGGAACAATACTCAAGGACAGCTTCGGGTTCCCCGCCTTTCGCGGTGTGCAGGAGCAGGTGGTGTCGCGGGTCATGGCGGGTCGGCGGACCCTGGCAATCATGCCGACCGGCGCGGGCAAGTCGCTCTGCTACCAATTGCCGGCGATCGCCCTGCCCGGCTGCTGCGTGGTCGTCTCCCCCCTGATCGCGCTGATGCACGACCAGTTGCGCGCGGCGAACGCCGTCGGCATCCGCGCCGCCAGCCTGACATCGGTCGACGCCGACTGGCGCGAGACGCAGGACCGCTTCCGCGCCGGCGACCTCGACCTGCTCTATGTCGCGCCGGAGCGGGCGAGCGGCGAGGGATTTCGTTCGCTGTTGCGCGGCGCCCCACTGTCGCTCTTCGCGATCGATGAGGCCCATTGCGTGTCCGAATGGGGGCATGACTTTCGCCCGGACTATCGCCTGCTGCGGCCGTTGCTCGACGAATTCCCGGACGTTCCGCGCCTTGCCCTGACGGCGACGGCGGACGCGCATACGCGGGAGGACATCCTTGTCCAGCTCGGCATCCCGCATGAGGGGATGATCGTCGCCGGGTTCGACCGGCCCAATATCCGCTATATCGTCCAGCCGCGCGACAGCCTGTCCCGCCAGATCGCCGACCTGGTCGCGGTGCAACCCGGTCCCGGCATCATCTATGCACAGACCCGCGCCGCAACGGAGAAGATGGCGGCGTCGCTGACAACGGCCAAGCGCGAGGTCCGGGCCTATCATGCCGGCCTGCCGCCCGAGACGCGCGCCGCCAACCAGGCCGCCTTCATCGCGTCCGAGGATATGGTGATGGTCGCGACCGTGGCCTTCGGCATGGGCATCGACAAGCCGGACGTGCGCTTCGTCGCCCATGCGGGCCTGCCCAAATCCATCGAGGGCTATTATCAGGAAAGCGGCCGCGCAGGGCGGGACGGCGATCCGGCAGAGGCCCATCTCTTCTGGGGCGCGGAGGATTTCGCCCGCGCCCGCCAGCGCATGTTCGAGGTGGAAGCCGCGCGTCAGCCCGGCGAGCGGGCGCGGATCGGGGCACTGGGCGCGCTGGTCGAGACCGGCGGATGTCGCCGCGCCATATTGCTGCGCCATTTCGGCGAGGACCCGCCCGCCTTCTGTGGCAATTGCGACAATTGCCTGTCGCCGCCCGCCAGCATCGACGCGACGGAGACGGCGCGCAAATTCCTGTCCGCCGTCTACCGCACCGGGCAGAGTTTCGGCGTGCAGCATATCGAGGCCGTGCTGACGGGCGCGACCAACGACAAGGTGCGTCAGCGCGGGCATGACCGCATTTCCGTGTTCGGCATTGTCGAGGGCGAGGAGAGCGCCCTGCTCCGCCCCGTCTCCCGCGCGCTGCTGGTGCGGGAAGCACTGGAGACGAACGAGCATGGCGGGCTGGCGCTCGGCCCCAATGCGCGCCCGATCCTGCGCGGTGAGGAGACGTTGTCGCTCGTCCTGCCGCCCAAGCGCGAGCGACGGTCGCGGCGAGGGAGCAGCGGCGGCGCGGCCAATCCTGTCGGCGATCCGCTGTTCGAGGCGCTGCGCGCGTGCCGCCGCGACCTCGCCAAGGAGGCGAACGTGCCGCCCTATGTCATCTTCCACGACAGCACCTTGCGCGAGTTTGCCGAGCGCAGGCCATCGAGCCTGAGCGAACTGGGCGAGATCACCGGCGTCGGCATGAAGAAGCGCGACGCCTATGGGCAGGCGTTTCTGGATGTGCTGCGGAATTATTAGGCCGGGCCATCTGCGCAGAACGTCACGATGAAGTGACGCGAAATCCAACGAAGTTGCGGAAGTTGCGGGTCGTGACGCGTTTTGGCCCGGAAAGTCGCATGTAGGTCTCACAAAAGTCTCATGTAGGTCGCAGGAACGTCGCACTTGCGTCTCACCTACGTCGCATGTGCGTCTCATGTAGGTCTCATGTGCGTCGCACTTACGTCTCACATGCGTCGCATCCACGTCGCACTTGGGTCGCGGGTGAGTCCCACTTGCGTCGCACCGGCGCGTTGGCCGGATCACTGACGTAACGCCTTGCATGGCGAGTGTGGCATGGAGCTTCATGCGCGGGAGTAGAGCATGGATGTGCGGGTGTAGGACAGGAATGTCTGGAGACGACCATCTCAGCCGTTCATCACCGAATTTGCATTCCCGAGTTGCGGACCGATGGCTTTTCCAGTGCGTGAGCGGGCCAATGGCACGATGTCGTCCGACCAAGTCTAAATCTGCGGTGGAGGAAGCACACGATTCCCGTCCGCTTAATTGCCGTTGGTATCGACCATGAATATAATGGGTTTGCCTCGCGACGCCGGATCCCATCCCGCCGACAACGCTGCCCGCACGCCGCGCGAAGCAATCGCGTCGTTGATATGCAAACGCCCTTTCGGCAATCCTTTCAACAGGCGCTTTGGCGTCGGAAATTCCAGCACTGCTTCACGTGGCATGTTGTGCTGACGCAGGGAAACCGTCATGCCCTTCCAGCCATCGGAAGAGGACAATTGGGGTTCGCTGAGGAGTTCCCAGTCATATTTGAACCCATCGATTTCGACGGTGCCGCCACGGCCGGGTGTATGAAGCATGACATGCCTTTAGCATGCCAGCGGCCGCACTCCACCCGTCAATGGCAGGGTTTATTTTAATCGCCCAACCAATCGGATATCATCTCGCCCTTATGCCCTTCGGGCGCCAACGCCGCGCGCAAGGCTTCCAACAGGGACGGCAGTGCCTGCGTGAAAGCGTAGGGCGGATTGATGATGTAGAGGCCCGCGCCGTTATAGATGCCGGGCTGCTCGCTATCATACAGCCAATGCTCCACCAGCAGAAATTTCGGGATGCCGAGCTTGCGTAACTGCTTCTTCCACTGCCAATGCGTGGCGCTATCTTTCAGCGGAAACCAGATCACCGTCACGCCATGCGCCCATTTGCGGCAAGCGGCGGCGAGGGTGGCGGTGATGCGCGCGCGTTCGTCCGTCTGCTCGTAGGGCGGATCGACCACCACCACGCCGCGCGCGGTGCGGGGCGGCACCATAGCCAGCCAAAGTTCATAGGCGTCGCGTTCATGCACGGCCGCGCTGGCGCCCCGCATCACGCCGCGCAGGGCGTAAGCGTCTTCCGGGTGCTTTTCGTTGAGGATCAGGAAATCCTGCGGGCGCAAAAGCTGCGCCAGAATCTGCGGCGAGCCGGGGTAGAGGCGCGGTTCGTCCCCCACATTCACCGCCTGCACGGCGGCGCGGTAATCGTCCAGCAAGGGGTTCGGGTCGGCAAAGGCCCGCAGCACGCCCTGTATGGCCTCGCCGGTGCGTTGGGCTTCGTCGCCGCCAAGGTCGTACAGCCCGCAGCCGGCATGGGTGTCGATCAGGGTCAGCGCGCCCGGCTTGTGCTGCAAGGCCCGCACCAAGGCGATCAGGAGGCTGTGCTTCACGACATCGGCGCTATTGCCGGCATGGAAGGAATGGCGATAATTCATTGTGATTCAAAATCCAGACGATCTGCCTTTACGCGCGCTGCTGTCCCAGTCCTTACTGAGTGGATATAGGCTGTCCAGAATTGCTTGAGCGCCTTGCAGCAAGCGAACCGCTGGCAAGCCTTCCGCGCATTAGACAGCACGAGATTGCCAGGCAGCTTGCCGGCAAGTGAGAAGGATTGGTCTGAAAGCCGCTATTCCGCAAACCACCCTTTTCGTCATCCCAGCGCAGGCGGGAATCTCATGGGGTTTAGCGAAACCTTATGGCCTGAGACCCCAGCCTGCGCTGGGGTGACGAGATGGGATGGGCCGCATGCCCACCCAGTCAAACCTAGCCCGCAGGGGTCGCAGGTGGCGGCGCGAGGTCGCTTTGCATGCCGGCGTCGGACAGCTGGACGGGTTGATCGACATACATGTCGACCTTGCTGCCCGCCGGGATCTTCGCTTCCTTGCCCTTCACGATGATCGCCAGCGGCAGGAAGACGATGCCTGCGCCGACAGCGCCGATCGTACCGGCCTTGCCCTTGGCGTTCTCCTGACCGCGCAGGGGAATGACGCGGCCGTCCGCCGAGAGTTGGCGCACCTCTATCTCCAGCTTGCCGGAGCGGCCGAGAAGGCCATTGTCGCGCGCGCGGGAAATCTCGCCGGTCGCCGGCGCGCCGACGGGGATGACCGTCACCCCGTTGACGATGACGGGTTCGGCGACGGACAGTTCCACCTTGTCGCCCTTGCGCGCGTCCTTGGATGACAGGTCCTGGCGGGTCTGCAGGTGGATGGGCGTGCCTTCCGGCAGGGTCAGGCTTTGTGCGGAGGCGGCTCCGGCGCCGGCCACCGCAGCCAGGAGACCCATCATGCCTGTCATCGTCCGCATCGCCGCTGTCCTTCCATAGTTACGCATCCAGAACACCAGGCCGGGGATTTGGTTTCAGGTGGAGAACGATTGTAATCTTTCCGGCGCAACGGCCGATATTGCGGTGCGGCAGGCACGCTGCTAGATCGGCGCAATGATTCAGCCACCAGAGATCATCCGCACGCCCAAGGCCCGCGTCTCCTGCGACGGGGCCGGCGATATTCCCGCCGCGCTCGGCCATCCGCGCGTGTTTCTGGAAATTGACGAGCATGGCTATGTCGATTGCGGCTATTGCGACCGGCGCTTCGTGCTGATCGGTGGCCCGGCGGACGGCTCCGGGCATGATACGGGTCCGGATATCGCATCCGGGGCGAGCCTTTAAACACATCGTCAATAACCCAAGCCCGTTCGGTTCGAGCTTGTCGAGAACTGTGCGCGCCGTTCTTGACAAGCTC
>DASVND010000014.1:0-58293 GCA_036384035.1 Sphingobium sp. | reverse complement strand
GTCGAGAAACTGCGCGCCGGTTTCTCGACTACGCTCGAGACGAACGGAGGTTAGCGTTGGATCGGGCAGCCGTTCACGGCTTGGCCGCCGGCGCTGCGCCCTTCTGACAATGATAGACCAGTCGTTCGTTGGGCTGGGGCGGCAGTATGGCGCGCAGGTCGTCCTGCATGCGCTTGATCTTGTCGAGTGCGGCGGGATCGCTGGAGCATTGGCCGGAGTCCGACTTCGCCCGGATGTCGCGGGCGCGGTCCAGCGTGTCGGCGTCGGCCAGATAGCGGTCGGCGTGGTAGGTGCCGGTCTGCGGATCGAAGCTGTTGACGGAAATCACCGCTTCCTCGGCGGGGGCGAGGATGCGGCTCCAGCTTTCGCCCGCGGCGGTGCGGTTGGGGATGAACTGGGTCTTGCCGTTGACGCAGCCGCCCGACGCCCAGTTGATCGCGACATCGTTCATGTCCGACACGGTGATGCGGCTGCGCGCGGTGTCGATGAGGCAGATATTGTCGCCGAGCGGCGCATAGGTCGCGGCGGTCGTCACCTGGCCGTCGTCCGGCATGACGACGCGCTCGTCAATGCTGGAGAAACTGGGGCGCAGCAGGAAGGTGATGAGCGCGCCCAGCAGCAGCACGCCGCCGCCGATGCCGAAATAGAGGGCGGGCTTCTCCTTGCCCTGATTATGGTTGAGGCCGGCGGCGCCAAGGCCAAGCACGGCGAGCGCGAGGAGCACCGCAGCGATCGCCATGGCGTTCTCACGCCCGGAGATGACCTGCTGCTCGGCCGATTCGCGTGCCTTGGCCATGGCGGCGTCGTGGGCCTCGTCCCGCGCGCGGGCGGCGGCGTCCTTCTGTGCCATTTCCTGCGCGGTGCGGCGAGCGTCCGCGTCCGTGATTTCGGCGATGGATTTGCATTCGGCGGTCGTGCGCAGGAACTGGACGCCGGCCTGGCGCAGGAAATTCGCGACCTCCCGGTTGGATACGGCAAAGCCGAACTCCGCGTCGGCGCTGCTGTCCGACACCGACCCGAAGCTGTTGACGCCCAGCACCCGGCCGCAATCATCCACCAGGGGCCCGCCGCTGTTGCCCGCAGCAAGCGGCGCGGTGTGCAGGATGGTGTCGTAGCTCTTGCTGCTGCGGCCCGAGGAGATATTTCCGCTGGTCTTCACGGGGATCTGCGGCTGGATCATCTGCTGCAGGTCGAGGCCCTGGGCGCGGTCGACGGTGCCGGGATAGCCGATGGCCGTGACATGCTGCCCATCCTGCGCCACGCCGGCGTAGAAGGTGCTGACGGGCAGGGCGCCGTCGTCGAGCTGGATCAGCGCGAGATCGTTGCCCGGCGAGAAGGCGATGATCTTGCCGCCATAGCTTTTCTTCCCCTCCGACGGGACGATGCCGATGACGAGATTCTTTTCCTCTCGCACCAGCTCCACCACATGGGCGTTGGTCAGCACCTTGTCCGGCGCGACGGCGATGCCCGAGCCGTGGCCGACGAAATAGGACTGGCTGCCGTCGGTCGCGACGATGGCGACCCGCACGATGCCGCGGGCGGCGGCGGTCAGGTCCTGCTGATCGGCGCGCGCGATCGACGCGAAACCGGCGAGGCACAGAATCAGGGCGAGGCGGCGGAGAAGAGTCATTGCGCGCGCAGTACATATGGGCTGCGGGGGCTATGTAAACGGGAAACCTAGAGCGGGTCGACATTCACCCCATGCGGGCCTGCAAAGCGCGATATCCTGTGCTCCGGTGCTCACGTACTCTAAGTACGCTGCGCTCCGGTGCTCGAATATCACCCTTTTCGGCTCCGCCTGGACTGAATGTCGACCCGCTCTTCACGGCTTTGAGCGCAAGGGGCGGGAAGCCTTCTCTAGGGGGCGCTGGCAAGGTAGAGGCATGAACCAGATGACTCACCCCCAAGCCATGCCCGCCGCCATCGACGCCGATGCCGCATGGGACGCCTTTTCCCGCCGCGACCGTGACCAGGACGGGCGGTTCGTCGGCGCGGTGCTGACCACCGGCATCTACTGCAAGCCGAGCTGCCCGGCGCGGCATCCGAAGCGGGAGAATGTCCTGTTCTTCCCCGATGGCGCAGCGGCGCGGGCGGCGGGATTTCGCGCCTGCCTGCGCTGCCGCCCGGACGAGGTGGGGCGGGACAGGCAGGCGGTGAGACAAGCTCTGTCGCTGATTGCCGCAGCCGAGGAGCCGCCGTCGCTGGAAGTGCTGGCGGGCGCGGTCGGCTATGCGCCGCACCATTTCCATCGACTGTTCAAGCGGGACACGGGCGTTACCCCCGCCGCCTATGCCCGCAAGCTGCGCGCCGACCGACTGGAGGCGGCGCTGGCGGAGGGCAACAGCGTGACCGAGGCGATCTATGACGCGGGCTATAATGCGCCGAGCCGCGCCTATGCCGACGCCAGCCGGCGGCTGGGCATGACGCCGAGCGCGTGGCGCAATGGCGGGCAGGGCGTGACCATCCGCTACACCGTGGCGCAGAGCAGCCTTGGCCCCATGCTGATCGCGGCGACCGACAAGGGGTTGTGCCGGATCAGCTTCGACGAGGATGAGGCGGACCTGACGCAGCGCTTTCCCCATGCGGACATCTGCCCGGCGGACGAAAGTTTCGCCGATCTGGCGGCGGCCGTGGTGGCGCTGGCCGATCATCCCAAGCGGCGCATGAACCTGCCTGTCGACGTGCAGGGGACGGCGTTCCAGCAGGCGGTATGGGATGCGTTGCGCGCCATTCCGCCCGGCGAGACACGGTCGTACAAGCAGGTGGCGGAAAGCATCGGCAAGCCCGGCGCGGTGCGGGCGACGGGGACGGCGTGCGGGGACAATCCGCTGCCCATTCTGGTGCCATGCCATCGGGTGCTGCGCAGCGACGGCGGGCTTGGCGGCTATGCCTATGGGCTGGCGCGCAAGGAGAAGTTGCTGGAGCGGGAGAGGAGCGCCTAGCCCGTTCCTGATAGCGATGTGAATAGGCGCTGATCCCATTCTTCGTCATTCCGGCGAAAGCCGGAACCCATCTCTCCCAACTGCAAAATGGTCGAACGGAAGGCGTGTTGGGTCCCGGCTTTCGCCGGGATGACGGGCGGGGGGGCTTCGGCGAATGCGGGTTGCAGTGACGTGCTCCTGCGAAAGCAGGAGTCCAGATCCGCCGTTTGAACTGGGCTCCTGCTTTCGCAGGAGCACGGCGAGTAATGTCAGGGGAAAACCAAGTAAAACATACATTCATGATTGTCTTTTATCGGGCGCTGTGAGAGCCTTGGTCAGACCCCGCGTCCAGACGGGGCAGGAGAGGATGGCTTCATGACCATAGAGACAATCCAGTTCGACCCGTCACCCGCGCGCCTTGCCGACCTGAAGCAGCGTGTCGCCAATGCGCATCTGCCGCATGACTATGCGAATGCGGACTGGTCCTACGGCATGAATGGCGAGGTGCTGCGCGAGCTGCTCAATTATTGGCGGGACGGCTACGACTGGGAAGGGCAGAAAAGCGCCATCAACAGCTTCAGCCATCATCGGGTCGAGATTGACGGCGTGCCTGTGCATTTCATGCGTGAGCCCGGACGCGGGCCTGCGCCGATGCCGATCATCCTGTCCCATGGCTGGCCTTGGAGCTTCTGGGACCTGCACCGGGTAATCCGGCCGCTGGCGGACCCGGCCTCCTATGGCGGCGATCCGGCCGATGCGTTCGAAGTGATCGTGCCCTCCATGCCGGGGTTCGGGCTTTCGACGCCCTTGACCAAGACGGGCGTCAATTTCTGGTCGACGGCTGACCTGTGGCACAAACTGATGACGCAGGAGCTGGGTTTTGACCGCTATGCGGCGCAGGGTGGCGATTGGGGTGCGCTCACAACCATGCAGCTAGGCCATAAATATGCCGAAGAGCTGTTCGGCATCCACATTTCCACCGTCGCGCCGCTGACCCTGTTCAACCATGAGCGGCCCTGGGACGTCACCGCCGGAACTTTGGCGCCCGAGGGACTTTCGGAGAAAGAGCGGCAGGAATTCCTGGCGTGGCAGACGCGGATTGCGGCGCATGTCTGCGTCCAGGTGCTCGATCCGCAGACGCTGGCCTTTGCGCTGCATGACTCGCCAGTGGGCCTTCTCGCCTGGCTGGTCGAGCGGCGGCGCAGTTGGGGCGATTGCCGCGAAGGTCTTTATGCGGCGTTCGACAAGGATTTCCTGATTACGTCGGCGATGATCTACTGGCTGACCGACAGCTTCGTGACGTCGGCCCGTTTCTATGCGGAGGCCGCGCGCAACCTCTGGCAACCCTCCCACAGCCTGTCGCCGATGATCCAGGCGCCCACGGGAATCAGCAACTTCACCCATGACGGCACCACTGGCCTGGGGGCTGGCATGGACGGAATTTTCAACCTGGCCTTTGAGCGCGGCCACGACCGGGGCGGACATTTCGCGCCGATCGAGGTGCCCGACACGATCGTCGAGGATGTGCGGGCGATGTTCAGGCCGATGCGGGGTTGAAGGGAGACGGGCAATCGTAGCCATTCCGGCTGCGTTCCGAGATTTTTTCATGATCGCGTGCTAGCTCATCCGGATTCGGGGGAGATGGGCGCATGCGGGAAATGCGATGGCGGCTGGCGTGCCTGTGTCTGGCGGCGATGGTTCTGGCGCCCGGCAAGGCCAATGCCGCCTGGAACCAGGCGCAATCGAAGCATTTCACCGTCTACAGCAACGGTAATGTCAAGGAATTGCGGGAGTTCGCCGAGAAGCTCGAGAAGTTCGACTATCTGTTGCGGGTCATGAGCGGGACGGACGCCAAGGCCGGCGACCGGCCGTTGCAGGTGTTCGCACTGGACAGCATGGGAGAGGTGCGATCGATCGCCCATAACGCCAATGTCGCCGGCTTCTATAACACGTCGGAACGCAACGCCTTCGCGGTGGTGACGCGGAGCAGCAGCCGCGATAAGTTCGACCTGGATTCAGAGCAAATCCTGTTCCACGAATATGCGCACCATTTCATGCTGCACTATTTTCCGGCCGCCTATCCCGCCTGGTATGTCGAGGGATTTGCCGAATTCTATTCGACGGTGACGTTCAAGCCCGATGGGGCGATGATCTTCGGCAATCCGCCCCTGTACCGTGCGCCCACGCTGGTCAGGGTGGGCATATATCCTCTGGAGAAGCTGTTCGCCCGAACCACGGACAAGCTGGGCGCGCTTGAGGGCGACAGCTATTATGGCACGGCCTGGCTGCTGACCCATTATCTGCATTACAATGAGAAGCGCGGCGCGGAATTCGCCCGCTATCTGAAGGATGTCGTCACTGGCGTCCCGGACGTGACGCTCGACAACCATTTCGAGGGCGGCGGCAAGGCGCTGGAGAAGGAATTGCGCGCCTACCTTAATGCCCGCATTTCGGCGTCTTCCTTGACGACCAAGGAGTTGCCGCCGATTTCCGTGACAATCACGCCTCTGGACCCGGCGCAGGCGGCATTGATGAAATACAGGTTGCGCCTGATGGCCGGCATGCCGGAAGCGGAGCGCGAGAAATTTGCCGAGGGGGTTCGCGAGACCGCCGCCAAATTCCCCGGCAGTGCGGAGGCGCAGGGCGTGCTGGCGGATGCGGAAACGCTTTCGGACCATAAGGAAGCGGCGCTGGCGGCAGCGGAGCGCGCCATCGCCGCCGATCCGAAATATGCGCCGGCGCTGGGCACGAAGGCCGCGTTGCTGCTGGAACGGGCGAATGACAGCGACAAGCCGGAGGATTGGAAAGCGGCCTTGTCGACCATAGTCAAGGCAAACAGGGCGGATCTTGATGATCCGGTGCCGCTGGTGCTGTTCTATCGCTATCATGCGATGCGCGGTGGAGACATGCCAGCGGTGGGGTATGACGGGCTGGAAAAAGCCTTCACATTGTTGCCGCAGAATCCCAGTTACCGATTCATGCTGGCGTCGGCCTATGCCCACCGGAAAGATTATCAGGCCGCTATCCGGGTTCTGGACGTCATCGCCTTCTCTCCGCACGCGTCGGGCATGCGGGACGGCGCGCTGAAGCTGCAGCAGGCTTTCAGGGATGCGGAGGCGGATGGGGGCGCCATTTCCCTGGATGTCGACGTGCCCGCGGAACAGGACAAGGAGTGATCCGCTACACGAAGCTGTAGGGATCGACGTCCACCGCGACGCGGGTGCCGGATTTCCACACGACATTGCCCAGCCATTCGCGGATCGCCGCCTGAACGTCGGTCTGGCGGGTGGCGTGGACGAGCAGGCGATGGCGATGGCGGCCGCGCAGGACGGCAAGCGGCGCGGGGGCGGGGCCGTAGACGCTCATGCCATCGATATGGGGCGCGCTCTTGCCAATGAGGCGGGCGGTTTCGGCGGCCTCCCGCGCATTCTCGCTCGACACGATGATGGCAGCGAAGCGGCCGAAGGGCGGAGCGTTGGCGCGGCGGCGGCTTTCGGTTTCGGCGGCGTAGAAGCGTTCGGAGTCGCCGGCGATCAGCGCCTTGATGACGCCGGCCTCCATCATCCGGGTCTGGAGGAATACGCGGCCCGGCTTCTGGCCCCGGCCTGCGCGGCCGGAGACCTGGACGATCTGCTGAAAGGTGCGCTCCGACGCGCGCAGGTCGCCGCCCTCCAGGCCCAGGTCTGCGTCGATCACGCCGACGAGCGTCAGGTTGGGGAAATGATAGCCCTTCGTCACCAATTGCGTGCCGACGATGATGTCTATGTCGCCGCCCTCGACGCTCTTCACGAATTCGGCGGCCTTGGCCGGGGACCAGAGCGTGTCGGAGGTGACGATGGCGGTGCGGGCGTTGGGCCAGCGTTCCGCGACTTCGTCGGCGATCCGCTCCACGCCGGGGCCGCAGGCGACGAGGCTGTCCTCCTCGCTGCATTCCGGGCAGCGGCGGGGCGTGGGGATGACATGGCCGCAATGGTGGCAGGCAAGGCGGCTGGTCAGCCGATGCTCGACCATCCAGGCAGTGCAGTTGGGGCATTGGAAGCGATGGCCGCAATGGCGGCAGAGGGTGAGCGGCGCATAGCCCCGGCGGTTGAGGAAGAGCAGGCTTTGCTCGCCCTTGTCCAGCACTTCGTTGATGGCCTTCACAAGGGTCGGCGCGATCCAGCGGCCGCGTTCTGGCGGGTCGGAGAGCAGGTCCAGCCCGACGATCTCCGGCATTTCCGCGCCGCCATAACGGCCGGGCAGCTTGATCTCCGTGTAGCGGCCGATCTCCACCTGATGCCGCGTCTCTATGGCGGGCGTGGCGGAGGCGAGGATGACCGGGCAGCCCTCCTGAAGCCCGCGCATCACCGCCACGTCACGGGCGTGGTAATGGACGCCATCCTCCTGCTTAAAGCTGGTTTCGTGGGCTTCGTCGACCACGATCAGGCCGAGCGCGGCGTAGGGGAGGAAGAGGGCGGAGCGCGCGCCGACGACGACCTTCGCCTGGCCCGAGGCGATGGCGCGCCAGGCGCGGCGGCGCTCCGATTGGCGCAGGCCGCTGTGCCAACTGACCGGGACCGTGCCGAAGCGTTTCTCGAACCGTTCCAGGAACGGTTCGGTGAGGGCGATTTCGGGGAGCAGGACGAGGACCTGTTTCCCGTCGCGGATCGCGCGGGCGATCGCCTCGAAATAGACCTCCGTCTTGCCCGAGCCGGTGACGCCGTCGAGCAGGAAGGGCTCGAACGCCTGCGCATCGACGGCGGCGACGAAGCGGGCGGCGGCGGCGGACTGTTCCGCGCTGAGCGCTGGTGGAGCGAAGTCCGGGTCGGGTTCGGGGAAGGGGGTGTCGGTGGAGACCTCGACGGCCTCGAACGCGCCGGATTTGACGAGGCCCCGGATCACGGCGTCCGACACGCCGCCGATCATCGCCAGTTCGCGCACCAGACCCTGCCGCGCGCCGATGCGTTCGAGCGCCTGGGTGCGCTGCTCCGTCATCCGGTCCGGGGTGTCGCCGGTCGGGCGATATTCGATGACGGTGCGCGCGCCCTCCAGCGCCGAAAGGGACGCGAGGGCCATGCGCAGCACGGCGGCTGGGGGGGCGAGATAATAGTCGGCCGCCCACTCGATCAGGCGGCGCAGCGGCGCGGGGAGGGGCGGCGCGTCCACCACGGCGAGGAGGTTGCGCAGGCGATTGTCGCCCACGGTCTCGGCCTCCGGGAAGCTGTCGGCCTCCCACACCACGCCGACAAGCTGGCGGGGACCGAGCGGGGCGACGACGATGCTGCCCGGTTCGACATGCATGTCGTGCGGGACGCGATAGTCGAGCGGGCCAAGGGCTGCGTTGAGGATGAGGACGCGGGCGCGAGTCATGGCCCCTAGTTAGGGACGATGGAGGGGAAAGGGAATCGGCGTGGCGTTAAAAGCCTATGCCGACATGCGCGACCGCCGTGGGGCCTGCATGGGCCGCGCTGTCGCCCACGGAACTGTTGGCGTAGCGCAGGCCGGCGAACCAGCGGCCCTTGCGATAGTCAAGCGCGACGCCATGATCCCAATAGCTGCCGCCCGGGCGCAGGCGGCGGGCAGCTGTTGGATCGTCCACCGATCCGGAGGAATGTCCGACATGGCCCGACAGGGTGAGGGGCGTCCCGGGGATGCCGGCGGCGAGCGATGCGCCCAGATAAAGATTGTCGCCGCCGATCGAGCCCTGATCGGGCGCATAGCGGGCGAAGGCGTCGAGGCTGGCAGGGCCGATCATGAAGCCCGCACCCGCGCCGATTTCCGCAAATCCCTGTCCCGATGCGCCGGGGAAAGCATGATAGGTGGCTTGCGCGGACAGGCTCCATGCGCCGATCCGGCGGGTATAGCCGGCCTGCAGGTCGATGACGGCGTCGGCGCCGCCATGGCGCGCGCTGCTCCGCAGAGTGACCGCCGTGGCGTCCAGCGACAGTTCCGAGGTCAGCGGGACGGACAGGGCGGTGCGCAGCACCGGGTCGCCGGCACTCCAACTCAGGCCCCGGCGACGCTCTTCGCTTGCGGCCTCCAGCGACAGGGAGGGGCCGGTGGATTGGGCCAGAGCGGGGACGGCGCCCATATATGTGGCGCACGCCAGCGCCGCTCCGGCCCAATGCCGCATCCTAGTTGGAGGCCATGTTCTGAACCGCATCGAGCTCGGCGAGTAGCACGCCGCGATCCTGCTGCGCCACGGCGAGCAGATGATCGCGGACGATGTCCTGCCGCTTTGCCACGTCCCGCACGACCTGCTTGTTGTCGGGCGCGCAGGCGCCGTGGGTGCTGCCGGAAATCTCCCGATCGTGGGACAGAATGCGCGACAGGGCAGGGCCATGCGCCAGTTTCCGATCGACCATGATGGTCGCCGTCCACAGGCAGCGGCGGCTGTCCGCCCGGTTGGGGGTATGGGCGCCGATCGTCCGGGTACGGATGTCCGTCTGGGCGCTGTAGACGGCCTCTACGGGTTTGCCGCGATGCTCCACCTGGACATTGTGGGTCGCCGCCGCCGCGGCCATCGCTATCAGGGTTAGGCTCATGTCATTCTCCTGCTCGATGCCGGGTGTCTTTGGCCGGTCATCACCCTTGCAATTAGATTTCCCCTGTTGCCCGGGCGTTGCTGCGCAATGAGGAAGATTTGCGTTCGACTGCCGCGCGCCTGAATAGCTTGCATTTTGCAAGCTATATACGGTAGCGACGTGCGTATGACGAAACAGCATCGCTCTTCCTGCCCCGTCAGCATCGCCCTGGACCTGATCGGTGACAGATGGTCGCTGCTGGTGGTGCGCGACCTCTTGTTTCGCGGCCCCTTAAGTTTCAGCGATTTCGAGGGAAGTCCGGAAGGCATAGCGCCCAACATCCTGACCGCGCGCCTGCGCGCGCTGGAAAGCAGCAGCCTCATCACCCGGCACCGGAACGAGTCGGATGGGCGACGCTGGGAATATCGCCTGACCACGCGCGGGTTGGACCTGGCCGATGTCGTGGTCACCCTGATGCAATGGTCGTCCCGTTACGAGCAGACGATCCTGACGGCGGACGAGGTCGCCCTGCTGAACAGCGCGCCGGGCGAGATGGTCGCCGTGATGCGCGCACGATGGAAAGCCTATCTGTAAAATAAGGAGAGAATGGATGAGGAATGCCCAAGCGATCGTGCCCGCCAATCGCGCAGAGACAGCGGCGGCGTTCCGCTATTCCCCCGC
The DNA here is from genome assembly GCA_036384035.1 of Sphingobium sp. GTDB lineage: Bacteria > Pseudomonadota > Alphaproteobacteria > Sphingomonadales > Sphingomonadaceae > Sphingobium. Next base: position 48,188 of record DASVND010000014.1, on the reverse strand, counting down.
CGTCAAGGCCGGGCCGTTTCTGTTCATCTCCGGCATTGTCGGGCGCGGAGCCGATGGCGCGATCCCCGCTTCGTTCGAGGACGAACTACGCAATGTGTTCGAGGAGATGGGGGAGACGCTGGCGGAAGCGGGCGGGAGCTTTGCGGATATCGTGGCGTTCGACACATTCCATGTGACGCAGGATTTCGGGCCGGACCTCAAAGCGTTCATCGACGCCCGGTTGCGCTACATGCCCGACGGCGATCCGGCCTGGACGGCGATTGGCATCGAGCGGCTGGGCCTGCCGGACGCGCGGATCGAGGTGCGCGTTACCGCCTATCTGAAGGCGTAGCCATGCTGAGCGTCCAGGAGCTTTGGCGCTATCCGGTGAAGTCGATGGGCGGCGAGAAGATCGCCGCCGCCGACATCGGCATGAACGGCATCCCCTATGACCGGGGTTGGGCGGTGCGCGACGAGCGGGCGGGCGCGATCCGCACCGCGCGGCTGCTGCCCGCGCTGCTGCTGTATCAGGCGCGCTATATCGAAGGGACGTGGGCCGGTCTGGTGCCGCATGTCGAGATCAGCATGCCGGACGGCGGGACGGTGCGATCCGATGATCCGGATGTCGACCGGATATTGTCGGATTCGATCGGCCGCCCGGTAACGCTGTGGAGCCTGCGACCGCCGGAGGATAGCGAGCATCTGCGCATCACGCCGCTGGAGCCAGGCGAGATAGAGGGGGAATGGCGGAGGCAGATGGGCCTGTTGCCCGATGATCCGATGCCGGATTTCAGCGGGATACCTGCGAAGATTCTCAATGATTTGAAGGACTATGCGACGCCGCCAGGCACGTATTTCGACGCGTTCACGATGAATGTGCTCACGACATCGTCGATGCGGCACCTGCAGGGCCTGTTGCCCGATGCGGACATAAGGGTGGAGCGGTTCCGGCCCAATATCCTGGTGGATGACCAGGGCGAGAGCGACGGCATACGCGAGCATGAATGGGTAGGCCGCGATATCGCGATTGGTGGAGCAAGGCTGAAGGTCGTGATGGACTGCCCCCGCTGCACCATTGCCTCCGCACGACAGCCCGGCATTGACAAGGACACGCGCATATCGCGGGCGATGGTCAATCATATGCGCCAGAGCATCAGTGTCTATTGCGAGGTGGCCGCGCCGGGAACGGTGCGGGAGAAGGATGCGGTGTTGGTTAGGTGAGGCTTTTTCGCTTTGCACTCTTCTCTAGTGGGAGAGGGGTGCGCCCTCTCGATGGCGCACAGCCCCTCACCAAGCAGCGGTAGGCGGCGGGCCGCCAACCTTCGCTATCCTCTCCCCTAAGGGAGAGGGGAGTTGGTCGTTCAGAACCTGCCCACTCGCCCTAGTTTCGCACTCCCGCTTGCCCTAGACTTAGCGCATGACCGCTGCCGCCGCCCTGATCGCCGACTATCGCCTGTTCCTGGCGCAGGACAGGCGGCGGTCGGTGCATACGGTGCGCGCCTATGTCGCGACGGCGGAGCGGCTGGTGGATTTTCTGGTGCGGCACCGGGGCGATGCCGTGTCCCGCAATGACCTGACGCGGCTCTCCACCGGGGATATCCGGTCGTTTCTGGCGGACCGGCGGGGTGACGGGATCGGCAATCTGTCGGCGGCGCGGGAATTGTCCGCCGTGCGCACCTTCCTGCGCTTTGCGGGGGGCGAGGGCGCGCGGGTGCCGGCGATCAAGGGGCCGCGGGTCAAGCGGGGCGTGCCGCGGCCGGTGTCGCCCGACGATGTCGTGGCGCTGGCCGAGGATGTGGCGGAGATGGCGCGCGAGGGGTGGATCGGCGCGCGCGACTGGGCGGTGCTGATGCTGCTTTATGGATCGGGGCTGCGGATCAGCGAGGCGCTGGGGATTACCGGCGACGCACTGCCGCTGGGCGAGACGCTGCGGGTGACGGGCAAGCGCAACAAGATGCGGCTGGTGCCGTTGCTGCCGCAGGTGAGACAAGCGGTCGAAGCCTATCTGGCGGTGTGCCCCTGGCCGGCGGAGAAGGGCAAGCCGATCTTCCGCGGCGCGCGGGGCGGGGTGCTGGACGCGGCGCTGATCCGGCGGGCGGTGCAGGGTGCGCGGGGGCGGCTTGGCCTATCGGAGCGGACGACGCCGCATGCGCTGCGGCACAGTTTTGCGACGCATCTGCTGGGGCGCGGGGCGGATTTGCGATCGTTGCAGGAACTGCTCGGTCATGCCAGCCTGTCGTCGACGCAGGTTTATACGCAGGTCGATGCGGCGTATCTGCTGGACATCTATCGCAACGCCCATCCGCGGGCCTGAGGCGCGACCACGCCATCAATCCGCCGCAATGCTGCGGCAACCTTGCCGCTCCTCGATTAGTCGAAGGGATGGCGATGCTGCGTCTGCTGATGATCCTGCAAACCGTTGGCGCCGTCTCCGGGAACCCGATTTCGTCCGACTTCGATCTCAAGGATGTCAAGTCGACGCCGGAAGCGGGATCTATCGTCGTCACGGCACGCAAGCGCAGCCAGCGGATCGAGCGGGAGCCGGCCAGCGAAGAACCGCCGCTGGGCAGGGCGGAAATGCGTCTGTTTGGAAAGGCGAAGGCGAACGTGCATGTCGAGAGTGCAGACATGGGGAATGGCGCGACGTCGCAACGCGTCATGGTGGGGATGAAAATCCCGTTCTGAGCGGGTCAGTCCTTCGGCGTCGGCGAGGGTTTCCAGGTGGCGAGCCGCCAGACGTACAGGACAGCGATGACCACGACGACGGCGGTCGTGATCGGCCCGATATACTTGTCGATCTCCCGGAAATTATAGCCCAGCACATAGCCGGTATAGGCGAGGATCAGGTTCCAGATCGTCGCGCCCGCCGCCGTCCAGACCAGGAAGCGGACATGGCCCATGCGGAACAGGCCGGCGGGGAGGGAGACCATCGTGCGGAAGGTCGGCATGAAGCGGAAGCCGAAGACGATCACCTGCCCATAGCGTTCGAACAGGCGATTGAGCGCCTTCACATGGCCCCAATCCATCGTCGCGAGCCGGCCGAAGCGGTCGACCAGCGCCTTGATGCGCTTCATCCCCATATGCCAGCCGACCAGATACCAGACATAATTGCCGAGCGTGGTGCCAATGGTGCCGGCGATCATCAGCGGCAGCATCTCCATGCGCCCCTGCCCGACACGGATGCCGCCGACGCCCATGATGAGTTCTGACGGGATCGGTGGAAAGACATTCTCCAGGAACATCAGGAAGCCGATGCCCCAATAACCGCCGGAGTCGATGAGATGGAGGACCCAGTCGGTCATGGCATGCCTTCCGTCGTCCCAGCGCAGGCTGGGACCTCAGGCGATGACGCACAATTCGGCCCGAGATCCCAGCTTTCGCTGGGATGACGTGGGAGGGGAGGCACGGGTCTGCTCTTATCCCCGCGCCTTCAGCCGCGCATCGATCGCATCCCAGATCATGCCGCCGGTGTCGACGCCGTCGAACGCGTCGATCGAGACGATGCCGGTGGGCGAGGTGACGTTGATCTCCGTCAGCCATTTGCCGCCGATCACGTCGATACCGACGAACAGCAGGCCGCGCTTCTTGAGTTCAGGCCCCATGGCGGCGCAGATTTCATGCTCTTCGGGCGTCAGTGCGGTCTTGGCCGCCGAGCCGCCCACGGCGAGGTTTGAGCGGATTTCGCCCGCGCCGGGGATACGGTTGACCGCGCCGGCGACTTCGCCATCGATCAGCACGATGCGCTTGTCGCCGCTGGCGACGCCAGGGATGAAGGCCTGAACCATGAAGGGTTCGACCCATGACGCCTTGAACAGTTCCACGAGGGAGGAGAGATTGGAACCCTTGGCGTCGACATGGAAAACCGCGACGCCGCCATTGCCGTAGAGCGGCTTGACGACGATCTCGCCATGTTCGGCGAGGAAACTCTTCACCTCGGCAAGATTACGAGTGATCATCGTCGGCGGCATGAAGCGCGCATAGTCGAGGACGAACAGCTTTTCCGGCGCGTTGCGGACGGCGGCGGGGTCGTTGACCACCAGTGTTTCGCCCTGGATGCGCTCCAGCAGGTGGGTGGCAGTGATGTAGCTCAGGTCAAAGGGCGGGTCCTGCCGCATCAGGACGACGTCAATGTCCCGGCCGAGGTCGAGCGCAACCGGATCGCCGAAGGTGAAGTGATCGCCCTGCACTTTGCGCACCTCCACCGGGCGGGCGAGGGCGACGACGCGGCCGTCGCGGAAGGTGATGTCGGGCGCGAGATAGTGATAGAGTTTATGCCCTCGCTTCTGCGCCGCCAGCATGACGTGGAAGGTCGAATCCCCGCCGATCTTGATGCCTTCCATCGGGTCCATCTGTACGGCGACGTTCAGGGTCATGCGGTCTTCCTTGCTCTCTTATACTTCTACACTTCGTCACCCTGAACTTGTTTCAGGGTCCATTGGCTCTGCGCTCACGTTTTCGTGCGAGCGTTGTTGCTCATGGATGCTGAAACAAGTTCAGCATGACGGCAGGGGGTGGGGCGGGCGAACGGCTCACCCCCCATGCCAGACGTTGGTCAGATGGCGCGGCGGGCGGCCGGGCGCAAGGAGCATCACGTCGATTCGCATGTCGTCGCCCGGCTGCATGTAAGTGGGCCACAGGATTTCAGCGGCGGCGGCGACGCGGGAGAGGCGGCGTTCGTCGATCGCGAAGTCGAGTTCGGCGACGGTCGCGCGGGCCTTTACTTCCACAAAGGCGATCATGGCGCCGCGCCGGGCGATCAGGTCGATCTCCCCCAGGGGCGTGCGGACGCGCCGGGCGAGGATCTTCCAGCCCTTCAACCGCAGCCACCAGGCGCAGATGCGCTCTGCCTGACGGCCGCGCTTCTCGGCCTGGAGTCGGGCCGGGGTGGGCGGTTTCATCCCTTCAGCGTCATGGCGCGGGCGTAGAGTTCGCGGCGGTCGAGGCCGAGCTTCTTCGCGACCTCGCCCGCCGCCTTGGAGACGGGCAGGCGTTCCATGGCTTCAAGCAGGGCGGCGTCGGCATCTTCTTCGCTGGCGGGTTCGGCTTCGCCGGGCGGGCCGACGATGACGACGATCTCGCCCCTGGGCGGCGCGTCGGCGTAGCGGGCGGAGAGGGAGAGGAGCGTGCCGGTCACTGTTTCCTCGAACGTCTTGCTGATCTCCCGCGCGACGGCGGCGTCGCGGTCGCCCAGCGTTTCGGCCATGGCCGCGAGGCTGGCGGACAGGCGCGGGCCGCTTTCGTAGAAGATGAGCGTGGCGCGGAGCGCGGCGACTTCGGCGAGGCTGTCGGCGCGCGCCTTCGCCTTGGAAGGGAGGAAGCCCATGAAGAGGAAGCGGTCGGTGGGCAGGCCGGACAAAGTGAGGGCAGTGATCGCGGCGCTGGGGCCGGGCAGGCTGGTGATGAATCGCCCGGCGGCGCGCGCGTCGCGGACCAGCTTGTACCCCGGGTCGGAGATCAAAGGCGTTCCCGCGTCGGAAAGCAGCGCAACCGATTCGTTAACCATGCGTTCCAACAGGCGTTGGCGGAGGGTATCGCTCGAATGATCATGATAGGGGACCATCGGCCGGTCGGACCCAGCGTGGCGCAGCAATTTGGCGCTCACGCGGGTGTCCTCGACCGCGATCACGTCTGCCAGGCGCAGGATTTCGGCCGCGCGCGGGGTGAGGTCGGCAAGGTTGCCGATCGGACCCGCAACAATGTAGAGACCGGGTGCAAGAGAAGTTTCCATAGGATGACCAGATGACAGAGACGGATGCCGGACGGCAAGCAGGCATATGGCCTGCGGTAGGAAGAGGCGCGCGCCTGCTGTTCGTGGCGTGCGCCCTGATGGTCGCCGGCTGTCAGTCGATCGTGCCCAAGGGCAAGGGGCCCGTGACTACCGGACCAACCGGGCCGGTGCAGCCGGGCGTGGAGCAGGGACTGCCCACCGATACGCTGCGCAACCGTGTCGCGCTGCTGGTGCCGATGACGGGCGCGAACGCCGGAGTCGGCCAGTCGATCGCCAATGCGACGACATTGGCGCTGCTCGACAGCCGGACGGAAAAGGTGCGGGTCACCACCTATGACACCAATCTGGGTGCGGCTGCGGCTGCGCAGAAGGCGATCGCCGAGGGCAACAGGCTGATCCTTGGCCCGCTGATCGCGACCGACGTGCGCGCCGTCAGTCCGATCGCGCAGAAGGCCGGCGTGCCGGTCATCACTTTCTCCAACGACACCAGCGTCGCGGGCAACGGCACATTCCTGATGGGATATAGCCCGACCCAGTCGATCGAGCGGATCATCACCTATGCACGGGGCAAGGGCATGACCCGCTTCGCCGCGCTGGTGCCGCGTGGCACCTATGGCGAGCGGTCGGGCAACGCCCTGCTGCGCACGGTCGAGGGCGCGGGCGGGACGGTCGTGTCGATGCAGACGTTCGACCGGACGGCGGGGTCCTTCGCCGCCGCCGTGCAGAAGCTGCCGCAAGGCGACGCCTATGACGCGATCCTGATCGCCGACAGCGGCCGCGCCGCGATCCAGATCGCGCCGCTGGTCCGCAAGCGCGGGGCCGCCAATGCGCGCATCCTGGGCACGGAATTGTGGAACACGGAAAGCGCGCTGGCGGGCAATACGGCCGTCAACGGGGCGTGGTTCGCGAGCGTGTCCGACACCTATTACCGGCAACTGGCGACGAAATACCGGGCGCGCTTCGGGACGACGCCGTTCCGGCTGTCATCGCTCGGCTATGATGCGGTGCTGCTGACGGTGAAGATGTCGCAGGAATGGAAGCCCGGCACGCCCTTCCCGGTGAAGCGCCTGACCGATGCGGGCGGCTTTACGGGGATCGACGGCGCGTTCCGCTTCGGCGCGAATGGCGTGGCGGAGCGGGCCCTGGAAGTGAGCCAGGTCAATCCGGGGAGCTTCGCGGTGATCGACGCTGCGCCCAAGGGGTTTGGGCAGTAGGAATTATGGGGAGGCTCGGACCTGCCCTCCATTCTTCCGTTCGGGCTGAGCTTGTCGAAGCCTTGTCCTTCTTCAGAAGAGAAGTGCAGCCCTTCGACAGGCTCAGGGCGAACGGATAAAGCGTAGCCGAGAAACTAGCGCGCTAGGCTTCTCGACTTCGCTCGAAGCGAACGGAGGTGGGGGCGTTGGGACCGGCGTAGAAATCAAACGATCGTCTGGCCGGTCTTTTCCCAATCGGCCAGGAAGCCGGCAATGCCCTTGTCGGTCAGGACGTGGTTGAACAGCGCCTTGATGACGGCGGGCGGTGCGGTCATCACGTCGGCGCCGATCTTCGCGGCCTCCAGCACATGGATGGGATGGCGGACGCTGGCGACCAGGATTTCGGTGGCGAAGGCGTAATTGTCATAGATGAGGCGGATGTCCTCGATCAGCTTCATGCCGTCGAAGCCATTATCATCGTGCCGACCGACGAAGGGCGAGATGAAGGTCGCCCCGGCCTTCGCCGCCAGCAGCGCCTGATTGGCGGAGAAGCACAGGGTCACATTGACCATCGTGCCCTCGTCCGACAGCGCCTTGCAGGTTTTCAGGCCGTCGATGGTCAGCGGCACCTTGATGCAGACATTGTCCGCGATCTTCCGCAGGATTTCCGCTTCCTTCATCATCGTCGGATGGTCGAGCGCGACGACTTCGGCCGAGACCGGACCGTCCGTGATCTTGCAGATTTCCGCGACCACCTCGACGAATTTGCGGCCCGACTTGTGGATCAGCGAGGGGTTGGTGGTGACGCCGTCGAGCAGGCCGGTGGCGGCCAGATCCTTGATTTCGGCGGTGTCGGCGGTGTCGGCGAAGAATTTCATGGGAACGGCCCCTTCCGGCGGATGATTCGGTTGGCGACGCTATAGGCGCGGTGTCGCTTGGCGTCATCTAGGGAGGCAATTGGAATGATCCAGATTCCGTTCGGGCTGAACGAAGTCGAAGCCTCCTACTGAGCGTAGCGAAGTGCCTTCACTCCGTTCAGGTTGAAAAGAGGCACGTGCCTCTTTTCAACCCTTCGACTTCGCTCAGGGCGAACGGATTAAGAGCTACTGCTCATTCGCCGGCGGCGTAGACGGAGGCGTTGTCCTCGGCTGGGCGGGCGCTGGCGGCGCGATGGGTGCCGGAGGCTCCGTCGTGCGCAGCGGGGCGAGGTCGAGATTGACGCCGTCCGGGCCAATGCCGATCGACAGGTTGCCAATGCCGGTTTCGACATTCACGTTCGCAATGGCGTTGACCAGATCCTCGTCATTGTCGGCAGGCGTCTCATCCACTGTCGGCTCGCCGATGGCGCGGGAGGTGAAGTCGCGCCAGATGCGGGCCGGGATGCCGCCGCCCGCTATGCCGGGGAGCGGGGTGTTGTCGTCATTGCCGACCCATACGCCGGTGACGAGCCCGCCCGCATAGCCGACGAACAGGGCGTCGCGATTGTCCTGCGTCGTGCCGGTCTTGCCGAAGGTGCTGGTGCGCAAGGCGGCGGCGCTCCCCGTACCGCGATTGGCGGCGGAGGACAGGAGGTCCCGGATCATCTTCAGCTCGTCGTCGCTGAACGCCTTCTGCCGGTCCATCAGCTTGGCGAGCCAGCTTTGTTCCTCGGGCGGCAGGCCGTGGCCGATGACGGGATAGGCGCCGGCGGCGATGGCGGCATACGCCTGGGTCAGCTCCAGCAGGGTGATTTCGGAGGTGCCGAGCGCGAGGCTGGGATCCTCGCCGAGCGGGCTGCGCACGCCAAGGTCGCGAGCGGCCTTGATGACCGCCCTTACGCCCACCTTCTCGGCCAGCCGGACGGCGGCCACGTTGCTGGATACCGCGAACGCCTGACGCAGGGTAATGCGGCCGCGATATTTGCGGTCATGATTGGCGGGGCGATATTCCCCCTCGGTGATCGGCGTGTCGTCGATCATGTCGTCCGGCGTCATCCCGGCACGGAAGGCGGCGAGGTAGACGAACAGCTTGAAGGTGGAGCCGGGCTGCCGCCGCGCCTGGATCGCGCGATTGAAGGCGCTTTTCTGGTAGCTCTTGCCGCCGATCATGGCGACGACGCTGCCGTCCGGCTTCATGGTGACGATGGCGACCTGCGCCTTGCTCAGCGGCGCGCGGCGGGCGGCGCCCTCGGCGATCTTCTGGAGCTTGGAGTCCATCGTCGTCGTGACGTTCTGCGCGCCATAGACGGCACCGGCGCGGTCGCGGGCTTCGGGCAGGACCCAGTCGGCGAAATAGGTGCCGCTGGTCGATTCGGGCGCTTCGCGGACGTCAAGGACGGCGGGGCGGGCCTCGCGCTCCTGCTCGGCGGTGATGAAGCCTGCCTCGGCCATGGCGTGGATCACCAGTTGCGCGCGGGCGCGTGCGCCGGCGAGATTGGCGGTAGGTGCGAGGCGGGACGGGGCCTTCAGCAGGCCCGCGAGCATAGCCGCCTGAGAGATCGTCAGCTTTTCAGGCTGGCGGTTGAAATAATGGAGCGAGGCCGCGCGCAGGCCGTAGACATTGTCGCCGAAATAGACGTTCGACAGGTAGCGTTCCAGGATCTGGTCCTTGGTCAGCCATGCCTCCAGCCAGAAGGCGATCAGCGCTTCCCGCAGCTTGCGCCCGGCGGTGCGGTCATTGTTGAGGAACACGCCCTTGGCGAGCTGCTGCGTGATCGTGCTGCCGCCTTCCTTGGTGCCGCCCGCCCACAGGTTGCGCCACATGGCGCGGGCGATGCCGCGCGGGTCGATGCCCCAATGGCTGTAGAAGCGCCGATCCTCGATCGCCATGAACGCTTCGGGCACGCGCTTGGGCAGGTCGGCAATGGCGACGGGCTTGTCGATGATTGCTCCCTTGCGGGAAATGACCTGCGCGTCGGCGGAGATGAGCGTGATGCTGGGCGGCGAAATGGGCTTGAGCGAACGGGAGAGCGGGGCGGTGACCGCCAGCCAGGCGACCAGTGCGAAGAAGATGGCGAGGAGGCCGGCGGCGATCCACGCCAGTATCCGCAGCCTCTTGCGCAGCGAAGAGCGTGGCGGGAACGCGCTGGGCGGCCCTCCGCCAAAGGGGGACGGCCCCGTGGTGGCGGGTTGCGGCGCGACGCCGAAGTCGTGGGAGCCGGATGGCGTGTCGTTCATAACTGCGCTGGAGACTGTATTATTGACATGATACAGTCAAGCTCCCCTTTCGGGAACATCGCGTCACTGGAGCGGGTGAAGGGAATCGAACCCTCGTCGTAAGCTTGGGAAGCTTCTGCTCTGCCATTGAGCTACACCCGCGGCGCGCCTGCAATCCTAAGTTTTGGGGGTGGCGTCAAGCCTCATCACGCCCCCCGTCACGCGATCGTCATCAGGCTGGCGTTGCCGCCGGCCGCTGTCGTGTTGATGGAGGTTGACACTTCCTCCAGCAGCCAGTCGAGGCAGTAGCCGCCCGCATCGTCGCTGGCCTGAACCAGCGGGATGGGGCCGGGCAGGGCGGCGATCATCTGTTGCGCGGCGATGACCGTGTCGGCGGCGCCCTCGACCAGCGCGCCCGCATAAGGGCCGGACGCGGAGATGTCGGTCGATCGGGAAATGCGGCTGGCGACGCTGGCGGGCATGTCGTCGGCCAGACCGATATCTCCTTGGATTACGGCATCATTCCCGGTGGCGAGGATGGCGGCAACCTGTTCGCGCAGCCCTTCGCGCGTTTGCGGGATCAGCAGAATGCGTCCGCGTGGATGGAGGGCGTAGATATTGCTCTCCCCCACCGGACCGGGCAATGCGATCTGCAGGCCGAGCGCAGACAGGCTGCCATAATGGCGCGCCTTTTCAGCCTGTTGGGAATCGCCCTGCGCATCGAGCCATAGCGCGAAATCGGATAGCGCGGGATCGATGCTGACGGAGCTATGCTCCGGCGGAACCGGCGCGTTTTCAACCAGGCGGCCGAGATAGAGCGGACCGCCCGCCTTAGGCCCGGTGCCGGACAGGCCGCGCCCGCCAAAGGGCTGCACGCCGACGACAGCGCCGATGATGTTGCGGTTGACGTAGAGATTGCCCGCCCTGATCCGGCCGCTGACATGCGCGATCGTTTCGTCCAGGCGGGTGTGGAGGCCGAAGGTCAGGCCATATCCGGTGGCGTTGATCTGGTCGATCAGGCGGTCGACCTGCGACCGGCGGTAGCGGATCACGTGCAGCACGGCGCCGAACACTTCCCGATCGAGGTCGGACAGGTCGTTCATTTCGATGATCGTCGGCGGTACGAAGGTGCCCTGGCCTGCCTCCGCCGCGAGGCCGATTTGCTCGACGGCGTGACCAAGCGCGCGCATCCGGGCGATATGCGCCTCGATATTGGCCTTTGCCTCCGCCGTGATGACGGGACCGATATCCACGGACAGGCGGTCGGTGCGGCCGATGGAGAGTTCGTGCAGCGCCCCCTTCAGCATGGTCAGGATGCGGTCGGCGGCGTCCTCCTGCAGGCACAGGATGCGCAGCGCCGAGCAGCGCTGGCCGGCGCTGTCGAAGGCGGAGGCGATGACGTCGGCGACTACCTGTTCGGCAAGCGCCGAGGAGTCGACGATCATGGCGTTCTGGCCGCCGGTCTCGGCGATCAGGGGGATCGGCTTGCCGCCGGCGGAGACGCGCGCGGCAAGCTGTTTCTGGATCAGACGGGCGACTTCGGTTGATCCAGTGAACATGACGGCGGCGGTTTCCGGCGCAGCGACGAGGGTGGCGCCGACAATGCCTTCCCCGGGCAGAAGTTGCAGGACATCGGCGGGAATGCCGGCCTCCAGCAGGATGCGAACGCTCTCCGCGGCGATGAGAGGCGTTTCCTCTGCGGGCTTGGCGAGAACGGGATTGCCCGCGACGAGCGCCGCGGCGATCTGACCCGTGAAAATCGCCAGCGGGAAATTCCAGGGGCTGATGCAGGTCACCGGACCCAGCGGGGCATGGGCTGGGCCAAGGGTGCGGCGGGCCTGCGCAGCATAATAACGCAGGAAATCGATGGCTTCCCGCACTTCCGAGATGGCGTTCGGCAACGATTTCCCGGCCTCGCGCATGATGAGTCCGAGCAGGGTCGGCATCGCCTGCTGCATCATGTCGGCGGCGCGGTCGAGACACATCGCGCGATCTGCGGGTAGGGTGGAGGCCCATGTGGATGCGGCATTGGCGGCGCGGGAGAGGGAGGCGGCGACGTCATCGGGAGAGGCTTCGACCACCGCTCCGACGATGTCCCCATGGTCCGCCGGATTGAAGACAGTGCGCGCCACGCCGCCCGCGCCCTTGAAGGAGGGCGCCGCCATCCAGCCGCGCGCGGCGCTGGCCTGGAGCGTCCGGGTCAGTACGGCAAGCGTGGTTTCATTCGACAGGTCCAGGCCATCGCTGTTGCGGCGGCCGCGATAGATATCGGCGGGCAGGTCGATCTGGTCATGCTTGCGCCCGGGAACCGGCATGGCGCGCACGATCTCGACCGGATCGGCGATGAGGTCCGCGACCGGCACTTGCGGGTCGGAGATGCGGTTGACGAAGGACGAGTTCGCGCCGTTTTCCAACAAGCGGCGCACGAGATAGGCGAGCAGCGTCTCATGCGTGCCCACGGGGGCGTAGATGCGGCAGGGGCGGTTCAGCTTATCCTTGCCGACCACCTCGTCATAGAGAGGCTCACCCATGCCGTGCAGGCACTGGAACTCATAGTCTCCGATCGTGAATTCGAGACCCGCCATGTGATAAATGGTGGCAAGGGTTTGCGCATTATGGGTCGCGAATTGCGGGAAGACGACGTCCCGCGCATCAAGGAGTTTCCGGGCGCAGGCGACATAGGCGAGGTCGGTATGAACCTTACGCGTGTAGACCGGAAAGTCGGCGAGACCGTCGACCTGCGCCCGCTTGATCTCGGCATCCCAATAGGCGCCCTTGACGAGGCGGACCATGATCCGCCGGTCGGCGCGCCGGGCGAGGTCGACGATCCAGTCGAGGACGAAGGGGCAGCGCTTGCCATAAGCCTGCACCACGAACCCCAGACCGTTCCAGCCGGCGAGGGCCGGATCGAGAGCCAGATCCTCCAGCATGTCGAGCGAGAGTTCCAGCCGGTCGGCTTCCTCGGCGTCGATATTGAAGCCGATGCCGTAGGATTTCGCGATCACCGCCAGCGCCTTCACACGCGGCAACAGCTCGGTCATGACGCGGGCGCTTTGCGCGCGGGAATAGCGGGGGTGCAGCGCGGAGAGCTTGATCGAGATGCCGGGGCCCGCATGGATGCCGCGCCCGTTGGATGCCGTACCGATGGCGTGAATCGCCTGCTCATAGTCGGCGTAATAGCGCGTCGCGTCGGCTGCGGTGGTCGCCGCCTCGCCCAGCATGTCATAGCTGTAGGCGAAGCCGCGCGCCTCCAGCGGGCGGGAGCGTTTGAGGGCTTCGGCGATGGTTTCGCCGGTTACGAACTGCTCACCCATCATGCGCATCGCCATGTCGACGCCGCGCCGGATGACGGGTTCGCCACAACGCGCGATAAGGCGCGTGAGGGCGGCGGCAAGACCGCGATCGTTAACGCTTGTGGCGAGCTTTCCGGTGACGACCAAGCCCCAGGTCGCCGCGTTGACGAAGAGTGAGCGACCGCCGCCCATATGGGATTTCCAGTCGCCATCGGCGATCTTGTCGCGGATCAGCGCGTCCCGGGTCGCATCGTCGGGGATGCGGAGCAGCGCCTCGGCGAGGCACATGAGAGCGACGCCCTCCTGGCTGGACAGCGCATATTCCTGCACCAGCCCCTCGACGCCCGTGCCCTTATGCTTGGCACGCAGGGCGGTGACCAATGCCGAGGCAGTGGCGGCCGCGGCCTGACGCATCGTGTCCGGGAGGGTTGCCTGATCCAGCAGGGCCTGAACGCATTCCGGCTCCGGCCGACGATAGGCCGCAGTGATGGCATGACGCAGGGTGGAAGCATCACGAACAGGGGGTGCGAACGATGCGAAGGGCGGGGTCTGCACGGAGGGCATGGGCATTGTCTTTCAGGATGAGCCACTTTGGGCTCTTCTATCATATTCCTTCCTGTCGGTATGGCTAAACGAGCGGAGGATATGCTAATAAGGGACCAAATAAATCGGGATAAATAGGAAAAATGTCCTCTAAACTGACAAATAGTAGTGATATCGACCAATTCGATCATCGGATAATCGATGCATTACAGCATGACGGCCGCATGACCGTCACCGAACTTGCGGCGAGGGTGGGTCTTTCCAAGACGCCCTGCCAAGTGCGACTTAAGCGGCTGATCGACGAGGGGTATGTCCGGGGCTTTCGGGCGATCGTCGACCCGGCCAAATTGGGCATGGATCATATCGCCTTCGCGGAGGTGAAATTGTCGGACACGCGAGAGCAAGCGTTGCAGGAATTCAACGAGGGTGTCCGCCGTATCAAGGAGGTCGAGGAATGCCATATGATGGCCAGCAGCTTCGACTATCTCCTGAAAGTCCGGACAGCCGACATCCGGAAATATCGCAGCGTGCTGGGAGAGAAAATCTCCAGCCTGCCGCATGTTGCGAGCACATCCACTTTCGTGGCGATGGAGGCTGTGAAGGAAGCCGCGGCGTAATGCTCTGGCCGATATGGAGAGCAAGGCGGCGAACGAATCAGGCAAAATCCTCTTCGCCGACGATCAGCACTTCCACATGATCGGGCCTCCGCCTGGCAGCCTTGCCATTGGCGCGCGTCGCCATGTAGCGGCGGCGGATGGCGGATTCGAGCCATTGCCGTCTGCCATGCTCATCTTCCAGAAGATCTTCGCTTGCGCCCTTTATGACCGCAGTCATCGTCTCCTGACTGATCTTCGCGACGATGTTGGAGCCGTCATGGCAATCGACCCAGAGGGCGCCGTCCTTTGCGCGCGCATTCGCCCAATCGAATGTCAGCTTGATCCTGCCCACGCCAGCGCCCCCGCCGATGACTTGCGATCATAGTATCAGCGCGCTGTTCGCGCGGATAGAACAAGTTTTCCGACCCCGGCGCCATCGTCTGCCAGCGCCGGCGCGGCGGGTCAGAAGGCGTCCGATCTGAAAGTCCTTTGGTGCGGACGGCGGGACTTGAACCCGCATTCCCTTACGGGAGGCGGATTTTAAGTCCGCTGCGTCTACCGATTTCGCCACGTCCGCATCTGCGCCTGAGCTCGCGCAAGATCGGCAGTGCAGAGTTAGGTCGGGGCCGTCAAGCAGGGGGAGAAAGAAGCCTCAGCCTTCGTTGAGGCGTTCGCGCATTTCCTTGCCGGGTTTGAAATAGGGGACCTTCTTTGCCGTAACCGGCACAGCCTCACCCGTCCGGGGATTGCGGCCGGTCCGTGCATCCCGCGCACGGGTGGTAAATGCACCGAAACCGCGCAGCTCCACGCGTCCGCCCGAAGCCAGTTGATCTATGATCTCGCGAAAGAACAGATCAACGATCCGTTCGATTTCCTGAAGTGTCAGTCCCTGATTGTCTTCGGCCAGCTTCTGAACAAGTTCGGATCGGATCATTACCCCTCCACTGCGCACATGACGCCCCCACGCCGTCATGTTGAACGGTCTTTTAACTAAAAGCGCAGGGTATGACAATCAGGCTAATGCTCAAGACTTCTCTAATTAAATCAATATTCTGCTATTTGAGATGGCAAAGTTGTCATAATTGATCCGTTTCGGGTCAAATGAAGAGCCCGCCGCATCCATTTGGATACGGCGGGCCTTTTCAAGTCGTCGAGTCCGTAACGACTCGTATGCGTAAGTAAGCGATCAGCCTTCGTTCTTGGCCTTCAATGCTTCGCCAAGAATGTCGCCAAGCGACGCGCCGCTGTCGGAAGATCCGTACTGGGCGACTGCCTGCTTCTCTTCGGCGATCTGCAGGGCCTTGACCGAGAAGTTCGGCTTCTTGGCGCGGTCGAAACCGATGACCATTGCGTCGAACTTCTGACCGACCTGGAAGCGGTCAGGACGCTGCTCGTCGCGATCGCGGCCGAGGTCGCTGCGCTTGATGAAGCCGGTCGCGCCGTCTTCGCCCGCCTGGACTTCAAGACCGCCGTCGCGCACTTCAAGAACGGTGACCGTGGTGATCGTGTTCTTGTTAAGGCCCGCCGCGCTCGACGATGCACCAGCGCTGCCTGCCGCCGGAGCGCCACGCTCAAGCTGCTTCATGCCGAGGCTGATGCGCTCCTTCTCGGTGTCGATGTCCAGAACGATTGCCTGAACGGCCTCGCCCTTGCGGTGCAGGTTGAGCGCGTCCTCGCCGGAGATGCCCCAGGCGATGTCGGACATGTGGACCATGCCGTCGACGTCGCCGTCCAGGCCGATGAACAGGCCGAACTCGGTGGCGTTCTTGACTTCGCCCTCGACGACCGAACCGACCGGGTGCTTCTCTGCGAAGCTGTCCCACGGGTTCGACTGGGCCTGCTTGAGACCCAGGCTGATGCGGCGCTTGTCCTCGTCGACTTCCAGGACGATCACGTCGACTTCCTGGCTGGTGCTGACGATCTTGCCCGGATGGACGTTCTTCTTGGTCCAGCTCATCTCGGAGACGTGGACCAGACCCTCGATACCGGCTTCCAGCTCCACGAAGGCGCCATATTCGGTGATGTTGGTAACGCGGCCCGACAGCTTCGCGCCGACCGGGTACTTGGCGCTCGCGCCTTCCCATGGATCGCTCTCGAGCTGCTTCATGCCCAGCGAGATGCGCTGGGTGTCGCGGTTGATGCGGATGATCTGCACGCGGACGGTGTCGCCGATGTTGATCATCTCGTTGGGGTGGTTGATGCGCTTGTAGCTGAGGTCAGTGACGTGCAGCAGGCCGTCAATGCCGCCCAGATCCACGAACGCGCCGTAGTCAGTGATGTTCTTGACCACGCCCTCGATGACCTGACCCTCGTGCAGGGTCTGGATGAGGCCGCTGCGCTGCTCGGCGCGGGTTTCTTCCAGGATGGCGCGACGCGACACGACGATGTTGCCGCGGCGGCGATCCATCTTCAGGATCTGGAAGGGCTGGGGGATGTCCATCAGCGGGGTGACGTCGCGCACGGGGCGGATATCGACCTGGCTGCCCGGCAGGAACGCCACGGCGCCGTCGAGGTCGACGGTGAAGCCGCCCTTGACGCGGCCGAAGATGACGCCTTCGACGCGGGCATTCTCGGTGAACTCGCTTTCCAGCTTGTCCCATGCGGCTTCGCGGCGGGCGCGGTCGCGCGACAGCATCGCTTCGCCATGGGCGTTCTCGACGCGGTCGACATAGACTTCGACTTCGTCGCCGACCTTCAGGTCAGCCTTCTGGCCCGGCATCGCGAATTCGCGCAGCGGCACGCGGCCTTCGCTCTTGAGGCCCACGTCGATGACGGCCAGATCGTTTTCGATGGCGGTGATGGTGCCCTTGACGACGCGGCCTTCGAAGCCGCCGTCCTCGCCACCCAGGGTTTCGTTGAGAAGTGCCGCGAAATCATCACGCGACGGAAATGCCGTAGAGGCCATGAATGTAGTCCTTTATCGCACGTTGCTGGCCGGCCGGTTGTCTCCGGCGGTCTTTGGCCAAACCGCCCGCGCGGCCGCATGCCGAACGGGCATTCGCGGAGAAAACAGCGCCGGAACGCACATCGTCTGAAAAAGCGAAAAGGGCGCTCCGAAACCGAAGCGCCTTGACGGTCACCCTTGGCGATGACGTTCCAGCTGCGCGTCCACAAGCGCGATCGCCCGTTGAACGGCCGCGTCTATAGACAAATTGCTGGTATCTAGCAAGTCTGCGCCTTCCGCCTGGACAAGGGGTGCGTTCGCCCGGCCGATGTCACGCGCGTCACGGGCCTCTATGTCCGCAACGATGGCGTCGATGTCGGCGGTGATCCCGCGCCTTTCCATCTCCAGCGCGCGACGGCGTGCGCGCTCATATGCGCTGGCAGTGATGAACAGCTTGGCATCGGCGTCCGGCGCGATGACAGTGCCGATGTCGCGGCCGTCGAGCACGGCGCCGCCGTCCTGACCGGCGAAATCGCGTTGACGCTGGACAAGCGCCGCGCGAACCGCGCCGTGGATGGATATGCGAGAGGCGAGCGCGCCCGTCGCTTCGGTGCGCAGGTCAGGATCATCGAGCAATGTGTCATCGAAAAAGCAGGCAGCCAGCGCATCCTTCTCACTATCCGGGTTTCCGCCGGCATGGGAAACGCTGAGGCCCACGACGCGATACAGCAAGCCGGTGTCGAGATGGGGCAGGCCGTAATGCGCAGCGAGAGCCTTGGCGATCGTGCCCTTTCCTGAGGCGGCGGGTCCATCGACAGCGATGATCATGGCCGCACCCTTCCACGCAGCGCCTTGGCGAGACCGAGCAGCGCAATGATCGCCCAGACGATTTCCATCGCCATGGCGCCGAGATTGAAATGGATCGTCAGCGAAGCGATCAACAGCAGGGAGCCGACTAGGTTCACCACGTTGAACAGCACAAAATTCATCCGGGCGGCAATATTGCTATAGGCATAGGCCGCGACCATCATCGCGCTGCCTGCCATGCCGATTATATTGGCGGTCAGCGAATTCACGCCATGGCTCCCAGCCCGCGCAGCAGTTCGACAAAGCGGGGAAAGCTGGTGGCGACGGGACGCATATCGTCGATCTCAACGCCATCCTTGGACACCAGCCCGGCAATCGCAAAGCTCATGGCGATGCGATGATCCAGCTTCGTGGCAACCGGACCACCGCCGGGCAGGAGGGCGCCGCCCGTGCCGTCGATAATCAGGCCATCCTCCAATTCTTCCACATGCGCGCCAATCCGGCGCAGGCCATCCGCCATGGCCGCAATGCGGTCCGATTCCTTGACGCGCAATTCGTCCAGGCCGCGGAAGATGCTGCGGCCGCTGGCAAGCGCCGCGGCGATGAAGGCAACAGGAAATTCGTCGATCATGCTTGGCGCGCGCGCAGGATCGGCCTCCACGCCGGTAAGTGCGGATGCCGTAACCACCAGATCGCCGACCGGCTCGCCACCGACATCGCGCGCGTTGGTGATGGCGATGTCGCCGCCCATGTCGCGAAGGAGATCGAAGAGACCTGCGCGGGTGGGGTTGAGGCCGACATTGACGATCGTCACCTGCGATCCCGGCACGAGCAGCGCGGCGACCACGGGAAAGGCGGCGGATGACGGATCGCCGGGGACGATGATGTGCTTTGGCGAGAGTTCCGCCTCTCCGGTCAGGCTGATAATGCGCGTCCCGTCCGCTTCCGTTTCCACGCTGAGGTCCGCCCCGAAGCCGCGGAGCATCCTCTCGCTATGGTCGCGGGTCGGGACAGGCTCGATCACCCGCGTAGTGCCGGGCGCGTTGAGGCCCGCAAGCAGCACCGCGGATTTTACCTGCGCGGAAGCGACCGGCAGGCGGTATTCGATGGGAACGGCCGGGCAAAGGCCATGCAAGGTCAGCGGCAGGCGACCGCCGGGGCTGGAGGCAAACTCCGCGCCCATCAGGCTCAGCGGGTCGATCACGCGCCCCATGGGCCGTTTGCTGAGCGAAGCGTCGCCGATGAACGTCGCCGTCAGCGCATGCGATGCGAGCAGGCCCATGAGGAGGCGCGTGGACGTGCCGCTATTGCCCATGTCCAACGCCGTGGCGGGCTGAAGCAGGCCGCCTACACCGACTCCATTGATGCGCCACGCCCCCCCGTCATCGCGCGCGATCTGCGCGCCCATGGCCCGCATGGCGGCGGCGGTTGCCAGAACGTCCTCACCCTCCAGCAAACCCTCGACCCGGCTTTCGCCGACGGCGAGGGCGGAAAGCATCAGCGCGCGATGGGATATGCTCTTGTCGCCCGGAATGGCGGCCGTGCCGGACAAAGCGGGGGCGGCGCGAAAGGTCATGGGCTGTGGCAGGTCGGCGTCGTGGGCCATCGGTATCCGGTCTGGGAGAGAGCAAGAAAAAGCGACCCGGCTTTTGACAGTGCGGCATAGCTATGGCAAGGCGCGCATCGCTTCGCGGCGGGGATGCCCCCGACCGCGCATTTCAGCATTGATTTGAACAAGGATGGACGGCGGCACATGGTGAAGCCTGAATGGGGCACGAAACGGACCTGCCCGAAATGCGCAACGCGCTTCTACGATCTGGGCAAGGATGATCCCGTTACCTGCATCAATTGCCAATCGCACTGGGAGCCGGAGCCGGTTCTCAAGTCGAAGCAGCCGCTTCCCTATGAGGAAGTTGCGCCGAAGAAGGTTGTCGAGACAGCCGATGGCGAGCGTGAGACGGTTGATGACGATCTGGACATCGATCTGGACGTCGACGACGACGAGGATTCGCCGGACAACGACGTCGATCTCGGCGGCGACGACGATCTTGGCGTCGAGCGCGCCGACGACGGCGACGACGACGACAATTAACTCTTGCAAATGGGGCGCCGGCTGACCTAAAGGCGGCGCCTCATCGCCGGGCTACCCAGCCGGCGACATGGTTACGGGGCCTTAGCTCAGCTGGGAGAGCGCCTGCATGGCATGCAGGAGGTCAGCGGTTCGATCCCGCTAGGCTCCACCAACCATCTTCTGTATCCCTATGCCTGATGATTGGCTCATGATCGGGTCTGGCCGACGCAAAAAAAACCTCCAGCGGTTTGTCCGCCGGAGGTTTTCTGTTTTGTTTTGCGTTTATGCGCTTCAGTTCGCTGCGCCTTCGCGCTGTCCTTGCCGGGCGATCCATTGGGCGAGCGCCTCGAAGGGGATCGGTTCGTTGAAGCTGATGCCTGCCTGGCCATTCTTCCGCCAGCGCACGGTGCCGTGGCGCGGGGGCAGGCCGTGGACCATCAGCACGACATCATCGTCCGCGTCGAACGCGTTGCCCTCCGACACCTTGGCGCCGCCCTGCGAGATATCCTCGATCTCGGCATGGACATAGTGCGCGCCGCGCCGCACGACGACGGCGGTCTGTGCTTTCAGTCGGGGCGCGCGGGGTACCTTACCCAGCAGCAGATCGGTCTGCTCGTTGGCCAGAAAATGGAGGACGTCGATCCGCTCTTCGAATTCAATGCCGATCATGAATCCTTCGGTCCAGACGATCCGGCCGGTCATGACGTGACCGTTCTTAATTTCGATCGATAGCTGCTCGCCCGTTTCATGGCTGCAATAGATGTGCGCCATCAGACCGCCGCTGGAGATGTTGCGGATCATGCACAGTTCTTCGTGCGCTCCGGACATGATCTTGCCCACGCGCAATACCGTCAGATGCCTCTTGTCGGACCTTCGCTCCACCGTATTCGGCTGACGCTCGATCCGGGAGACGACGGACGGCGATGCCGTTCCGACCTGCTCCATATTTGCTCTCCACGCGAGTCTGTTGCCGGGCCTGCCTCTCGCGCGTGCGCAACCCGGACCCCACCGCATTGCCATAAGGCCAAGGAAATACTTACGATCGGACAACAAACCGGGTTTTCCGGCGGTTAACCATTGCCCGACCTGTCCCAGGCCGGGACGGGGCGCGCTTAACCATCAATGCGCATGGCCGAAAGTGTAAACGCGGCGTTAACCGATCGACATGAAAAGACGCGCACTTGTCCTGACCAGCGAGTCGGCCCGCCACCCGTTCCGGCAGACGCTGCCGCCCCATGTTCTTGCGCCGCTGGCCAAGTCAAAGGCGCGCGACGATGATCAGGACTTCAAGCTGTTCCTGCTGAGCTTCGTAGCGTTCTTTACGGCGTTCTACGGCTTCATCGCCTGACGGCGTCAGTCACAGGCGCAATGAAGTTTCCACGCCAGCCATGCCGAGGGCAGGCATAAGATCGATACCAGCACCAGCTGATCGGTAATGGCGACGCCCATCGCGCTCAACGAGATGGCGATCACTGACCCGACGACCATGGCGCCGGAATTGACTATGTTGTTTGCGGCGACCGTGCGCGCGGCCTCATGCTTTTCCACTGTCGTGGTAAGGAATGCGTAGAGAGGCACGACGAACATTCCGCCAAAGGTCGCGACTCCCAGAAGGCTGCCCGTCATCGCGAGCGCATCGGGATGATAGAGGAAGTGCCAGAAAGACAGATATTGCCCCTCCGGCGCGCCCTGCCAGTTCCGGCAGACGAGATGGAAGGCGAACACGCATAGACCCATGCCGATCACCGAGGCGGGTGCGAACTTGGCCGAAACCTTTCCGCCCAGCAGCCGGTTGACCGCGATCGACCCGATCGCGATGCCGATCGAAAAAATCGCGAGGAACAGGCTGGCGACGGATTTGTCAGCGGTAAGGACGTTCTTCACCAGCGGCGGGAATTGAATGAACAGCACGGCGCCGATCGTCCAGAAGAAGCTGATGGCGACGATCGCCAGATAGAGCCGGCGGATATGCATGGTGTTGCGCACCAGCGCGATCGACGCGCGGACGAAGTGGAAGTCGAGTTTGGCGGGGACGCCGAGCGGCGGCGCGGCGGGCACCTGTCGTCCGGCGAAATATCCGATCACCGCAATCAGGACAACGCCGACGGCTGCCGCCTGCACGGGGATGACCCCCGCGAGGATCGTGCCGGCGAGAATCGCGATATAGGTTCCCGCCTCGACCAGCCCGGTGCCGCCCAGCACCTCCTGCTCCTGAAGATGCTGAGGCAGGATCGCGTATTTGATGGGGCCGAAAAAGGTCGAATGAATGCCCATGGCGAACAGAGCGGCGAGCATCAGCGGGATGGCCAGGATATGGACGGCCAGACCCGCGTAAGCGAGGCCCAGGCCCGTGGCCCCGACCGCCATAATGAAGATTTCCGCCAGCTTTACGATTCGGATGATGCCGGCCTTGTCCCGTTGGTCCGCCAATTGACCGGACAGCGCCGACAGCAGGAAGAAGGGCAGGATGAACAGCCCGGTCGCAATGGCACTGAACCAGGTTTCCGCGCGCTCGTCATTATAGACGGCGTAGACCACGAACAGCACCATGGCGTTCTTGAACAGATTGTCGTTGAAGGCGCCGAGCAGCTGAGTGATGAAAATCGGCAGGAAACGACGCTTTGACAAAAGCCTGAGAGAGGCCTGCATAAGGGAAAAGTCTTCTCGCTGTTTCCGGGGCGTTGGGCGCTGGGTCTAGCGACAGACGGTCAGCCTGTCCAATGTCCCTTTGTTGCCTATTTCCCTAGTCCCGGATCATGACGCTTTTGCGGAACGGTTTTGCCGGCCTCTCCTTGTCACTGCTGCGCGGCTGTGGCAGGCGATGGCCCATGCTGACGCTGCCCAACCTGCTGACGCTTTCGCGTATCTTCGCCGTGCCTCTCCTCGTCTGGCTGCTGTGGTGGCCGCACTGGACGGCGGGCTATGGCATGGCGTTCGGACTTTACTGCCTGATGGGCATCACGGACTATTTCGACGGCTATCTTGCCCGGGCGCAAGGGACAGTGTCGAAGCTGGGCGTGTTCCTAGACCCCATTGCCGACAAGATCATGGTGGCGGCCGTCATCCTGATGCTGGTGGGCACGCGTCATGAGGCGGCGTCGATCACCGGCATTCATATCATTGCGGCGCTGGTCATTTTGCTGCGTGAAATCGCTGTGTCGGGCCTGCGCGAATTTCTCGCGGGGCTGCAGGTATCCATTCCGGTATCGGCGCTGGCCAAGTGGAAAACGACGCTCCAGCTTATTTGCCTGGGCGCTTTGATCCTGGCCGGCGCATTGCCACAATTCCCGTTCGTCCATATGACCGGACTGGTCACCCTGTGGGCGGCCGCCATACTGACGCTGATCACCGGGTGGGACTATCTGCGGGTTGGCATCCGGCACATGGATTAGGACGCCAAGGTCCGATCACATCCTGCCGGAACCATGGGCCAGCCGCAAAGCCACTTCGTCGATTCGCCTGAGCATCGACATGAAGCCGGCAATTTCCTGTTCGTCGAAGGCGGCGAAGATGCGCTGCTCCAGTTCCAGCGCCTTGGGCGCTATGGCGGAATAAAGCTGCTTTCCCTCCGGTGACAGGAAAAGGAGGTGTGAGCGCCTGTCGGCGGGATTGGGACTGCGGTCCAGGAGACCGCGTTCCACCATGGTAATCGCCGCCCTGCTGACCGTTACTTTGTCCATGCGCGAGTTGGCGCAGATTTCCTGCTGCGTAATGCCGCCATCCTTCTCCGCAACCAGCGCAATCACCCGCCATTCCGGAATGCTGATGCCAAACAGCGCCTGATAGGTCGCTGCGACACTGTCGCTCACCAGGTTGGATGTGAAGGAAAGCCGGTAGGGAATGAAATCGTCAAGGCGCAGCTTTTTCGCAGTCATGGCGATTGGTAGCATTTGACACCAGTTCGGCCAATCTCAATGATGGTATCAATTACTATTACTTAGCCCGGCTTCGCGAAGGCGCGGCCCAGCTAGCTGGCCCAGGGCGGCGACGGATCGTACAACGCCTTTACGAAAGCGATGAAGGCGCTGAGCGTGGGGCTGGGGACGGGCATGGGCGGGTGGACAGCGAAAATCGCGACATCCGAAGAGCCTTCATGGTCGGGCAGCACCTGAACGAGGCGGCCGGACGCCAATTCCTCGCTGACGTCCCAGAGCGAGCGGAGCGCGATGCCTGCGCCGGAGATGGCCAGCTCCCGCACCACCTCGCTGGAATTGGTGGCGACGATGCTGTTCGCTTCGAAGCTGATCGGGCCGGCGGGGCCGGTAAGTTGCCAGGGAAGTTGGCCACTGGCGGCCAGTAAACGATGATCCAACAGGGATTCGATCCCGCAGGGCTTGCCATGGGCGGCAAGATAGGCGGGAGCAGCGCAGAGGACGCGGCGGCTGGTCGCCAGGCGATGGGCGGTGAGGCCGGGATCGACGGTGGCGCTGATGCGGATGGCGACATCGATGCGGGACGAATACAGGTCGGTAAAGGCGTCGCCAAGGTCCAGGGACAGCGATATCTTCGGATTGAGCGCCAGGAATCGCGCAATATGCGGCGCAAGATGCATCCGCCCGAAGGATGTGGGCGCAGAGACGCGCAACGGGCCGGCCGGTTGACCCGGATTGCCCGCCACACGCGCCTCCGCTTCGCTGATCGCGGTGGAGATGGCGAGCAGGTCGGCGTGAAGCCGTTCGCCCTTGGGCGTCAGGGCCATCCTGCGGGTGGAGCGGTGGAGCAGGCGGGTCTGCAAGCGTTCTTCCAGACGGCCGAGGCGTTTGGACACCATTGCGGGCGACATGAACCGTGCGCGGGCCGCGGCGGAGAGGCTGCCCGCCTCCACCACGGCAAGGAACAGATCATAGTCGGGGTCCATCATAATTTGTTCTTTTAAAGAAAAGCTGTTTTGAATTTTAATCGTCTACCGAAAGATAGCATTCCGGTCTAGCGATGCCGGCATAATCAGCAGGAGCCTTTGCATGAGCACCACCGTGGACAAATCCGGCCTGAAAGTTGCGACCGAGCTGGCAGATTTCATCGATAGCCAGGCATTGCCGGGGACCGGCATCGCAGCGGCGGATTTCTGGATGGGCGCAGCGGCGATCTTCGCCAAGTTCGCGCCGCGCAACGCGGCCCTGCTGGCCAAGCGGGATACGATCCAGGCGCAGATCGATGCATGGCATGAAGCGCGCAAGGGCCAGTCCATCGACAGTGCCGAGTATCAGGCGTTTTTGAAGGAGATCGGCTATCTGGTCCCCGAACCGGCGGCGTTCACAATCACGTCGCAGAATGTCGACGATGAACTGGCGCGGCTGGCCGGGCCGCAGCTTGTCGTGCCGGTCCTCAACGCCCGCTTCCTGCTGAACGCCGCCAATGCGCGCTGGGGCAGCCTGTATGACGCGCTGTACGGTACGGACGCCATTCCGGGCGCAGCCGCGGGCAAGGGCTATGATGCCGGGCGCGGGGCGCAGGTCATCGCCTGGGCGAAGGCGTTCCTGGACGGGGCCGTTCCGCTAACCAGCGGCAGCTGGGCCGATTGGACCGGCGGCGAACCGGCGTTGAAGGATGCGGGCCAGTTCGTCGGCCGGGCAGGCAGCAATATCCTGTTGCGGAACAATGGCATCCACATCGAACTGGTGATCGATCCGACCCATCCGATCGGCAAGGATGATCCGGCCCATCTGGCGGACGTCATTCTGGAATCGGCGCTCTCGACCATTGTCGACCTGGAGGATTCGGTCGCTGCGGTCGATGCGGAGGACAAGGTCGCCGCCTATGCCAACTGGCTGGGCCTGATGAAGGGCGACCTGACCGCCAGCTTCGAAAAAGGCGGCAAGACCATGACCCGCGCGCTCGAAGCCGACCGCGCATACACCGCCCCGGATGGCAGCGCCTTCACCCTGAAGGGCCGTAGCCTGCTGTTCGTGCGCAATGTCGGTCATTTGATGACCACGCCCGCCGTGCAGCTGGCCGATGGCGGCGAAGCGCCCGAGGGCATTCTGGACGGCATCGTCACCAGCCTGATCGCGCTGCACGACCTGAAGCGCAACGGGGCCTTTGTAAACAGCCGCGAGGGGTCGATCTATATCGTCAAGCCCAAGATGCACGGTCCGGAAGAAGCCGCGTTCACCAACGACCTGTTCGATGCGATCGAGGACTTGCTCGGCCTGTCCCGCCATACGGTGAAGGTTGGCGTCATGGACGAGGAGCGGCGCACGTCGGCGAACCTTGCCGCCTGCATCCACGCCGTGCGCGAGCGGATCATCTTCATCAACACCGGCTTCCTGGACCGCACCGGCGACGAGATGCACACGTCGATGCAGGCCGGGCCGATGCAGCGCAAGGGCGACATGAAGACGTCCGAATGGATCAAAGCCTATGAGGATCGCAACGTCCAGATCGGCCTTGCCTGCGGCCTGTCCGGCAAGGCGCAGATCGGCAAGGGCATGTGGGCCGCGCCCGACCGCATGGCGGACATGCTGGACCAGAAGATTGGCCATCCCAGGACCGGCGCGAACACCGCCTGGGTGCCGAGCCCGACCGCGGCGACGCTGCACGCCACCCATTATCACCAAGTCGACGTGTTCGCGCGGCAGGAGGAGCGCAAGGCGGAGACCATCGCGCCGATCGAGGCGCTGCTGACCATTCCGCTCGCTGCCGGGCAGAACTGGTCGGAGCAGGAGATCCGCGACGAGCTGGACAATAATGCGCAGGGTATATTGGGCTATGTCGTCCGCTGGATCGATCAGGGTGTCGGCTGTTCGAAGGTGCCCGACATCCATGACGTCGGCCTGATGGAAGATCGCGCCACGCTGCGCATCTCCTCCCAGCATATGGCGAACTGGCTGCTGCATGGCGTCTGTTCAAAGGAAGAGGCGGAGGCTGCTTTCGCGCGCATGGCCGCCAAGGTCGATGGACAGAATGCCGGCGATCCGCTGTACAGCCCGATGGCCGGTCGCGAGGCGGAGAGTCTGGCGTTCCAGGCGGCGCGTGCACTGGTGTTCGAGGGCGTCGCGCAGCCCAATGGCTATACCGAGCCGCTGCTGCACAAGTTCCGGGCCAAGGTAAAAGCGCTGGCCTGACTTGCAGTCCTGACGTGGTGATGGGATTGGGCATGGCGCTTTCGAGGATCGCCATGCCCAATCTGTTTGAAGCCCTGCCGGACGATAAGGCGCAGGAGGATTTCTGCGAGATAGTGCGCAGCCCCGGTGTTCGGATCGAGCGGATCGTCTCCCATGGGCAGGCGACGCCGGTCGATGCACCCTTTGACCAGCCGCATGACGAATGGGTGTTGCTGCTGAAGGGCAGCGCGGGGCTCTTGATCGAGGGCGCGGAGGAGATCAGCCTGCGGCCCGGTGACCATGTGCTGATTTCGGCGCATCGGCGGCATTGGGTGACGTGGACCGATGCGCATGGGCCGACGGTTTGGCTGGCGGTGCACCTGGATAATTTGGCAAGCGAATAGCACCGTTCGTTTCGAGCGTAGTCGAGAAAACTCGCGCTGGCTTCTCGACTAGGCTCGAACGAACGGAGTTGGATTTGACAGGGGCCTACGTCGTCGTTCGCCCATTCAAGATGATCCGGGCCAATAGCGGCGCGTTGCGGTTGAAATGGTGGCCGCCGGGGATGGTGAAGACGCTGGCGATGCCGCGCGGAATGGCCGGGCAGGCGCTGTCATCCTCGTCCGTTCCGCGCACGCAGCGGATCGGCAGGCCGCGCAGACGGGTGACCGCCGGAATCGTTGGCATCGCCTGCGCCGAAGGGATGTCCAGCCAGGAGCCGAGGCGGAACTGGAAATCGGCGGACTGGCTGAGGCCAAGCAGGTTGAGGGCGGCCACCTTGGCGCGGGCCGCCGGGTCCATGTTCGCCACCATATAGGGCATCACGTCAGCGCCGAAGCTGTAGCCGATCAGCACGACCTTCGGCTTGCGCCACCGCTCGCTGAAGGCGTTGACGATCTTGCCGAGGTCCGCACCGGCGCCGCGCGGGGTGCGTGCACTCCAGAAATAGGACAGGCTGTCCATGCCGACGACGGGAATACCCGCCTTGGCGACTTCGCCCGCAACGTCGCGATCAATGCCGACCCAGCCGCCGTCGCCCGAATAGATGACGGCCATCGTGTCCGAAGGTCGGCTGCCCTTCGGCGGCGTCACGATCGTGAGCGGCAGGTCCGGGGGCAGGGCGACCGACGGACGCGGCCCGCCCGACAGCGCGTAGGTCGGCTGGAGCATCGGCGCGATCGCCGTCATCAGTTGCGGGACCCAGTTGGGCTGGACCTGATAGCCGTGACCGACCCTGGGCAGTTCGACGAGGGTGGTGGAGGGCACCCTGGCCGTGAAGGCGCGGGCCTCTGCTGGGCTGACCACTGTGTCGTCCAGCCCCTGCAATACGATCCAAGGCACTTTGACCTTGCTGTTGGGCGCAAACAGCCAGCCCTTTTCCGGCTTGGCGATCCGCTTGGCGGCGAATCCGGGCACGGCGCAATAGGGCTTGATGCCGGGGATGTCGGCGCTGAACCCCATCGAGACGACGCCGCGATAACCGCCGTTGGGCCATTGGGACAGGCTGCCATAGGCCAGCGTCGCCCCTTCCGAATAGCCGAAGATGATCGGCTTCATATAGGATTTGAGGCCGACGCGATGCTGGATGTCGCGGGCAAGGTCGACCAGCGGATAGTTGGCGTTGATGCACTTGCCCTTGCCCTTTTCCATGGTCTTCAGGAAATCGGGTGTGGAGATGCCAGCGACCAGGATGCCATGGTCGGCGAGCGCGCGTGACATGCCGGTCACGTCCGGCTGCCATCCGCCATCTCCCGACAGGAAGAGGGCCACGCCGACGGGAGGGCCATCCGGGCGGTAGACGGCGATCTTGCCGAACGGCTTCATGACGTAGGCGCTTTCGCCCGGATAGGTCTTCTCGACTTGCGCAGCTTTTGTCGCAGGGGCTGCTGCAGCGGCGGGGGGGGCCACAGGCAAGGTTCGCTGCGCCGGCGCCGACCCGCACAGCCCGGCCAATGCCAGCGCCGCTATCAACCGCATGGAAAACCGGACCCGCATGGAAACCTCCTTCATTGGTGGAGGCACAATAGCGTGGGCCATACTTCCGGCGCTTGGCGGCAAGATGAAATATCCGTCATCTTGCCCCGTTTTTTCAGCCCGCCGCCAGCCGTCGCCCGGAATTGGCAACCAGACGAATAGGACCGCCGCGCCGGGTGGGCGTCGGGCCGTTGGCGATCAGCGCCTGAAGGTCGATGAGCGCTCGACCAAGGGAGAGGCCCTGTGGTCCGGCGACGAAACGGGGTTCCCAGACCGGAGAGAATTTGTCCTTGTAAGCGCGCAGGCCCTCAAACCCATATAGCGCCTCGCCATGACGGTAGAGGAGCGAACCGAGTTTCGACCAGAGGGGAGCGAGGCGACGGGCTTCCAGGCCGGACAGCGGCGCGATGCCCAGGTTGAACCAGTGATAGCCCTGATCCTTGCCCCATTGCATGATGTGCACGAACAGGAAATCCATCGCGCCATAGGGCATTGCGTCGTCATGACGCATGAGGTCCACGGACAGCTCCGAACGGTCGGCCGTTTTCCACATATTGGCGAAGGCGACGATCTTCCCCTCCTGCCGGACGACGGCGCAATCGCACCGGGCGATATAGTTGGCGTCGAAGCGTCCGACGCTGAAACCCTTTTCCTTGTCGCCTTTCTCATCGAGCCAGCGGTCTGAAATTCCCTGCAGCTCCTGCATGATGGCCGGGACATCGGCGGCGGCGATCATTTCGAATCGCGCGCCCTCCCGCTCTGCGCGGCGTTCGGCATAGCGCAGCGGCCGCGCCGCCGGCCCTTCAAGCGTGAATGTCGACAGGTCGACGCGCGCCTCTTCGCCATATTTGGCCATCTGGAAACCGAGTTCGATGGCAGCGGGCAAGGCGTCCGTGCTGATCTGATAAAGCAGCATGCGGCCCTGCGCGGCGTCGGCCTGATCACGCAACTGCCACAGCAGATCCGACCATTCCTCGCGCGCGCCGACGGGATCGCCCATCACGATCCAGCTATGCCCCCGCCGCTGGTACATGAGGAAAGCGCGGCCGGAGGCGGATGTCAGGAACTTCTTGTCGCCCGTGAGGGCAAGGTTGGCATCGGTGCGCGATGCCAGGTCGAGCGCAGCCTGGCTGGGCACTTCCTCCTCATGCGCGCCGCCGACGGGCATGGCGGGGCGGAACAGGCTCCATATCGCCATGATGACCAGCATCACGGCAACCGCGAAGCTGGCGCGAAGGAAGCGGGAGGCATCGCCCCGCTCGGCGAAATGCCACCACAGGTCGCTTTGATAATCGACATGGCGATAGGCGAAGAAGCCGATCCAGACAGAAAGGCCAAGCGCGATGGCGACCGTCGCGAGCCAGCCCGAAGACAGCGCATCGCCGGTGAGCATGGTGCGACGGTAAAAGGCCGGACGCGTCCATTGCAGCAGGCCTGCGATCAGCAGCATCGCGGTCGCCTCTTCGTAATCAAGGCCCTTCAGCAGGGAGAAGGCGGCGCCGGCGATCAACAGGGCGCGCGTCATCCAGAAGGCACCGTCCAGGCGGCGATACAGGCCGCTCGCCAGCACCAGAAGCGCCGCCCCGGCCAAGCTGGCCGCCATATGCGACGCCTCGACAAAGGGCAGGGGGAGCACGTCGTACAGGACGCGGATACGGCCCGGCACGGCGGGCAGGGCGCCCGACACCAGCAGAACAACGCCGCCCATGAACACCAGAGCGGAGATCATGACGGGGGCAAGGCCGGACGCGATCATGTGCACGCCGCGCAGCGTGCGCGCGACCGGCTGCCGCCAGCGCCAGCCTTCCTGCGCGGCGACAAGAGCGGCGCCAAGCGCCAGCGGCAGCAGGTAATAGATCACGCGGTAGGCGAGCAGTGCCGCCACCAGTTCCGGGCGATTGGTGGCGGGCAGCGCCGTCAGCATCACCGCCTCAAAGATGCCGATGCCGCCCGGGACATGGGTGACCAGCACGGCAATGATCGCCAGCGTGTAGCCGATGAAGAAGAGCGGGAATGCGTGCATCGTCGCGCCCGGCACCAGCACGAACAGGGCGGCGCTGGCAGCGGCTAGGTCAATGGCGGCAACGCAAATCTGAGCGGCCATCTGCGTCCGGCTGGGTAGCGGAAGGGTCCAGCGGGAGAGGCGCAGGGTCCGGCCTTTGCGCCCCGCCAGCGCCATTGCGGCGGCGATGCCCGCGAGAATGATGAGGCCGATGGCCCGCAACCAGGACGAGGGCAGGCCGGCATCGCTCAGTGAAGGCGCGGCCGGATGGACGGCGAGCATGATACCGGCAAGGAAGAAGACGCCCGTCCAGAACGTGATGCTGGCCACGGCCACGACCCGGGCAGTGTCCGCGGCGGAAAGCCCGGCGGCGCTGTAGACCCGGTATCGGGCCGAACCGCCGGTCAGCAGCGAAAGGCCCAGATTGTGGCTGAGCGTATAGCTGGTGAAGGAGGCGAGCGCGGCGGTGCGATAGGGCAGAGGCCGGCCGATGATGCGCAGGGCCAGCACGTCATAGAGGGTGAGCGTGACATAGCTGATCACCGTCAGGCCGAGCGCCATCAACAGTCCGGTGGAGGGCAGTGCGTGGAGGGCGGCGCGGATATCGCGCAGACGCACCGCGCCCAGCAGATGGTCGAGCGCGGCAAAGCCGAGCCCCGCCAGCAGCAGAATGCCGCCGATCGTCAAGAGCGTGCGATGACGGGCGATCATGAGCGCCTCCATATCTGGCTTTTACAGAAAAGTCCGCCCAGGATACATCCGGAAATCTTCAGATGCTGCGGATCGATCTGCTCGATTGTGGACTGGAACGAACGGCCCATGTCGGGGACATACACCCGGCCCGCCCATCGATTGGGGCCGGCGGGGCGGTAGTTCTGCAACAATTCCGTACCGATCAGATGGGGAATGTCGGCGGCCGCCGCATCGGCAAGCGCGACCGGACTGGCCCAGCTTACCCAGCCGCACAGTTTGCCGCTGCAGTCGCCCGCATTGACGGCAACGGTGCCGCGCGGATTGAGCCAGGTGCCGGTGACCGGCGGCGGAGTCCGTACGGCCCGCGACGAAGCCTGCGCGACCGAGCCGAGCGCGCTCACCATCGCCAATGCCGCCGCAATCTTTCCAACGGTTCTCATTTCCATCTCATTCCATCCATATTCCGGCGCCCACCTATCAGCCGGGCGCTGTCAGGGAGGTGAGGACCGGATTACAAATCCGTTAGCCCGCCGTGACGTCCGCGCGGGCCATTTCCTGGCGCACCTGCCGATAGACCCCATCGGCATCGAAATGCAGCGGATGGCCGCCGGGCAGGGCGACGGCCTGTACGTTTTTCTGCCACAATAGCGGGCACAGGCTTGCCGATTCCTTCTGGCCAAAGATGCACAGGGTCGGAACCCATGTCAGATTTCGGCCGGTAGGAAGGGCATCGTCTTCGTGCATGAGGAAGGTGAACAATTCGCCCGGCGAAGCGCGATACTCCACCGTGGCCCCGGGGACGATGAGCGCGACCATGGCGACATGCGCGCGATCTGCGGCAGGCAGGCCGGCGAGGCCCACATGCAGCATGTCCGCACCAAAGGACTGGCCAATCAGGATCAGCCGCCGGGCATGTGTGAGCGCCAGGGCGCGGTGCATGGCGTCCTCAACCAACGCGCTGGCTTCAGCAGGCGTGCGGCGCGTGCGGAAATAGGTGAGCGAATTGACGCCGATTACCGGAATGCCGTCCGCCGACAGGCGCAGCGCGATCTGCCGGCCCATGCCGATCTTAAAGCCCATATCCCCCGACATGACGACAGCCGCTACATTCCCGCGCACCTTGCCCTCGGGCATGATTCGGACAAAGGGATCGTTCGAGAAATAGCCCAGCCATCCGCAATATCCCAGCAGGGCCGCCGCCAGCACGGCAATTGTGATTGGGTAGGCTCTTCGTCGCATGTCGGTCAGCCATTTTCTTGGGAATGAAGGGGCTAATGCACTTGGCCTGGCGATCGGGCGGTGGCGCGCGGATTACAATTTCGTCATGCGGCGGAAAGCGCGGGGATGGTCGACTGCATCTATGCATCATCCATGGCCGACCCTGCGACGCAGACCAGTTCCGATCCGCGCTATTCCGGCGCGGCGGGGCCGTTGATCTGGGCTGGGCTGCTTATCCTGTCGGCAAGTCCCCTGGTGATCCTGACCCGCATGCCTTCGACGGGCTATGGGGAGGACATGACGATTGACGCGTCGGGCATGACATTGGCCGACATGGGACCTGCCCATGACGTCGTGGTGACGAGCGTCAGAACCGGCGGACCCGCCGAACGCAGCGGCCTGACCGTCGGCGACAGGCTAAGCGCCATAGGCGGCAAGCATCCGGCGGACTGGATGATGGCGCGCCACTGGCTGAACGAACGCGCGTCGTGCCGAATACGGATCAATTTTCTTCGCGATGGCGCGCCGATTGTGGCAACGTTGGATAGGTGTACGGATGACAGGGCGCGAAATGGGACGCAAGATACTGGTCGTCGAGGATGACCGGACGACTGCCGAGTTCATCCTGAAAGGGCTGGCGGAGCATGGCCATGTGGGAAATCATGCGGCGGACGGCAGGGATGGCCTGTTTCATGCGACCAGCGGGGAATATGACGCCATCGTCCTAGACCGCATGCTGCCAATGATGGATGGGCTGAGCGTATTGCAGGCCATGCGCGCGGCGGGGATAGAGACGCCGGTCATCCTGCTTTCCGCCCTTGGATCGGTCGACGACCGGGTGACGGGATTAACCGCGGGCTCCGACGACTATCTCGTCAAACCCTTCGCCTTTGCCGAATTGCTTGCGCGGCTGGAACTTCTGATGCGGCGGCGTGGGAGCGGGACGCCGGTAGAAACCGAGCTGGTTTGCGAGAATTTGCGCATGGACCTGTTGAAACGGGAAGTCCGGCGGGGGGAAAGAAGCATTGACCTGCAACCGCGCGAGTTCCGTCTTGTCGAATATCTGCTGCGTCACGCCGGCCAAGTGGTCACGCGCACGATGCTGCTTGAGGGCGTGTGGGATTATCATTTCGACCCCGGCACGAATGTCATAGACGTGCATATCAGTCGTCTGCGCAGAAAGATTGACGGGGAAGGCGAGCCGCCTTTGATCCACACCGTGCGCGGCGCGGGATACAGGATCGGCGCATAGGCATGGCAAAGGGGGCTATGCGATGGTTGCGGTCGTCGCATGCCCGTTTCATCGGCCTGATCCTGTTGCTGGAACTGTTGTTTGGCGGACTGTTGCTGCTATCAGTGACGCGGCTGATCGAAAACCGGATCGACGGGGCAGACAGCGTATTGGCCACAAGCCTGAAAGACGATCTGCTGGCGGTTGCCGACGATCAAGGCGTGCGAGGACTGAGCGGCGTTATTGGCAAACGCATTGCGGGACGCAGTGACGAACTCATCCTGCTGGCCGATCCGAAGGGCCGCGCGATTGCCGGGAATCTCGGCCGATGGCCGCCGGTAATCACTACGCCGTCCCGCTGGACGAAGATCGACCTTTATCGCGTTGGCGGCGAACGGCCGGGACGATTTGGCGTTGTCGCCGCGCGCCTGCCGACCGGCGAGCAACTGCTTGCGGGACATCTGATCGAAGGGAGCGCGCAATTTACGCAAACCGTCGAGGATGCGTTGATCACCGCCTTACTGATGGCTCTGCCGCTTGCGGCGGCAGGTGCATGGTTCGTGGTCT
Organism: Sphingobium sp.; assembly: GCA_036384035.1. GTDB lineage: Bacteria > Pseudomonadota > Alphaproteobacteria > Sphingomonadales > Sphingomonadaceae > Sphingobium. The sequence continues at coordinate 13,232 of DASVND010000014.1, read as the reverse complement.
ATGTGATCGACCGTCGGATCGCCGGGGTGACGGCCACGGCGCAGGGCGTAAGGGCGGGGGATTTTGGACGGCGAGTGGTCCTTGACGGTTCGGGCGACAGTTTCGACCAGCTTGGCGGAACGATCAACGCAATGCTCGACAGGATCGAGGCGCTGATGTCGGACATGCGCCTGCTGACCGACAGCATGGCGCATGACTTGCGTTCCCCGCTTACCCGACTGCGCGCGCGCGTGGATCGCGCGGCGCTCTCCACCGATGGCGAGGGGTTGCACGGCGCGATCGAGGGGATTGGGAAGGAGGCGGATCAACTGCTGGCCATGCTCGGAACGACGCTTGAGATCAGTCGCGCCGAAGCGGGGATCGGCCGCGAGCGATTCGTCGACGTGGATCTTTCGGCGATATTGGCCGACCTTGTCGAACTGTATGAACCATTGGCCGAGGACGCAGGGAGAAGGATCGGCTTGACGTCTGAGGCTGCCGTCCATCTGCCCGTGCACCGTGAACTGTTGGGGCAGGCGGTTTCGAACCTGATCGACAACGCGCTGAAATACGGCGCTGGGGCCATCACGATTCGCCTGACAGAGGTGGATGGCGAAGCCGTCATTGCAGTGGTTGATGAAGGCCAGGGCATCGCGCTGGACCGCCATGAAGAGGCGCTGCGCCGTTTTGGCCGGCTGGACCCGGCGCGATCGACCAGCGGCGCGGGCCTGGGGCTTTCGCTAGTGTCCGCCGTGGCGAGACTGCATGGCGGCGGCATTCTGCTGGTTAATCAGGACGGCGGCGGTTTTGCCGTGGAAATCCGGCTGCCGAGGGCGGGACTGGCTGGATATTGAATGATCGAAAGCCGGACGTCTGCCCCCATGCGACAGCAGGAAGTGTCGCTGATCTACCCTGCGGACGTCAAGCGGCGGGACATATGCTTGTAACCCTGGCCGCGCGCCGCAGGGAGGCAGCGTCAGACCCGGTATCCGGCGATCCGCTGAGTCAGGATGCGGCCCACGAACATGACATTCCCGACAAGATATCTGCCGGTCAAACGACGGGGTTCCTGGATCAGGCGATAAAGCCATTCCAGCTTGCGCCGCTGCCATGCCATCGGCGCGCGCCGGAAGCGGCCTGTCATGAAATCGAGCAATGCGCCGACGCAGATGGTGACGCCGGGGATTTCGGCATAGTAACGAGCGGCCCAGATCTCTTGCCGGGGTTGTCCCATGCCGACCAGCACAAGGTTCGCGCCGGAATCGCGGATCATCTGGCAAATATTGGCGTCTTCATCGCCGCCGAAAAAGCCGTGGTGATAACCTGCCACCGTGACGGCCGGGAATTTCTGGCCGATATGGTCCGCCGCCGCACGCGCGACTTCCGGCGTGCTGCCCAGGACGAACACGGAAAGTTTGCCGCCGCTCTTGGCCAGCAGGTGCGGGACGAAATCCGTTCCGTTGAGATTTTCCGGGAATTTTTCCTTGTAGAGAATCTTGCTCGCCAAATCGACGCCGACGCCATCGTTGAGCACGGTCGCTTTCTCCAGCGCCTTTTCCATTTCCGGGTAGCGTGCCGCAACATTGATCGTATGGGCGTTCGCGAAGGTCACCATCGTGGACTCGCGCGCGCTTGCTGCGCCAACGATGAAATCCGTCGCGCTGTCATAGCCATGGACGTCGACATGCACGCGACCGATGCGTCGGCGGGTCAATCCGAGTACCTCACGGTAGGTCCGTTCATATTTGTCCGCGACATCCTTCCACGCGAACGAACTGACTGCGCTTTGGATTCGTTCATCCGTCGCGCTATTTTCGAACTTTTTCAAGTCGCTCATCAGTCTGGAATCTCCGTCGTCCCAGCTTTGTGGGTCCGTGAAATCGAATAGCGTACCGTAACCGAGACGTTCTACAATGGCATGGTATGGTGGAATCGAACTGAGCAACGGATAAAGGCCAGCGGAAGCGGCCTCCACGGCGGCGAGGCCAAAGCCTTCATAGGTGGACGCGCTCACGAACATCTTGCTGCGCCTGATCAGCGCGGACAATTCCTCATCGGTCGGCGATTCCACGATGGCGACTTGATCCGTGACACCAAGCCTGTCGATCTCGTCCTGCAACTCGGCGATCTCGACGCCCATGGGTTGGCCGGCGATGATAAGGGTCCAGCCGCTCCGGGCTTTAAGGAAATGCGCGAACCACTGGAGTGTCGTGATCAGACCCTTGTTCGGCGCGAGGCGACCGAAATAGATGATCGTCTGACCGGACCGTTCCGAAGCGCCGGCGAACTTTCCGATGTCGACCGCATTCTGGATTTCTACCACGCCCTCCTTGCGGACTTGGCGGAATACGCGGGCATCCTCTGCGCTGCAGGCGATGACGGCGCGATAGCCGGTCAGCGTCATGCGGGTAATCGTCTCGAAATACAGACGCTTGAAGACCTGCATGAAGGTCGTGTGGAAGAAACCACCATGCGTCGTAAGCACGAGCTTCTTGCGGTGCAGCAAACGCGTGAAGGAAAGATAATCGCAAAAGAAATCGATAGCATGGACGTGCACGATGTCCGCATCATCCAAATAGTTGAGGACTGTCGGAGCAATAGGATAGCGCTTCGTTCCGAAGAACGGAATGCGGCGAATTTCTATGCCGCGGTGATTGTCCGTAAGCGGCAGCGGTGCGGGAATCTTTGAATTGAAGATGCGATCCAGGGACACCGTTCGCACATTATGGCCATCGTCCACCTGCTTGAGGGCGAGGTCCTTGACGAAATTTTCCAATCCTCCGACTCCAGGGGTGAACTGCCGCGTAACGTGGATGATTTTCAGTGACTTATCGTTCTGCATGCTGACATCCCGCGGGCCGTGACCATTCATAGCAGGACAGGTCGACCTTTTCCGTATCGAATTTAGCCGTCGGAGCCGATGGCCCACTATGGCACAGGACAAGTGATGGCGGACATTGGTTGAGATATCATTAAGTCTGCGAAATCACTGAAGATATTTGCGGGGTTCGGGCGGCAATTTCGATGTTTTAAGATGTTTGGAAAGAATATCATGAAAAATAAATCGTTACTGTATTTCTATTCTGGCATCATGCTTGCTGCATAGAATATATTGTAAGAAATTTATTCAGAATTAACATTGTGCGGCGCGTCATTTTCAAAGGCTTATGTGTCGCTTAGCATGACACAATCGCCGCCGCACAGAATCTTGATGGAACGCAAATCTGCTTAGGGTGGATCAGGGGCCAGCTTGGGCGCACAGGTGATAGGCTGGATCACATTATTTATTCCGACTCGGGCAAAGCGATTCGGTTCGTCGCCAAAAAGAATCGCCTCATCGCCCCAAAAATTAACCATTACATGCCCGTAATTTATGAGGGTTCTTGCAAATCAAGCCGCAATTGGCACGACTCAACGTCGAATCCTGCCTGTTTCAGTTTGAAACACTTCTACGCGGGTTGACCCCTGCTCGGATGCTGACCTACCAAAAACGCCCTTCGGGAAATTTCGTGCGAACGCCCAAGCCGGCGGCTGCGAAAAGAGCCCCGGGAAAAGGATTGGGTCGCTATGTTTTTCGAGCTTGATGGCAACATCACAACCCGAATGGGGACAATAACCGTCGTCAAGACGGCCGGTTCCCTATCGTTAATATCCGATCCTTCGCGCCAGTCCAGCGGAGATATACAGCGATGACTATGGTCCAATCTCCGGTTCGGCCGTCAGGCAATGGCTTGTCCCTGGATATGCCGACGGCGCGCCAACGCGCCAAAATCACGGCCCCGCCGCGCAAGGGGGCCGCATGGTCCGGCGCCATGTTCGGCATCGAGATTTTGCGGCCAGAAGGCTGGGTTCCGCTGAAGACAGTGTTTGGGCATCGCGTCAGGACATTCGGTTCGATGGCGGAGGCCATGGACGCGTGCATCCTGCATTGGCGCAAGACCGGCCATGGCGCCCGGCCGTTCAGAGTTACCGCCCGCTAGAATGTCCCTGCCTCTGGCTATTTTCAGGGGGCCATAGCATCCAAAATATATTCGGCATGGCGCATGGCATTGTGCGTCGCTTCATGGCAGCCGGCATCGATCCAGCAAATACAACATAAATGAAAAAGGCCCCGCCGGTATATCGGCGGGGCCTTTTCTTGTTCGACGAGCCTGAGCCTTATTCCATATTCTCGGTCGTGAAGTCCTCACCCTGAACCGCGCCCAGCGGATCGTCGCCGATCGCTGCTTCCGGACCCTGGGCCAGTTCCGCTGCATGCTCGGCAGCCGCCGTCGCAGGTGCGATCAGATCGGCCTGGAAGGTACGGAGCTGGGCACGCATCGCTGCGTCACGGCTGGAGGCCACGACACGCAGGCGGTTCATGCCGGCGCCCGTGCCCGCCGGGATCAGACGGCCGACGATGACGTTTTCCTTGAGACCCACGAGCGTGTCCTTCTTACCCTGGACCGCCGCCTCGGTGAGGACGCGGGTGGTCTCCTGGAAGGATGCCGCCGAGATGAAGCTGCGGGTCTGCAGCGACGCCTTGGTGATGCCGAGAAGAACAGGCTTGCCCTGCGCCGGCTGCTGACCGGCAGAGAGCTTCGCGTTGATCTCATGCATTTCCTCGGCATCGACCTGCTCGCCGGCGAGCAGCGTGGTCTCGCCGCCATCGGTGATCTCGACCTTCTGCAGCATCTGACGAACAATCGTCTCGATGTGCTTGTCGTTGATCTTCACGCCCTGCAGTCGATAGACTTCCTGGATTTCGCTGACCAAATATTCGGCCAGCGGCTCGATGCCCAGCACTTCCAGAATGTCGTGCGGGTCGGGCGATCCACCGATCAGGTTGTCGCCGCGCTTCACGAAGTCGCCTTCCTGAACGTCGATCACCTTGCTCTTGGGGATCAGATACTCGACCGGATCGCCGCCATCCTCGGGAACGATGGCGATCTTGCGCTTCGCCTTATAGTCCTTGAGGAACTGCACGCGGCCGGAGATCTTCGCGATGATCGCGTTGTCCTTCGGCTTGCGGGCCTCGAACAGCTCCGCCACGCGCGGCAGACCGCCCGTGATGTCGCGGGTCTTGGCTGCTTCGCGGCTGACACGGGCCAGAACGTCGCCGGCCTGAACCTGCTGACCGTCCTCGACCGAGAGCGTCGCACCGATGGCAAGCATGTAGCGCGCCGCTTCGCCGCTGCCGTCATCCAGCAGGGTGAGGCGAGGACGCAAATCCTCCTTGGTGCGGGCGGCGCCGCGATGCTCGGTAACGACGCGCTGGGCGATACCCGTCGCTTCGTCCGTCTGCTCCGCGAGCGTCTTGCCGTCGATCAGGTCGACATACTTCACGATACCCGGCTTTTCCGTGATCACCGGCATGGTGAACGGATCCCACTCGGCAATACGATCGCCCAGCTTCACCTTGGCGTTGTTCTCGAACAGGATCGTCGCGCCGTAAGGCAGACGATGCACCGCGCGCTCGCGGCCTTCCTGATCGATGATCGCCAGTTCACCGTTGCGGGCGAGCGACAAGCGACGGCCACGGCTGTCCGTGATCGTCGGCATGTCACGCAGTTCCAGCGTACCGTCCGCAACCGCTTCCAGGTTCGACGTTTCGTTGAGCTGCGCCGCGCCGCCGATGTGGAAGGTACGCATGGTCAGCTGCGTGCCCGGCTCACCGATCGACTGCGCCGCGATGACGCCGACGGCCTCGCCGATGTTCACCGGCGTACCACGGGCAAGGTCACGACCGTAGCACTTGCCGCAGACGCCCATCTTGCTCTCGCAGATCAGTGGGCTGCGGATCTTGACCGCCTGCGTGCCGATGCCCTCGATCTTGGTGATCAGCGCCTCGTCCAGCAACGTCCCCTCGGGGATCGCAATGCTGTTGTCCTTCGGATCGACAATATCCTCCGCCGTGGTGCGGCCCAGGATACGCTCGCCGAGTGAGGCGATGACCGAACCGCCCTGAACGATCGCCTTCATCTCCAGAGCGCGGTCGGTGCCGCAATCTTCCTCGACGATCGTGCAGTCCTGCGACACGTCGACCAGACGGCGGGTCAGGTAACCCGAGTTCGCCGTCTTGAGCGCGGTGTCGGCCAGACCCTTGCGGGCGCCGTGGGTGGAGTTGAAATATTCAAGAACGGTCAGACCTTCCTTGAAGTTCGAGATGATCGGCGTTTCGATGATCTCGCCCGACGGCTTGGCCATCAGGCCGCGCATACCGGCAAGCTGCTTCATCTGCGCCTGCGAACCACGGGCACCCGAATGCGCCATCATGTAGATGGAGTTGATCGGGGCCATGCGGCCGGTCTTGGGGTCCTTGGGCTGGGCGCGGATTTCGTCCATCATGGCGTTCGCCACCTGGTCGCCGCAACGGCTCCAGGCGTCGATCACCTTGTTGTACTTTTCCTGCTGCGTGATCAGGCCGTCCTGATACTGCTGCTCATAGTCCGCGACCATGGCCTTTGTCTCATCAACGGTGGCCACCTTCGAATCCGGGATTACCATGTCGTCCTTGCCGAACGAAATGCCGGCCTGGAACGCGTGGCGGAAGCCCAGCGCCATAATGGCGTCGGCGAACAGCACGGTGTCCTTCTGGCCGGTGTGACGATAGACTTCGTCGATCACGTCGCCCACGTCCTTCTTGGTGAGGAGGCGGTTGACGGTATCGAACGGCACCTTGTGGCTTTGCGGCAGGCATTCGCCGATCAGCATGCGGCCCGGCGTGGTCTCGAACCGTTTCATGTAGCGGTTGCCGTTCTCGTCCGTCTGTGGCACCCGGCTGATGATCTTCGAATGGAGCGTCACCGACTTGGTGAACAGCGCCTGATGCACTTCCTGCAGATCGGCTAGCATCATGCCTTCGCCCGGCTCGCCTTCGCGCTCCATCGACAGATAATAGATGCCAAGGACCATGTCCTGCGAAGGGACGATGATCGGCTTGCCGTTCGCGGGCGACAGGATGTTGTTGGTCGACATCATCAGGACGCGCGCTTCAAGCTGGGCCTCAAGGCTCAACGGAACGTGCACGGCCATCTGGTCGCCGTCGAAGTCAGCGTTGAACGCGGAGCAGACCAGCGGGTGAAGCTGGATCGCCTTGCCCTCGATCAGCACGGGCTCGAACGCCTGGATGCCAAGGCGGTGAAGCGTCGGCGCGCGGTTCAGGAGAACCGGATGCTCGCGGATCACCTCGTCGAGGATGTCCCAGACTTCCTTGCGCTCCTTCTCGACCCACTTCTTGGCCTGCTTCAGGGTCATCGACAGACCCTTCGCGTCGAGGCGGGCGTAGATGAACGGCTTGAACAGTTCGAGCGCCATCTTCTTGGGCAGGCCGCACTGATGCAGCTTGAGCTCTGGGCCCGTCACGATGACCGAACGACCGGAATAGTCGACACGCTTACCGAGCAGGTTCTGACGGAAGCGGCCCTGCTTGCCCTTGAGCATGTCGGACAGCGACTTGAGGGGACGCTTGTTGGCGCCTGTGATGATGCGGCCGCGGCGGCCGTTATCGAACAGAGCGTCGACGGCTTCCTGCAGCATGCGCTTTTCGTTGCGGACGATGATGTCCGGCGCGCGCAATTCCATCAACCTCTTCAAACGATTATTGCGGTTGATGACGCGGCGGTAGAGATCGTTCAGATCCGACGTCGCGAAGCGGCCGCCGTCCAGCGGAACCAGCGGACGCAGTTCTGGCGGGATGACCGGAACGACGTCCAGGATCATCCATTCCGGGCGGTTGCCCGAATCGATGAAGCTCTCGACGACCTTCAGGCGCTTGATAATCTTCTTGGGCTTCAGCTCCGACTTGGTCTCGGCCAGGTCCTTGAGCAGGATTTCCTTTTCGCCTTCCAGGTCGAGGTCCATCAGCATCTGTTTGACGGCTTCCGCGCCGATGCCGGCCGAGAAGGCGTCCTCGCCATACTCGTCCTGCGCGTCGATCAGCTCGTCTTCATTCAGGAGCTGATACTTTTCGAGCGGGGTCAGGCCCGGCTCGATGACGATGTAGCTTTCGAAATAGAGAACGCGCTCCAGCTGCTTGAGCTGCATGTCCAGCAGCAGGCCGATGCGCGACGGCAGCGACTTGAGGAACCAGATGTGCGCGACGGGGGCGGCGAGTTCGATATGGCCCATCCGCTCGCGGCGGACCTTCGATACCGTCACTTCGACACCGCACTTTTCGCAGACGATGCCCTTGTACTTCATGCGCTTGTACTTGCCGCACAGGCACTCATAATCCTTGATCGGACCGAAGATGCGCGCGCAGAACAGGCCGTCACGTTCCGGCTTGAACGTGCGGTAGTTGATCGTCTCGGGCTTCTTGATCTCGCCGAACGACCAGGACCGGATGCGCTCTGGCGAGGCAAGGCCGATCTGGATCTGGTCGAAGGTTTCCGGCTTGGCGACCGGGTTGGCGAAGTTGGTCAGTTCGTTCATGTTTCAATCCCCATTGAGGGCAAATCTTCAGGCGGAAGGGCGGGAACACCATGATGACATCATGGTGTTCCGAACGCCTTATTCAGCCGCCAGCGCAGCCGGGCCGTCTTCGTCGCTGACCTGATCGATCGACGCGAGTTCGACATTGAGGCCCAGCGAGCGCATTTCCTTGACGAGCACGTTGAAGCTCTCCGGAATGCCGGCCTCGAAGGTGTCGTCGCCCTTGACGATCGCTTCGTAGACCTTAGTGCGGCCGACCACGTCGTCGGACTTCACCGTCAGCATTTCCTGCAGCGTATAGGCAGCGCCATAAGCCTGGAGCGCCCAGACCTCCATTTCACCGAAGCGCTGGCCGCCGAACTGCGCCTTACCACCCAGCGGCTGCTGCGTAACGAGCGAGTAGGGGCCGATGGAACGGGCATGAATCTTGTCGTCCACAAGATGGTGGAGCTTCAGCATGTAGATGATGCCCACGGTCACCTTGCGGTCGAACTTGTCGCCCGTGCGCCCGTCATAAAGGTCCGACTGGCCCGAGGTGTTGAGGCCGGCCAGTTCCAGCATGTCCGACACGTCGCTCTCGCGAGCACCGTCGAACACCGGAGTGCCCATCGGGACGCCGTTCTTCAGATTGTCCGCCAGTTCCACGATCTGCTTCGCGTCACGGGCGTCAATCTCCGCGACATAATGCTCGCCATAGACGGTCTTGAGGCGATCCTTGACAGCCTCCGGCATCACGCCGGGGGCGCCGTCCGGATTGGCCTCGCGCCAGTCTTCGAGAGCATGCTTGATCTGCTGACCAAGACCGCGCGCGGCCCAACCCAGATGCGTCTCGAAAATCTGCCCGACATTCATGCGCGACGGCACGCCCAGCGGGTTCAGCACGATGTCGACGTGCGTTCCGTCTTCGAGGAACGGCATGTCCTCGATCGGCAGGATGCGCGAAATGACGCCCTTATTGCCGTGACGGCCGGCCATCTTGTCGCCCGGCTGCAGCTTGCGCTTCACCGCGACGAACACCTTGACCATCTTGAGCACGCCCGGCGGCAGCTCGTCGCCGCGCTGCAGCTTATCGACGCGATCCTCGAACTTGTCGACGATCGACTTCACCGCCTCATCATACTGCGCCTTGACGGCTTCGATGCCCGACTGGCGGGTGTCGTCCGCCACCGCGAACTTCCACCATTCGTACCGTTCGACTTCCTCAAGCAGGGCCTCATCGATCTCGATGCCCTTCTTGATGCCCTTGGGGGCCGCCGTGGCCGTCTGGCCGATCAGCATGTCCTTCAGGCGATTGAAGGTCGCGCGGTTCAGAATGCCGCGTTCGTCCTCGCGATCCTTTGCGAGACGGTCGATCTCCTCGCGCTCGATCGCCATGGCGCGCTCATCCTTGTCGATGCCGTGGCGGTTGAACACGCGGACCTCGACGACGGTGCCGGCAACGCCGGGCGGCAGGCGGAGCGAGGTGTCGCGCACGTCGCTGGCCTTTTCGCCGAAGATGGCGCGGAGGAGCTTTTCCTCCGGCGTCATCGGGCTTTCGCCCTTCGGCGTGATCTTGCCGACCAGGATATCGCCCGGCTCAACCTCTGCGCCGATATAGACGATGCCCGCCTCGTCGAGGTTGCGCAGGGCCTCCTCGCCGACGTTCGGGATGTCGCGGGTGATGTCTTCCGGCCCGAGCTTGGTATCGCGGGCCATGACCTCGAACTCTTCGATATGGATCGAGGTGAAGACGTCATCCTTCACGATCCGCTCGGAGATCAGGATGGAGTCCTCGTAGTTGTAGCCGTTCCACGGCATGAACGCGACGAGGGTGTTGCGGCCAAGCGCCAGCTCGCCGAACTCGGTCGACGGGCCGTCGGCGATGACGTCGCCCGCGTTGATCAGTTCACCGACCTTCACCAGCGGACGCTGGTTGATGCAGGTGTCCTGGTTCGACCGCTGGAACTTCATCAGCGTGTAGATATCGACGCCCGACTTGCCAGGTTCGACATCGCCGGTGGCGCGAATGACGATACGGGTCGCATCGACCTGATCGACGATGCCCGAACGCTTGGCCGAGATGGCGGCGCCGGAATCGCGGGCCACAGTCTCTTCCATGCCGGTGCCGACGAACGGCGCTTCGGCGCGGACCAGAGGAACCGCCTGACGCTGCATGTTCGATCCCATGAGGGCGCGGTTGGCGTCATCATTTTCCAAGAAGGGGATCAGCGAGGCTGCGACCGACACGAGCTGCTTGGGGCTCACGTCCATCAGCGTGATGTGATCCTTGGGCGCCATCAGGAATTCACCGGCTTCGCGCGAGGAAATCAGGTCCTCGACAAAGTGGCCGTCCACATTGATCTCGGCGTTTGCCTGCGCGATCGTGTGCTTGGCCTCTTCCATGGCGGACAGATACACGACCTCATCCGTCACCTTATGGTCGATGACCTTGCGATACGGCGTCTCGATGAAGCCGTACTTGTTCACACGGCTGAAGCTGGCGAGCGAGTTGATAAGGCCGATGTTCGGGCCTTCCGGCGTCTCGATCGGGCAGATGCGGCCATAATGGGTCGGGTGAACGTCGCGGACTTCGAAGCCCGCGCGCTCACGGGTAAGACCACCCGGCCCGAGCGCCGAAACGCGGCGCTTGTGGGTGACTTCCGACAGCGGGTTGGTCTGATCCATGAACTGCGAGAGCTGCGAGGAGCCGAAGAACTCACGCACGGCGGCCACGGCGGGCTTCGCGTTGATCAGGTCGTTCGGCATGACCGTCGACACGTCGACCGAGGACATGCGCTCCTTCACGGCGCGCTCCATGCGGAGAAGGCCGACGCGATACTGGTTCTCTAGCAGCTCACCGACGGAACGCACGCGGCGGTTGCCGAGATTGTCGATATCGTCGATCTCGCCCTTGCCGTCCTTCAGGTTCACCAGTTCCTTGACCACGGCGAGGATGTCGTCGCGGCGCAGGGTGGTGACCGTGTCCTCGACATCCAGGTCGAGGCGCATGTTGAGCTTCACGCGGCCGACGGCCGAAAGGTCGTAGCGCTCCGGATCGAAGAACAGGCCGTCGAACAGGGCTTCCGCCGTCTCGCGCGTCGGCGGCTCGCCGGGGCGCATGACGCGGTAGATGTCGGACAGGGCGTGATCGCGATCCTCGGCCTTGTCGGCCTTCAGCGTGTTGCGAATCCACGGGCCGGTCGTGACATGGTCAATGTCCAGCAGTTCAAGACGGTCGATGCCTGCCTTGTCCAGCTTCTCCAGATTCTCAGGGGAAACCTCGTCACCGGCCTCAATATAGATCTCGCCGGTCTTGTCATTGACCAGGTCATAGGCTGAATAGCGGCCGAAGATTTCCTCGGTCGGGATCAAGAGGGTCTCAAGGCCGTCCTTGCCCGCCTTGTTGGCGGCGCGAGGCGAAATCTTCTGGCCAGCCGGGAAAACGACTTCGCCGGACTTGGAATCTACGATGTCGAATGCCGGCTTCTGGCCGCGCCACGCCTCGACGGCGAACGGGATCTGCCAGCCACCCTGACCGCGCAGGAACGTCACCTTGTTGTAGAAATAGCCAAGGATATCCTCGGCATTCAGGCCAAGCGCGAACAGCAGCGCGGTGACCGGCAGCTTGCGCTTGCGGTCGATGCGGACGTTCACAATGTCCTTGGCGTCGAACTCGAAGTCCAGCCAGCTGCCGCGATACGGAATAACGCGCGCGGCGAAGAGATATTTGCCAGACGAGTGGGTCTTGCCACGGTCATGGTCGAACAGGACGCCCGGCGAGCGGTGCATCTGCGACACGATGACACGCTCAGTGCCGTTGATGATGAAGGTGCCATTGCCGGTCATGAGCGGCATGTCGCCCATGTAGACATCCTGCTCCTTGATATCGAGAACAGAGCGGCTGTCGGTGTCCTGGTCGACTTCGAACACGATGAGGCGCAGGGTCACACGCATCGGCGCGGCGTAGGTGATGCCACGCTGGCGGCATTCCTCGGTGTCGTACTTCGGGTCTTCCAGTTCGTAATGGACGAAGTCCATCTCGGCGGTGCCGGCGAAGTCGCGGATGGGGAATACCGACCGCAGGGTCTTCTCAAGGCCGGAAACATAGCCGACCGACGGGTCAGAACGCAGGAACTGCTCGTAGGATTCGCGCTGCACCTCGATCAGGTTCGGCATCTGCACGACTTCGTGGATGTTGCCGAAGACCTTGCGGATGCGCTTCTTTGCGGTCTGGGGGTGAGCTGCCTTGGTCGCCATGTTATTTCCTGTCGCTTTGGTCGCATTTTTTTCCGCATCGCAGCGAAAATTCAGCCTGATTCGTTAGCCGCAGCCACGAAAAAAAGTGCGGGTCGGGGCTGTCCGAACCGCACTGTCAGCGTCTTGTAAAACCTCCTCTGGCGCCCCATTCGTCTCAGTTCGTGCGCAATTCGAACCATGGCCCGGGCGAGGGGAGGGTGACCAATTCTGTGCCGTTATGGCACGGGATCGATCGACCTTCGGAATGGCATATAGGGATGTTGTTGGATTTTGGGAAGACCCCAAACCCAGTTTTTCCCTATCAGCTCCGCAACATGCCAACGGCGATGGGGCCGAGCAGGAAGATGATGCTGACGATCGCGACCGAAAGCAGCCAGTGCCGTAAGGCAGGGTGGATGGGCTCCGGCGACACTGTCGGGGTTTTAAGCCGCACGGCAGGCGCTCACTGATTCTTAAGGGCGTCAGTGATCCGGCGGACTTCCTGGGCCTTGCCGCGCGGCAGGATCAGGATATCGCTGCCCGAGACGACGACGATCAGATCCTCGACATCGACCAGGGCCACGCGCGGACCGTCGGTGTGGACAAGACAGCGCGAAGCGCCCAGC
>DASVND010000013.1:0-2860 GCA_036384035.1 Sphingobium sp. | reverse complement strand
GGAACAAGCAACCGTGGTTATGTGGTTTGGAACGCAGGGTGGTCGCGGGCGATAGCGTTGAGGATGGTGATCATCTTACGCATGGTGGCGACGAGGGCGAGTTTGAAGGGTTTGCCCTTTTCTCTGAGCCGTTTGTAGAAGCCGGCGAGGACCGGGTCGCGTGCCTTTATGGCGCTGAGTGTCGCCATGTAGAGGATGTCGCGCAGCGCCTTGCGACCGCCGGCACATCGTCCCGGCCGCGTCGATGCGCCGGATTGTCGGGCATGCGGTGCGACGCCGATCAAGGCGGCAGCGGCTTTGGCGGAGATGTGGCCGAGTTCGGTCATGTCGGCGACGAGCGCGCCGGCAAGCACCGGCCCGACCCCTTTGGCCTGGCACAGCCGGTCGACCTGTCGCTGCAGATGGGGTGTTGCCGCCAGCAGCAGTCGCACTGTCTTGTCGAGACAGACGAGGCCAAGGGCGATCGCGCGCAGCCGCGCCTGGATCATGCGGCGCACGACCGGTTCGGCGATCGTGTCGAGCTGGCTGGCAAGGCCGTTACGCTCGGCGATGAGGCGTCGCCGGTGCATGCCCAGCGCGCTCAACCGCTCGCGCACCGGATCCGGTACATAGCGCACCAGCCGGTCGCGCGACGCCTCGAGGCAGCGCGCGATCATCATCGCGTCGAGGGCGTCGGTCTTGGCGCCCTGACCAATCGCACGGGCAAAGGCTCGCACCCGTGCTGGCGGCAGGATGTGGACGGCGAACCCCGCAGCATGCAGCGCACGCGCCAATGCCTGCTCGTAGCCGCCCGATGCCTCCATGCCGACCGCTGCCGGCAGCAGACCGGCCAGGCGTTTTGCCAGCCCTGCGATGCCCGCGCGCCCGTTCGCACAGCTCCAGTGTTCGCCCGACGGATGGACATGAACATCCAGCCGGGCCTTCGATACGTCGATGCCAACGATCAATCCTGCGTGTATCATAACCTCGCTCCCAGGCTTGTGGTGCGGGCTCGCGCCCGGTCAACCGTTCGGGGTCAAAGGGAGCGGACAGGGCCTGTGCTTGTTCGCGGCTGTCTCAAACCAGTCCGGCATGCGGCCTCCTGCCCGCGCCGATCGAGGTGCGCACCTCGATCGGCGCAATCCTCATACCAGTCCAATGCCACACAAGCCCGGCATGACGGGTTTGAGGCCTTTGACCTCCAACCAAAAGTCCGATATAGTTTCAACTGAAACCAAATCTCCGCTGGAGCATGTTCCGATGACCGACGCGCACGACAATCCGATGGGCCTGGACGGCTTCGAATTCGTCGAATTCACCTCGCCCAATCCGGAGGCGATGGCCGATCTATTCGAGAAAATGGGCTTCACCCATGTCGGCACGCACAAGTCGAAGAATGTGCGTCGCTATGCTCAGGGCGACATCAACTTCCTGCTCAACATGGACGATGCCGGCCAGGTCGCGGGCTTCCGCAACGTCCACGGCCCAAGCGCCAACGCGATGGCGTTCCGCGTCGCCGACGGCGAGAAAGCACGCGACCTCGCGCTTGAGCGCGGCGCGACCGAAGTGAAGGGCGAGCATGGCCCGGGCGAACTCGACATTCCCGCGATCGAGGGGATCGGCGGCGCCAACCTCTATCTCGTCGACGAAAAGTCGAAGATCTACGAGACCGACTTCGTGTCGACCGGCGCGGGAGTCGACGACCATTCGGTCGGCCTGCACACGCTCGATCACCTGACGCACAATCTCAACCGCGGGCGGATGGATTATTGGGCGAATTATTACGAGCGGATCTTCAATTTCCGCCAGATTCGCTATTTCGACATCGAGGGTCAGTCGACCGGCCTGTTCTCCAAGGCGATGACCGCGCCCGACGACAAGATCCGCATTCCCCTCAACGAAAGCCAGGACGAGCATTCGCAGATCGAGGAATTCATCAAGGACTATAAGGGCGAAGGCATCCAGCATCTGGCGCTGGCGACCGACGACATCTTCGCGACGATCGATCAGCTGCGCGCTAACGGCATCAAGTTCCAGACCGCGCCCGACACCTATTTCGACCTGATCGACAAGCGCCTGCCCGGCCACGGCCATGACGTCGCCGAGATGCGCAAGCGCCACATCCTGATCGACGGCTCGCCGGAGACCGGCGGCGGCCTGCTGCTGCAGATCTTCACCGAGAATATGGTCGGCCCGATCTTCTTCGAGATCATCCAGCGCAAGGGCAATGACGGCTTTGGCGAAGGCAATTTCAAGGCGCTGTTCGAGAGCATCGAACTCGACCAGATCCGCCGCGGCGTGGTGCCGGCGAAGGCGGAGGTTTGACCGAATCCTTCTCCCCTTGTGGGAGAAGGATAGCGAAGCTTGGCAGCTTGCAGCCTAGCGGAGCTTGGATGAGGGGGACTCGCGAGGCCCCCCTCACCCTCCCACCGCCTGCGGCGGCGGGCCCCTCCCTCTCCCACAAGGGGAGAGGGGAATGGAGATAGCGATGCCCGACTACCAAACCGGTTTCGGCAATCATTTCGCGACCGAGGCGATTCCCGGTGCGCTGCCGGTCGGCCGCAACTCGCCGCAGAAGCCCGCCTTCGGCCTCTATACCGAACAGCTCTCGGGCACCGCCTTCACCGCGCCGCGTCACGAGAATCGCCGCGCCTGGCTCTATCGCCTGCGCCCCTCGGCCGAGCATCCGCCGTTCGTCCGTTATGACGGCGCACCGCATTTCTCGCCCGCCCTTCCCGAAGCGCCGCTCGCGCCCAACCGGCTGCGCTGGGACCCGATCGCCGGCTCGCCCGCCGGCACCGATTTGATCGATGGCATGACGACGATGCTCGCCAACGGCGATCCGGCGCATCTGGAGGGCGTGGCGCTCCACCTCTACGCC
>DASVND010000012.1:0-200440 GCA_036384035.1 Sphingobium sp. | reverse complement strand
GTTCGCTTCGAGCGTAGTCGAGAAGCCGCGCGAGACTTCTCGACTACGCTCGAAGCGAACGGAAGTGGGTTACAGCGTTCAAGCCGCCGCGAAGCTCCCCGCCCGCGCCCTGTTCCAGTTGTCGCGGAAATAGGGCAGCCGGCAATCACCCGAGAGCAATTCCCCCGGTTCGAGAAAACGATGCACCTGGCCGAACTGGCGCACTTCCGTCGAGCTGACGCGGTGAACCAGATGATGCGGCCGCAATTCGTCGGGGTGGCTGAGACCGGCCGCGGCCAGCATGTCCGCCAGCGCCCCCACCGTGCGGTCGTGGAAGCGGCGCACCCGCTCCGCCTTGTCCGGCACGACCAGTGCGCGCTGGCGCGACGGATCCTGCGTGGCGACCCCGGTCGGGCAGCGATTGGTATGGCAGTTCATCGATTGGATGCAGCCAAGCGCGAACATATAGCCACGCGCCGCATTGGCCCAGTCAGCGCCGATCGCCAGGACGGCGGCGATGTCGAATGCGCTGACCAGACGCCCTGCAACGCCAATCTTCACCCGTTCGCGCAGGCCCGCACCCACCAGCGTGTTGTGGACGAACAGCAATCCTTCCCGCATCGGCGTGCCGATATGGTCGCTGAACTCCACCGGAGCCGCGCCGGTGCCGCCCTCTCCCCCGTCGACCACGACAAAATCAGGGACTATGCCGCTTTCGAGCATCCCCTTCACAATGCTCATAAATTCCCAGGGATGACCAATGCACAGCTTAAAGCCCACCGGCTTGCCGCCCGAAAGGGCGCGTAGCTGGCCGATGAACGCCATCAACTCCAGCGGGGTCGTGAAGGCGGAATGGCGGGCGGGGGATATGCAATCCTCCCCCTTCGGCACGCCGCGCGTTTCGGCGATCTCCGCCGTCACCTTCTTGCCGGGCAGGATGCCGCCATGGCCGGGCTTTGCGCCCTGGCTCAGCTTGATCTCTATCATCCTAATCTGCGGCTGGACCGCCTGCGCCGCGAATTTGTCCGGGTCAAAACGACCGTCAGCGGTGCGGCAGCCGAAATAGCCGCTGGCGATTTCCCACACAATGTCGCCGCCATGTTCGCGATGATAAGGGCTGACGCTGCCCTCGCCCGTGTCATGGTAGAAATTGCCGAGCGCCGCACCCTTGTTGAGCGCGCGGATCGCGTTAGCGGACAGGGATCCGAAGCTCATGGCGGAGATGTTGAAGATGCTCGCCGAATAGGGCTGCGCACACTGGTCGTTGCCGATGGTGATGCGAAAGCTCTTCGGATCCGCCGGATCGGCGGGGCGCATCGAATGCTGGATGAACTCGTAATCGCGGGCATACACATTCTGCAAGGTGCCGAACGGGTGGTCGGAGGAAATCCCCTTCGCCCGGCGGTAGACGAGCGAACGCTGCGCGCGGGAGAAAGGCGTCGCCTCATCCTCGTCCTCCAGCAGATATTGCCGGATTTCCGGACGCACCATCTCCACCAGCCAGCGGACATGGCCAATGACGGGATAGTTGCGCAGCACCGCATGCTCCGCCTGTGTCAGGTCCCAAAGGCCCAGCAGGGTCAGCAGGCCCGGAACGACGACCAGTGACCATCCCCAGAATCCCGAAGGCTTCAGCGCGAGGCCGATCCCGAACAGGGCGATGCAGAGAATCCAGACTGTGTGGCGGCCAAGGCGCAGTTTCAGCATCGCAATCTTTCCAACATCCCCTGCCTGCGATGAGACTAGACCGAGGTCGGCGGGAAGGCGAGAGGATCACCGATAAAGAAATAGCCTCGCCAGCGGGGGAACTGGCGAGGCCGTTATCTCACCAGCCCGGACCTGAGCGGGGGGCAAAAGAAAGCCCGGGCTGGTATAGGGAAAACGGCCTTCCCACGATCTGGTTCCATCCGGTTTCCCGCCCGCCCAAAAAAATTTACATGGTGGCGATAATGCTGATGACCTGAAGGAATGCGCCGAGCACCATGCAGGCGATACCGGCCCGCCCGAACCGCTCATTGCGCGCCTCCTCCCGCGGATCGCTGATGGATTTGCGGCGTTCGACGATGCCGGCCATGAATTCCCGGCCCTCCGTCCGCTGCCGCTTCGGTATCCCGAAGACGAAGACCAGCAATGTCCCGGCCGTGCTGAGGATGATCCCCAGACAAGCGGCTATCTTATACTTATCCAATGGCCCACCCCGGATGGAAAAAGCCGAGCCTAGGCGATCGACAGGGGAAAGCAACGTCGTTCAGTCATCCGCCGGTGTGGCCTCTACCATGGACGCCAGGATGGCGGGCGCAAGCGGCTTTTCAAACTTCAGGCCGAAGACGGTGTTGCGCGCCCAGACGACATGGCAGGGGATCGCCCTGCCATTCCACAGCAGGTGTATCGCCTCCTTTGGACCGGGCGCGAACGCCGCGGCGGCGTTTGCGCCGGTGGAGGACAGGTTGCTCAGATGCGCGCGGACCTGCCTCCCGCCCCGAAGCATCGTGACGTCAATCGCCAGATCAACCCTCTGCCCGGACCGATGCACTCAATCGACGCCTTCTTCGGGAGGCGACTGCTCGCGCCGAGCATGCTCGAGCCTGCGCGCTTCGCGGGCAAGCTCTGCCGCCTGCGACAATTTCTGCGCCTTGGTCCGTCCGTGGATGACGCGGTTGCGGGCGGCGGCGGTTTCCGCCTCCGCCCGGGCGCGCGCCTTTCGGGCGGTGCGCAGGTTGATGATCTCTGCCATCCGCCCTTGTCCCCCATAAGAGACGAAACAGCAATGCTCAGCAGAGTATGGCATGGGCGCCCCGGTCGTCGGCACATCGAACAACCGTGCGATGCTGCGCAATATGCTCTACTGGCCAGCAATCATACACCGCTGGCCAGCAGAATTGGCGGTTACCAGATGCGACCCTATTGCCCCACGTCGCGGCCGAATTTGAAGCCGACTTCAAGACCGAAATAGCGCGGCGGGCCATAATTGCTGTTCTGCCAGAGCCCGCCTACGACCTGACTTGCCGTCTTGTACCGACGATCGGTCAGATTTTGCCCGATCAGGCGCGCATAATATTTGTCGTCGATTTGCGCCACAGTGATGGACGCATTGAGCAATGTTCGCGCATTCAGATAAGTATTGTCGACAGGTGTATCGATAGATTGCGTGAACAGATTGCGGCCGACATAGTTCACGTTTCCGTTCAACAGCACCTTCACGCCACCCAGGGGAATTTCATAAGTGGCATCGGCAGACCAGGTCCATTTGGGTGCACGATCCAGCGGCGCCGTGGCAAGATCATAACCGGCCGGAATGGGCGTCTGATAGTCCTTATACTTGCCATCCTGATAGCCGAATACGCCACGAAGCGTAAGACCCTGTACGGGAAGTGCCGTCAACTCGCCTTCAAACCCTTTGACAACGGCTTTGGCGGCATTGAAGAATGTCGTGACTTGAAACGGCTGGCCGTTGACGATCAGCGGCACCACAATCTGACGCTGCAGATCGCTGTACGTCACGTGAAACGCCGTCAGGTTGGCGCGCACGCGGCGATCAAAAAATTCGCTCTTGAAGCCAAGTTCGAAACTGTCGGCCGTTTCGGGTTTTGTTGCGGCCGCCGCTGCAGCAAACAGCGCATTATTGTCGCTGCCGTCGGCATTCAGGAAGGGATGGAATGTGCCGATCTGGTCATTGAACCCGCCGCCCTTAAAGCCACGCGAGTAGGTGCCATAGACAAACAGGTCAGGCGTCGCCTGATAGCTGAGGCTGGCGCGCCATGTCGGGTCGCTGGTTTTCGCGTCCACCCGGATCACGCCCGCCGGATAATCGAACACATTTGCGTCGAGCGCCGAGTTGATGGTGATGCTCGGATCATTCCCGCCGCCAAGCTGGGGGATGAAGACCTGCTGACGGCCGAACCATTTCTTCTTTTCCCAGGTATAGCGTGCCCCGCCCACCAGGGTCAGGCCCTCCGCCAGCTTGAGGGTTCCTTCGGCGAACACTGCTTTCGATTGCGCCTTTTGGGCGTTGCACAGAATATAGGGCGTCTGGTTCCAGGTGCCATAGGGCGTCGGGGCGGTGACCAGATCCTGGAATCCGAGCGTTTCGGTGACGCAGTAGGACGCATTGTCACGCTGGTAGAAGCCGCCGGCGACAAAGTCGAATGCGCCACCAAGATCAGAAGCGAAGCGGAGTTCCTGCTGATAGGTTTTGCGCAGGTCATCGCGTGATGCGTCGAACAGCGACAATATTTCGCCATCCGCAGCCACCGGGGCCTGCGCAGGATATGTGCTCGGCAGGCGCGACAATTGCTTGCGGAAACCGGATACGGACGTGAACGTGCCGAGCCCGACATTCAGATTCATGTTGAGATAGACGCCATCGACATCAATGCGATGCCCGTTTTTCATGAACAGGAAGGTATCCGTCCGGTTGCTGATTCCCGCATTGTTGAGCGGATCCTTGCTGGCCGGATTCGACCGGCCGACACCCAGCACGTCGAACAGCACCCCCGTATTGGTTTCGTTTACGCTGGGCGGGCTTTCGGATTTATCGCGGATATTTTCATATTGCAGCAGGGCGTTGAAGGACGCGCTGGGTTCCCAGAGCAATTTTGCCCGGGCGTTCCAGACGTCGCGACCGCCCAGACGCTCACCATCGCCGCAACCCGAGACACCCGCGAATTTGGACGGAACGAAAGATACGACCGGCCCGTAACATGCGCCATTCTTGTAGAAGCCGTCGGAATATTCATAGCCGATGACACCCCGGAATGCGAGCGTGTCGCCCAGCGGCACATTCACCGCACCTTGCACTTTTCTGGTGCCGAAATCGCCATATTGAGCGCGCATCTCCACGCCAATCTTGCCAAGTTCGGGCCGCTTGGTCTTGACCACAACGGCGCCGCCCGTGGTGTTCTTCCCAAACAGAGTTCCTTGTGGACCGCGCAGCACCTCTACCTGACCGACATCGAACGTATCGAGCAGCTGGGTCTGCACCGAAGGCACCACGAAGTCATCGACAAGCACGGCGACCGGAGGTTCGAAATAGATGATGATCGTATTCTGACCAATGCCGCGCATCGAGAAGGACGCGGCGTTGAAATTGGTGATGGTGGCCGCCGAGAAATTCGGGACGAACACCGCCAGATCGCCCAAATTGCGAGGGTTGGACTGTTCAATCAGCGATTGGTCAAGCGCGGAAACGGCGATGGGCGTGCTTTGCAGATTGGTATCCCGCCGCGTGGCCGTAACGACGATGTCTGCAAGCCCGTATCCGGACTGGGCAGCGGCCGGATCATCGGCGGCGGCCTGTGCCGTTCCCGTGTCGGACCCAGCCTGCGCCAGAGCCGGGGAAGCGGCCCCCGCAGCAAGCGCAAAAATGGCAGATCCAGCAAGATAGAATGCGTTCTTCATGGCTCCAACTCCCTAGCTTGGCCGCCCATTCGCGGGCAGTCGTTTGATTTTCGCAGTTATTTTTCGTGTGCGCGGGCTTCCTCCCACCAATCCGCGATAAGGATCGGGTACAGTGCGAGTTGATCCCTGATCTTCCCCGGCGTCGTGGCGGGCAACGGATCGTCGGTCGTCGGCGGCAGCCCCGATCCGCCACCCTGAACGGGGTCGATCCATTCAAGCCGCATGTCGGAAAACATCCGGGCGAAATCGTCCAGAAACGCGTCGTGGTAACTGCTCGCCTGGTGCGCGTAAAACGCCTGCGACGTCGGGTAGGACAGCAACGCATAATATCGGCCGCGCTCCGCGCCGCGCCAATATTCGTATCGCAATCGATCAGGCTCCGATCGGTTCGTATGCGCCGTCATGAGGCGCAACACCTCTTCCCAACGCGCAATCTCGGCATCATGCACGCCTATATGCGTGAGGAGTGTTGGCATGGTCCTGCCTCCCTTACTGACCGGCGGTTGCAGCCTTTGACGCTTCGCCCGACACATATCCCCGGATCGATTCCGCCTGTTGGGGCGTGAGTTCCGTCTTGAAGCTCACCATGCCCCGTTCTGTCAGAGCGCCGTCGATCACCACGGATTGCCATGCCTGCCTGTCGGTCAGGACGCCCGAACGGCGAAGGTCGGGAATGATCCCGGCGGATCGCGTTCCCATGCCGTGACATGCCGCGCAAATCTGCCCGTAAAGCCGCGCGCCTTCGCTATGCTGCTCTGGAGTCCAGCGCTCCTGCGAAGGGTTCAGCGCGGGCACATTTCCCGCCGTTGGCGGCAACACCGCCTTCCCATCGAGCTTGAAGACCAGCACCCGGCCAGGAGGCTGCACCCGCGGCCCATCGAACGCAGGAAGCGACAGGGCGAAGCCCCCGCCATTTCCCGCGACAATCGCGATATATTGCGCACCGTTGACGCTGTAGCTGATCGGGCCGGGCAGCAGAGGTGTCTGCGCGTTGAAACGCCACAGTTCCTTGCCGTTACGCGCGTCATATGCGCGGAAACTGGCGTCGGACAGCCCCTGAAACACCAGGTCGCCGGCGGTGGCCAGTACGCCGCCGTTCCATGTGCCGTCATGCGGAACGCGCCAGACTTCCTTTTTAGCGACAGGATCCCAGGCGACAAGGCGTCCCTGCAGCGCCTTCTTCATACCCGCGATTTGGGCCGGCGTTTCGGGCAGCGGCGTCGACATCATGTCCACGCCCAAATTCCAGATAGCCGGATTATACCGGAATTTCTGGTCCTTCACGTACAGGAACGGCACTTCCTGGACCGGCAGATAGACAAGGCGGGTTTTGGGGCTGAACGCCATCGGGTGCCAATTGTGCGCGCCGGATGCGCCAATTGTGGCCAGGAAAGGTTTGTCCTGAAACCGGGCGTCGGGATTTTCGACGGGCCGGCCGGTCTTCAGATCCACCCTGTCCGCCCAGTTGGCCGGCGCAAATTTGTCGGCCGAGACCAGCTTTCCGGTATCGCGATCGATGACGTAGAAGAAGCCGTTCTTGGGCGCGTGCAGGATCAGGCGTCTGGTTTTTCCATCGATCGGCAGCGTTGCCAGCATGATTTGCTGCGAGGAGGTGAAGTCCCAGGTGTCGCCAGGCGTTTCCTGATAATGCCAGAGATATTTTCCGGTCTTGGCGTCCAGCGCCACCACCGACCCGATGAAGAGATTGTCTCCCTTATCCTCGGACCGTATCTTCCGGTTCCAGGGCCCGCCATTGCCGACGCCGATATAGATACGGTCAAGGTCCGGATCATAGACGATCGAATCCCAGACCGTTCCGCCGCCGCCGAACTTATAATATTGATCCCCGAACCAGGTCGGCCGCGCCAGCTTTGCCAGTATCTCATCCGAGGCCGCGCCGTCCGGCTTCGCCGGATCGCCGGGGACAGTATAGAAGCGCCAGGCGAGAGCCCCGGACTTTGCGTCATAGGCCGACACATATCCGCGCACGCCATATTCCGCGCCACCATTGCCGATATAGACCTTGCCGCCCGCGACGCGGGGAGCGCCCGTTATGGTATAGGGCTTGCTTTGATCCGTCGTCACCGTCGACCAGAGTTGCTTGCCGCTGGCGGCATCCAGCGCGATCAGCCGCCCGTCGATCGTGCCGAAGAACAGCTTTCCGTCATCATAGGCAGCGCCGCGGTTGACGACGTCGCAACAGGCGCTAACCCCGAAACGTCCCGGCACTTTGGGATCGAAACGCCATTTGATCGCGCCCGTGACAGCGTCAAGCGCAACCACCTTCGACCAGGCCGTCGTGACGTACATCGTCCCGTCAACAACCAGCGGGGTGGATTCCTGGCCGCGATCACTTTCCAGATCGGCCGACCATGCAAGCCCCAGCCTGCCGACATTGGCGGTCGTTATGTCGCCCAGCGCGGAGAAACGCTGTTCATCATAGGTGCCGCCATAGGTCAGCCAATTTTGCGGTTCCTTGTCTGCATTCCGCAAACGATCGGCAGCCGTATTTTGCGGGTGCTTGCCACCCGTGCAGGCCGGCAATGACAGCAGCGTAAAAAGTGCACATCCCGCTGCTCCGGCTAACCACCTTCCGCGCATTTCCCGTCTCCCAAAACGCCGCCTGTCCGCGGTCGCCCTATTTTTTCAACTGGACATAAACAGACTTGGTTTCGGTGAAGGCGGCAAAGCCTTCCTCGCCCATCTCCCGCCCCCAGCCGGATTCCTTGAAACCGCCGAAGGGCAGCGCCGGATGGACCGTTCCATAGCAATTGACCCAGACGTTGCCGGCGTCGATGGCTGCGGCCATCAGATGCGCCTTGTTCACGTCGCCCGTGAATATCCCCGCGCCCAGCCCATAGCGGGTGTCGTTGGCCGCGGTGACGACCTCGTCAATCTCATCGAATGGCGTGGCGACCAGCACCGGGCCGAATATCTCTTCGCGAACGATATCCATGTTGCGGTTGACGTTAGAAAATATCGTCGGTTCGACAAAAAAGCCCTTGTCGCCGTGAGCGCCGCCGCCCGTGACGATTTCGGCGCCCTGCGCCAGCCCACGTTCGACATAGCCCGTGACGCGGTGTTGCTGCTTGGCGGAAATCAGCGGGCCAAGCAGATTGGCGGGATCAAAGCCACTGCCGATCTTGAGCGATCTTGCGAAATCGGCGACACCAGAGATAACCTTGTCATAGACGCGGCGCTGAACGAACAGACGCGAGCCCGCGAAGCAGACCTGGCCCGTATTGGCGAAAATCGCCATCGCAACCTGAGGGATCGACGCCTCCAGGTCGGCGTCGTCAAACACGATGGCAGGTGATTTCCCGCCCAGTTCCAGCGTTACCCGTTTCAGGTTACCGGCCGCCGAGCGCACGATCTTCCTGCCGGTCTCCGTCGACCCGGTGAAGGAGATTTTGTCGATATCATGGTGATCGGCCATGGCCTGGCCCGCCGTCCGGCCATGACCGGAAATGACATTGAGCACGCCGGGCGGCACGCCCGCCTCCAGCGCAAGTTCGCCCAGAAGAAGCGCGGAAAGCGGCGTTTCTTCCGCCGGTTTCACGACGCAGGAGTTTCCCGCGGCAAGTGCGGCGGAAAGTTTGATCATGAGGTTGCCCGCAGGCGCATTCCAGGGAACGATAAGCCCCACGACCCCGACGGGCTGAACCATGGTATAGGCATGCATGTCGACGCCGCCGCCAGACGCCATGCCCGAAGCATTGCGCCCGAAAAACTGTGTGGCCTGACCAGCCGCATTGCGGGTCCAGCTTATGCAGGAGCGGATTTCCCATTCGGCAAACGCCAGCGGCATGCCATTGTCGACCACATCGATATGCGACAGTCGCGTGAAATTTTCCTCGATCAGGTCGGCAAATCGCCACAGGATGCGGCGGCGTTCCTCTGCAGCCAGGGACCGCCAGCGCCCGTCCGCAAAACTGCGCCTTGCCGCCGCGACCGCCCGATCAACTTCTGCGGCGCCCGCTGCCGGAACATGTGCAACGGTTTCGCCTGTGGCGGGATCAATCACCGCAATGACCCCGTCGCTCCCTGTATCCTCCATCTTGCCATCGATCAGGAGGCCATGCCGCTTGCCCAGATACTCTTTCGCGGCAAAATCAGGTTGAAGTGCATTCATGCGAAATCCCCTCGCGTTCGCCATCGGGCCAGATCACTCTTTCTTCTCGGACAAGCAGTCCTTTGCTGGCCGCCAAGTCCGCAACATCGGCAATGACCGGGCATATCCGCGCACCATTTCCCCAGGCGGCCGAATACGCCGCCAGATCGGGGAATGAGAGTTCCATCACGGCGTCGCAGGGGGCGGCCGCCTTGGTATCAACCGGCAATGTGATGGAAATGCCTGTCAGCCCGGGGAGCAGGGAAGCCATACTGTCCGCCAGCACCCTTACCCTTCTCGGCGTAAGCGGGGCACGGCTGCGACGGAGCAGCAGCATCACCTTAACAGGCGCGCTGTTCGCACCGCCGGCGTGCGGAATATATATGGTTTCCCTCCCGACCAGCCAGTCCAGCGCAGTGCGATCGTAAAATGCGTCCGCATCCGCATCGAGCAGCGCATATGCGGGATGGCTCCTGGCCTTTGCGAGATCCCCCGGACCATCGAGCCAGATCGCCGGCATCCCAAGCCAGGGCCCGGCGGCAAGACCGGGAACGGCGGGCGAAGGCGCAACACCGTGGTTTTGCACATAACGCCGGAACTGCGGAATGCGCCTTGTGAGTGTCCCGTGGGGATGGCGCCAATGCGCGAAGAAGGCCGCATCGGTCAAATGTGGCAATTTGACTAGAAAGGCGTGAACCTTGAGCATCTGCATCCTCTGTGCGCTTTTTCACCTCATTGGCGGGTTCTGAAAACGCACATGCATGGTACAGTTAATCAATATGTATCGCAAGACGCATTTATATGTGCGCATTTGCAGCGTTTATTCCGGATGTGTGGGCGCAAAAATGGCGGAATTGATGCGCCGTCGCAGCGGCTGCGCGCTATTGCAGCGCAGCAGGCGATTTCGGCCGACTATCGCAATTTCAGATGTGTCGTGCCGGACGGCTATTCCGCAACGAGGGCGCTCGCCCCGAGTCTGGCGTGCGCATCCGCCAGGAGGTCGGTCAGCCTTTCGCGTTCCGGACCGTGCGACGCGATGATGGCTGTCATCAGAAAATTCGCTTTAAGCTCATCTGCGACGCGATCTCCCGCAATTTGGCCCGCCGCCCATTTGTTGAACTGTACATATTCCGTATCAACCTGATGCAGGGCGATCCTGTCACGGTCGAGAGCGGGCGACAGATAGCCCTGCTCGGCGGCATAGTGCATCCACGCCGTTATCCGATGATAGGCAACGCTGCGCAAGGAAACGAGCGCCTGTGGCCTTGGGTTTTGCGAGAAGTAAAAGCCGACGATAACCCGGGCGAACGCGGCACCGCGGAAAAGTTCGGCCGTGATCCAGTCATATTCACGGAATACCGATTCAATGTCCCCCTTGAGCGGCGCGACCGCCAGAAAGGACATGATCGCCTCCATATGCTCGGCAATCACCGCCTGGATAACGCCCTCACGATCGCCAAAGGCGCGATATACGGTCCTGGCCGCGACATCTGCGCGTTGGCAAAGGCGATTAATGGTCAGATTGGCTTCGCCGTCCGAGAGCAATTCGCGTGCAGCCTTCAAAATGCGAGACTGACGCTCGGCCATATTGTCGCTGGCATAAATTCTCGGCTTGGCGGCAGCCTTGGGCATTCCATCCCTCCACTCATTCTGCCGCTGCATGCCAGCCCCGTCTGTGCGAAGCAATCTGGCATCGCGGCGGACGCTCCCGGACGGACCTGTTGAAGCGCATTTTCTTCCATAACGGCGCATCCAGGCAGAAGATCAAGAGGCAAAACGCCTGACGGACGCAGCGGATGCGACATCCGCAAAAGCCATGAACGTCAGTCGCGCCTTGGCATGGTCAACAGCGACTGCAACGCCTCCGAGACGGCAATGCCGGCAGTCTTCCCGTCAAGCGACCAATAGTCCTTTATGTGCTGCCACGCCACGGAGCTATGAAGGAGCTGTGCAACCACGCTCAGGCGCAGTTGTGCGGATTCGTCCAAATCCGGCCGGGCCGCCGCCACGGCATTTTTGATCGCGGCATGGCGTTCCGATGTGATGCTGAGGCGCAATTCCTTACCTTGCCTTGTCGTCACGATGGCGCGGATCAGCGCCTCTTCGGCATCGAAAGCAGGGAAGGCCGTAAGCGGGTCCGAAATCAGCAATTCTGGCGTATCCGGATTTTCCGTCTCGCTGAACATCGCGTTTATATGAGTCCAGGTGGCTCGGATCAGGTCGATGCGGGCGGGGAAGTAGCGGTAAAGCGTACGTTCCGCGACGCCCGCCCTTTCGGCGACGTCGGCAACAAGCAGCCCTTCATAAGCGTCGGCCTTCAGCGATTCCACCGCGGCGTCGATAATGCGCGCCCGGGTGTAATCGCGATGCGCCTGACGCAGCGTCGGTTGTTTGGCATCCTCATCCATATGGCAAGGATAGAAAGCCAAGCGGCGGGAGGTCAACGCCCCCCGTAGATGTCAGTCCTCCTGACATCATGTCATCGCCGGCGGTGCATTTAAAAATCTCATGACACACATTGCATGAATAGTTGCCGATATATTCGGCAACGATCATAGATATGCGCAATTCACGATGACCTGACGAACATCATTGCCACATTAAAAATCATGAAATTCCATGGAGAGAATTGCCATGTCCGCGACATATGATCTGGTTTTGCGAGGCGGTACAATCTATGATGGCACAGGTGACAATCCATTTGTTGCCGACATTGCCATTTCCAATGGGATCATAGCCGAAATAGGTAGACATATTGCGCCCGGATCGACCGAAATCGATGCCGAGGGCCTGATGATCACACCGGGCTTCGTCGATATTCATACCCATTATGACGGGCAGGTCACCTGGGAAGACAGCACTGCGCCGTCCAGCGTCCACGGCGTGACGACGGTCGTGATGGGCAATTGCGGCGTGGGCTTTGCGCCCTGCCGCGCGGAGGACCGCAGCAGGCTAATCCGGTTGATGGAAGGTGTCGAAGATATTCCGGAGATCGTGATGACCGAAGGTCTGCCCTGGAATTGGGAAACCTTCCCCGAATATCTCGACTGCGTCGCGGCCCGGTCAAGGGATATCGATGTGGCGGCGCAACTGCCCCATAGCTGCCTGCGCATCTTCGTTATGGGCGAACGCGGGGCGCGGCGGGAGCCCGCCACCGCCGAAGACCTGGATAAAATGCGCGAGATCGCGCGCGAAGCGATGACCGCGGGCGCCATTGGCTTCGGCACGTCGCGCACGATTTTTCACCGCGACAGCGACGGCAATGCGATTCCCACCCATCAGGCGATGGAAACCGAACTCCTTGCGGTCGCCAGCGGCATGGCCGAGGCGGGTCACGGCGTGCTTCAGGCGGTGATAGACCTGGACAGCGACGCGCATGTCACATCGGAAGTGACGATGTTGAAGAATGTCGTCGAAGGGAGCGGCCGCCCCGCCAGTTTCTCGCTGGCGCAGCTGAGGGATGCGCCGGACGCCTACCGCCATGCCCTCGATATCGTCAGCCAGGCCAATCAACAGGGCCTTGCCATGAAGGCGCAGGTTTTTGGACGTCCGACCGGCATCCTCGTCGGGCTGGACCTTTCCTACAATTTCTTCTCTCGCCATCCAACCTATCGCAACATTGCGCACCAGCCCTTGGCTGAGCGCGTCGCACATATGCGCCGGCCTGAGGTACGCGCCGCCATTCTGGCGGAGCAGCCGACGGGCGAAGGTATGGTGCATCTGGACTATCTGGGTGAGTTCGACCGCATCTTTGCGCTGGCGGAGACGCCCGATTATGAGCCCGGCCCCGCCGACACCCTGGCCGCCAGAGCCCAGTCCGCAGGCGTGAGCGCGCAAGAATATGCGTATGACGCGCTGCTGGAGGATGAGGGCCGCGCCGTTTTCTTGATCGCCTTCGCCAATTTTGCCGACGGCACGCTCGATGCGCCACTCGCCATGCTGAAGCATGAGCATAGCCTCTACGGCCTGGGGGACGGCGGCGCGCATTACGGCATGATATGCGATGCCGGATTTCCCACTTTCATGCTCACCCACTGGACCAGAGATCGCGCAAAGGGCGAGAAGCTCCCCATCGCGGAAGTGGTGCGGGGCCTTGCCCACAAACCGGCGCAAGCCGTGGGCCTTCAGGATCGAGGGTTGATCGCGCAGGGATATAAGGCAGACATCAACATTATCGATTATGATGCGCTGCGCCTTTACCGGCCCGAGGTATTGTATGACCTGCCGGCCGGCGGCCGACGCCTGGTCCAGCGCGCGGATGGATATCGCTGGACGATCGTCGCCGGAAAGCCGATTCTGAAGGACGGCGTGCCGACGGGGGAAAAGCCCGGTAGGCTAGTCCGCGGGCCGCAACCCGTCCCCGCAGTCCCGCTGACGGTCGCCGCCGAATAGGGGCGCCAATTCTCATGCGAAACTTTGCGCCTTCATGAATTCCCACAGGTCCGACAGGACCGGACTTATCGACCCATGGGCACGGATGAGCATCAGATCGACGCCGCCGACGCTCGGTGCGATTGGCCGCAGAACCAGCCGGCCGGCCGTCAACTGCTCGTCGGAAATCAGCGTGTCGAAGCCGATCGACAAACGCCTCTCCCGCCGCGCCGCATGATACAGGCCAAGGAAAGTAGGGTTTTTGGCATGGACCAGCCGAACGCCGGCTGCCTCCAGAGGCGCGAGCGCCAGATCGAAGAAATAGGGCGCTTCATGCCGGTCCGGCGACAGGACTTCGACCCCTTTCAGCGCGGCAAGGGGCACGCTCGCGCCTGCGGCTAGCGGATGTTCCTCGGGCAGAAAGAGGCTGGTGGCCAGCCGGTCGAGCAACAATGTGTCGAAGGCGCCAGCCTCCGCATCCGGCGGCCCCAGAACGAGCGCGCAATCCAGACGGCGTTGCCGCACCTCAACGAACAAGCCCGAGGACAGCAGGATTTCGATTTCAATCGAAACGGTCGGATATGTCGCAAGGAATTTGTCGAGCACGGCGTCGAGTTGCGGCACATCGGTCATGTAAGGCGGATATCCAAACCGCAGGATCGCGGGACGATCGGCCGCCAACCCGATCAAGGCCACATCTGCCGCGTCACAGGCTGCGATCAGGGCGAGTGCCTCGGGCAGCAAAGCCTGCCCCTCATTGGTCAGTCGCACATCGCGTGGATCACGTTCAAGCAGGCGAAAGCCCAGCGTCTTTTCAAGCCGCGAAACGCCATTTGAAATCACGGCCTGCGAGGTTCGCAAACGTGTTGCAGCCATGGTGAAGGATTTCAGCTCTGCAGTGAGCGCGAAATAGCGCAAAAGATTGATAGCGATATCCATGACTTAGGCTGTTCACCCCCTGCGCCGCCGCCATCATGGCAAAATTATATGGCCATGCAAGATTTGATATTGGACGCGCGTGCCGAATTCGAACCAATCTATGCCCATACAGCAGACAATGCGGACAGCCGTTCACCGGACTGATCCAGCGTAGATAAGGAGAGAGATATGGCGACGCAGCCCGTCGAAATAGAAGTAAATCCGGAGAACGCATGGCGGACGAAAACGCCTGGTCCATTTTCCTGGAATAAATCCATCCGGACCGGCGCCAACAAATATTTCATGATTTCTGCCGATGCGCATCTCATGCCGCCGCACACCTTGTTTCGTGAGCGGCTGGACAAGAAATGGCATTCGAAATTACCGCGTGTCGAATTGCGCGACGGTATCAAATATCTGGTCATCGAAGGCATGAAGGACGATCGCCTCTGGGAATTCGACCTGATGGGCGAGGATCTCATCCGGTCAATGTCTGGCGCCAGCCTTCCGGATCCGGATGCGCCGTCCGAGGAAATGGGCCTGAAGCGCATCACCGATCAGGCCCGGGACGGCGTCGACGGCGAGCTGATCTTCCCCAATGGCCCGGCGCTCCTGATGTGGAGTTCGGCCGATGTCGATTTTGTGAGCGCGCAGTGCCAAGTCTGGAATGACTGGGCATGGGAAGTATGCGAGCCCTATAAGCAGCGCTGCAACCCCGCCGCCGCCGTTGCGCCGGTCGATGTGGAAAGCGCGGTCAAGGAAATCCAGCGCATCGCAAAAATGGGTTACCGCGCCGTGATGCTGCCCTGCAAGCCGGTGTGGAATTCCAACAGCGCAGAGGACCCCAACTATAACTTGCCCATGTTCGATCCACTCTGGGCCGCCATTCAGGATGCGGACCTGGCGATCTGTTACCATATCTCCACCGGCAAAGATCCACGCGGCGCGCGCGGCAAGGGCGGCGCGGTCATCAACTATGTGGTCCACTCCCTGGCGCCCACGCTGGAGCCTATCGTCAACATGTGCGCTTCCGGCGTATTCGAACGCTTCCCGAAATTGCGGGCCGCCACGATTGAGGCCAACGCGGGTTGGGTGCCGTGGATGATCGATTCCATGGACGAAGCCTATCGCAAGCATCACATGTGGGTACGGCCCAAACTGAAGAATTTGCCGAGCGACTATTACCGTTCCAACTGCTTCGCTTCCATCGCAGAGGATCGTTCCGCGCTCGAATTGGTCGAACGTTACGGGCTGGAAAACAATCTGATGTGGGCCAATGATTACCCGCATCATGAGGGGACATGGCCGCATTCGGCCGAGGCGATTGAACGCACATTCGGCGATCATCTGCGCGAAGAAACGCGGACCAAGATCCTGGGGATGAATGCCGCCAAGGTGTTCCGTTTCGAGGTGCCCGAACAGTATCGGACCGCCTGAACACAAGCTCCGCTCCGCAAAACACATGACGACGCGAGCGCCGATGGCGTTGCGCGAGGGACATATCATGCACCAGAAAATCACCAGGCCCGAACGCACAGTCCGCCCCTCCCTTCCTGCGCAGTCGGCCCGACCGGCTCATCTTCCGGTGGCGCTGGAGGGTATTCGGGTGGTCGATTTTTCCCGCGTTCTGGCCGGACCGTTCGGGACGCAGATTCTCGCCGACCTGGGCGCCGATGTCATCAAGGTGGAAGAACCCCGTGGCGGTGACAGCATCCGCGCCATTCCCCCCTTCGTGGATCATGACAGTTCGGAAAGCACGTTCCTCATTTCGTGCAACCGCAACAAGCGGTCCATCGCGCTGGATATCAACACGCCCGAGGGACGCGAGATCGCGCTCGACCTCATATCCCGGGCGGATATTCTGGTGGAGAATTATACGTCGCGGGTGATGAAGAAAGCGGGGCTCGACTATGCGTCCCTCGCCGAGCGTTTCCCGAAGCTCATCTACCTGTCCATTTCCGGATATGGCCGCACGGGTCCGTTGGCCGATGCGGCAGGGCTTGATCCAGTCATCGCCGCCGAAACCGGCGTCATGATCATGAACGGACTGCCCGAGCAGCGCCCGGGCATATCCACCATTCCGTGGATCGACCTGACGGCAGCGCTGAACGGCCAGATCGCTGTGCTCGCCGCTCTTCACGCTCGGGAGCGGCTGGGGCAGGGACAGCATATCGACCTGTCCCTCTACGACGCGGCGATCTCTGATCTGTCCTATATCGGCGGCCGCTATCTGGGCACCGGGCAAGTGCCCGAGCGTTACGGCCGATACCGTCCGGAGCTGGTCCCCAGCGGTGAATATGACTGCAAGGATGGCGGCACGGTCTATGTCTATTGCATGACGGAAACCCATTTCCGCCGGATGGCGACCGACGTGTTCGGACGCCCGGACATCTGTGAGCGCTGGCCGACCTTCGCGGATCGGAATGCGGAGACAGAATTGCTGCAGCAGATGTTCCGCGATCTGTTCATGACGGACACTGCGGCCGCCATTGCAGCAAGGCTCAAAGCCTGCGGCGTTCCGGCGGGCGCGCTCAGTTCCCTTGATGACGCGCTGACGTCCGAACAGGCGTTTGAGTCCGGCATGGTCAGCGAAATCCCGCATCCCACGCTAGGGACCGTATTCAACGTTGGCTCGCCATTTCGCAAGATGGGCCTGACCCCCGCGATCGATCCGCGCGCGGCCCCGACACTGGGCCAGCACAGCGATGAGGTTCTGCAGGAGCTTGGCTATTCCGCCTCCCGCATCGGTGCGTTGCGATCAGCCGGGATCGTGACTGGCGCGGGGCCGGCCGGGTGACACGAAACTAACGACAGCGCACGGGAGATCGCCCGGAAAGGGCGGCGCCAGGTGGAGGGTGAACATGGCTTATGGGCAAGGCGGGGCAATAGCAGCGCAATCAGGCGTGCTGCCCTCCAACAGAGAATTCGGCTTTTTCTGGGAAGGTCTGGCTGAAGGCCAGCTACTGATTCAGGTGTGCGACGAGTGCGGCCTGTGGCGGTGCCCGCCGGGCCCGGCCTGCGAACGCTGCAGCAGCCTCAGCTGGTCCCTGTGCGCGCCCTGTGGTGAAGGCGTGGTGCACAGCTTCGCTGTTCATCATCATCCCCCCATCCCGCCCTATCAGCTTCCCCATCTGGTTGTGCTGGCGGACATGAAAGAAGGCTTTCGCCTGATGGCGCATCTGGCGGATGTCGCCCCTGCCGCCGTGAAGGTCGGCCAGGCTGTCCGCGTCGAGATCGGCACGTTCGAGCATCCTTTCGCGATGTTCCGGTTTCGCGCCGGCGAGGATGCGTCGTCATGACCATGCTGCGCAACAAAGCCGCGATTTCCGGGATCGGCGCGACGGAATTTTCAAAAAATTCCGGCCGGTCGGAGCTGCGCCTGGCCGTGGAGGCGATCAGCGCTGCGCTCAAGGATGCCGGACTCAAGGCGGCGGATGTCGATGGTCTGGTCACCTATACGATGGACGCCAATGCCGAGAATGAAGTGCTGCGCAGCATGGGCGGCCGGGACCTGAATTATTTCGGCCGGGTCCATTATGGCGGTGGCGGCGCGTGCGCGATCCTGTTGCAGGCGGCGATGGCGATCGCCACCGGAGTCTGCAAAACGGTGGTGTGCTATCGGGCGATGAATGAGCGGTCGGAAAGCCGGTTCGGCGGTGCGATCGGCTTTGGCGGCATCAGCAGCGAAGCCGTGCTCACGGCTTTCCATACCGTGCATGGCCTGCAGACCGCCGCGGCGATGATGGCCATGACGATGCGCCGCTACATGCACGATACCGGCGCGACGAGCGAGGATTTCGCCCGCATTTCGATCAATGCGCGGTTCCATGCCGCGAGCAATCCGAAAGCCTATTTCTACGGCAAACCGATAACGCTGGAGGATCATCAGACGTCGCGCATGATATGCGACCCGTTGCGGTTGCTGGATTGCTGCCAGGAGAGCGACGGGGCCGTGGCGATCGTGGTCACCAGCGCCGAGCGGGCGCGGGACCTGAAGGGCAAGCCCGTGCTGATCCGCGCGGCCGCGCAGGGCGCGACCGCCGGCACGATGCAGATGACCAGCTTCTATCGCGGCAATATCGCACCGCTTGAAGAAGCCTCGCTCGTCGCGCGACAGCTCTATGAGATGTCCGGCCTTGGCCCCTCCGACATGGATGCGGCGATCCTGTACGATCATTTCGGCCCGGCGGTCCTCCCCCAGCTGGAAGCCTATGGCTTCTGCGCGCCGGGAGAAGCGAAGGATTTCATCAAGGATGGCCGTATTGCGGTGGGCGGCGCCCTGCCGGTGAACACCCACGGAGGCCAGTTGGGCGAAGCCTATATCAACGGCGTCAACGGCATCACGGAAGCGGTCCGCCAACTGCGCGGAGAGGCCGTCAATCAGGTAGCGGGTGTGCGGAACATGCTCGTTACCGCAGGCAATGGCTTGCCGACCAGCGGCGCCATTCTGGGTGCGCCGCCCTGACCCATCACGACATCAAACGATAGAAAAGCAAATATCAGGAGAGCTAAAAATGAAGGGTAAATATTTATCGAGCGCAGCCATCCCGGTTGCATTGATGTTGAGCCAGGCTGCCGTGGCGCAAAGCGCACCGGCCACAGCGCCCGCTCCCGAAGCGCAACCGGAACAGCAGCAAGGCGCGGCGCCCATCACCGGCGTGGAGGACATCGTCGTCACCGCGACGAGGCGCGAGACCAATATCCAGACCACCCCCGTCGCAGTGTCCGCCATCAGTTCACGGGTGATCGAGCAGACATCCGCGCGCAATATCGGCGATCTCGCGGCGTTCGTTCCGAACTTTTCCGCAGCAAAGATATCCGGCTTCAACGCCGCATCCTTCTCCATTCGCGGCGCCAGCCAGACCAACATCTCCATGTATTCGGAGCCGCCCATCACGGTTCTGGTCGACGATTTTGTTATTCCGCATGTCCAGACGCAGTTGCTGGATACGTTCGATCTTGCCGGCGTTGAAGTTCTCCGTGGTCCTCAGGGCACATTGTTCGGAAAGAACACGACCGGCGGCGCGGTTGTCGTGCGGACCCGCAAGCCTGACCTGACCAAGCAGAGCATTGACCTGATGACCCGCTTCGGCAGCTTCGGCACACGCGTGTTGAAGGGGGCGGTGAACATCCCGCTGATCGACGATGTGCTGGCGATCCGTCTGGTCGGATCTTACGACAAGATGGACGGCTATTATCATCGCGGCGGCTGCACGGGCCCGATCACGCCGCTGGTCCCCAATTCCCCATGGGCGGGCGCGCAAACCTGCGGCGATGGCAAGCGCATCGGCGGCACCGATGTCTTTTCCGGCCGCGCGAAAGTCCTGTTCAAGCCAGCCGAAGGCACGGAAATCCTGTTCCAGTACGAAGCGATCCGGGACCGTTCGGACCCTGTCGCAGGCGTGAACGCAACGCCCGCCAACAATCCGCGTTTCCTCTTCAGCCGGCTGAACATCGTCGAGACGCAGGGCGGCGATCCGCTCGATCATGCAGGCGGCAGTTTCCGGAGCGGCTATCTGCTCGACATGGACGATGGCAACAGCGTCGATGATGACGGTTATTATCTGCACATCAACCAGGATATCGGCTTTGGCACGCTGAGCGCCAATGTGGGGCAGCGCAACGAAGACGCATCCCTGCCCCAAGCCTATGTCTTTGCAAACACTCAGTTCGCCGACGGCAGGACATTATCGCTCTATGATGGCGATCGCACCTTCCGCCGCAAGACAAAGCAGGCGGAGCTGCGTTTTGCATCCAACTTCGATGGTCCGATCGATTTTGTGTCAGGCGTTTTCTACCAGCGCGACTTCGTCTATCGCTGCGGCCACCAGGTCCTGGGGTTTCTGGACCTGATCGGCGGCGCTGCGCCATTCGGCCCGAACAATGAAAATCCACAGGTCCTCTGCAACGGGCAGCGCGCCCGTTCGCTGGCCGGGTATATCGAGGGCAATTACAAGATCACCGACAAGCTGACGTTCACGGCCGGCTTTCGCTACACGTCGGAAACCAAGCATTGGTATGGCCGCCAGACCATTTACCTTCAACAGCTTCCCGGCGTTGCAAATCCCGATCCCACTTTGACATGGCAGGATTTCGATCACGCCATAGAAGCCAACGTATTCGATTGGCCGGCAGACGTTGTGGACGCAAAAAGAACATGGAAGAAGCCGACCTGGCGCGGCACGGTGTCCTATGACGTGACTGACGACGTCTACAGCTACCTCACCTATTCGCGCGGTTTCAAGAGCGGCTTGTTTGCGGATTCGACCGGCATCGGCGGCACACCGATTACCCCCAGCCAGCTGATACCCACCAACCCCGAGACTGCGGACTCGTTTGAACTGGGTGTCAAATCCGAATTCTTCGACCGTCGGCTCCGTCTCAACGTCGCAGCTTTCCATGTTACATATAATGATGCCCAGCGGCAGGTGAACGTTCCAATCCTGCGCCCGGACGGCACCCAGGCACAGGAAACGCGCTTCTTCAATGCGGCGAAGGCCGTGGTCAAAGGTATAGAAGTTGAGCTGACGGCCGTCCCGATCGAGAATCTCACATTGCGGTCGGCGGTCGGTTTCCAGGACGCCAAATATAAGAGCTTCGCCAGCCCATTGGCCACCGGCCGCAATCTTGCGCTCGCGCCATTGGAACGCACGCCGAAATGGCAGACCTCCGCCGACGCGACCTATGAAATTCCGGTCGGATCATGGGCCAAGGTAACGATCAACGGAAATGTCCAATATGCCGGCCGGAACCTCTATAATCTCAGCCTCACCAGCCCGCTGGACGACACATATCTCAACGCCCGTACCCTGTTCAACGCGTCCATTGGCATTGCGGATATCGATGACCGCTATTCGCTGCGACTGATCGGTCAGAACCTGTCCGACAAGCGCTACCTGACGGCGAAGCTGACGGCGGGCGGTTTGTTCCAGACCGAAAATTACGGCCCGCCCCGCTTCTTCGGTGTCGAGCTCGGCGTCAAGATGTGAGTGCGGCGCCGACGTCATTGGCATCGACGGCGCAGGGCCCCCTGGTGGGTTTACGGGTCCTGGAATGTGGGGGCATCGGCCCGGGCCCTCACGCCGTCCGCCTGCTGGCCGATCTAGGGGCGGAGGTGCTCCGCGTGGAAAGGAACAGGGAGGGATTGGTCGATCCCTCCGCCGATCATGGCCGGGCGGTCATGACCCTGGACCTGCAAAGCGAAGGAGGCCGCACACAGTTCCTGACAATTGCGGGCAAGGTTGATGTGCTGGTCGAAGGGTTCAGGCCCGGCGTGATGGAGAGGCTGGGCCTTGGGCCAGAAGTGGTCACCCGGCGGCGGCCGGACCTCATCTATGCGCGCATGACCGGCTGGGGACAAAAAGGGCCGCTCGCACAGCTTGCCGGGCACGACATCAATTATCTTGCGGTGACGGGAGCGTTATCCGCAATGGGAGACGCCGATCGGCCACCCCCGCCGCCGCTGAATTTCGTGGGCGACTATGGTGGCGGCTCCATGTTCCTGGTCACGGGTATTCTGGCTGCGCTGATCGAACGCACCCGATCGGGCAAAGGGCAGATCATCGATGCCGCCATCGTGGACGGGGTGTCCACAATGATGGGCGTCGTTGGCCCAAGCGGCATATTGTCTCCCGGACAGCGGATGGTTTCCGGCGATGCGCCCTTTTACCATTGTTATCGCTGCTTTGACGGGAAGGATATTGCGGTGGGCGCGATAGAGCCGCAATTCTACGCAGCCTTCGTCAAGGGCATAGATGCCCCGCACCTCGCCGACCGCCAATATGACAGTCTGTTATGGCCCGAACGCATCGCCGCCATTGCCGCCATCATGGCCGGCAAGACACGGGACGCATGGATCGACCTTTTCGAGGGGACGGACGCCTGTGTTGCGCCAGTGCTCAGTTTTGAGGAAGCCGCCGTTCACCCGCATATCCAGGCGCGCGGCAACTATGATGGAGAAGGGAAGCGTCGCATAGCCGCCCCGGCCCCTCGCTTCAGCCGAACCCCCGGCGCGACGCGCCCGAATGAAGCGCCGGCCGATCTGCTTCGGCGTTGGGATTTGAAAGGCTGACCATGACGGTGCTTCCCGCAACCCCTTCGATCCTCCCCGATGCCGGGGCTCAGGTGGAGGCCAGGCCAACCGCCGAACGGGCGTGGTGGACAATAGTCCTGCTGGGCATTCTCTACATCCTGTCATTGATTGACCGCATGATCCTTGCGTTGCTCGTCGCGCCGCTCAAGGCGGATCTGGCGCTGGACGATGTGCATATCGGCCTTCTTGTCGGCACGGCGTTCGCCATTGTGTACGGCGTCCTCGGCCTGCCGCTCGCGCGTCTGGCCGATCGGGGGAACCGGCATTTGATCATCGTGGCGGGTGTCGCGATCTGGAGCCTGTCGACCATCGGGTCTGCCTTCGCCAACAGTTTCGAAGTGCTGGTGGCTTTGCGACTTGGCCTGGCGATCGGAGAGGCGGCGCTCCTCCCCGCCACATTTTCGATGATCGGCGACCTCTTCCCGCGGGAGAAACGCACGCTTGCGGCCTCCATATTCTCGGCGATGGGATCGGCCGGAGCCGGCGCGTCCTTCATAATCGGCGCGGCCATTATCGGGTCCATAGACTGGTTGCGCGGCATCGGCCTCGCCTCGGCGCAGATCGCCGATTGGCGGCTGGTCCTGATAGCCGTGGGGCTTCCCGGCATCCTGCTCATCCCCGTATTGCTACTGACCATCCGCGAGCCAAGCCGCCGGACGGTCGAAGGGAAGGCCGCATCGCCGACCCTTGGCGCATTGCTTGAGCATGTGCAGCGCCATATCCGCATGTATATCGGCCTGATCTCCTGCGCCTTCTCCGGCACCGTCAGCTATGCTTTCGTCGCATGGCTGCCGGAACTGATGCGCCGCCTGTTTGGATGGACGCCTGCGCAATCGGGCTGGATTGTCGGCGTGATTCTCATCGCGTCATGCCTGATTGGCACAATCGCCGGACCTCGCGCCGCCGAATGGCTGATGCGGCGGGGACGCGGGGATGGTTTCCTGCTCGTCATCCTGGGCGCCTTTACGGCCGGCATTGTCTGCGCGATCGTGACCGCGTTCCAGCAAACACCTTTCGCCCTGCTTTTCTGGTATTTCTTTGCCAGCACATTCCTGGCGTCATGCTCGAACTGCACGATCGCCTCATTCCAGATCCTGACGCCCGCCAACATGCGGGGCACGGTCGTCGCGACCTACATGCTCGTCATCGGCATCGCCGGCCTTGGCATCGGGCCGCCGCTTTCGGCCTGGTTGGCGCAGACGCTCTTCACGGGAAATGGCGGGCTTGGCCAGGCCATGGCCGCGGTTGCCGTCGTCGTCGGCATCCCCGTGTGCGCCATCCAGATCTGGAGCCGTCCGGCATTTTCCCGGCGCATGGCCGAAGGCGAAGACTGAAAACCAGCAGAGAAATCAGGGAAAGGACTGTCCATGTACGATAGCGTCATCCGCAACGGCACGGTGATCGACGGGTCCGGCGGGGAGAGAAAGATCGCCGACGTCGCGATCAAGGCCGGCCGTATCGCCGCAATCGGCAGCATCAATCCCGATGATGCCGAAAAAACCATTGATGCCGACGGCCTGATCGTGGCCCCCGGCTTCGTCGATCTCCACACCCATTATGACGCGCAGGTCTTTTGGGATCCCTTGATGAGCCCCTCCCCTTTCCATGGCGTGACGACTGTGCTGGGCGGATTATGCGGCTTCACGCTTCAGCCGCTGAATGCCGACGCGGCAGGGTATCTGGTGCCGATGCTGTCCCAGGTGGAGGATATCCCCTTACCCTCGCTGGAAGCCGGCGTGCCCTGCGACTGGAACGATTTTGCCGGGTTCCGGAAAGGGATCGAGGGCAGGACGGCGATCAATTGCGGGTTTTCCACGGGCCATTCCGCACTCCGCCGCGTGGCCATGGGCGAGCGCGCGATGAGTGAGAAAGCCTCCCCCGAGGATATCGTCCAGATGCGGCGCCTTCTGGCCGAGGCGCTCGACCAAGGCGCGCTTGGTTTCTCGACCTCCAACTCCACGACGCACAGCGATCATAACGGGATGCCCGTCCCCTCCCGTTATGCCGATCGCGAAGAGTTTGTGGCTCTTGCTGCCTGCTGCGGCGCGTATGAAGGCGCCGCCGTGGAGATTCAGCCAGGCTTGCTGTTCGACGACGCAACGGCCGACCTACTGGCGGAGATGTCGATAGCGTCCGGCCGCACCGTCAACTGGAACGCGATGTTCACCAGCACACTCGATGCCAATGAACGCGCAACGATTGAACGGCAACTCGCAATGAGCGACCATGCGCGATCGCGAGGAGGCGACGTCGTCGGCCTTACCGTCCCCATCACCGCCGTGCCGCACTTCGACCTCTGGAGGGGCGGGGTCTTTGATATCGTGCCGGGCTGGGACCGGCTGATCCGCCTTGCCCCGGCCGATCGCATCCCGGCGCTGCGCGACGCCAGTTTCCGGGATATGCTGCGCGCTGCGGCTTTGTCTCCGGAGGCGCAGGCCATCCAGGTCGTCAGGCAGCTGACCGATCCCGCATTCATCATCGTCGAGGCCGGGCATAGCGACATTGTGCGCAATCTGGCCGGGCGGAGCATCGCCTCCATCGCTGGCGAGCGCGGGACCGACCCATTCGATACGCTGTTGGACGTGGCGCTGGACGACGGCCTGCACACGCTCTTCACCTTTGCCGATGTGGGGGAGGATGAGGCGACATACAGGTTCCGCCGCGACTTGTGGCGGGATGACCGCCTGTGCGTAGGCGGATCGGATGCGGGCGCTCATGTCGAGACGATCGATACCTTCAGCTATTTTACCCGTATGATCGAACAGGCTGTGCGGCGGTTCGGCGTCATATCGCTGGAAGAATGTATTCATCACCTCACGGCTGCGCCCGCCAGCCTTTCCGGCCTGCGCGACCGTGGCATGATCAAGTCTGGCTGGCATGCCGATCTCGTCCTGTTCGACGAGACCAGCATCGCGCGGCGCGCCATCCATACGCGCAGTGATTTCCCCACAGGCGCATCGCGTCTTTATGCGGAGGCCGACGGCATCGAACGGGTGATCGTCGCCGGCGTCCCGGTCATCGAACAAGGCCGCGATACGGGGGCCAGACCCGGACAATTTCTCACGCGTGGCAAGGACACCTATAGCGTAGGCGTGAAGGGCCAGCGCGCAGCCGCCTAGGGGGAAATTCGCCCTCCCCGGCCCGAAGCGTCATGCCCTTATATCGACATTCTTGAGCGTCAGGTATCGCCTGACGTTCCTTTTCATCAATTCCAGCGAAGAATTGGCTTCGCCCGCACGTATCGTCAGGCAGATATCGACGCCGATATTTGCGTTGGCGATGGGCTTGAGGATCATGTCGCTCATCTGAAGATCCGTGGGCGCGACAAGATCCGGAAAGGCCAATGTCGGCAGGCGGTAATGCTGTGCATGGCGCAACAGACCCGGAAAGGACGGCGCCTGCGCGGGGAGCAAACGGACGCCGCGGGCGATGAGCGGGGCGATGACCTGATCGAAATAGATGGGCGAATGGCTCCGCTCCGGCCCGCAAAGGGAAAGGCCGGCCCAGTCCGATTCCCCAATGGCATCCCGCCCGGCAAGCGGAGATTCCGCCGGGATCAACAATTTCGCAATCAACCTGCGGCTCGTAAAGGTCTCCAATTGCGGGCTTTCCGGCCGACCCAGCAACAAAGCGACATCATATTCCCGCGACAGCAACCCGGCCGTCAGCGAGAAAGTGAACGCCGTGTGGATCTGAATGGCGATTTCCGGATGGTCTTCTGTAAACTGGTCCCGGATGGCGCCAACTTCGGGCATCAGGTCGAAATAGGGCGGATAGCCGAACCGGAACCCCCCGATCGAACCAGACCTTATGGCATTGGCAACTTTTCCAAAACGATCGGCCGATGCAATGATCTTGGCCGCATGAGGAAGAAATTCGGCGCCCTGCGGCGTCAAGGCTATGTTGCCGCCATCCCGGGAAAAGAGCGTAAATCCCAGTCGTTGCTCAAGCCGCCTGATGCCGCTGGAAAGCACGGGTTGCGATGTACCAAGCCCCGCCGCCGGACGGGAAAAGGACCGTGTTTCGGCAACTGCCTTCACATATCTGAGCAACCTGATCGAATAGAGCGCCATCATCGATACACTTTGTCCTTGAGGCCGTGCTGGTCATATTCCAGCCAGGCCAAGCAGCCTTCGCCTGCCGATAGTGCACGCTGTTGTCCGATCCGCCAACATCGGAAAATTGCCATGAGCGCTCTACCATGCTGGCCAAAAGGAAGAAGCGACCGGGAGAATCGAAGCGCTCATTCTTTTCGGCGGCGGTTGAACGCGCCTTTCTGCTCTCATTGCTGTGGTGCGATTGACGCATGACGGCGCGCCGCAGTGACCCTCGATATGGTCAGGCGCTATCGAGGCAAGGTTCGCTTCCAAAGTACAGGCTTACACACGTCACTGCGACAGGCGCTTCATGAGGCTGGTCAGTGAGGTAAAGATGCGCTTGGCCACCGCCTGATCAAAGACCCGTGAGCCTTCGAAAATCTGGAGCGGGCGAAGGGATTCGAACCCTCGACCCCAACCTTGGCAAGGTTGTGCTCTACCCCTGAGCTACGCCCGCTCTGGCGGTCGCCGGACGTTGCCGGTCGACGGGTGAGGCGCGCACCTAGCATCGGAGTCAGGATGCGGCAAGTGCTCTTTTTTCTGTCGGCGCAAACTATGCTAGGACGTCTTGCGCGGTCAGTGCCAACTCCCACATAGGAGGCCCGCACTGGCATTCATTTTTCAGGGAGACGATCATTGGCGACGCTTGGGCTTAGTGAAACGGACAAGCAGTCACTGGAGGATTTCCGCCGTGACGTTATCGAGCCGTCGCGCACCAGCCTCGTCATCGTTGACTTCTGGGCCGAATGGTGTGGCCCGTGCAAGCAACTCGCACCCGTGATCGAAAAGGTCTGCGCCGATTATGCGCCCAAGGGCGTTCGCCTGGTCAAGGTCAACGTCGACGAAAATGGCTTCATCGCAAGCCAGTTCCGCGTGCAGTCCATTCCGACCGTCTATGCCGTGTTTCAAGGTCAGCCGGTCGCCGACCTGACCCAGGCGCGCACGGAAGGGCAACTCAAGCAGATGCTCGACCAGATACTGGGCCAATTGCCCATAGAGTCGGATGAGAAGGCGCAGGCCCAGGAAATCGCACCGATTATTGCGGCGGGCGAGGAAACGCTGGCGGCGGGCGACGCCAACCAGGCATTGGCGTTCTTTGACCAGGCGGCATCCATCGCACCGGACGAGGCGCAGGTCATATCCGGTCAGTCGCGGGCACTCATCGCCTTGGGGCAGTTGGACGAGGCGCAGGCGCTGCTGGACGCCGTACCCGCGGATTCGGCAAAAGATCCTGCCATAGAGCGGGCACGCGCCGCTCTATCCCTTGCCCGGGCGGCCAAACCCATAGCCGACCTTTCGGGACTGGAGGCGCGGGTTGCCGCCGATCCGAACGACCATGCCGCCCGTCTGGAACTGGCCGGTGGACATATCGCCAATGGCGATCGCGACGCCGCGGCCGATGTCCTACTGGAGAGCATCAAGCGTGATCGGGCGTGGAACGAAGGTGCGGCGAAAGCGCAGCTTCTGACCCTGCTGGAGGCGGTCGGCCTGGAAGACCCGTGGGCGGGCGTTCAGCGTCGCCGCCTGTCGGCAATCCTCTTTTCCTGA
Organism: Sphingobium sp.; assembly: GCA_036384035.1. Classification (GTDB taxonomy): domain Bacteria; phylum Pseudomonadota; class Alphaproteobacteria; order Sphingomonadales; family Sphingomonadaceae; genus Sphingobium. The sequence goes on along the minus strand of DASVND010000012.1, from coordinate 171,927 downwards.
TCGCACAGCGATATGCCCTCTCCACAGCGCATCTCCATATTTCCTCTGGCGGGCGCGCTGCTGTTTCCGGGGATGCAGTTGCCCCTGCATATTTTCGAGCCGCGCTACCGGGCGTTGGTTCGGGACGCTGTCGCACGGGATCGTCGCATTGGCATGATCCAGCCACGCGATGGCCTGCCCGTGCCCTCACTATATGATATTGGCTGCGTCGGACGGATCGGCGAGATCGAGGCGATGGATGACGGCCGGTTCAATATCGTTCTCACCGGCATTTCCCGGTTCCGCGTGGTGCGCGAACTGGAGGTCACGACGCCTTTCCGTCAGGTTGAAGGCGTGATGGAGCAAGACAGCGAAGATGATGTGCTCGCGCCCGTCGAGCGTGCTTCCCTTGAAATGGAATCGCGTCGTTTCGCGGAGGCCAACGGCTATATCGTGGACTGGTCGGCGGTGGTCAGTCTGGACGACGCATCGCTGGTCAACGGCATCGCACAGGTCGCGCCGTTTGACACGGCGGCCAAGCAGGCTTTGCTGGAGGCGCCGAACCTGAGGGAACGCGCCGAACGCGCGGTTCAACTTATGCAATTTTTCGGCCGGTCGGAGGATGAAGGCCCCTCCACCCTGCAATGACGGACGCGATCGATCCCTACCTGTTGAGCAAGCTGGTCTGTCCGTTGACGCGGTCACCCCTGCGCCTGGATGTAGACCGGAACGAACTGGTGTCCGAAGCGGCGGGCCTTGCCTATCCGGTGCGGCGGGGCGTTCCTGTACTGATCGTCCGCGAAGCCCGACGTCTGGATCAGTAGCTAGACCATCTCACCAATGAGAAGCCGGGGCAGCGCTCCTGACTCGCCCCGCGCCTCGGCCATAAATCGATTCTTGAGTGGCGTCAGTTTTTGTACTGCGCCTAGCCCGAGCCGCCGGACTGTCGATGCCGCCTTGCCAGGCACATCGAAGAGTCGGACCAGCCCATCCATGGCAATGGAAACGCTCAGGGCGTCAAGCCCACGCCACCGCTGATACCGTTCGAGCAACTGCGCATCGCCCGGATCCAGCCCCAGCCGCATCCCCTCTACTATGACCTCGGTCAGGGCTGCCACGTCCCGGAAGCCCAGATTGAGCCCCTGCCCGGCGATAGGGTGGATGCCATGCGCCGCATCGCCCGCCAGCGCCAACCGGGTATCAGTGATCCGGGCGGCGTGGTGGAAGCCAAGCGGATAACTGGCCCGCGGCGCCGCAAGGCTGATGTCGCCTAGGAAGCCCCCTATCCTCTTCTGCGCTTCGGCCAGCCAACCGCGCTCGCCAATGGCCTGCATGGCCGGCGCATGCTTGACGGGCACTGTCCATACTACCGCTGACCGTGTTCCCGGAAGCATCGGCAACAGGGCAAAGGGGCCCCCGGGGTAGAATATCTCATAAGCGGTATTTGCGTGCGGGACTTCATGATCGATCGCCGCGACCATGGCGACATGATCGTAATTCCAGCTGGCGATCTGAATCCCCGCGCTTTCCCGCGTTGGGCTTTTCCGGCCCTCTGCGGCCACCAGTAACGCGCCGCTGATCTGCGCGCCGCTTTCCAATGTGATGTTGACCCGGTCAACCGTACGTTCGACCATAACCGCACGGTCGGGTTGATAGCATATCAGCCCGCTTGCTTCGGCAGCAGTCTTGGCGAGGGCTATGCGGGTTTCCCGATTCTCAAACATGATACCCATCGGGCCGTCGCCATCGGGCGGAACGAAGTCCAGCGCGCCAGGTTCCAGCCCGTCGCTCACCCAGATTCGCTCGATCGGGCATCCTTTGCCCGCCAGATGCTTGCCGACGCCGATGGCGCCCAGCATCTTCCAGCTCGCGCTGGCAATCGCCGAGACCCGGCCGTCGAAGCCGGGTGCGAGTCCCGCCTGCGGCTTGGCCGGATCGATCACGGCGCAGGCAACGCCATGCGCGGTCAACGAAAGGGCCAGTGTCAGGCCAACCAGACCTCCGCCGAGAATGATGACATCATAGCGCGCCATATGGCCCGTCTAGGCGCAAGCGACGGACTTGGAAATGGGGATGTGGCCCGAAGCGACCATGCTAGGCGGGGCTGACCCCTTCGGCGTCGAGAACTAGGTCTCCGCAGTCATAGCCGACTACGCGCACGCGCTTTTCGATATGGTCGACAGGCACCCGGTGCAGCACCAATCGCCAGACAGTGCCGGCGTCGGTCTTCAAGAGAAAGCCCGAATCGTCGCGATGGAGCCAGCCCTGCAGATGCAGCACGGCGCCGGCTTCTCCCATCGCGAAAATGCCCGCCTAATTATAGCAGCGTCTGGCATCCCGGGCGTCGAGCGCGCCCATGCCGGCAAAGAAGCAGGACGACATCATGGCGACCATAAACAGCCCCAGCGCGATCCATGCGAAATCCCCGGCCAGTGTGCTGAAGCCGAACACGGCCATGAGAATCGCAGTAAAAAGAGAGAGGCTTGCGAACCGGAACATCTGGTTACCCTTTTATTAGGCATATTCGGCCCCACAATGCGAAAGAGTGGTTAAAGTTCCATTAACGGCGAGCGAACCCCTATGAATCCGGCCGGCGCCGCATGGGCACAGGAATATTGCAGATATCCGCACCTCCGGCGGGAACCGCAAAAAACGCATCATGCCGGTTCTCTCGAACACGGGCGTAGTCGGCGAAGATCTTGGATCGCGTATCGAGCATTTGAAAATGCGGCTGCGCCTGGCGCGGGAGATCGCTCGCCAAACGGACGGATAATATGGGGACGGCTGTCTGGTCCGGCCCATACATGCCCAGCGCTTGCGTTCCCCGCGACAGGCTGGAGAAATGCTCCATACCCTCGACTACGCGGCCGACCAACGCGATATTTCTGTCGAGGTGCCGGGGCGCATGGCCGATCACGGCATAGAGTTCCGCGCCATTACCGGCATCGGGCGCCAGATTTCTGCCCGCCCCGACCATGCCATAACAATGGATGGGCCACAGCGTACCCGCGTTCATCGCCACCGGCCAGCCATCAAGAAAGCCCGTGGTCTTGGCATAGCTGTCCGACGACGGCATGATCGTGACGCGGTCTTCGACCGCCTTGCGGTCAACAGAATACTCCTCGGGCAAGGTCTTTGCCACGCCGTCGGGCAAGGGTTTCTTCTCGCTCCGATCGCCCCATTGGACGACATAATTGTCCTGCACGCGATATATGCTGGCGCCGTCCCACCAATGGGCCGTTGCCAGCTTGCGGATGTTGGCGACATGGGCGTCGGAAAATTGCGTGGAAAGCTGAATAATCACGCGCTTGCCGTCACCAAACTCCATGATGAGCAGGTCTTCCGCCGCGATATCCGTCCAAGCCGACGCGGGGGCCGAGGCCACAATCTCGGCGGGCGTCGCGGCCCGGGCGCCTGGGGCGGACAGAGCCAGGGCAAACAAGAGGGAGACAAGGTTGCGCATCACCCTATCAAGCGGGAAGTTGCACGGGAAGTAAAGCACCCTTGCCTAGTGCGATGCTCCGCGATAGGGAGCCTGCCTTCCAGTGCAATGCGGAGCGGTGGCCGAGTGGTCGAAGGCGCTCGCCTGGAAAGTGAGTATACGCCAAAAGCGTATCGAGGGTTCGAATCCCTCCCGCTCCGCCACTGGACGGTTTCCCGCGAACTGGGGCGGACCGTCCAAAACCTCAAAAAACCCCCAGGCCGTCAACATCAAGGATCGACCTGCATCGTGTGGAGACGGGTTCGCATTAGATTGACAGCACCCACATGACCACTCGCTGCCCCGCTTCCGATCTCGCTATCTATCGCCGCTCCCTATCGCATCCGCCTTGCTGATCAGCTCAACGGACTTGCAGCCCATCACTTATTGAACAGCTTGGCGTCTCGCCAATAGGCATCTTTGCCGCGAGCGGAAGGCTTCTTCCCCTAGCCTAGCCGTCGATAATGTCTGTGTTTAAGCAAATGCCCTTGGCAGGGACGCTGGCCTGCACAACGACCCGCCATTTGTCGGCCAGCGCCTCCACGTCGTCAAAACTGCCCTTTGGGATCAAGCCCGAAGCATTGTTGGCCAACCAGCGCATAGATCGCATGCGTATCAAGGCTCGCATGCCGCGCCGCGGCGTTTATATCGCGCCAATAGCGCTGGATCGGAGCGTCTAACGCAGCCGAAGCGGCACCCGCTCCTTCGAATAACAGGTTCACCGCATCGACGGCCGCACGCGCAGCGAAACCGATGTCTCGGCGGATCCGGATGCGCTCTGCGGTAGTAAGCACCTCCCCCGCGCGGACCTTCGCTTCAACCGGCGCGAGATCAGCCAGCAGCAGGCTCATCGCCGCGTCGATCCTTACCTGAGCCTCACCAGCGCGAGCCTGCGCCTGAGGGTTCTGCGCCACGCCCATCGGTGCGCCGGGCTTGAGCGACGCCTTTACCTTAACCCGCATAGCTTCAGAATACCAATCGAGCGCAGCCTGCGCCGTTCCCAGCAGGGGCGCGACCAATGTCGTTGCGCCCATCGTGGCAAAGTTGAATGCCGCCATGACATTGTCAGCGATCTCTTGCCCGGGCGTGGTTCCACGTTCGACGTCGGTGAAGCGAATGACGCGGTGCACGGGCACGAACACCGGCTCATCGACGAACAGCGTCTTGCTGCCTGTGCCCTGCATCCCCAAGACGCGCCAGCTGTCCTGATCGATATTGATATCGGTGACCGGCACCATGAACCAGCCGACGCTGGGCGGCTGCCCCTCGACCTCCGGAAGCAGCGCAGAAACGAACAGCCAGTCGGAATTGTCGCAATTGCTGGCGAAGGGCCACTGCCCCCAGACGCGATAGCCGCCGTCGGCCGCTTCGCATCTGCCAGTGGGCACGAAAGTCCCGGTGACGAGGTGATCTGGATCATCTCCCCAAATCTCCTGCTGCGCCGCAAGCGGCCAGTAGGATGCGAGCCAGGCATTGACGTTGGCGATCATCGCACACCAGCCGGTGCTGCCACAGCCGCGCCCGATCTCGAACCCCAATCGCACCAGCGCGCTCGGGCCATATTCGTAACCACCGAAGCGCTTGGGCTGCCCCAGGCGGTAGAGCCCGGCGTCGACCATCAGCTGGGTCACCTCTGCGCTGACGCGGCGTTCCGCTTCGGTTTCCCCCGCGCGCTCCATCAGCATGGGCCGCAGCGCCCGTGCGCGTTCCAGAAGTTCGTCTACCCCAGGCTGCTCATGTCGGACCGTATCGCCTATCGAACTCATCAGGTTCATCGCCATCTCCTTTTTCTGCCTGCAGAATAGGCGCTCGCGGCAACGGCGGGAAATGAACCGGGAAGATATACCCATTGCATTTCCCGATGGATACCCGACAATCTCCGATGATTTTCGATGGCGGGGCATGATATCCCCGACAGGTGGGAACGAGGAGAGGAAGGCTTGGCGGGTTTCGATCTCAACCTGCTGCGGTCGCTCGACGCGCTGCTGGAAACGCGTAGCGTGACCGAGGCTGCGCGCCGGATCGGCATCAGCCAGCCGACGATGAGCGGGATGCTCTCTCGACTGCGCGAACAGTTCTGCGACCCCCTGCTGGTGCATGTCGGGCGCCATATGGAGTTGACGCCGCGTGCCATCGCGATGGCGCCGGAAGTCCACCAGACCTTGCTGCGCGTCGCGCATCTGATGGAAGTGGTCACCGACTTCGATCCGGCGACGCTCGACCGCACGTTCCGGATCATGGCATCGGAATTCGGGCTGTTCCTGGTCCTGCCCTCGGTCTTCCGCAAGGCGGAGGCCCTCGCGCCGAACGCCCGCTTTGAAACCGTGTTGATCGACCAGCCCGCCGCCAGCGTCTATTCGGGCGCGGTCGATCTTTGCCTGACCGGCGACATATTGGGTCAGGTGACCGGCGATATGGCGGCGGTCGTCCAGACCCAGAAACTGATGGAGGACCGCTTCGTCGGGATCGTTGATGCGCAGCATCCGCTGGAAGGACCTGTCACGCTGGAACAGGTGCTTGCTTATCCGCATGTCGCGACGCAGTTTCCGGGCAGCCCCTGGACCGTCGAGGACATAGGCATCAGCGGCATGTCGCATCGCCATCCGCCCAGGGTGCGCGTGGCAAGTTTCCTGGCGCTCGGACGGCTGGTGGCCGGGACACAATCGATCGGCGTAGTGCCGGGCCAGCTGGCGAAGCTCATGATATCGCACGACGCCGTGCGCACGATCGACCTGCCCGCCGATTTCAGCACGATCATGATCCGCCTGCTGTGGCATGCGCGGCACGGCCAGGACCCGGCGCAGCGCTGGCTCCGCGCGTTGATTGCCGAGACATGCGCCCAATTGCAGATGGGCGAACCAGACTAGAGCGTACCCCAGACCAAACGCAGTTCCGGAATGAAGCTGTAGTCGCCGCCGCCGAAGCGATATGCAGGCGGATCACCCGCGACGCGCATGTCCGGGAAGGACGCCAGTAACTCCTCCAGCACCACGCGCATTTCCATCCGCGCCAGATTCGCGCCGGGACAGTTATGGATGCCGAAGCCGAAACTCATGTGCCGGTTGTTCTCGCGGTCCAACCGGAAGCAGGCCGGTTCATCGAACATAGCCGGATCGCGGTTTGCCGCCGCCCAGCCGACATAGACGTCCTGTCCTTCCGGAATGGCGACCCCAGCCACTTCCACCTCTGCGCTGGTCCGGCGGAAAAAGCCGAAAAACGGCGGGTGGAGGCGGAGCGCTTCCTCCACGGCTACCGCGATCAGTGTTGGGTCCGCCAGCAAGCGCTCCTTGCGTTCGGCGACAGAGAATATCTCGTAGATCATGCTGGCAAGCGCAGAAGTGGTGCTGTGATGACCCGCGCCAAGAAATGCCGCCAGCAGCACGACATAATCCTCGTCATCGAGCGAACGGCCCTCCACCGTCATGTCCGCCAGGGACGAGAGGAAATCGTCGCGCGGCCGCTCACGGCGGGCGTGGACTTCCGAAACCGTCACGGCGGCAAAATCCGCCTGCCGCCGGCCGAACTCTTCGGGATTACCCTGCGCGGCGAACATCGCGATTGCCGCTTCGCGGATCACCGGCACACGATCCTCTTCTACGCCGACCAGATGGCAAATCGTCTCTGCCGGGACCGGCTCGCAAAGCTCGGCGACAATGTCGCACTCGCCCGATTGCGCAAAGCGGGCGATATGACGGCGCACGTCGGCACGCACAAAGGGCTCCATCATCGCAGGTGTCTTGGGGGTTACCGCCGCGTTGAAGATGGCGCGCCAGGCGCCGTGACGCGGCGGATCCATCTCTAGCGCCGGTATCGGCCGACGCGGAAGCATAGGCCGAAGCACCTGCGGCTCGGACGAGAAGGTGCGGTGATCGGCCATCGCCTTTCGCACGTCCTTATAGTCGAGCAGCATGTAGAAGCCGTCATGCTCTGCGCTATGCGCGACCGGGCAGCGGGCGCGGGCGGCCTCGAACAGAGCGAGGCTCTCAGCCGGTTCGGTCGTGTAGCAGCTCCAACCCGACGCATTTGTCGGCGATTTGCCTTCATCCATCTCCCACTCCTAAAGTGCATCCACTATTATTTGACGGTCGGCTTCGATCGATGCGATGCCGGCGCGCAGACCGACTCGATGGCAGGCTACATCATCAGATATTCTTATTCCTTCTCAAATTAGACGTATAGGTCCTATCTTGACGGCGGGGATGATATGAGAGAAAATGTATATCCACTTATGGCGCAATGCCTCGGGGATTGATCGTGATCGAAGCGCCATGCCGGAACTGAGCCATGCAGACCCTTTGGTCGCGGTCCGTGCGATATCGCGGATCGCCGAGCCGACGAATGCCCAGCATGGCGCCGCCTTTTCGGCAAGGCGCATGGGCGCCAGCGCCTTTGGTCAAGAGGGCGATCCGTTTCTGAATCTAGATCATTTCCGCATGGGCGGACCGACCTTTCCGCCACATGCGCACGCCGGATTTTCGGCGGTGACCTATATGCTGCCGGAGTCGCAGGCCGGCATGCACAACCGCGACAGCCGTGGCGACAGCAGTGTCATCCCGCCGGGCGGCATCCACTGGACGACGGCCGGTTCGGGCATCGTCCATGAAGAAGTGCCCGAGCGCGAGGGAGTCATCATAGAGGGCTTTCAGATCTTCATTCGCCAGCCGGTCGCCCAGGAAAGCGAGCCACCGATAATCCATCATGCCGATCCGGAAGATGTACCGGCCATGCAAATAGGCCGAGGCTCCGTGCGCGTCCTGGCCGGACGCTATCGCGGTGTCGCCGCTCCGTTCGAAACGCCCAGTCCACTGGCCCTGATCGATGTCGACCTGCCGGACGGTGAAGTCTTCGACTGGACCGCCGAAGCGCATATGCCGGGCTGCGCCATCTACCTCTTCGCGGGATGGCTGGCCGTCGACCGGCGCGAAATAAAGGCTCCCGCCCTTATCCTGTTCGAACGCGGAGATGCTCCGATCCACTGCATCGCGCGCGAGCATACGCGGCTAATGCTGCTGGCAGGCGCGCCGCTTGATGCACCCTCGGTGAGCAATGGACCGTTCGTACTGTCATCGCATGCCGCGCTGGAGGCAGCGGTTAGCCGATATCACAGCGGCGCCATGGGCAGGCTCTACTAAGCCGGACACAAAAAGAGGAGGAGAGTATGGTGCAGGATCATTGGGTGCTGGAACGCTTCGCCGCCGTCGATCGAAAGGATATCGACGGCTTCATAAACATGCTGACCGAGGACCACAGTTTCGTGTTCGGCGGCCGCCCGGCCGTGATCGGCAAGACCGATGCGCGCGAGCAAGTGCTGCATTTCTGGTCGCTGATCGGGCGACTCCGGCACAATATCTGGCGCGTCACGGTCGCGACCGAAGACCTGATCTTTGTCGAGGCGAATGTCGATTATGAACGCCTCGACGGACACAGCGTGACCGTGCCGTGCTGCGATGTGATCCGGACACGCGGCAATTTGATCTGCGAACAGCGCGCCTATCTCGACCAGGGGCCGGTGTGGGCGCCTGTAGAGCAGTATGTTTCCTGGGAACAACTGCACCAGGCGGAGGTGGCCTGATGCCGATCATTACCGTCAACCTGCTGACCGGGCGCGACCAGGAGAAGAAGCGTGCACTGATCCGGGAACTTGCCGATGCGACCGTACGTACGCTGGGCGTGCCGCTGGCCTCAGTCCGCGTGATCCTGAACGAGGTGCCGCCCGAGCATTGGGGGATCGGCAACGAAACCAAGGCCGAACTGGCCGAAAGAGAGAAAGAGGCGCAATGAGCGAGGGATACAGGCTTGCGGCCGTCGAGCAGGACGGCAAGGCGATCGTCGTGGTCGAGCGCGATGGCGCTGCGGTGCCGCTGACGGCGCTGCTGGAACCGGGCGACCTGGAGCGATTGGGCGGAACGCCAGCCGACCTGATGCCGCTGCTGGAGAACTGGGCGTACTGGTCCGCCATGCTGCCGCAGCGGATTGCCAGCAACGCGCGCTTCGGCGACGGCGCGTTGGCGGCCGAGTCATTGCGCTTCCTTCCGCCAATCGCTTTGCCGCGTAAGCTGATCTGTATCGGCGCCAATTATCACGATCATATCGCGGAGATGCCCATCCCGATCACGCCGTCCTATCCCTATTCCTTCCTGATGCCGCCGAGCACCACGCTGAGGGGATCGGGCGCGCCGGTGAAAAAGCCGCCGCAGTCCGAGATGATGGATTGGGAAGCGGAGTTGGCCGTCGTGATCGGCACGCGATGCCGCGACGTATCCGAAAGCCATGCACTGACCGTTATTGCCGGCTACGCCAATTTCAACGACCTGTCGGCACGGGATTGGATCGCGAACCGCCCGCCGATCGGCGTCGATTGGGTCCGGCACAAATGCTTCGACGGATTCGGCCCCATGGGTCCCTATTTCGTCCCGGCAGAGTTCGCCGGCGACCCGCAAGCCCTACCCGTCCGCCTGTCGGTCAACGGCGTGGTGAAACAGGATTCGACCACCGCACAGATGGTCTACGGCATAGCCCCGATCGTCGCCCACTTATCCGCCATCATGACGCTGGAACCCGGCGACGTGATCGCAACGGGCACACCGGCTGGCGTCGGGCATGGCCGCAAGCCGGCCGAATATCTGCTGCCGGGCGACGTAGTCCGGATGGAGATCGGCAATCTGGGCGAGTTGGTCACACCAATCATGTGATCAGCCCTCGGGCTGTTCGTGGTCGATCAGCACGCGCAGACAGCGGAGGAACGTCGTACGATCGGCCGCGTTCAATGGAGCCAGTATCTCCTGCTGCGCGGCCGAAACCGCTGCGATCCGTCCAACCAGCAGTTCCTCTCCGCCAGGCGTGATCCGCATGGTCCAAGCCCGGTTGTCTTCCGGATCACGCTCACGCTTGACCCATTCGCGCGCGACCATGCGGCCAAGCATTTCCTTGAGCGTCGATTTGTCGATACCCGTCGCTTCGACAAGTTCTCGCTGTGAGGCGCCCGGATGTTTGGCAAGCGCGATCAGAAGCGCGATCTGCTGGCGCGTGACGTCATCGCCGACATGGCGCGAGAATATCTCATAGGAACGCTGGTGGTTGCGACGGAGCAGATGGCCCGGCGCGTCGAGCAGATTGAAGTCGGCCAGCCGACGCTGCAGTTCGGGATCGTCCACATCATCTCCAAGCAAGGTCGCACGTCCTGACGACCATGCCGTAGAGAGTGGCATTTTATCAAGCCGCCGCGCGCAAGCCATAGCCGACACGGAACTCAGCAGCACCCAGCGCCTGTACGGCGTTGCGGACGTGCTGGCCGGGCGATAAGGATTCGGCAGCCGTGGCGCCGCCGGCCATGACGATGTCGCCCGCCTGCAACGGCTCGCCCGCCAAGGCCGCAAGCCTTGCCGCCGCAACCAGCGATCGGATTGGATGGCCTAGGATCGCCGCGCTCGACCCGATCTGCTTGGGCGCCCCGTCAATTTCCAGGATCATGCCCAGATTGGAGAAATCGATCGACGGGCTCGACCAGGGACCGACGACAAATGCGGAGGATGAGCTGTTGTCCGCCACCACATCCGTCAGGGAGAACTTGAAATTCTCGTAACGACTGTCGATAATCTCCAGCGCCGGCGCGATCCCCTCGACCGCCGCAAGGGCTGCGATAGGTGTGACCCTACCCGCCAGCGGTGCCTTCAGCAGAAATGCTATCTCCGGTTCCACGCGCGGATGAACGAAACGCGCGAAGTCAATCGCGCCGCCATCCTCGACCAGCATCGCGTCGGTCAGGCGACCCCAGATCATCTCATCGATGCCCATCTGCACCATCTTGGCGCGACTGGTGAAGCCCATCTTTATTCCGATCCGGCGTTCCCCGCGCGCATAGCGCCGCGCCATCGACGCCTTCTGCACTGCATAGGCATCGTCCAGCCCGATCGGCTCAGCGAGTTGCGGGGTGGCGGTCGCCGTGCGTTGAGCCTCGTCTAGGCGCTCCGCCAGCGTGATAAGGTCAGTCATGCCTGTTCCTTTCGCTTCACCATATCGAGTGCGACATCGACAATCATGTCCTCCTGCCCGCCGACCATCTTGCGACGGCCCAGTTCCATCAGGATCGCGCGCGTATCGAGTCCGTGATCGTGCGCAGCCTTCTCTGCGTGACGCAGAAAGCTGGAATAGACGCCGGCGTAGCCCAAGCTCAGCGTCTCGCGATCGACTCGCACCGGACGGTCCTGAAGAGGGCGCACCAGGTCTTCGGCCGCATCCATCAGCGCGAATAGGTCGCACCCGTGGTTCCAGCCATAGACATCTGCCGCCGCGATGAAGACTTCGAGGGGGGCATTGCCCGCGCCCGCGCCCATGCCGGCTAGGCTGGCGTCGACGCGCACCGCGCCGTTCTGCACCGCCACCAGCGAATTGGCGATACCGAGCGCCAGATTGTGATGGGCATGCACGCCGCGCTGCGTCTCCGGCTTCAAAACGCGGTCATAGGCTTGCAGCCGCGCGGCGTAGCCGTCCATCGTCAATGCGCCGCCGCTGTCGGTAACATAGACGCAGTGCGCGCCGTAGCTCTCCATGAGCTTCGCCTGTTGGGCAAGCGGCTCTGGATCGGACATGTGGCTCATCATCAGAAAGCCGGATACGTCCATGCCCAGGTTGCGCGCATATTCGATATGCTGCTTCGCTACGTCCGCTTCCGTGCAATGGGTCGCGACGCGAACCGAACGAACGCCAAGGTCATAGGCGTGCTTTAGGTCATGAATAGTGCCGATGCCGGGCAACAGCAGAGTGGTGAGCACACTGTGCTCCAGCACCTCCGCGACCGCACCGATCCAATCCCAGTCTGTATGAGCGCCGAAGCCATAGTTGAAGGACGAGCCGGCAAGTCCATCGCCATGTGCTACTTCGATCGCATCGACCTTGGCTGCGTCGAGTACCCTCGCGATGGCCGTCACGTGGTCCAGCCCATATTGGTGGCGGATCGCGTGCATTCCATCGCGCAGCGTGACGTCCTGGATGTAGAGCTTGCTCGTTTTGGGATCGAAGGTCATGCGGCGATCCTTTCGGCCATGCGCAACGCAATCTTCTCCGCCGTCTTGAGCGCGGCGGACGTCATGATGTCGAGATTACCGGCGTAGGCTGGGAGATAATGGGCCGCACCCTCCACCTCCAGGAAGATGGTAACCTTCAGCCCTGTGAATGCGCCATCCATCTCCGGAATGCGCAGAGGCTGGTTGGATCCGATAAATTCGAACTGGACTGCCTGCTTCAGCCGGTAACCCGGCACATAAGCCTGCACCTCGGCAACCATCTGCTCCACCGATGCGGCGATCGCCGCCTGGTCCCCGTCATCGCATAGGCAGTAAACGGTATCGCGCATGATCAGCGGCGGCTCGGCCGGGTTCAGGACGATGATCGCCTTGCCGCGATCGGCGCCGCCGACCTCGGCGATGGCGCGACTCGTGGTCTCGGTGAACTCGTCGATATTGGCGCGCGTGCCAGGCCCGGCGCTTTTTGACGCGATGGAGGCAACGATCTCCCCATAGCGCACCTTCGCCACGCGGTTGACCGCCGCCACCATGGGGATAGTTGCCTGCCCCCCGCACGTAACCATGTTAACATTGGGCGCATCGAGATGTGCGTCGCCATTGACCGGCGGCACGGTGTAAGGGCCGATCGCCGCAGGAGTCAGGTCGATCACGCGCTTGCCGGCGGCGATCAGGATATTGCTGTGACGCTGATGCGCGCTCGCCGAGGTTGCATCGAAAACGATGGCAATGTCGCGGAACTCCGGCATCGCCATCAATCCTTCGATTCCGCCCGCGGTGGTCGCCACCCCCAGACGCTCCGCACGCTTGAGGCCATCCGATTCCGGATCGATGCCGACAAAGACACCCATCGCCAGCACGTCCGACAAGCGCATGATCTTTATCATGAGGTCGGTGCCGATATTACCCGACCCGATGATCGCTACTTTGGTTTTCATCGCCTATTTCCCGAAGCTGACACGGACGCTACCGAGTCCGTTGATGCGCGTCTCCACACTGTCGCCGGGCGCCACCGGCACCATCGGGCCGAGCGCGCCGGACAGGATCACGTCCCCCTTTTCAAGCGGACGACCGACCTGCGCCATTTTGGCTGCTAGCCAGCCGAGCGCGTGCAGTGGATTGCCGAGGCAGGCCACGCCCGCACCGAAGGAAGTAGGCTCGCCATTCTTCTCCAGCACCATCCCACAGAGACGCAGGTCGAGATCCGCCAGAGCTACCGGCTTCGTGCCGAGCACGAACAGGCCCGACGACGCATTGTCCGCCACAGTATCGACGATACGGATGTTCCAGTCGGCGATGCGGCTATCGACGATCTCGATCGCGGGCAGCGCATAAGCGACGCTGTCGATCAATTCGGCCGTGGTCAGGCGCTTTGGATCGGGCGTGCGCGCCATGACGAAAGCGATCTCCGCCTCCACCTTAGGCTGAAGCAACCGGCCCGGCACCACCGTGTCGCCGTCCGCTACCGCCATGTCAGCGAATAAATGTCCGAAATCGGGCTGGTCGACGCCGAGTTGCGCCTGCACCGCCTTGGCGGTCAACCCAATTTTCGCGCCGACGACACTGCGCCCCTTCGCTTCCCAATGTGCGGTGTTCGCCGCCTGAATCGCGTAGGCGTCCTCTATGGACGCGCTGGGAAACGCTTCCCGGATCGGCGTCATCGTCCGTTGGTTGGCGTAGCAGTCGCGTATCTGTGCGGCGATCGCCACTGCGTCGAAATCGGTATCTAGTTTACGGGTTGCCATTCGGGATCTCCGAAACAGAGAAAATGCCACATGCGCTCGATCAGCGCGCCAGCCTTGACCGCACGGCGCGCAGCTTCGTCGGTCGTATATTCTTGCGGTTCAGGACCGGCGCCACGCGTTGGAAGCAGCGCCAATTCAATCCTGGCTGCATCCTCCAGGTAAAAAGCGAAAGCAGCGGCTTCCGCGATCGACGCGCCGGCGGTCACCGAACCATTGCCGCGCAGCACGATCGCGGCACTGTTGCCCATCGCATCGGCCACCGCCGCCGCACGTTCATCGTCCCGCACCAATTGGACATCGGACCAGAGCGGCGGCCGGGGCGCGAAATAGGCGCCAAGGCCATGGAGAGCGCGCGGCGTCTCGCCCAGTGCGGAGAGTGCCATCACCGAAGGCGATTGAAACCGGCACACCCCCCCCACATCCGGCCGACGCCGATAGATTTCGCGATGGATCCGCACCTCGGGCAACGCCCGATCCGGAAGCGCGCCATCGATGGGGATGATCACGCCGGGATCGCCCGCATCCACCGTGCCGAGTGGCTGCGCCGGCGAGCATAGGAAATGCCGGGCGTCGATCCTCGCGCTGGTATGGCCATAGGCGTGGGCGAGGCCATGCCGCGCCATCGCGCGCGCAGCAAGCCGCACGTCCCTCGCCACATCCAGTTTCGTCCCGTCATGCTGCATGCGCGACGTCCGGCTGGGTCTTGAACTCGGGAATATCGGGCAGCGATCCCCACATGCAGAAGCTCAACGGCTCCTTCGGGAAGGAGCGCGGAACGTAGGTCTTTTCATCCTCCGCCGTGATCATCCGCACGCCGGTGGAATATTCGTAGATCATTCCGTCCGGCCCCTGAAAATATAGAAAGCGCGCACCCGACGTCGGGTGACGGCCGGGCCCGAAGACGATCTTCACATTGCGGTTCTGCAGAAAATACCAGGAGCGCATGATGTCGTCCTGACTTTCGACCTGGAAATTCACATGCTGGATTCCCGCCTTGGTCGACGGGAACAATGCGATATTGTGGTGCACATCGTTGATGCGGATCAGTGCCGCTTCCCCGATCCAGTCGCTAACCTTTCCACCCAGGTTGGACGTCCAGAACGCCTCGTCCGCCGATGCGTCGCGCGTGTGCAGGCCGACATGGCTGAAATGGGTTATCCCGGCATCGCGCGTGGGAAAGTAGCGGCGACCGCAAGCGGCGGGCCGGGCGACCAGTTCGATACTGTTCCCGGTCGGATCGTTGAGTAACAGCAATCCGCGCACCCGACGCTGCTCTCGCTCTTCGGCGGTGCCCGCCCGCACCCGGACGCCGGCGGCCTCGAAATCTGCGGCAGCCGTGTCGAGCGCATCCATCGAGGCGACTTCCCACCCCGTTACCTGCCCGCTTTCCCGACCGCGCGTATAGCAGATATTATGGTCGCGATCGTCGCCGCGCAGATAGGCGGCGTTACGATCACGCTCCATCAGCTCAAGGCCCAGGACCTCGGTGGCGAAGCGAACGCTCTCATCGAGATCGTCCGAACCAATCCGGACATAACGAATATCATGCAAGTCGGCGCCCATGTCAGCTGCCCTTGGTCAGGGTAGATTCCGGGCGCTGGAACTTGCGGCTCATATGCCCAGCCCCCTGCTGATCGCCCATCTCGAAACCCCAGCTATAACCGCCCTTGGGATTGCAAAGGATTTCCCAGGCATTGTCGTCCTTGTCCCAGAAATAGAAGCAGTAGGTTCCGTGCTGCACGACGGGGTTGGTGATCTTGTGCAGGCCCCATTTCTCGGCATCGCGCTTCGCGATTGCATAAGCCGCGTCGACCTCCGCCTCCGTACCGACGTCCAGACCATTGTGGTTCAGGAAGGGCATCGTGTCCTTGTTCTTGGTCGGGCTCTTCACCACGACGATGATCTGGTCCCCGCCAAGCCGCGCCCAGAAGGACACATCAGCCATCTGCACCGTTTCGAAGCCCAGGAATTCGTCGAAAAATTTGCGGGTAAAGGCGATGTCCCGGCATTCCAGCGTCGCGTGGCTGTAGAAATTCAGCTTGAGCGCTGGCTCGGTCTTCGCTTGCGGTTCAGCGGTGCTCGCCATGATGTCTCTCCGTCGATTATAGCTTGATGCAGATATTGGTCGGCTCGGAATAAAAGTTGATCGAATGCTCGCCGCCCTCACGGCCGATGCCTGACATTTTGGCGCCGCCGAAGGGCGTGCGCAGGTCGCGCAGGAACCAGCAGTTCACCCAGGAGATGCCGACTTGCATAGCCTTTCCAACGCGGTGCGCACGCGACAGATTCTGCGTCCAGATAGAGGAGGCAAGACCATATTCGGTGTCATTGGCCATGCGCACCGCCTCGTCCTCGGTATCGAAGGGGATAACCGCACAGCACGGGCCGAAAATCTCCTCCCGGCAGACGCGCGCGTCGTGGTCGAGGCTCGTCCAGATCGTCGGCTGGACGAAATAGCCGTTCGCCGCATCGCCCGAGAGCGCCGGTACGCCGCCGCCCGTCACGACTGTCGCGCCTTCCTCGACCGCAAGCCGGTAATAACCCAGGACCTTGTCCCTATGCTCCGCCGAAATCAACGGTCCAAGATCGACGCCGTCGTCGTGCGGTAGGCCAGCCCGCAAAGCCTCAGCCTTTGCCTTGAGACCCGCGACGAAGCGGTCGAACACGGGTCGCTCGACATAGATACGCTCGGGGGCGAGACAGACCTGGCCGGTGTTGAGGAAGGCCGCGCGTGCAAGCCCCGTCACGGCGGCGTCGATATCGGCATCGGCGAAGACGATGGCTGCGTTCTTGCCGCCCAATTCGAAAGACAATGCCTTCACGGTGGGCGCGGCCGCCTTCATGATCGCCGATCCCGTGCGCGTTTCGCCAGTGAATGTGATCGCGCGGATACCCGGATGCGACGTCAGAAATTCGCCTGCAGAATTGGGCCCGAAGCCATGGACGACATTGAACGCCCCATCCGGCATGCCGACTTCGGCCATAACCTCGCCCAACAGTGTCGTGGTGGACGGCGTCTCCTCTGACGGCTTGACGATCACAGCGTTGCCGCACGCCATTGCGGGCGCGACCTTCCATGTCATCAGCAAAAGCGGCAGGTTCCAAGGGGAGATCACCCCGACCACGCCCAGCGGCTTGCGCACTGCATAATTAAGCGCCTTGCCACCGTCCGGCGTATCCATTTCGAACGTTTCGGTCGACAGGTTGGCGATCGCGTCGGCGAAGACGCGGAAATTGGCGGCGCCGCGCGGGATGTCCAAATGATGGGCCAGATGGTGCGGCTTGCCAGTATCGGCGATCTCGGCTTCGAGGAAATCGTCGAACCGCTCCTCGATCCGGTCGGCTACGCGGCAGAGCAATGCGCGGCGCTTGGCAAGCGGCATGGTGCCCCAGTCACCCGCCACCGCCTTGTGCGCCGCAACGACAGCTTGGTCGACGATCGCACGATCCGCTTCATATGCAACGGCATGGGTCTGCCCGGTTGCGGGATTGCGGACATCGAACGGTATGCCCCCGTCAACGAAACCGCCGCCGACGAAATTCCGCAAGACGCGGAGCGTCGCGCCCGGCCCGGCTTGGGCGATGTCCTGACTTAACGTAGCCATTTTGCTCCTCTCGGCGACTCGTCTCAATTAGAGACGTATACGTCCTATAATGTTTTGGCAAGACCGCTGCGAAGCGTGTCTTCCCTAAAGCCTCTCTGCTGCTGCGCCCGCGATGGCGAAATGCAGGCTCATGCGCACACGCGCCGTGTCATATTCGGGTGCCAGGGCCGCCAGCAATTCCAGCGCCGTGCGCGCGAGGTGACGCGCGGACAGTTCGCCAGCGTGCCGGGCGTCACCAGCCGAAATGGCGTCGAACAATGCACGATGTTCTTGCTCCCCCCTTTGCCACCATCCTGGAAGATGTTCGCCCTTGTAGGCCGATTGGTAACGCTCGCTGCGCTTTTCCAAAGCCTGCAGGTCCGCTGCATAAGCGTCCCCGGCGTGGATCACGATCAAGCGGTGGAATTCCCGATGCAGTCCTTGCCACACGGAAAATGTTTCGTGCGCATTATGCCCTTCCAACGCGTGGATGATGTCCGCGAGCTGCTGCTTGAGCGACGACTCCATCATCTTCGTCGTGAACGTCACTGCCAGCGATTCCATCATGATGCGTTTCATGTAGAGCGCCTCGATATCCTTGGGATCGAAGCCAAGCACGCGACTGCGGAAATTCGGCTCGCTAGTGACGAGGCCGCCTTCCTGAAGCATGCGCATTGCCTCGCGCACCGGCGTGCGGCTGACGTTGAGCATGCGCGCGACTTCCACCTGCGACAGCACAGCGCCGGGCTTAAGGCGTCCGCTCAGAATCGATTCCTGCAAGGCTTCGTACACTTCAACCGCCGTTCGCCGGCCATCGCCCCGCTCAAGTGGTTTTAGGATGTTGGGTTCTAGTTTCATGCATATTTGCATGCATCAATGGATACATTGTTGCAAGAGGGCCGATGACGCGCGCCCATCGCGCGACAAGAATAGGTACGACTTTATAGCCATTATAGCGCAGATAAATCGAAATGGACGTATAGGTCCTATATTGACTTTCGATGCGACCGATGCGAAAAGTGCGTCCACTTATTCGGAAAGTTGTGACGGTGGCGTCACGGCACCGGAAGCGAAAAAGGACGAAAGACAGCGAACGTCCAAGCGAAGCCGCAGGCGCGAATCGGCGCATGCAAAAAGGGGAGATGGTGATGAAAAGCGAGCAGAAGAAGCTGATGTTGCTGACTGGCGGGCTGGTATTTGTCATGGCCACATCGGCGCAGGCTCAAACAGCCCCGGTTCAGGGCGATCAGGCATCGATCGGCGAAACCGGCATCCAGGACATCGTCGTTACCGCGCAGAAGCGCAGTGAAAATCTTCAGAAGACTCCAGCCGCCGTCACCGCCGTCGATGGCATTGCCCTGACCCAGAAGGGCATCACCAATCTTTCCGCTGCGCAGGAACTTGTTCCGGGTGCTCGCTTCCATCAGGAAGGCAACACGACGCAGGTGTTCCTGCGCGGTATCGGATCGAACCTGGACTTCGCGAACGTCCAGCCGTCCGTGGCCTTCAACTTCAACGGCACCTTCGTCCCGCGCGAGGGCACGAGCGTCGGCCTATACGACATCGAGCGCTTTGAAGCGCTGCCCGGACCGCAGGGCACACTCTATGGCCGCAGCGCGATTGGCGGCACGGTCAATGTCAGCTTCAAGCGCCCCGAATTCACCAACGGCGCGAGCTTCAATCTGGAGGCCGGTAACTATGACCTGGCGCACGCGACGTTCGTCGGCAACCTCGCGCTCTCCAACACCTTCGCCGTCCGTGCCGCCGTCGACTATCACTATCGCGACGGCTACATGTTCACCAATTCGGACTCGCGGAAGGACGTCTCGGCACGCCTCAGTACATTGTGGGAGCCGAGCGACAATCTGAGCATCTACTGGTGGGGCTACATGGCCCGCAAATATGGCAACACGCCGAATCTGGTGAACAAGGGTTCGCGGGCCGTCTATGATGCGAACGGCAACCTGACTGGCTTCGTCTACGATGAAAACGCGTTCCTAACGAAGAATCCCTACAACGACTCGCGCCCCGGCCAACTCGCATCCACCGCGCCCTTCGGGCAGCCGACGACGTCGACCCAGAGCTACAAGAACTGGGTCACGGGTGCGCAAATCGACCTGAAGCTGAACGACGATGTCACGCTGACTTACATCCCAGGCTATTTCTTCCTCAATGCGATCACCAATGTTTACTGGCTGGGCGTCCTGCCGGCCTACAAGCATGACGAATATCATTCGACGACGCACGAACTGCGGCTGGCGGGCGATATGGAGAGCTTCAACTGGCTGGTCGGCCTCTACGGCTATCGCACAGTTCAGGAAGGTCAGGCCGTGGTTGGCACGGCTGTGGGACCGGGCGGCCCGGCCATTCCCGGTACGCCCTTCCCCTTCTATTCCAGCAATGTCCTGCGCAACCGGCTTCAGGGTGCCGCTATATTCGGCCAGGGCACCTACAATCTGAACGACAGCCTGCGCATAACTGTAGGCGGCCGCTACGGCACAGATAATACCCAGGCAAACGGCATCGCGCTGGACGACCAGATCACACCCTACACCTACAAGCGCACGATCCACCGCTTCGACTATAAGGTCGGCGCGCAATATGACGTGACGCCGCGCATCATGCTCTATGCGCAGTATCAAACCGGCTATCAGCCTGCGACCTTCAATGAAGTTGCGGATTTGCCCGGGCGGACCAACCGCGTCGAAACAGGTAAGTTGAAGTCGATCTCGGGCGGCTTCAAATCGCGCTTCTTCAACAACACGCTGCAGATCAACAACGAAATTTTCTACTCGATCTACAACGATCTCGCGATCCAAGCCTACGACGCCAGCCAGCTGTTCAACCCGATCTTCAACGCGAAGAAGGTGACGATCCCGGGCAATCAGCTCGACATATTGTGGGAACCGACCCGCAACGACCGGATCAATCTTTCGGTCAGCTATATCAAGGCGCGGAACAAGGATTTCATCACGCCCACGGGCCAAAATTACAACGGCCTGGCTGGCCCCTATGCGGCGGACTGGACGATCAGCGGTGGCATCAGCCATGATTTCCAGATGCAGAACGGCGCCTATATCCGGGCATCGGCCGACGGCCGGTACGAAAGCAAATGGTGGGCCGATTTTGTCCACAATCTTGGCACCCGGCAGGATGCCTACGCCAAGGTCAACGCGGAGCTGACCTATTATTCGAAGGATGAGACCTTCAACTTCGGCATCTGGGGCCGCAATCTCACCAACAAAGTCGTGATCGCGGCAACTGCGGCTGCAGGTATCCCCGGCCCGGCCACGGCCTATCTGGACTCGCCCCGCACTTACGGCATTCGCGCAGGGTACAAGTTCTGATGGGAATATTAGCGGGCAAGTCGATCATCGTCACCGGCGCGGGCGGCGGCATTGGGCAGGCGACCTGCCTGGTGCTGGCGGCCGCCGGAGCGCGGTTGGTGGTGAGCGATGTCGCGCAGGAAGCGGGCAAGGAAACCACTGCGCTGGTTAAGAAGAGCGGAGGGGAGGCCGTGTTCGTCGCGGCCGATCTCGCATCGGAAGATGCCATTGCCGCCCTGGTCGCCAACGCGGTCGAAACCTATGGTTGCCTCGATGGCGCCTTCAACAATGCCGGTGTGGAACAACGAAACAAGCCGCTGGCTGATCTGACGCTGGCCGAGTGGCAGCGCGTGATCGACATCGATCTTACGGCCGTCTTCCTGTGCGTGAAGCATCAGGTCAAGGCCATGCTGGCGACGGGTGGCGGCTCCATTGTGAATACCGCATCCTCGCTCGGACAGGTCGGCCTTGCCGGGGCATCAGAATATTGCGCGGCCAAGCATGGTGTGATCGGTCTTACCCGTGCAGCGGGAGCCGATTATGGTCCGCACGGCATTCGTGTGAACGCCGTTTTACCCGGCATCACCCGAACACCGATGATCGCCCGGCTGAGCGAGGATCCGCAGCTTTCGGCCGTGTTCGACCGTCTGCGCTCTCGTCATTCGATGGGCCGCTTCGGCGAGCCCGGCGAGATCGGCGAGAGCGTGAAATGGCTGCTTTCCGACGACGCATCTTTCATGAATGGTGCCGCCATCGCCGTTGACGGCGGTTACCTGTCCATCTGAGCGAGGAATCCATATGTACACCCTCTCCTATGCCATCGAAGTGAACCCCGAGGGCGCCTCGCCCAAGCTCAATGCGGAGCAGGTGTGGAAGGGGCTGGAAATGAAGGCGGAAAACGCCATGCCCTTCGTCCCCGGCATGACGAAATGCGACCTCGTCGAACGCAAGGGCAACACGATCCTGCGCGAAATCACCTTTGCCGGAAATGATTTCAAGGAGTTCATCACGCTCCATGCGCCCGTGCAGGTGCAGTTCGAGCGCGTGGGCGCCGGCGGGTTCATCCAGAACACGATCAGCGAGAGCGAGAAGGGCCTGATCCTCAGCTTCACCTTCGCCCTTTCCTTACCCGGCACCGAGCCTGGATCGAAGGAAGAGAAGGAAAAGGGTGAGAGCATGCGCGGCGCCTATGTCGGCGCGGTCGGCGCGACGCTGAAGACGGTGCGCGAACTGGTAAGCAAAGGCGAACTGTAAGGCGTCTGCGGGAGAGGACAAAATGGCGACAATGACAGAATCGGCCGCGGCGACGGTCGCGATCAACGGCGAGGATTTTGCGGCGGGCTTCTTCCGGTCCGCCGACAGCTTCGACATCGAGCAGTTGGTGGGTTGGTTCGCTGACGATATCGAAGTCCGCTTCGGCAACCAGCCGGCAATCGTCGGCAAGGCAGCAGCACGGGAGGCATTCACCGGCTTCTGGTCGAGCATCAGCGGGATGCGGCACAAGCGGGAAGCACTGGTGTCGCTCGGCGAAATGGCGGCGCAGATGAGCATCGTCACCTATACCCGGCTCGACGGCAGTGAAGTAGCGATGCCGGTCGCCAGCCATCTGCGCCAGTCCGGCCCGGGCAAGATCGACCGGCTCTGGATTTTCATCGACATGGCACCGCTATTCCAGGCGGCTGTCTGATGGACTTGACCAAGCGCCTTGCGGGCAAGACCTGCATCGTCACCGGATCGGGCGGCAGCATCGGTCGCGCGACCTGCCTTCGTTTCGCTGCCGAGGGCGCAAATGTCGTGGGCTGCGACATCGCTCCGGCGGGTGCAGAGGAAACGGTGCGGCTGGTTGACGCGGCGGGCGGAACAATGATCTCCGTCCATCCGGCCGACCTCACAGACAAGGCGGAATGCGCCCGCCTCATCCAGACCGCCGTCGATCGTTTCGGCGGCGTCGACGTCCTCTTCAACAACGGTGCGATGGCCTATTTCGCCTGGATCGAGGACATGGACGACGACACCTGGGACAAGACGATCAACCAGGAACTCGACCTTGTCTTCCTGCTAACCCGCGCGGCCTGGACGGAACTCAAAAAGTCCAAGGGCTGCATCGTCAACACCGCTTCGCTTTCGGCATGGGCCGGGATCGAACTGCTGCCCGGCCTCGCCCATTCGGCGGCAAAGGGCGGTGTGTTGTCGATGACGCGCCAGCTGGCGATGGAAGGGCGCAAGCATGGCATCCGGGCCAATTCCGTATCGCCCGGCACGATCGAAACCAACCAGACGCGCTTCATCCTGGAAGACCCTGAATGGTCCCGCATCCAGCTTGGCCGCGCGATGATCAACCGCATGGGCCAGCCGGAAGAAGTGGCGAGCGTCGTCGCATTCCTCGCAAGCGGAGACGCAAGCTATGTGACCGGCGCCGACATCGCGGTCGACGGCGGCGTGCGGGCATGGTGAAGGGCGAAACAGACATGTGGAGCGATGCGGTGGCCAGGCCGATGACCATTAGCTGATCGCCCGCGTGAAGCATGATTTTCAGTAGATTGGCGGCAATAAAGGTTTGTTCGGCACCGATGACGACACGCTCGACGAAATCCTCGGCCTGCTGTTTCAGGCCAGACATTTCAAGACGGCGCAAACCGCGCTGGCGAACGGCACAGCGTCTACCTGACCAAGGGAGAGAGCAATGACCTACGAAGAGAAGATCGATATCCTTTGGGAGGAGAGGCAGGTCCGCAAGGTGATCCTGCGCTTCGGCCGTGCGCTCGATACTGGAAACTGGGCTGCTTACCGCTCATGCTTCACCAATCCCGTTACTATCGACTTCAAGCGACTGACCGGGCAGGATGAGGTGCGGATCGACGCCGATCTATGGACGCTCTTCGCAGAGCAGATCCTCAGCCCTACCCGCCGCCACCATGTCTATACAAACTGGGACATCACCCTGGACGGCCCACGTGCGCATGCCCATGTTTATATGACGGCGCGGCACTGGAAATCCACTGATCTCGGCGTGTCCCACAACACCCAATATGGCTGGTACGATTTCTGGCTGGAGCGGCAAACGGACGGCAGCTGGCTGATGAACCAACTCAAGCATGACTTCCAGTGGGTCGACGGCAACAATGCGCTGCTGGACGTGCACGAGCCCGAGCTGGCAAAGACGATGGGCCAGATATTCCGTCAGGAGAATTTCGAGGCGGCGCGCAACAGATCATCTTGAGGCTCATCAAAAAGATCGACGGTCGGGAATGGTGAGGGCAGTGCTAGGCCGATGAAGGCCGTCAGTTGTGGCTCTGTCTTCAACGTCTCTCGTGTCAATTCTCTCCCTATCTGGCCAGCATTGCGCGCTCGGGTTAAAGCTCAAAGCTGGCTGGCTCGGGATCCATAGTCATCCCGTTCACGTTGGTCCGACAGTGCCGTTGTCAGCTGCCGAGCGCATTCGATTTCTCTGCACATGCGAGACCCGCGTTAAATTGACATCATGTTTTATTTCATGAATCCTGCTTATGATCGTCAGCAAGGCGACATTGTCGATGGAAGAGGTGTTGTGCGATATTGGGGCGGGTAGGCTGCATGAGCTTCGCCGCCGATAGCAAGATGACGCACCAAAGAGGGCGCCACGCCGCGCCCGATTGCCTGCAAAGGATACTCCCATTGAAGATCCTCATCGTCGCCTTCGCCGCTTGCGTTACACTGATGGCGCCCGCACCGCTGTCCGCCCGGGAAGAGGGGCAGGCCCAGGGCGAGTCGCTTGCCGACCTCGTCAATCCGCTGATGGGGACGGACAGCGATCACGATCTGTCATACGGCAACACCTATCCGGCGGTCGCGGTGCCGTGGGGCATGAACTTCTGGTCGCCGGTCACCGGCAAGCCCGGCAGCGGCTGGGGCTATATGTACGATGACGCGAAGATCAACGGTATCAAGCAGACGCACCAGCCCAGTCCCTGGATGAACGACTATGCCGCCTTCTCGCTGTTTGCGGAGACGGGCGCGCTCAAGCTCAAGGAGGACGAGCGCGCGAGCTGGTTCAGTCACAAGGCCGAAGTCAGCCATCCGTACGGCTATAAGGTCTATCTTGCTGATTATGACGTTACTGCCGAGGTGGCGCCGACCAATCGCGCTGCGCAGTTCCGATTCACTTTTCCGAAGAGCGACGACGCGCATATCCTACTTGACGGGCTCGCCGGCGGCTCGATGGTGAAGATCGATCCCGCGCATCGTCGCATCACTGGTTATGTGCGCAACAATCACGGTGGCGTGCCGGAGAATTTCCGCAATTACTTCGTTGCAGAATTCGACCACGATTTTGCCGTCAGCCGCACTTGGGACGACAATTGGCAGATGACCGCCGACCTCAACCGTGAGGGCGGCCATGTCGGCGCGGTGGTGAGCTTCCGGACGAAGGATGGCGAGCAGATCGGCATCAAGGTCGCCTCATCCTTCATCAGCCCAGAGCAGGCGCAGCGCAATCTCGACCACGAACTTGGCGAGGATGGTTTCGACGCGACGCAGGCCAAGGCCAAGGCGGTATGGGAAGATGAACTCGGCCGCATCCAGGTGAGCGACCCAAACCTCGACAACCGCCGCACCTTTTACTCGGCAATGTACCGCATGCTATTGTTCCCGCGCATGTTTCACGAGATCGATGCCAAGGGACAGACCGTTCATTACAGCCCCTATGACGGCAAGGTGCATGAAGGTCCCCTGTTCACCGACAACGGCTTTTGGGACACTTGGCGCGCGGTGTTCCCGTATTTCGTGCTTGTCCGCCCCGATCTCGACGGCCAGATCATGCAGGGCCTCGCCAATGCCTATAAGGAAGGCGGCTGGCTCCCCGAGTGGATGAGCCCGGGCCAGCGCGACGTGATGATCGGCTCGAACTCGGCGAACATCATTGCGGACGCCTATGTGAACGGCGTGCGCGGCTTCGATGCCGACACACTGTACGAAGCGATGGTCAAGAATGCGACGACCTCGCAGGGGCGGCCCAGAGACAAGAAGGGTAACGTCATCAGCGCCGCAGGGCGCGAGGGCGTCGAATATTACAATCAGCTTGGCTATGTGCCTTATGATGTCGGCATCAACGAGAGTGCAGCGCGCACGCTCGAATATGCGACTGCCGACTTCTCGTTGTCGCGCATGGCTGCCGTGCTCGGCAAGGCCGAGGATGCCCGAAAATATGCGGCGCAGGCGCAAAATTACCGCAAGATCTACGATGCACAGACCGGCTGGATGCGCGGCCGCAACAGGGACGGGAGTTGGATGGCGCCGTTCAACCCCTATGCCTGGGGCGACGCCTTCACCGAAGGCAATGCAATGCATTACAGCTTCTCGGCGATGCAGGACGTGCAGGGCCTGATCGACCTCTCGGGCGGCGACAGGGCGTTTACCGACAAGCTCGATTCGATCTTCACGCGCCCACCGCTGTTCGATGACAGCTATTATGGCACGGTGATCCACGAGACACGCGAGATGCAGATCGTCAACTTGGGTCAGTATGCGCACGGCAATCAGCCGATCCAGCACATGATCTATCTCTACGACTGGGCCGGGCAACCCTGGAAGGCGCAGGCGCATGTCCGCGACGTAATGGCCAAGCTCTATGCGGCGACGCCCGATGGCTATCCGGGTGACGAGGATAACGGCCAGACCTCAGCCTGGTACGTTTTCTCGGCGCTCGGCTTCTACCCCGTGACACCGAGCGTCGGGCAATATGCGATAGGCAGCCCGCTGTTCCGCTCCGTGCGGGTGGTGATGCCGGCTGGCAAGGTACTGACGATCGAGGCGGAGAATAACGGACCGAAGAACGTGTACATCCAGTCGGTGACGCTCAATGGCCAGCTTTACGACAAGCCATGGCTGTCGCGCACCGCGCTGCAGGCCGGTGGTACTTTGCGCTTCGTGATGGGGCCGACGCCGAACGAGAAGTGGGGCAGTGCCAAGGCCAACGCACCCTTTTCGATGAGCGGCCCGCAGGATCGCTAGCGAACCTCGTCATCACTCGCCGCGAGGAATGGCGGCTGCATTGCCGGTGCGCGGTGGGGAGTTTCGCCTGGAAGCGTCCGCTAGCGAGCGCGCACCGCTTCACCAGCAAGGCGGTGAAGAGATGCATCGCAGATCCCGATCTCGCGCTGGGCGGCGGACCTCCTAGCCTAGACTCATCACCGCATCCGGGATGCTGGCCATAGGGGCAGATAAATGACCCGGAAATGCACAGAATGAGCTCCACGGAAAGACGAACACCCGGCCTCATCGATCGGGTGATTTTCCGAGGGTCTGTTGAAATGTCTGCAGGGGCCACTTTCATATTGTGAGCACTCGGCTAAGAAAACAGGACGATGAACGAAAAACCAAAACCCCCCGCCGGGATCGCCGGCAGCCAGACTCTCATGCGCGGCCTGGACGTGATCGAGGCAGTTGCAAACGGCGACACGACGCTGCCGCGCCTGGCCGATGCCCTGGGGCTATCGCGCAGCACGGCGCACCGGCTAGCGGCGTCGCTGGTCGAGCGGGGCTACCTTGGTTTTGCGCCCCGCGCTGGCTATACGCTGGGCGCCAAGCTACTGGAGCTCGGGCACCTGGCACACGAGCAGGCTGACATCATCCAGGTGGCGCGCCCGCATCTCGAAATGCTCTCAGATGCGACCGAGGATACCGTCCATTTCGGCGTCCTGGACGCCGACAGCGCCTTGTATCTCGACAAGATGCCAGGCCGCCGGCGCATCACGATCTCAAGCCGTGTCGGCGACCGGCAGCCATTGACTTCGACCGGGCTCGGCAAGGCGCTGATGCTCGACCATCCCGAAAGCTATTGGAACGCGCGCCTTGTCGGCGACCATGCGGCCGGCGTGCCGCCCGTCGATGCCGATCTGTGGCGGGAGCGGATGCGCGGGTACGTGACAGCCGGTCGCGCCTACGACCTTGAGGAAAATGAGGACCAGATCCGCTGCGTCGCCGCACCCGTGCGCGGCGCCAATGGGCGGATCGTCGCCGCAATCAGCGTCTCCAGCGCCGCTCAGTATATGAGCGATGATCGCATGGACGACCTGTCCGGCGTGGTACTGGAGGCCGCGCGATCGATCAGTCGCGATCTCGGCTGGGCGGCCGAGAAGCACGATTGATTCCGTTCAGGAATAATCGGGGCGCAAAACACTGAAGGCATAGTCGCCCGATCCGACATCCAGCACGAGCTTCCTGCCCGGCATCGCCTTGAACCGCGTCGCTGTACCGCCATCCGCGCGCACCTGTGCGACAGAGGTCGCGGGCAGATGGAGTTCACAACGGCTGTTTGCGGGCACGCTGAGGTCAAGCGCGAAAGCGCCATCCGGTCGCCGCTGCCAGTTGGTGACGATCGGCCCCGCCTGACTTTCATAGCGGGCGCCAGCATTGGGCATTCGCGGGTCGTAGACCGGATCGAAACGGAAGCGCGCGAAGCCCGGCACGATTGGACTGATCCCGGCGATACGTCGGAACATGAAACCCGACACCGCACCCAGCGCGTAATGGTTGTAGGAATTCATCGAATCCCCCTCCATGTCCGCGTTCCAGCGTTCCCAGGTCGTCGTCGCATTGTGCGCGATCATATAGCCCCAGGACGGATAAGCGGTGCGCAGCAGCAGATCGTAGACCAGCCCAATATGGCCCGCATCGGCCAGCACATCGAGGCTGTAGGGCGTGCCGAGGAAGCCGGTCGACAAAACCTTGCCGCGCCGCTCGATATCCGCGACCAGATGGCCGACCGCCGCCGCGCGTTGCGCTTCGGGCAACAGTCCGAAATGCAGCGCCTGAATGTAACCCGTCTGCGATCCGTTGCCCACGCTGCCGTCGGTCCGCACATAGGCGCGGTTAAAAGCCTGTGTTATCGATGCGGCCATCGCCTGGTATCGCCGCACATCGCCGTCGCGATTGGTCGCCCGCGCCATGTCGACCATCGCATCGGCAGCCGCCTTCCACATCGCCGTGCCGATCAGATCCTTGGGCGTGGTGGGGTCGCCCGGTTCCTTGCCGTCGAGCGACAGCCAGTCGCCGAAATCGTTGCCACGCTCCTTCACCCACAGGAAATCGGGATTGGCCTTGTGGATCGAACCGAGGAAGCGAACCATCGCCTGCCAATGTTCATCGATGACAGCGGTGTCGCCATAACGCTGCCAGCTCATCCACGGGATGGAAACGCCCGCGTCGCCCCAGCCCGGCGACGATCCCGGCGGCGTGAAATGGGCGAGGTCGTTATTTGGCGCGATATCGGGGAAGGACCCGTCGCTGCGTTGCGCATCACGGATATCAAGCATGAACTTTCGCGTGAACGCCGCCGTGTCCATGTTAAAGCACGCCGCATCCCAAAAGACGTGCGCATCACCGGTCCAGCCCAACCGCTCGTCTCGCTGCGGGCAATCGGTCGGAGTGCCGAAGAAATTGGAGCGTTGGCTCCACAGGCCGTTCTGCCAAAGGCGCTGCGGGACATATTGGCCCAGCTTGAGTTGCCCGGTTTCCGGCAGGTGGGAATGCACCACGATGCCGTCGATCGCGTCTGCGCTGAGCGCATCCGGCAGTCCGTCGATCTGGACATAACGAAAACCGTGATAGGTAAAGCGCGGCTCGAACGTCTCGCCGCCGGCATCGCCGCGCAGAATGTAGCTGTCGGTGGCGTGCGCCGCGCGCAGGCTGGCCTGGTCGACCGCACCGTCCTTGCCGATCAGTTCGGCGTAGCGCATCTGGATCTTGCGCCCTGTCTCGCCAGTGACACGCAGCCTGATCCAGCCAGCGAAATTCTGGCCGAAATCGACCAGGACGCTGCCGTCTGCCCGTTGCTTGATGGAATCGGGCTTCAGCGTCTGGCTCGGTTCGATCGCCGGCAGCATTGCTCCGACGAGCAGCAGCGCGGGCGTGTCGACCGGCGATGCAGGCTCCCAGAGGTGTGGCGGCGGCGTAAAACCAGTATCGGCCCAGCCCGGCTGGTCGCGTCGGGCATCAACCTCCTCGCCATCATAGATGTCGCACGCGGTAATCGCCGAGCGCGCCAGCGACCAGCCGTCCTCACCCGCGATCACCTCGCGGCCGCCGTCCTGATAGTCCAGCTCGAGCTGCGCGCGCAGCCGCAGCGGCGGCGGCCCGAAGCCGAACCGTCCAGCCGGCGCCATATAGCCGCCGTACCAGCCGTCGCCGACGATCGCGCCGAGGACGTTGTCCCCCGCTTTGATCCGGTCGGTGACATCATAGGCCCGGTAGAGGACGTGGCGGCGGAAGTCGGTCCATTCAGGCGTCACGGCCTGGCATCCAACCCGTTCGCCGTTGAGCATCGGGACGTAGGAACCCAGTGCCGTCATATAGAGACGTGCCGATCGCACGGGTTTGCCCACTGCGAACGCGCGGCGCAACAGGAAGGCGCCGTTGCCCGGAAACGGTGCGCCCTCACCCGGCACGGCCTGCACGGCCGGCCAATGGGAATCGCTAAGTGCAGGTGTCCCCCAGCCATCGGGTCGGCCCGCTGTGACGCGCGCTTTCTCGCCTGTAATGTGGAGGGAATGACCCGAAGCGAGATCGGCGCGCACCAACATGGCGCCGCGCGGCGGCCGACTATCGGGGCGCGGCCGGGGATCACCCGGCACGAACAGTGCGAGCAGGTGGCGGCCGCGCGACAACGACAGACGAAGCCGGCACGGCGGCGGCGGACCGAAAGCGTCGGGGTTGCGCGGCGGCAGGGCGAGCGGCTGTCCGTCGAGCATCGCTTCGGGCTGTCTGTTGCCAACAAGGAAAAGCGTCACCTCTGCCGCCTCCGGCAAGTTCAGCGGCAAGCGATAGCTGCGGCCATCAATGCTTGCCTTCTCGCCGTCCCCACCCGTAAGCCAAGGCAGGCCCGCCAGGCGATCCTCGCGTATCGGCGCGGTTTCGGCTGCAATCCAGGGCGCATGCCAGTCTCTCGGATCGAGCAGACCCATCTCCCAACTTGCGACCGGGCTCATAGCGTGCTGACCCTGGTTGTCCCAGACCTCGACCTGCCAGAAACAGCGATCGCGCGAGGCGAGCGGTTTGCCGCCATAGCGCACGTCGAAGCTCTGGCGGCCATCGACCCTGCCACTATCCCACAGATCGAATTGCCCGGCCTCCGCCGCCGTGCGGGAAGTCGCGACACCGATGCGATAAGCCTGCTGAAGAATGTCACGGCGCGGCGACACGAGCCGCCAGGAAAGGCGCACTTGCTGCGCATGAAGATTAAGCGGGTTGTCGAGGCCGTCGGCGTGCTGGGCTTCGATGCGGAGGCCCGCCACGGGTCTTGCGCGTATCGGGGTTGCGATCAATGCCGTGGTGACGCCAGCGGTGGCGATGAAGCCCCGCCGGGAAATGCTTGACGCCATGACACTCTCCCGTCCGCTGTTGCTCAGCCGGTAAACCGTTGGTCAAAACGTGCCCGAGCTTATGTGTTGTGTCAATAAACGGGATATCGTTCTGTAATATGAGAACTGCTAGTAATTTCAATATATGGGATATAATTTGATAATATAAAAATCACTTTGTGGTCAACGATTGCGGTGGTAGATCGTATCCGAGGTTCCGTCAGGGGCCCGGGAGGATTTGAATGGGCACGAATCCGTGTAGGAAGGCGATCGTTACGCTGCTCAAGGTCGTTCATCGCGACGATGCTGGTCCGGTGCGTACGCCGGGACAAAATAATGCCTGTGTCCGGAGGCGCCGCTGATGGAGAAGATCGCTTTCCGGATGCAACTCAAGCCTGAACGGATCCAAGAATATCGCAGCCGTCACGATGCGATCTGGCCAGAGCTGGTCGACGCCCTGAAGGCGGCTGGTATCCACGATTATTCGATCCACCACGATCCAGCGACCGACGCGTTGTTCGCCACCTTGTGGCGTGACGACGATCACGGCATGGACACCCTGCCCGGCCTGGAGGTGATGCAGCGCTGGTGGGCATCGATGGCGCCACTCATGGAAACGAACCCGGACGGGTCGCCGGTCAGCGTACCGCTCCCCACCGTGTTTCACCTGGTCGCATGACCCCGGCCGGCGCCCTGTCCGCATTGCGGCACGACGATATCTGGCGACGGCCAGAGCGGCTGATGACGCGCGAACTGATCGCCACGAGCCAGTTCTTCGGTGCGTCGCCCCGCGATCACATCGATGCCGATGAGGTCTTCGCCAAGCAGGATGATCGCGTCGGCGTCGATCGGCATGTCATAAACGGCCAGCTCGGTGCGCACGATCATGAATTTCTCGAGATCGCGATCGTGCTTGGCGGCACCGCACTGCACCGAACCGTCCACGGCGACCGGCCTATCGGCCGGGGTACGGGGATCGTGGTGCCGGCGGGCGGCTGGCACGCCTTTCTCAACTGCGACCAGCTCGATCTCTACGACTGCTACGTCTCAACCGAACTGCTATGGCGCGAGTTGCTGTGGACGCGTGACGATCCGGTACTCAGCAAACTGATCTGGTCACCGCGGTCACTCAGCCGCGATGGTGCCACCTTGTTCGAATTGCGCGACAGCGCGCTCGACCGCTATGTCGGGCAGCTCGACGCCATCGACCGCTTGTCCAGACAGGGGGCGGGTGCCGAAATGACGGCGGGATATGTCGGTCACCTGTTGCTGTTATTGCAGGAAATGCGCGGGTCGGTTTCGGGTGAACGCTGTGGTGACGGCGACGCGATGCCATTGGCGGTCCGCACCTGCATAGAGATGTTCGAGACGGATGCGGCACGGAACTGGACCCTACCGGACCTTGCCGTGGCCGTGAACCTGAACGGCTCATATCTGACCCGGCTCTTTCACAAATGGACGGGATTGCCGCCCAAAGCCTATCTTGCGCGTTGGCGGCTG
Organism: Sphingobium sp.; assembly: GCA_036384035.1. Taxonomy (GTDB): domain Bacteria; phylum Pseudomonadota; class Alphaproteobacteria; order Sphingomonadales; family Sphingomonadaceae; genus Sphingobium. The sequence continues at coordinate 138,958 of DASVND010000012.1, read as the reverse complement.
GAGCGCGCAGCGGAACTGCTGCTCCACACCAACAAGCCCATCTCCGTCATCGCCTGCTCGGTCGGCTGGTACGATTCAGGCCTGTTCGCCCGTCGGTTCCGTGCCTATTTCGGGGTGAGCGCATCGCAATATCGGGAGCAGGCGCGGACGGCGCGACAATAACGTTCATGACCGCACAAAGGCGCGGTCGACCTGCTCCAGATAGGCGAGACCGTGGACGGTATCGGGCAACAGATAGCTGCCTTCGGTCCACTCGTTCCAGGCATTGATGGTAATGACCCGGTCGCCGCGCGGCTGATCCGCGACGAAAGCCTCGGCGCGGCGCAGCGCCTCGCCGAACGCCTTCGGCGTATTGCCGTCGAGCGTCGCTGTCCATGGATAGCCGTAGTCGACATAATCAGCGTCCTGCTGCGTCCGCGGCGTCGGGTCCCATCCCATCGAGACGTTAGGGTGATAAGGAAGATCATATTCGTCGCGATATTCCTGCCACGATTCGTAGCTGCGCGCCGCCGCCTCGCGATAGCTGCCCTTCGGAAAGCCGTGGGTCTCGGGCGCATAATGATGGACCCAGGCATAAGTTGTCAGGCTCGAAAAGCCGAGCTTGGCGACCACCTCGTTCGGATGTTCGAGCTTGCTCTCGCTCGGCAGCACAGTGAAGCCCCACAATACGGCGTTGAGATGGAGCTCGCCGAGGCCGGCGGCCCGCACCTTCGCACGGAACGAATCCAGCGCATCGCGGGCGGCATCGGCGCCGCCCAAGCCTTTCAGAAAGGTTCCGAGTTCGTAGATCGAGAAATATAAGCCGCCGTCGACACGAAGATAATTCGGCTGCGACAGATAGTTTTCGACGATATAGTCGGTCATCGTCTCAAAGGTCTCACGGTCGACGCCGCCGTTCGCGAGTAGTTCCCGGCCCGTCACCGGCCGGGCCGGGAAGATGTTGAGCCAGTCGTGATTCGCCCACATCAGTGCGAACTTCATCCGCTCACTATTGGGCGCGTGCAGGAACCCCCGCTCCAGGGCGCCGTTAAGGAACGGCGCGTTGTTGTACCAATACCAGTCGAAGATGAAGCCGCTGAGCCCGTGGTCCGCCGCCAGGTCGATTTCGCGCGCGCTGTTGCGCGGGTCCGCCTCGTCAAATTCACCCCAGGCAGGAACGCGTGGTTGATAATGACCGGGGTAGCGCGGCTTCGCCTCGCGGAGCAGATCCCACTCGGTCCAGCCCTCGCCGTGCCAGCGCGAATTGGCCGGGTCCGCGTGGAACTGCGGAAAATAATAAGCCAGCACCTTGGTGCGGTCGGCACCTTCGGCGGCAGCCTTCACCAGATCACGCACGTCGCTCATTGCAAATCTCTCCTTGAGATTGCAATCAATCTCAATTGAGATCATTAAAGTAAATACCCCAAGTAATTAAAATATGAGATAGTCAAAAACATCCTGTTTGATAGTCAAATACGTCCAAACATTCGTAATTGACTACGCGACACTTCAAATGCCAGACAAGTCAACAAGGTGGCGGCTATCGCCGATCACCTAAAAAGGCGGGGCCGGACCAGATGCGAGGAGCGAGATCGCCTGTACTCAGGCGGTGCGATCGCAATGACCATCCGGTCAAACAGCCAAGAGCTGCTACAGGGAGGATCTAACATTGGGCGCACATCATCTTCATACCCGTTCCTACACCGTTACCGGCCGCCTTCTGGCCAGTACGGTGATAGCAACCGGGCTTTTCGCCGTACCGGCCTATGGGCAGGCGACCGCGCTGCCACCAGCGCCCAGCACGCTCGCGCCCGGTCAGGATAGCGCAGCTCAGGGCTCCGGCACGCCATCGGCCGACGATATCATCGTGACCGGCGTGCGTGGCAGTATCCAGCGCGCGCAGGACATCAAGCGCCAGGCGGTGACGGTGGTCGAGGCGATTTCGACCGAGGACCTTGGCAAATTCTCCGACCAGAGCATTGGCGATGCGCTCGCGCGTGTTCCCGGTCTCCAAATCCAGCGCAACGACGACGTTAATTCAGGCGACCGCATCTCCATCCGCGGCCTCGGACCCGGCTTCGTGTCCGTCACGCTGAATGGCCGCGAGACGCTTTCTTACGGTGATGGCGGGTCCAACCAGCGCATCTTCAACTTCGATTCGCTCCCGTCGGAAATCCTGACCAACGTTCTAGTCTATAAATCGTCACAGGCCGAGCAAGTCGAGCCGGGGATCGCCGGGCAGATCGACTTGCGGACGCTGCGCCCGCTCGACCAAAAGAAGGAATTCTTTGGCGGTCTTTCCGGCCAGGGCAGTTACGACGACATCGCCAAGGCATGGACGCCGCGCGTTAGCGGCTATCTGGGCACTAAACTGCTCGACGACACCTTTGGCGTCTATGTCTCAGGCGTGTGGTCGGATTCCAAATATCGCCAGGATTCGCTTACGATCGATTATGTGAACCGCAATATCAAATCAGTCGACGGATCCGGCGCCATCACGACGGTTCCCAATATTCTCGTACCCAGCATCGAGAATTTCGTCGTCCGGCGCAACGAGCGCAAGCGGCTGGTGCTGAACGGAGCGCTTCAGTTCAAGCCTTCCGACACTCTCGATATCAATCTCGACATGACGTACAACAAGTATGACATCGATCAGGACAATCCGGCCCTGCGCTTTTCGAGCGATACGATCGGGACGACCAACGGCGAATTGCCGACCAGCGCTTATAAGATTGTCAACGGCGCGCTCGTCTATATCGATACCAGCCAGGCCCAATATAATCTGCCGGGCGACGTAATGCAGTCGACGTCGAACTATGTCGCGCCGCAGAACATCCTCGATACGCGCAGGATCGAGCAATATAACGGCGGCGCCAACATCGCGTGGCACAAGGATCGCACTGCGATTACGGCCGATTTCGGATATTCAGAGGTGAATCTGCACGCGCATGATTTTACCGGATTGACGTTCGCGCCCCCAGCTACCTTCATCTATGACGGCACCAAGCCGACACAGCCGAACATCACCATCCTTCAGAACTCGTTCCAGAAAATCTATGATCCGACGGTCTATGTGCCGAGCTACGATCTGGGGAACAGCTACCAATTCCATTCGGTACGCTATTCCTATCGTCTCGATGCGCAGCGCGAAGTTGCGATCGGTGAATTCGAAATGAAGCTGAAAGTCGGCGCACGCTTCGCCAAGACCAAGGTGGATTATCGGTCGGGTGGGTTCTTCGACCTGTTCGGCCCCTATTTCAACTACCCAACCATCCGCTATCCGAACGGCACGGCGGTTCCCGGCGGCGCCTATACACCAGACCGCGTCAATCAACTGTCGCAGGCGATGAACATCGGCGACATCGTGACGCCGTTCCAGGGCAGCAATTTCGGAGGCTACAACGGCAGCCTGGCTTTCCCGGCGCCCTCTTTCGCCGCCGCCTGCACCTTCCTGAGCACGGACTATTGCGGTCTGAGCGGCCCGCGCTCCGCCTTTGGCCAAGCGAGCTTCAGCGGCGCTTTCCCAACGTCATCCAATCCGCTCGACGCAGCGCCGATCAACGCCAGTTCCACCTATCTGATCAAGGAGCAGAATCTGGCTTTCTACGGACAGGCGGATTTCAAGGGCGCCATGGGTGCGCTGACGTTCGACGGTTCATTGGGCCTCCGCGCCGTCAGGATCACGGAGCGGACGCAAGGCTTCGTGGGCACGCAATTCCGCAACGACCGGGTGTTCAACATCCAGACGGCGCCGGACCGCCTCGATCCGGTTACCGACGGCAACCGTTATACGGAATACCTCCCCACCGCGTCGCTGAATGTGCACCCCCAGGACAATATGACGTTGCGCTTCAACGCGGCCAAGACGTTAACGCTGCCTGATTACGCACAGCTCTCGCCGACCAGCAACACGACCAAATATTTCGGCGGCCCAGCTTACGATCCGACCCGGCCGAACGACTCAAGTGGTGGTAACACGCAATTGAAGCCGATCACTTCGTGGAACTTCGATTTCACGACCGAATATTATACGCCCAACAATGGCGCTATCGTGGTCAGCCTCTTCTACAAGAAGATCAAGAACTTCATCATCACCTCCACCACGCTGGGAACGGTTGCGGGACAAGGGGATGAGATCTTCACCGTAACGTCGCCGCTGAACTTCTCGGTAGGGTCGGCGAAGGGCTTCGAAATCGGCTTCAACCAGCCATTCACGTTCCTTTCCTCGCCGTTCGACGGGCTGGGTGTGCAAGGCGCCTACACCTATGTCGACAGCCGCGTGGACAATTTCTCCGGCAGCGGTTCCAGCGCATCGTCGGTGAGTTTCCCGGGATCGTCGAAGCACAATATCAACGCGATCGCCTATTTCGAAAAGTGGGGCTTCAGCTTCCGCGCGGCGTATAATTACCGGACGAGCTATCTGATCGGAACGCCGCTGGCGCCGGGCGCTGGCATCGCCGGGACCAACGCCTTCACGCGCCCCGAAACACGCGTTGATCTGAGCGCGTCCTATGCAATTCTGCCGCAGATCGAAATCTTCGGCAGCGCAACCAACGTGACCGGCCAGGGTCGTAGCGATTATCTGGGCAGCACAGCGGTACTACGTGCGATATACAACCGTCCCCGCACCTATACGATTGGCCTGCGCGGGAAGTTCTAGAACGAAAAGGCCGTCGATCGCGTGATCGGCGGCCCGTCGCGTGGGTGGTCCACTCGGCCTTGTCATCTTGGCTTGCCTACCGGCTGGAGAGAGTATTTTGACCCGCAAAGCGGCAACGCCACTTTCATCGCAACTCGCCTACGGCCTCGGGGAAGGGCCGAACTCCCTCGTCACCAACGGCGTCAGCACCTTCGGCCTGCTTTACTATACCGAAGTGCTTCACATCTCGCCCTCGCTGGCGGGCACCGCCTTGTCGCTGTCTATCATCTGGGAAGCGGTGACCGAGCCGGTGATGGGCTATGTGAGCGACCGTACGCAAAGCCGCTACGGCCCTCGCCTGCCGTGGATCGCGGCGGGTGGGATGCTCGTCGCGCTGGCGATGTACCTGTTCTGGCACGTGCCAGGGATGGTCGCGGGCGACGCGGTGACGACGACGATCTATCTGGTGATCGTCAACATCGCGCTGCGCACCGGGTTGACGATGTACTTCATTCCCTATCTCGCGCTCGGTTTCGAACTGAGTCCGACCTATGACGGCCGCTCGCGGCTGCAGAGCTTCCGCTGGGTGTTCAACATGGCGCTCAACTTCCTCGGGCCGGCACTGGCCTGGACGATCTTCTTCGAGGACCGCGTCCAGCCCGACGGATCGACGCTGGATGGCACCTCGATAGCGGGCAATTACGCGGCGATGAGCACGACCTTCGCGGTTGCGGTGCTGGTGATGATCGCGATCCTGGTGATCAGCACGCGGCTGTCGGGCATCACGCCGTCGCGCCCGCATACGGGGCAGAAGGGGCGGCTGTGGACAGAGTTCGCGCTGGCACTGCGCGACCCCAACATGCGCTGGCTGCTCGGCTTCGCGCTGCTCGTCCAGATCGCGTTGATGACGGTCGTCTCGCTGCAAACCTATGGCTATATCTTCATCATGGAACTGACCGGCTGGCAGCGGTCCGTCGCCCACGGCGCAACCATGATCGGCATGGCATCGGGCGCGATGGTTTCCTCGTGGCTGAGCGGCCGGATCGACAAGAAGCCGGTCATCATCATCGGCGTCGTCGGCGGCGTCGTCGCGCACGGTCTGTTCGGCATCCTCTATCTGAGCGGGCTGGTAAGCCCGGGCACCGAAACCGGCTTCATCCTTTTCGTGTTGCTGCACGGCGCATACTGGACGGGCTCGGGCTTCATCTTCCCCGTCGTCACCGCGATGATCGGCGACAGCGCCGAACTGCGCAGCGCCGGTAGCGCCGTGCAGCACGAGGGCGTCTATTCGGCCGCCCTGAGCCTCAGTATGCGGCTGGCCTTTGCAATCGGCCTGTTCGCCGGCGGCTGGTTGCTGACCAGCGTCGGCTTCCATGCCGGGGCCGCGACGCAACTCGGCGAGGGCGCAAAGCATCAACTCGGCATTCTCCTGTTCTTCGTCACGCCGGCGATCTCGCTGCTCGGCCTGCCTGCGCTGCTCCGGCACCCCATCAACCGCAGATCTTTCGAGGCTTTGTCATGGCAAACTACTGGCGACTGAATCTCGGCTTTCCCATAGCTTGTACGGTCGCCGCGCTGGCCAATATCGCGCCCGCCAGCGCCGGGCAGAGCCAGACCGCGACAACCTGGCGCCCATATGAGATCACGCTGACTGCGCAACGCAATTACGCCAATCCCTATAAGGACGTCACTGTCTCGGCGGTGTTCACCGGGCCCGACGGAGTCCGCATGGAGATGCCGGGCTTCTGGGACGGCAAGAACGTCTGGCGGGTCCGCTTCGCGCCGCCGCGCCCCGGCGTGTGGCGTTACCGCACCTCCTCCTCAATGGCTGGCGATGCCGGACTGCAAGGCCGGTCGGGCAGTTTCTCCGCTGTGCGCTACACGGGCAAGCTCGACATCTATCGGCGCGGCTTCCTGACCGTCAGCAAGGACAATCGCTACCTGACATACCGCGATGGCACGCCGTTCTACTGGCTGGGCGACACCAATTGGGGCGGCTTCAGCTCCGTGCCATGGACCCCCTCCGCCGCGACCGGAGGCCAAAGCGCCTTCAAGGTGATCGTCGACCGGCGCGTCGCGCAGGGCTTCACGGTGTGGAAGGCGGAGACCTTCGCCAACAATGACGAGCCGGAGAACCTGCCGATCAACGAGGGTGGGTTCGCCTGGGAAAACAAGAAGTATTTCGACCGTCCCAACGTCGCCTTCTGGCAGGATATCGACCGCCGCGTTCGCTATGTCGCCGACAGCGGCACCGTCGTCTCGATCGCGCAGGGTGTCGGGCGATCACTGCAAACGCCTGCGGCGACCGAAGACCACCGCCGTCTCGCTTTATACATCCTCGCCCGCTACGGCGCCTTCCCGACCGTGTGGATCAACGCGCAGGAATATAACCTGTCCTTGCCGGGCAAGACGGTGTGCGCCGACTGCTGGGCTGACATTGCGCGTTCGGTCTATAATGCCGACCCGTACAAGCGCCCCAACAGCCTCCATTCGTGGATCGACAACCCGATCCGCTTCCACGACCAACCCTGGTACAGCTTCGTAACGCTGCAGGAAGGACACGGCTCGGTCCATCCGGTCGATCACTGGCTCAAGCAATATCAGGCCGAGCCGCCGCGGCCGGTGCTGGAAGATGAATCCAATTATGATCACATCATTCCGCTCTACAGCGGATCGAGCGAATCCTGGACGCGCCAGTCGGCATGGATGGCGCAGATCGGCGGCGCGTTCGGCTATACCTACGGCGCGCAGGGCATCTGGTACGGTTGCGTCAAGAAGGTCGAACTCAACCCGAATTGCGGCGCGGGCAAGGACGGCTATACGTGGCGCGAAGCGCTCGAATTCCCGATCGGCAACCGGCAGCTCGGCTTCATGAAGGCGTTCTGGACCGCGCTGCCCTGGTGGACGCTGCGTCCCGATGCCGATGCGATTTCTTGGCAAGACGCGCCCACCGACACCCAGCGCCCATACCAGAAAGCCGATCCGGCACGGAATATCATCGTCGCGTATCTGCCGTCAGCACCCAAGGTCTATTCGGGCGTCGTGCACATGGCGGGGCAGCCGACCGGAAAATGGTTCGATCCGCGCACCGGCAGCTATCAAGCCGCCCAACTCCATGAAAGCGGCGCGGGCAATTGGACGGTCGCCCCGGCACCCAGCACCCAGGATTGGGTGCTGCTGGTCTCCAGCACGAAATGAACGGGGCAAGGGGATTGCGGGGCCAATCCCCTTGCCCGTCAGCGCTGCTCGGCGGCGAGTTGTTCGAGCGACTTGCCCGCGTTACGCGGCCCCCACAGCAGGCCGACCAACGCGCTGGCAGTCAGGAAGCCGGTCAGAATCCACGCCAGGGTGGTGAAGCCGGTGGAGGTCAGCAGCGGCACGAAGAAGCTGAAGCAGCCGAGCCCGATCCGCACGATCGCGAAAGTCGCGCCCTGCGCGGTGCTGCGCACCAAGGTCGGGAATTGCTCGGCGCTCCACAATTGGAAGAAGCTCTGCGCACCGAAGCCGCCGCCGAACTGCATCAGGAAGATGTGCAACATCGCCACCGGCAGCGTCAGCGGGACGAGCGCGAGCAGCGCCATGCCGCCGACCTGCATCAGCGCCGACACGCCGAACAGCAGGCGCTGGTCGACCTTATCGGACAACTTCATGAAGACGAAATAGATCGACAGCATCGACAACATATACCCGCCCGCCTGCAACGCCACGCTCATCGTCTGGGTCTGGTCGCCGACCGTGCGCAGAATGTAGGGGAAGAAGAAGCCGTTGGTGCCGGCCCACAGGTTCCACAGCCCGTACATGCCGGCGAGAAACGCGATCGAGCGAACATATTGCGGCTTGAGCAGGACGCGCCAGTCCTGCCCGTTGCGTCGCGCGTCACCACGTGCGGCCTGCCAGCGTTCGGACTCGTGCATGCGCGAGCGCAGGAAAGTGAGGCCGATCGCCAGCACGGCGAGATGCGCGAAGATGATCCGCGCGCCCAGCAGCCCGAGCGGCTCCAACACCAGCGCGGCGACCAGCACGACCACCGGGCCGAGATACCAAAGCACCTGCGCGACGCCGCTGTGCGCGCCGCGCTTCTTGTCGGGCGCCATCTCCGCGATCAGCGACCAGGACGCTGGGATGTCGGCGCCCACCGCCAGCCCGACCAGCACGAAGCCGAGCAGGATCATCCACGGCGCAACGGCAAAGACCAGCCAAAGCATACCGAAGGCATAAAACAGCATGTCGAACTGGTAGATCTTCTTGCGCCCGTAGCGATCGCACAGGATGCCGCCGACCAGCGCACCAATGCCAGCCGATATGGCGTTGGCGCTGAACGCCGCGATCAGGCCGATAAAAGTGTCCGACAGGCCGTATTGCGCTTTCCACATCGCCAGTGCGACCGACCCCGCGACGATCGAACCGGCATCGATATAATTGGCAAGGCCCGCCAGAATGGTGTTGCGCCAGCCGCCTTGCGCTTGCCCACTCACGGCCGACCCTCATGGTGAATCAGGATATCCCGGCCGATGTCCGCGATGCGTGTCGCGCCGGTCAGCGCCATCGCGACACGCATCTCCGCCTCGACCAGTTGCAGTATATGGGTGACGCCCGCCTCGCCGCGCGCGGCGAGCGCGTAGGCCCAGGCGCGCCCGAGCAGCACGCCGTGCGCGCCCAGCGCCAGCAATCGCACCACGTCCAGCCCCGAGCGCACCCCACCGTCGGCGAGAATGGTGAGCGTGTCGCCGACCGCGTCGGCAATGGGGGGAAGAGCGCGACAGCTCGACAGCACGCCGTCGAGCTGTCGGCCGCCATGATTGGAGACGACGATGCCGTCGGCGCCAAGTTGCACCGCGAGCCGCGCATCTTCAGGATCGAGGATGCCCTTGATGATCAGCGGACCATCCCAATGCTCCCGGATGAAATCCAGGTCGCGCCAGCTTACCGAGGGATCGAAATTGTTGCGCATCCAGGCGAAGAAATCCTCGAGCCCCGTCTTGCCGCCGAGCACCGGCGCGACATTGCCCAATTGGTGCGGCCGCCCGCGGAAGCCCACGTCATAGGCCCAGTGCGGGCGAAGTATCGCCTGCATGGTGCGCCGCATTGCACCCCAAGCACCCGACGCACCTGCGAGGCCCGAGCGATAGTCGCGGTAACGCGAACCCGGCACCGGCATGTCGACGGTGAACACCAGAGCCGAGCAGCCTGCCGCGCGCGCCTGGTCAAGCAGCAGCTTCATGAAGCCGCGATCACGGATCATATAAAGCTGAAACCAGAAGGGCCGCGTAGCGGCCCGTGTGACCTCGTCGAGTGGGCAGACCGAAACGGTGGACAAACAGAAAGGGATATCCGCGCGTTCGGCCGCGCGCATCGCCTGCACTTCGCCGCGCCGTGCGTTCATGCCGGCAAGGCCGATCGGCGCGAGCGCCACGGGAAGCGCCTGACGCTGCCCGAACAGCTCGGTCGACAGGTCGAGCGCCGACACGTCATTGAGCACGCGCTGACGCAGCGCGATCGCCTCCAGATCGGCGACGTTCCGCTTGAGCGTGGCCTCCGCATATGAACCGCCGTCGATATATTCGAACAGGAAGTGCGGCAGCCGCCGCCGCGCCAGCTCGCGATAATCGAGCACCGAGGCCGCCCGCGCCATTATTGCAGGTTCACAAACATGCCGCCGTCGACAAGCAGCGCGGCGCCGGTGACATAGCAGGCGAGATCAGACGCGAGGAACACGATCGGCCCGGCAAGATCCTCGGGCGCGCCCAACCGGCCGAGGGGCACGCGCTTCTCCATGTAACGGCGCTTGTCAGGATCGGCGAGATCGTCCTTGTTGATGTCGGTCAGGATGGCACCGGGCAGCACCGCGTTGCAGCGGATCCGATGTTTCCCGAGCGCGATCGCGGTCGATTGCATCAACGAAAGGACGCCCGCCTTGGTCGGCGTATAATGCGTCTGGAATTCACCGCCCACCAGCGCGGAGATCGAGGAGACTGCGACGATCGCGCCGCCTTCGCCCTGCTTCACCATCTGATTCGCGGCGGCCTGAACCATGTAATAAGCGCCGTGCAGGTTGACGCGCATCGTGCGCTCCAGCGTCTCGGCGGGCATGTCGAGAAAGGCGTGGAACGGGCAGATGCCGGCGTTGCTGACGAACACGTCGACGCGGCCGAACGCTTCGGTCGCCCGCGCAACGAAGTGAGTCGCGGTTGCCGCTTCCGCCACGTCGCCCTCGATCGCGATTGCCTTGCGGCCCAGCCCTTCGATCTCGGCGACGACGCCGGCGGCGTCCCCCCCGAGATAATTGATGGCGACGTCGGCCCCCTGCCGCGCGGCACCGATCGCGGTAGCGCGACCGATCCCCGCCGAGGCGCCCGTTATCAATACAACCTTTCCAGCCAGCAACCCGCTCATCTGCATCCCTCCAGCATTCGTCCCGACGGCACTGAGCCGAGGATCGTCACCATGGTCGTATCGCATGTTGCGATTGACGCTCCAATATCCATTCTGTAGAACTCTATCCCATGATGTGGCAATACTCCGTTACATCTATTGACCGCCAATTCAAAGGAATCAGCGTGGCGCTGCCGAAAATCAAACATGTCCGGGCATTCGTCGTGCGGGGCGGCGGCGCCGATTATCACGATCAGGGCGCCGGTCATTGGATCGACGATCACATCGCGACGCCGATGGCGCGCTATCCGGAATATCGTCAGTCGCGGCAGAGCTTCGGCATCAACGTGCTCGGCACATTGGTGGTTGAGATCGAGGCCGAGGATGGCACGATCGGCTTTGCGGTGACGACCGGCGGGGAGCCCGCCTGCTATATCGTCGAGCGCCATCTCGCGCGCTTCCTTGAGGGGCGCGACCCGGCGGACTATGAGAAGATCTGGGACCAGATGTACTTCTCGACCCAGTATTACGGCCGTAAGGGACTGGTGGTGAACGCCATATCCGGCGTCGACCTCGCGCTTTGGGATCTGCTCGGCAAGCTCCGGCAGGAGCCGGTATACCATCTGCTCGGCGGCGCGGTGCGGGACGAGCTGCAATTCTATGCGACCGGCGCCCGGCCCGATATCGCCAAGCAGCTCGGCTTCATCGGCGGCAAACTGCCGCTGCACCATGGCCCTGCCGAGGGTCTGGAAGGCTTCCACAAGAACATCGCCCTGCTCGCCGACATGCGATCCAAATGCGGCGACGATTTCTGGCTGATGTACGATTGCTGGATGGCGCTCGACGTGGATTATGCCACTCGCCTCGCCATCGCTTGCCACGAGCATGGACTCAAATGGATCGAGGAAGCGATCAGCCCCGACGATTATTGGGGTTATGCCGAGCTCCGCCGCAACGTGCCCAAGGGAATGCTGGTCACCACAGGCGAGCATGAAGCGACGCGCTGGGGCTTCCGGATGCTGCTGGAGATGGAATGCTGCGACATTATCCAGCCCGATGTCGGCTGGTGCGGCGGCGTCACCGAATTGCTCAAGATCTCCGCGCTGGCCGATGCGCACGGCAAGATCGTCGTGCCGCACGGCTCATCGGTCTATAGCTATCATTTCGTGATCACACGCCACAATTCGCCCTTCGCCGAATTCCTGATGATGCATCCCGGGCCGACCGAAGTGGTGCCGATGTTCGCCCCGCAACTGCTCGGCGAGCCGGTGCCGGTCAACGGTCGCATCAAGGCAAGCGCGCTCGACAAGCCCGGTTTCGGCGTCGAGCTTAATTGCGACATCCCGCTTCACCGACCTTACACGCACTGAGGATGCTTTCATGAAACTCTGCCGCTACGGCCCTAAAGGGGAAGAAAAGCCCGGTCTGGTAGATGCCGATGGCCGCATCCGCGACCTGTCAGGCCATATCGCCGATGTGACCGCCGACACGATCGCCACGATCAATGCGATCGACCCGGCAACCCTCCCCCTTGTCGACGGCGACCCGCGCTTCGGCGTGCCGATCAGCGGCATATCGAAGATCGTCGCCATCGGCCTCAATTACCGCGACCATGCGATCGAATCCGGCCTGCCGATCCCGACCGAGCCGGTCATGTTCATGAAGGCGTTGTCGAGCCTCAATGGCCCCAATGACACCGTCATGCTTCCGAAAGGATCGACGCACGGTGATTGGGAAGTCGAACTGGGCGTGATCATCGGCAAGACCTGCCGCTACGTGCCGAAGGAGGCCGCGCTCGACCATGTCGCCGGGTACGTTCTATGCAACGACGTATCGGAACGCTTCAACCAAAAGGAGCGCGGCAACCAATGGTCGAAGGGCAAGGGTCATGACACCTTCTGTCCAACCGGCCCCTGGCTGGTGACGCCGGACGAGGTCGGCGACGCGCAGAGCCTCGACATGATACTCGATCTTAACGGCACGCGGATGCAAACCGGCAACACCAAGACGATGATCTTCGATCTGGCCGAGTTGATCTCCTACGTCAGCCAGTATGTCACCTTGCTGCCTGGCGACCTGCTGATCACCGGCACACCGCCCGGCGTTGGCGAAGGAAAAAAGCCAGACAAGATCTTTCTGAAAGCCGGAGACACGATGTCGCTCGCGATCGACAAGCTCGGCACCCAGAAGCAGCACGTCGTCGCCTTCGACCCGGCGCTGCTGTCATGAACAGCTTCAGCGGACGCTTCGCCGGTCGCGCGGCGGTGATCACCGGCGGGGCCTCCGGGCTCGGCAAGGTCCTGGCGGCGCGGATCGTCACCGAGGGCGGCAAGGTCGCTCTATGGGATCTTCACCCCGACGGCCTTGCCACGGCCGCGCAGGAGGTGGGCGCGAGCCACACCATCGCGCTTGACGTGTCCGATCCGGCCGCCGTGGAGAACGCCGTCTCGGAGAGCCTTGCGGCCCTTGGCCAGATCGACATCCTGGTGTGTTCTGCGGGCATCACCGGCGCAACCGCGCCCGTGCACGAATTCCCGGTGGAAAACTGGCTGCGGGTGTTCGACGTCAACATCAACGGCCTATTCTATTGCAACCGCGCAGTCGTGCCGCACATGCTCTCTCGCGGCTACGGTCGTATCGTCAATGTCGCCTCCGTGGCGGGCAAGGAGGGCAATCCCAATGCCTCGGCCTATTCCTCGTCAAAAGCAGCGGTGATCGGATTGACCAAATCGCTCGGCAAGGAGCTTGCGGGCAAAGGCGTCATCGCCAACGCCATCACCCCGGCGACTTTTGAAAGCCCGATCCTCGACCAGCTTCCGCAAGCCCAGGTCGATTATATGCGTTCCAAGATTCCGATGGGCCGGCTGGGTGAGGTGGAGGAATCAGCCGCGATGGTCTGCTTTATGGCCAGCGAGGAGTGCAGCTTCACCACGGCGTCGACCTTCGACACATCGGGCGGCCGCACCACTTTCTGAGGATGCGAAAGGCGAACGGAACGGCGATGCACGATATCCCCTTTGTCGATGCGCACATCCATCTGTGGGATCTGGCGCTCCTGCGCTATCCATGGCTAACGCCGCCCTTCGCCGATGACGGGCCAAGCGGCAGCGTCGCGGCGATCGCCCACAGCTATCTGCCCGCCGATTATCGCGCTGATGCCGCGCGGTGGAACGTGATCGGGGCGGTGCACATCGATGCCGGCGCCGATCCGGGGGATGCGCTGGCCGAGACCGAATGGCTGGAGCGGCAGGCGGCAGCGACCGGCCTGCCCACTGCCATCGTCGCCTACGCCGCGCTCGATGATGCCGAGGTCGAATCGCTATTGGCGGCGCATATCCGAAACCCGCGTGTTCGTGGCATTCGCCAGATCGTCAACTGGCACGCCGAACCTAGTCGCACCTATACCCCGCGCGACGTCACCGTTGATCCGGCGTGGGAGCGCGGCTTCGCCCTGCTCGCCAAATATGGCCTGTCGTTCGACCTGCAATGCTATCCCGGTCAGATGGCGGGGCTTGCCCGGCTGATCGCGCGGTATCCGGAGGTGCCGGTGATGATCAATCATGCCGGCATGCCGGTCGATCCCGATCTGGCAGAATGGCGGGACGGCATGGATGCCCTTGCCGCGCTGCCCAATGTCGCCGTGAAGCTGTCGGGCTTCGGCTTCGTCGAGCGTTCCTGGACGACCGACCGCATCCGCCCGCTCGTGCTTGGCGTGATCGAAACGTTCGGCGTCGCGCGGTGCATGTTCGCCAGCGATTTCCCGACCGACAAATTATTTGGCAGCTTCGATCGGCATCTCGAGGCTTATCACGCCATCGTAGCGGATTTCCCGCTCGATGAGCGTAAGAAGCTGTTCGGCGCGAACGCCAACCGGCTCTACCGGCTCGGGCTGCCCGAGTAGGCGCTGTAGCAGTATTTGGTGCCGTCAGAAAATGCACCGGACATTGGGCGTTACGGCCCCATCTCCGAAAGTCCGCCAGCCCAATCTGCTACGTCCATCACCACCCGAGATAGTTTGCCTCGTGCGTCATGACCGGCGTCCGCTTTCCGCTGCCGCTGCGTAACAAGCTGGCTTACGCCAATACGGCTCCGCCGCTGTACATGCCCGCAAAAATCAGAGCTTCATCCGAAACGATTGGGAGCGAATGCGTCGAGGAGCGCGCGGTCGGCAGAACTGATGCCGCCAGGCGCGGTTATTGCTTGGGCCGCAAGCGCCGCAAGGGCTGGGGCTGACTGAACGCCCGTACCGCCTTGCCCAGCCAGCCAGAAGAACCCGGGAGCGGTGGGATCGAATCCGACGACCGGCAGCCTGTCAGGCGCGAAGGTTCTTAACCCTGCCCAACTGGCAATGACCCGCTGAACGGTCAGGTTCGTATACCTTTCAAGTCGGTCGATCGCTATCGCGATGTCGAGGTCTTCGGCATAGACATCAGCCGGATCCGTCAGTTGCTCATCTGCAGGCGACAGGAACAACCCGTTGGATTCAGGCTTGAAGTAAAGCTGCTCCGTTGCATCCACCACCATCGGCCAGTTCCGGATGTCCGGACCGCCAACCAGTTGCACCACCGCCGCCGTACGCTTGAACGCTGCGAGCCCTTGCCTGGTGGCTCCGAACATTCCACCGATCGCTTCTGCCCATGCGCCGGCCGCGTTGATCACGGTCTTGGCGCGGATTTCGTCGCCGCCCGCCAAGACAATATACCATATGCCGTCGCGCCGGTCCGCAGCCAAGACTTCCGCTAAAGTGCGGATATTGGCGCCGGCTGACTTGGCACCATGCGTGTAATATTGCTGTACTGCATGGACGTCGATATCTGCCGCGATAGGATCGAAGTTTGCCGAAACGAAGCTGTCCGCACGCAGGACCGGCACCTTGGCGACAGCCGCCGCTCTGTCGATACGCGTGGGATCATCTGCTTCATTATCCTGCGCAGCGTTTCTGAGGATCACCAGCCCCCGAATTTCCAGGACCGATCGGCCGATGGACATCGCCATGGCATCGAACATGGGCCGGCTTATCCTGCTGATTTCCTGTACCGCGGGCTCGCCATAACCTTCGACGAAGATTGCCGCCGACCGTCCGGTCGAATGATAGCCACAATGACTCTCGCGCTCGAGAACAATGGTTGTCCCGTTCGCACTGACCGCTCTGGCAACCGACAGACCTGCGATGCCGCCGCCGATTATCGCAAAATCGACGATTTCTTCTCGAATTCCCACGCTCTCTCCCGCAAGCAATTGTTGCGGGCATAAATCAATGTTGCTTTTAGTCAATTCGTTTTTATTATACGAAATATTTCATTGAAGGGAGTGGCAGTGGCGGCTCACACCAAAGAGTTTCAGCTGATTGCCAGCAGACCCCAGGCCAGCCGAGATGCCTTGAAGGCGGGGCGTGTAGCGTGCGGGGAAGGCCCGGATGCTTTCATATCGGTCGCGGCACCTGATTATCCCGGCCAACCCGGAGAAGCGGAGCAATGACCATACAAATTGTGCGCAACACTGTCGCCGCCGATCGTTCGGCGCATCCGCGGCAAACCATTCTCTCGCTTGAAGGTGCGCAAGCCGCGTTGGCCGAAATCTCGACGTGGCCGGGCTATGAAGTTACGCCGATGCGTGAACTCACTCCAGTCAGCGAAGCGTGTCGCGTCCGCAGTGTCTTTTACAAGGATGAAGCCTCTCGCTTCGGGCTTAGCAGTTTCAAAGCCCTGGGCGGCACTTATGCGGTAGCAAGGCTCTTGCAACGGCGCGTCAGCGAACAACTGGGCCGTGCGGTCTCGACCGTCGAGCTCGCAAGTGGCGCCCATTCCGCGATTACGCGCACTCTCACCGTGGTGTCCGCCACCGATGGAAACCATGGCCGCGCCGTCGCGGCTGGCGCGGCCATGTTTGGATGTTCATCGGTCATTCTGATTCACAGTGGGGTCAGCGCGGCCCGCGAGCAGGCGATCGCGGCCAGAGGCGCGCACGTTATCCGCATCGACGGCAATTATGACGACAGCGTCCGCGCGGCCGCCCATATGGCCATTCAGGACGGCTGGGCCCTGATCGCTGACACATCGAGCGATGGGGGCGAGGCCGCTTGCGTTGATGTCATGCACGGTTACACGGTCATGGTCGCAGAAGCGCTCGACCAAATCTCCGCTCTTGGCTCTGAGCAGCCATCGCACATCTTCGTTCAGGGCGGAGTAGGCGGTCTCGCTGCGGCGGCGTGTGCATATACATGGCTCTCGCTGGCGGAAAGCGCGCCGATCGTCATCGTCGTCGAACCTGAGCTGGCCGACTGCCTGTACCAGTCTGCCAAGGCTGGCATCCCGACGCCCTCGACGGGAAATCTGGACACCGTGATGGCCGGCCTGTCGTGCGGTGAGGTGTCTGAATATGCCTGGCATATCCTCAGGGAGGGTGCTGAATTTTTCCAGCTTATTTCCGATGATGAAGCAATCGCCGCCATGCGCCTGTTGGCGGACGAGGACCGCGCCGGAGCGCCAATCGTAGCGGGCGAGTCCGCAGGCGCCGGGCTGGCCGGTTTCATGGCTGCCGCTGCGGACCCGCAGACCCGGCGGGCGCTTCGGCTCGATCCGGCCTCGCGCATCCTCCTATTCGGGACCGAAGGCGCAACGGACCCGGAACTCTATGCTACCCTGCTGGGACGCCCCGCGACTGATGATGGCGCGGCTCCAGCGAGCCCTGCCATAACGAAGGGATGAAACTGATGCGAGGTGGCTTCATCGCGGCAGCTATCGCCATTTTGGCGCTTGGTCCCTCACTGGCCCAAACACCTGTACGCTCGCCATCCCCAGCCCCGCCGGAAATCGCGATGCTCAGGGCGCCGCACACACCGGGGACGCCGATCCCACCGACTGAACTGGAGCCGTTTGTGGATGGCGTCGTCCGTGCGGCAATTGCGCGCGATCACATTGCCGGCGTTACGGTCGCTATCGTCCAAAACGGCCATGTGGTGCTTAAAAAGGGATATGGTTTTGCCAGTCATGGGCGGCCGGTTGATCCCGATCGCACGCTTTTCCGCATTGGGTCCATCTCTAAGACTTTCACCTGGATCGCCGCGATGAAGGAGGTCGAGGCCGGTCGGATGCGCTTGGACAAACCGATCGACGACTATCTTCCGCCGGATCTTGCGATTCCCGCTGTATCTGGATGGCGGCCAGTGACTCTCGCCGATCTGATGAGCCACTCCCCTGGTCTTGAAGAGCGTATGCTCGATCACATGTGGGTCGAAAAGCCCGCGCAAATTCGTCCGCTTGCCGACAAGCTCAAGCTCAACCCGCCAAGGCGCGTTTTTCAGCCCGGTACGACGTCCGCCTACTCGAATTTCGGCGTCATGCTCGCTGGGGAAGCCATCTCGCGGCTGGAGGGCGTCAGCTTTCAGGACGTAATCGATCGAGAAATCATTATGCCGCTCGGCATGGGCCGCACAACCTTTCGCGAGCCGTACCCCGCGCGCGGGGGTCTGCCAGCTCCGATGTCGCCCATGCTCGCGGCCGACGTCTCGACCGCCTACCACTGGACCGATGGCGGACTGAAAAGCGAGCCCTTTGAGTGGATAAGCCAAGCCGCGCCGGCCGGAAGCGCATCCTCCACGGCAGGTGACATGGCCCGCTACATGCTCATGATGCTGGGCGATGGTGAACTGGATGGCGTGCGCATTTACGGCCCGTCCACGGCATCGGCATTTCGCACATCCATTCCACTTCCCGTGCCAAGTGGCGGCGAAGTTGCTCACGGTTTTCTCCAGACCAAGCTACCTGGCGGCATTATGGGCTATGGGCACGACGGCGACACGCTGTGGTTCCATTCGAACCTCGTGACGGTTCCTGCGCTTAGGCTTGGCATGTTCATCGCGACGAATACCGACACCGGCGCTCAGCTCGCGGCGCAGTTCCCCCAGCTTATCGTCGGGCATTTCTATGCGGCCCCTCCCGGGCCTCCCCGAAGCGGCTCTTCCGCCCTTGTGGCAAAGGGTGATGTCTACAAGGGAACCTACCTGCCCAATCGCCGCCCATTCTCGGGACTGGAGAAATTTGTTTTCCTGATGACAACCCAGTCCTCGATCGACGTGACGCCGGACGGATATCTCGTCACGCAAAGCGATGGAGAACCCCGGAAATGGGTTCCCACCGGACGACCAGGGCATTTCCAAGCGGTTGACGGGCCAGAGATGCTGGAATTCGCGTTCCGAGACGGCGAGGCTGTGGAATGGTATTCCCAGGGAGGCATTGCCTCATTCCATCGCGCGGGACCATTATACGAACTCAACACATTATTGCTTGTGCTGTTGCTTGCCATTCTGGCGGCCGTCGCGACGCTCTGCGGACCTGCGATCCGCTTTCGCAGAGCCTTACCCGCTACAACCGTGCAGAGTAGACTTAACGAAGCGCAACTCCTAGCCGCCGGCGCCTGGCTGGTCGCCATCGGTGCGGCTGCCATTTTCGCCGGTGGCGCCGGAAATCTGAAAGATGTTGTGTTCGATTGGCCGGGCATTCCACTGTTGGTCGCGTCAAGCGCCGCCCTCTTCGCTGCGATTATCAGCGCGGGCATTTTGATTGCTTTGCCGTTTGCGTGGCGGGGCGACGAGGGGTGGGGCCTTTGGCGCAAGCTACGGTTTTCGGTAACCAGCGTCCTGTTCTGCCTGCTCGGCCTTCAGCTGACTTTCTGGGGCTTTCTGGAGCCTTGGGCTGCGTGATGGCCGCGCTGTCCATCGAACAATGGAGTTGGGATTGCCAGTTCCGCGCTTTACGCAAGGCGAGCAAGCAGCAAAGCCGTCGCTAGGCACCGCGCGAAATCAGCAGGCGCTCGCCGCGTTCGAAGTCGTCCAAATCATTTATGAATTCTTCCCCGGAGTTTGCTTTCCATGCCTGTCGAGATCGATCCATTTCACGCGATTTCCATTAGTCGCCTGGCGCATCAGCTGAAAAGCGAAGGGCGTTCCGTGATCCATATGGAGTTCGGACAGCCCTCGACAGGTGCTCCGAAAGCCGCAATCGAGGCGGCCCACCGCATCCTTGATACCGATGGCATGGGCTATTGGGAAAGTCTGCCGCTCAAAGCGCGCATCGCCGAGCACTATAGCAAAGCATATGCCGTTGCCGTCGATTCGGAACGTATCATCCTTACCTGCGGCGCGTCGCCAGCGTTGGTTCTCGCGCTGACCTGCCTGTTTTTGCCGGGGGCCAACGTTGCCTTGGCACGCCCCGGCTATGTCGCTTATCGAAATACACTCAAGGCGCTTCATCTTGTACCAGTCGAGCTGGCCTGCGGCGAAGCGGAGCGCTTCCAGATCACAGCGGAGGCGATTGAGCGCCTCGATCCTGCGCCCGCCGGCCTGATCATAGCGAGTCCCGCCAACCCGACCGGAACAATCATATCGCCGGAGGAACTGCGCGCGATCGCGGACGTGTGCAAGCGACGCGGGATCGCGCTTATCTCGGACGAGATTTATCACGGGATCAGCTACACGCTCCCGGCGGACTCCATGCTCAAGCATGCGCCCGACGCGTTGATCGTCAACAGCTTCTCCAAATATTTCAGCATGGCGGGCTGGCGCCTTGGCTGGCTTGTCGTGCCAGAAAAGCTCATTCCCGCTGCGCGCGCCAGAATGGGGAATCTGTTTCTGACCCCACCGTCCCTCGCGCAGCATGCCGGACTGGTCGCCTTCGATTGCGGCGATGAGCTGGAAGGCCATATCAAGACCTACGCACGTAATCGCGACATTCTGTTGAAAGCGCTGCCGGCAATGGGCCTGAAGCGCATCGCTCCGCCGGACGGAGCTTTCTACATCTATGCCGATGTGAGCCATCTGACGGACGACAGCCTCTCGTTCTGCACCGCGCTCTTGCGCGACACAGGCGTTGCGATCGCTCCCGGCGTGGATTTCGATCCGGCAGACGGGAAAGGATTCGTACGCTTCAGCTTCGCGGTTTCGACCGATCTTGTAGAAGAGGCGATCCGACGTATCGGACCTTGGCTCGCCCGGCAACGAAAGCCGGGATGAAGGGCTCAGGCTCCCCGACGCCGGGCTATGACTTCGATTTCAATCAAGGCCGACGGCAGCACAAGATCGCTGACAACGGTCGATCGAGCGGGTTTATGTGCGCCAAAGCACGCGGCGTAGGCAGCGTCGAATGCGACGAAATCGGCGGCATTTTTGAGCCAGATCGTGGCCTTCACGATATCGTCGAGCGTCAGGTTCGCCGTTCGAAGGACGGCGGCGATATTGTCAATAACCTGCCTGGTCTGCCCATCGATGTCCGTAGCCGAGATAGCCTGATCCGCATCGAACGGAAGCTGACCGGAAAGGAACAGGAATGGATCGCTTTCGACGAGCGGAACGAGATGAGGCTTCATTGCAACTCCTGATGTTTGGGATCACTTGGTGACAGCCAGCCGACGGGGTGATGAACCGTGATCGTGCCGTATTCGCGTGCAAAGGCAATACAGCTTTTGTCGCTACTAGCGCCGCCTCGACGGGCTTTCTCTATGTTGGTGTAGTTCCCTTAAGGCGCAGTCCAAAGCATGCTCAGGTGCAGAGCAGATGGCGAGCGCTCGGCAGGGCGCGTCACCGTGTGCGACATAGGCATGCCCCATCTCGCTATCCATCCAGATGGATTCGCCGGCCGACAACACGGTGGGGTTATAAAACTCGGTGTGAACCTCGAGCTGTCCTTCAAGAACATACACAAACTCCTCGCCTTCGTGACGAACGAAGTCGGAGAAGGCGTCGAAGCTGCGCTCGCGGCATTCAACGATGATGGGGATGAAGCGCTTCGCGGGTATGTCTACGTTCAAATAAAGATGGTCGTAATGCGCGGTATTGACGACTGCCCCTTCGCTAACCCGATTTATGCTTCGACGTGCGTTCGCCCGCGCAGGCTCCGGCCGCGCACCCAGGCTCGAAAATAGCTCACTGATATCGACGTTGAGGCCGCGTGCGAGCTGGATCAACTTGTCGTAGGTGAGCGACATCTTGTCGCTCTCGACTTTCGACAAGGTCGAAACGGCAAGCCCTGTGCGGTTCGCCAACTCGGTCATTGTGATCCCAAGACGCGTACGATGCCCCTTGAGGATGCTGCCCAGACCGTTGGTTTCTGCGTCCATCCGTGACTCTCTTGGTTGACTGACAATAGACCTGACACCGGCTCCTACGCGGCGCGAGGAATCTTTTCCATTACGAAAAGCCTTTGCGCTCATTATTCCGCCTTCTGCGTCAAAGGAAGACCCTCGCAGGCCAAGCGGGCGTGACAACCATGGCTGTCACGCCCGTCCTGAACCAAGTCGCATATGCTGTGACACTAGGCAGTCATGTGCGGCGATGTCAGTATTTGAACCGCGCACCAACCGAAAAGGTCCGCCCGACCACATCGTAAAGGACGGGGTTTGTCGCAAGCGACACGATGAACGTCGATGGGACGATAGGCGGGTCTTTGTCGAACACATTGTTCATCGTTGCAAACAGCTGCAGCGAATGTTCAGCACCCGTCTTGAGATCATATTGGATCGACATGTCCATATAGGCGCGTCCTTTCACCTTCTGCCGGTCAATGTCGAGCGGAGCAAGGGTGCTGTCGCGGCGACCGCCACCGACAAGCCGGCCGGCTACGTAGAACAGCAATGGCCCGCTGGTGATCGTAGCACTGGCATTGCCGCGCCAATGCGGCAAACCGTTAGCAATGCTCGATTCTGAGCCGAAGACGCCGACGTCTCCCGCCCGGTCGACAACCGAGGTGCCGTCATTGATGGCGAGCTTGTCGACATAGGTCGCGAGGGCACGCAGATTCAGCCCGACGTCACCGATGGACGTGGTATAGTCGATTTCGGAGTCGATGCCCCGAGTGGTCAGCCGATTAAGGTTGAGCTGGCCCAGTGAAACGGTTTGCAGGGCCCCTCCGGCATCGCGACCAACGAATGCGCAAAGAGCTGTGTTTCCGCTGGCGCAACGGTCGACAACGTCCTGCGCAGACAGCGTGGCGATCGCGCCTTTGAGGCGAATATCATAATAGTCGACCGACAGCCGCAGTCCATGCAGCCAATGTGGCTCGATAACCACGCCCGCCGTCAGTGTGTCGGCCTTTTCAGGCTTCAACGCGGAGTTGGGAAATCCCGGAGTCTGGATCAAGACCGAGATGTCGTTATTCTCCGGATCATTCACCTGTGCGAAGCCGAGTGAGGGTGTCGCGAACAACTCTTGTATATTGGGCGCGCGGATG
This sequence comes from Sphingobium sp., assembly GCA_036384035.1. GTDB lineage: Bacteria > Pseudomonadota > Alphaproteobacteria > Sphingomonadales > Sphingomonadaceae > Sphingobium. The sequence goes on along the minus strand of DASVND010000012.1, from coordinate 115,747 downwards.
TCGCGTGATCGTGTGGTGCGGAAGCGCAATTCGTCGCTCACGGACCAGCTGAGGCCCGCTTTCCAGGTCACGACTGTGCCGCTTAAGCTATAGTCGGTAACGCGCACGGCACCGTTGAAATCAAACGATTTGGCGAATGGAACCTTTGACAACAACGGCACGACCGTTTCAACGAACGCTTCCTTCACATTGTATGAGCCGTTGATAGATTTCGGATTTCCGATGATAAAGGCATCCGTTGCAGAAAGAGCATCGACCGTCCCCCTCGCCTGCTCGCGCCGATATTCCGCCCCTGCCGCTATCGACACGGGGCCGGCCCAGTTCTTGAAGAGTGTTCCCTGAATGCTGGCAGCGGCAGCATTTTCCGTCAGCACAGTATGTTGCCGCTGTGTACCGTGTATGTAATCGAGCGAGGCGGATGAGGGTGAGCCGTAACCGAACAGGTTGATCGGCACGCAGCCATCGGTCGGATCCGTGAGCGTCGACCGACAGATTGGCTGCCCGGTCGTCGGACTCGCAACCGCATCCACCGCTTTGGCATAGTTCGCCTCGATACGATTGTTGGGGCTGCTGTTGTCATGGATGGTGCGGCCGAATTCGTAATAGGCATTGACCGTCCAGTCACCGCCGAGCTTCCCGTCGATCCCAGCGACCCCTCGGAACGTGCGATTGTTATCGATCGACTGGATGAAACCGAAATCCGTGTCGAGGCGCCCAAAACCGAAGCCAGGCTCCCCGTTCGCCGCGAGCTGCGATTGAATCGCCGCAGGCAGGAAGACGTTATCGGCATTGATGAACAAGCTGCCGAGATCGAACGGCTGGACGAGGTTGCGGTTGATCGTCTTCGACTCCGCATACGATCCCTCCAGCGAAAAGGTCCAGGACGGGTCGATATCGTAGCTCGTCCGTGCATAAACCGAGTGACGGCGCAGCGGCAATTGGAGGGCGGCCGTGCTTCCCCAATTCACCCCGTCGCCACCCTGCTTGTTGAGGCCCTGAAAGTCCCACCGGCCGATGTCGAACGCCGCCGGAACGCCGCCCGGCAGGAACTGCGCGCCAAACAGCGACCCACTGAGGATCAGTCCGCCTTCCGGGAATATCAGGCGCGTATTCGAAACCACCAGCTGGGCCGGGAGCGCGTCGCCTGGGACATGATCGGGATCGCCGATAATGCCCCAATCCTTCGCCCCCCAGTCACGCTTGGACTGATAGCGAACGCCAGAATTTCTCTCATATTCACCGGAGATCACGAAGTGTCCGTTGCCGCCCGCAAATTGGGTGCCGTATGCGAGGCTTCCCTTTAATTCACGGCTGTCGCCATGCGTCGACTCACCGCCCTGAATCTCGCCCAGCAGACCCTGCAGGTCTTTCTTGAAAATGATGTTCACGACGCCGGCGACCGCATCCGACCCCCATGCCGCCGACGCACCGCCGGTCACGATTTCGATGCGATCGATGAGCAAGGAAGGAACGACGTTCGTATCGACCAGTCCACCCGTCGTGGTCGGTACAAACCGCTTGTTGTTCACCAGGGTCAGCGTCCGTTGCGCGCCCAAGCCGCGCAGATCCAGAAACTGTCCGCGCCCGGTATCTGAACTCAGCACCGAGGAACTTGGCGTCGAGGAGGCAGCGAACGTTGGTATCTTGTTCGCGATCTGACCGATATTGGTAACGCCGGTCTTGGCCAGGTCTGCGCCTCCAAATATGGTGGTCGGCGTGGGAGCATCGAACCCGCTGCGCTTTATGCGCGACGCAGTAACGACAATGACGTCACCGTCTCGCTCCCCAGACGCTGGCGCGTCCGTTGCAGGCGGTCCCGACTGTGTTTGGCCCATAGCAACCTGGGAATATGCCAAGGCGAGAAGCCCAGCGGTGACCCGCGCCTTAAACATCAATCCGCGGCGACCTTTTGTTTCGCGCGCAACTCCCTGTCGATCCGTCCTCATACCAGCCCCCTTCGTTTTAGTATTTTCGTATAAGAAAACACTTTGCGCAAGATGTCAATGAAGAGCTAATTTTCTATAAAATATTGATAATAAACATTTTATTTTAGATATTCACCTTCTTCCAAGATAGCCCGAAGCCCGCAGACGTGAATTTTTCTTGACTTTACGACCCAAGAAGTTCGTATCGGCAAAATCGAGCAGGGAGGCAAAGGTCGTTGCAACAAAACAAAGCCTCCCGATTCCAGCGGTTTATTCTGCCCGGGCTCGCTTTCAAGGCGGTCGTGATTGGCGGCGGATACGCGACCGGCCGTGAGCTGGTTGAATTCTTCCTTGGCAATGGCCCTCTCGGCGGTATGCTTGGGATGCTCGTCGCAATGATCGTGTGGAGCGTCGTATGTGCTACGACCTTCGCCTTCGCGTGGCTCACGCAAAGTTTCGACTACCGAACCTTCTTCGGGCATCTGCTCGGAAAATTCTGGTGGCTGTTCGAGATTGGATATTGGGCGCTGCTGATCGTCGTCCTGTCGGTGTTTGGCGCCGCTGCGGGCGCCATTGTTCACGCCCTTACCGGGCTGCCCGACATTGTCGGCACATGCCTGTTGGCAATCGCGATCACGGGCGTCGTGACGTTCGGCAACAGCTCGGTGGAGCGCCTCTTTAAATATGTGTCATTTGTCATTTATGGCATCTACGCGGTGTTTTTGCTTCTCGCTCTTACGCGCTTTGGCGACCGTATCGTCGCGGGATTTCAAGCCTCCACAATAGAGGGCGATTGGCTGGTCTCGGGGCTCGCTTATTCCGGTTATAATGTCGTGGGCGCGGTTTCCATCTTGCCCGTCACCAGACATGTGACATCGCGACGCGACGCCGTGATCGCAGGTCTCACAGCCGGCCCGCTGGCGATCGCGCCTGCGATGCTGTTTTTCGCTGCAATGGCGGCGTTCTACCCGGCGATCGGCAACGAAACCCTGCCATCAGACTTTCTCTTGCTGAAAATAGGCATTCCCACCTTTGCGATCCTGTTTCAGGTCATGATCCTCGCTGCATTGCTGGAAAGCGGAGCCGGCTGCGTTCACGCCGTGAACGAACGCATCTCGCATGTTTTTTCAGCCCGCGGCCGTGCCCTGGGTTGGCCGCTGCGCCTGGCCACCACGACGGCCATCCTCCTTTTTACCGTCGGCATCGCCCACCGGATCGGCCTCGTTGCGCTCATCGCCTCGGGATATCGCGCACTTACCATATTCTTCTTCGCAATTTTCATTCTGCCGCTTCTCATCGTCGGCGGACGTAAGGTACTCCAGAGATGAAACGCACCATTATATTGCTTGCTGCGCCGGCGCTTATTGCATCAACCGTATCGCGCTCCTCATCCTCGCCCCAACCCGTTCACGACATTCTCATCCGAGGTGGAACGATCGTCGACGGGACGGGCCGGCCACGCTTTCGGGCGGATGTTCTGATCGACAACGGCGTCATTTCGCAAATCGGCAAGTTGGGCGGCGCACACGCGCGTAAGGTCATCGACGCGAGCGGCCTTATTGTCGCCCCCGGCTTTATCAATCCGCACAGCCACGCGGAGGCAGATGCCGTTTCAACGGCCGCCAATATGCTCGAGCAGGGCGTTACAACCGAAATCATGAACCCGGACGGCGATGGTGAAACCGACATCGTGCCGCAATTGCGGCGCTTTGCGGCGCAGGGGCTGGCAATCAATCTCGGCGCCTATATCGGCTTCAACAGCGTGTGGGAGCAGACAATGGGCCTGGCGGACCGTCGGGCTTCCCCCGCGCAAATCGACGAAATGCGCGGGGTGATCGACCGAAATCTCTCTAATGGAGCCTGGGGCGTGTCGGCCGGGCTCGACTACAAGCCGGGCTACTACGCCACGAAGCAGGAGGTGGTGAACGTCATTGGTGCCGCTTCCCCCTGGAGGACGAATTTCCCCAATCACGAACGCGTGACGCCTCCACAATATAGCTCTTACACGGGGATGGCCGAGACGATCGATATCGCCTCGTCCGCCGGACTGATGCCGGTCATCACGCATATAAAATCTCAAGGGCATGAGCGCGGACGCGCGCCCGCAGTACTCGACATGATGCGTCGCGGAACCCCTACTCAGCCCTATGTGACGGGCGACGTCTATCCTTATCTCGCGGGCCTGACATATCTCTCCGATCTGCTCGTTCCGGCATGGGCACAGGATGGAGGCCGTCCTGCCATGCTGAAGCGGTTTGGCGATCCCGCGATGCGCGGGAAGATCGTCCAGGAAGCGGAGACGGTGATGAACGTCCGGCTGGCGGGTGGTGCCGAAGGCGTGACACTCGCTGATACCGGCGAGCGGCTTGTCGACATCGCTGCCCGCGACAAGGTGTCGCCCGGCGAGGCAATGGTGCGCGTGCTGGAAAAGGGGCAGCGCCCGGCCGTGCTCGCCTTTGGCTCGGAATCGGATCTGCAGGCGTTCCTGCGCTCTCCAGCGATCTCCATCACCTGCGATTGCGGCGCCAGCCTGGAGGGTCATGGGCATCCGCGATATTTCGGTACTTGGCCCCGCGTGCTTGGACATTATGTACGCGATACCAAGGTGATCAGCCTTGAAGAAGCGGTTCGCAAGATGACAGCGCTGCCGGCAAGTACCATCGGGATGGTGGATCGCGGCTTGCTCGCGCCGGGTATGGCGGCCGACGTGGCAATCTTCGATGCGACGAAGATTGCCGATCGCGCGACCTACGCGGCGGCTACCTTGTCGCCGGTTGGCATGCGATACGTCCTCGTCAATGGCGGCCTCGCCTGGGCAGACGGTCATTCGACGGGCACCCGCATGGGCACCTTGGTCTTCCGCCAACGATGGATGCCAAGCCGCGCCATGGATTTGCGCCGTGCCGGCAATATCGACGTCGCTGGCCCCGTGGTCGCTTTCGATCGCCATGCCGACCTTGTCGTGAAACTGACCCAAGCCAGCGGCCAACAGGCGCGCGGTCTTGTGCAGATCAAGTCAGGGGACCGGATATTATACACGGCGCTCCGTTTCGGCTGGACGCAAAGGTCGTCGAAATGGCTTTCGGTGACAGGCATCGGCCGGGACGCCAAAGGCAAGATATCCGGTTTCACCCTTACGCTCGATGGCGGCGACCCGGCCGACCGGCGTCCAGTCACGCATCTTGTCCTCGAAAGCCGCGATGTCCGTTGGAAGGGGGATTTCCCCGCCGAGGCACCCGCTGCGACGCGGCATTGACCGATGAACCGAGCGGACATGGACGACGTGTTGACTGAGCAATTCGTTCGCAATGCCTGGAGCGTGGCGGCCTGGGATTTCGAAGTCGAACCGGGGAAAGTGCATGCGCGGCGTATTCTCGGCGAGGACGTCGCGCTCTATCGCGACGCGCAGGGTAAAGTGGTGGCGATGGTGGACCGTTGCTGCCACCGGCTGGCGCCGCTCTCCCGAGGACAGGTGGAGGCGGGCAACCTTCGCTGCATGTATCATGGCCTGCTGTTTGATCCGTCAGGGCGATGCATCGAAGTGCCGCAGATGGCCAAGCCGCCCCGCGCCTTAACAGTACGGACCTTTCCGGTTGTCGAGCGTGACCGCTACATCTGGATATGGATGGGCGATGCTGAGCGGGCGGACACCGCGCTGGTGCCGGACGCACATTGGCAGGTCGATCCTGCCTGGCGCTCCATTCCGGGCTATGTCCATTATGAGGCGGCGAATTACCTGCTCATCATGGACAACCTGCTGGACTTTTCGCACCTGGGTTTCGTCCATGCGACGACGCTCGGCGGCGGGCGCAGCGCGGACATCAAGCCGAAGATCGAGCGGTTTGACTGGGGTGTGCGTGTGACGCGCTGGTATCTGAACGATGATTTGCCGCCCTTCCTGGCAAAAGTCGCACGGTTCCGGGGGCCGGTCGATCGCTGGCAGGTTTATGAGTGGCACGCCGCAAACAATTTGCTGAGCATGGATTCTGGCTCAGCGCCCGCGCGCACGGGGGCGCCGGAGGGGCATATCGTGCCGGAAGCCTGCGTCTTCCACAGTGTGCAATCGCTGACCCCGGAAAGCGCGACATCGACTCATTATTTCTGGACCTTCGCGCATAATTTTGAGCTCGACAATGCGGCCATCACGCGTGAACTGGCCGACCAGATTGAGATCGGATTTGGCGAGGACAAGGCGATGATCCAGGCGCAGCAGCAGGTGATTCTGGATCATCCGCACGCAAAAATGACCGGCATCCCGGCCGATGCGGCACTCCATCATGTACGTCAGCTCATTGGCAAGCTGCTGGTCTGACTCTAGGCTTGTGGATAACGCGGCGGTGCGCCAAGGCTGCGCGAAGGAAGGGTTTGGACGGCAACGGGCTGGCAGTCGCGCCAAGGCCCGCAGCCTTGCGGCACTATAGTTTCGACAACGGTCGGGCGCTACCTACCGATTTCGAGCCCTTAAGCTGCGTCACATGCAAATCTGGAGGTGGGATGATGAAGATCGCAACTCTTGGTCCCGCCTCTCGTCCGTGGCTGGCACTGGCCTTTTTTGTAATATCCTACATGGTGTTCGACCCGATCGAGAGCGCAATTTACAAGCCTCTGGCGCACGCGCTTGACCTGCACATGATTCGGGACGGCTCGATGGGTTTGCTCCCGTTCGGGGTGCTGATGATCATCCGTCTGGCGCTCGATCTGGGGGTCGTTGCGACGCTCCTGCTCATCCTGAACCGACGTGTCACCGATTTCCCGCTTGCGGGTCCGGCCATGCTGCGGATGACACTCATCGGGGTCGCCATCGGCCTGAGCGTAATGGTCAGCGTCATCCTGTCCATCCTCGCGCTCGGCGATGCAACGGTGCATTGGACGTCCCAGCCGCCCGCCCTTGCGCTTCTGCACGGAGGCGGCTGGTTCGCGTTCGATTTTGTGGGCGCTGCCGGCGAGGAACTGGAGGGCCGGGTCGCGGTGCTTCTGGTCGCTCAGCCCTTGATCGGCCGCCGTGGGGCAATCCTGGCCTCGGGAATTCTCTTCGCGGGTATTCACCTCGGCAATCCCGGCGCCACGGATATTTGGCTTCTGAGGTTATTCTTCCAAGGGTTATTACTTGCCTGGGCCGTTTATCGAACGGGCTCGTTTTGGTGGTCGACAGGCTATCATACGGGCTGGAACTGGGCGAGCGCCCCGCTGTTCGGCGCGGCTGGGAGCGGCTATCTCGACGCGGGGCACCTTTTCGATTTCGTGCCGACCGGCTCCGAGTGGATCACCGGCGGATCGGTCGGACCGGAAGGCAGCGTTTTTGCCTTTGTCGCGATGTTCGCCGCGCTGATCATGCTGATTTTAACAACGCCCGGGAAAACCACGCCTTAATGTACTCGCCCATTTTGTCGGGATCGAGAGACATGTGTAATGAGTTCCAGCACGCGCCATTGTCTCGCATTGATGCATAATGTGGCCATGGGATGGGCCGAACCTTCGACGTCCGTGTAAGTTCATCCCTAAGATTGGTTACCTTCAGACTGACAGCGCGCCTGTAAGCCTGTTGCTTCGCAAAGAAACGGTGATGGCCGAGCCAATGGATAAAATCCCAGCCACGATCGTCAGCGCCATCCCACTAAGCAGCCATCGCCCGAAGTGAAATTCGGCGATTAGGATCGCGCCAAGCAGCGGTCCGAAGGACAGGCCAATCTTCGACATGAACCCTGCCCACACTGCGGTTCTGCCTTCCGCATCCTGGATGGCGCAAACCGCGAAATAATAAGGAAGCACGAAAGAGTCGGCGACTGTCTGCAAAACGAGAATGCCTATCCAGATCGCGACCGACGGGTGCACGAACATCGCCTGATGGCCGAGCAGGAGAAGCAAGATGACCGATACCCAGGCAAAGCCGGTGCCAAGAAGAAGCGGCAATACCCGACCGAACCTGTTCCCGATCGCCGCCGCGCCGATTGCGCCCGCGGCCCCGGTGAAGGTCGCGACAGCAACACCCGCCAACACGCCGGACCGATCTATGCCCACGGACGTGCCAAAGGATACGAGGTGCGCGGCGATCAGGCTGCGCGTGAATTGGAAGAAAGTCAGGCCAAGGATGGCGCTTGCCACGGCCCAGGAACGGCCGATACGTTCGCTTGGCTTGGCCGGCCCGAGGCTTCGGACGGGAAAGTCCGGTAGGAATCGCAGCGTCAGCAAAGCGATCGCCGGCAGAATCGCAAAGCCGATATACATTGCCGGTAACCCGAACCTGTCGATTGCGATCGGCGCCAACATGGAACCAATGCCCCCAAATGCGATCTGACCGAAGAAAAGGATGGCAAAGGTCGCGTCCGGCGAGGTGCGGCGCGCAATCAGGGCGTAACTAAAGCCGATCAGCAGGCCGCCGGCGACGCCGATCGCGCCCCGGACAAGCGCGATAACGATGAAGTTTCCGAGCATGGCCGACAACAATTCACATGCGATGGTCCCGAGGAGGAGCCAGGCGCAAGTGCGCCGCCACGGCAGTCGCGGCCCGAAGATCGCGGCAATCAATGCGCCGATCGCCGCGCCTGCCAATCCCGCCGTGGTGATCGCGCCTGCCTGCTTCGCCGAAAAGCCGAGCGAATGCTCCAGACTCGCAACAAAGACAGCCATGATAAGCCCGAACTGGACACCTGCGGTCGCCAGCAAAGCGAGGATGATTGCCGCCGGAAGGCCATCATAAGAAACCTTCTCAAACGCGCGCGAGGCCATCATCGGATGCCCATCACAAGATCGTTCGACCGGCAAGATTCGGGCGTCGAACGCCATTTTTCGCCTGCAACGCGTGACGTGCCGAGCGCAGAGGAATCCATCAACCCCGCAGCGACGCGGCGGCCATAGCTTCGACGCCACCGACGATTGCATCGAGAAACAAATCGAACGTATCGTCGAGTGGTCTTTCGGTGCCGCTCAAGGAACGGAAGCTGAAAGCACGATCGAGAAGGTTCGGCAGATTCGTCGCCAGACTTGGAAAACGCCTCTGATCGACCGATGCAAGTCGGTCGCGGAGTTGCTTCTGCCAAACCTCCGCTTCGCTTCCCGGCAATCCCGCAAACTCTTGCGTTGTAAATCCCACGATCGATGCCTCGACGAAATTGAATGCCGCGACGAGATGTATGCCGGAGCAATTTGCCTGTTCCAAGATCGAGAGAATATCGTCGAGGAATTTGAAACTGATATTCGTATTGGCAATCATCTGAACAGCGATCAGCGGCGCAATATTCGGATTGGTCCGAATTGCCTTTCTTAACCGCGCCAAGATGTTTTTCAGATGGGCTCGCCAATCTGGGTTTCGTCGTTTCGGCGTTACATCTTGAAGTGCGAGGGCAACGACTTGCGACAGCAGCTCGTTGCGGCCGGGAACGTGCCAATAGATCGCGGTGGGATATACGCCCAGACGCTTTGCCAGTGCTCGAAGCGTGAAATTGTCGAGGCCGTCCTCGTTGATCAACTTCAGCGCGGCGTCGATGATCATGGGCCGATCGAGGACCGCAGCGTCGGGTGCGCCCCGCCGTCTGCCGACCGCTGCACCACGTGTTTTCCCGGGAATCGGACTCATTGCACCAACATATACCACTGTGATTCAAACCATTGGGTTCCATTGTAACCTCATGCGCACCCACGGCAATACGCCATTCCCCAAGCTGCCAGACGTACAACGTCCATTTATTATTGTCCAACGTACATTTGGTATTGTCCTCCGTACAATTACGTGTCACAAATCTGTTGCAATCTGAGATGAACTCAGCAGGCTATTGGGGGTAGCGATGATCAAATTTGACAATCGTACATTTTTTGGTGGCGGGTCCCGGGCGGCTTTAGCGATCGGTATCTCTGTTTTATCCTGTGCGCAGGGCATGGCGCAGAGCGAGCCCGCGCGACAGGATCAGCAGGCTGCGAAAGCGCAAGAGTCTTCCGAAAATCTGGGTGATATCGTCGTCACGGCGACGCGGCAGGGCGTCCGTCTCGGCCGTGTTCCGGCCAGTATTGCCGCATACGACACGCGGCAGATGGACAAGCAAGGCGTCAAGTCGATCGCGGACATAAGCCGACTTTCGCCAGGCTTGAACCTGACTGCGCCCGGCGCATCGCCGAACGACGTGACAGGATCCAAAACGACGATCGCTATTCGTGGGATCGCCTCCACCGAAGGTGCCGCGACGACCGGCATCTATATCAACGACACCCCTATTCAGGTGCGCGCAACGGGCAACATTTCGTCGACCGCTTATCCGCAGATTTTCGACATTGAGCGTGTTGAGGTGCTGCGCGGACCACAGGGAACATTATTCGGTGCGGGCGCCGAAGGCGGCGCGGTGCGCTTCATCGTGCCAACGCCTAGCCTGACCGAAACCAGCATCTATTCACGGTCCGAGCTTGCCGCCACGGAACATGGTGCGGCCAGCTATGAAGGCGGCGTAGCGATTGGTACGCCACTGATACAGGACAAGCTCGGTATCCGGGTGAGCGGCTGGTATCGTCACGACGGCGGATGGATCGACCGCGTCGATATTCCGTCGGGAAATATCGTTGACCGGAACGTCAATAGCGTCAACAGCTGGACCCTGCGCGGGGCGCTGGCGTGGCAACCGATTTCCAACCTCACCCTCACTCTCTCGGCTTTTCATCAGGATCGTCGCAGCGACAATCCGCCCCTCATGTTCCGCGATATCTCGGACCTTGATGCCGGCGAATATCGAAGCGGTCGGGTCCTCAATCAGCCTCTGCATGACAGGTTCACTCTGCCGGCGCTGGACATCAAATATGAACTTGGCGGTGGCATCAGCCTGACTTCGAATACATCCTTCTTTATCCGCGACCAGACCTTCGACGGCGACTATACGAATTATGTCGGTGCCGTGGTGTTGGGAAATCCCTTTCCGATCGTCAGTCCGCAGTTCTCGCCGGTGCATATTGAAGACAAGCAGCGATCGTTCACGCAGGAAGTCCGTATTCAGTCCAACCCTGATGACACATTCTCTTGGCTGATCGGCGGATTTTACGGAAATTTCCGTCAGAGTGCATTGCAGATCAACGCGGATACTACGTTGGAATCGGCACTCATCGCACGGTACGGGGTGGGGGCTGTCGGCGTCTTCGGTACGCCGTATCTGCCCGGATCAGTGGTCTTCCAATCAAACGCAACGACGCGTGACCGGCAGGTAGCCGGTTTCGGGCAGGCCGGTTACGAAATCCTGTCAGGGTTGAAGCTCACCGCAGGCGTCAGAGTAGCGCGCAATGTCTTTAATTCGCTCGAAGACAAGCGCGGCCCGTTTGTGGGACGGAATCCGGTTGAAACTGCAGGCACGCAAAAGGAAACACCGATAACGCCGCGCTTCGGCCTTTCCTATCAGCCCGACTCAAATAATCTGTTCTATGTGTCGGCCGCGAAGGGCTTCAGGACCGGCGGCGTCAACACCGCTGCACCAAACTTCTGTAATGCCGAACTGCAGTCGCTCGGCATATCCGGGGATTCGTCGACCTACAAATCCGACAGCCTCTGGTCCTATGAAGCGGGAACGAAAAATCGGATACTCGACGGTCATCTGACGATCGCGGCGAGCGTCTTTCACATTAAATGGAAGGACATCCAGCAACGTCTGCAGCTTACGTCCTGCGGCGTGGGCATTACCGCCAACCTTGGCAAAGCCAGCAGCAATGGCTTCGATCTCAGCCTGCAAGCCCGCCCGTCCGATCGGTTCACGGCCGGTTTCAGCATAGGCTATGCGGACGCAAAGCTCGATGACAATATATTCGGTACGGGCACGACGGTGTTCGCGAGGAAGGGCCAGAAGATCGGCGGACCGCCCATCACCGTGACAATGTCCGGGCAATATGATGTCGACCTTTTCGACCAGAAGGATGGCTATTTCCGCGTGGACACCCAGTTTGTCAGCGAAAGCCCAACCTTGACCCAGGGGGTGGTGGGTGCCGATCCCACGATCAAGAGAATCAGCGACAGCTATTATCAGGTTTCGATGCGCGCTGGCGTGCTGATAGGAAAGATCGACGCTTCGATCTTTGTCGACAATCTGCTCGGCCAGACACCGATCCTGGGCACGTCTCGCGACACGGCACGGTCGCCGCTCTATTACATCTCTTCCCTGAGGCCACGTACCTTTGGGATGACGCTGTCGTATCGATATAACTAACCTTGCCCGCCCGGCGGTTTCGCCAACTGCAGGTGTGTTTTTAAAGGAGGCGGCGTTCCGCATGGCAACACGGTCAACGAAAACACTTCCCATCGCCGCTTATTTGGACCGCCTGTCCGGAAATGCGGGAACAGTGATTTCGGCGTTTGTCAGCATGTCGAAGCCCGGCGCTTTTCGATGCGTTCTGCATAGGGTGATTTGTGCGGACCCCAATCCCGACGGCCCAGGATTGCAGGTCGAAAACCTGAGCAGTCGGTTCGATATTGTCGTGGAGGGCAAGCATCAGCCGATCGATATGGGCTCCTACGGGGTTGTCCCGAAAGGCCCCCGGCGGAATCCCGCGCAGCCGTGCAGCTGGTCGATATTGTTCTGCGTCCTGAATTTCGACGACGACCAGAGACCAGTGCTCGCGGAAGAGGGCGACCAGGAAGGCGTCGTCCTAATGGCTGGTGCGGACGGCGTTTCGGCGAGGGTAAGGACCAGTTCCGGCTGGAAAAGCCTATCGCTGTCCGCCTCGCTGCGGCCGCGCATCTGGTATCGTGTCTGGCTGAGCATCGATCCCGGTTCGGAGCGCGTCTTGCTGGGCCTGGCCAGCGAGAGCGGCGCAACCGTGCCGGCCGTTGTGCAGACGGTCTCCGATAGGTTCGACGCTCTTCTTCCAGAATATGGGTCCGTCTTTTTCGCGGCGGACGGGGCGGGCGGGCGATTCAACGGGAAGCTGGAACAGCCCGTCATCCTTCAATCTTGGATCGATCATTGGGACCGCCCACTGGATTGGGTTGCGGACACGCATCCCGGCTTGCTCGCGCTTTGGGACTTCTCGATCGGGATCGACACCCAGTCGATCAGCGATCGTGGGCCGCAACGATGCGACGGAGCGCTGCGTAATTTGCCTGCGCGGGGCGTAAGGGGCGTTTTGTGGAGCGGCGAGGAGATGAACTGGTCCCGTGCGCCGACGCACTATGGCGCTATCCGTTTCGCTGACGACATGGTCGGCGACTGTGGATGGTCCAGTGATTTTATGTTCGAGATTCCTGCCGATCTTCCAAGCGGCTCCTACGCCTTTAAGCTAACGTGCGCAGACGGCCAAGATTGGCTGCCTTTCTATGTCGTGCCCACGACGAAGACAGCCGCGCGCATTGCATTTCTTGCCCCGACCTTTACCTATCAAATCTACGCCAACAACGCGCGCGGCAACTTTGACGAGCCGTTCCGCGAACGGGTCGCTGCATGGGATGCCTATCCCTACAACCCCGACGATTATCCCATTTACGGGGCATCGACCTATAACCAGCATCCCGACGGATCGGGCATTATGTTCTCCTCCCGCCGGCGCCCGATGCTCACGATGCGCCCTGGCTTCCTGACCTTCCACGATCACCGCGGATCGGGTCTGAGACATTATCCGGCTGACTCGCACATCCTGGCCTGGTTGGAAGCCCAGGATTTCAAATTCGACATCATCACTGATGAAGAACTGGATGAGCGGGGCGCGCAGGCGCTGGAAAACTACAGCGTCGTGATCACGGGCTCGCACCCGGAATATTACACTGGTGCGATGCTAGATGGACTGCAAGCCCATCTCGAGCAGGGCGGGCGGCTGATCTACACTGGCGGCAACGGCTTTTACTGGCGGATAGCTCGTGGCTCCGGCACCGCACAGCACGCGATCGAGATACGGCGCGCGGAAGGCGGGGTAAGGCGCTGGGCAAGCGAACCTGGCGAATATTACCAATCATTCGACGGCCGATATGGTGGGCTCTGGCGGCGCAATGGACGGCCGCCCCAGCAACTCGTCGGCATCGGCTTCAGCGCTCAGGGAACTTTCACCGCCGGATGGTTCCGCCGGACCGAGGCGTCGAAAAATCCGGATGCGTCCTGGATCTTCGAAGGTGTCGATGGTGATATATTCGGCGATTATGGGCTGAGCGCCGGTGGCGCCGCTGGGTTCGAGCTTGATCGCGTCGACCCGGCGCTGGGAACAGCGCGGGAAGCCATCGTCGTGGCGCAATCGGAGGGGATTGGCGACGGCTTCTTACCCGCGACCGAGGAACTGCTCGTCTCCGGTATGGCGCTCAGCGGTGAACCGATCGAGGATTTCCTGCGGGGCGATATGACCTACCTGCCGCTCAGCAACGGCGGAGCGGTGTTTGCCGCTGGATCGATCACTTTTGCCGGCAGCCTCTGGCAAAACGGGTTCGACGGGCCGGTTTCCCAAATCCTTGCCAATGTCGTCACCCGGTTCTCGGATCCCGCGTCATTGATCCAGAATTGATCGCCATACACTTAGCGCGCCTTGCATCACTAAGCGACCAGCCGTTGTACATGGTACAGTGACTGGCCGCTTGAAAACAGGAGGAAGAATTGAACCCGACGATCAAGACGTCCCAGCTCGATGGAGTGCGTGTCATCGTGCTTAATCGTCCTGACAGCCGCAATGCCATCAATTTGGAATTGCTCGATGGATTGAACACCGCGCTTACGGAAGCCCAGGCCGCAGACGACGTGCGTTGCATCGTGCTATGCGGTGAGGGCGGGAGCTTTTGTGCCGGGGACGACCTGAAGGCGCAAGGCGAGATTCACGCTGCCGGGGTCGCCGCGCTGTCGGCGCAAGCGGCGGCGATCCAGCAGGTGACGATGGGAATCATGTTTGGCGCGAAGCCGGTGATCGGCGCGATCGAAGGATGGGCGGTGGGTGCTGGTCTTTCGTGGACCCTGAATTGCGATCTGACCGTTTGGGCCAAAACCGCGCGGGGATTTTTTCCTGAACTCAAATATGGCGCGTTTTTTTCCGGTGGCGCGACCTATTTGCTCCCCACCTTTGTGGGGACGATGCGGGCCCGCGAAATCATGTTTTCAGGGCGCAAATTGTCCGCGCAGGAAGTGTTCGACCTAGGTTGGGCATCGCATCTTGTTGAGGAAGGCGAGGCGCTCGGCCTTGCGATCGACCTGGCCCAGGAACTGGCAGCCAAGCCCGTCACGGCGATACGCTGGACGAAGCGGGCGTTCAGTGACGGGATGCAGGCACAGCTGCTCGCGGCGATGGCGCGCGAAAGTGCGGGCTGTCTTGAGGCTGCCCTGTCGCCGGACACGCTTGCCCGGATGCAAGCGGGGCTTCAGGGGGCTAGTGCGGAATGACCCTGACGGATATGGTGGCGTCTGCCGCCGCACATTGGGGCGACCGGCCCGTTTTGGAATTTGATCGTTGTGGCACGATCTTAAGTTTCCGGGCATTGCATGAGCAAACGGATCTAGTCGCGGCCAACCTGATCGATCTGGGGCTGATGCCCGGGGAACGGGTTGGTCTGTGTATGGCCAATATTCCGCAATATCCATTGTCCTGGTTCGGCATTCTGAAAGCTGGTGGTGTCGTCGTGCCGATGAACATTGCCTATCGGCAGGACGATGCGTTCCACATCTGCCAGACGAGCGACGTCAGATTCATCATTTGCGACGAGGAGCGCGCCGCCCTGTTCGAAACGCTCCGGCCGACCCTGCCAGATTTGCAGAATATCTTCGTAGTGGGCGGTAGCGATGAGAATTTCGATATTTTGCTTAAGCCATCTACGAGATCGGTTCTGGTTAAACGCATTTCCGGCGATCTAACAAATCTACAGTTCACATCGGGAACGACCGGCCTGCCAAAAGGCTGCATGCTGACGCATCGCTATTGGACCGAACTGGTCGATGGGATCCAGCGTGACATCGTCGAGATTGTACCGCAGGACGTCATGCTGACGGCGCAGTCCTTCAGCTATATCGATCCGCAATGGGCGCTCGTTCTTTGCCTACATTCGGGCGCCAAGCTCGTCGTGCTTGAACGGTTTCGGCCATCCGAATTTTGGGCGAAGGTCGTCGAATACGACGTGACGTTCTTTTATTGTCTCGCGGCGATGCCTTTGATGATGCTCTCTTCCCCGCCCTCTCCGGCAGAAAAGCAGCACAAGGTTCGTCTCGTAATTTGTTCGGCAATTCCGCCGAACCGCCATGCGGCAATCGAAGAACGGTTCGGATGCCCCTGGATGGAGGGTTATGGTTCCACGGAGACGGGGTCCGACATCAGCGTTTCGCTTTCACAGCACAGCGCCTATGTCGGGTCAGGGTCGATCGGCCTTCCTTTACGGCACCGGGAAGTGGAAATCGTTGACGATTTCGATCAGCCGGTCTCCAACGACGATATTGGGGAGCTGGTGGTCAGGGGCCCGGGCATGATGCGCGGATATTGGCGCCAGCCGGAAGCGACCGAAAGCGTCTTCCGCAACGGTTGGTATCACACCGGCGACCTCGCCACGCGCAGTAGTGACGGGCGCTTGTATCTCGTCGGTCGCAAGCGCGACATGATACGGCGCGCGGGGGAGAATATCGCGGCTATCGAACTCGAAACGGTTCTTCAACAGCATCCTGATGTCAAACTGGCCGCCTGCGTTGCTGTCCCGGATGCTGTACGTAATGAAGAAGTGATGGCACTTTTGGTGACCGAAGATGATTACGATCTTTCCGCTATCATTTCATTCATGAAAAATCGATTGGCCACTTTCAAGGTCCCGAGATACTGGAAAATCGTCGAGCAACTCCCGCTCACACCGTCGGCCCGCGTTGCGAAACCGGAGATATCCCGCGCCATCGATAGCGATGTCTTTGACCTTCGGTCGATAGCCAGTTGACCCGGCGTATTGGTGAACTTGGACGAGAGACCTGACTGACCGATGGGAAGAGAATTGCAATGACTCCAACATTGACGATCATCGCGGACAATCTGGCATTTGTGGAATCGCCACGGTGGCGGAATGGCCGATTGTGGTTCAGCGATTTTTTCGACCACGCCGTAAAGTCCGTGTCTCCGTCGGGTGATCTGCGAAATGAACTGGAGATCGACGATCATCCCTCTGGCTTGGGTTGGAAACCCGACGGGACTTTGCTTATCGTCTCGATGACGAAACGCAACATCCTGTCCTGGTCGGGTGAAGGGAGAGCGTCGCTATGGGCCGACATTTCTGAAACGGCGAGTTTTCACTGCAACGATATGGTCGTCGACAAGGCAGGCGGCGCTTATGTCGGAAATTATGGCTTCGACCTGAGCGCCCATCTCGCCGATAGAGGGGCCGCAGCCGTTCTCGCGGAGCATCCCACCGCGACCCTGACTTACGTCTCGCCACAGGGCATCCCCCGTATCGTGGCGGACGAAATGCATTTCCCCAACGGCTCGATCATCCTGCCGGACCAGAACATCTTGATCGTGGCTGAAACATTGGCGGCGCGGCTTACGGCCTTCGACATCGAAGATGACGGGAGTCTCTCAAACCGACGCATATGGGCGGAAACGGGTCCATATATCCCGGACGGCATCGCGCTGGATGCGGAGGGGTGCATCTGGATCGCCGATCCGATCGGCAATGCCTGCGTACGCATAAGGGAGGGCGGTGAGGTGATCCAGAGAATCACCACCGAGCAACCGTGCTACGCCTGCGAAATTGGCGGCCTGGACGGCAGGACCTTGTTCCTTCTCACCGCAGATGCGTTCGACCATAGGCAACCACCCCCTACCCGCACGGCGCGCATATGGGCGACCTCGCTGTAACATAAGGAGAATGAAGGCGTGGATTTCCGTCTGTCCGATCGCGAACGCGAATTTCAAGAAAGGGTACGTGCCTTCATCGCTGACGAAGTTCGGCCGAAGATAGCGCAGTGCACGCAGGAGCTTGCGACCGGCGACCGCTGGGCGCCACTGCAGACGATTGAGGAACTGAAACCCAAGGCAAGGGCGGCGGGACTCTGGAATTTGTTCATGCCACCATCGAGCGGCCACGCGCATATCGACGACAGCTTCGTCTTCACCGGCGAGCGCCTTTCCAATCTCGAATATGCGCTTTGTGCAGAGGAGATGGGGCGGATTTCCTGGGCAGCAGAGGTTTTCAATTGCTCCGCACCGGATACCGGCAACATGGAAGTGCTGCATCGATATGGCACGCGTGCGCAGAAAGATCGCTGGCTGAAGCCCTTGATGGAAGGCGAAATCCGATCGGCCTTTCTGATGACCGAGCCGGAAGTCGCTTCGTCCGATGCAACCAACATCCGCACTTCGATCCTTCTCGACGGCGACCATTATGTGATCAACGGTCGCAAATGGTGGTCGTCGGGCGCCGGCGATCCCCGCTGCAAGCTGACGATCGTCATGGGCAAGACCGATCCTGGTGCAGACACACATCGTCAGCAGACAATGGTCATGCTCGATCTCGACACGCCCGGCGTGAAGATCGAACGGATGCTCTCGGTCTACGGCTACGATCATGCGCCGCATGGACATGCTGAGATTACCCTCACCAACGTACGCGTGCCGAAAGACCATTTGCTGCTCGGCGAGGGCCGAGGCTTCGAGATCGCTCAGGGGCGGCTCGGGCCAGGACGCATTCATCATTGCATGCGGACGATCGGCGCGGCTGAGGCAGCGCTGGAGGCGATGACGGTTCGCCTGGTTTCACGCACAGCGTTTGGCAAGCGTATCGCCGAGCATTCCGTATGGGAAGAACGCATCGCGCGCGCGCGCATCGATATCGATATGACGCGTCTGCTCTGCCTGAAAGCCGCCGATCTGATGGACCGTTCCGGCAACAAGGCGGCGAGAAATGAAATCGCGATGATCAAGGTTCAGGCCCCGCAGATGGCGCTCAAGATTCTCGACGATGCCGTCCAGGCGCACGGTGGCGCGGGCGTCTCTGGCGATTTCGCGCTGGCGGCGGACTGGGCGAACATCCGTACCCTGCGCCTGGCCGACGGGCCGGACGAGGTCCACGCGCGCGCCATCGCGCGCGCCGAATTCGGCCGACACCGGATCCCTGCGGTATAACGATCTGGGCGAATCATCGGGAGGCTGGGGCGCGTCATTCTGGCGCCACCGCATAGGAGAAATATATGGAATTGTTCGATCTCACCGGCAAGGTCGCGATCATCACGGGATCGTCGCGCGGTATCGGCCGTGCGATCGCGGAGGCTTATGCTGCGGCGGGCGCAAAGGTGGTGATTTCCAGCCGCAAGCTACCCGCCTGCGATGAAGTCGCGACCGCCATCAACCAGCACCACGGTGAAGAGCGCGCAGTTGCGATCGCCGCCAGCATCTCGGACAAGGCTGCGCTGGAATCCCTGGTTACCGAAACCCGTCGGCGCCTCGGCAAGATCGACATCCTCGTCTGTAATGCCGCGTCCAATCCCTATTACGGTCCGATGGCCGGGATCAGTGACGAACAGTTTCGCAAGATCTTCGACAACAATGTGCTCGCCAACCACTGGCTCGTGCAGTTGGTCGCGCCCGAAATGGTCGCGCGCAAAGACGGCGCGATCATCATCGTCTCGTCGATCGGCGGGCTGATCGGTTCCGATGTGATCGGCGCTTATAACATTTCCAAGGCGGCGGATTTTCAGTTGGTCCGCAATCTCGCGATCGAGTTCGGCCCGCACAATGTCCGTGTCAATGCGATCGCGCCCGGCGTCATCCGGACCGACTTCGCACGGGCCCTGTGGGAGGATGAGCAGGCGGAAGCGGCCCTGCGGCGCGCCACGCCGCTCGGTCGTATCGGCGAAGCGCATGAGATCGCGGGCGCAGCCGTCTTCCTCGCGTCCAGGGCCGGCGCCTATGTCACTGGCCAAGGACTAGTCGTCGATGGCGGCACAACCATAAAGGGTGGCCTGTGACTGCGCAGTTCGCGGGCCGCAGCGTCCTCGTCACGGGCGCGGCATCCGGAATTGGCCAGGCCACCGCGCGGCTTTTTGCGGACGAAGGCGCGGCCGTGTTGGCGGTCGACATTTATGAAGGCGTCGAAGAGACCGCCGCGAACCACGACGGCATCACCCCGATGCTCGGCGACGCGGGCAGCGAGGCGGACGTCATGGCGATGATCGCCGCCGCCATCGAGCGGCATGGCAGACTCGACGTGGTGTGCGCAAATGCGGGCATCAGCGGCGGCATGGTCGGCTTGTTCGATCAGACTCCTGAAGATTGGGCGACGCTATTGCGCATCAACCTGATCGGCGCTTTCCTGGCCATCAAGCATGGCGCGCAGGCAATGCTGGAAAAAGGGGACGGGGGAAGCATCATCTGCACCGCCTCCGTTGCTGGCCTGCGCGCGGGCGCGGGAGGGCCGGCCTATTCCGCCTCCAAGGCAGGCGTGATCAACCTGATGCAGACGGCGGCGCAGCAGCTTTCCGGCTCCGGCATCCGCGTCAACGCGGTCTGCCCCGGCCTGATCGAGACCGGCATGACGCAGAGCATTTTTGACCTTGCCCGCGCCAAAGGGCGAGAAGGATTGCTCGGTCAGCTCAACCCGCTGCGGCGCGGCGGCGAACCGTTGGAGATCGCCCGCGCCATCGCCTTTCTGGCGTCCGACGAGGCGAGCTACATCAACGGCCATGCCTTGGTGGTCGATGGCGGCCTCTCAAGCTCGCATCCCTTCGCTCGGCCTCGCACGCTCGGCGAAACAACCTTCTGAATCCAGACCGACAGGAGAGACCATGATCGACGTCCTAGCCCCATCTTGCATTCCGTCATTTGCACGCGAGCTGCTGTGATGAAGGCGCTCCTTTCGCTGCAGCCGGGTGGCCCGGAAACCCTCGCGCTGACCGACCTGCCGACCCCCAAGCCGGGCAAAGGCGAATTGCGCGTGCGCGTGCTGGCTTGCGCGATCAACTTTCCCGACGTGCTGATCATAGAGGACAAGTATCAGACCAAGCCTGCCCGCCCTTTTGCGCCTGGTGCGGAGATCACGGGCGAGGTCGAGGCGATCGGCGAGGGCGTCGACGATTGGTCTGTGGGCGACCGCCTCATCGCCATCATGCCGTACGGCGGGCTCTCCGAATATCTGATCGTGCCCGCCGTCGCCGCCATTCGCATGCCGCAACAGGCCGATTCAGTGGAAGGCGCGGCGCTCGTTCTCACCTATGGCACAACCATCCACGCGCTGGCCGACCGGGCGAAACTGCAAGCCGGCGAAACTCTGCTGATCCTTGGCGCGGCTGGCGGGATCGGCCTTTCCGCGATCGAGATTGGCAAAGCGATGGGCGCAAAGGTCATAGCCGCCGTCTCCAGCGAAGCGAAAGCCGCCGCCGCGCGGGAGGCCGGCGCAGACCGCACTTTGGTGTACGGACGCGGTCCTTTCGACAAGGAAGGCTCGAAGGCGTTGACGCAAGCCTTCAAGGAGGCGGTCGGGCCTGAAGGAGCGGATGTCATCTACGATCCGGTCGGCGGCGACTATTGCGAGCCTGCTCTTCGCAGTATCGCATGGGGAGGCCGCTATCTGGTGGTTGGTTTTCCGGCGGGTATCCCGAAATTGCCACTTAACCTGACCCTGTTAAAGGCATGCGACGTACTGGGTGTCTTCTGGGGCGCCTTCATCGCCCGCGAGCCGGAACGTCACAAGGCGCATGTCGAAAAACTGCTCGAATGGTGGCAGCAAGGCCGGATCCGTCCCCGGATCGACCGAGTCTATCCACTGGCGGAAGGCGGCGATGCAATAACACGTTTAGCCAATCGGGAGGTGATCGGTAAGGTGGTCGTCAAGATTGCCGCCGACTGATCGCGGGAGCAGTTGTGGAAGCCGCCCGATCCCTTTTCCCAAGGGTCCGGGCGGCTTTCAACCTGTATCGATCGTCGTGATACGACGTTATTTTACCTTGGCGAGCATTGCCGTCATCCGCTTCGCGGCGAAGGGCGGGAGTTTGACGGCCTTGGCCGCCGCGATGTCCGCAGGCGTCGCCTTACCCACTTGGACCAGCGCAACCATGCCCATGGAATAATGCGGCATGCACTTGATGCCGTAGAGGCCGGGCTTGGTGACGGTCATCACCGCTTCCTTGCTCATCGCGCCCTTCATCGGCGTCGCGCCGGCGGGCAGCATGTTTGCCATGGTTTCCGCATTGTGCGCCGGATCGGTCGGGACGAAGTGGATCACGTCGCCCGGAGCCGCCTTTACGAAGGAGGGCTCGAACACCATCGCGCCTTCGGCGCCCTGATTCTTCATATGCACGGTGATGTCCTTCGCCGATGCAGCGGCGGACAGGGCGAAGGTGGACATTCCGATGAGGAAACCGGCAAGCGCAACACGGGGCGCCGGGCGATGAAACATGCAATCTCTCCTGAACTTCAGCGACTTGAAACAAAGCCTATTATAGGAAACATGGCGAAAAATCGCGATATCGCAATAGCTCTTTGGTCCTATCATCGTTCCGGAAGGATATTGATCAGCGGTAAGCCAAGGTCCCGCCAGCCGTCCGTGCCTTCGGCAAGCCACCAGACATTGGTATAGCCGAGCGCCCGCAGCCGCCGCGCGGCGTTCCAGCTCATCCAGCAATCGGCGAGACAGAAGGTCACCAGCATTCGGTCTTTCCTGCCCCGCGTCAGCCGTTCCACGCCCCGTTCGAACCAGAGGCCGACATCAGGCGGCAGCTCTCCACGGCCAGTTTCAGGAAACCAGTGCGCGCCAGGGATGCTGGGGCGGTCATGAGCGAGACGCCAGCGCCCTCCCTCTTCACGATGACCGCCCTCCGCGGGCAACACGTCGATCAGGATCATGTCCACACCGGGCCGCAGTTGCGCAACCGCAGCCGGAGCGATCCGGCCCACGCCCTGCGGAGCGGCATGCACCGGCGCGCGATAATGGGCGATCCGATAGCCGTCGGCGTCGAACAGGGCGTCATCCGGCGCCTGGGCGAAGGCGCTGACCGACATCACCAGCAGAACCCAGACGACCATGGCCTTCCATACAGCACGCAGTCGCATCATCCGGCTCCCATGACCCAAGGTGCAATGGTAGCGCCTTTCTCTTCGGCCTATGCATGGACTTTAGGAGAAGGACATGTGGCGGCAGAGAGTCTCGCTGATCCTGCTCGGGGCCGGCTTGTTGTCGAACCCCGTGCCCCTCCCCGCGCGCGCGCCTTACCCTGCCGATCCCTTGCAATCCCCCATGTGGCAGGCCCATGCGACGACGATCTTCGGCGACAACCCGATCCGTTTCGATCCACGCGTGAAGATGATCTATCCCGAGGTAGCGGAAAATCAGCGTAGCTTCCCCGTCGCGCTGGACGCGCGCGGCGTGGGGCAGGTGAAGCGCATGGTGATCTTTGCCGATCTCAATCCCATACCGATCGCCATAGATTACCGGCCTGACGCAGCCGAGCCCTATGTGGCGACACGCATCAAGCTGGACCAGCGCACGCCGGTGCGGGGCGCTGTGCAACTGGCGGACGGGCAATGGCTGGTGGCCGGCGGCTGGGTCGACGCGGCGGGGGGCGGCTGTTCCGCACCGCCGGTCAGCCGCGTAAAGGGCGACTGGGCAACGCATCTGGGCGAAATGCGTGGCGAGGCTTGGCCGATGGCCGAAGACGGCAGCAGCCGCCTACGCGTGACCTTCCGTCATCCCATGGACACCGGGTTCGTCGCCAATATCCCGACCTATAATATCGAGGAACTGGCGGTGAAATCTGCGGCGGGAACGGTGCTGGGCGAAATGGAGATATGGGCGTCCGTATCGGAAGATCCGGCGATCACCCTGATGCCCCATGCCAGGGCGGGCGATGTGCTGACGGTCGATGCACGCGACACCAATGGCCGCGCCTATCTCGCCAGGATTGCGGTCGCGCGCCAGTCGGCCATGCCCGCTGCAACGCCGCAATGAGGGTTTCGCGCAGAGCCGCCATGGCCGCTATTCTGGGCGCTCTCCCCGCGGCCGCGCTGGGCGCGACGGAGGAATATCGCATCAATCCGGCGGTGGTCGCCGATGGCATTTGGATGATCCATGGCGACGACGCGCCAATCCTGCCCGCCAATGGCGGAGCGATCGCGAACATCGTCATCATCGACACGCCGGCCGGAACAGTGCTCGTCGATACCGGCCCCTCGCTACGCTATGGGCGCGTGCTGAAGGCGGTTGCCGAAAAGCTGACCGGCAAGCCTGTCATCCGCGTCTATGTGACCCATCTGCATCCCGACCATGGCATGGGCATCGCCGCGTCCGACCCGGCGATCGTCGCCGCGCTGCCGCAGACCATCGCCGACATATCGCGGGACGGGCGGGGATTTTCCGACGCCATGTATCGCATCCTGGGCGACTGGATGCGGGGGACCGAGATCGTCCTGCCCGGCCGGCGCATCGATCAGCCGGCAGAGGATTTTGGCGGGCGCAAGTTGCAGTTGCTGGCGCTGTCGGGACATAGCGCCGCCGACCTTGCCCTTGTGGATGAAAAGACCGGCACGCTGATCGGCGGCGATCTGCTGTTCCACGATCGGGCGCCGAGCACGCCGACCGCCGATCTCGCCCGCTGGCGCGAGAGCCTCGATGCCCTGTCGAAGACGCCCCACAAGGGAGCGATTCCCGGACATGGGCCTTTCGATCCTTCCGGCACGGAGGCGATCGTGCAGACGCGGCGCTGGATCGACTGGCTGGAGTCCGCGCTGACCAGCGCAGTTCAGTCCGGCCTCGACATGGTCGAGGCCGGCGCCATGCCGATACCGCCCGAATTCTCCGGCATGGCCGCCGCACGATATGAATTACAGCGCAGCGTATCGCATCTCTACCCCGGGCTGGAGGCCAAGCTCCTCCCCCGGGTCGATGTGCCAGACCAATAGCCGCGCGGTGCTCAGCCCACGCCGTCGATGATGAACACACGATAGTCCGACCCGGCGTGGCGATGCACGATCGCCTCCTGATAGGCGGGGCTGTCATACCAGGCGCGGGCGTCGGCGGCCGTGGGAAACTCCAGGATGACGGCCCCTTCGATCGGATCGCCTTCCAGCATCTCGAATGCGCCATAGGCCACACGGGGCACGACGTTCACATTCTGGAGACTCGCCATCGCCATGGGCGAGTAGACATCCATCTCGCCCTGGTCCTTGGTGCTTTCGCGGGTGAAGACAATATAGGCCGGCATCGCGTATCTCCTTGAGTATCGAATCCTAGAATTTCGCTTCCACGCCGGCATACCACCGCCGTGGCGCCCCGGGACCGTATGCGCGGGGATTGCTGGCGTCCGGCGCCTCGGTCAATTCTATCTCGTCGACTTCGGAAAATGTGCCGAAGGTCGCATATTTGCGGCCGAAGGCATTTCGCAGTTCGCCGAACAATGTCACGCCGGGGATGATGTCGATCCCGGCGCGGAAGTTTGCGACGAAGTATGCGGAAGTCTTGGGGTTGAGATTGGCCTCGTCTCCTACAAGATATTGTCCTGACCGCGCGATCAGGTCGCCGCCGACCGACCAGCCCCGATTTCCGCCCATCTGACCGGCATAGTCCAGCGTCAGCGTGGCGCTGTGCCGCGGGATGCCCGGCAGGCGGTTGCCCCGTTCGACCGCGATCGTGCCGTCGTCATCGGCCTCCGGATTGGCGGGGCTGCTCAGTTGCAGGTCGCTGCGATAGGTCGCGTCGGTGAACGCGTAGCTGATCCCGCCGGAAAAGCCGCCATGGCTCGCCTTCAACGATGCCTCGATACCCTGCCTGCGGGTGCTGCCGATATTCTGGAAATAGGCGCGGCCGCGGATTTCCGATGCGATATACTGGATATCGTTGCTGTTGGTGGTGCGATAGGCGGACAGGAGCCATGTCGCTTTCCACCCGCCCCCACCCATGACGAATGCCCCCGACGCCCCGGCTTCCCAGCTCTTCGCGACGACCTGCTTGAGCGGCGGGTCGGCGACGAAGAAATTGGTGAGGCTGCACGGCGCATTTTCGTCGGCACAGGAAAGTTCGGCAGGGGTCGGCGCGCGGTTGCTCTCCGCATAACCGGCGCGCAGCGACAGGCCCTTCGACACTTCATAATCCAGTTCCGCGCCGGGGTTCACCCGGTTGAAACTATGCCTGCCGTTCAGCGCAGTGCCGATCTGGTCGGCGAGGTCAATGCGCGCATGGTTCCAGCGCAGGCCGAGTTCCGCCGACAGGCCGGGCGCGAGCGGCAGGCGATCCTGCACGAACGCCCCCCAATATTGCGTGCGCGCGACAAGTCCGACCGGGGCGATCGCGCCATTCTCCTGCACGATAATGCTGCCCAGTCCCTCCACGCTGCGATCCTCGGTCAGTTCGCCCAGTTCGGTCGACGTGTCGAAGCGCGTGCGGCTGGCGTCATAGCTCATGCCCAGCGAGAAATGATTGTCGCCGCCCAGCAGCGGGCGCTCGTCAATGATCTGGAACAGCGCGCCAACGGCGTCCGTGCGGGTGCGGCCCCGATTGAGAACGCCATAGCCTTCACCGCCCAGCGTATCGGCGATCGGATTGCCGCTGGCGTCGGTCAGCACGGTCTGCGTTTCGTCGCCGTCATCTCCACCAACGGTTTGGAGGCAGAGGAGGCCAGCGGCGTCATCATCCTCGCATCCCTCGATATCGGCGGCGTCGCCATTCACCGTGCGCAGCGTCAACCGCTGAGCGTAAAGCGTACCCTCGATCCGCGTGCTCTCCGACAGTGCAACCCAGGGATGCAGGCTGATACGGCCATAGCGGCTGCGGCTGTTGTCGGGCCAGGTGAAGACCGCCCGGCGATCCACTGCCAGCAGTTCGACCGGCGAAACGCCATTGCCGGTCAGGTCGGTGTCGGCCCCGACGACCTTCATGTGAATGCCGCCGCCGTCGGTATCGAAGCCCAGATCGGCATAGCCATTATAGAGGCTGGAGGGGCTGTGATCGCGCCAGCCATCGTCATGGCTATATTGGAATGCGGCGAAGGCGCTGAACGCACCTTGGGCAAAGCCACCGGCAATGCTGCCCTCGGCATAGCCGAAGCGGCCGCCGGTGGCGCTCGCTTCCAGCCCGGGATCGCTGCGGCCCGTCTTGGTCTCAAGCAGGATCGCGCCGCCCAAGGCGTTCAGGCCGTAGACGGGACTGGCGTCCAGGATCGACAGCTTGCGGATCGCGGCTTCGGGTATCAGGTCGAACTGGACCGTATCGCCGAAGGGCTGGTTGAAGCGCGCGCCATCCAGATAGGCGGCAAGTCCCTGCGACTGTCCCTGAAGCGGAGAGGCGATAAAGCCGCGATAGACCAGATTGGGCTGCCACGGATTGTTCTGCGCATCCTGAAGGGTCACGCCCGCGATATTGCGCACAAGGGCGGACAAGAGGTCAGGCGTACCGGCGCGGTTGATGTCCGCAGCGGTGAGGGACAGCGCGTCGTCGCTATCCACGGCCCCGCCCGGCGCGGTGACGATGATCGCCTGCGGGTCGCCCTCTTCAGCGTCGGCCCAGGCAGTCTGCGGCAACGCGACCAGCGCCGCCACACCCGCCAACAACCACCTCTTGCCCCGCATCATTATCTCCCGTTCTTTTATGCCGGAGACGCTAGGAGGGGGGTGGAACGGGCTCCATTATACCTTCGGTCGCGGGAGCCCTTTTGCGGAAAAGAGGCGGCATCCACCGATGGGTGCCGCCTCTTTCTCATATCGGTCTTCGATCCTTCAGAAGAACAGGATGGCGCCCGCCGCGATCGTGTCGGCCTTCGCCTCATTGCCGTTATGCGCCTGCGACGTGGTCTTGATATATTCGCCGATCAGCGTGACCCAGCTTGTCAGGCCATAACGGGCCTGACCCACCCAGCTCTTGTTCGTGTCGACAAGGGTCGGGTTGGCGAGCGCGTCCGCCAGGTTGGCATAGTGCAGGTGGCTCTCGCCATAGCTGCCGCCGACCGAGATTTTGCCGAACGTCGCGAGACCCTGAAGGTAGAAGCCGTTGCTGTCGCGCTTGTTGCCCAGATCATCGGTGTCGAACAGGTTGAGCGCCGTCGTGCCAAGGCCCGAACCGTCATAATAATAGCCGGTAAGGACGATGGGGCCGTAGCCGATCTTCGCGCCCGTATCGAAGCCGCTGCCGGTATAGGAGACGCCATCGATGCGGTTATGCTTCTGCGTGATGCCCGAAACCCATGCGCGGGCGCTGAGGTCGCCGAACTTGGCGTCATAGACGATCTTGGCCTGGAAGCCCGGGGATTTGCTGGTTTCGCCCGGACCAGTGAGCGACTGGAGCGGTTCGAAGATACCGGCCGACACCTGGAACCCGCCCAGCTTGGGCGAGGTGTAGGTGATCTGCGGCTGGAAGTCGGTGTAGATATAGCCGATGCCGATGCGGCCCAGCGAAGTGTTGGACGGCGCGACATTGCCGCCGGTCGAGCCGACCGACAGCAGCGTGATGTCGTTCAAAATGCCTTCCGACCCGTACAGGCCGATGTCACGACCCAGCTTGAATTCGCCGAGGCCAGCGCGGCCGACCGTCAGATAGGTCTGGCGGAAATCGATGCCCGCCGTTTGCAGCGCGGTGTTCTGGCCGCCGCTGTTCGCGCCGCCGCCCGCAGCATAGGTCGCGCTGTTGATGCCCGGATACATGCCGAAATGCGCGCCGACATCCCAGCCGCCCTGGTTGGTCGTCACGTCGAACTTAAGATAGCCGGGGAGCAGGCCGTTGCGGATCGACGAGCTGCTGCCGCCGACCGGCACGACGCCGCCGGTGACCGCCGTGTTGGGGCCCGCCGCCTGGCCGTTCTCATGCGTGTAGAAGCCGTTGACCGAGCCGGAGATCTTGACGGTGACGCCGCCCACTTCCATGCCCACGCCGCTGTCGGACATGCGCACGATCCGCTTGTCGTCCAGCGAGGATGCTGCCGCCTCTGCCGGAGCGGCGGCGGCGGGCGCTGTGGCGACCTCCGTCTCATCGCCCTTCAAAAGTTGCTGATATTCCTCGTCGTTGAGGATGCCCTTTTCGTGGAGCCGTTTCAGCAGCTCTGCGGTCGTTCCGGCCATTGCCGGCGTCGCGCTCATCGCGAATATCAGCGCCATTGCAGCGCCCCCGAGGAACTTTCCTCTTGCCATGTCATCCTCCCGTTATCGCCGGTTGTCCCGGCGGGTGGGAGAGTGCTTCGCGTGTCGCGGCGCCGAAATTGGACTTTGGTTCTCGTTCCTTCGGTCGGCCAGTGGGGAAAAGGACTCAGGGCGCGATGACAACGCCCCATGGCGATGCGCCCACCGGCACGGTGCCGATCACCTTCGCGCTGGCCAGATCGACCACGGACACATTGTCCGAAAGGCCATTGGCCGTGTAGGCGCGCGCACCATCCGCGCTGATCGCCAGATGCCATACCCGCTTGCCCACGGGGATATAGGCGCGCACCTTGCGCGTGGCGACATCGACAAGCGCGACATGATCGCTGCGGCCGAGCGCCACGACAGCCGTCTTGCCGTCCGGCGTGAAGCGGATGCCGCAGGGCAGGATGCGGTAATCCTGCACGCCCGGAATGGCGAACCGGATCGTATCGATGATCTTGTGCGTGGCGACATCGGCGATCTGGACGGTGCCGCCGGTTTCCGCCGCGATCCACAGCTCCTTGCCGTCGGCCGTGAATTCGACATGGCGTGGCCGAAGGTCCGTCTCGGTCGAATCGACCATGGTCCTGGTCGACAGGTCGATCCAATTGACGACGCTGTCATCCTCCGACGTGACCACGACCCATTTGCCGTCGGGGCTTTGCGCCACGCCTTCCGGCTCCTTGCCGACATCGACCTGAAAGGCGACCTTGCGGCTGTCGACATCGATCGCCGTCAGCGCGGCATTATCCTCATTGGCGACAAACAAGGTCTTGCCGTCGCGCGAGAGGAAGAACTGTTCCGGGTCTTCGCCGGAGGGCAGGTCCGCGACGACCTTGCCGGTTTCGCGGTCGATCATCTGCACGGCATGATCGTTGCTCGCGCACAGCAGGATATATTTGCCGTCCTTCGTGAGGGTGATGCCGCGCGGCCGGCCGCCGGTCGGCCATGTCGCCACCGCCTTCATCGTCGCACCGTCGATGACGGTGATGCTGTTGCCGCGCTCGTTGGAGACGTACAGCGTTTCGGCATGAACGGCGGGAATGGCGGCGATCAACGCCAGCCCGGCAAGTGCGACCTTCATAAAGCCTTTATCCCCTCGTCCGCCCCCGCATGCACTGGCGCGGCACATGTCCTTCTATCCCGCTGGATTAGACCCGTCCCGGATCGGGCGGGATAGTACCAATGGCCAATGGGGCGGTGCATCCCCCTTCCCTACACTGGAACCCACAGGGGTGACGAGCGGCCGTCCTTGGCCGGCGCACATATGAGGGTTTGGGATGAGGAATTACGGACGTATCGCATTTATCGGCGCAGCCTGCCTGTTGGGCGCGTCGGTGACATCCTCGCTGATGGCGCATGGCAATGTCACGCCGCAGGTGGTGGACACGTCATCGCTGCCCGATATCGGCGAGGAATGGCTGCAGCATAACCCCTATCGCGGCAATGCCGCCGCAGCGAAGATCGGCGAATCCGCCTACGGCCAGAATTGCGCCCGCTGCCACGGACTGGACGCGGAGTCGGGCGGCATCGCGCCGGACCTGCGTTACCTGGAGGTCGGCGACAGCGGCGACGAATGGTTCATCCAGCGCTACCAGCATGGCTCTTCCCATGACGGCAAGGTCTATATGCCGCCGATGGGCGACGTGCTGGGTCAGAAAGCCGGCTGGGCGATCCGCGCCTGGCTCGAAACAAAGCATCAGGAGTAAATGCGATGATGGACCGTCGCGCCTTGTTTCGCAGCGCGGCGGCCGCCGCAGCGCTTGGGCTGATACCGTCTTTTGGTGAGGGCGTGGCGCAGGCTGCGCCCCTCGCCAAGGTCAAGGAACTGGGGACCCTCCGGGTCGCGGTCTATAAGGACAACCGGCCCTGGTCCTGGCGCAAGGACGGCAAGCTCACCGGCATCGACGTTGAGCTTGCCGAGGCGCTTGCCAAGGCGCTGGGCGTACGGGCCGATATCGCCGAGCTGGTCGCCGACGAGAGCGTCGACGATGACTTGCGCAATGGCGTGTGGAAGGGCGGCCTGCTGGGCTTTCAGCCCGCCGACGTCATGCTGCATGTCCCGTTCGACCGCACCTTCGCCGCGCGCAACGATCAGGTGGCGATCATCGCACCCTATTATCGCGAGACGTTCCAGTTTGCCTGCGCGAAGGGCGAACTGGACTGCAACGCGCCGCCCACGCAATATCGCGGCAAGCGGCTGGCGGCGGAAATCGACAGCATTCCCGACTTCTACCTGATGGGCACGTTCGGCGGCATTCTCGCGAAGGACGTCGTGCATTTCCCCGGCGGTGCCGAGGCCGTGACGGCTGTGACGGATGGGCGCGCCGACGGCGTGCTGGCCAGCCGCGCCCAGATCGACGCCGTGCTGCACGACACGGGCGCGACCAATGTCGCGCGCCGGTCCATGCCGCTGCCTGCCTTCTCTTCGCCGGGCTGGGACATCGGCATGGCGGTCAAGGAGAATAGCCGCAACCTGGGCGACGCCATCGAAGGCATATTAAGCGGCATGACCGCGTCCGGCCAGATGAAGACGATCTTCGACACATATGGCGTGACATATGCCCCCGCCCTCGCCGCCGGCTGACTGTAGCCGCGATGAAGCGCCCCGACCGAAGGTCCAATTGTTCCATGCGCCTCACCCAATAGGCTGCGGCTCGCAAGGGTGCTCGCTGCGCCCGCAACAAGGGAGGATGACGATGAGAGGACGTTTTACACGTTCATTGGCAGGGGCCGCCGCAATGGCCCTGCTGGCTGCTGGCGCACCGCTGCTCGCGCAGGGCGAGGCAAAGGGCCCGACCGACGCCGATCTGATGGGCGACGCCGCCTCGACGGGTGACGTACTGACCTACGGCATGGGCCCGCAGGCGCAGCGGTTCAGCCCGCTCTCGCAGATCAACCCCGAAACCGTGTCGAAGCTCGTCCCGGCTTTCGCCGCCTCGCTCGGCGGCGAAAAGCAGCGTGGACAGGAATCGCAGCCGCTGGTCTATGACGGCACGATCTACGTCACCGGCTCCTATTCGCGTATCTATGCCTTCGACGCCAAGACCGGCGAGCAGAAGTGGCGCTATGAGGCGCGCCTGCCCGACGACATCATGCCATGCTGCGACGTCGTCAATCGCGGCGCAGCCATCCATGGCGACAAGATCATCTTTGCGACGCTCGACGCCCGGCTCGTGGCGCTCAATCGCCTGACCGGCAAGGTCGTGTGGAACAAGCAGATCGCCGACTACAAGGCCGGCTACAGCGCCACCGCCGCCCCGCTGATCGTCAAGGGCATGGTCATCACCGGCAATTCCGGCGGTGAATTCGGCGTCGTCGGCGCGGTCGAGGCGCGCGATGTCGATACCGGCGAGCTGATCTGGCACCGCCCGGTCATCGAAGGCAATATGGGCACCTTGCGCGGCAAGGATAACGGCATCACCGGCAAGCTCAACGCCACCTGGCAGGGCGACCTGTGGAAGACCGGCGGCGGCGCGACCTGGCTTGGCGGCACCTATGATCCGGAAACCAACCTGCTCTATTTCGGCACCGGCAACCCGGCCCCGTGGAACAGCCATCTGCGCCCCGGCAACAACCTCTACACGGCCTCAACGCTGGCGATCGATCCCGAAACGGGCGTCATCAAATGGCACTATCAGACCACGCCGCATGACGGCTGGGACTTTGACGGCGTGAACGAGTTCATTCCGTTCGACGCCACGATCAACGGCAAGCCGATGAAGCTGGGCGCGAAGGCCGACCGCAACGGCTATTTCTTCGTCCTCGACCGCACCAACGGCAAGTTCATCAGCGCCAGCAAGTTCGTCATGCAGACGACCTGGGCGAACGGGTACAAGAAGGACGGCACGCCCAACTATATCGAGGCAGGCCGCCCCGGCGCGCCGAACGGCACGGAAAAGGGCAAGAGCGTCTTCTCCTCCCCGTCCTTCCTGGGCGGCAAGAACTGGATGCCGATGGCGTACAGCAAGGATACCGGCCTGTTCTACATCCCGTCGAACGACTGGGGCATGGACATCTGGAACGAGCCGATCGCCTACAAGAAAGGAGCCGCCTATCTGGGCGCCGGCTTTACGATCAAGCCGATCGCCGAGGATCATATCGGCGCGCTGCGCGCGATGGACCCCAAGACCGGCAAGATCGTGTGGGAGTATAAGAACAAGGCTCCGCTGTGGGGCGGCGTCCTGACGACCGCGGGCAATCTGGTGTTCACCGGCACCCCCGAAGGTTACCTCAAGGCGTTCGACGCAAAGAGCGGCAAGGAACTGTGGAAGTTCCAGACCGGATCGGGCGTCGTCGGTTCGCCCGTCACCTGGGAACAGGATGGCGAGCAATATGTCGCCGTGATGTCCGGCTGGGGCGGCGCGGTTCCGTTGTGGGGCGGCGAAGTTGCCAAGTCTTTCAAGGACATCAATCAGGGCGGATCGCTCTGGGTGTTCAAACTTCCTAAATAAGGAAACGGTTACGATGATAGTCATGGGGCGCGGAAATTACGCCGGAAAGTGCGGGCCTATTGCCGCGCCCCCCATTATGTTCGACGATCATCCAGGGGGGCCGGTCATGCAGGCGGACGACAACAGCGAAGCCGTGATGGAACGGGTATTGATCATCGACGATCACCCGCTTGTCCGCGACGGCCTGCGCAGCGTGATCGCCGTCACCTTCGACGGATGCGAGATATTCGAGGCGGCGGGCATGGAAGAAGCCGTCGCCACGCTGGATAAGCAGAGCAATTTCGACCTGATCCTGCTCGACCTCAACATTCCCGACGTAAAGCGGCTGGATGGCCTGCGCCTGCTGCGCAGCCGCTATCCGATCCTGCCCGTGGTCATGGTTTCGGGCGCGTTCGACCGCGCCATCGTGCGCGAGGCGCTGAGCGCCGGCGCGGCCGGGTTCATCCCCAAGTCCATGAAGCGCAGCGCCATCGTCGACGCGCTCCACCGTGTCGTGTCCGGCGAGATCTACATGCCCGACGCGATCGAGGATAATCCGCAGGACAGCCAGGAGGAGATCGACATTCTGGCCCGCATCAACAGCCTGACGCCGCAGCAACGGATCGTGCTGAGCCATCTGGTGCACGGACGGCTCAACAAGCAGATCGCGCACGACCTCAGCGTATCAATGACCACGGTCAAGGCGCATGTCTCCGCCATCCTGCAAAAGCTCGGCGTATTCAGCCGGACCCAGGCGGTCATCATGGCCAACCGGGTGCATTTCGACGGCGAGAACTAGGGCGAGATGACTTCACCTTAATCCGTTCGTCCCGAGCAAAGTCGAGGGACGCTGCGCACCATGTCTCGACTTCGCTCGACACGAACGGAGGTTGGGATTCCGTCCCATGTCATGGCGCTCTAGTGCAGCATCGTCCGCAGCAAGGCGCGCAATTGCGCGGGTTTCACCGGCTTGTTCAGCAGCGGCGTTCCGCTAGCGGCGAGCTGGGTCTTGAGCGGCTCACCGCGATCTGCGGAGATCATCACGGCGGGAATCGGCGAGGCGAAATGCTTGTTCAGCTTCTCGATCACCGTGTCGCCTGTTTCTCCATCCTTCAGATGATAATCGACCAGGATGATGTCCGGCCGG
Source organism: Sphingobium sp. (assembly GCA_036384035.1). GTDB lineage: Bacteria > Pseudomonadota > Alphaproteobacteria > Sphingomonadales > Sphingomonadaceae > Sphingobium. Next base: position 81,263 of record DASVND010000012.1, on the reverse strand, counting down.
TCGTCGCCGCTGAATCGCGCGACGGCCTCCTGAAAGCCATCCGCCGTCGTGACGGCGCATCCCCACCCCGTCAGCAGCGTGCGCATGCCCGACTGGATCTGCCGCTCATTGTCGACCACCAGAACCGAAAGGTCGCGCATCGAACGGTCACGGGATGAGGCGCCCCGCTCCTGCGGCTCCTCACTCTGATCCTGACCCAGCGGCAGGGTGATCGCGAAGGTCGAACCCTTCCCCGGTTCCGAACGGAGCGTTACGGGATGGCGCAGCATTTCACTCGCGCGCTTGACGATGGCGAGGCCAAGGCCTTTGCCCTGGCTGCGCGTATCGAGGCGACGGAACTCCTCGAAGATCACCGATTGCTTTTCCGGCGCGATGCCTGGGCCGGTATCGGTCACGCTGATTTCGACCGTTTCGCCTTTTACCGCGCATGTGACGCGCACCGATCCGCGCGGCGTATAGCGGATGGCGTTGGAAATGAAGTTCTGCAGAATCCGCCGCAGCAGCCGGACATCGGTTTCCACCGAAAGAGGCTGCGCCTCGATGTCGAATGCAAGGCCCGCAGACCGGGCCATGGGCGTAAATTCCATGGCCAATGTCTTCAACAACCGATCGATCCGGAAATGCCCTATCTCCGGCTGGATCGCCCCGGCGTCGAGGCGCGAGATTTCAAGCAGCGCCTCCAACAGATCCTCGACGGAATCGAGCGCGGTAGACGTCTGGTTGACCAGCGCGCGCGTCGGCAAAGCCAGCCGCCTGTCGCCCAATGCTGCAACGAACAGGCGGGCAGCATTCAACGGCTGAAGTAGGTCGTGGCTCGCCGCAGCAAGGAAGCTGGTCTTGGACAGATTGGCCTTCTCCGCCGCGACCTTCGCGTCCATCAGCGCGGCCTCCACCGCCCGACGTTCAGCGACTTCCGCCTCGAGCTTCTGGTTCACCTCGACCAGCTCACCGGTGCGTTCCGATACCCGCCGCTCCAGCGTTTCGGCAGTCTCCTGCAGGCCGGCCTGCGCGCGCAGCATGTCCGTCACGTCGGTAAAGCCAAGCACCTGCCCGCCGCCGGCCATCGCGTTGCTGCGAATTTCGAAATGGCGATCTTCCGATGAACAGAGACGCGCGACCGCCGCCTCATCTCCCCGACCACCGCGCCAGTCGAGGCATCCGCCGTCGTCGAGTTGAAGTGTGTCTCGGCACCAGTGTAACAGCTGCGCATGTGTGGCGAATGCGCTTGCGAAATTCTCCGGCAGATTGAGCAACCGGCGTAGCGCGTCATTCCATGCCGCCAGATTGCCTGCGCCATCGAACACGCACACGCCCTCCGACAGATTGTCGAGCGTCGCCTGAAGCACGACATTGCGGTCGGCCAGTTCGCGGGCGCGGGCGCGGGCATCCTCCGCCTTGGCTTCGGTAATATCGGTATAGATGCCGACAATGCCGCCTTCGCTGGTGCGCAGTTCGTTGATCTGGATCCAGCGGCCGTCAGCCAGACGCTGCACTTGGCCGCCGTCGGCGATGCCGTGCTTCGCCAGCCGGTCCGACACCCAGCGGTCCGGTGCGACCTGCGCGCCCGCCGGCCTTTGGCTATGGGCCACGATATGGGCGATGTCGTTGAAGGTCAGATCGCCGTTCAGGTGATCAGCGATTTGTGGCCAGAAGCCGAGATAGGCTTCGTTATACAAAACCAGCCGGTCCTCCGCATCGAACAGCACAAACCCCTCATTGATGGATTCTATCGCATCGCGCAGGCGCATTCGGGCGGCATCAGCAAGGGCGTGCGCCTCCCCCAGATCGGCATTGGCCTTGGCAAGGCGGCCGAGCGCGTCCTCAAGCTGGCTGGTCCGGTCACGAACCTTGGCCTCCAGCGAAATCGCGGTCTCGAACATCGAGAAGGCATTCGCGGACATGTCCGTGGAGCGTTCCACCCGGTCCATCAGCGCAGCATTGATCTTGCGGAGCTTGCGCACTTCCTCCCGCAACTGCTCCGCCTCCCCGTCGGGATCGATCAAGGCGCGCGCGTCGCTCATCGGCCGATGGCAAGGCCGCTGAAGGTCTGGTTGACGTGCAGGGCGTGATATTGTTCGCCATAGGTGTTGAAGCCGATCACGCGATTGCGCGCATAGAGCGCCGACACGTCCCGCGAGATCTGGCGCTGTTCGGCGTCGATGCGGTTGAGCACGCAGTCGAAGGCGATGATCCGATCGACTTCGCCGATGCCGGAATGGATTTCCTCGAACAGCGCCTCCATCCCGGCAATGCGGTCCACCGGCTCGCCGATCGTCAGGACGATCCCCTCGTCGATCGCGCAATAGAAGGTGAGGCTGCCGTCCGCGTTGGCGCTCTGGATCGACCGGACATGATATTCGCCGCCTGCTCGCACCATCGGCGGATGCGCGGCGAAGAATTCCGTGCCCAGCGCCTCGCCGGCATGACCGGCAAGCCGCAGATATTCCGCCGCCGCCGGCTCCGCGTTGATCTCCGTCACAATGCGTTCGTGCGGGATTGCGCCGGTGATGACCATCTTGTGCTCGCCGGGGCTGTAATGCTGCGCCTTGAACACATGCATGGGGCGGGTCGAGGACAGGATCGCCACCACCGCAGCGCGCGGGTGGAAGCGCCCGCCTTCGAATATCGCGGTCTGGCGAAAGGCCAGGTCATCGCCGGACGACCCGCCGATCAGCGGAATATCGCCCAGCGCGTCCTGGATCGTCATGGTCAGCAACTCCTCGCGATGGGAAAGTCCATCGACGAGGAACAGCGCGACATGATTGACGCCATCCCCCAGGACATGGCTGTCGCGGTCGGCCTCTGCGGCGAGCGAACGGACCACCTCGCGGGCGCTTGCCGGATCGAAGCTATCGATATCGTCGAAGCAATGGGATGCCATACGAAACCCGTCGGCGGGGAAGCCAATGATCGTCAGACTGTCATGATCGTAGCCTGTATCGGTCAATTCGCCCGAACTGGTGCAACCGATGACCGTCATGCCCTCGCTATGCCGGTTGATGGCGCGCGCCAGACGATCGCGGTCATAGCGTTGCGAGCAGAAGATCATAGCCCCGGCCAATGGCTCGTCGCCCATCGCCGCCATGGCCTCGTTCATCGCCGCGAACGGATCGTCGGCGTGGGAGGACGCAAATCCTGTGCCCGCTTTCAGGCCAGCCATTGCTGACGCCATCGGCTTTCTCTCCATCGCCCGCTCCCTGGTGCTTATGACGGCACTATGCACCGGGGTCGGCGTGATTGTCATCCGAAACAAGGCGTTTCTTCGCGCCCTGCATCATCCAATATACGGCCACAGCGACCAGTGGCACGGCGAAACCGAGCAGCACCGTGGAGGACAGCGACGGCCAATGTTTCTCCGCCGCCTTGAGCGGGTAGGACAGGAGGCCGACCAGATAATAGCTGATCGCGACCACGGACAGCCCCTCGACCAGATGCTGCAGTTCAAGTTGCATCCGGGCGCTGCGGTCCATCGACGTCAGCAGGCGCGCATTCTGATTTTCGATATTGGTTTCGATGCGGGCGCGCAGCAGCGCCGTGAACTGGGCCGCACGTCTGTTCAGCAGCGCCAGCCGATCGGTCAATGCCGCGCAGGTGCGCACCGCCGGGAACAGGCGCCTCTCCGTGAAATCCGCCAGCGATTGATGGCCCGCGATGGGCGTGACATTCAGCTCGACCAGGCGACTGGCGACGATCCGGCCATAGGCGGCTGTCGCGCTCATCCGATAGGCGCTGCGGCTGTCGATGGACAGCAATTCGGCCGACAGGCGGCTGAGGCTGGCCAGCATGTCGTCGTCGCGCGTCTGCGATTCCGAAAGCGCCTGCCCCGCCTCATCGAGCGCGGTTTCCAATATGTCGAGGCGACTCCAGACCGCCCGCGCCTCGGGCAGCCCAAGGAGCGCGAGATTGCGATAATTGCCAAGCTCCTGAAGCCGTTGGACGCAGCGGGCCAGATCGCCGGGCAGCAGGCCGTTGGCGGCAACCACCATATGGCCATAGCCATCCTGATGGATGCGGAAATCCGTCCAGATGCGCGCGCGACCGGCGACATGGCAGGTGACGAGCTGCGGCGGCGCAAACCGGGCCTGCCGGACAGCATCGTCGGCCTCTTCTTCATTCGCCACGACGATCAGCCGTATCGCGCGAATGACCGCGCCCGGCAGCGATTCCGCCCAGGCGATTATCCCGGCATGGCGGGTATCCCCCAAATGATTCCAGCCGATCGGCAGAGCGGCGCTATCCGTCATCACGATCGTCACGGTGCTCGCTTCGCTATGGCGTTCCCAGGCGATCCTGACATCCTCGCCCATCCGTCCCTCGCCATGGCGAGACCATGCGCGTGACTCGCCGGGCATGGCCGCCAGCGCCGCCGCTTCGGCGTCACGGTCGGCAGGGTCAACCAGCCGCACCATCTGGATGATTTGGGCAGGCAGGGTGAACGCCGGGACACGGCGCAACTGCATCTCGCCGACGACTTGCTGGCGGAGCGGATGTTCCCGAAAGCGGTGTCCGGTCACCACGTCATCCTGGCGGTTATCCACCCCTGGGCGGTTCCCCGGCCGCTTCAAGAGCCGATGCTTCCTCATCCGTGAAGATGCGCGAGCGCACGATGAAGCGGAACCCCTCCGGGCTTTCCAGCGACATGCCCGCGCCACGGCCCGGCACGACATCGATCGTGACCTGCGTATGGCGCCAATATTCGAACTGCGCGGCGCCGATCCACACGGGTATGCCATCGGCAACATAGCCTAGAAGCACGTCCTGCGCGCCGACCTTGAACTCCCCGCGCGGAAAGCACATCGGCGCCGATCCGTCGCAACAACCGCCGGACTGATGAAACATCAGCAGCCCATGCCGCTCGGTCAACCGCGCCATCAGGGCGTCGGCGTCCGGCGTGGACAGGATTCGCGCGGGCAGAGCGGTCATCGGCTTGGCCCCTGGAAAAAGGTGGCGGGCATCCGGGTAGGATGCCCGCCGTTGGTGCGGCACGTGACGAAGGGGAGAGACCAGCGCCGCACTCGGGAAGGTCCTATGTCAGAAGAAGCCGAGCGCCTTCGGGCTGTAGCTGACCAGCAAATTCTTGGTCTGCTGATAATGATCCAGCATCATCTTGTGGTTTTCACGCCCGATGCCCGACTGCTTGTAGCCGCCGAACGCCGCATGGGCCGGATAGGCGTGATAGCAGTTGGTCCAGACGCGACCGGCCTGAATGCCGCGACCCATGCGATAGGCGCGGGTTCCGTCGCGGGTCCACACGCCAGCGCCCAGGCCATAGAGCGTGTCGTTGGCGATCGCGAGCGCGTCCGCCTCATCCTTGAAGGTGGTCACAGCCAGCACGGGGCCGAAAATCTCCTCCTGGAAGATGCGCATCTTGTTGTGCCCTTCGAGCACAGTCGGGGTCACATAATAGCCCTCGCCCAGTTCGCCCTCATGCACCGCGCGTTCGCCGCCGGTCAGCACCTTGGCGCCCTCGTCCCTGCCGATGTCGATATAGGACAGGATCTTCTCGAGCTGGTCGTTCGACGCCTGCGCCCCGATCATGGTCGAGGGATCGAGCGGGCTGCCCTGCTTGATCGCCTTCACCCGGGCGATCGCGCGCTCGATGAACTTCTCGTAGATGCTTTCCTGCACCAGCGCGCGGCTGGGGCAGGTGCAGACCTCACCCTGGTTCAGGGCGAACATTGCGAAGCCCTCAAGGCACTTGTCGAAATAATCATCGTCGGCGTCCATGACGTCGGCGAAGAAGATGTTCGGCGACTTGCCGCCCAGTTCCAGCGTGACGGGGATCAGGTTCTCGCTGGCATATTGCATGATCAGACGGCCGGTCGTGGTCTCGCCGGTGAAAGCGATCTTGCTGATCCGCTTGTTGCTCGCCAGCGGCTTGCCCGCCTCGACGCCGAAACCGTTGACGATGTTGAGCACGCCGGCAGGCAGCAGGTCGCCGATGATCTCGGCCAGCACCATAATCGACATCGGCGTCTGCTCGGCAGGCTTCAGCACCACACAGTTGCCGGCGGCGAGCGCCGGCGCCAGCTTCCACACGGCCATCAGGATCGGGAAGTTCCAGGGGATGATCTGGCCGACGACACCCAGCGGCTCGTGGAAATGATAGGCGATCGTGTCATGGTCGATCTCGCTGATCGATCCTTCCTGCGCGCGGGCGCAGCCGGCGAAGTAGCGGAAATGGTCGATGGCGAGGGGGATGTCGGCGTGCGTCGTCTCGCGGATCGGCTTGCCGTTGTCGATCGTCTCGGCCATGGCGATGAGGTCCAGATTGGCCTCCATGCGATCGGCCATCTTGAGCAGGATGTTGGACCGTTCGGTCGACGACATCTTGCCCCAGGCGTCCTTCGCCTTGTGCGCAGCATCAAGCGCCAGTTCGATATCGGCGGCGGTTCCGCGCGCGACCTTGCACACGACCTGGCCGGTCACGGGCGAGATATTATCGAAATATTCGCCCTGCACCGGCGCGGTCCACTGGCCGCCGATATAATTGTCATACTGGTCGCGGATCAGGGTCTTCCCTGCAAATTTCTCCAGCGCCTGTTGCAGCATCGTCTTGTCTCCTGCGTCGATATTGGAATCGGAATTCAGGGGGACAGGATGACGATCCAGCGCCAACACGCAATTGGACCTTCGGTCGACCTTCGCCACAGCAAAGCCTTTGGCCCATGCGATAATTCCCGGACGGACATTTCAACCACCGTCCACCGCCGGATATGATCGTACGGTTCATCGATGCTCTAAACTCATCTTGTCTTTCGTATTCAGGATATGGATGCATGATAAGATCGCGATTATTCAATCTTCAAAATTTTTAGAGTCGCATCTGATCGTTCCAATACATGCGATTTTCCATATTTATCCATAATACCTACGGATCTTCCGTAGTCCAAATCTTCACAAAAACTTTCATCTAAAATTTTGATTTTACTGATATTGGACGAAGTAAATCTTCAAGAGAATCAAAATTGCGAAATCGCTCTCTATATGAATATATATACGAACTTCAGGTGATTTTACATTTCGGGCATGCATGAAACAAAGGATGATTTTGGTTTCAACGCAGTTGACTCAGCCAATCGAATCCGCGCACTGCAATTCCCCGACCGTAAAATTATCAAAATTGTCGGTTTACATTATTTTAATTAGGTTCGATGAAAGCGCCAACACGCTTGAAGGAAAATGAAAAGGAAGATCTGCATGTCGGAAACCGATCAAGACGGCATAACCACTCTCACCGTGCAGTTGTTGGGCGCCTATCTCGCAAACAACACGGTCGCCAGCGAAGACCTTGCCGGGCTCATCCAGTCCACGCGGAATGCTCTGGCCGGTGAACCTGCAAAGGAAGAACTTGCCGCTCCGGTATTTACCCCGGCGGTTACCGTGCGCAAAAGCCTGGCGTCGCGCGACCGCATCATCAGCATGATCGATGGCAAACCCTACAAGACGCTGAAGCGCCATTTGACAACGCACGGACTTACGCCCGCCGAATATCGCGAACGCTATAATCTTGCGAAGGATTATCCGCTCGTCGCGCCGGCCTATTCCGAACAGCGCCGTCAGACGGCAGCGCGGATTGGCCTGGGCCGCAAACCAAAAGTCGCCGCCCCGGCCGAAAAGGCCGCAGCCCCCAAGGCCGCACGCAAGACAGCGGTCCGCAAGCCCAAGACGGCGGCAAGCGCGCCCCTATCGGCGGCCCCTGCCGCTCCCGCCTCTGCGGCGGACATCGTCATTCCGGCAAAGGTGGCCAAGACGGCGGCCCCTTCCAAAAAGCCCCGGGCGCCCAAGGCATTGAAGGCCCCGTCGGCCGACAAGGGCTCCGCAGCGCCCAAGACGCGCAAACCCCGCGCCGCAAAGGCCGACAAGCCGGCGGTCACGGATGCAGCGGCAAGCAAGGATAGCGGCGCTGCCAAGCCCGCCGGGAAATTGCGCGCCCGTTTTGCGAAATCCGATCCGGTCGAGAGCTGAGACACGCAAGTCGTAACGGTTTGATGGACGCTCGGCGCGTCCATCAAACCGGAGCGCACATTATCCGGATTTCTTGATCAGCGCCATCCGCAGGCACTGACAGACGATTTCGCCACGCTGGTTGAGCAGGCGATGCATGAAGGTGACTACGCCTGCATTGGGCCGAGACTTGCTTTCCTTCAAATCCGTGATGCTGGTTTCCGCACGCAGCGTGTCGCCGATAAATACGGGCTTGGGCATCACCAACTTGTCATAGCCCAAATTGGCGACCAGCGTGCCCAATGTCGTATCGCCCACCGACAGCCCGACCATCAACGCGAACGTGAAGGTCCCATTGACGAGGATCTGACCGAACTCGCTGGCCTTCGCCGCCTCGGCGTCAATATGCAGCGGTTGCGGATTGTGCGTCATGGTGGAGAAGAGCAGGTTGTCCGTCTCCGTCACGGTCCGGCGGATTTCGTGAACCAGCGTCTCGCCGATCACCCACTGGTCGAAATATTTGCCTGCCATGTGATCGTCTTCCTCCTGGATTCCCACTTTTCCCGCATAATGCGTCATTTCGTCGCGCGGGGACGCATGGATATTTCCTACTCGCCCGGATGTGCCCCGCCGGATACCATGGCACGAGAAAAGGCGTGTAGGACGGCGTGAGCCTATCCGGCCGGGTCGATCCGCACCAGCAACGCCTCTACCTGCACCTGCGCGCCGGCGACGGCATTGAGTTCCGCCACTATGCCGTCGAAAGGCGCGGTCAGCGAATGCTCCATCTTCATGGCCTCCAGCGTGACGAGCTTCTGCCCCTTCACGACAGCATCGCCCGCCGCCACGTCGACCGCGATGATGCGGCCGGGCATGGGCGACAGGATCGCGCCGTCGGAGGCGGCTCCCGCACCTCCGCCCGCCATGCGCCACTGCGACAGACGCCACACCTGGCCGCCTTCCGCGATCAGCACGGCGTCTTGCGTTTCCTCATCGCCAGCGCCATCGGCATCATGCCAGTTCACCAACAATGGCTGTCCGTCGAGCAGGAACATGGCCTCCGTCCTGGATGCGGCGTTCAGCCGGAACCCGCCAAGGCCGCCAGCCGGAACAAGCGCCGATGCCGCGTCCGCAAGCGCCCCGTCCGAGGGATGCTCGGGCGGCATCAGCGCATCGCCCTCCCGGCCGATCAGTCCGGTATCGAGGCTTGCCTCAACGAAGGCCGGATGCTCCAGCGCCTTGACCAGAAATCCGGCATTGGTCTTGAGCGGCCAGATCGCCGTGTCCGCCAGCGTTCCGGCCAGTGAGCGGCGGGCCGCGTCGCGGTCAGCGCCCCAGGCAATGACCTTTGCGATCATCGGGTCATAGAAAGACGAGATTTCCGCGCCTTCCTCGACACCCGTATCGATGCGGTAGGCTTCGCCCAGATCGAATGTGTCGAGCGATCCGATGGACGGCAGAAAGCCCTTCAGCGGGTCTTCCGCATAAAGTCGTGTCTCCATCGCCCAGCCGTTGATCGACAATTCATCCTGCCGCTTCGGCAAAGGTTCACCGCTCGCGACACGCAATTGCCATTCGACCAGATCCTGCCCAGTGATCTCTTCCGTCACCGGATGCTCGACCTGCAGGCGGGTGTTCATCTCCATGAACCAGATGCGGTCGGCGCGCAGACCTTCAGACCCGTCGGCGATGAATTCGATCGTGCCCGCGCCGACATAGTCCACGGCCTTGGCCGCATTGACCGCCGCTTGGCACACTGCCGCGCGCGTCTCCGCGTCCATGCCCGGTGCAGGGGCTTCCTCGATCACCTTCTGGTGCCGGCGCTGGAGCGAACAGTCGCGCTCGAACAGGTGGACAACATTACCGTGCGTGTCGCCGAACACCTGCACCTCAATATGGCGCGGGTTCGTGACCCATTTTTCCAGGAGCACATGATCATTGCCGAAACTGGATGTTGCCTCCCGCTGGCAGGAGGCGAGGGCGTCGAGGAAGTCGGCTTCCGCATCGACCTTGCGCATGCCCTTGCCGCCGCCGCCCGCGACCGCCTTGATCAGGACGGGATAGCCGATGGCGTCTGCCTCCGCCTTCAGGCGCTCAGGACTTTGGTCGTCGCCAAGGTAGCCGGGCGTGGTCGGCACCCCAGCATTCTGCATCAGCGTCTTGGCGGCGTCCTTCAGCCCCATCGCCGTGATCGATGACGGGTTGGGGCCGACCCAGATAAGGCCCGCATCAATCACCGCCTGCGCGAACTCGGCATTTTCGGACAGGAAGCCGTATCCGGGATGGATCGCCTGCGCGCCGGTCGCCTTGGCGGCAGCAATGATCTTGTCACCCACCAGATAGCTTTCGCGCACGGGCGAGGGACCAATATGCACGGCTTCATCGGCTTGCCTGACATGCAGCGCCCTGGCGTCGGCGTCGGAATAGACCGCCACGGTCCGTATGCCGAGCCTGCGCGCGGTGCGGATGATCCGGCAGGCAATCTCGCCCCGGTTGGCGATGAGGAGGGACTGGATCATGAGGAAAGCTCCGAATTCCTCCCCGAGCTTGTCTCGGGGAGGGGGACCATGCGAAGCATGGTGGAGGGGGAAAGCGCATGCTTAGGAATATCGCGCCCAAGGCAGCGAACGGAACGACCGGAAGAGCGCGAACCCTGCGTCGCGAGATGACGCTGCCAGAAGTTCTTCTGTGGCGTGCATTGCGCCAACGACCGAGGGGGCTTAAATTCCGACGTCAGCATCCCAGTGGCGTTTATATTCTGGATTTCTTCTGCAGCGACGCACGGCTGGCAATCGAGGTCGACGGTGAAGTGCATGCGCGCGGGATCAACCCAGAGCGGGATCAGGTGCGCGACGCATGGCTTGTCAGCACCGGCATTGAAACGCTGCGTATTCCCGCGCGCGACGTTCTGGACAATCTGGACGGCGTGTTGATGGCGGTGATGGATGCAGCGGTTGCGCGTCTGCCCCTCCACCACCCTTCGGGTGGTCCCCCTCCCCGAGACAAGCTCGGGGAGGATTTTTAAGACGGGCATCTCCATCACATCCGGAACACGCCGAAGCGCGCCCCTTCCGGTATCGGCGCGTTCAATGTCGCGGCGAACGCCAGGCCCAGCACGTCGCGCGTCTGCGCCGGATCGATGATGCCATCATCCCACAGGCGCGCGGTCGCGTAATAGGGGTTGCCCTCTTCCTCATATTTCGCGCGCACCGGCGCCTTGAAGGCTTCGGCCTGTTCGGGCGTCCAGTTGGACGCATCGCGGTGGACGGTCGCCAGCACGCTCGCCGCCTGTTCGCCGCCCATCACGCTGATCCGCGCATTGGGCCAGGTGAAGAGGAAGCGCGGGCCATAGGCGCGGCCGCACATGCCGTAATTGCCAGCGCCGAAGCTGCCGCCGATCAGCACGGTGATCTTGGGCACGCTGGCGGTGGCGACGGCGGTGACGAGCTTCGCGCCGTTCTTGGCGATGCCCTCCGCCTCATATTTGCCGCCGACCATGAAGCCCGAGATATTCTGCAGGAACAGCAGGGGAATGCGGCGCTGGCAGGCCAGCTCAATGAAATGCGCGCCCTTGACCGCGCTCTCGCTGAACAACACGCCGTTATTGGCGAGGATCGCGACCGGCATGCCCCAGATATGCGCGAAACCGCAGACCAGCGTGGTGCCGTACAGCGCCTTGAACTCGTGAAACTCGCTGCCGTCGACGATGCGGGCAATGACTTCGCGCACATCATAGGGTGCGCGGACATCATCCGGGATCAGGCCGTACAGTTCCTCCGGATCATATTTGGGCGGGCGCGGATCCCGCAGGTTGACGTCCGGCGTCAGGTCTGGCTGCAGCGTCGAGACGATGTCGCGCACGATGGTCAGTGCATGTTCGTCATTCTCGGCCAGATGATCGACAACGCCCGACCTGCGCGCATGCAGGTCGCCGCCGCCCAGATCCTCGGCCGTAATGACTTCGCCCGTTGCGGCCTGCACCAGCGGCGGACCGGCGAGGAAGATCGTGCCCTGATTGCGCACGATCACTGTTTCGTCCGACATGGCCGGAACATAGGCGCCGCCCGCCGTGCAACTGCCCATGACGCAGGCGATCTGCGGGATGCCGCGCGCCGACAGGTTCGCCTGGTTGTAGAAGATGCGGCCGAAATGCTCGCGATCCGGGAACACCTCCGCCTGGTTGGGCAGGTTCGCGCCGCCGCTGTCGACCAGATAGATGCACGGCAGCCGATTCTCGAGAGCAATCTCCTGCGCGCGCAGATGCTTCTTGACCGTCATGGGGTAATAGGTGCCGCCCTTTACCGTGGCGTCGTTGCACCCGATCATCACCTGACGCCCGGACACCCGGCCGATGCCGGAGATGAGGCCGGCGCCGGGAATATCCTCGCCATACAGGCCATTGGCGGCGAGCTGGCCGATTTCCAGAAAGGGCGAGCCGGGATCGAGCAGGCGTTCTACGCGCTCGCGGGGCAGCAGCTTGCCGCGCGCAGTATGCTTGTCACGCGCCTTTTCAGGACCGCCCAGCGCCGCGGCTGCGACCCGCGCATGCAGTTCGTCGCGCAGGGTGCGGTTGTGCGCAGAGGCGCGGTGAAAGGCGTCGCTCTCCAACTGCACCTTCGTATCGAGGATAGGCGCGCTCATGCTCCGATCAACTCCCGGCCGATCAGCATGCGGCGAATCTCATTCGTCCCCGCGCCGATATCGAGCAGCTTGGCGTCACGCATATAGCGTTCCACCGGCCAATCCTTCGTGTAACCCGCGCCGCCCAGCGCCTGCACCGCCTCCAGCGCCACCTTCATGGCGTTTTCCGACGCCAGCAGGATCGCGCCCGCCGCGTCGAACCGGGTCGTTTTGCCGGCGTCGCACGCACGGGCGACGGCATAGACGTAGGCGCGGGCGGAATTGAGCGCGACATACATGTCGGCGACCTTCGCCTGCATCAGCTGGAACGCGCCGATCGGCTTGCCGAACTGCTTACGCTCCCGCACGAAGGGAATGACGGTGTCGAGACAGGCTTGCATAATGCCGAGCTGAATGCCCGAGAGCACGGTGCGTTCATAATCGAGGCCGGACATCAGCACGCCGACGCCGCCATTGAGCGGCCCCATGACATTCTCCTCGGGCACTTCGCAGTCGTCGAAGACCAGCTCGGCCGTCGGCGAACCGCGCATGCCCATCTTGTCGATCTTCTGGCCGATGGAGAAGCCCGGCATATCCTTCTCGATGATGAAGGTGGTAATGCCCTTCGATCCCTCACCCGTCTTGGCATAGACGACCAGCGTGTCGGCATAGGCGGCGTTGGTGATCCAGAACTTCGTACCGTTGAGGACGTAGCGGTCGCCCTTCTTCTCCGCCTTCAGCTTCATCGATACGACATCGGACCCTGCGCCGGCCTCCGACATGGCCAAGCTGCCGACATGCTCGCCGGAAATCAGCTTCGGCAGATATTTCGCCTTCTGCGCGTCATTGCCCCAGCGGCGCAGCTGGTTGACGCACAGGTTGGAATGCGCGCCGTAGGACAGGCCGATGGAGGCCGACGCCCGCGCCACTTCCTCCTGCGCGATGACATGTTCCAGATAACCCAGGCCAAGCCCGCCATAGTCTTCTTCGACGGTAATGCCGTGGAGGCCGAGTTCGCCCATAGCCGGCCACAGTTCGCGCGGGAACCAGTCCTTCGCATCGATTTCCGCGGCCAGCGGCGCGATCCGGTCGGCAGCGAAACGCGCCGTGCTTTCGCGGATCATGTCGGCATTGTCGCCGAGCGCGAAGTCGAAATCGGCCATGTCATCTCTCTCCTTTGGCACAGCGGAATAGCGTAAGACGGCTCAATAGAAAAATTGAAAGACTCCAATCACTGTATAGATGCCATCTATACTCAAACGCGAACTTCCGCTCCTCAGGCCGGCGCAGACCGGCATAGTGTCGTCCGGTTTCCCCGCCTGACGCACGAATCCCTGAAAGACGACGCACTGACATGGTTGTTCCGGCCGGGCAGGACTGTTACCGCCACCTTCGCTTTCGTCGCCTTCATGCGCGCGCGGCGACCCAGAATTGAAGAGACACCAGACCATGGATGATAATTTCCGCCGCGCGGCGCTCGACTATCACCGCCTGCCCCGCCCCGGTAAGCTGTCCGTCGAGCCGACCAAGCGCATGGTCAACCAGCGCGATCTGGCGCTGGCCTATTCCCCCGGGGTCGCCGCCGCCTGCGAGGAAATCGCCGCCGATCCCGCCAAGGCGCTGGATTATACCGCGCGCGGCAATCTGGTCGCGGTCATCTCCAACGGCACCGCCGTCCTTGGCCTTGGCAATATCGGCGCGCTCGCGGGCAAGCCGGTGATGGAGGGCAAGGCCGTCCTGTTCAAGAAATTCGCCGACATCGACGTGTTCGACATAGAGGTCGACACGATGGACCCGGATCGCTTCGTCGATGCCGTGGCCCTGCTGGAGCCGACCTTCGGCGGGATCAACCTGGAGGACATCAAAGCCCCCGAATGCTTCGCGATCGAGGCGGCGCTGAAGGCGCGGATGAACATCCCGGTCTTTCACGACGACCAGCATGGCACCGCCATCGTCGTCGCTGCCGCCGTGCGCAACGCGCTGGTGCTGCAGGGGCGGGAATTGGCGGATGCGCGGCTCGTGACGTCCGGCGCTGGCGCGGCGGCGCTCGCCTGCGTTGACCTGCTGGTATCGATGGGATTGCCGGTCGATAATGTCACACTGACCGACAAGGACGGCGTCATCCACGCGGGCCGCGAGGGCATGGCTCCCAATATGGCGCGTTATGCCCGCCAGACCGATGCGCGCACGCTTCCCGAGGTGCTGCCGGGCGCCAATGTCTTCCTGGGTCTTTCCGCGCCCCGCGTGTTCAAGCCCGAATGGCTGCCGTTGCTGGCCGACAAGCCGCTGATCTTCGCCCTTGCCAATCCGGAGCCGGAAATCCTGCCCGAACTGGTCAAGGCCCATCGCCCGGACGCGATCGTCGCGACGGGCCGGTCGGACTATCCCAATCAGGTCAACAACATCCTGTGCTTCCCCTATATCTTCCGCGGCGCGCTGGACGCGCAGGCGACCGAGATCAACGAGGCGATGAAGGTCGCGGCGGCCGAAGCCATCGCCTCTCTGGCGCGCCTGCCTGCCGACGAGAGCGTGGCGCAAGCCTATGGCGGCCGGAAGCTGGTGTTCGGGCCGGACTATATTATCCCGACGCCCTTCGACCCGCGCCTCATCATCGAGATCGCCCCCGCAGTGGCGCGCGCGGCGATCGAAAGCGGCGTCGCGGGCAAGACGCTAGACATTCCGGCCTATGCCAAGGAACTGGAGCGCCGCAACGCCCGGTCGAGCCAGCTGATGCTGCCGGTGTTCGAGGCCGCGCGCGGCACCAAGCCGCGCATCGCATATGGCGAGGGCGAGGATGAGCGCGTGCTGCGCGCGATCCAGGCGGCGATCGACGACGGGCTTGCGCGTCCGGTGATCGTGGCGCGGCGGCGCATCCTTGCCGAGCGCCTGCCGGCGCTGGGCCTGCGTTTCGAACTGGATCGCGATGTCGAGGTGGTCGATCCGGAAACCGATGATGCCCTGCTGGGGCCGATGGTCATCGAATATCGGAAGATTGCAGGCCGAAAGGGCATTACGGCGGCCGACGCGCTCCGCCAGATCTATCGCCGCCCCACGGTGACGGCCGCGATGCTGCTGCGCACCGGCTATGTCGACGCGGCGTTGGTCGGCGGCAATTCGGAATATTGGAGCCAGATATCGCACGTTCTGCACGTCATAGAACGCAGCGCAGGCGTAGACCGCGTCTATGCCCTGACGGCGCTTATTCTGGGCGCCGGCGCTCTGTTCATAACCGACACCCATATGAACCCGGAACCCTCCCCGGCGCAGATTGCAGAAATGACTCTGCTGAGTGCGCGCGTGATGCGCCGTTTTGGCCTGGAACCGCGCACGGCGCTCCTGTCACACTCCAATTTCGGCGCGTCGCATAGCCCCAGCGCACGCAAGATGCGCGAGGCGCTGAAACTGATCCGCGCCGCAGCGCCAGACCTGTCCGTCGATGGCGAGATGCACGCGGACGCGGCCCTGTCGCAGGCGCTGCGCGACAAGCTGGTGCCCGACGCCGGGTTCAGCGGCGCGGCGAACCTGCTGGTTATGCCCAATCTCGATTCGGCGAATATCACGATGACGGCGCTGCGGGCCGCGGCGGACGCCGTGGCTGTCGGGCCGATGCTGATGGGCCTCGACAAGCCCATTCATGTCCTGACCCCCGGGGTGACGGCGCGCGGGATCATCAACCTGACTGCGATTTCCGCCGCCGAAGTATGCGACCGCAAGGCCACCGAATAAGGTCGGCAGTCAATATACCGGCCAGGTCCACATGATGAGCGGCGTCCCGATCAGAACGACAAGCACCGACAAGGGCGCGCCGAGCCGGGCATAGTCACCGAACCGATATCCGCCCGGCCCCAGCACCAGCGTATTGCACTGATGCCCGATGGGCGTCAGGAAATCGCAGCCAGCGCCCATCGCCGTAGCGATCAGGAACGCCTCCGGACGATAGCCAAGGTCATTGGCGAAGACGGCGGCGATCGGCGCCATCACCAGAACCGTGGCGGCATTGTTGAGGAAAGGCGTGACCGCCATCGCCGCCACGAGGATGAGCGCCACGGCCCCCCAGGGTGGCAAGGTCGCCGCCAAATGGGCAAGGCCGGTGGCCAGGACATCCGAAGCACCCGTCGTGCGCAGGGAATCGCTGACGGGAATCAGCGCACCAAGCATGATCAGGATCGGCCATTCGATCGCTTCATAAGCCTCGCGTACCGGCAGCACGCCCGTCGCCATGACCAGTCCGGCCGCCGCGAAGAAAGCGACGGCAACGGGAATATAGCCGCTCGCCGTCGCCGCCATCGCCACGGCGAGGATCAGGATGGGCAGCCATCCGCGCTTGGAACTGCCCAGCCGGATCTGACGCTCGGCCAGCGGCAAAGCGCCAAGATCGCGCAGCTTTTCCGGCAGCAGGCCAAGCGGCCCCTGAAGCACGATCACATCCCCGGCGCGCAATATGATCTTGCCCAGCCGCCGGGTCAGATGCTCCCCCGCCCGCGACACGGCGATCAGGTTCACGCCATAATGCTGCTGAAGGCGCAGTCGACCCGCCGTCTGCCCCGCCAGTGGGGATCCCGCGTTCACAACGGCCTCAATGACACCCGTGTCATCACCGTCGCTGCCTTCGGGGGCTTCGCGGTTTTCGCCCTCAAGCGCCAACCTGTCGCCGGCGATGACCCGTTCCAGCGCATCGGGATCGCCGCTCAGGATCAATATGTCGTCTTCGCGCAGTTTGGTGTTGGGGTGTATGCGCCTGCGCCCACCGCCGCGCAGCAGACCCTTGATCGTCACCTCATGCCCGTGCCGCTTCTGAAAGGCGCTCATCGTCTGGCCGACTGCGGGAGAACCATCCACCACGGCCGCCTCGGTCACATAGCCCGCAATGTCCAGCGCCTCTCCCATGGTGGGGGCAGCGCGACGGTCGCGCGGCAGGAGCCGGTAGCCGAACCGCAGGAAGACAAGCCCGATCACGAGCAATCCAAATCCGGTGGGAAAATAATCGAACATGCGGAAAGGCGTGCCGGTCATCTCTTCCCGCACGCGGCTGACGATGATGTTGGGGGACGTGCCGACCAGCGTCATCAGCCCACCCAGCAACGAAGCGAAAGACATGGGCATCAGGAATACCGAAGGGCTTGCGCCGTTTGTCTTCGCCATCCGGAATGCCGCCGGCATCAGCATGGCCAGCGCACCCACATTCTTGACCAGCGCGGAGGCGATACCGACCGAAGCCGTCAGCACCACAAGCTGCGAACGCACCCGCTTTACCCGGCGGGAGACGAAGGACAGCGCCAGCTCGATCACGCCAGACCGCTGCACCGCCGCCGAGATGACGAGCGCGGAACCTACGATGATGACGATATCGTCGGAGAAGCCCGTAAAGGCATCCTTCGGCTTCACGATCCCCAGCGCCAGCCCGGCAAGCAAGGCGACGATCGCGGTCACATCATAGCGGAACCGTCCCCAGATAAAGAGCGTCATCATGCCTGCCAGGGTGGCGATGGAAAGCCATTGGGGAAGGGTCATCGGGCCTCAAGCAACGGGAAAATCATGAAGCGCGCCGTTCATGGCGCGTTACGCAGCTTCGCAAACTCGGAACCGGCATTCCATTGCGGCCATTGCTTGCCGTTCGCCAATTGCGCGCCGATCGCGTGGAACAGCGACACGTCCTGCACTGCGCCGGTCAGGTCCCAGTCCGCCGACCAGCTGTCGCATATCTGGTGGTAGCAGTTGGCGGTATAGTCACTGACCCACTTGTCGCCCGCCGCCCGGCCGCCCTTGACTAGGTCCGCGCCGCCGCCGATCGCCATCAGCAACAGCGTCGGCACGCCCCGGCGCGCAAGCGAGAAATGGTCGGCGCGATAGAACAGGCCCCGTTCGGGCTTTGCGTCCGGCGTGACCGTCCTGCCCTGCGCCTTCGCCGCATCCGCTAGATAGCGCTCCAGATCATTCTGGCCCGCGCCGATCAGCACGACATCATGCGCCGCGCCGGCAGTCTGCAACACGTCGAGCGTCATGTTCGCCACCATCTTATCGGCGGGATAAAGACCGGAGCGGGCGAACCATTCCGATCCCAGCAGGCCCCTTTCCTCCGCCGTCCATGCCGCGAACACCAGTGTCCTGTCCGGTCGGGGCCCCGCCGCGAACAGGCGCGCCAGTTCCAGAACGCCCGCGACGCCAATCGCATCGTCCAGCGCGCCGCTGCGGATTCCGCCTTTCTTCGGCCCCGGTGTAGGATCCACGCCATAGGCGTCCCAATGGGCGGCAAAGGAGATCGTTTCTTCAGGCCGCTTGTCGCCCGTCAACTTCGCAATGACGTTATGACTTTCGATATGGTCGCGCGTGACGGCGATGTCCGCCGACATTCGGGCCGGGGCCAAAGCGACGGGCGCGAAGTCGCGCCGACGCGCAGCCGCCCGCAATGCCGCCAGATCAAGCCCGGAGGCCGCAAAAAGACGGGTGGCTGCCTCCCCCGAGAGCCAGCCCTGCAGCGCCAGTGCCTGCGGGCCACCCGTCGCGCCCGCAAGGCCGAAATTCTCGCCCCCCGGCGCGATCACCGTGTTCCAGCCATAACCCGCGCCTGGCGTGTCGTGGACGATGAGCGCGGCGATCGCGCCCCGACGGGCGGCTTCCTCGAACTTGTAGGTCCAGCGGCCATAATAGGTCATTGCGCGACCGCCAAAGACGCCGGCGACCGGCTCTCCCGATGCCGCCTCAAAATCGGGATCGTTGACCAGGAAGACCGCGACCTTACCCTTCAGGTCGACGCCCTTGAAATCGTCCCAGTTCCGTTCCGGCGCGGTTACGCCATAGCCGACGAACACCAGCGGCGCGGACGCCACCTGTGCGCGATCGGCGTCGCGCAACGTGCTCACATAGATGTCGCGCCCCTGCGCGAACGACTGGTCCTTGCCGCCGATGGCCATCGTGACGGGAGCGGACTGGTCGACCTGCGTGCGGAGCAGCGGCACGGTCTGGGTCCACCCGCCCTTCTCGCCGCCGGGCTCAAGCCCCAGCGCCTTGAACTGCTCAACCAGAAACGCGATCGTTTTCGCTTCGCCGGGGGAGCCGGGCGCTCGTCCCGCAAAAGCGTCGCTCGCCAGCGTGCGGGTGATTTCGGAAAGTCTGGCCCCTTCCACCTCGCCGGGCGCGGTGCGGGCGGCGGTGATCGTGCTCGCTCCCCCGGCCAGCAGCATCGCCCCGCATATCGCCGCAGCCGATCTCCATCGCATCGTATCAAGTCCTTCATGAACGCAAATACGGTGCCCGGATGGGGCAGCCGTCCGGCCGGTTAGGACATAATGCCGTCAGCGATCAATGGTTGCGGCGTGTTCAACCCACAAGGCGCAGGGCGGGGCGGGCCATCACGGCCTCGGGATCCTGCGCGGTGTTCGATTTCATGATGCGGACCCGGTCGCGACCGGCCAGCTTCGCCTCATACATGGCAAGATCGGCGCGCTCGATCGCCGCCTCCAGCGACAGATCGGCTTCGCGGAATTCCGACAGGCCAAAGCTCGCGGTAAGCGGGTGCGCGATGCCATCACTGGTCCAATCCTCACGGCCGAACGCCTGCCGCACGGCGCTTGCGAAACGGACGGCGTGATCAGGCTGCACCTTTGCAAGATGGATCAGGAACTCCTCGCCGCCGAACCGCGCCGCGATCGCTCCAGACGGCAGATTGTCGCGAATGATGGTCGCGAATGCACCGATAACCCGGTCGCCGACCGCATGACCATGCGCGTCGTTGACCCGCTTGAAATAGTCGATGTCGCAAATCACGATACAGCCCTGCGTCCGGCCCTTTCGCTGTTGCCTGGCAACCGCGTCCCAGAATCCACGCCGGTTCAACAGGCCGGTAAGGGGATCGGTAAATGCGTCGCGCTGATAATCCGCGACCACGCGCAGGACGGTAGCCGCCAAGGCGGTGAGCCCCATGACGGGTCCCAATATGCTCGCCAGCACCTGCATCAGGAAGGCGTATTCGGTCGACAGGAAAGCCACTGGGTGATCCGATGGCGTCGTCAGCATCACCGTCGCGCCACGCACCAGATTATCGAGCGCCACGAGCGTCACGGCGGCGAACAGCGCCCTGTCGCTCCCATCCCGCATCCGCACGGCCATGGCGCAGAGCGGCAGGGCGATGAGGAAGAAACAACCAAGGTCCGACGCCGACAATTCCAGACGCAGACTATGGGACCCGAAGATCGCATAGGCGCATAGTCCCACCGAAACGCCCCAGGCGGCCACGCGGACACGCGGGAAACCGGGAACGCCCACATGCTGGACGATCCCTTGCCCATAGAGAAAGAAGGACGTGGCGAAGAGGCCGTCGGCGAGCAGCGCCCAGAATTTCGTGGGGAAGAAGGGCGCGATGACTGGAATGCAGAAAGCGATCGCCGCGCACAGATAGCCCGCGCCCCAGGGCAGCGCGTTGCGCGCGCCCCACCGCCAGGCAAAAAGAAATGCGCAGCCGAAGACAAACATCATGATCGGCAGCAGAAAGGCGAAATGATCTTCCAACGGTAACCCGGTTCCATGGACGGCGCACAAAGGCTCTACGCCCCTGGACGTTAAGAATTTCTCGCCATCGCGTTCAGTTGCTTGGATTTTCCCGGAAAGTCGGGCGCCTTGCCGGGAGTTTTTGCACTGCAATGCATTTCGGGGGAACCAAGGCGGCTGCCGGAACGTATCCTGATTGCCATTCTGCGCGCGGGTTCGCCCCCGTTCCGGGACAGGTGAAAGTAAAGGGGGCGTCTCGCGAGCGATGCGGATGAATAATGCCGGCATAAGCGCCTGCATCGCCTTGGCGGTGTCGGGCTATTCGTGCCCGGCGTCCGCGCAGGATGCTCCGCCATCGGCCCCGGCTGCGACGCCTGCGGCAGAACCACCGATCATTCCCGACGAGACGTTCCAGAAGCGCCTGCCGCCGCTCAGCGACAGTCCCGACGCCCCGCTTCCCAGCATCGACCAGTTTATGGACCAGGCGGAGACCAGCGCGCCGACCGTCCCCGCCCTTCCCGCCGAACAGGCCGGGCCGGAAGATACCGAACTGGCCAAGCCGCTGGCGCCGCTCGACGGGTTCGACGTGACGCCTGTCGAAGTTGCGGCGGACCCCAAATCCGACAAGCCACAGGCGGTGGCCTACACCGTCGCTGTCGAGGGCTTCAAGGGAACGGGGCTAGAGGACGAGTTCAACGCACTGAGCGCACTCAAGACCGGCAAGGGCAAGGCGGATACCGCCGCCATGGTGCAGGCCCGGGCGCGGGAGGACGAGGCGCTGGCGATCCGGCTGCTTCATTCGGCCGGCTATTATGACGCCTCCGCCCTGTCGACCGTCGACCAGTCCAAGGCCGATCCGTCAGCCGCCAATCCCCCGCTGGCCGCCATCGTCACGGTCACGCCGGGCAAGCCCTATGTACTGGGCGAGATTGTCGTTCATGCGCAGGCGACCGTGCCGCCCGACCTGGTCCGCACGTCGCTGCCGCTCAAGTCCGGCGACACGATCACCACCGAGCGGATCGAAGGCGCGGAGGCCAATGTCAGTCTGCAGCTTCCAAGGCGAGGCTATCCGTTCGTCAAGCTGGGCGATCGCGACATCGCACTGGATAGCGCGACCCTCACCGGCGACTATAGCTTGCCGGTCGACACCGGACCGCGCAGCAGCTTCGGCGGGATCACGACCAGCGGCGACCTGGCCTTCGATGCTGAGCATATCGGCGTGCTCGCGCGGTTCGACAAAGGCGAACTCTATGACAGTCGCAAGGTCGATGATCTGCGCAAGGCGCTGGTCGCCACCAGCCTCTTCTCCAGCGTCTCCGTCGTGCCCAAGCCGACCGGCCAGCCCGGTCCGGACGGCACAGAATATGTCGAGTTGCAGGTGGAGCAGGATGCCGGACCCGCGCGGACGCTGGCCGGTGACGCCGGTTATGGCACAGGGCAGGGGTTCCTTGCGAAGGGCAGCTGGACGCACCGCAACCTGTTTCCGCCGGAAGGCGCGCTGATCCTGTCCGGAGTCGGCGGCACGCAGGAGCAAGGCGTCGGCGCGACCTTCCGCCGGGCCAATGCGAGCAAGCGCGACCGCACCGTGCAGGCGGCCGTTAACCTTAGCCATCAGAATTATGCGAGCTATGAGGCGTTCACGGCGGGTATCTCGGGCAGCATCTCGCGCGCGTCCACGCCGATCTTCCAGAAGCGGTGGACATGGTCCTACGGCTTCGAGATTTTGGGATCGAACGAAACAACGCTCAACGAGACGACCGGGGACACGAAGCGGCTGACATACCTGATCGGGGCTCTGCCGGGGCAGATCGGCTATGACCGATCGGACGACCTGCTCAATCCGACGACGGGCTATCGCGCCACCCTGCGCGTGTCGCCGGAGGCGTCGCTGCAGGGCGGCGTATCGCCCTATGTCCGGGCGACGCTCGACCTGTCGGCTTACTATCCCGTGTCCGACAGTCTGGTGATCGCGGGCCGCACCAAGGTCGGCACCATCACCGGCGTCAGCCGTGAGGATATCGCGCCGTCCCGGCGGCTCTATGCGGGCGGTGGCGGATCGGTGCGCGGCTATGGCTATCAGGAACTGGGGCCGAAAGACGCGAACAACGATCCTATCGGCGGCCGGTCGGTCAATGAATTCGCGCTGGAGGCGCGCTACCGCTTCGGCAATTTCGGCATCGTGCCGTTCGTGGATGCGGGTCAGGTCTATGACGCCAGCATGCCTAAATTCTCCGACATCCGGTTCGGCGCCGGCATCGGCGGCCGCTTCTACACCAATTTCGGACCGTTCCGCGCCGACATCGCCATGCCGATCAACCGCCAGCCCGGCGAGTCCAAGTTCGCGCTGTATATCGGCATAGGACAAGCCTTCTGATGGCCGAGGACAGCGCCATCGAAGACACGCCCGCCCGCAGCAAGCCTGCGCTGTGGATGCGCATCGCCAAATGGGCAGGGATCACGGTCGCCGGTCTGGCGATACTGGTCGGCCTGATGCTGCTTGGTCTCGACACCGCGCCGGGCAAGCGTTTTCTGGTGAGGCAGATCGCGGCGCTGAAGCTGGAATCCGGCATGGCCATAGAGATCGGCCGGATCGACGGGTCGATCTACAGCGACATGACGATCCGCAACCTCATCCTGCGCGATCCCAAGGGCATCTTCGCGGTCAGTCCGCGGGTGAAGGTCGTCTGGAAGCCCTTCCGCTACATCAACAACCATATCAGCGTGAGCGAACTGACCGCGCCGCTGATCGCCGTGTCGCGGACACCACAGTTCAAGACGGTGGAGAGCGATCCCAATGCGCCGCTGCTCCCGGACCTCGACATCGATGTGGATCGCCTGACAATCGACAGGCTGATCATTGGTCGCGCCGTGTCCGGTGAGCGGCGCATCCTGGCCATCAAGGGCAGCACCCATATCGCCGATGGCCGGGCGCAACTGGAAACCAATGCGCGCGCCGACAGCGGCGATCGCCTGACCGCAAAGCTGGACGCCGTCCCCGCGCAGAACCGGCTGGCGATGGCGGGCGAATTGTTCGCCCCAGCGGGCGGGGCGATCGCGCGCATGGGCGGGCTGACCGACGCCATGACCGTCACGCTGGACGGCAAAGGCAGTTGGCAGAGCTGGACCGGAAAGCTGGTCGCGACATCGCCGAAGGGCGAGTTGGCGTCGGTTGCGCTGGTAGCGCGCGACGGCACTTTCACGGCCAAAGGCCCGCTGCGTCCCGGCCTGATCATGGAGGGGCCGGTCCAGCGGCTGACCGCCCCCGCGCTGAATGTCGATATGACGGCGGCGCTGGCCGAACGCCGCGTGAACCTGCGCGCATCGCTTACGTCCGATGCGCTTGCCGCCAATGCCAGCGGCCTGATCGATCTCGCGCAAAGCAGGTTCGGCGCGCTCAGGATCGACGCCCGCCTTCTCACCCCTGGGGCGATCATGGACAAGGTGCGCGGTCAGGACGTGCGGGCCTCGGTCGTCCTCGACGGACCGATGGCGACGCCTTTCCTCGACTATGACGTCTCGGCAAAGCAGATCGCGTTCGACGCGACCGGCATCGAGGACCTGAAGGCAAGCGGCCGTGCAGTGATCGACGCCGACCGCATTCGCATTCCCGTCAACGCCACGGCCAGACGCGTGACCGGGCTAAATGCAGCCGCTGGCGGACTGCTGCAGAATCTACGCGTGAAGGGCGACTTCGCCTATGCGGGCGGCAAGCTGATCAGCGACAATCTGAAGATCGACAGCGACAGGATCGATGCGACCGCGCTGGTCCTCGCCGACATTCCGAACGCGCTCTATCGCGGCGCGCTGAAAGGGCGGGTCAACGATTACAAGGTCGACGGCGTCGGCATCGTCAACCTGACGACCGACGCGAAGCTCGAGCCTGGCCCCAAGGGCGGCTTTGGAATCAGCGGCCGTTTCGGCGTGCGCACGTCGCAACTGGAAAATGCGTCAGTCCGCGATTTCCTGGGCGGCAACGCAATCTTCAGCGGCAATGTCGGCATGACGCCGGACGGTGCCTTCACCCTCGCGAACCTGAAAGGCGGCGCGCCTAATTTCACGATCCTGTCGGGCGATGGGCGCTATGAGCCGGATGGAAGCATCAAGTTCGATACCGCCGCGAGTTCCAGACAATATGGCCCGCTCGCCCTGACCGTGCGCGGCACTGTCGACCGTCCACAGGCCGTCCTGCGCGCCGCCCATCCCAATGTCGGCGTGCAATTGAAGGATGTCGTCGCCAAGCTGAACGGAGAGGCGGCCGGCTATCGGCTGGAGGCCACCGGCGGGTCGGAATATGGCCCCTTCTTCGCGAACGTGCTTGTCCGCACGGCCAAAGGCCCGCTGACCATCGACATCAGCCGCGCGCGCTTTGCCGGGGTCGATATGGCGGGCACGCTGCAACAGACGCAGGCGGGACCGTTCGCTGGCGCACTCAGCCTCAACGGATCGGGCATCAATGGCGCGGTCCAGCTTGCCAATCTGTCCGGCAAGCAGAGCGCGACGATCAAGGCCACGGCAAGCAACGCGAAGCTGCCCGGCGACAATGATGTCGTCATTGGCCGGGCCATCGTCGATGCGTCGGTTGTGCTGTACGACACGCCGCAGGTCGTGGCCGACGCCCAGTTCGCCAACACCCGCTACGGATCGATCGTCGTCAAGCAGGCGCGTGGCAAGGTGAATTATCGCGGCGGACGCGGCACGGCACAACTGGTCGCGGACGGCAGCAGCGGCGTGCCCTTCACCCTTGCCGTCAATGCCGCGCTTCGCCCGAACCTCTATGCCGTGGCGCTCAATGGCCGGGCAGACCGGATCGATTTCCGCCTTGCCAAGCCCGCCATCATTCGCAGCGGCAAAGACGGATATAGCCTCGAACCAGCGCAGATCGTCACGCCGCAGGGCAATATCGACCTTGCCGGACATTTCGGCCGGGAAACGAAGGCGCAGGCGCGGTTCAGCGATTTCGACCTGGCCGTCGTCAATATCTTCACGCCCGGCCTCGGCATTGGCGGCAAGGCGACCGGGACGGTGGATTTCGCGCAGAGCGGCAACGCCTTCCCGGCGGCGACCGCGCGGCTCACCATTGCCGACTTCACCCGATCCAGCCTGACGGCGGTGTCCGAGCCGGTCGCGATCAGCGTCGATGGCAGGTTGCAGCAGAATGGCGCCGACCTGCGCGCGCTGATCCGCAAGAATGGCACGGCGTTGGGGCGTCTGGTCATGACGATGCAGCCGGTGGGCAGCGAGGGAAGCTGGACGGAGCGGCTGATGGCCGCGCCCCTGGGCGGCGGCGTGCGGTATAATGGTCCGGCGGACGTGCTTTTCTCCTTCGCGGGCCAGGCGGACCAGCAACTGACTGGCGGCGTCGCGCTGGCCGCCGACTTCAGCGGGAAGGCCAGCGATCCGCGCATCAATGGCCTGATCCGCGCCAATGCGCTGACCTATGAGAATGAGACCTTCGGCACGAAGGTCACTGACATGCGGCTGGACGGCCGGTTCACAAATGACCGGCTGGAGATCCGCCAGTTCAGCGGCAAGGCGGGCGATGGCACGGTGCAGGCGGCCGGGACCGTCGGCCTTGCGGCCGCCAGCGGCTTCCCGATGAATATCAATGTGACACTCGACCGGGCGCGGCTTGCCCGCAGCGAAGCGTTGGGCACCGTGGTCAGCGGCAAGATGGCGATCACCAACAGTCCCGAAAATGGCGCGCTGGTCTCCGGCGATCTGCGGATTCCCGAATTGCGCTACCAGATCGCCTGGCAGGGCGGATCGCAGGTGCGCGACCTAAAGGGGGTACGGCGCAAGGACCAGCAGGTCGACATCACCGCACGGCCGACGACGGCGGGGCCGCCCAGCCTGTTCAAGCTCGACCTGCGCGTGCGGGCCGACAATCAAATCTACGTGTCCGGCATGGGGCTGGAATCGGAGTGGAAAACCGACATGCGCGTGACCGGCACCACTGCCGACCCGCACGTCGTCGGCAAGGTGCAGATCGTGCGCGGCACCTACACCTTCTCCGGTAAGCGGTTCGACCTGACGCGGGGCGAGATCGCCTTCAACGGTGGCGAGATGACCAACCCGGCAATCTTCATCACCGCCAGCACCAATGTCGAGAAGATCACCGCGAAGATCGACGTCACCGGCACCGCGCAGAATCCGGAAATCGCCTTCACCTCGACCCCCAGCCTGCCGCAGGATGAAGTGCTGTCCCGCATCCTGTTCGGCAGCAATGTCAGCAACCTGTCCGCGACGCAGGCGATCCAGCTTGCCGCCGCGCTCAACGGCCTGCGCGGCGGGGGCGGCGGCCTCAACCCGCTCGGCAAGCTGCAGGGCGCGTCCGGCATCGACCGGCTGCGCGTGCTTGGCTCCGACAGCGCGACAGGGCGCGGCACGGCGCTTGCGGCCGGGCAGCACCTGACCGACAATGTCTATGTCGAGATCATCACCGACGCGAAGGGCTTCACCGCCACGCAACTGGAGGTCGGCTTGTCCAAGGCGCTAAGCATATTGTCGCAGACCGGCGGAACCACGGGGACATCGGCGAACCTGCGCTATTCGAAGGACTATTGATCGGGTGGCCAGAACGATTCCGCTCCGGATTTTCTATACTTAACGCCACTCAGGCACGGAAACATCCGCCCGCTGACGTGTTAACTATTGTCAGTGGAAAGGACCGCATTTGAGTATCCAGACATGTTCCGCCGCCATGCGAGCGCCCGAATTGCCCATCCGCAGACAGAGCATTCTCTATCGCCGCGCCGCGCCAAATCCCTGCCCCGGCTGTGGCCAGAGCCAGTGGCTCGTCGGTCGCGTCATGGCCGAATGCGCCTTCTGCGAAACCGCGCTTCCGCTTGAACAGAATTTCCGTTTTACCGGGCTGTCACTGGCTTAAAACCCTCCGTTCGTGTCGAGCTTAGTCGAGACACTTGCGCGCGGTGTTTCAACTACGCTCGACACGAACGGAGGTAGGGCGACTTTATGACCCAGCCCCCTTCGCCTTCTCCGCCGCAATCCACGCATCGATCCGCCCGCTCAGCACATCCAGCGGCACCGGCCCCTCCGCCAGCACCGCATCATGGAATGCCCGCAGATCAAATTTCGGCCCTAGTGCCGCTTCCGCCTTCACCCGCAATTCCTTGATGCGGATTTCACCCAGCTTGTACCCCAGCGCCTGCCCCGGCCAGCTGATGTAGCGGTTCACCTCCGCATCGATATTGGCGTCGGTCAGCGCGCTATTCTCCTTCATGAAGGCGACTGCCTGCGCCTTGGTCCATCCCTTGGCGTGAATGCCGGTATCGACCACAAGGCGGCAGGCGCGCCACATCTCATAGCTCAGCCGCCCCATCATCTTTTCCGGCGTGTCGTACAGGCCCATCTCTTCGCCCAGATATTCGGAATAGAGCGCCCAGCCCTCGACATAGGCGGTGAAGCTGGCCGCATGCTTGCGAAACTGCGGCAGCTCCAATTCCTGCTGCAGGGCGATCTGGTTGTGATGGCCGGGCACAGCCTCATGCGCGGTCAGCGCGGGCAGTTCCCATAGCGGCCGCTGATTCAGCTTCGACGTATTGACGTAGAAATGACCGGCAATGCCGCTCTCCGGCGCCCCTGGCCCGTAATAGGCCGTCGTCGTGCCCTCCGCCGTCTCCGGCGGGATCGCCCGCACGCCATAGGGCAGGCGCGGCAGGCGGCCGAAGTAGCGCGGCAGCAATCCGTCGATCGTCTTCGCCTGGAACGCCGCCGCCTGGAGCAAATCTTGCGGCGTCTTCACATAATATTGCGGGTCGGTCCGCAGTTTCACGATAAATGCCGCACGGCTGGCATAGCCCGCTTTCTTCGCCACCTCATCCATACGCGCGCGGATGCGCGTGACCTCCGACAGGCCGATGGCGTGGATCTGGTCGGGCGTCAGGCTGGTGGTCGTATGCGCCTTCACCTGCGTCGCGTACCACGCCGCGCCGCCCGGAAGCGCCGACGCCCCGTCCGTCTTGCGGCAATGGGGGACATAGTCCTTCGCGATATAATCATGCAGCCGGGCATATTCCGGCGTCACCACGTCACGGATTATGGTGACAGCACGACCCTGCATCGCCGCCCAGTCGGCCTCGCTGATATCGCGGGGACGGTTGCGCAGGAACGGCGCGTAGAAGCGCGTGTCCTCCGGCTTTCCCGCAACCGTGGCGCTGACCGTGTCCGCGAAACCGCCAAGCACCGAACAGGGCTGGATATAGCCTTCTTTCACCGCCTGTTTGGTGATGTCGATACCCTGCCTGTTCTGCACCGGAAACAGGGAAAGCCGCTTCAGATAACTCTCATAATCGGCGCGGGTGTAGAAGGGCAGGTTGTCGGCCATGTCGGCGAAGCCCTGCTGCCAGCCATAATAGGTGGTGAACAGCATCATCCGCTCGCCATGCCGGTTCGCTTCGATATCGTCCGCCAGCATCCAGGACAGCACTGCCTTGTTGGTCCGCGCATCCGCATCCAGCCCCGAGTCGGATATGCCCTCCAGCCGCGTGAGAAACCCCTGCTCCGCCTTCGCCCGCGCATCCCGCGCGGCCAGGCTGAGGTCGTCGATCCGATCGTCATAGTCCCGCACGCCAAGCCCGGTGGCCTGCACCGGATTGACCGACAGCCACCAACGCCAATGATCGTCGATCACCGTCTGCAACGGCGTTGAAGCCGTTGCCCGCGGTTGGGGCGTGGTCCCCTGGGAAAGGGCCGGCGCGGCGACAGTGACGAGAAGCATGGCGGCAATCAGGGAACGCATGTCGAAACTCCATAAATATCCCTGCATCCTCTTCCCCGACGCCCGGCGGGGCAAGACGCAATAGCTATCGACAGCGAAACCAAAAGAACATATAGAGAACATAATCCGAAATGGAGGAAGGCATGCGCATTCCATAGTGGAGTGTTTTAGGGGCCTTTGGACCATATCGGACAGGAAATACCGGCATATGACCGATGTTTCCGAGGGCCGAAGGACGACTGTCCCTCCATATCGGAGGCAGCCATCTGTGACGCAGGGCAGGCATCCCTCCATAGTCGAGGAATGTCCGGCAAGGATTTCACGGTGTGGGGACACGGATGAAAAGCAGCGACATGATCTGTCCGATCGACGATCGGACCGCACCCTTCCTGGCGAGCGACATTGCGCTTTGCGCCGACGACCGTCCGACCCTGCTGATGATCGCGGAGCCGGATGAATGGGCGGGTCTGGAGGCCATTGCCGGTGCGGCAGGCGCGAGACTGCTGGGATCGGTGCGCCTCGACGAAGCGGCTGCCCGACTTGAGCGGATAGCGCATGCGGATTTGATCGTGCTTCGCTGCACGACGCCGCATGCCGCCTTGCCGGACCTTCTTGTCCGGCTGGATGTCATGGCGTCGATGAGCGACACGGCGCTGGTCATCGTGACGGCGATGGCGTGTCTGGATATCGCCTATGCCCATCATCGCTCGCCCGCCACCCAATGGTTGTGCGATCCGCGCGCCACGGAATTGGCCGGCGCCATTGTCCTGGGCCTGCGGGCGAGAAATAGGGACCCACTTTTGCGCGACATCGGCCGCGAAGGCGATTCCGCGCGGATCGACCGGCTGAGCGAAGAGGTCAGTCGCCTTGCCAGCGCCCTGGATGCCCTGACCCGGCGCAATGATGAAAATGCACGAGCCGACAGCACATGGCTCGCCGAAAAGCAGGGAAGCTATATCGCGCAACCCGCCGCCGCCTCGCTTACGCCGGTGGACGATGATGTGACGGCCGGCCAGGTCCGCGCGCTGCTTCGTACACGGCAGATGCGCGACCAGTTCCTGCCGTCCGACATGTTCGCCGATCCCGCATGGGATATGCTGCTGGACCTTATGGCCGCGCGGCTCGCCAATGAGCAGGTTTCGGTATCAAGCCTGTGCATCGCTGCCGCGGTTCCGCCGACGACCGCGCTTCGTTGGATACGACAGCTTACAGATCGCGGCATCTTCGTCCGGCAGGCGGATCCTGCGGATGGCCGGCGCGTATTCATCGCCCTGTCCGACGAAGCGGCCGCAGCCATCGCCCAGTGGTTTGCGGCGCGGCGGCGGATCCTGCGCGATGAGGGAACCATCCAAGCACTCGGCGCTTGACCCGGCGGCGCTTTGCCCTAGATAGCCAGTGCCCCGGGGGCGATTAGCTCAGTTGGTAGAGCGTCTCGTTTACACCGAGAATGTCGGCGGTTCGAGCCCGTCATCGCCCACCATATTCCCTTTTTCACCGTCTCAAACCTTTGCAAATACTTGGGTTTTGCAAAAATCTTTTGCCTCGTCGCCCTTCGCCGCCAAGTGGGAAACGGGCCGACTTCCGCCGGCGCTGGCCAATCCACTGACAGCTATTGCAGATAGATCCGGCGCAAATTGGCGATGTCGACCTTGTTGAGGCCGATCTCCTGTTCGAGATAGCCGTCGACCGAACCCCAGCGCTTGTCGATCTCGTCAAAGGCGGACGAGAGGAATGCCGTTCCATCCGCTTCCTTCAAAGGCTGCGCCACCATGCCGCGCGGGTCATCCTGATACCGGGCGAACAAGGCCGCTGCCGGGTCGTTGGGGTGGGCGGCCAGATTGATCTTCGGCATCTCGTTCGCCGGCCGCCGATATTTCGTCGACAAGTGATAATCCTGGATGATGATATCACGCGGCGTTCCCAGCGCGCTTAGGATGATCGCCGTGACGAACCCGGTGCGATCTTGCCCTGCCGAACAATTATAGGCGATCGCGCCTTTCTGCGAAAGCAGGTCGGCGAACACGATCCGAAGCTGCGGCGCCAGGAAAGTTGGGAAATTGCGGTACATCGCGCCGCCATTCTTGATCTCGCCGCTGCCGCCGGCGGGCTTCAGCACCGCCGCCATGGAATAGCCGACCGCAGTATAGGGCACGCCGTCGATGCGCGTCGGCGCCAGCACCCGCTCTTCGCTCGACCGCAGATCGACCAGCTGCTTCAGGCCCAGCGCCTGCACCTGCTGCACGTCGGCGTCGGTCAGCATGGCGGACGCGCCGGAACGGTAGATCAGTCCCCAACGGACATGCTTTCCACCCGCAGCCGGATAGCCGCCAATGTCACGAAAATTGGAGCCATGTTCCAGCGGCAACACCCGTTCCGCCACCGTTACTACGCGCTTTGTCTTCTCGTCGCGCAACAGGAAATAGCGGCGTTCGACGCCCGCGGCAGGGAGAAGGAAGCGGCCATCGCGATCATCATCGGACAGGAGCTTTGCCTGCGCGACGCCGCTCGCCGGATTGTCGGTCACAAAGACGTCCACGGGATCGCTGTCGCTCCATTCGACCGACAGGTCTCCGGTCGCCGTGCGTTCCACCTGCGCCTTGTCGACAATCCCGGCTGCAACCGACTGGCTGGCCAGCACAGTCGCCAGGGTAATGAAGAGGGTGGACCATTTGCGCATCGTTCATCGTCCTTGCGTAGATTCAAAAGAGGCGGCGGGCGCGATCCTGGTATGATGCGCGCCCGCCATCCGTCCTGCAGTCTTATATCCGCAGTTTATGACTTCAGAACTTCATGTTGAGTTCGCCACCAAAGGTGCGCGCTTCGTTGAAGAAACCGGCCACACCGCTGGTCGCGGCGGCGGACTTCAGGAAGACATGTTCTTCATTGAACAGGTTGCGCGCCCAGGCCGAGATGGTCATCTTTGCCCCGCCATTGCCCAGGTCGATATTCGCCAGCGAGACGCGCCCGTTGAAGATCAGGCCGGAGTCTCCCTTGGGCTGCTTGTAGGTGACGACACCCGTCAGCGCATTGTAGCCCGGATCGGTGTAGGCACCATAATAACCACTGTCGTAATTGCCATCGAGGTGGAAGCGCACGGTCAGGTCGCTGACCGGCACCTCATAGTCGATCGATCCGCTCGCCGAATGGGTCGGCGTGTAGACCTGATAGATCGGCACGGCGAATGGGCTGGGCTTGCCGTTATTGCCTGTCACCGGGAAGGGGTTGAGTGTGTCGGGGATTTTCACGCTGTTGTAGGAATAGCTGGCCGACAGCGTCAGGCCGGTCACCGGCGCAACGGTCAGTTCGGCTTCGAAGCCCTTCAGCTTGCCCTTGCCGGGCGCATTGACCGTGTTGGTGGTGGTGCGCGTCGTCGCGACGCGCACGCCATTGACGACATCCTCATACAGGCCGCTGAAGTCGAGCTGGATGTTCTTGTAGTGGCCATAATAGGCCGACACGTTGAAGCGCGCATGATGATCAAGGAATTCGGTTTTCGCGCCGACTTCGAACATCGAGACCGTTTCCGGGTTGAACGGCTCATAGTCGAGCGCACGCGAATTCGCGCCGCCGGATTTATAGCCGGTGCTCCACTTGCCATAGATGTGCACGTCGTCCGTCAGATCGGCCGCCAGATTGACCAGCGGATCGACGCGCGACCAGTGCGCGTTAAGACCGATCGGGCCAGTGACGGTCTGTCCGTTGACGGGAATGCTGGGCGGGAGGCCGTTCACGATGAGCAGCGAGCCCACTTTCTTGTCCCGCGTCCACCGGGCGCCGGCCGTAAGGTGGAACATCTCCGCAAAGGCCGGCGTATAGGTCGCCTGCCCATAGGCGCCGATGCTGGTCGTCTTCACATGGCTCGCGCGATCGAAAGGCCGGTCCGTCGGATTGATCGGCAATACCGCATAAGTGCTGCCGGCCGCGTCAGTGAAATAGTTGGTGTTGAAAGCCTGCGCATTGTCGGTCACCTTCTCCTGATAATAGAGCGCGCCGACGGCATATTTGAACTGATCGCCGAAATCGCCAATCGCCTGGAATTCCTGGCTGATCTGGTTCTGCGTGAAGTAGGCAAGGCTGTAGCGCGAGAAAGCGAAGCCGGGATAGTTCACGACAGGGAAGCTGGTCCCGGCCGGCGGCGTGAGCCGGGATGGCAGATTGAACGCACCCGTCGGATTGGCCGTCGTTGTCGGCTGCTGCATCGTGGTCGCGGCCGAGCCGTTATCGAACTGGCTCTGCGTCAGCTTGCGGTAGGAGGAGATCGACTTCAGCATCAGTGAAGGCGCGGCCTGCCATTCCAGGTTCAGGCGCACGCCCCTGGACTTGCCGACGCTGGGCTGTTGCGGTGAGCCTACAGCAGCCGTCTTAGCGCGATGATCCTGGATCTTTGCGGCGGCGGCCAACTTGTTGGTGCCCGGCGCCAGCAGCTGCTGATACAGCGTGGTCGTCGCGTCATAAGCGATGTCCCCCGCCAGATCGACGGTGAAGTCCGGGGTCGCCTTCCACAACGCTTCGACATGCGCGCCGCGCTTGTCATAGCCGTTGAAGTCGGAAGCGCTGGCCAGCGGGTTCTTCACCAGTCCGTCGCGATGACTGACGATGGCGTCGATCTTGACGCTGATATTATTGAATTCCGGCAGGTCGATATGGGTTTCGCCCTTGTAGCTGCCGAAATTGCCCGCGCCGGCGGTGGTGTTCATCTTGAACACGCCGCTCGGCCGCTTGGTGACGATGTTGACCGCGCCGCCTTCGGTATTGCGGCCGAACAGCGTGCCCTGCGGCCCTTTCAGCACCTCGATATTCTCGACATCGTACAGCGCCGCGCCCAGACCCTGCGGGCGACCCATATAGACGCCGTCGATATAGATGCCGACGCCTTGATCGCGCGCGGGCTGGTTGCTGTCGGACAGCACACCGACGCCGCGGATGTTGACGATCAGCGCGCCGGGGCGGGAGAAGAAGGGCGCAACGCGCAGCGACGGGATGGCGCCGTCGCCAAGATCGGTCAGCGACTGGACATGCCGGTTGGCCAGATCGTCGCCGCTCAGCACCGAGATGGAGATCGGCGTGGTCTGCAGGCTCTGCGGACGCTTTTCGGCAGTGACGACGATTTCTTCCAGCGGCGCCGAATCGGCAGCCGCTTCGGCGGCAACGGCGTCGGCGGCTTGGGCGGACTGTGCTGCAAGAGCAAAGCATAGCGCAAACAATGCGGTAGCGGTTGGCATGCGTCGAACCAGACGCGCGTGTTTGATGAACATGATGAAGGCCCCCGGGGATTGCAAATTGGAAGCCAGCCCATGGGTTCTGTACGTGTCTCTATTGTTACATAATGTGACCAGAACTTATATTTCAACATTATTATTTTAGGTGAATTTGGTGTTTCTTTTTAATGACGGTTGCATGTTGAATATATGACAGAATAATCGATGATTGATGCCAGAACTATTATTGATAAATTTTTGTTGTCCGCTTCGCAGCGCTCTGGTCAGCCATAACGCCCTGCGTTAGGCGCTTCTCCCTGTGCCGATAACCGCCCTCGTCCTCTTCGCCGCATTCCTCCATGCCAGTTGGAACGCTCTGCTACGCGGCGGCGCCGACCGGCTATGGGCGATGACGATCATGTGCATCACGACGTCGGCCGTGTGCGCAATCTCCGTGTTGTTCATATCACCCCCCGCGTCGGCCTCCTGGCCTTATGTTGCGACCTCCGCAGTGTTGCACGTCGGATATAATCTGTTTCTGGTCAGAACGTACCGGACCGGCGATCTTGGGCAGACCTACCCGATCGCGCGCGGGTCTTCGCCCGTGCTGGTCACGATCGGGAGCGCGCTGTTCGCAGGTGAAATCCCCGGTCCGGTCAGCCTGCTGGGGATGCTTCTCGTGTCCGGCGGCATCGTCTCCCTGGCGTTCGAGCAACGCCGCCTGCCGAGTTCCACCCTGCCCTACGCCCTGATAACCGGCGCCTTCATCGGCGCATATAGCGTGACCGATGGCATAGGGGTCCGTCTGTCGGGCGATCCGATCAGTTATACCCTCTGGATGGAGCTCTTTCCCGGCATCCTCTTCCCGCTTCTCTACGCCCACCGTCGCAGTTGGACGAGCCTGATCCGCGGCCGCACGGAAACCGCCTTGGCGGTCGGCGGCGGCATCGTCTCGATGATCGGCTATGGCATAATCATCTTCGCCATGGCGCGCGGTCCGATGGGGTCCGTTTCGGCGCTTCGCGAGACCAGCGTGGTTTTCGCGGCCCTGATAGGCGTTATGTTCCTGGGCGAGCGGCTCAGCCTGTATCGGATCGCGGCCTGTTGCGTAATTGCTTTGGGCGCTGTCTGTATTGCCGGATAAGTCATAAAGCTGTCGTCAATCTGGTCCAGACCAATTGACGATGAGTCATGATATGATCAACGAGGCGGCGCAAAGGCCGGCGGGGCGCGCCGCGCTCCTTACCCTGGGCGGACTTGCCGCCTTTGGCGCCTATTTCGCAATGTACGCTTTCCGGAAGCCGTTTGCGGCCGGCACCTACGCGGATATGGGGCTGCTGCCTCTCGGACTGGACTATAAGACCGGCCTGCTGATCGCGCAGGTCATCGGTTACGCCCTGTCGAAGCTGATCGGCATTCGAATCATCGCGGAATTTGGCCGCCGGGGACGCGCGGCGGCGATCCTGTGCCTGATCGGCGCGTCATGGCTGGCGCTTCTCCTCTTTGCCGTACTGCCCCGGGGGTGGGGACCGTTCTGCCTTCTTCTCAACGGCCTGCCTCTCGGCATGATCTGGGGCCTTGTCTTTTCCTATGTGGAGGGGCGCCGCTGTTCGGAAATGCTCGGGGCCATGCTCTGCGCCAGTTTCATTCTCTCCTCCGGCGCCGTCAAATCGGTGGCGGTGTGGATGATGCAGCATGGCCTCAGCGAGCATTGGATGCCCGTCGCCACAGGCATCGTCTTCGTGCCGGTCCTGCTTCTCTCGCTCTGGATCTTGGAGCGCATGCCGCCCCCCGACGCGCGCGACGAGGCGGAACGCACGGTGCGCCTGCCGATGCAGCGCAGCGACCGCGCGGCATTCCTTCGCGAACATGGCCTGACCATGACCGTGCTGGTGATGGGCTATGTTCTCCTTACCGCGCTGCGCGACCTGCGCGACAATTTCGCTGTCGAGCTATGGACGGCGATGGGCTTCGGCGACGTTGCGTCGATCTTTTCGCAGAGCGAGCTGCCGGTGGCGGTGATCGCGCTGGGCGGCCTTGGCGGATTGATG
The DNA here is from genome assembly GCA_036384035.1 of Sphingobium sp. Classification (GTDB taxonomy): domain Bacteria; phylum Pseudomonadota; class Alphaproteobacteria; order Sphingomonadales; family Sphingomonadaceae; genus Sphingobium. Next base: position 44,226 of record DASVND010000012.1, on the reverse strand, counting down.
CTGGTCCGCAACAATATGCACGCACTGTTGGCGATGCACGGAGTCATCATCTTCGGCGCATTGCTGATGGGCGGTTCGACGCTGGCATTCCAGGCGCACCTGCTGGGACCGCTGCCATGGATGATCCTGACGGGTGCGGGCCTGTATCTGGGCTACACCCCCTTCAACGCCATGCTGTTCGACCGGATGATCGCTGCATTGGGCCAGGCGGGCAACGCAGGCTTCCTCATCTACATCGCGGATTCTTCCGGCTATCTCGGCAGCATCGCGTTGTTGCTCTATCGCAGCTTCGCCGCGCCGACGATGAACTGGCTCCCCTTCTTCATTGCCTGCGCCTACGCGACCGCCGTGCTGGTCAGCGTGCTGACGCTGCTCTCGGCGTTGCAATTCCTCCGGCTGGGACGGCAAAGGATGGTCGGCGCCCATGCATGACGTGATCGTCATCGGCGCAGGCATAGTAGGCCTTGCGCATGCACTCGCCGCCGCGCGTCGCGGCAAGCGCGTGCTGGTGATCGACCGGGATGCGCAGGCCAATGGCGCGTCGATCCGCAATTTCGGCTTCGTGACCGTGACCGGGCAGGAGCGCGGCCAGGTGTGGGATCGGGCGCGCAGAAGCGCGGCCATCTGGCGCGACATCGCCGGACCCGCCGGCATCCCCATAGAACAGGAAGGCTTGCTGCTCGTCGCCCAGCGACCAGAGGCGGAAACCGTCGTCGATGCATTCCTTGCGACCGAGATGGGCGAAGCATGCCAGCGCCTGACAGGCGCTGAGGCGCAATCCCTGTGCCCCGCACTCACCTCAGCCGCTGCCGCGCTCTTCAGCCCGCACGACCTGCGCGTCGAATCCCGCACCGCCATACCGCGTCTCGCGCAATGGCTGGAAAGCGCGCATGACATCACCTTCCTTCGTGGCGTGGCAGCGCTCCATGCCGAGGAAGGCGTCGTGCATTGCACCGACGGCGCCCATCGCGCCGACACTATTCTTCTGTGCCCGGGCGACGACTGGGCCAGTCTTCACCCCGAAATCTATGCCGAGGTGGGGATCACGCGCTGCAAGCTCCAGATGCTGCGGCTGGCGGCCCCCGGCTGGACGCTGCCCGCGCCGGTGATGAGCGATCTCAGCCTCATTCGCTATCTGGGCTATGCCGCTCTTCCGGAGGCGGTCGCGCTGCGCACGCGGCTGGAACAGGAGGAAGCGCGCGCACTCGACTATGGCATCCACCTGATCGCCGTGCAGAGCGCGGACGGCAGCCTCGTCGTCGGTGACAGCCATGATTATGCGCCGACGCCCGACCCTTTCTCCATCGAAGCCTGGGATGCCGAGATTGTTCGGCAATATGAGGCGGTATTGGGTCCGGCGCCACGCATCGTCGAACGCTGGACCGGGACCTACGCCTCCGCGGCGGGACACAGCATTGTCCGCACGCCCGTAGAGGGTGTGACACTCGTCGTAGTCACCAGCGGGACAGGCGCATCGACAGCATTCGCGCTCGCCGAAGATGTGATCGGCGCAATTTTCGACAGTCAGGGGAAGTGAAGCCATGCATCCAGCATTGAAGGCAGTCGTGTTCGATTGGGCCGGCACGATGATCGATTTCGGCAGCCGCGCGCCGGTGGTTGCGCTGTGCAAACTGTTCGACGCGGCGGGCGTCCCCCTGACCGAAGCGGAAGCACGCGCCGACATGGGCATGGCGAAGAGCGATCATATTGCCGCGATCCTCGCCACCTCACGTGTTCGTGACGCCTGGACTGCAGAACATGGCAAAGCCCCCGATGAAGCCGATGCGGCGGCGCTGTTCAACGATATCGGCCCCATGATGCGCGAGGCCGCGCGCGAGTGCGCCCTGCTCATTCCGGGCGCTGCGGATGTCGCGGCGCAACTGCGCGCGGCAGGGGTCAAGATTGGGTCCTGCACCGGATATACGCGCGAGATGATGGCCGACATCCTGCCGGGCGCGGAGGCGCAGGGGTATAAGCCCGACATGCTGGTATGCGCTGGCGACACAGCGGCGGGCCGGCCGTCGCCGCTGATGCTCTGGAAGAATCTCGTCGAACTCGGCGCCTGGCCCGCGACGGCCTGCGTTAAGGTCGACGACGCCGAAGTCGGCATTGCGGAGGGCCGCGCAGCGGGTGTTTGGACCATCGGCGTGGCCGCCAGCGGCAATGGCGTCGGGCTTTCCCTTGAAGCGTTCGAGGCGCTCTCGCCGGAGGACCGCGAGGCCCGCGTCGGCAAGGCCCGTGCGGCGCTGGAAAAGGCAGGCGCGCATGTGGTAATCGACACGATCGCCGATCTGCCGGACGCTATCGCCAAACTGCCGATCGGATAGGCTCGCCGCCCTGATCATAGTGGGAAGGCGATTGGTTTACCCATCTCCGTCATCCCCGCGCACGCGGGGACCCAACGCGCCTTGGGCAAGTCGAATACGGGGGAGAAATGGGTTGCCGCTTTCGCGGGAGTGACGAATTTCAGGGGATACGGTTCAGAGGCCGTACGCCGCCTGCCTGCCGCTCCTCACCGCACGTTCAGGTCGACATGCACGCGGATTGCGTCATGCCGCCAATATTCCTGATCATATTCGACCACGCGTCCCGCCGCGTCGAAACTGGTGCGCACGACCAGCAACCCCGGCGTGCCGGATTTGACGCCAAGCGCGTCGGCCGCTTCCTTGACCAACGCGCAAGGGCGCATGTCGACACGGTTTCGCGCAACGGTGACGCCATAATGGGTCTTCAGGATATGCGTCAGCGAACCGTCCAGCGAATGGGATAGCAGGTCGGGCGCCAGCGCCGGGTCCACGATGATCCGCTCGACCAGCACAGCGTGGCCATCAATCATGCGGCGGCGGCGGATGGTGTGCAGCGTCGCCCCCGGCGCAACCCGGAAAATATCCGCGACTCCCGAAGGCGCAGGTCCGCTTTCCTTGGAAAGCGTCTCGGTGCTCGGCGTTCGCCCCTGCTCGGTCACATAAGTCATGAAGCCGGCCCAGCGCGTCGGATCATAGGTGACGGCGGGCGGCGACACATACCAGCCGCTGCGGTCGCGGCGGTAGATCAGGCCCTCCGCCTCCAACTGGAACAACGCTTCGCGAATGGTGCCGCGCGCCGTGCCTGTTTCGGTCTGCAATTGCCGTTCGGACGGCAGCTTGGCCCCGGAAGGCAGGTTGCCCTTCTCGATATTGAGGGCAATCTGATCGCGCAGGGCAAGGTATTGCGGGCCATCGGAGGTCGATCCGGGCGCACGCGTCCAGGACAGGGGTTCGGTCTTAAGGCGCATTCATGGACCAGGAAGAGTGTTGGAATGACCGCATGTCCCGGCCGCTTGAGCCATCTTGGCAGCGCTCGGGCGGCGCGGTCAATGCACAAAAGCGCTGCGGCATGATCACGCCGGATATTGGAGCCTTTGGCAACGGCGCATACGCGCGCGTCAGGTCAGCAAAAGCGATTCAAGCAGGGGCCGGTAGCTTTCCAGCCCCGGTGCATTGCTGTCACGCTTCTTGCCCAGGTCGTCATACCGGCGCAGGCGAAGTGCATCCTGAGCGCCCGGAAGAGCAAGAAAATCGGCCATTTCCTGCGCGTCATGGGGTCCGCCCTGCAGCCGCAGGCTCAGCGCCGACGCATCGCTCAAGGACGCAAGATAGCCGGGCTCCGCGGCGCAGAGATACCGTTTCGCTTCGACATGCAGGCGTATCGGCTGCGTCACCGATTCCGGGAAATGGGGCGCCAGATAGGCTGCGCCGGTTACTTCGTGGCGCGCATCGATGCCCTTTTGCTCGGCGGCATTGCCTGCGTCGTTCAGGAACTGCCCCACGTCATGCAGCAGCGCTGCCGCGACCATTGCGCCCGGTGCGCCGTCGACCCGCGCAAGGTGGCCGCACTGGAGGATATGCTCGATCTGGCTCACATCTTCGCCGTAAGAAAGGCCACCAAACTTCGTAAAAATTGCTAAAATCTCATCGATAATCGTACTCGTCATAACCTTGTCATGCCCCGCATGCTGATTCATGAGCCGGAAAAGGATCGTAGCTCCGCTTCATACCGCCCATTGTCGTCATAGTGTCGTGAAATTGGACTATACCAGTTTTGTGACGGGCTTGCGAAAGGTATCGCGGCCTGGCGGGAGAAAATCGTTACCATGGACGACCAGAACAGACGCGACTTCCTGCGCTTTGCGGGCGCCGGCTCGACAATGGCGATGGTGTCTGGCGGACTTGTCGACCGCGCGCTTGCCATTGCGCCGGCGCACCGGACGGGATCGATCATGGACGTCGAGCATATCGTCGTCCTCATGCAGGAAAATCGGTCGTTCGATCATTATTTCGGCATGCTCAACGGCGTGCGCGGCTTTGGCGACCCGCGCCCGCTGCGCCTGCCCAATGGACGCAGCGTGTGGTCGCAGCCCTCGACGCAGCATCCCGACGGCTATGTAATGCCCTTCCACGGCGATTCCACAACGACCCGTGCCTTTCTGGTCGACGGCGCGGAACAATCGCATGTCGAGAATATGCATATCCTGAACCGTGGCCGCTATGATCGCTGGGGGCATACGGGAGAGTTGCAGAACCGCATGCTCCATTACGGTCCCGGCGACCTGCCTTTCTATTACGCGCTCGCCGACGCCTTCACTGTCTGCGACGCCTATCACGCCTCGACCATGACTCAGACCTATCCCAATCGCTTGCACCTGTTCACGGGCTGCAATGGCGGTGGCACGGTCGGCGGCGACCCGCAGATGCATAATTATGGCGAGGATGAAACGCCGAGCGCCGACATGGCGACCGACAGGCCGATCGATCCGAAGGCGTACAACTGGACGACCTATGCGGAGCGTCTGCAGGCGGCTGGCATCAGCTGGAACGTCTATCAGGAATATGACAATTTCGGCGACAATCTGCTGTCGATCTTTCCGTCTTTCCGCCCCTGCGCGAAGGACAGCGAACTTTATCGTCGCGGTCGGTCCTGGGTCAGCGAACATGCCGAGGGGCCAGACCGCACCCGCTCCGACGGCGAGCAGCTCGTCGCCGCCTTCCGCAGCGATATCGAAAGCGGAAAACTGCCGCAAATCTCCTGGATCGTCACGGCGGCCGACCTGTCGGAGCATCCAACGGCCGAACCGTCCAAGGGCGAGCATATCACCGCCAAGCTCATAGAGGCGCTGATCGACAATCCGGATGTGTTCGCGAAGACGGTTTTCATCCTGAATTATGACGAAGCCGGCGGCTTCTATGACCATATGCCGCCGCCGGTCCCGCCTGTGGGCGCCTATCATGGCAAGAGCACTGTCCCGCTCGACGGCGAGACCAAGGAGTATCGCGGCACCGGCCTGGCCGATGACGAAGGGCATCCCGTCGGCCTCGGCATCCGTACGCCGACGATCATCATTTCGCCCTGGAGCCGGGGCGGCCATGTCTGCTCGGAATTGTTCGACCATACCTCCGTGCTGCAATTCATGGAAAAGCGCTTCGGCGTGCAGGAGCCGAACATCAGCCCCTGGCGGCGTTCGGTATGCGGCGACCTCACCTCCGTCTTCGATTTTGCGCACAGGCGGGGCATGTCCACGCGATCGCTGCCCGGCACCGCCGATTTCCGGGAACGTGTCGCGCGTTCGGCGGCCGGAACCGCCAATGACATACCCGCACAGCAATCGCCGACAACCCAGATGCCCGGCCAGCGGGGGCACCGCCCCCTGCCCTATCGCATCGTCGCCGATGGCCATAGGGACGCCAATGGGCGGCTCGTCATCGCCATGGTCAACGAAGGCAAGGCGGGCATCGTGCTGACCGCGCACGACAATAGCGGCGGCGCTGAGCCGCGCCACTACACGATCGACGCTAGCGACAGGATCGACGATATGTGGGAAGCCAACGGGAACGGGTTCGACCTGACCCTGCGCGGCCCCAATGGCTTCTGGCGGCGATTTGCGGGAGGGTCCGGCACGGGTTCAGGTCATCGGGTGCGCCTGATTGAGCAGCCGGACATCGACGCCGTCGCGCTTCACCTCACCAATGACGGGGCCTCGCCGCTGACCTTCCATATTGCCCTGGACGACGCCTATCCTGCCTATGCCGCGCGCACTCGCGATGTGACGGTCGCGCCCGGCAAGACGGTGGTCGACCTGTGGCGCCTGTCGAAGAGCGACAACTGGTATGACCTGTCCGTCACCACCGGCCCGAAAGGCGAAGCGCTCAGCCATTATGCCGGCAAGGTGGAGAATGGCCGACCCGGTCGCACCGACCCGGCAATCGGGACGATGCGCGTTTAGCCAGCTATGGGTCGTCGGCAGTCAGCAAGCCACATCTAAACCAGTGACCCCACCCGCAAGGGACCCGATCCACCGGCGGCGGGATCGGAATAGGATGCGTCTCCATTTTCGACATGGCCCGCCATCCGCCAGACCTGCCCTCCCGCAGCGAACTGGCGATCGTACCAGCCATGGCTGTCTGTCAGGTCCAATCGCACGCGGCGGGTTTCCTTACCCTTCAGCGCGATGACATCGGGTGCAACGCCATAGGCTTTGTCCGTCATCGCGATGGACTGGGGCGTCGATGTCAGATTCTCGATGACCAGCGCATTGGCCGCCATGCCTATCGAGAAGATATCGCTCCTGCCTGTCAGGCGGCGATGGAAGCCATTGGGGCCAAGGACGAACATGTCCACGGCGTCGCCGGATGCCGGCAGAAGATGCGCCAACGTACGCCCGGCGCCAACCGTATAGCGCGCCGGTACTGCCTCCAGTTGCTTGACATCATAGACATGGAAGACCGCTGCCCGCTCGGCCGAATGATTGGCGAACAGCAAAGCGCGCCCTTCGGCATCGAGATGCAGCCGGGCGTCAAGCGCATAGGGCGTCGCCCGCCGTCTGCGAAGGCCAGTCTCCTGCACCGGGGCGGCGGCCCGCGCCGGGAGCGGCGGCGGGACTTCCTCCAGCCGCGCCGCACGTTCGGACAGCGCCGTGGTCGTCGGCAGCGCGCCCATGAACATCTGCGTGTCGGGCGCGCCGAAATCGAAACAGGAGGTCAGGTCGCCGCACACACCGCGCCGCCACGCGCTGATGTTCGGCTCATGCACGCCGAAGCGCGCCTCCAGGAAACGCAGGATGCTGGTGTGATCGAACACCTCCGACGCGACATGTCCGCCCTTGCTCCAGGGGGAAATCACATAGAGCGGCACGCGCGGGCCAAGGCCGTAGGGCCGGTCCAGATACGCCGCATCCGCAGGAGCCTGGGAATGGACATGATATTCGTCGTCCGCCGGGATGCTGGTCGCGCCGATCATCCGGCCGTCAACGCGCGCCGGTGGGGCGGGCGGCGGCATATGATCGAACAGACCGTCATTCTCGTCGAAATTGATCAGCAGCACGGTGCGCGCCCAGATCTCCGGATTGGCGGTCAGCGCATCGAGCACCTGCGCCGTATAGTCCGCGCCCTGAAGCGGCGTCGATGCGCTGGGATGCTCCGACATGGCTGCAGGCGCGATGATCCACGACACCTCCGGCAACCGCTTCGCCAGCACATCCTGCTTGAGATCGTCGAGCTTGCGGGTCGTTATGGTCCTGCGCGCCAGAAGGGCGGCTGCGTCGGACCCGCCATGCGCCTGGCGATAATTCCGGAAGCCGACCAGCGGATTGTCGGTGAAATTGTCGGCCATGTCCTGATATATCTGAAAACCGATCCCGGCGGCCATCAGGCGCTCGGGATAGGTCGTCCACAGATAGCCGCCATGATGCAGCGGATCAGCCTCCATGCTGTCATAGCCATTGTCGATCGCCGGGCCATTGCCTTTCGCCAGCGGATCATGCGTGCCGGTCCAGATGTAGAGGCGATTGGGATTGGTGCACAGGTGCATGGCGCAATGATAGGCGTCGCAAAGGGTGAACGCCTCCGCAAGGGCATATTGGAACGGCAGGTCCTCGCGCGTGAAATGGGCCATGGCATGGTTTTTCTTGGACTTTGGCCACGCCCCCATCCTGCCATTGTCCCACGCCGCCTGACTGTCGGTAAAGCCGTGGGGGGTGCCGAGCGGACGATAGAGGCGGAAGTCTGACGCGGTATCCAGCCGGAACGGCGCGATCAGCGCCGGTTCCGCCCCGACACTCTCGTTCGGCTGGACAAACACGGTGCGATCGGGCGCAGCGGGAAGCGGCGGGGCGGGAATGGCGAACCGGTCGCCAAAGCCCCTGACCCCGCGCATCGCGCCGAAATAATGATCGAACGCACGGTTTTCCTGCGTGAGGATGACGACATGATCGACATCCTTCAGCGTGCCGGTCCGGCGGTGAGCGGGAATCTCCAGGGCGCGGGCAATGGAGGGGGTGAAGGCGGCCGCCGCACCCGCCGTCGCCATCATGGCGCGGATAAAGCTCCGGCGATCCTGCATCGTTACCATGATGGGCCTCCCGATAGCGCGTAACGAACCGGAACAGCAAAACCGTCTTCGTAGATCGTCACCCGTCATCCTTCCGTCGCTAAGCTGTGGTCTAGACCATCGATATGGCGGTTAGGTGACGAGGAGACAGAGATGGGAAAGATGGCGGCCGCGCTCGTGGCTTTTGGCTTCTTGTCGGCCAGTGCGCACGCGGCGCCCTCCCGATGCGACCTTGCGGCGAAGGACGCGGCGCATGCGGGGGCCGATTGCGCGCGCGCCTGGCTGGACGCCAATCTGAAGCTCAATGACCTTGTCGCCGTCGGCACGCACAACAGTTACAAAACCGAACTGCCCGCCGCTGTCCTAGCCAAGATTCGATCCGTCGCCCCCGACCGTGCAGAGGAACTCGATTATCGGCATCGTCCCTTGTCGGAGCAGTTGGACACCGGCGTCCGCCAACTGGAGATCGATATCTATAACGACCCCGAAGGCGGGCGCTTCCTTGACCCCGCCGGGCTGCGCGACGCGGGCATTGCGTTGGACCCGGCGCGGCGGGCCGCGCTTGCCGAGCCGGGGTTCAAGGTGATGCATGTTCAGGACATCGACGTCCTCAGTTCCTGCGTGACCCTGCGGGCCTGTCTCGGCATCGTGCGGCGCTGGTCGCTCGCCCATCCGGACCATGCGCCGATCCTGCTGATGTTCAACGCCAAGACCGACCCTTCGCCGCTACCGGGCGGCACGCCCCCCTTGCCCTTCGACACCCTCGCTTTCGATGCGCTGGATGGCGAAGTGCGGGCAGTGTTTCCGCCCCGGGCGCTGATCACGCCGGACGACGTCCAGGGCACCTATCCCACCCTGCGCGACGCGGTTCTGCACGACGCCTGGCCAACCCTTGGCCAATCGCGTGGGAAGGTTCTGTTCGCGCTTGATGAGGAGCCGGAAAAGATCGCGCTCTATCGCGGCAAGCGGCGCTCGCTGGAAGGCCGGGTCTTCTTCGTCAACACCGACGAAAGTTCCCCGGCCGCCGCCTATCTGACGCTCAACGATCCGATCGCAGAGGCGAAACGCATCCGTAAGGCGGTCGCGGCCGGCTTCATCGTGCGCACCCGCGCCGATGCCGGAACGCTCGAAGCCCGAAGGAATGATACCAGGCGACGCGGCGCGGCCCTCGCATCCGGCGCGCAATTCGTCTCGACCGACTATTTCTGGCCGGAGCCGACGCTGCACAATGACTATCAGGTGCGATTGCCGGATGGAGCAGCAGCGCTGTGCAATCCTGTCCGGACTGCAGGCCGATGTGCGGGCCTGGCTGTCGAGACCACAGGTCCGGCACGCCAAGGCTATCTGTCGCCGGAGGCAACGCCCGACGGGGTTCGCATCCTCCCGCCACCCCCGGCAGCAGGCAGCTCCGTCGCAGTCGCCGACCATCAACTCTTCATCGCGACGCGCAGTCTGCAAGGCTCCCCACGATGGAAGGTGGCAACGTCCGACGTCGAAACCGGCCCCTTCGAGCATTTCGCCTGCGCCCTGGGCGTCAAGCTCACCGCTGAAACGGCACCGGCTCTGGCCCGCCTCTTGGATCGCGCCGGAACCTCCGGCGTGGTCGATCCGGTCAAGCACCTCTATCAGGCACCACGCCCCTACATTGGATCGTCAGAACCAATCTGCCAGGCCAAGACGGCGGACCTCGCCGCCAATGGCGACTATCCGTCGGGCCACACGGCGAATGGATGGATGGAGGGGCTGATCCTCGCTGAACTCGTGCCCGATCGGGCGACCGAGATTCTGGCGCGTGCCCGCGCCTTCGGCGAAAGCCGTATGATCTGTGGCGCACACAGCCTGAGCGCAGTGCAGGCCGGATGGCTGGCGGGCGCTGCAGCAACGGCGGCGCTGCACGGCTCCGCCGAATTCCGCGCGGATATGGAGGCCGCGCGATCCGAGATGGCGACCGTCCGCGCCAGCGCCCCGGCTCCCGACGCCGCGTCCTGTCGTGCCGAGGCAGCGGCCTTGGCCGTTCCGGCCTATTAGCCGCTGGCACAAACCCTATCGCATAAATCGCGCAGGAAATTCGTTTCGACAACGAACTGTCACAGAGGTGTCTCCACAACCTGCTTAAGCAAACTGGTCCATACCAATTATGCGGGGGCATTTATGACCGACCTATATTCCCTTCGTGCCAAACGGCCGAATCTCAAGAGCTTCTTATTGGCCACCGTCGCTGTGGTCATTGCCGGCGCGAGTCCGCAGATCGGCTTCGCGCAGGAAGCCGCCAGCGATTCGCCGGAATCGGCCGACTCGATCGTCGTCACCGGCTATCGGAAATCGCTCAGCGATGCGCGCGACCTCAAGAAAGCAGCGGTCATCCAGAAGGATGTGATCGTCGCCGAAGACATGGCGAAGTTTCCCGAACTGAACCTCGCCGAATCGCTGCAGCGTCTGCCCGGTGTACAGATCACGCGTGAGGCAGGCGAAGGCCGGCGTATTTCGCTGCGCGGCCTGGGTCCGGATTTCGCCCGCGTGCAGCTTAATGGCATGGAAGTGCTCGGCAACGTCGACTCGGCACAGGATAGCCGGGGCCAGCGCACGCGTGACCGCGCGTTCGATTTCAACATCTTCGCGTCGGAGCTGTTCTCGCGGGTAGAGGTCGAAAAGACCTTCCAGGCGGCGCAGAACGAAGGCGGCATGGCCGGCACCGTCGGCCTGTTCACCGGCAAGCCGTTCGATTACGCATCGGGCACGAAGGGCGCGCTGGTCGGCAAGCTGGGCACCAACGAATATACCAAGGATGCGCAGCCACGCGTCGCCGCGCTGCTCAGCCATAACTGGGACAACAGGTTCGGTGTGCTGGTCTCCGTCGCCTATTCCCGGCGCAAGACCACGGAGCAGGGCCATAATACCTATAATTACAGCCAGTTGGGGAAATCGGAACTCGTCGACGGCGTCCTTACGGGCGATGCGCCTGATCTCGTCGCCGCCGGCCTGGACATTTCTCATCTGACTGCCGCGCAGCAGGCCAGGTTCCTGGCGGGCGATCTGTATTTCGCCGACGGCAATCGTCTGTCCTCCTGGAACGCAAAGCAGGAGCGGCTTGGGATCACGGCTGCGGTGCAGTGGCAGCCGGCCGACAATCTGCTGCTGACGCTCGATGGTCTATATGGCCAGCTGACCACGCACCGCAGCGAGTTGCACCTCGCCACGCGGCCGATCGAAGGTTTTGGCTCAACCACCTTGGAAACGGCGGCAGGCAGCCCCTGGCCGGCAATGTTCAACACCAACTCGGTCCTCAACGACTTCCGGGTGGACGACAGCGGTTATGTCACCATGACCAACGTGTCCAACACGACCTTCGGCAGCGAAAACCGCCGGTCTCTGAACAAGACCCGCTTCCGTTCGCTGGAATTGACCGGCAAATGGGATGCGTCCGACAGCTTCAGCGTCGACGGCCATATCGGGTATCAGAAGTCGACCTATAAGACGCCCTATGACGACAAGTTCTATATGCGCGCCAAGGGCAATCTGATTGCCGACTATGGCACCGACGGCCGCTCCGCCACCTTCGACTATCCCAACTGGGACCCCACCAACCCGGCGAATTACACGATGGACGATTTCTATTATCGTGCCTTCAACAATGAATCGGAGCTTCGGGAAGGCGTACTGAATGCGCAGTATAAGCTGAGCGATGCGCTGACGCTGCGGGTTGGTGGCGCTTATCACCGCTTCAAGCAGGACGGCAGAGACCTCTTCTACGACAGCAACGTCAACGGCACCCGGACCAAGACGCGCGGCACTTCCGTCGGCGACATTACCGATGTGTTCAAGAACGAGTTTGGTTCGTGGCTGATCGGCAACTATGCCAAGGGCTTCGCGAAATATAATGAGTATCACCGGCTTGAGACCAACAAGGACGGAACGGGCGGAATTCTTCAGGACATTGAGAATGTCTATACCACCACGGAAGAAACCGAATCCGGCTACGCACAGATAGACTTGGACACCGAAGTCGGCGGCATGCGCCTGCGCGGCAACGTCGGCCTGCGCGGCTATCATACCAAAACGCACAGCATCGGCTGGATTCAGGGCGACAGCTATGCCTATCTCGGCACGGCCGATGTCGAAGGCAGCTACTCGGGCGTGCTGCCGGCGATGAACGCGGTGCTTGAACTGACGCCGGAGCTGCTGCTGCGCTTTGCGGCCTCGCAGAACCTGAACCGCCCGGGGCTGGGCTCGATCGCGGCCGAGGGCAGCGCGTTCCTGAACGAGGATAATGGCGAGATCACCGCATCCCGCGGCAATCCCAACCTTAAGCCCTACAAGGACACCACATTCGACATCTCGGCGGAATATTATTTCGGCAAAGTGGGGCTGATTTCGGCGAGCGTGTTCCACAAGCGGATCAAGAATTTCATCGGTTCGCAGACCCTCGACAATGTGACCTTCGATGAGGCGGGTGTGCCGATCAGCTCTATCCCGGGCGCAACGGGCAGCACGATCATCAAAGAGTTTTCGATGCCGATCAACGTCGCCGGCACGAAGAGCCTGACCGGCGTGGAGCTGGCGGCGCAGGCGCAATTCTCCTTCCTGCCGGCGCCGTTCGATGACCTGGGTGTGGTGGCCAACTACACCTATGTGGACGCGCCCAAGGATATTACGGGCATATCGAAGGCGAGCTACAACGCCACGCTCTACTATGAAAATGACCTGTGGGGCCTGCGCGGATCGGTAAGCCACCGCACCAAATATTATACGGGTCGCAGCGACGACCTCATGAGCGCCAGCACGCGGGGCTTTGAAGGAACGACCTATGTGGATGCCTCGGCGTTCCTGAACGTCACCAAGGGAATTCAGCTGACGCTGAACGCGATCAATCTGACCAACCAGAAAGACACGCAGTTCTGGGGCCAGAACCGCTATCTCTACAACCAGACGCAGAGCGGCACGACCTACATGGCCGGCTTCAGTTTCAAGTTCTGAGCCAATATCCTATGCCTGATAGCGCCCCCCTCTTCGGAGGCGGGGCGCATTTTTCGTTGTGACATGAGCCATGATCATATCCCATCGCCACAGTTTCATCTTTGCCGCCGTCCCGAAAACCGGCACGCACGCCGTACGACAAGCCCTGCGCGAGCAACTGGGCGACGAGGATGTCGAGCAGGTGGGCCTGTTCGTGAACAAGCGCTTCCCCTGGGCGGATCTGGCGGCGATCCAGCATGGCCACCTCTCGCTGCAACAGGTGCGCCCCTATCTCGGCGAGGATGCCTTCGACAGCTATTTCAAATTCGCGTTCGTGCGCAATCCGTTCGACCGCTTCGTGTCATACTGCGCTTTCATGCTCCGCGGCGGCGATGCATTCCAGCGGCAACCACAGGACGTGATGCGCCATTTCCTCTTCAGGGAGCCGCCGGAACAGCATATCCTGTTTCAGCCGCAGGCATCCTTGCTGGTGGCCGCAGATAAAGGAACGTTGCTGACCAACAGTGTCGGTCGCGTCGAGGATATGCAGGGGTCCTATGACGCCATATGCGCGCATATCGGCTTTCCGTCCCGCCCGCTCGATCGGATCAACGGCAGCAGCCATGGCGACTATCGCCACTATTACGACCAAGCCTTGATCGACGGCGTCGCCGCGCGGTACGCGCTGGACCTGGAACTGTTCGGCTATTCTTTTGAAGGCCCGCGATGACCCCCGCCGCAAATCCGCGCAAGACCATGACGATCCGTCGGCTCGGCCCGGTCGATATCGCCACCCTTAGCGCGGCCGTGCGAACGATCCCCGAAGATGTCTGGGACGCCGAGAATGCCGGCAAGCCGAACAGGTTCGAGGCGCTGGGCGGAACGCGTCACATCGTTTTCCGCTTTATCGACAGTCCCCGCGACTGGCGCGGTTCGCACGATCGCCCGGCCTGGCCCAGGTGGCGCGACATGCTGGAACCCGTGATGGAACAGGCCGTCCGGGACTATGGCTATGCGCGTGGGGTCTTCCCGCGCGTCATGTTGGCGAGGATGCCCGTGGGTGGCGTGATCCATCCGCATATCGATGCCAACCCGGCAGCCAAGTGGCCGCACAAGGTCCATGTACCGCTGTTCACCAACGCCGGGGTAATATCCTTCTTCGGTGGAGAAGAGCATCATTTCCTCCCTGGCGAGGCTGTGGAGGTCAACAATCTCGGTCCGCATTGGGTGCGCAATGGCGGCGATACCGACCGCGTTCATTTGATCTTCGAATATTATGACGCCGACCAGCCGGAGCCCGACTGGCTGGAGCCGTTCCTGCAATCCGGCGCGGCGCGGTGACCCCTTCCGCCCCATTCGGCGTAACGGCTACCCAGTCGGAGGACCGCGACGCATTGTTGCAGGAAGCGAAAGACCTGCGCTCTCGCCACCGCATTCCCGAAGCGCTGGCCATACTGACCCGGTTGCAGGCCCAACATCCCCAATTTAGTCGCCTGTATCAGGAGCGCGGCCACTGCCATGTCCTGCTTGGCCAAGCGCCCGAAGCGATCGACGCGCTCGGCGAAGCAGTGCGCCTCAACCCAACGCTGCCGGCAAGCTGGGATATGCTGGAACAGCTTCATCGCATGCTCGGCAACACGGCGCAGGCAGCGGAAGCGGCACGCTATCTGGCCATGCTGCAGCAACTGCCTCCTCAAGTGGTGGTGGCGAACAGCCTGTTCGCCGACGGCGATCTCGAACCGGCTGAAGAGGTTATCCGGGATTATCTGCACAAGGATGCCGACAATGTCGGCGCGCTGCGCCTGCTGGCGCGCATCCGAAAGGACCGGGGCGTCCCTGAGGACGCGGAAATAGTGCTGGAATCCGTGGTCGCGCGCGCGCCGGACTATGACGCCGCGCGTCTCGACTATGCCATGGTCCTGCTGCAACGGCAGAAACATCGGCAGGCGCGACATGAAGCCGAGCACCTGCTCAGGAGCGATCCAAACAACCGCGAATATCTCAAACAGTATGCCGCGGCCTGTATCGGCCTTGGCGATCATGAGCCGGTGATCGATCTTCATGCAAGACTGCTGGCCACAGGACCACAATCCGATGCGGAAGTCGCTGACCTGCGCCTGTGGCGCGCGAATGCGCTGAAGGTTACCGGACGGCAGCAAGAAGCCATTGCCGATTATCGCGCGTCCCTGGCCGCGCGCGCCGACAACGGCGTGACCTGGTTCAGCCTCGCGAACCTGAAGACCTATCGCTTTTCCGATAGTGAGATTGCGGACATGCGCGCCCGCGAGGCCCTGCCAGCCCTTCAGGATATGGACCGCGTCTATCTGTGTTTTGCGCTGGGCAAGGCGCTGGAAGACCGGGGCGACTATGCCGCGTCATGGCAATATTATGCGCGCGGCAATGCAGTTCGACGTCTGTCCGCCCGCTATCGCCCGGACTCGGCGGAAGCCTGCGCTGTCCGGCTACAGCAGACATGCACGCCCGAATTCTTCGCCGCGCGCGCCGGTTGGGGCGCGGACGATCCGTCCCCCATTTTCATCCTGGGCCTGCCGCGTTCGGGCTCGACCCTGATCGAGCAGATATTGGCGTCCCATTCCCGCGTGGAAGGCACGCAGGAATTGACCGAGATTGGCCGCTATGCAGGCGAACTATGCGGTGTTGATCCCGATTGCGGCCTCCCGCTCCACCCCGAGGCCCTGCTGCGCCTGACGGCCGGGGATGCCCGCGCACTTGGCCAGCGCTTCCTCGCCGAGACACGCACCTATCGCCGGCTCGGCCGGCCGTTCTTCATCGACAAGATGCCGAATAATTTCTGGCATATCGGCCTCATTCACCTGATCCTGCCCCGGTCGACCATCATCGACATACGGCGCGAACCGATGGCCTGCTGCTTCAGCAACTTCAAGCAACTGTTCGGGACGACCAATCAGGAATTCACCTACGACATCGATGACATCGCCCGTCATTACCGCACCTATCTCGACCTCATGCGGCACTGGGATGACGTGTTGCCGGGAAGGGTGCTGAGAATAGGTTATGAGGATGTCGTCGAAGATCTGGACACCGGCGTGCGGCGCATGCTGGACCATTGCAATCTGCCGTTCGAACCCGCCTGCCTCGCCTTCCATGAAACCCGGCGCAGCGTGCGCACCCCCAGTTCCGAACAGGTGCGCCAACCCATCGGCCGGGAAGGTCTAGCGCAATGGAAACATTATACGCCCTGGCTCGCACAACTCCGGGACACATTGAACGATGCTTTGACGCGCTATAGGAACTGATCGATGCGGCTATCGCGCCCTTTCTTCCATCTCCCCATACTCTTCGACGTCCCGCGGCTGCAGGATGAGGTCGCAGCGCTTCCGAAAGACGCATGGGTGCCACATCCAGATGGGCTGCCCGGCAACAGCGCCGCACGGTTGATCAGCGCGGACGGCGGCGATACCGATGCCGTCCATGGCCAAATGCTGCCTACACGCTGGCTCGCGGCGATGCCCTACCTGCGTCAGGTGCTTGCGGGCTTTGGCGTGGTATGGGGCCGCTCCCGATTGATGCGCCTTGCGCCGGGGGCGAATGTGCCCGAGCATGCTGACATCAACTATCACTGGCATACACGGGTACGCCTCCACATTCCGATCTTCACCTGGCCGGAGGTGCGCTTTCATTGCGACGGCGAGTCCGTGCACATGGCTGCAGGCGAAGCCTGGATCTTCGACAACTGGCGCCGGCATCATGTGGAAAACGGCGCGGACGGGGAACGCGTTCATCTCGTTGCCGACACGACCGGAACGGCGGCCTTCTGGCAGTTTGCCCGTGCGCAGACGCCGCCCAGAGGGCAATGGCGCACGGCTGTTTGGGAGCCCAATAGTCATCCCCAGCTCCTGACCGAAAGCAATCACCGCACGGCCGTGATGCCTGCTGCCGAAGTACAGATGTTGATCGATGACCTATGCGCGGAATTGACGGCTAAGACAGACACGCCCGATGGCGGGGCGCGCGCCGCACGGTTAAGGCTGCTGCTGGAAGGCTTCATCTTCGACTGGCGCCAACTCTGCGCGCTGCACGGCATTGACGGACAAACCCGGTCGGACTTCCTGCGCCTGGGCAACGCCGTGCGCGAGGCCGCCAGACCTCTCGCCGATGGTCTGGTCATGCGCACCAACGGCGCCAACGCGCTGCTAGTGCTTGAAAAGCGCGTGCTGCAGCATCTCGTCACTGCATAAGCCGCTTCGCGTAGTCCGAGCGATGAGGATTAGCCGCTCAACCGGGAGGCGTAGTGAAGTCGCTGCAGCGCCGCCGTCCGTTTGTCATGCGATCATGCGCCAGGCACAGACCGTCCTGCCCCCGCACCGACGCGTAGGCTGAAGACAATGTCGCAAGACCAGGCAGGGCCATTTCAATCTGGATCGCGTCGTCCATAAAATGGGCGCAGGCGAGGCACGTCCTTACAGGATCCCTCGGCCGCGAAGCGAGCGCACGCAGGAGCGCAGCCAGCGTCATTGGCCAAGCGTCGCCCAATGGCTGCCGAAGACATGCACGGACAATATGTAGCCCAGAATGACATTGACCGCGACGCCGATCGTAAAAGCTGTGAACGGCTTCGGCCCGGTTACGGCGAGGTCCCGAAAGCGGGTGGTAAGCCCAATGCTGAGGAAGCAGAAAATGAAGGCCCAGCTACGCATATCCTTGATCGGTCCGATCAGTCCCGGAATGGCCAGCTTATTATAGTCGGCAAGGCTGTATTGCGCGGTCACTGCCGTGACGAGCGCCGAGGTCAGGAAGAAGCCGAGAACGAATTTCGGGAATCGGCGCCAGATCTCACGGGCGTCTGGCGCGCTTCCAGGGGCATTCGCTTCCCAGCGCGTGGTCGCAATGATCGCGAGCCCTACGGCCCAGATGCCGATCCATACGTCGCGGCCGACCACCTTGATCAGAGTGAAAGCCTGTAGCGCCTGGTCGGCCGTGCCGCTGATCCCCTGCACCTTCCCCGCAAAACCGCCATAGGCTTGCGCCGCCGCGATGCCGGCCGCATCGGCAAATTCCGAGGTGCCGATCCAAGCGCCGGCGATTCCGGTCGGCAGCGCCAGCATCCGCGCGAGCAGCGGCAGCGCGAAGATCATGATGATGGCCCACAGGATTACCGCAGCGATCGTTACGGCAGTATGCTCCTTCCTGGCACCGACGGCGCCCGCCACGGCGATAGCAGCGGAAACCCCGCATACCGCGCCACCCACGCCCAATGTCGCGGCAAAGCGGCGATCAAGGCCGAACTTGACGGCTGCCCAATAAATGACAGTAAAAGTGACGATCGAGACGATCGACGCCTGCAGGATCGCGATCGGCCCGGCGAGTGCGATCAGCGAAAAGGGCACCGTGGCGCCGAGCAGCACGATGCCCGTCTTGACGTAAAATTCGCCCCGAAAGCCTGCGGCAAGCGTTGCCGGCAGGCCGCTGGTGTTCGCCACGGCCAGCCCGGCAAGCAGCGCGATCAGTGGCGGCTCCAGGTTATAGCGGGCTGCATTTTCCCACTGGCCGACCACGAAAATCACATAGGCTGAGACATAGAGCAGGGTGAAGGCGGGCACGAACGCGCGCACCTTATACCCCATGGCTGACAGCGCGGCGGAAAAGGCAAGCAGCCAGAACATATATAGCGCGCCATAGCGCGGCCAGTTGAGAGCCATGTCCGCAGAAATTTGCGTGAGGTTCGTCCAGCGCGGCGGCATTGCGGCAAGCCAGCGGAGGTTACCGCCGGTCCAGAATAGGACGCAGCCCGCCAGAACGACCGCCAAGCCGATCCAGATCGCCCACCAGTCTTCCTTTCGCAGCAATGCGTTCAGACCGTGACGCGCATCGGATTTAATCGTGTGGTCGGTCGAAACCGTCATGGCTGTCATCCCCCGCAGTTCGTCATCATGTTACAGCCGATCGGAAAGGTTCACCGGCAGGCTGCATCATCTCCAAGCAATCGGAATCACGTCAAGACCTATATCTACCGATTTTGTTGAGATTTGTAACGCGATCTTTTCGTGGAAAGTTCGAACGGCGGATTATAAGCCCATGATAGCGGTGGCACGGCGGGGGCTCAGTTTCGGACAAACCGTTTCCCGGGGCGTCGCGGGGAGCCGGATCAAACCCGGCCGGGACGAGGTTACCAGAATTGTCGGCGACCATAATATGGGGCGTTGCGGAGGTCCGTGTATCGCCTCAAGCGCCCCATTATATCGATGGATCGCTTATTGCCCGCCCTACTGGAGCGCGGCTCCCATGCTGCGTTCCCTGGCGCCTGGACATCACGAAAATCGCAACTGCGCCAAGACACGCCGCCGCAAGAGCGCCGCACATTATTTCGAACGGCATGACATAAGCTCCCGTCACGTCGAACAGGTGAGCCGCCAAAACCAGATATCCAAACATGAACGGAAGTTTCACTATATAGCCCGCCCCCAGGGCCGGCCCCACGGAATCAGATCCGAAAAGAACGCTCAGCGCGTTACAGTGCAGCGGCGTTGTGCTTGTGGACAGGAATCCCAGGATTGCCGACAGCGCCAGGAGTAGCTCGAAGCTCGTCGTGACGGTTAGCCCCGCCCATGCGATCGCCTGGACACCCGTGCTTACCGCGACCATGCGGACCGGCCCAAATTTGTCGGCAGCCGGCCCGACGATCAGGTTCCCGGCTATCCCAGACAAGGCAAACGTCGAAACCAGGAGCCCTGCGCGGATGTCGGCGATACCGACATTCACGGCGAACGGAACGGCATGGGTCAGGAACACGTAGGTTGTGGCCGTCATTTGCGCCGCGCACAGCGTAAGTATCCAGAATCGCGCATCCTTGAACGGCACCTTAGATCGCTTTGAAGGGCCGGTCTGGCTTGCGCCAACCGCAGTGACTTCCGCGTCTGCGGCCTGTGGCGGGTCGACAATCGCCAGCATCAACACGGCCAAAAGTCCAAACGACAATCCAACAGCAATGAACCAGGGCGTGATTCCCACCACCGCGATAGCCCTGGTGCAGATGACGGGCGTGAACAGCAGAAAGACGGGCAGGCTCATAATGCCCAATGCGCGGCCGCGGGACTTTACATCGAACCATCGACTTATGAGCGTAGACGGCGTGACTGCCGCGAGCATTGTATTGCCCGCCCCGATGAGCACGCCGAAGATCACAGCGAATTCAAGAACGTCTGAGATGCGGGAAAGAATAAGATATCCGACGCAACTCAGTATGGCGCCAGTCATCATGACGCTGCGGGAAGAATGTTTACGAAGCCAAAATCCCACCGCCGGCGCTGCAAGCGCCATCGTGACGGTCAGGATCGCACTGCCGAGTGAAGACATGCTCCGCGAAACTTGAGAGGCATGCTCCAAATATACAAGGATCGGCCCAAGCGAGCCAAAGGAAATGCCGATCGCGAAGTTCTGAGCGATGAAGGATAGAGCGACCATTCTCCAGGCCGTCGAGGAATTGCCTTTAGTCATTGTGGTTCCTCACCCATGTCGCTCCCCTGTCAGGCATGTCTTAACGGCTTAACGGAAACTTATGTGCCGAATTGACGGCCTCGCCCGGAGGAAAGTCCCGGGGCTTCCCCAGTTGCATCTGCAATGATGCGCCTCTTCATGTATCCGCTCCATCCACGCCGCCGCGTCAGCAGTTGCCCGATGGGTGAGCAATCCACGCATCAGGACTGCTCACCCAAAGAACCACCGTCAGAAATGCGTCCCGAGCGTCACGCCATAGGTTCGGGGCGCACCGGGAAAGTAAATATCGCCAAGCCTCGACGAACCCGATTCGAAGACCGCGAATTTCTCGCCGGTCAGATTCTTGCCCCATATGCGCACGTCGAATTTGCCGTCTGCGATGGTCAACCGCGCCGAGGCGTTGAGCAGACCATATCCCGGCTGCGCCAGGCGATTGTCCGCGTCCCAGTAGAATTTGGACGCATAGGCATAGGTCATGTTAACAGTGAGACCGCCGAGCGAGGTATCGGCGCGATAATCGAACCCCGCCGAACCGGAAAATTTCGACGCCTGTATCAAGGTGTTCCCTGCCACGTCGCCCGACGTCAGAAAGTTGCCCCCAACCGGGTTCTTGGTGCTGAGAGGCGCATTGGGGAAGTACACATAATTCGGATCGAGAACTTCGAATCCCCCACGCAATGTCAGGCCGGAAGCCACCTTGGCTGCCAAGTCGACATCCAGACCCTTGATGTGCGCATTGGAATTGAAATAGATGGGCGCTCCGACATTGATCGCCTTTTGCTGCAACCCTTTATAGTCGTAATAGAAGGCGCTGATGTTGAGCCTTAACCGGCGGCCGAACAACTGGCTCTTTATCCCCGCCTCATAGGCGTCGAGCACTTCAGGTTCCGCCAGCGGCGTGCTCGGGCTTTGAAGATTGAAGAACCCGCTCTTGAAGCCTCTGTTATACTCGACATAAGCCATAATATCTTTGGCAAGTTCATGATCGAGCGACGCTCTATAGGTGAGCTTGTTCCATGTGCGGTTCACCTCCTGGATCGGCGCGGCTCCATTATTGCCCGTCAAACTCCTCTGGTCGCTTGTATAACGCAGTCCAAGCGTCAGGTGCGTGCTCGGCGTGAACGCATAGGTCGATTGACCATAGGCCGCGTAGGACCGTGTAAAGCCGTTCCCGATGATGCGCGGCGAGGTTGGAAATGCCGACCCTGTCAGCGTAAGATCGCTGACGGTATCATCGTGCATGTAGAACAGACCCACTGTCCATTTAAACTTCGAACTGGACGATGCCGAACTTAGCTGCGGCTCAAACGTAAACGTTCGTTCGGTGAAGAGCCACCTCTGCGCTCCAAGGAAGGCGCTGGAGCCATCGACATCAAGACCGCCGCGCCCCTTGAAATCCTGATATGCGGCGACGGCCGTGAACTCTGCCCAATCCAGATCCTGTTTCAGCGTTCCTGACACCGCATAGGCTTTGTTGTCGACGCGGGAAAAGGAGTTCAAGGCCGTGTTATAATATCCGACATTCCGGGACGTCCTGTCGGCGCCGATTGCGCCGGGCACAATTGTCAGCGCATTCGATGTATCGCCCCGACGCTTGTTATAGGTTCCAACCAGGATGAGGCTCGTGCGGCTTGTCGGTTCCCACAGCCATTTGTTCCTGAACGTCTCCGAAGAGCCTTTGTTGACGGGTTGATTCAGGGTCACATTACGCCCCCACCCGTTCTGCTGATTGTCATAGCTGAAAGTGACGCTCGTCGCGACCGTGTCCGTGATGCCCGTCGTGCCGTACAAGCTCGCCGTCACCGTATCATAGTTGCCATACCCTACTTCCACATCCGCGGATGAGGTGTGCGACGGCGCTTTCGTTATGATCTGAATGACGCCGCCCGTCGCGTTCCGGCCAAATAATGTGCCCTGAGGTCCAGCAAGGACCTCAACCCGCTCGACATCCGGCAACGAAAGGATGTTGCTCATGCCGTTGGCGACATAGACGCCGTCCGAGTAGGTGGCGATCGGCGATTCATCCCCGATACCGCCAATATTATGGCCAACGCCGCGCAGATACGGGGTGCCGGTTGAAATCGAAGCGCCGAACTTAAGCCCCGGCACATTCGCAACAAGATCCTGCGTGCTCGTGACGCCCAAATCTTTAATCTGCTGGGCACTAAACGCCGATACGGTGATCGGAACCTTCTGCGATTGCTCCGACCGCTTTTGCGCGGTCACGATGATCTCTTCGAGTTGTGTGTCATCCGTCGGCTGAGCCGTTTGCGCCTTTGCCATGTTTGCGCAGCACAACAACGAGAGCAGAGAAGCGCCCCCCATCAGCATGAACTTTTTCATTTTTCCTCTCCCGCCATTTTAACTAATGACCTTTGATATCCGTATACAACTTTACTAGTATGCTCACAAGAGAATTTTTGTGTGCCAGCGCCAAGCGCTTTTATTTCTTCTCGGCACGGGATCGCCGACATCTTATGGCTCTGAATTTTTACGCTCAGAACCAACATCGACAACAGTTGTCACGACAAACTCATTTGATCTGCATTGCCCCACATCTGGACGAATACCGCACGAAACCGATGAGCGGCCTTACGATAATAGATTCGCGAAGCGACACTCGCCCTCTTGAACCACCCTGCTTTGATCGATACTCACGACTTCAAACTTTGGAGCTTGAGATGGAAAACGCTGATCGGACGGGCACCGACGACCTGCAAATTGGCAATCTGTTGCGTCGAGCATACAGAACACACGCCCGTGCAGTGAATGCAGCCTTGCAGCCAGTAAGGATGACCGCACAAAGTTTCGTCGTGCTCGACTCTTTAAGTAGCAATAATGGCCTTGATCAAACCGCGCTCAGCCGGGAGCTTCATGTCGAGAAGGCGGCGCTGACCTCCACCCTCAGGCAATTGATAAACGATGGCTTTATTCGGCGCACCGCAGACAGCGAGGATGGCCGCAGGCAGTTGGTTTTCTTGACCAAGAAAGGCGCCGATTTTCTGGTCAAAAACCGCCCCAAGCTGCATCATGTTCGCGATCGGGCGACCGCGGGCATTTCAGCGGCAGATCTCAGAAAGCTGGTTCTCACCTTGGAAAAGGTCATCGTGAATATAGACACGCATCTTGATGAATGATCTTTCAATCGAATGCTCCCATCTGTTTGCGGTTTCAACATTGTCGAAATATATGGCGGCGGTGTTCCGCACATATTCAACGGGATAGGTAACCTCTCTCTGTGTAGAAGCGCCGCGCACCTGGATGAATTGGCGCCCCTAAATCCTTGAGGCCAGTCTCGGGATTATAGAAGAACGGCACTGGCGCATTCTCGAAAACTTCGCGATGATCGTGGAGCGCGCGGGTCAGCTCATAGACTTCATCATCGCCCAGCTGCGCATTCACGATGACCGTGTGATTGTGCATGGCGAAGGTCGGCGTATCTTGCGTCAGGCCCCGGAACATTCCGCGAGGCAGCTGACCCTTCGTGATGTTCAGTTCGGCACACAGCTTGACCCGAACGGCCTCCGGGATCGGCAGGAATGTGAGATCGTTGCGAACTTGCAGATACGCCCACATCTGGGACCAGCCCCAGGTCGGGCCCCAACCCGGATAGGCCGGGATACCAACCATGTCCACGCGGTCTTCCAGGATGGCGTCTAGGCCATCGACGGCGGTCAGGATTTCTCCGCCATGCTCGACAACAATCTCCTGGGTAAAGCCGCATTCCTCAAGGACCCGCCCATGCACGATTCCCATGAAGCGGGTCTGGGTCCGGGACTTGGATACGGTGAGGAGCCTCACGGGCCTGGGATTGTGGACCAACTCGTCAAATGACGTGATCCCCGATTCCTTGGTGGCGGCGAAGCACACATATTGGGGCTGCACCAAGGTGACGATCCCCCGCAGATTCGTATGCGGCTGCCCCTCATGATGACCGAACCCGCGATAGGCCCAATCCACTTGCTCGAAGAAGTTCACACCGATGTCTGCGCGGCCGTCATCCACATACAGCATTCCGGCCTCATCAAACCGTTCGGTGCCGGCCTGGGCCGTATCGGCCTGAATCTCGATGGCGTTAAGGGCTTGCATATGGGCCAGCGCATCACCGCCGGGCGTGAAATCGCATCCGATGCCGGCGGCGACCAGCGCTTTCTCGATCGCCAGCTCGGCCGCATCCCATGCGCCAAAATGCCCCGAAAGACGGTAAGTCTCTTTCATCCTCATTTCCTCATCTTGCCCGACGGAGGGAGCGATCGCCCCGCTTCCAGGGCGCGAACTTCATGCCACCGGCTCGTCCACGCCACTTGGGGTTCGGTTCGTCTTGGGCGCATTCGGATGGCCGGTTTCCGGCAACTCCACCGTGTTCCGGCGAGATTGGATCTTCCATCCGGCGGCGGTGCGAACATGATCGGTAAAGCGATGGCCGCTCCAGACGACCCGGCTGAAACCATCATGCTCGGTACGAATAACGCCATAGAGCATCGTCGATGTCGCCGTATCGCCATCAATGCTGATCCGCGGGTTCATCTCCATGTGCCGGACGATGTACGGAGTGGTTCGGATGACCTCCTGCAGCGTCTCCAAAATGGCGGCTCGGCCTTTGACGCGCAAACCTGTCGCAAGCTCCAGTTCGCCATCTTCCATCCAAAGATCCCGCCAAGCATCGAAATCGCAGGCGTCAACAAGCTCCGCATAGTCGATCAATGTCTGCAATATGTCCTGATGGTCTTCCAACCGCTGGAGTCGAACCTCCAGGTCTTCTTTCGACATTATCCACTCCTCCTATGGTCATGGCCCTGTTGGGCTTCTTACTGGGCGGCGGAAGTAAGTCTTCTGACCGACTCATCGCCTCCCGCAGCCGGCTCGAAAGCGTCCGGATCGAGCGCTGACAGCCGTGGCGCGACTTTCTCCATGAACAGGGTCCAGGACTTTCGTCGCTGATCGCGCGTACCGAAGTCTTTGCCGGCCAGCAGGAGGAACATTCCCAATCCCCCGGCTCGATCGTAAAAATCCCTTACGCCGCGATAGACATGATCCGCATCGCCGACGATCATATTGCCGATGTCGACAAGGTGATCAAAATTAACGTCCGCAAGCACGCCATTCTCGGGAATGAGAGTCTTGTAATGATGCGGATACACGGATTTGTGATGCTCGATCGAAACGTTTACAGCGTCTCTAATGTCGTCACGCGCCTGTTCCATGGTATCGGCGACATAGATGAAAGCACATCCGCGGATCTGAGAGCGGGGGTTTGTACGCCCTACCCGCTTGCACTCCTCTGCGAATATGTCTCCGGCATCTTTGATCTGTTCGGGAGGGCTATAGTGGCTGAAAATCGGAAACATTTCCTTTTCGGCGGCCATCCGGATCGTACTCTCGGTGCCGGTCGTCGATATTCCGATGGGAACGCGCGGATTCTGCACGGACGACTCAGGCAGCAGTTGAATATTCCTGCCTGACCAGAACCGGCCATCATAATCATACGGGCCCTTCTTGGTGAGCGCGGTCAGGATATAGTCGATGGATTCATGCATCATGTCCCGCCGATGCTCTTCGGGAATCCCGCGCATGCCCATGGCGTGCGCGCCGGATTCGGGGCCCCCCAGGCCGATTCCCAGATTATAGCGTCCATTGGTCAAATGGTCTGTGGCGTTGGCCTCGATCACAACCTGAAGCGGATGGTGAAAGGGCAAAGGTCGAACCCCGGGCCCCATCCTGATCTGCTTCGTCAATCCCGCCGCCTTGCAGATAAGAAGTTCGGGGGTGACGCCATGTTCACTGATCCACGCCTCCGCGAACCCCAATTCATCGGCGAGCACCAACTCGAAGAGATCTTCGTCCCATTGCTCGCCGAAAGGGACCGTATCTCGCTCCGTGTTTACGAACAGCCCGAATTTCATGACATATCTCTCCAGTTCTGGGATGCGGCTTTATGGTGCAACATGAAGCCGCATTTTCCCTGGGCCGCGTGCAATGCGGCCCGTTATTACTCAGCGAATGTTTTGCCGGCTTTGACAGTGCGAAACATGGTCCGCCGACTGACTTGCAGTTATCGTATACAACTATACGGATTTCAGTCAAGCGCGTTGTGAGAAATTCCGCCATCCTTTTCGATGGAGACGGTGTTCC
Source organism: Sphingobium sp. (assembly GCA_036384035.1). Classification (GTDB taxonomy): domain Bacteria; phylum Pseudomonadota; class Alphaproteobacteria; order Sphingomonadales; family Sphingomonadaceae; genus Sphingobium. The sequence continues at coordinate 17,304 of DASVND010000012.1, read as the reverse complement.
GTTCTGACGCATGACGGAACCCCGGAAATATATGGGAGGGCAATCGCGAAAATGCCCAAGCAGTTAGCCGCCGCAGCCTGTACTAACGACAGCGTGCTGACCTCCGTCGACCGGCAGGATCGCGCCGGTAACGAAGCTCGCATGGTCTGAACCCAGGAAGAGCGCTGCATACGCGACATCCCATGCGGTGCCCAGACGCTTCAATGGCACGACCGACGCCCGCTCCGCGATGAATTCGTCCCGAGAAAGATCTGTGCCTGCAAGTTGCGTATCGAACGCGGGGGTCATGATCAGTCCGGGCATGACGGCGTTGATGCGGATATTATGTTTGGCATTCTCGCACGCCATTCTGGCGGTCATCGCATTAAGGGCGCTCTTCGACAGGCCATAGGCGAATCGCGCACCGACATTAAGCGCCGCAAGCGAGGATATGTTGATGATCGCGCCGCCGCCCGCCCCGCGCATGACTGATAATGCGGCCTTGCTGGTCAGCCACGCCGCTCGCAGGTTCGTCGCCATGATATTCTCATAGACTTCGACCTCAACTGTGCCGCCGTCACCGTCGCCATCGACGATCCCAACATTGTTGATGAGGACGTCGATTCCCCCAAGTATCGATACCGCCTGGTCGATGATATGTTGGCACGCCGCAGGCGACCGGACATCGGCCTCCATGGCAACCGCCGTTCCGCCGCGATCCTCGATCAGCCTGGCAGTCGCAACCGCCCGATCGAGCATATGATCAACGACGAGGACTTGCGCGCCCGCTTCGGCGAACACCAGGGATATGGCGCGCCCGTTGCCAATTGTAACGCCGCCATCCTGCTGTCCGCCGCCCACTATGACGACACGCTTGCCCTGCATTTGCCAGATCGCCCTGTGCCCGGGATCGTTCCCCATCATCACCTTGCCTTTGTGATCGTGCTTCCGGGAATAGGCATGCGCGAGCCATGCGGCAGGCGGATCCTTCATTCGGCACGGTTGTCTGCGCCGAATGAAGGATCACCGCGCCATGCCTGCAAAGGCAGGCGCATGGCATGTCGCGCCTATCCGAGATGCTTGTCGAAGAACGCAAGCGTCCTCGTTTTGGCGAGTTTTGCCGACTCCGGATCGAAGCTGCCGCGCTCATCGCAATTGAAGCCATGCGTGGCCGGATACAGATGGAGTTCCACCTCGTCCGCGTGCAAATCACCCAGCTTTTCCGCTTCGGCGACAGGGATCATTTCGTCATTGGTGCCGAAATGCGCGATGACCGGGCAGGACGGATCCTCCGAGGCGAAATTGCCGATGCCGCCACCATAATAGACGGCGGCCGCGGAGAAGCCGCTCAGACGCGTCGCGGACAGCCAGGACAGCGTGCCGCCCCAGCAATATCCGATGACGCCGCGCTTTCCGTCCGGCAGCGCGGCCTGCGCCGCCGCAATATCGGCCAGCGCCATCTCGAACGATGTCTTCTGCATAAGCTCAAGGCCCTTGCCTATGCTCGCCTCATCATAGCCAAACTGAATGTTCTGCTCGATCCGGTCAAAGAGCGACGGAGCGATGACATGATAGCCGTTGGCCGCATAGTCGTCGGCCACCGCGCGGATGTGACTGTTGATGCCGAAGATTTCCTGTATGAGGACCAGAGCGCGCCCGTCGCCGCTCGATGGCTTGGCTTCATAAGCCGTAAGTATATGTCCATCCTGCGCCGTAAGCGATATTATACTGCCCATGTTCAAGCTCCTTTTTGGTGATGTGAATATTCATTCCAGCGATCATCTGCGTCATCGGACATCGTGACGGACGAACATTGTGCGCTCTGGGTCGAAGACGGGTTCCACTTCCAGATCGATGTATGATATCAGCGTCCTGCTATCGGCTCGCGAAGCGCGCTCCCACGCCCGCATATGTGCCGTCGACGTAGATCAGCGGTTCGACGATCCCGTCCATAACCACCTGATCCACCAGGCCAATAAATATTGCATGGGTTCCATAATCGATCTTTTGATCGACCTTGCAGGAAAAGCTGGCCTGCGCATTGACAAGCATTGGCGCGCCCAGGTCGGTGTCGATCCAATCGCCAACCTCAAATCGGGCCGCTCCCTTTCGCGCCCCAGCGCATGCGACCGAAATGTCCAGCTGGGACGCGTGCAATATGTTGATGCAGAAGGGCGAACCTACCGACAATATGGGGAAAAGCGAAGCCGACTTGTTGACGCACATCAAAAGCGAAGGCGGGTCGAGGCTGAGTTCGCTTACCGCCGTTGCCGCCATCGCGAACCGTTCGGAGGAAGACTTCGTCGTGATGATAACGACGGCTTTGGCAAGCCGTCTAAGTCCTTCCTGCAGAGATGTAGCGAGACTATTGTCCATTTTATCGTCCAGTCCAGTTGTTGGTCGATCATTGACACGCGCGGTGCTTGATCGACCTTCGATTCCGCCGTACCAGATCGGCGAAAATCGAATGCAAATGACGTCGAAACAGTTCAGTCGCGCCATGGATTGATCGGAACATGCGGTTACCGCATGTGATGGCTGACGCACCCTCTCCTCGACTGTGCTGGACGCTATCGTAAATATATATACTGGTTATTGTCAAGCATGCGCCAGCCGTCACGCTGACATTCGCCCTATGTCTGGGGAAGCGAGCGCACGAAGTTGATAAATTCGTGCGTCACGGGCGATGCGAAATCGCGGCGCCAGCCAATGCCGAACGTGACCGACACAAGTTGTGCCGGTAGCCCTTTGGTGTCGAGCGGGCGAAATGACACGCCACGCATGCGGAGACGTTCGGCCGATGCGGGCACGATTGCGACCCCTTCTCCGCACGCCACGATTCCGACGACAGCCTCGGTCGAGGGCGCCTGATGGACGATTTGCGGTTCGAAGCGCGCGAAGCGGCACAGCGCATGGAGATCCGCCTGAAAGTTAAAGCCTCGGCGCGCCTCATATGTGACGAAGGGCGTGTCTGAGAGGCTGTGGATCGCCACGGAACCTGACGTGGAAAGCAATGGATGCTCGGACGGCAACGCCACCGAAAGCGGCTCCTGATAGGCCGGCGCAGTCTCGACAAGCTCATCCAGAACGGGAAGCCGGACAAGACCAATGTCGATCCGGGATTCACGGAGCGCTTCAATCTGCTCAAGCACCGACATCGCACGAAATGCAATTTTCACGTCCGGCGCGATGGCCTTAAACCCCCGGATCAGCGCCGGCCAAAAGGAGTAGACGGTTGATCCCCCGAAACCGAGCGTCAATGTCCCGCGAACACCGCGGGCCACTTCGCGGGTGCGCGCTCCCGCTTCCTCCAGCAGCGCGGCAATGCGGGCCACATCCTTTGCGAAACTGACCCCCGCCGCCGTCAGTCGGACACTATGCGTATCTCTGATGAATAGCTTGACCTCAAGCTCATCCTCCAGCTGGCGGATGGCACGGCTAAGTGGCGGCTGGGAAACATGGCATCTTAAGGCCGCGCGCGTGAAGTTCAGCTCCTCGGCGAGAACCGTGAAATAGCGCAGCTGGCGAAGATCCATGTTATACGTCTAGAGTATTACCAACAGCTAAACAATATATTTCCGTTATGGCAATGCTGGGCTCACTGGATCTCGACACCAAGGAGGCGGCGATGTCGAACCGGATTACCCGGCTGAATTTCGAGGAACTCACGCCCGCGGCGCAATCGGTTCTCGACGCCCGCGTGAAGCGGCTCGGCTATCTGGGAGAATTCTTCCGCTGCGCGGGACATCAGCCTGCCGTGCTCATTCCCTTCATGGAGATGACCGAGGCGCTCAAAAAGGCGCTTCCCGATCGTCTGACCGAGGTCGGCGCGCTCACTATCGCCTCGCTGATGGGCAATGATTATGAACGCCATCAGCATGAGCGCCTTTCGGTACGCCTGGGTTTTGGTCGCGAATGGGTTGCGGCGGTAGAGCGCCTTGATCCCGAAACCGGCGACGAACTGTCCGCAGAGGAGCGCGCCGTTCAGCGCTTCGTGCAATTGGCTGTCGAACGGAAGGCCAAGGGCGTCGGCCAAGAGTTCGATGCGCTCATCGACGCAATCGGCGCCGATCAGGCCATCGCCCTGCTCTTCCTCATCGGCCGTTACATTACGCACGCGCTCATCGTGAACACGCTGGAACTTGCGCCCCCGGTTCCGTCCATTTTTTCGAGCGACAGCGATCTATGAGCGATATCCGTTGGATCACCGAGCAGGATGTCGTTTCGCTCCTTTCCCTGCCGGATGCGATAGAAGCACTCCGGCAAGGTCTTCGGGAGGAAGCGGCTGGCCGCGCGCAGAACATGGTCAAGACCCATGTCATCTGGGGCGGTCACGCGACCATGCACGCGATCGGCGCGGTATCTGAAGGCGAGGGCGCCGCAGGCGCCAAAATCTGGGCGCACACCCCGGGCGGCGCGATGCCGCTCCTCATCATGATCGACAGTGCAGATGGTTCGGTGTTGGCCATCATTGAGGCGTTCGCGCTCGGCCAGATGCGCACCGGCGGAATCAGCGGGCTCGCCACCGCCCTTATGGCCAGGCAGGATGCGCGTCGCATGGCCATGATCGGCGCGGGCAAGCAGAGCATCACGCAAATTGCCGCGGTGGCTGCCGTCCGTCCGCTTGACCGGATCGCGATATGGAGCCCGACCGCCGCCAAGCGGGAGCAGTTGGCCGCAAGGACCGAGGACGCCCTGGGAATCGAGACGATCGCCGCGGCGAGCCTTGAGGAAGCGCTCGACGGGGCCGACGTGGTTACGCTTGCGACACGTGCGACCGCGCCCTTTCTCAAATCATCCATGCTCGCCCGTGGCGTCCACCTCAATGCCATCGGCGCGATCACGCCGGAGCGGGCCGAATTCGAGCATGACCTGCTGAACCGCGCCGATGTCATCGCCGCCGATAGCGTGCCGCAGGCGCGCAAGCTCTCACGCGAGTTCATTGACGCTTTCGGCACCAGCGATTCGGCATGGGGGGCGGTGCGGCCGCTCAGCGCTCTGGTCGCGGCCAGCGCAGTGCGCTCGGCCGAGGCGGACCTTTCGGTCTTCAAGGCCATGGGCACGGGCATTTCGGATCTGTCGCTCGGCGTCACAATTCTCAAACTGGCCCATGCCGCCGGTCTTGGCCGTATGATCCCAAGCCCCGTACGCGTCTCTCCCCGTCTTACCAATCATCCAGCGAAGCGAGCCTGACATGACCAATCCCATCTTTGTCGACGGCAGTGGTGCCCTGCCCCAGCGGGATACCCCCTGGGAACCCATCGTCATTTCAAAGGAGGAGATTGATCTTGAGATCGAACGACTCGCGGCGATGCCGCGCCCGGCCAATGGCCGCCGCCGTTCCTATTTCGTTCATCCGCTGAACAGGAAATCGCGAGGCTTGGCGCCCGGCATCGAAGTGGCACTCGACGTGCTTTTGCCTGGAGAAGAGAGCGCGACATTTCGTCAGAACTCGACCCAGGTCAATTTCGTCATTCGCGGTTCGGGTGAAACGGAAATCGGCGGCGTTCGGCGCGCGACCATGCTGCATGACGTATGGAATACGCCCTCAATGCGTATCTATCGCCATCGCAACACCGGCGATGATCTTTATGTGCGGCTCACCTATTCGAACGGCGCCCTGCTCGACATGATGAACGTTCATGTGATCGAGGAAAGCCCGGTCCCCGTCGTGCGCGAAGTCGACGAAGCCATGGAACATGGCGAGGCCGATGAGCGCAAGACCAATCCCTACGGCACCTTTCCGCTTAACGATGAGGGCGCGTGGATGATGCCCTATGAGCGGCTCATAAACCCGCCCTCGGTCCAGAGCCCCGCGCTGTATTGGCCCTGGCAGCAGGTCAAGGAACATCTCGACAAGCTGGAGGCGCTCGGCAAGGATTATGTCGGCCGCCGCCTGTACCTCCTCTACAATCCGATGACCGGGCGGACAAATGGCACCACACCCAACTTCTTCGCGACGATGACGTTGCGGCCGCCAAAGATCGTCGATCGTCCGCATCGCCATTCATCGGCTGCCATAAACTATTATTTCTCGGGGTCGGGCCGTTCGACGGTCGAAGGCAAGGTTTACCCGTGGAAGGCGGGTGACCTGATGCTTTCCGCGCCCGGCTGGGCGGTCCACAATCACGCGTCGTTCGACGAGCCGGTCTATGAGCTGACCATCCAGGACCAGCCGCTGAATATCGCGATGGAATCCTTGCTCTGGCAGGAAAGCCTGAAGGAACCGCCCGCGCTTCTTGGCACCGAAGAAGGGTTTGTCACCAATCGCAGCGCAGCCGTGTCGTAACGCCGATGGCGCTGGCTGGTAACATCGATGGCCTTGGCCACGGCATTACCCTTTCGGGCGAAGCCGTGCGCGCGGCGGCCATCGCCCTGGAGGCGGCCGAGCGCAGCCGCACGCAGATTCCGCTCCTCAGCGAAGATCATCCCGGGATGACACTTGATGATGCCTATGCGGTTCAGGGCGAATGGGTCAGGCGCAAACAGTCCGCCGGTGACGGCGTCATAGGCTGGAAGATCGGGTTGACCTCAAAAGCCATGCAGTCGGCGCTGTCGATCGACATACCGGATTCCGGGGTGCTGCTCGAAAGCATGGCCTTTGCCAATAGCGCGAGGATTCCTGCCCAACGCTTCATCCAGCCGAGGATCGAGGCAGAGATTGCCTTCATCATGAAACGACCGCTCGTCGGCGCGGCACTGACCCCGGCCGACGTGCTTGCGGCAACCGATTATGTCGCTCCGGCTCTGGAGATTCTCGATACCCGTATTACCCGCAAGGACCCCCGAACCGGGCAAATCCGCCGCGTTTTCGACACCATCGCCGACAATGCCGCGAACGGCGGCATTGTCCTGGGCGCGCCGGTGCGCGACTTCCGCGATCGTGATCTGCGCTGGGTTGGCGCGATCGTTTCGAAGAATGGCGAAGTCGAGGAGACCGGCCTGGGCGCTGGCGTCCTCAATGACCCGTTGCTGTCCGTGGCCTGGCTCGCGGCGCGGCTCTCCCATTATGGCGGCCGGATCGAAGCGGGGCAGGTCCTGCTTTCCGGATCGTTCATCCGCCCGGTCGAAGCCCCGCCGGGCAGTGCGATCTATGCGGATTTCGGCGACTTCGGCAACGTCGCATGCCGCTTCACACCGGAATAGCCGGGCGCAACAGCAATAAGGAGATGAGGGATGAACGCCTTCAAACGGGCCATTGCCGTGGGCGAAGCACAGATCGGTTTCTGGCAGGCCCTTGCCTCGCCCTATACGTGTGAAATTTGCGCGGGAGCGGGCTTCGACTGGCTGCTTATCGATGCGGAACATGCCCCCAACGACATTCCGCTGATCCTTGCCCAGCTTCAGGCGGCTTCGGCATATCCAGTGGAGACGATAGTCCGCCCCCCCAGCGGCGATCCCGTGCTCATCAAGCAATATCTCGACATCGGCGCGCGATCGCTGCTGGTGCCCATGGTCGAAAGCGGCATGGCGGCCGAGCAGCTTGTCCGCGCAACCCGCTATCCGCCGGACGGCATACGCGGCGTCGGGTCGGCCATCGGGCGCGCGAGTCGCTGGAATCGCCGTTCCTCCTATCTGCAGGAGGCGGCGGAAGAAATTTGCCTCCTCCTGCAGATCGAATCGCGCGCCGGACTCGATGCGATCGACGCCATCGCAGCCACCGATGGGGTCGACGGCGTTTTCCTTGGCCCCTCGGATCTTGCCGCCGCACTCGGACATCTTGGCAATCCCGGCCATGCCGACGTTCAGGCGGCGATCGAACAGGCGATTGGCCGTATCCTCGCCGCCGGCAAGGCCGCCGGCATGCTGATCGCCGATCAGAAACTTGCCGCGCGGTATCTGGAGCTTGGGGCGACGTTCGTCGCCGTCGGGACCGACGTCACCATCCTCGCGCGCGGCGCAGAAGCACTTGCGCGCCGGTTCAAAACGCCTGCGGAAGCGCAAGAAGCCGTTGAAAAGAGTGTCTACTAAAGTGCAAAACCCGATATCCGCATCCGCGTCCGCCGACCATTACGCCGTCTCGATCAACCCGACGACCGGGGAAGAGATCGCCCGCTATCCGTTTCACTGCGCCTCCGAGCGCGAAAGCATCCTCGCCCAGGCTGCCGAGGCGCAGCGTCTCTGGGCGGACCACACCCTCGCCGGCCGGGCGGCTCATATCATGCGGATCGGCGCGCTGTTGCGACAGGAGTCGCCTTCCCTGGCGCCGCTGATCAGTGCCGAGATGGGCAAGCCAATCACCGCCGCGCGGAGCGAGGTCGAGAAATGCGCGACACTCTGCTGCTGGTATGCCGAACATGCCGAGCGGCTGCTCGCCGATGAACCGGCCGATGTCGGCGGCGATGGCGAGGCCGTGATCGCCTTTCTTCCGCTCGGCATCGTCTTTGGCGTCATGCCCTGGAATTTCCCGATCTGGCAGGTCTTGCGTGCCGCCATCCCGATCATGATCGCGGGCAACGGCTTTGTCCTGAAGCATGCCGACAATGTGCAGGGCTGCGCGCTCGCGCTCGCGCGCATCATCGCGGCCGCCGGTGTCCCCGGCGGCCTGTTCGGCATAGTGAATGTGACGCGTGCCGAACTGCCCGACATCATCGCGGACAAGAGAATAGCCGCGGTAACGGTGACTGCGGGCGTGGCCGCAGGGTCCGCAATTGCCGCCGAAGCCGGCCGGCATCTTAAAAAGTCGGTGCTTGAACTTGGCGGTTCGGACCCTTTCATCATCCTTGCCGACGCGGATCTCGACCGCGCAGCCCGCGCCGCAGTGCAGGGGCGGTTTCAGAATCTCGGGCAGGTGTGCATCGCGGCAAAGCGGATCATCGTTGAACGCTCCGTCGCCGAGGCATTTATTCACCGCTTCGTCGCCGAAACCAGGAAGCTCCGTACGGGCGATCCACGGGATGACGCTGTCGATCTGGGTCCCCTGGCGCGATTCCGGCAACGTCTGGAACTGCATGCCCAGGTCGAACAAAGTATCGACATGGGCGCCCGGCTGCTACTTGGCGGGCGCATCCCAGAGGGGCCCGGCGCCTTCTATCCGCCCACGGTACTTGCCAACGTCACGCGCGACATGCCGGTGTGCCGGGAGGAAACCTTCGGGCCGGTCGCTGCGATCATCGTGGCGGACAATGCCGACGAAGCCGTGGACATCGCCAATGACAGCGCGTTCGGGCTCTCGGGAGCGATCTGGAGCAGCGATGTCGCATATGCGTCCCGCCTGGCGAGAAGAATTGAAACGGGCGGCATCTTCATCAACGGCGTCGCGACCTCGGATCCGCGCGTTCCGATTGGCGGCATCAAGCACAGCGGATACGGGCGCGAACTCTCGCATTTCGGCGTGCGAGAGTTCTGCAATGCCAAATTGATCTGGAGGCGAACCTAAATCGCGCCGCTCCGCCGCGCCGTTATTCGACCGTCACTGACTTGGCGAGGTTGCGGGGCTGGTCGACGTCCGTGCCCTTCGCCACCGCGACATGATAGGCGAGCAGTTGCACCGGCACGGCATAGACCAGCGGCGCAATCAGCGGGTGGACCTTGGGCATGGTGATCGTCGCAAGGCAGCCATCGCCGGCCGCGGCAATCCCGTCATAGTCGGAAATCAGCACCACCTTGCCGCCGCGCGCCTGCACTTCCTGCATGTTGGACACGGTCTTTTCGAACAGCGGGCCTGAAGGCGCGATCACGATCACCGGCACCGCATCGTCGATCAGAGCGATCGGGCCATGCTTCATCTCGCCGGCGGCATAGCCCTCGGCGTGGATATAGCTGATCTCCTTGAGCTTCAGCGCACCCTCCAGCGCCAGCGGATAATCCGGCCCGCGCCCCAGATACAGCACGTCGCGCGCGACGGCGATGACGCCAGCCATGCCCTCGATCGCCTCGTCATAGGCAAGCGCGGCGTTGATCGCGGCCGGCGCTTCGGCAAGGTGCCGCACGACCCGCTTTTCCTCTTCCGGGCTCAGCCGCCCCTTCGCACGCGCCAGGTTCGCGGCGAGCGCGGCCAGCACCGCCAGTTGGCAGGTGAACGCCTTGGTCGAGGCCACGCCGATCTCCGGCCCCGCATGGGTCGGGAGCAGCAGGTCAGCCTCCCGCGCCATCGTACTGGTGGGAACGTTGACGACCACGGCGATCTTCTGCCCCTCCGCCCGCGCATGGCGCAGCGCCGCCAGCGTGTCGGCGGTTTCGCCCGATTGGCTGATAAACAGCGCAAGCCCGCCCGGTTCCAACACCGGCTCGCGGTAGCGGAACTCGCTCGCCACATCGATATCGACGGGAATGCGGGCGAACTGCTCGAACCAGTATTTCGCGACCATCCCGGCATAGAAGCTGGTGCCGCAGGCGACGATGGTCACGCGCTTGATCGTCGACAGGTCGAAATCGGGGATCGGCAACGACACCTGATCGTCCATCCGGCGCAGGTAGGACCGCAGCGTCTGCGCCACCACCACCGGCTGCTCGTAAATCTCCTTGAGCATGTAATGGCGGTGATTGCCCTTGGAGATCAGCTCGCCGGTCACGCCGGAAATGGTGACCGGACGCTCAACGGGAACATTGTCCTTGTCGAATATCTCCGCGCCTTCGCGGGTGATGACGACCCAGTCGCCTTCTTCCAGATAGGCGATACGCTGGGTCAGCGGAGCAAGCGCCAGCGCATCCGACCCCAGATAGGTCTCGCCGTCGCCATAGCCGACGACCAGCGGCGAGCCGAGCCGCGCGCCGATCAGCAGGTCGGGATGGCTGCGGAACAGGATGGCAAGCGCGAATGCGCCGTGCAGGCGCGGCAGGACCTGCGCGACGGCGTCCTTGGGCGATGCGCCCTGCTCGACCAGTTCGCTCACCAGATGCGCGACGACTTCCGTGTCCGTCTCGCTGGTGAATGTCCGCCCACGGCCGATCAGTTCCTCGCGCAGCGGCTTGAAATTCTCGATGATGCCGTTGTGGACCAGCGCGACCTCGTCGGTCGCATGGGGGTGGGCGTTGCTGGTCGTCGGCGCGCCATGGGTGGCCCAGCGGGTATGGGCGATGCCGGTGTCGCCGGGCAGCGGATCGCTCTCCAGCACCTTCACCAGATTGGCCAGCTTGCCCTCCGCCCGACGGCGCTCGATCGCGTTCTTGAACACGGTCGCGACGCCCGCGCTGTCATAGCCGCGATATTCAAGCCGCTTCAAACCATCGACCAGACGATCGGCGACGGGGGAATTGCCAACGATTCCGATAATACCGCACATGGAAGGAAGTACCTCACAGGGTTTGGGGCGCTCTATCCCCGCGCATATGCACGAAGGCTTAATGGACGGCCAGCCCCCGCCCCATTCCTGTCCGATTTGTCACGCCGCCTTAAGGGAAAGCGCCAGGATGGCGTCGATATCGGCATAGGTTTCCAGCGTGCTTGCGATCTCGTCCAGCGCCGCATCGACGGAGGCGTGATAGTCCGCACCGGAAGACGCAACGCCGATGCGCGCGAGCCATGCCCGACGCTGGGCGGGATGCGCGAACAGGCCATGAATATAGGCGCCCGCGACCCGGCCGTCGGCGGACATGGCGCCGTCGGCTGCTCCGTCGGAAAGCCGGGCCACAGGGCGCGAGGCGTCCAGGCCGGTGGTGACGCCCATATGCATTTCATAGCCCTCGAACGCCTCGCCCAGCGCCTCTCCGGCCACCCGCTCCAGCATCTTGGTTCCGCTAAGCCGGGTTTCCACGTCCAGCAGGCCGAGTCCCTCCACCGTCCCTGCCGGTCCCTCAATGCCGTCAGGATCGGCAATGGTGCGGCCGAGCATCTGGTATCCACCGCACAGGCCCAGCACATGGCCGCCCCGCCGGTGATGGGCGCGAATGTCGATGTCCCATCCCTCGGCGCGCAGGGCCTGCATGTCGGCGATTGTCGCCTTCGATCCCGCCAATATGATCAGGGCCGCCTCCGCCGGGATCGGCCGGCCGGGCGGGACCATCACCACGTCGACGCCCGGCTCCAGCTTGAGCGGGTCGAGGTCATCGAAATTGGAGATGCGCGGGGTGATCGGGCAGGCGATCATAACCCGTCCTGATCCGGGTGCGGCGGCGCGCTCCAGCACGACCCCATCCTCGCTCGGCAGGCGCGCCGCGCCCGGCAGCCAGGGGATGACACCCATGCCCGGCCAGCCCGAGCGCCGCGCGATCTCGTCATAGCCATCGGTGAACAACGCCGGGTCGCCGCGAAACTTGTTGATCAGAAACCCCCGGATCATGGCGGCATCGTCTGGATCGATCACCGCCCGCGTGCCAACTATGGCGGCAATCACCCCACCCCGGTCGATGTCGCCCACCAACACGACCGGCACGTCGGCCGCCCTCGCGAAGCCCATATTGGCGATGTCGCCCGCGCGCAGGTTGATCTCGGCCGGAGACCCGGCGCCCTCGATCACCACGATATCGCAGGCGGCGCGCAAGCGGCGGTAGCTTTCCATCACCTCGCCCAGCAGCGCGCCCCGCGCCTCGCGGAAATTCCCAGCGCGCAGAGTTCCGCGCACCTTGCCATGGACGATCAGTTGCGATGTATGATCTGCCTGCGGCTTCAACAGCACCGGGTTCATGTCGACCATCGGATCGACGCGGCAGGCGATCGCTTGGAGCGCCTGCGCTCGGCCTATTTCTCCGCCATCGGCGGTGACGGCCGCGTTATTCGACATATTCTGCGGCTTGAACGGCAGGACGCGCAGGCCGCGATTGGCGAGCGCACGGCACAGCCCGGCGACCAGCACCGACTTGCCGACGTCCGACCCGGTCCCCTGCAGCATCACAGCGCCCATGCAACACCCCCCGCAATGATCCAGAGCAGCAGGCATGCGATCCGGTAGATGCCGAGCGCCCGACGCAGGTCCGCGGCGACGACATCCGCGCCGCCCTCGCCGATCCAGGGCTTGTCGTGCAATGCCCCGTCATAGCTGACCGGCCCGGCGAGCCTTACGCCCAGCGCGCCCGCCATCGCCGCTTCCGGCCACCCCGCATTGGGGGAGGCGTGCTTGCGGGCGTCGCGCAGCATGACGCGCCACCCACCCCGGCCCGCGATGCAGATCAGCAGGCCGGACAGGCGCGCGGGGATCAGGTTCGCCACATCATCGGTCCGCGCCGCCGCCCAGCCAAACGCGCGCCAACGCGGCTCATAATGGCCGATCATGCTGTCCGCCGTGTTGATCGCCTTGTACGCCCACACACCCGGCAAGCCGAGGACAAGCAGCCAGAAGGCCGGCGCGACGATCCCGTCGCAGAAACTCTCCGACAGGCTCTCAATGGCGGCGCGGGCAACACCCGTTTCGTCAAGCGCAGCCGTGTCGCGCCCGACGATCATGGCGACAGCCGCGCGCGCCTCCTCCAGCCGTCCGGCCTCCAGCGGCCGCGCGACCGCCACGACATGATCGTGCAGGCTACGCTGCGCCAATGCGGGAAAGGCGAGGATGCCAATAGCGATCCACGCCCAGCGGCCGAACATCTGCCGGGCGGCTTCCTCCACGGCGAACGCGACGAAAGCGAAGGTCAAAAGGGTTATGACCGTCGCCACCCCGAGCGCCCGGCGCGCGGCTTCGGACAGGCGGTGATCGTTCCAGCGGCGCTCGCAGAAGGCGATGACGGAGGCGAAGGCTCCAACAGGATGGCCGATGCGCCGGTAGAGCCATCGCGGCCAACCGATGGCCGCATCCAGCACCAAAGCGAGCAGGGCCACGGGCTCAGCCATCAGCCAATGCCGCCTCCAGCCGGGCACAGGCGGCATCGTCGGCAGGCAGGCCGATCCGCAGCCAATCCGGCGCATAGGCAAAGGGGCGGGTCAATATGCCCCGCCGCGCCAGCCGATCGAACAGCGCTCCGGCGTCGTCCAACTGTACCAGCCGGAACAGGGGGCATTCGCCCTGCGGTTCCAACCCATGTGCGCGGAGCAGGGCGTCCAGCCGGGCGGCATCCTCCACGAGCGCCACGCGCGTGGCGACGATCCAGCCCGTATCGCGATAGGCCGCCGTCCCGATCACGATCGCCGCCGCCGACACAGGCCAGCTCCCAAGCCGCTGCCGCAACGGCGCAAGCCGCGCAGGCGACGCCACGACAAATCCAAGCCGCACGCCGGCCAGCCCGAAAAACTTGCCGAAGGAGCGCATCACCACCAGCCGCTCCCCCACCGCCCCGCCCAGCAGCGAGGCGCCCTCCACCGCATCGGCAAACGCCTCGTCAATAACCAGCGTCTCCCCCTGCGCCATCCAGCGCCTGAGCCGGTCGGCAGGGAGCAAGCGCCCGTCCGGATTGTTGGGATTGGCCAGTAGCAACGTTCCGTCACCCCCCTCTACCGCCTCCACCGCCACGGGCGTGCTTCCCGGCAACGCCTCCGCATGCGTGCCATAGCTTGGGACCTTATGGCGGTACGGTTCCGGCAAGCCGAGCGCATCGAGCATCCGCAGCCCCATCTCGCTCCCCGGCACGGCACAGACCGACGCAGGCTCAACGCCGAAATGCGCCGCCGCCGCGCTTTCGAGCGCCGCCAATGCGCCTTCGTCCGGCAGGCGCGTCCAGTCGATCGGCCCGGCCTTCCCCACCTCCCAGGCATGGGGATTGATTCCGGTCGACAGGTCGATCCACGGGCGCGGCGCATCGGGGAAGGCCGCCTGCGCGTCCTCCAGTCGTCCGCCATGTACGCGCCACGGGTCCAATGGCTGTCCTCTTGCCTGTCGCATTTGTCGGCTAAGGGCTTTACCGGCAGGAGGACGCAATACCAGCCCTATAAGATGGAGCATCGATGACACACCGCACCCTCTTCGTCACCGGCGGCGCGCGGTCGGGCAAGAGCAGTCATGCGCTGGCGCAGGCGGAAGCGTCCGGCCTGTCCCCGGTCTTTGTCGCCACGGCGCAGGCCGGCGATCCGGAGATGGCGGCGCGCATCGACCGCCACCGCGACGAGCGCGGCCCGCACTGGACGACCATCGAATGCTCCGTTGCAATTGCCGCATTGATCGAGGCGCAGGCCGACCCCTCCAAAATCCTGCTGATCGACTGCCTGACGCTATGGACCTCCAACCTCATCTTCGGGATGCATGACGTCGTGGAGGAAACCGCCCGGCTGGCCGCCGCCATTCAATCCACCAAAGGCCCGCTGATCCTGGTCACCAATGAGGTCGGGCTGGGCATCGTCCCCGACAATGCGCTGGCCCGCGAATTCCGCGACGCCGCCGGCCGGGTCAACCAGTCCGTTGCCGCCGCATGTACCGAAGCGGTCATGAGTGTTTCCGGTCTGTTGCTGCGCCTTAAATGAAGGGCAGAATCGCACATTCCGCCCCATTGCGGGACCTCTTCCCCCTTGAAAGCGCCGCTCGGCTCACCGATACTATGAGGGCGGGCCGGGCCCCTCTGGCGGCTGGCGGCGTTCTGCAGGACAGGACGCACCAGACGTGATGTCGGACCGCATCGAGTGCGCTCGGTGCAGGTTGCGAGGATTTACCCCCCAAATTCTCCCTTACCTCCCGGACGTACTCGATCCTGTATTGTACAAGGATGGAGCGTAACCGTGAACAACCCTTATCCCACGCCCGGCCAGACGCCGAGATATGCCCGGGCTGACAGCGCGGCGGTCGACGCCGGCCTGCGCAGCCACATGCTTGGCGTCTTCCGCAACATGGGCATTGGCCTGATCATCACCGGCATCGTCGCCGCCGTGATCGGCAACACCCCCGCCCTCTACCAGCCGATCTTCGGCACGCCGCTCAAATGGGTCGCGATCTTCGCGCCGCTGGCGTTCGTGTTCTTCTTCACCTTCCGCATCGACAAGATGACGGATGCGGGCGCACGCACGGCTTTCTACGCCTTCTCGGCGGTGATGGGCGTATCGCTGGCCAGCATCTTCATCGTCTTCACCGGCGCATCGATCGCGCAGGCGTTCTTCGCGGCGGCGGTGATGTTCCTGGCGATGGCGCTGTGGGGCTACACAACCGGCCGTGACCTGACGAAGATGGGATCGTTCCTGATGATGGGCCTGATCGGCATCATCGTCGCCAGCCTGGTGAACCTGTTCCTGGCCTCCTCGGCGCTGCAACTGGTCGTGTCGATCCTGGGCGTGGTGATCTTCACCGGCCTGACCGCCTGGGACACGCAGCGGATCAAGTCCGACTATATCCACTATGCGGGCACGCAGGCGACCGCGAAGCTGGAGGTCATGGGCGCGCTGTCGCTGTACCTCAATTTCGTCAACCTGTTCCAGTTGCTGCTGAACCTGACGGGCGAGCGGGAATAGGCATGGCGCGGGACCCGCAAGCCGTCTCCTCGATGCTCTGCCCCGTCTGCAACACCGGCCTTGCCATGTCGGAGCGGCAGGGCGTCGAGATCGACTATTGCCCGCAATGCCGGGGCGTCTGGCTGGACCGCGGAGAGCTCGACAAGATCATCGAGCGCAACTGCGTCCAGCCCGCCGCGCAACCGGCCCCGCCGCAGCCAAGCTATCGGCCCGATAGGGCGCATGGCAGCGACGACGGCTATTATGGGAAGAAGCGGAAGAAGAGCTTTCTGGAAGAGCTGTTCGATTAGAAGCGGCGGGGATGGACATAATTCTGTCCCGATACCCACCCCCGTTCGCTTCGAGCGTAGTCGAGAAGCCTTTGCGCTGGTTTCTCGACAAGCTCGAAACGAACGGATGTGGGTGATTCTGGCGCGAGCGACTTAGAGCGCCATGCATTGAATCAGGATCATCTCACCCTGTTCGATGCGCTCGTGCGGCTACTCCCCCGCCGCCGCCGGGATCGCCGTCGGAACCGGCGCGCCTTCCCAGCCGCCGCCCAATGCCTTGAACAGCGCCACCTGCGCCTCCGCCCGGTCGGATTGCGCCTGGGCCAGCGCCGCGCGGGCATTGGCGCGATCGGTCTGCGCCACCAGCAATTGCAGGAAGCTGTCCGAGCCTGCGCCGAACCGCTTCTCCGCGATGAAGGAGGCGCTGTTGGCGGCGGTCATCGCGCGGGACAAGGCTGATTCGCGATCGACAGCACCCTTCAGCCGCGCCAGCGCCTGCTCGGTTTCCTGCAGCGCCGTCAGCACCGCCTTGTCGAAACTCGCCAGCGATCCTTCGGCGATCGCCTTGTTCTCGCGCACCCGCGCCCGCGCCGCGCCGCTGAACGGGAAGTTCCAGCTCAAGAGCGGGCCGACCGAATAGCTGATCGAATCCTTCTTCGTCAGGTCCGATGGGGATGTGCCGCCGACACTGATCGACCCCAGCAGGGTGATCGACGGATAAAGCGCGGCCGTCGCGACCCCGACCCGCGCGGTATCGGCGGCGAGCGTCCGCTCCGCCTCCCGCACGTCGGGGCGGCGGGCCAGCATCGCCTGTCC
>DASVND010000011.1:0-20346 GCA_036384035.1 Sphingobium sp. | reverse complement strand
GATCCGCGCGTCCCCGTCATCCTCGCCAACGATGACCGCGCCGGTCCGCTCCAGCAGCCGGCGCTTGGCCTCGGCCGCCTCGCCCTCACCGGTCAGGATGACCGGCCGACCCGTCAACGCGAGGAAGACGGGCAGGCTCTGCATCAGTTTCCGACCCAATCGGGAATGATGTCCGCCGCGATCAGCGCTTCGAGTGGTGGCCGCTCGCGCACAACCGCCCATTTGTCGCCCGACACCAGCACTTCGGGCGTCAGCGGCCGGCTGTTATAGGTGCCCGCCATAGTCGCGCCATAGGCGCCCGCCGTCATGAAGGCGACCAGATCGCCGGCCTGCACCACATCCATGTCGCGATGCATGGCGAAGGTATCACCCGTCTCGCACACCGGCCCCACGACATTGGCGGTTTCGCGCACACCGGCCGGCTTCACCGCCCGGATATCATGCCAGGCATCATACAGGCTCGGCCGCATCAGGTCGTTCATCGCCGCATCGACGATGACGAAGGGCTGCGTCGCGCCCCGCTTCACCCGCACGACGCGCGCCACCAGAGCGCCGGCATTGCCGACGATCACCCGGCCCGGCTCGAACAGCAGGCGCACGTCCCAGTCCGCCGTGACCCGCGTCACCATCGCGCCATAGTCGGCGGGGCTGGGGGGTACTGGCTGGGACGGGTCGTAAGGCACGCCAAGCCCACCGCCCAGGTCGGCGGTGCGGATGACATGGCCATGATCGCGCAGCACCTCGATCAGCGCGCCGACCTTCTCGAACGCTGCCTCAAGCGGGGCTAAGTCGGTCAGCTGGCTGCCGATGTGCACGGCGACGCCCTGCACATCCAGGCCCGCAAGCTGCGCCGCCCGGTCATAGGCGGCAACGGAGTCGGCATAGGGAATGCCGAACTTGTTCTCCGATTTGCCGGTGGAGATTTTCGCATGGGTGCCCGCGTCGACATCCGGATTGATGCGGTAGGCGACCGGCGCGACCTTGCCCATCGACAGCGCGATTTCGGACAGCATCTCCGCTTCGGGCTGGCTCTCCAGATTGAACTGGTAAATGCCCTTCTCCAGCGCCAGCCGCATTTCCTCCTGCGTCTTGCCGACACCGGAAAAGACGACGCGATTCGCCGGAATGCCTGCCGCCAGCGCGCGCAGCAACTCACCGGCCGACACCACGTCAGCGCCCAGGCCCAGCCCCGCCAGCGTCGCCAGCACGGCGGCGTTGGGATTCGCTTTTACGGCAAAGGCGATCAGCGGGTCCCTCAGCGCATCGAGCGCCGCGCGAAATACGCCCACATGGCGCGTCAGCGTGGCGGTGGAATAGACGTAAACGGGGGTGCCGACCGCGTCGGCAATCGTTGAGAGCGGCACCTGCTCCACATGCATGGCGCCGCGCCGGTAATCGAAATGATCCATTGGCCTCTTGTCTGTCTTATCAATGTTCGGGGGGCAGTTCGAACGGGTCGTCCTGCCGCTGGTCCGACTGCCTGAGCAGTTCGGCGTTACGTTCCGGCCGCGCCTGGGTGGTGGGCTCCATCAGTTGCTGGGCCGTGGGCGCTTCGCTCCCGCCTCTGGGTATCGGCGGCGTGCTGTGGCCGTCCCGGGGTTTCAGCGCCTGCCGCCCGCCACAGGCCGACAGGGCGACGGTGAGTGCGAAGAGGATCGCCAGCTTGCGGGTCATATTTGCGCCTCCAAAGCCGCTTTCGCCTGCGCGATCCGTTCGCGCACCTGTGCAGGCGCGGTGCCGCCATGGCTCACCCGGCTCGCGACCGATGCATCGATGCTCAGCACCGCGAACAGCCGCTCGTCAATGCGCGGGTCGATGGCCTGAAGCTCTGCGAGCGACAAAGCGGGCAGGGACACGCCCTTGTCGTCCGCCGCCTTCACCGCGCGCCCGGTAATGTGGTGCGCTTCACGGAAGGGCACGTTCGCCTCGCGCACCAGCCAGTCGGCCAGGTCGGTGGCGGTCGCATGGCCGCTCTCGGCCAGCGCGCGCATCCGGTCGGTGCGGAACGTCACCGTCTCGATCATGCCCGTCATCGCGGCGATCGACAGGCCCAGCAGGTCGTGCGCCTCGAACACCGGCGGCTTGTCGTCCTGCATATCCTTGGAATAGGCGAGGGGCAGGCCCTTCATCGTGATGGTCAGCGCCGTCATGCACCCGGCGATACGCCCGGCATGGCCGCGCACCAGTTCGGCGGCGTCCGGGTTGCGCTTCTGCGGCATGATGGAGCTGCCGGTCGAATAGGCGTCGGGCAGCGACACGAAGCCGAACGGCTGGCTCGCCCAGATGATGAACTCCTCGGCCAGCCGCGACAGGTGCAGCGAACATTGCGTCGCCGCCATCAGATAGTCGAGGGCGAAGTCCCGGTCGGACACGCTGTCCAGGCTGTTGTCGGTCGGCTTGGCAAAGCCCAGCGCCGCTGCCGTCGCATGCCGGTCGATCGGGAAGCCGGTCCCGGCCAGCGCCGCCGCGCCCAGCGGGCTTTCATTGAGCCGCGCCCGCGCATCGGCAAAGCGGGACCGATCCCGCCGAACCATCTCATAATAGGCCATCAGATGATGCCCCAGCGTCACCGGCTGCGCGGATTGCAGGTGGGTGAAGCCCGGCATCACTGCCTCTGCCTGCTCCTGCGCCCGCGCCACCAGCGCCTTTTGCAGCGCGGCTAGGCCCGCATCCACCTCGTCCATCGCGTCACGCACCCACAGGCGGAAATCGGTCGCCACCTGGTCGTTGCGCGACCGCGCCGTGTGCAGCCTGCCCGCCGCCGGACCGATCAGCTCGGCCAGCCGCGATTCGGTGACCATGTGGATGTCTTCCAGGTCCAGGTTCACCGGAACGCCGTTCGCCGCATATTCGGCGGCGATCGTGTCCAGCCCCGCGCTGATCGCGGCGGCGTCCTCGCCCGCGACGATGCCCTGCTTGGCCAGCATCGCGACATGCGCCTTCGACCCGGCGATATCCTGTTTCCACAATCGCTTGTCGAAGGGGATGGAGGCATTTATCTCCCGCATGACTGAAGCAGGGCCGGCGGCAAAACGCCCGCCCCACATGGAATTGGAGATGTCCTTGCGATCCGTAATTGCCCTGCTCCTGCTGACCGGCGCGTTGAGCGCCTGCGATAGGCAATCCGCACCCAAGGAGCAAGCGAATGGCTCCGCGCAAATCACTGCGGATGAGGTCGCTCCCGACGAAGTGAAGGATAGTGCGGCGGGCGATGGTGAAGGCGCGTTTAAATACACGATCGACCGCAGCAAGGCGGGTACGCCAGCGCCCGATTATGCCTTCATTTCCCCCGATGGCGGCGACGCGACTCTGAAGGACTTTGCCGGCAAGCCGCTGCTGGTGAACCTGTGGGCGACATGGTGCGCGCCCTGCGTCGCGGAAATGCCGACGCTGGACGCCATCGCTGGGGACTATCAGGCGCAGGGGCTGCAGGTCCTCACTATCTCGCAGGACAATCAGGGCGAAAAACAGGTCGCCCCCTTCTTCGCCAAGCGCAAGTTCACCCATCTGAAGGCTTGGCTCGATCCTGAGAACCGCTTCAGCCTGGGCTATGGCACCGGCATGTTGCCCACGACGGTGCTCTACGGCGCAGACGGCAAGGAAGTCGCCCGCGTCGCCGGCGCGATGGACTGGGAAAGCAAGGAAGGCAAAGCACTGATCGCCGAGGCGCTGAAGGCGGCGTGAGGGAGGGGGCGGATCACGTCTGCCTCATACTGCTCCCAACCCCGTTCGTGTCGAGCGAAGTCGAGACACCACGCGCTGCCGCCAAACCGGAGACTCCGAAACCCCACCCGTTCGCTTCGAGCGTAGTCGAGAAGTCTGCGCGCGGCTTCTCGACTACGCTCGAAGCGAACGGAAGTTGGAAGTGAGTTGAGCCGCTAGCGACCACCCCCCACCTCACATCAAAATATAACGAGACTTCCAGCAATCCGGCTTACCACCGCGATCCTTGACCGCCGCCTTCTGCACATGCCGATGCTTGCCACAATCCCAGGCCAGCGCACCCTTCACCGCCGCGAGCGGCGCAAGGCTCAGCAACAGCGGTGCGAGCGCAAGAGAAAGAATGGCGGACAGCTCCATGGCGCACGTTCATTGCGCTCGCGATCCTTTCTCCAGCATGAATGTGTGCGGAGCCAGCTATTGAAATAGTGCAACTGTTGCACTATCTTCAGGCATGGTCACGATGCATCGCGGTCCCCGTTGGAAGATTGCGGTCTATGCCCGCGAACATGGCCTGCCGCATTTTCACATCGAAGGTCCGGACTTTCGCTGCTCGGTCGCAATCGCATCGTTTGACCTGATTGTGGGGACCGTCCCAGCGGCGGTTTTGAGGGACGCATTGGCATGGGCGCTGCCAAACCAGGCATTGCTCATGCAGACATGGCAGGAGTTGAACGGATGAACATCACCGATAAGGCTCGCACCATCACAAACGCCCGCGTAACCGGGCCGGCCTTGCTACATCTTTCATGGTCGGACGAGACGGTGGCCGATATCAATCTTGGCGCAATCCTGAAGGATCGTGCATTTAGTGCACTGCGCGACTTTGACGAGTTTGCGAAAGTCGAAGTCGGTGACTGGGGCCATAGCTTGTCCTGGCCTTCGGGGGCAGAGATGGGCGCGGACATGCTGTGGCTCGAAACGCTTTCGGCAACCGGGCATGACGACGTTCGCACATTTCTCGAATGGCGGGGCCGTCACGCCCTTTCCCTATCGAAAGCAGCTGATGCCTTGGGTGTGTCGCGCCGGACGGTCGCCTATTATTCCAATGGCGAGAAAAAGGTGCCTAAGCCGATCCTGCTCGCTTGCCGAGGTTGGGAAGTCATCAACGGAATGCACCAAGCCGCCTGACGCCAATCCCGCTCACACATGCGCCACCGTCCCATGCCCCGCGCAGCATGCCGCGCGGCTCGCCTCGACATACTCGGCCTCCTGCCACCAATAATGCTGGTGCGCTTCGGCAACGCGGGGCAGCACCACATTCTCCGCTGCGGCCGCTTGCTGCTTCTCGAACGGCGCGATCAGCGAGTCCGGCGTGTGGACGAAGCCGTTGGCGACGACATGCCGCACCGCCGCCACATCCTCGATCCGCTTCAACGGATCGCCCTCGACCAGGATCAGGTCTGCCAGCATCCCCGGCGCGATCCGGCCGATAGGTTCGCCCAGAAACTCGCCGCTATTGCGCGTGGTGGAGAGCAGCGCGTCATGCGTCGATACGCCGTAGCGCACCATGCCCCGCATCGCGAGGTGCAGGCTGATCGCCACCAGGTCGATCGGCGCGTCCGTGCCGTTGATGACGTGCCAGCCAAATCCCATCGTCTGCTTGATCTGTGCCACCTGCCGCTCCAGATTCTCCATCAGCGGTTGCCGGTCGCCTTCCTTCATCGCCTTCACCCGCGCCATCAGCTTGGCATATTCCCAGGGCGGGAAGAGGGTGCGGATGCGCTTGTCCTCGGCAATGCTGCTATCCTCGCCCAGCAGGGCGGATGCGATGAACAAGGTCGGCGTGCGGCCGGCCTTGGCTCCTGCGAACAGGCCGTTCACATCCTGATAGCCGCCGCCCAGCGACGTGATCGTCCGCGAATAGCCATAGCGGTTGGTCGCGCCCAGATGCTCCATACAGTCCATGCCGCTGTGCAGCGCCGGATAATGGTAGTGCGATGACAGGTGCATGCCCATCCGGTGCGACGCATCGACGACCTTTTTCTGCTCGTCATGGCGCAGGCGGACATAGGTCTTCACCATATCGTAGGACAGCGCCTCGGCCCGCGACAGCTCCAGCTCCAGTTGCCCCGGCTCCGTCACCGGCCGCATGAAATTGTAGAAGATGCGCGATCCGTCGATGGCCTCGCCCGTGGCATAGTGCCGCGCCGCGATCCGCGCGCCGCTGTCGATCGCTTCCCGGTCCTCGACCATATGATAGGCGGGACAGCCGGGAGAGCGGGTGGCGGTGATGCCCATCGCCAGCCAGGCGCGGCCCATCCGGTCGCCATAGCCATAGCCCGCCATCTGCCGGTGGGTGTGCATGTCGATCAGGCCGGGCAGCAGGACGAGGCTCGATCCGTCGATGATCTTCGCATTCGCGTCCGTCACGCCGCCCTTGGGCAGAATCGCCGCGATCTTGTTCCCCTCGACCACCACGTCCATGTCGGTCTTATATTCGGGCGCGGTGGCGTCCCACATCCTGCCGGCCCTGATGACGGTGCGACCCGAGGGCTTGGCATTGGCCCAGTCCAGACGGCAGGGGACCGTGCGCGGAGCGCCGCCGATGGCCGACACCATCCGGAGCTTCCCATTGGAGAGATAGAGGAGGGACTTTGAATCGCCGCTCCAGCTCGGCGCATCGGTCACTTCCGTGGTGATCTGCTTCGGCGCGCTGGTGAACTTACCGGCCTCGTCCACGGCCACGACCCATAAGGTGCTGGCGAAGACATAGGCGAAGCTCTTGCCGTCCGGCGACCAGACCGGCCCGTCCACCCCGCGCACGCCCAGCGATCGGCCCGGCGCGACGGGCGCATAGCTGCCCTTGCCGGTGGCGCGGTCGACGGTCAGGATTTCGCTATGCCCCTCACGATAGCGGGCGGACACCGGCTTGAAAGCGGAATAGGCTATGGTCTTGGCATTGGGGCCGAAGGTCGGGCGACCCGGCTCCCATAGTCCGTCATAGACCTTCTGCACCGCGCCGCCCGCCACCTCGACGGTGTGCAGCGCGCCCTCCTGATCCAGGAACGCGATCAGCGCCCCATCCTGTGACCAGGCCGCATAGGTCGCCGCCTGATCCGGCAGGTTGGTAAGTTGCCGCTCCTTACCTGTCTTGAGGTCATGCAGATAGATGTCGAGCGTGCCGTTCCGGTCGCTGGAATAGGCGATGGTCTTGCCGTCCGGCGACCAGGCCGGGTCGCATTTGTGATAGCTGTCCTTGACCAGCCGCTTGGGCCGCCCGCCAATGGGCAGCAGCCACAGGTCGTTGAGCGCCAAGAACGCCACCTGCTTGCCATCGGGCGACAAAGCGGGACTGGCGATGCCGACCACAGGCTTGGGCGTCGTCGAATCGAAATCGCGTGTCTTCTTCTTATAGTCGGGCGTGGTGACCGGCACCGAAACCGTGAACGGCACGATGTCCGTGGCGCCGTGGGGGGTGCGTCGCCTGATCTTGCCGTCCGATCCGTAGAGGAAACCGCCGCCGGGCAACCACCCGGTGCGGAAGGGGTACAGATCCTCCCCGGCCACCACATCCTTGCCGTCATGGACCAGCGTCATCGTGCCGGGTCCTGCCCGCGTATAGGCAATGCTGCCGTCGGGCGCGAAACTGGGGGCTTGGACCGCCGATGGGCGCATCCGGTCGGCCGAAAGGGGTACGGATGCCACCTGCGTGGCCACGCCGTCCAGGCCGCAGACCATCAGCTTGGTGCCATCCGCCACATAGGCGATCTTCTTGCCGTCCGGGGACCAGCAGGGTTCGGAATCATTGGACTTGCCCTGCGACAGCGGCTTCACGGTAGCGGTCGCCACGTCGAGCAGATAGATGGCGTAGCGCCCGTCCGCCCGGTCGCTGGCGAAAGCGATGGTCTTGCCATCGGGCGACCAGCGCGGCTCGCGGTCGTCAAAATGGCCTTCTGTGTGCTGGGTGAGCGCGCCGCCCTCCGCCGCTATCGACCAGAGATGGAAATTGCCGGTGCGATAGGACTGGAAGACGATCCGGCTGCCGTCCGGTGACCAGTCCGGCTGGCCGAGGTCATCGAAATCGCCGGTCAACCGCTTGGCCGCGCCGCCCGCGACCGGCATCGTCCAGAGAATGCCGAGCAGGTCGAACGCGACCATCTTGCCGTCGCGCGACACGGCGAGGGCGACGTTGGTGACGTCCTCGACCGTGACCATCGTCTCCGCGCCGGGGCCGGGTTTGCCCGTCGCTCCGCCTTGGGCGAGGGAGCTTGCGCTCCCCGCCGCGAGCAGACCCACGCCGCCAACCGCCAGCGCCTGTCGCCGGCTCAGGCCAAGCCCGGCCTTCGTCACCTTGCCGTTCATGCAGATACTCCGATGGTCTTGGTGGGTCAGAAGGTGAAGCTCAGCTTGCCGTAGTAATAGCCGCCGCTGATGCCGTAGGGCGCGTAGGTATTGTAGTAGGCGAAGCGCGCCGCGCCCTGGTTGGCGGCCTTCAGGACATTGGGATAGACATCGAACAGATTGTTGCCGCCCGCCGAAATCTTGATCTTGTCCGTGATCTTGTATCCGACCTCCAGGTCGAACAGCACCTTGGCCGTTACCGTGTCGTCATTGGCCGGCAGCGTCGACACCATCGTCACTTCGCCATAGCGCGTAGCGCGCAGGTTCAGCGAGAAGTCGTCGACATTCCACAGGACATTGCCGACAAACTTGTCGCGTGGCGTGCCCTTGGTGAAGTCGCCCTGCCGCGCCCGGTCGATCAGCGACAGGCCGCTGGCCGCCAGCACCGCCGGGACTTCCAGACGGGTGAACTTGGTCTTGTTGAAGTTCGCCGACAGGCTGAACGTCGCCGATCCCAGGCCACCCAGATTGGCGCGATAGGTGCCGACAATGTCCAGACCGCGCGTGCGGGTGTCGGCGGCGTTGGAGAAATAGAAGCCGCTCTGGAACGGGCTGAGGCCCGCATTCTGGAGAAGAGCCCCGACCGCGTTCAGCGTACCGTTCGCCGCCGCTGCGCCCGTCAGCACGCCGCCCAGCAGGATACGATCCTCGATCTTGATCTGATAGGCGTCGATCGTGATGTTCAGGCGATTGGTCGGCGTCAGGACAAGGCCAGCGGAGAAGTTGGTCGATTTCTCCGGCTTCAATGGCTGCGAACCCAAAGCAATCGCGGCAGGATCGTCAACCGGGAGGGCGCGCACCGGGGCCAGCGTCGTGACGGTCGCGCCCGGCAGCAGCACGCCGATCGTTGAGGATGACGAATAATGGATCTGCTGCAGGGTCGGCGCGCGGAAGCCGGTGCTGGCGGTCCCGCGGAAGGCGATGCCCTTGATCGGCTCGATGCGGATGGACGCCTTGCCGGTATCCGTCGTGCCGAAGTCGGAATAATCCTCATGCCGACCCGCCAGCGCAACGTCGAAGCCTTCGACGATCGTCTGCTCAAGGTTCAGATAGGCGCTCCACGAATTGCGCGTGAACTTGCCGGCCGATTCCAGCGGGAAGCCGGTGACGCCCTGCGATCCCGCCTGGCGTGGCGCGCCGCTCGCCGTTCGGCTGCCGCCGTCGATATAGGACGCCGGCTCGCCGGCTACGATCGTATAGCTGTTCTCGCGATATTCGCCGCCCGCCGCGATGAACAGCGGTTCGGCAAGGCCCAGGTCGGCCTTATATTGCAGGTCCAGATTGTTGGTCCATTCGGTCGACTTGACCGTGCCGATGTAGAAATAGGTCGGGCTATTGACGCCCATCGATGCGTTCAGGCCGCCGGTCTCGTTGCGGACGCTGTTCTTAGAATAGCTGGTGCTGAGGTCGGCGTGGAAATTCTCGGCCAGATCGCCGCGAATGCCGACGACGCCCTGATAATCCTTGTCGAACAGGTGGAGGTGCGGGCTGTAGCCGTTGGGATAGACCTGGATCACATTGTTGGACGCGGTCGGCGTGCGGAATGTCAGCCAGGCGTCGGCATGGCGCTTGGACACAGTGCCGAAGCTGTAGAGTTCGAGCGTGTCGCCCACTGGCGTCGCTGCGTCATAGGACAGGTTGAAACCCGTCACCTGCGGCTGGCCGGTCTGGTTGACGTCGCGCGCCTTGGAATCAGGGGCGGGCTCACGCGGGTCGCCGACGGCGTAGAATACCGAGGGGTTCAGAACGCCGCGCTGTGTGCGCTCCTGAATATAGCCTTCGCCCGCCAGGTTGAAATGCCCGCCATTGGCGAAACCAAAGCCATAGTCGGCCTGGATGCGCGAGCTGATGCCGTCACCCCGGCCGGTGGCGCCGCCGGTAAAGGTCGCGCTGCCGCCGCTGCCCTTCTTGGTGATGACGTTGATGACGCCGGCGATGGCGTCCGACCCATATTGCGCCGACGCGCCGTCGCGCAGCACTTCGATCTGCTGGATGGAACTGCCGGGGATCAGGTCGAGGTCGGGCGGGGACTGGCCATTCTGGGTGGTGCCGTTGATGAACAGGGTCGCTGTGTTGTGGCGGCGCTTGCCGTTGACCAGCACCAGCACCTGATCGCCGGACAGGCCACGCAGTGACAGCGTCTTGACCGCGAAGCTCGCGCCCGCGCCGCCGTTCGATACGCTGATGGAGGGGACCAATGTGCCCAGCAGGTCGCGGACCGACTGCTTGCCGCTCGCTTCCAGGTCGGCCTTGCCTAGCACGTCGATCGGCGCAAGGCTGTCGGCGACCGTGCGGGTCGTCTGGCGCGTGCCGGTGACGATGATCGGCGTTGCATCGACCTGATCGTCTTCGGCCACCTCCGCCGGGGCCATGGTCATCGTCGCCGCGCTGGATGGGGTTGCTGCCTGTGCGAACTGGACGGCCAGCCGGCTGCGCTGCGCGATGGAGCGGTTTCCGGTCGGGGCCAGCGCGATGACGCCGTCTCCGGCTTCGGAATGTTTCAGCGGCGTTCCGGCAAGCAACTGGTCCAGCGCCTGCTCGGTGGACAGCCATCCGCTCACGCTCCGGCTGCGGAACTGCGCGACCTCGTCATAGGGAAAGAGAATGCGGATGCCCGATTGCGTCGACAGCGCCCGGAGCGCTTCGTTGAGCGGCTGCGGCTTGATGTCGAACTTGTGCCGGGAGGAAAGGGCGGAGGTCAGCTTTGTCGTGGCCGCCATTGCGGCGGGCGTCGCTGCGGTAACCACTAGTCCGGCGATCAGCGCCGTTGCCGTGGTCCCAGCAAGTGAAATCTTCATGTTCCTCAAGAAGTGCATAAGTTTCCCCTGTCAAATCAGATGCGCTGCGGTTCAGATTTATTTTTGTTATACTTGTGTGTTGATATTTATGGTCTCTCCGCTTGGCCATTATCGCATCGCACGACTCCACATTCTTGTCCGAAAAAATTCGTCAAGTGTAGTTTTGCGATGCTTATATGTTTATTTGTCACGCAGTATTTTGAACTGCTTGACTGGAAAAACGAACAGCGGCCGAATTTCCGCCACCGCGCCCGTTATATTTCAAAAATATGGCGCCCGGCGGTCGGCCGGACGCCTCAGGCGCAATCGATCGTAATGGATTGTGGCGCTGGGGGCCTAGCGACCGGCCCGGTGGTTAAGGTCGTGGCCCAAGGCCAGAACCATCACGCCAAGGACCGTGTAGAGGCCCTCCTGGCCGCCATGGGGCAGGGCCAGCGCGCCGGCCATCATGCCCAGGCCCAGCGATCCGATCGCGGCCGGCATCATGAAGCCATGTGCGATCGCGCCATTGCCCAGCGCCACCGCGCCCAGGATGATCGCGATGAACAGGCCGGTCTCATGAATCATGGGATTGGACAGGAATCCACCAGCCGACGAGAGCAGGCCAAGGACGACCGCAGTCAGCAGGCAATGCGCGGCGCACAGGCCGGACAGCGCCACGGCCAGCCGGTCAAGTGATCCTCGTGAAAGCGCATTCTGAAACATCGTCACCGTCCTGAACCGCACATAGGCCGATGCTTCTTAAGATACAATATATCATTGCAAATTTTCCGAGGCCGCGCCGCGCCCGTTCTCGACAATCTCGAAGCGATGGGAGTAGGGGGAATGCATGACCGACTCCCCTATCGCCGCGCCTGCGCAGCCCGCCATCGCCATCGATGCCCTGTCAAAGGTCTATAAGGGCGGCAAACAGGCGCTCGACAACGTCACCTTCAACGTCCCGCGCGGGCAGATATTCGGGCTGCTCGGCCCCAATGGCGCGGGCAAGTCGACGCTGATCAACATCCTGTCGGGCATGGTCAACAAGACGTCCGGCTCCGCCCGCATCTGGGGCTTCGATACCGATGCCAATCCCCGCAACGCGAAGAACTCCATCGGCATCGTGCCGCAGGAGATCGTCTTTGACCCCTTCTTCACGCCGTTCGAGACCTTGGAGAACCAGGCGGGCTTCTATGGCGTGCCGAAGGACCGGCGCAAGACGATGGAACTGCTGCGCGCCGTCCATCTGGAGGACAAGGCGAACGCTTACGCCCGCACGCTTTCGGGTGGCATGAAACGCCGCCTGCTGGTCGCCAAGGCCATGGTGCATTCGCCGCCGATCCTTGTCCTCGATGAACCGACCGCAGGCGTCGACATCCAGCTGCGCCAGCAGCTCTGGGCCTATGTGAAGCATCTCAACAATCTTGGCGTCACCATCGTGCTGACGACCCATTATCTGGAAGAAGCCGAGCAACTGTGCGACCGCATCGCCATCATCAATCATGGCCGCCTCATCGCCGACAAGCCGACCCGCGAACTGGTCGGCATGGCGCAGGAGAAAGTGGTTCTGGTGACGGTCGACCGCGACCTGGCCGAAGTTCCTGTGGCACCCTGTTTTGAGAAGGTGGAGCTTACGGGCGGGCGGACGCTGACCATCACCTACCAGAAGGACAAGGCCAATGCCGGGCAGGTGCTGGCCGCCGTCCAGGAAAAGGGCCTGCAGATCGTCGACGTGTCGACCCGCGATCCGGACCTGGAGGATGTGTTCCTCAACCTGACGGCGGCGGCTGCCTGAACGGGAAATTCGCCATTCTCCCACCGTTCGGGCTGAGCTTGTCGAAGCCCTCGCCTGAGCGTAGCGAAGGCAAAAACCTCACTCCGTTCGGTTGAGTCCTTCGACTTCGCTCAGGACGAACGGGAAACAAGCCGGGAAGAGCATGCCAACCACCACCTATGACGTCGTCATCATCGGCTCCGGCGCCGCCGGCCTCACCGCCGCGATCAACCTGGCGCAGGACCGCAAGGTGCTTGTCCTGGCCAAGGGCGCGCTGGACGGCGGGTCGACCAACTGGGCGCAGGGCGGGATCGCCGCCGTGCTGGACGGGGGCGACAGCTTCCAGCAGCATGTCGAGGACACGATGGTCGCGGGCGCCGGCCTCAACAATCGCGAGACGGTGGAATTCGTCGTCTCCAACGCCCCCGCCGCGATCGAGCGGCTGGCCGCACTTGGCGTCCCCTTCAACGCGGGCGAGGCATTCGGCGAACGCTGGCACCTCACGCGCGAGGGCGGCCACAGCCACCGCCGCATCGTCCATGTCGACGACGCCACCGGCGCGGCGGTGCAACAGGCGCTGGTGAAGGCGGCGCAGGCCAATCCGAACATCACGCTGGCCACCGACATGATGGCGCTCGACCTCATCACCAGCCGCCATGGCGAGAAATATTCGGGCGACGGCCATGTCTGGGGTGTCTACGCCTTCAACCGCAAGACCAAGCATGTCGATGCGCTGCTGGGCAAAGCGACGATCCTGTGCACCGGCGGGGCGGGCCGCACCTATCTCTTCTCCACCGCGCCGCGCGGCGCGACCGGCGACGGCATCGCCATGGCCTGGCGTGCAGGCTGCCGCGTCTCCAACATGGAGATGAACCAGTTCCACCCGACCTGCCTCTATAATCTGGAGGTGAAGAACTTCCTGATCACGGAGGCCGTGCGCGGCGAGGGCGGCCTGCTGAAACTGCCCCCCGGCGTACCCGGCGGCGGCAAGCGCTTCATGGATCGGTTCGACAAGCGCGGCGAACTCGCCCCCCGCGACGTCGTCGCCCGCGCCATCGATCATGAGATCAAGCGCCTCGGCCTCGACTATGTCCATCTCGACATC
Source organism: Sphingobium sp. (assembly GCA_036384035.1). GTDB lineage: Bacteria > Pseudomonadota > Alphaproteobacteria > Sphingomonadales > Sphingomonadaceae > Sphingobium. The sequence continues at coordinate 6,626 of DASVND010000011.1, read as the reverse complement.
AGCCACAAGCCGCCCGAGTTCGTGAAGCATCACTTCCCGACCATCTACGCCCGGCTGCTGGACCTCGACATCGACATCACCAAGGAGCCGATCCCGGTCGTCCCCGCGCAGCATTATACCTGCGGCGGCGTCGTCATCGACCTGGATGGCAGGACCGACCTACCGGGCCTCTATGCGGCGGGCGAAGTGTCGGAAAGCGGCCTGCACGGCGCGAACCGCCTCGCGTCGAACTCCCTGCTCGAATGCTTCGTCTTCGGCGAGGCGGCCGCCCAGCATATCCGCGCCCATTGGGAAGACCTGCCCGCCCCACCGCCGATCCGCGCTTGGGACGAAAGCCGCGTCACCGATTCCGACGAGGAAGTCATCGTCCAGCACAACTGGAAGGAAATCCGCCGTTTCATGTGGGACTATGTCGGCATCGTCCGCACCACCAAGCGGCTGGAGCGCGCCCAGCATCGCGTCAACCTGCTCGCGCAGGAGGTGGACGACTATTACGGCAATTTCCGCGTGACGCCGGACCTCATCGAACTGCGCAACCTGCTGGAGGTCGCCCGCCTGATCGTCCGTTCGGCGCTCCACCGCAAGGAAAGCCGGGGGCTCCATTACACGCTGGATTATCTCAAGACGCTGCCGGAGGCGGTGGACACGGTGCTGGCGCCGTAAAGTTTGTTCTGCTGGCAGCGTGCATCACAACATCCGTTCGTTTCGAGCGAAGTCGAGAAACCTCGCGCATCCGTTTCTCGACTTCGGCCAAGGGCCGAAGTTTATCCTGAGCTTGTCGAAGGGCTCGAAACGAACGGGTGTTGGGAGCTGGATCGCTAATCAAACCCCCTTCAAAAACGCCGCCAATGCCCCGGTGAACAGCTTGGGCTGATCGCTCATCACCATATGCCCGCTTGGCCCGATCGGCGTCAGCATCGCCGTCCGCGCGGCGGCATAAGCCGTGCGGAATTGCTGGACCAAATTCGCGCGTATCTGCGTATCCGCCGGCACCGCATAAAGCACCCGAAGCGGCACGCTGATCTTCCCCAGTTGCGGCCCCAGGTCGGTATGCGCCAGTTCGGTCAGCGCATGGGCGATGACGTCCGGGTCGCTTCCCTGCGCGCCGGGCTGTCGCGCCAGCATCTCCGCGAACATGTCGCGGCCCGCCTTCGTGCTCGTGAAATACTGGCTTAGCTGGTCGGCCAGATAGCCCATGCCATTCGCCGTGCCGCCGACCATGCCCGCCCCGGCGGGCAGCATGTCGATCACCATCGCCCGGCTCGCCACGCCGCGCAGCGCCAGCATCATGGCCAGCGTACCGCCCATGGAGTGCCCGACCACTGCCGGCCGCGCCAGCCCCATGGACGACACATAGCGCGCAATCTCGTCCACCAGCGGTGCGATCAGTGGCCCCGTCTTGTTAAGATCGGGGGCCAGCCCCGCAAAGCCGCGCACCTGCACCAGATGATAGCGATAGCCCGGCACGGCGGTGATCGCCCCGTTCCATATACCCGGCCCGCTGGCGAGGCCGGGGATCAGCAGCACGTCGCGCCCCGCCCCCCGTACAGTGACGGTGATGCGCCGGGAGGTGAAGGGGGTCGCCTGGGCGGCAAAAGCGGGCATCGCAGCCGCCAGGAACAGCGTTCCCGCGCTGGTCAGCACCGCGCGGCGCGTGGTTTTCGTGGTCATTGTCATCAATTCACCCTGCCAAACCCGCCTTTAACCGCAGATGAGCGGCGCGTTCAGCATCGTTAAGGCTCCTTACATCCTATTTTCGGAATCATTGGTCGCAAATGCTTTTGCGCTTTACAGGCGCGCAAGGATGCTATGAACTTGAATCCGTGGGCAAAAGGAAATGTAGTGCGGGGTATTGAGCGGCGGGTGACTGCCGATCGCATCGTTATACGGCGCGGGGGCGCGCGTAATGGACTGGGTGGCAAGACCCTTGCTGGTCTGCTCGCCGCCATCGCCCTTGCCGCCTGTGTCGGCCCCGCCACGCCGCGCCCCATGACCTCGCCGCTGGCGGGTCCGTCCCGTCCGGTCGCCAATCCGCCCGCGCCGTTTCAGGATTATAACCCGCGCTCGCGTCCGTCCCCGGCGCTCGTCTCCATCATCCAGTCGCTGGGCCGCGGCTTCAACGGCCATGTCGGCATCGCGGTCAAGCGCGTCGACGCCGACTGGGTCGTCTCCTACAACGGCAATGAGCTTTTCCCGCAGCAGAGCGTGTCGAAACTGTGGGTGGCGATGACGCTGCTCGACAATGTCGATCGCGGCAAGCTGCGCCTGGCGGACAGCGTGACCCTGCAGAAGCAGGACCTGACCGTCTTCCATCAGCCGCTCGCCGCGATGATCGGTCGGGACGGCTACACCACCACCTATTCCGACCTGTTCACACGCGCGATGACGCAGAGCGACAATACCGCCAACGACGCGCTGCTGCGCAAGTCGGGCGGCCCGGACGCGGTGCGCGGCTTCCTCGCCCGCCGCTTCATCTCCAACATCCGCTTCGGTCCGGGCGAAAAGCTGCTGCAGGCCGGAACGGCGGGGCTCGACTGGAACCCCAACTATTCGCTGGGCCGCAATTTCTACACCGCACGCGCCAACCTGCCGATGTCGGTGCGCAACAAGGCGCTGGACGATTATCTCGCCAATCCGCCCGACGGCGCTGCGCCCATCGGCATCGTGACGGCGCTGGCGAAGCTCAAGAAGGGCGACATGCTCTCGGCGACGTCGACCCGTTACCTGCTCGACACGATGCATGAGGCGAAGACCGGGCCGCAGCGGATCAAGGGCGGCGTGCCCCCGGGCTGGAGCTACGCGCACAAGACCGGCACCGGCCAGGACCTGCCCCCGCGCTCGACCGGCTTCAACGACGTCGGCGTCATGACCGCACCGGACGGCACCAGCTATGCAGTCGCGGTGATGATCGGCAGCACGACCGTGTCGATCCCCGAACGCTGGGCCCTGATGCAGGGCGTGGCGCGGGCCATAGCGGCGAACCACGACAAATATTGAGCGGGGCGTGCACGCGGCTATATCATTGCCGCTGCCTCAATAAACTGCCGTCATCCCGGACTTGATCCGGGATCCATGAGCCTCAACCATCGCCCGGCTTCTCTACAATTGAGCCAATGGATGCCGGATCAAGTCCGGCATGACGGCAATGGCGTAGGCCACCCCATCGCACCCAACACTGGAGGCGCGAACGGTTAATCGCTATCTCCACCAGATGTCCGAGAATCAGAAACCCAACCACCTCTACCTCGTCGATGGCAGCGGCTATATCTTCCGCGCCTATCACCAGCTTCCGCCGCTCACCAACCGGCACGGCCAGCCGGTCGGCGCGGTCTATGGCTACACGTCGATGCTGTGGAAGCTGGCCGCCGAGCTGGACAAGGCGGATGGCCCGACCCACCTCGCCGTCGTGCTGGACAAGGGATCGCACACCTTCCGCAACGACATGTATGACCAGTACAAAGCGCACCGCCCGCCGCCGCCCGAGGATCTTGTTCCCCAGTTCCCCATGATCCGCGACGCGACCCGCGCCTTCTCGCTGCCCTGTATCGAGGAAGCGGGGTTCGAGGCGGACGACATCATCGCCACCTACACCTGCCGCGCGGTGGAGGCGGGGTGGAACGTCACCATCGTCAGCTCCGACAAGGACCTGATGCAACTGATCCAGCCCGGCGTCGACATGTACGACACGATGAAGAATGAGCGGCGCGGCGCGGACTATGTCGTCGGCAAGTTCGGCGTGCCGCCGGAAAAGCTGGGCGATGTCCTCGCGCTTATGGGCGACAGCGTCGACAATGTCCCCGGTGTCCCCGGCATCGGCCCCAAGACCGCGTCGAAGCTCATCACTGAATATGGCGACCTGGAATCCGTCCTCGCCGCCGCGCCTGCGATGAAGAAATCGAAGATGCAGGAAAATCTGATCGAACATAGCGACATGGCCCGCCTGTCGCGCAGGCTGGTCGCGCTCCATTGCGAGATGGACCTGCCCGAGCCGCTGGAGGATCTGAACCTCAAGGGCATTCCGGAAGAACCCCTGCGCACCTTCCTGGAGCATCACGGCTTCAAGGCGCTGCTGGGTCGCCTCGGCGGTCCCGCCGCCGCAGTGGCCGTCGCCGCGACTTCCGCCGCCGTCACCGCTGGCGCGCCCCCGCCACCGCCGCAGGCCGAGGACGCACCGCCGATCGACTGCGCACTCTACGAAACGGTTGTGACCGAGGAGGCGCTCGACCGCTGGATCGCCGCTGCCCAGGCCGAGGGGACGATGGCGATCGACACGGAGACCACCGGCCTCGACGCCACCTCCGCCGCGCTTGTCGGCATCAGCCTGTCCACCGGCCCCAACCTGGCCTGCTACATCCCGATTGCCCATGGCGGCACGGACATGTTCGCGGAAAAGCCGATCCAGCTCCCGCTCGCCCTGGTGGTCGAGAAACTGAAGCCCCTGCTCGCCGACGAGGGCGTGCTGAAGGTCGGCCATAACCTCAAATATGACATGACCGTCCTTGCCCGGCACGGCCTGTTCATCACCCCCTTCGACGACACCATCGTCATGAGCTTCGACCTCGACGCCGGGCAGAGCCTGTCCGGCCACGGCATGGACGAGGGCGCCAAGACCCACCTCGACCACACCTGCATCAGCTACAAGGATGTCGTCGGCTCGGGCAAAAGCCAGATCAGCTTCGCCGAGGCGCAACTGGACAAGGCCACCGCCTATGCGGGCGAGGACGCCGACGTCACCCTGCGCCTGTGGAAGAAGTTCAAGCCCCGCCTGCATCAGGAGGGCGCCACCCGCGTCTATGAAATGGTCGACCGCCCGCTCGTCCCCGTTATCGCGAAGATGGAGCGGACCGGCATCAAGGTCGATCGGGAACATCTCTCGCGCCTGTCCGGCGAATTCAGCGACGGCATCGCGCGGCTGGAAGGCGAAATCCACGGACTAGCGGGCCAGCCCTTCGCCATCGGCTCCACGCAGCAGCTTGGCGCGATCCTGTTCGAGAAGATGGGCTATAAGGGCGGCAAGAAGGGCAAGTCCGGCGCCTATTCGACCGACGTCACCATATTGGAGAAGCTGAAGGCCGAAGGGTCGGACATCGCCGGCAAGGTGCTCGACTGGCGGCAACTGTCCAAGCTGCGCTCCACTTACACCGACGCGCTGCAGCAGCAGATCAATCCGGAAACCGGCCGCGTCCATACCAGCTATTCGCTGACCGGCGCACAGACCGGCCGTCTCTCGTCCAATGACCCCAATCTTCAGAACATCCCGATCCGCACGGAGACCGGCCGCCAGATCCGCCACGCCTTCGTCGCGGAGCCGGGCAATGTCATCCTCGCCGCCGACTACAGCCAGATCGAATTGCGCCTCGCCGCGCATATGGCGGATGTGCCGGCGCTCAAGGACGCTTTCGAACAGGGCGAGGACATCCACAACCGCACGGCGCAGGAACTGTTCGGCGAGGTGAACCGCGACACGCGCGGCCGCGCCAAGACGATCAACTTCGCGATCCTCTACGGCATCAGCCGCTGGGGTCTTGCCGGCCGGCTGGAGATCAGCGCGGACGAGGCGCAGGACATGATCTCCCGCTATTATGAACGCTTCCCGGGCATCAGCGTCTATATCAACGAGACGCTGGAGAAGGTGCGGGCGACGGGCTACACCGAAACCCTGTTCGGGCGGAAGACCTGGTTCCCCCGCATCCGCGCGCCGATCCAGCATGAGCGGCAGGGGGCCGAGCGCGCCGCGATCAACGCGCCGATCCAGGGCACCAGCGCCGACATCATCAAGCGCGCCATGGTCCGCATGGGGCCTGCGCTGGACCGCGCCGGGCTTCCGAATGTGAAGATGCTGCTGCAGGTCCATGACGAACTGGTGTTCGAACTGCCCGAAGGCGATGTGGAGGCGGCGAGCGCCGTCATCCGCGACACCATGGCGGGCGCGGCGGAACCGCTCGTGAAGCTCAGCGTGCCGCTGGGCGTGGAGATCGGCACCGGACCGAGCTGGGGCGCGGCGCATTAAAGTCAGGCCGTTCGGACTGAAAGACGATCGGCCCTAGTAAAAAAGAGGGGGTCGCAAAGGGCCACGGCCTATGCTCTAGGCCGCCCTCCCTCGTTCGGAAGCTCCTGATGTTTCACATTGAACATGATTCGCGCGCCAACATCCTGCGGATCACCGTGGAGGGATTTTGGGAACCCAAGAATGTTCCTGATCTCGCAAGGGGGATCGACGCCAGCCTGCGCAAGATTGGCGACGACTTCGACGTGATCGTGAACTCGCCGGACTTTCCGGTTCAGGCAAACGACGTGGCCGACCTGCTCGCCGCCGTGATGCGCGGCGGCATGGCCCGCACATCGGGCCGCGCCGCCGTGGTCGTCGCCGGCCCGCTCAACCGCGCGCAGGCGGAACGCACGCTGGTCCATCCGCGCCTGCGTGTATTCATGACGATGGATGCGGCGGAAGCGTGGATCGGGTCGAAGTCCCGGGACGCTACGCCCCTGCACATGGGCTGATATTTGCGATTGGGAATGTAAGTGGACGGCGGACGGTCCTCTTAAATCCTCCCCTGTAAGGGGAGGGGGACCGGCGTAGCCGGTGGAGGGGTGACCTGCTATCGAGAGGGCGACACCCCACCGTC
>DASVND010000010.1:0-5642 GCA_036384035.1 Sphingobium sp. | reverse complement strand
TCTGAACATGCTACTTTTCCCCGTCCCTTTCGGGATTACAGCTATTTCTAGCCGAGGTTAGTCCAGTGGGCATGATCTATAGTCAGCAAGATCATCTACTCATGGTAGAGCTCCTTTATACTTCCGCCGTTACGGCGCACCGTTGAAGACGAGATAGTGGCGCAGAAAGCGGATGCTGCGCTCGCTCTCGGCGCCTGTTGCCGGGTCCGCCTCCGTCTTCTTGAAACTCGAATAATAGACCGAAATCGAGCCATGCTCACCGCGGCGAACATGGCCGCCGAGCGCCTCGGCCTGGCGGTAGGTCATCCAGAAGCGCGAGCGATAGCCGTTCGCGTCTGCGATCGCCCAAAGAAAGACCGCATTGATACCGGCATATGGCGTGCCGCAATGTCGCAGCGGACGGCCGCCGGCTCCGGCGACCTGCCAGGGCCGTGTCCATGGCGGCACGCCCTCTTCCAGCTTGCGGATGATGAGGTTGGTGATTTCAGCCGCGATATCGCGGCTCGGACGGGCTTTCGCAGACATGGCTGATGCTCCGGCTGGTTGAAGATTCGGTTCCGGCGAGCGAGAGTGCAGGTGGGGACGATCAAGCCAGCGGCGGTGACCTGATGCCGCCCCCCTGCCCTGCCGGGTCAGGCTTCGACCGGCTCGATCACCGTATCGGCAGCGACCGGGGCGCCCTCCGCCGAGCCGTCGATCGGCATTGCCAGGCGATCCGGCTCGCCATCGAGACGATCGGTCGGGCACGAATCTGCGGCACCAAAGCGCATGGCATCAGGGACCCATGCCAGCACGGCTTCCTTCGTCTCAGGCTCGACGATGGCGGCTCCGGCGAACAGTTTTTCGCAGCTCTCCGAGATTTCCGCCTCCTTGAGGGTGGCATGCCGGGCCGTCAGTGCGCCGCCGCCGACGTCATGGAGCAGGCTCAGGATGCTGCCCTTGTTCACCCGGTCGAAGAAGTTCTCCGCGGTCGGACGCCACCAGCTCGCCACGTCGATCTCCAGGATCGAAGCCAAGCGATTGTGGATTGCAACCTGGCCGCTGGCGCCACGTGGCTTCGCCTCGATCGACATGGCGACGATATACGCCAGCCATTGCGCCTTGCTGTCGTCATCGAGCGCGCGAAACCCTTCGAACCGATCGATCTCGTAGTCGTGATCGCACCATCCGGCATCGAGACCGTCATGCGCTTCGGCCAGATATGATCGGGCGCGTGAGCCGGGCGGTTCGGTCGTGACGGGGTCCTGAGGCGCATCGGCGCAGATCGTGGTGCCATATTGGACGATCTCATCTGCCGCGCCGCCCCCTGCGAAGACGCGCGCGTCGATCATCACGAACAGAGCGTAATCGAGTGCGAGCGCCGGCTGCGCGAGCAGACAGGATGCAAGGATATCGCGCCGCTGGATCGCAAGCTCGTCGTAAAGCCGACTGCTGAGCGGCTTGCCGCCTGGCGCCACGGCCTCGGGTCGGCGGGTCGGCTCAGGCGCATCCTTCACACCGATGCGGAACTTGCTCGCACCGCCCTCCTCCGGTTCGCCGAGATCGTCATCCCCCGCACCGTCGAGGGCACCGGGTTCTTCGACGATGAGCTCCTGCTCGCTGTAAAATTGGGTGTCGAGGCGCATCTCGCCCTGGGGGGTCAAAAGCAGAAACGCACCCACATGGGGCCTCAATTCGTCCGGGAGCACGGGCGCGCGATGCTCGATCGCCTCCGCCTCGGCGATCAGCCGGTCATCCTCCTGGTCGAGCGCCTTGTAGGCATCCGGCGAGATGGATTCGTCCTGCATCGCGGTCTCGAGTTCGGCGCGTCGAGCCTCGATCTCACCAAGGCGGGCAGATTGCTCCTGGGTGAGCGCGGGCGGCTGCAGGATGGCGCGATAGAGGCCGTGTGCGGCGTTGTGGGCGTAATTGCTGGCGATCGGCCTGATCCAGGCGAGACCGGTCTCTTCACCAATGCGCCTTGCCTCAGCCTCCATGATGTCGCCGGCGAGCCGATGCGCGATCTCCGGATTGTTCCAGCGGTCGTTGCCGTCGGTGAAGAGATCGCCGTCGACCTTGCCGCCCGCCGTGCGATACCGCTCCTCGCCGACCAGGATCGCGATCGGATCGCTGGCCTTCAGCGTCTCGTTGGCGATGACGCGCCGGATGGTGTCGGCCGTGACGTGGCCATTCTGGTAGCTGTTCCAGACCAGAAGCTGCTTGTCGTGGCTTTCGGTCGACGCATAGGCCTTGGCGATATCGAGCGTGATCTCGCTCTTGCTCAGCGCGTCGAAGATCGGCGCCGCCAGCGAGGCCAGGCGCAGCCGCCCCTCAACGAAGCGCCGTGTCACGCCAAAACGCTTGGCGACCGCATCGAGATCGCCGGTCGAACCGATAAAATGCTGAAATGCGCGGCATTCCTCAGCCGGCGTCATCTTGAGCTGGTGGAAATTGGTGGCGGTGGAGGTCTCGGATAATTCCGCGTCGTCGCCGGTCAGGACCATGACGGGGACATCGAAATCGGTTTCCGAGATCGTGCCGCGCTCGGCGAGCAGGCGCAGCGCGCGCCAACGGCGGCCGCCATCGAACACCTCATAGGTGCCGCGCGGCTTCTTGGCGGGCGTAACGAGCAGGTTCTGAAGGACGCCCTTGGCCTCGATACTGGCGGCCATGGGTTCGATCTGCAGCTGTTCGTCAGGCGCCGTGCGGACGTTGATCGGCGAGAGCCGCAGTTTGGCGAGTTTGATGGTCTGGATCACCGGGGTCACTCCTTCTGGCGTCCGGCAATTCCCGGACACCACCCCGTTCCCCCTTCCCTCTTTCCCAGGAGCGGCCTTGGGTCCGGTTCACCAAGGCCGAATCGCGCTCACCCAGGATCGGCGAGTATGCGCCCAAGGATGTCCGCGGCCGCATGCACCGGAAGGAACACCCGTGTCCGGTACTGGATGACCTCGGTGAAGCACCCCAGGGATTTGAGCCAGGCGAGCTGATCCGAGGGCGCGCCGATCAACTCGATGCGATGATTGCGGTTCACCATCGCGCGGCGGATCGTCATGGGAAATGGCCGGGCGATATCGACGCTTCGGCCAGAATGGGCGGACTTGACGATGTCCGCGGGCGGAAGGTTCTCGGCACGGTCGATGCCGAGCTTGGTGAAGAGTTGCACAACATGCTCGTCGAAAACGAGCCGGCCGAGCCAGCTATTGCCCGCCTTGTCGGCGATGCGGTTGACCACAAGATGATCGCTGGGCAGCGCCGACCAGATCGGCAGAAGCAATCCGGTCGCCAGGCGGATCGTCTCGGTATCGACCTTGTTCGCGGCTTCGTCGGCCTCGGCCTGCCATTTCTCGCAGAAGGCGTCGCGACCGACGATCTTCCAGGCACTCTCGAAGAGCTCATGCTCGCGGATATATTCGCGCCGGGTAGGTCTGGTGAGTTCGAAGCGCGGGATCGGTGTCCCGTCCTTCTCCTCCATCAGCGCACGCGCACGGGTCTGCAGCGCGACCATCCCCGATTTGGCGTTGATCAGAAACTCCGCAGTGCTGTCGCTCTCGGCTATGCGCAGCACGCGCTCCAAGGTGACAGGGGTTCGGCGCCGCGCGATTTCGATGGTTAGCAAGTGCGATGTCGCCCCGCTGACCGGGTCGGTTCGCAGCAACGTGTCGTCAATCAACGTGGCGGAATCGACCAGGATCGTCTCGACGCCGACATCGAGACGGCCAGCCTCCCGCGCGGCCGAGACCCGCGTTTCGACCAGGGATAGAAACTCCTCGAAAATGCTGTTCTGCAAGCCGATGGGGAGCGCCAGGATTCGGTTGAGCCAGCGCTGGATCGGAGGCAGCTCGTCTTTCGGGACGCCGTCCTTGTCGCAGAGTTCCAGCCCGGTCCGGTCCTCGAATTCCGCATGCGAGATGCTGGTGAGCTTGCCGTCGACCAGAAGGTGGAACCAGGTGACCAGCGCGGCGCAGGCATATTCGCTCTCGAGATTGTCGGCCGGATCGAAGAGGTTCTGACCGCCGGTCTGGCGCTGACCTCGCGTCAGGGCGCCGAGGCTGTCGAGCCGCCGCGCGATGGTGCTGGTGAAGCGGAGTTCGCCCTTGCAGTCGGTGGTGACGGGGCGAAAAAGCGGCGTGCTCGCCTGATGGGTGCGGTGCGTGCGGCCGAGGCCCTGGATCGCACGATCCGCGCGCCAGCCCGGCTCGAGCAACAGATGCACACGCTGTTCCTGGTTCGGCACGTCCTTTGAGGCGTGGTACGACCGGCCCGTCCCGCCGGCGTCCGAGAAAATGAGGATGCGCTTCAAGCCCTGCATGAAGGCCGCGGCCTCGGCCTGGCTGGTGCGGGTGGAGCGGGTCTCCAGCTTCTGGCGGCCATCACCCGTCGAGATCAGGCGCTTGGTCCTCCCCGTGACCTCGGCCACGCGATCGTGCCCGAAATGCTCCAGCACACCGTCGAGTGCCGACATGATGGGAGGCAGCGCGCACAGATGCTCGATCATTAGGGCCCGGGCAGCCTCCGCATCGGGATTGTAGACGGGGTTGCCCGCATCGTCCGTCATCGGCTCCGATCGCTGCGTGCCGGTGTCATCGGTGAAGACGCGCATTTGGCGGGTCGGGAAGGCGCGTTCGAGATAGTCGATGACATATTCGCGAGGCGATAGGTCGATTTCGAGATCGACACGCTCGTCCGGGCTGAGTGTGCCCAGGCGGCGATCGAGGATGGACTCGGCCGTCGTCACCAGTTGAAGCACCACGGACTGGCCGGCTGCAAGGTGCTCGCGGACCGCGGCGATGACGGTTGGCAGCTTCATCGAAAGGAGCACCTGGCCGAAGAAGCGTTGCTTGGTGGACTCGAAGCGCGAGCGGGCCGATGCCTTCGCTCCACTGTTGAGGGTCGCATTCTCGATACCGTCGACGACGCCGGTGAGTTCGAGGGCCTTTTCCATGTTGCGATGGATCACGGACCAGGCGTTGGCATAAGTGTCGTAGATCTCGATCTGTGCGGGCGTCAGCTCGTGCCGCAGGATCTCATATTCGACGCCGGCGAAGCTCAGCGCGCGTGCCATGTAGAGTCCGGTCGCTTTCAGGTCGCGGGCGACCAGTTCCATGGCGGCGATACCCCCCTGGCGGATGCTGGAAATGAACTGCTCGCGATTGGCGAAGGCTGTTTCTGGCCCCCATAGTCCGAGCCGCACGGCGTAGGCGAGGTTGTTGACCTCCGACGCACCCGTGGCGGAGGCATAGAGGATCCGCGCGGCAAGCAAATGGTTCTGAAGACGAACGCCGCAGATGCCCTGCTGCGAGCCTTGCCTATCGCCGAGCGCGCCCTCGCCTCCCGCCACGCCGCCCATCTCATGAGCTTCGTCGAAGGCGATGACACCGTCGAAGTCGGCGCCAGCCCAGTCGATGATCTGCTTGAGCCGACTGTGCTCGCCGCGCATTGATCGAAGTGTCGGGTAGGTGACGAGAAGGACGCCCTGGTCGAGCCTGATGGGTTCGTCGATCTTCCAGTTCGATATGGGATGAATGTCGCCAGCCAAGCCGCCGAGAGCGGTCCAATCGCGGCGGGCATCTTCCAGGAGCGGCGCATTCTTGGTCACCCAGATGTTGCGGCGCCGGCCTTGCAGCCAGTTGTCGAGAATGGTGGCGGCGATCTGGCGGCCC
>DASVND010000009.1:0-119007 GCA_036384035.1 Sphingobium sp. | reverse complement strand
TCGCCGGCGGCTCGCCGGTCAGGACGGCCAGTGCATAGAGCGCCGCACGCTGTTCCGCCTCGAACGTCGCGGCCTGCGCGCGCGCCTGCTCGACCAATATGGTGGACTGGTCGACATCGCGCTGGGTGCCGCGCCCGCCGGACAGCAGCCGCTGGGTCAGGTCCAGGGTCTTGCCCTGCAGTTCCACGGTCTCGCGCGCCGTCGCCGCCTGCGCGCCGAAGCCGCAGGCCGAGGCATAGGTGCGCGCCGTTTCCGCGGCGATGGATACCCGCGCCGCATCCAGCGCCGCCTGCGCCGCGCCATAATCGCCCTTCGCCGCCTCGATCGATCGGCTGACGCCACCGAAAAGATCCAGCTCATAGGAGGCGTCGAAGCCGGCGGTATAGAAATCGGTACGGATCGGCCCGCTCAGTCCCTGACCCTGCATCTGCGGGTTGCCGGTGCCGATCTGCTGATAGGTGCCCTGCGCGCTGACATCGGTGGTCGGCAGGCGGGCGGCCCGCGCACCACCCAGGGTGGCGCGCGCGCGTTTCAGGTTGGCGGCGGCGACGCGCAGGTCCGTATTATGGGCCAGCGCCTTTTCGACCAGCCCGTCAAGCACGGGATCGTCGAACAGGTGCCACCATTTCTCGGGCAGCGGCGCCAGGGCGATGGCCGATCCGGCGGTCGCCTCCTTCAGGCCCGTCTTCGCCGGCGCGAGTGGCTTGGGCGCATGGTAGTTCGGCCCTACCGCGCAGGCCGAGAGGGCGAGCGAAGCGCTCGCCGCAAGCAGCATCCGGTTCATGCGCTTGCCTCCCCACCCGCTGCGGGCCGCTTGCGGCGGGCCTGTATCCAGGCGCTGGTCTTTTCGCCCAGCATGCGGCTGATCACATAGAAGGCAGGCGTGAACAGCAGGCCGAAGAAGGTGACGCCGATCATGCCGAAGAACACCGCGATGCCCAGGGCCTGACGCATTTCCGCGCCCGGGCCCGTGGAAATCACCAGCGGCAGCACGCCCAGGATGAAGGCGATGGACGTCATCAGGATCGGCCGGAGGCGCTGATGCGCGGCACGCTCGGCCGCCTCGCGCTTCTCCAGCCCTTCTTCCTCGCCCTGCCGCGCGAACTCGACGATCAGGATCGCATTCTTCGCGGCAAGGCCGATCAGCACGACCAGACCGATTTGCGTGAGGATATTATTGTCCCCACCCATCAGGTTGACGCCAAGGATCGCGGCAAGAAGGCACATCGGCACGATCAGGATCACTGCCAGCGGCAGAACGAGGCTTTCATATTGCGCGGCCAAGAGGAGGAACACGAACACGACGGCCAGACCAAAGGCGATGATGCCGGTATTGCCCGCCTGCTGCTGCTCATAGGCGATTTCCGTCCATTCATAGCTGAAGCCTGCGGGCAGGATTTTCCGCGCGAGCCCTTCCATGGCCTTGAGCGACTGGCCGCTCGAATAACCGCGCACGGTGTCGCCCTGAAGCTCGGCCGCGGGATAGAGATTGTACCGGACCACACGGAACGGCCCGCTGTCGTTCCGCAACGTCATGACCGATGCGAGCGGGACCATCGCGCCATTTTGAGAGCGCGTCTTCAGGCCGCCAATATCATCCACATCATCCCGGTGCGGCGCATCGGCCTGTGCCGTCACGCGGAACGTGCGGCCGAGATAATTGAAGTCGTTGATATAGGACGAGCCGAGATAGGTGCCGAGCGTCGCGAAGATATTGTCGACGGGCACGCCCAGCTGCTCCGCCTTCTGCCGATCGATGTCGGCAAACAGGCGGGGGGTCCGGGTGTTGAACACGGTGAACACCGATGTCAGCCCTTCGGCCTGGTTGGCTGCCCCCATCATCTGGAAGGTCGCGGCCTCCAGCGCCTTGTAGCCTGCGCCGGCACGATCCTCGATGATCATCTTGTACCCGCCGCCCGTGCCGAGGCCGCGAATGGGGGGAGGCGCAATGACGAAGACGCTGCCCGCCGTGATCTGCGAAAGCGTGGGCATCAATTCGCCCGCGATGGCATCGGCCTTCTTGCGGTCGGCATGGGGCTTCAGGCGGACGAACATCGTCGCGGCGCTCGGCGACTGCGTGAAGGTCGCGCCGTCGAAACCGGCGAAGGCGACGCTACCATCGACGCCCGGATTCTTCTGGACGTCGGCGATGACCTTGCGCAGGGTCTCGTCCGTGCGCTGCAGCGCGCTGCCCGGGGGCATCTGCACGACGGCGATCAGGAAGCCCTGGTCCTGCGCGGGCACAAAGCCGCTGGGCGTCTGGACAAAGCGCCAACCCGCCAGCGCCAGCAATATCGCATAGGCGATGCCGATGATCGCCAGCATGCGCACCGCGCGCGCCGTGATCTTGCCGTAACGCTCGCTCAGCTTCTCGAAACCACGGTTGAACCAGCGCGCGAAGCGGCCGGGATAGCCGCGCCAACCCTCGGCAGGCTCATGGTCATGCTTGGGCTTCAGGATCAGCGCGCCAAGCGCCGGCGACAGCGTCAACGACACGAAGGCGGAGATCGCCGTCGCGCCGACGATCGTCAAGGCGAACTGCTTGTAGAACTGCCCGGTGATGCCGGGGATGAAGGCGGTGGGAATGAACACGCCGCACAGCACCAGGGCGATGGCGATGAGCGCGCCGGACACTTCGTCCATCGTCTTGTGCGCGGCGGCGAGCGGGGGCAGCCCCTCCTCGTCCATCAGGCGCTCGATATTCTCGACCACGACGATGGCATCATCGACGACGATACCGATCGCGAGCACAAGGCCGAACAGTGACAGGTTGTTGAGCGAAAAACCGAACGCGGCCATGATCGCAAGGCTGCCCACCAGCGAAACCGGAATCGCGATGATCGGAATGATCGCCGCCCGCCAGCTTTGCAGGAACAGCAGGACCACCAGCGCCACCAGCACCAGTGCCTCGACCAGCGTATGCTGCACCGCCTCGATCGACGCCGTGATATATTCGGTCGGGTTATAGGGAATGGAATAGCTCAGGCCCGGCGGGAAACTCTTGGCCATCTCCGCCATTTCCTTGCGCACGGCGTCCGCCGTCTCCAGCGCGTTGGACCCGGGCAACTGGCTGATCGGCATGGCGACCGCCGACCGGCCGTCGATATAGCCGTTGGTCAGATAATCCTGCGCGCCCAGTTCGACCCGCGCGACGTCGCGCACCCGGGTCAGGCGGCCCTGATCGTCCCGCTTGATGATGATCTGGCCGAATTCCTCGGGCGTGGTCAGGCGTCCCTGCGTCTGGATATTCAGCTGGAACGCGGTTCCCCCCTGGTTGAAGGGCGGCTCACCCACCGAACCGGCGGCGACCTGCGCATTCTGGCCCCGGATCGCGGTCGTGATCTCATCGACGGTCAGGTTGCGCGCGGCGGCAAGATCGGGATCGATCCATATCCGCATATTATAATCGCGCGAGCCGAAGGCTTGAACGCTGCCGATGCCCTGAAGCCGCGCAAGGCGATCCTTGATCTGCAAGGTCGCATAGTTCGAGATATATTGGGTGGAAAGGCTGTTGTCCGGCGATTGCAGCGATATCACCATGAGCAGGTCAGGCGAGTTCTTGCGCACGGTGACGCCGATCTGCCGCACCTGATCGGGCAGGCGCGGTTCGGCGGAGGACACGCGGTTTTGCACCAGCACCTGCGCCTGATCGACGTTCGTGCCTTGCTTGAACGTCACGGTGATCGCCAGCACGCCCGACGCCGTCGAGGAAGAGGACATGTAGATCATGTCCTCGACGCCGTTGATCGATTCTTCCAGCGGCGCCGCCACCGTCTCCGCCAGCGTTTCGGCGGACGCGCCGGGATAGCTGGCGTTGACGACCACGGTCGGCGGCGCGACTTCCGGATATTGTCCGACAGGCAGCGTCGGATAGGCGACGAGACCCGCAATGATGATCAGGATCGACATCACGGCCGCGAAGATCGGTCGGTCGATAAAGAAATGCGGCAATCGCATCAGTGCGCGCTTCCGGCCGGACCGTTGGCCGGCTTGGCCGGCGATGCGGCGTCGGGCTTTGGCGCCTGTGTGGGATCGGACGTCGGCGTCACGGTGTTGCGCGGCGTGATCTTGCCTTCATGCGGCGTCACCGGAATGCCGGGTTGCAGGCGGGCGAGACCGTCGATCACGATCTTCTCGCCGGGCTTCAGCCCCTCGCGAATCACGCGCAGCCCCTCGACCATCGGTCCGGTTTCCACCGGGCGCGCCGCCGTCTTGCCATCCTTGCCGACCAGATAGACCAGCTTGCGGGTCTGGTCCGTGACGATGGCCTCGTCCGGCACCAGCAGCGCCTTGTACGTGCCCGATCCGAGCAGGCGGGCGCGGCCGAACATGCCGGGCACCAGGAAGCCCTTGGGATTGGCGACCTCCGCATGGGCGCGGATGGTGCCGCTATTATTGTCGATGGCGTTGTCGACGAAGATCATCCGGCCATGCCAGTTATATCCCGTTTCGTCGGCCAACTGGATTTCCACCGGATTGGCGGCATAGCGGGACGAGGCGCGCTCGCCCTTGGCCGCCTGGCGGATATATTTGAGGTAGAAGCTCTCCGCGCCCTCGAAACTGAACCAGATGGGGTCGACGGTGACCACGGTGGTCAGCAGCGTCTGGCCGGCGCTCACATAGTCGCCGATCGCAACGCGGCGGTCGGACACTCGCCCGCTGATCGGCGCGCGAACCGACGTGAAGCCAAGGTCCAGCGCGCGGGCGTCCGCCGCCGCCTTCGCTGCCGCCAGATCGGCCTGCGCCGACCGCAGCGTCGCCAGCTTGGTCTCATTCTCTTCCTGGCTGACGGCCTGGAACTTGCGCAGTTCCTCCGACCGCTTCATCTCGCTCTGCGCATTGGTGAGCGCGGCCTGTGAGCGCAGCACTTGCGCCTTGGCCTGCTCCAGCGCCGCGCGATAGGGGCGCGGGTCGATCTGGAACAGCAGCTGCCCCGCCGTCACGCCCAATCCGGCGCGGAAATTGATGCTGGTGATCTGCCCGGACACGCGCGGCATGACCTCCACGCCCTGCACCGCCTCGAACCGGCCGACATATTCGTCCCAATCGGTGACGTTGCGCTGCAGCGGCTGGGCGATGGTGACCCCGGGCGGTGGCGGCGCGGGCGGTTTTCCGCCGGAACAGGCCGACAGGAGGGTCGCGGCGAGGGCGGCGGAGAGGGTGAGGAAGCGCATCGCGGCTATGTGTTGCGACGCAGCAAGGATTGCAAGATGCAACTCATATTTTTTCCCCTGCTTTGGAAAAGCACGATCCCGTGCGCTGACGCTATCCTATATCAATGTCCGTCGAAATCCATAAGCCCGAAGGTCGGCAGTCCATCGGCGGCCAGCGCCTTCATGCCGCCCAACGCCGGTAAATTGATCGCGAACAGCGCCATTTCCACCCGGGCGCCCTGTTCGCGGAGCAACTGCGCCGCCGCGAGCGCCGTCCCGCCCGTCGCGATCAGGTCATCGACCAGGATCACGCGGGCGCCCGCCGGCACCTGCCCGTCATGCATCTCCAGCCGGTCCGTGCCATATTCCAGCACATAATCGATGCCCACGGTCTTGCCGGGCAGCTTGCCTGCCTTGCGGATCGGCACGAAGCCCGTCCCGAGCGCCACGGCCAGCGCCGCGCCCAGGATGAAGCCCCGCGCCTCGATACCCGCGACGAAGTCCGCGTCGATCGGGCGGGCGATGGCGGCCATGGCGTCGATCGCCCCCTTCAGGCCGGCGGGATCGGCCAGCAGCGTGGTGATGTCGCGGAACTGGATGCCCGGCTTGGGGAAATCCGGAATCGCGCGCACCAGCATTTTCAGATCATCGGGGCTCACATGCCACTCCCTTGAAAACGCAAACGGCGCGGCCCCCTTTCAGGATCCGCGCCGTCTGTCTCTATCCTTGGGTCACGCCAAGCATCGCCGGCGACTGCGCCTCAATGCTTCTTGTCGGCCCAGATGCTCCGGTACGACATATAGGCCAGGCCCGTGGCGATCAGCAGGAAGAACAGCACGGCCAGGCCGGTGCTCTTGCGGCTCTCCAGCTTCGGCTCGGCGGTCCACATCAGGAATGCGGAGACGTCGGTCGCCATCTGGTCCACGGTCGCCTTGGTGCCGTCGCCATAGGTCACCTGACCTTCGCTGGTGAGCGGCGGCGGCATCGCCAGGTTCAGGTTGGCGAAGTAGGGGTTGTAGTGCAGGCCCTCGGGCGTCTTCACGTCCGGGAACTTCTTCAGCAGGTCGGCGGGCTGCGCCTGATACCCCGTCAGCAGCGAGTGGATATAGGCCGGGCCGTCATGCCGCGCCTTCGCCATCAGCGACAGGTCTGGCGGAATGGCGTTGTTGTTCGCCGCCGCCGCCGCGACATTGTTCGCGAAAGGCTTGGGGAAGTGATCGGCCGGAACCGGATCGCGGGTCGAAGGCTCGCCGGTCTTCGGGTCGACGTCCGGCGTCTTGATCGACCACTGCTTGGCGATCGCCTTTACTTCGGGTTCGGAATAGCCAAGCTGCTCCAGGTCGCGGAACGCCACGAACTTCAGGCTGTGGCAGGCCGAGCAGACCTCCTTGAACACCTGGAAGCCGCGCTGCAGCTGCTGCCGGTCATAATGGCCGAGCGGTCCGTTGAAGGAGAAGTGGACCTCCTTGGGGTGGCGATGGAATTCCTCCTCGGCCGTCTTGGCGGGCGGATCGGTCAGATAGGCATAGGTGCTCGCTCCGAAGGAGTAGAGCATGAAGCCCGAGAAGAAGACGCCGATGGCGATCAGGATGGCGCGAAGCATGTTCGGTGGGTCCCCTTATTCGGCCGGTACGGCGGCGGGCTCTTCGCCCTGCAGATTATGTTTGGCCAGCACCGCCTCGGTAATCGAGTTGGGCAGCGGCAGCGGCTTTTCGAACATGGCGATCAGCGGCAGGATGATCAGGAAGTGCGCGAAGTAGTAGGCCGCCGCGAACTGCGAGATCATGACATAGCCCGCCGTCGCCGGCGCGCCGCCGCACCAGCCCAGGATCACCACGTCGATGCACAGCACGATGAAGAACTGCTTGAAGATCGGGCGGAACTTGCCGGAGCGGACCGGCGAGTTGTCCAGCCAGGGCAGGAAGAACAGCAGCAGGATCGCCGAGAACATCGCCAGCACGCCGAGCAGCTTGGCCGGCACGAAGAAGAAGTCGAAGGTGAAGGCGCGCAGGATCGCGTAGAACGGCCAGAAATACCATTCAGGCACGATGTGCGCCGGGGTCGAAAGCGGGTTCGCCTCGATATAATTGTCCGGATGGCCCAGATAATTGGGCGCAAAGAACAGCAGCAGGCAGAACAGGATCAGGAAGACGCCCGCCCCGAAACCGTCCTTCGCCGTATAATAGGGGTGGAACGGCACCGTGTCCTGCGGCCCCTTCACATCGACGCCGGTCGGGTTGTTGGACCCCGGAATATGCAGCGCCCAGATGTGCAGGATGATGACGCCCGCGATCACGAACGGCAGCAGATAGTGCAGCGAGAAGAAGCGGTTCAACGAGGCGTTGCCCGGCGCGAAACCACCCAGCAGCCAGGTCTGGATCGGCTCGCCGACCACAGGGATAGCGCCGAACAGGCCGGTGATGACCTTCGCACCCCAATAGCTCATCTGGCCCCAGGGAAGGACATAGCCCATGAAGGCGGTCGCCATCATCAGCAGATAGATGACCAGGCCGAGCAGCCACACCATCTCGCGCGGGGCCTTGTATGATCCGTAGAAGAGGCCGCGGAAGATGTGGAGATAGACCACGATGAAGAAGAAGCTCGCCCCGTTGGCGTGCGCATAACGCAGCAGCCAGCCGGAATTCACGTCGCGCATCACATGCTCGACCGTGCCGAACGCGACCAGCTCATTGGCGGCATAATGCATCGCCATGATGATGCCGGTGACGATCTGGATGACCAGTGCGAGACCCGACAGGACGCCGAAGTTCCACATATAGTTGAGGTTGCGCGGGACCGGATAGCCGGCGCCGATGCTGTTATAGACGAGGCGCGGGAGCGGCAGGCGCTCGTCGATCCACTTCATCAGCGGCGCCTTGGGGGTGTAATGTGCTGCCCAGGGGAAACTCATGGATCTTTTTCCTCAGCCTACGAGAATGGCGGTGTCGGACGTGTAGCTATATTTTGGCACCTCAAGATTCTTGGGTGCCGGACCTTTCCGGATACGCGCCGCCGTATCATAGGTCGAACCGTGGCAAGGGCAGAAATAGCCGCCAAATTCTCCGCGAACCTCGCCCTCGCCCGCGCCGAGCGGCACGCAGCCCAGGTGGGTGCAGACGCCCATCGTGATCAGCCACTGGGTCTTGCCGTCGACGGTGCGCTCTTCCAGCGTCTGCGGATCGCGCAGGGTGGATGCGTCGACCGCGTCCGCCTCGGCGATTTCCTTGGGCGTCAGGTGACGCACGAACAGCGGCTGGCTGCGGAAGGTTGTCTTGATCGCCTGGCCGGGTTCGATGGCGGACAGGTCGACTTCGCTGGACGCCAGCGCCAGCACGTCGGCGCTGGGATTCATCTGGTTGATGAGGGGAAGGACCACGGCAACCGCGCCAACACCGGCGAAGCTGACCGCCGCGATATTGATGAAGTCACGCCGCCTTACACCGTCTCCCCCGGATAGACCTTCGGTTTCCGTATGTTCAGCCGTCGCCATGCAATGACCCCTCTTTCGTCGTCCCAGTCACCGCCGCCTTGCCTTGCTTAGCCATGATTTTCAAGAGATTCGGGCAGCCGCAAACACGGCACACCTTATCCCCCAGGCGCGGTTGCGGCGGCTGTAGCGTTCCAATGGCGGTTTTGCCAACAGCTATTTGGTCTTGTCTATGACAATTTGCCGCACTGCACTATGGGCGGGGCATGCGTGTTGCCCTGTACCAGCCGGAGATCGCCGGCAATGTCGGCGCCATCCTGCGTCTTGCCGCCTGCTTCGCGACGCCGGTGGACATCGTGATGCCGTGCGGATTCGCCTTTTCCGACGCGCGCCTGAAACGGGCGGCGATGGACTATGGGGCGGCGGCGGACGTCACCAAACACGCCAATTTCGCTGACTTTCGGCAGGATTGCCAGGCGAAGGGCCGCCGTATCGTCCTGCTCAGCAGCCATGCGTCGGTCCCCCTGCCCGACACCCGCTTCCTGCCCGACGACGTGCTGCTGATGGGGTCGGAGGGCGCGGGCGTGCCTGACGACGTGCGCGACATGGCCGACCTGCGCGTGCGGATTCCCATGGCGGCGGGCTTTCGGTCCTTGAACATCGCCGTGTCAGCGGGCATCGCCCTCAGCGAGGCATTGAGGCAGACGGGACAATATCCGCAATGATACAGCTGGATCAGGAACAGGCCGAGGCGCGCGCCTGGTTCGAATCGCTCCGCACCCGAATCTGCAATGCCTTTGAAGAGATAGAGCGGGAGGCGGGCAGCGACGCCGCCTTCGCATATACGCCATGGGATCGCGAGGCGGAGGGCATCGCGCCGGGCGAAGGCGGCGGCGGCGTGCGCGGCGTCATGAAGGGAAAGGTGTTCGAGAAGGTCGGCGTCAACGTTTCGACCGTGGGCGGCGTGTTCGCGCCGGAATTCGCCAAGACCATCCATGGCGCGGAAAATGATCCGCATTTCTTCGCCACCGGCATCAGCCTGGTCGCGCACATGGCCAACCCCCATGTGCCGGCCGTGCATATGAACACCCGCTTCCTGGTGACGGAGAAGCGCTGGTTCGGCGGCGGCGCTGACCTCAACCCGCCGATTCCCTATGATGCGGACACGGCCGATTTCCACGCGGCGTTCAGGGCCGCCTGCGACGCGCACGACCCGTCTTATTATGGGAAGTTCAAGGCGTGGGCCGACGACTATTTCTACATCCCCCACCGTAAGGTCCATCGCGGCGTCGGCGGCATCTTCTACGATCATCTGACCGGCGACTTCGCGGAGAATCTCGCCTTCACGAAAAGCGTCGGCGAAGCCTTCCTCGCCGCTTTCCCGCCCATCGTGCGCCGCCGCATGGCGACGCCATGGACCGACGCAGACAAGGCGCAAATGTTCGAATGGCGCGGCCGCTATGCCGAATTCAATCTGGTCCATGACCGGGGCACGCTGTTCGGCCTGAAGACCGGCGGCAATATCGAGGCGATCCTGATGAGCCTGCCGCCAATGGCGAGCTGGAGCTGAGGCCGCCATGTCGCTGACCCCTGTCGATCCCCGCCAGATCGCCACGATCGTCACGCATCTGGAAATGCGCGAGCGGCCACGGCCCGCGCCCGTGGCGACGTCTCCCCTGCGCCTGGTGCGCTGGCAGGAACCGGCGCTGGAAAAATATCGCGCCCTGTTCCGCCGCGTCGGCGAACCCTGGATGTGGTTCTCCCGCCTTGTCATGGAGGATGCGCGCGTGGCGGCGGTCATCCATGACCCCGCCGTGGAAATCTACGCCGTGTGCGATCCTCAGGGGATAGAGGTCGGCATCATCGAGCTGGATTTCCGGCGGATGCCGGACTGCGAACTGTCCTTCTTCGGCCTGATTCCGGAGCTGTCCGGAAAGGGCATGGGCCGCTGGATGATGGGCCAGGCCAAATCGCTGGCGTGGCGCAAGGGGGTGGAGCGGTTCTGGGTCCACACCTGCACGCTCGACGATCCCCGGGCGCTGGGCTTCTATATCCGGTCGGGCTTCACGCCCTATTTCCGGGAGGTCGAGATATTCGACGATCCGCGCGTGTCCGGCCTGATGCCGCGCGAGGCCGCGCCGCACATCCCGATACTGGCCTGACGCCTCAGCCGCTCAACTGGCGATAGATGCGGGCGGTCATCACCTGGAAATAGATCTGGATCACCGCCGAGCAGGCCGCGACGGCGATGTCCGCCGTCGCGCGCGCCGCTTCGGGCCCGCCCGCCAGGCCGCCGATAACGCCGAACACCGCCTGCACCGCCATCTGGATGACCGAAGAGATCACGATCAGCACAATGATGAACGCGATCAGCCGCCACACATGCCCCGCCGTCAGCGTCCATGCCGCCCTCAGGCTGGCGATCAGGCCATCACGGCGGTCGATCACCACAGCGTTGAGCAGGATCAGCCGGGCGATGATGTAGATCAGCAGCGGCACCAAGACGATCGTCGCCAGGGTTACGGCCACGCGCGGGCCGATGGCGACGGACAGCAGCCCGGCAAAAAGCGACAGCACGACCACCCCCATCAGATAACCGAGCGCGGCAAGCAGGGCCGCGCCGATCAGCACCGGCAGGCGCTGGACGCCCAGCCGGATGGCTTCGCCCACGCTGATCCCAGGCTTGAGCGCCAGCGCATAAAGCGTCAGCGACCCGGCAAGGGTGATCAGCGCAGTGACCATCATGCCCAGCTTCACGGAGGAGGGCAGCGGCGGCACCTTGGGCTGTCCCGGCGTCATCTGCAGATATTCGGCCGGCATCATCTGGAACAGGATGGCGAACGGCACCGCCAGGAACAGCAGCGCCACAGGGAAGAGCAACTGCCCCTCGCGCTTGACGAAGGCCACGCTTTCCTCCCACGCCTTGCCGATCGAGAGCGCCGCCATATCTTCCTTTCAGAGCATTAACCGCCGGGGCGGCACGAGCGGCAGACTTGATCGCTCGCCTTTCCCAAGTCAAGGAAACGCCATGAACAGCATAGACGGTTTCGAATGGCGGCGGGACGAAGCGCAGGTCCCCTATCCGCAGGCGCTGGCCGACATGGAGGCGCGCGCCGCCGCGATCGCCGAGGGCAGCGCCGGGGAGCGGATCTGGCTGCTCGAACATCCCCCGCTCTACACCGCCGGGACCAGCGCCGACCCGGCCGAAATGCTCGACCCCCGCTTTCCGGTCTATGACGCCGGGCGCGGCGGCCGCTACACCTATCATGGGCCGGGCCAGCGCGTCGGCTATCTCAGCATCAACCTCGCCGCGCGGGGCAAGGACATCCGCAATTTCGTCCATAACCTGGAGGGCTGGGTGATCGACAGCCTCGCCGATTTCGGCGTGCAGGCCCGCCGGGCCGAGGGCCGCATCGGCATCTGGACCGACGATCTGGACGGGCGCGAGGCGAAGATCGGGGCGATCGGCGTGCGGGTCCGCAAATGGGTGACGCTGCACGGCTTCTCGGTGAATGTCGCGCCCGACCTGTCACATTTCGGAGGCATCGTTCCGTGCGGAATCGCCGAATATCCGGTCACGAGCCTTCACGCTCTGGGCAAGGACATCGGCATGCAGGAATTCGATACGGCTCTGGAACGACATTTCCCCGCGTTCCTCGCACGACTGGGCCGATGCGCGCGCGCGGCGTGAGGCAAGGCTTGCGTCCGGTTAACCTTTCGCCCATCTGTTTTCCCGCCATACGCGTATTGCAAGCGCGGGCCTGGGTCCCTTGTTGCTGGAGAAAAGGATGCCGTCATCCTCCATCGTCTACCGCCGCCTGATCGGCGCTTTTTGCATGGCGGCGGCCCTGCCTTCGCTGGCCGCCTGCGGCAAGAGCGGCGGCGGCGGCAACAGCACCGTTGCGATGAAGGATATGGAGGTCGTCGACGGCACGACGAGCGACGCGATGACGGACCTTGACGGCGTAAAGGCGGAGGGCACCGCCATGGCCCCGGTCATATCCAGCAACAGCGCCGCGCCCAAGGTGGCGTCCGCGCCAGCCGCGAACAGCGCGGCGCCAGCCGACCAGGGCGCAGAAGTCGTTTCAGATCAATAACAAACGGTCGGTTCATCCCCCGTACAGCGCGGTTCGTCGACAAGCGCGGGCAGCCACATGGCGCCATGCTATGCCCCGGCACCCGCCGCCGCCCTTGGGCGTAACGGCATCCTGATTTCCAAGGAAGCCTTGTATCGTGATCCGTATCGCCGTTCGCCGGGTCGCCCTGGCCATCCTGTCATTAACCATGTTTTCCGCGCCGGCGAGCGCACAGCTTTTCTGGAATCCGCCCGATTTTTCATCGCCGCCGGTGACTGGCGCGGAGCCGGAGCTGAACCTTGGCCTGCCCGGCGCCACGCCCGAGGAGTTGCGCGCGGGCCTTGTCTGGAACCTGCGCGCGGCGCTTAACGTCGCGGCGCTCCAGTGCGATTTTGAGCCGACATTGCTGACCACCAGCAACTATAACGCCACCATCGCCCATCATGACAGCGAACTGGCGAGCGCGCTGACGACGCTGGGCAATTATTTCCAGCGCACCGCCGGCAAGGGCAAGGCGGGCCAGAACGCCGCCGATCAATATGGCACGCGCATCTATTCGACCTATTCGACGGTGCAGGCGCAGCGCGGCTTCTGCCAGATCGCCGGGTCGATCGGCCGGGACGCGATCTTCGCGGATCGCGGGCACCTGTATGAGGTCGCGCAGAAGCGGATGGGTGAGCTGAAGAAATCGCTGGTCCTGTCCGGCGAGCAATATTTCGGCACGCCCGGCTATAATTTCCGCGCCAGCCTGCCGTCGCTCGACGAGAAATGCTGGAAGGTGAACAAGAAGAAGGGCGACCTTCTGCTTGCCGGCTGCAAGACGCAGTGGGACGCGGAAGCGGCCAAGCCGGCGGGCTGAACAAGACCCATTGCCGACGCGGCATGTTGAGCGCACACTCCGGACACGGGCAGGATCGGCAATCGCGCCGGACCGCCCCGGGGAGGACCTGTCCATGCCGCATGCTCCTGTTCGTTTCGCCGCGCTGGCCCTGATGCTGGCCGCGCCAGGCGCCGCTCCTGCGCAACTGCCCGGCCTTGGCGGCCAGGGCGGTCTTCTCGGGGCAATGCTGCCCAATGTCACATCCGTCGGCGCGGGCAATGCGGCCGGCGTGCTCGGCTATTGCCTGAAGAACAAGTTTCTCGGCGGCGGCAACGCCACCTCCGTCCTTGGCAAGCTCACCGGCCAGAGCGGGATCAAGACGTCGGACGGCTACGCCAATGGGCGAAACGGCCTGCTGCAGATGGACGGGTCGACCCTGCCGCTGGGCAGCCTGAAATCGAAGCTGAAATCGAAGGTCTGCGACGTCGTGCTGCAACACGCGCAGTCTTTGCTTTAGACCCTATCCTACTGACCAACCTCCGTTCGGTTCGAGCGAAGTCGAGAACCCTAAGCGCAACGGTGTCTCGACTTCGCTCGAACCGAACGGAGGTTGGTAGGGAAGGTCTTTTAACGGCACTCCACCGTCACATGCTCCAGCCCTGAAATATCCGCCAGCGCGCTGCGCACCGCCAGCGCGTCGCCGCCCGGCACGCTCAGGATCGCCGCATGCGCCTCCGGCCCGATGCGCCAGACATGCAGGTCGGCGATGGTCGCGCCCGTCTTTTCCGCCTTCGCCCGTATCGCGTCGAGCAGCGCCTCGTCCGCCGTGTCCAGCAATACTGCCGCCGAATCGCGCATCAGCATCACGGACCAGCGCGCGATCAGGATCGCCCCGGCCAGCCCCGTCACCGCGTCCAGCCAGACCCAGCCGGTCAGCCGAGCGACGACAAGCGCCGCGATCGCCATGGCCGAGGTTACGGCGTCCGCCACCAGATGCAGATAGGCGGCGCGCAGATTATTGTCCTGGCCACCGGCAGGCGCAGTATGCGCATGATGATGGCCGTGATCATGATCGTCATGGGCGTGATCATGCGCATCGCCGTGCGCGTGATTGTGGCGATGCCCCGGGCCATGCACATGGCCGCCGCCCTTCATCAGCAGCATCGCGCTGCCGACATTCACGATCAGGCCGAATATCGCGACAATGATCGCTTCGTCATACTGCACCACCTGCGGCTGCATCAGGCGCATGATCGCCTCCACCGCAATGCCGAGCGAGGCCAGCCCCAGGATGATCGCCGACGCGAACGCCGCCAGATCGCCGACTTTGCCGGTGCCGAAGGTGAAGCGCGCATTATGGACATGCCGCCGCGCATAGGCATAGGCGATCGCCGCCACCGCCAGCGCCCCGGCATCGGTCGCCATGTGGAAGCCATCGGCCAGCAACGCCATCGATCCGCTGATCCACCCGGTCGCGATTTCCGCCACCATCGCCAGTGCGTTCAGGATCATGACGATCCACGTCCGCCGGGCGTTGCGGTCATGCGCGGAACCCAGATAGGCATGTTCGTAATAGTGGCGGGGATGCCCCTTGGCCTGCTGAGTCATCTTATTTCCCGTAACGGCGGATGAGGGCGAGCAATTCTTCGGAGGCCGCCATCCGGTCGGCTTCGGCGATGCCCGGCGGCGCGACATGCTCGCGCACATGGCTTTCGATCAGCTCCTCCATCAGCCCGCCGACCGCGCCGCGCACGGAGGCGACGAGCTGGAGCGTGGCGGAGCAATCGGCATCGCCGAGCAACTGCCGCTCGACGGCGGCGACCTGCCCGGCGATGCGGCGAACCCGGTCCAGCAGCTTCTGCCGGTCTGCAACAAGATGTGCCATAGCATACCCCCCTACCCTATATGCATCATGAGTCAAGGTCCCTATCCCCGGCGGGCGCGGAGCGCTAACGGAGGAGCGTGAGCGAAATCCTTCCCTGTGACCTTGCCATTGTCGGTGGCGGCCTCTCCGGCGGCCTGATCGCGCTGGCCTTTGCCATGCGCAGGCCGGAGGCGCGGGTGTTGCTGGTGGAGGCTGGGGAGACGTTGGGCGGCAACCATGTCTGGTCCTTCTTCGACGGCGACGTAACGCCAAGGGACCGATGGCTGGTCGATCCGCTGGTCGCCCATCGGTGGGATGCGGGGCACGACGTCCGCTTTCCGGATGAAACCCGCATCTTGGCGACGCCCTATAACAGCATCACGTCGGAACGGTTCGACGCTCATCTGACCGCCATGCTTGGCGATGGGGTGCTCAAGAACGCCGCCGTGGCCGATGTCGGCCCCACCCATGCCCTGCTCGCCGATGGCCGCATGATCGCGGCGACGGCGGTGATCGACGCCCGGGGCGGCGGGGACCTCTCCGCTTTGTCCTGCGGCTGGCAGAAATTCGTCGGGCAGGAATTGCGCCTCGCCATTCCGCACGGCCTGATCCGCCCGACGATCATGGACGTCACCGTCGAGCAGATCGATGGATATCGTTTTGTCTATGTGCTGCCGACCGGCCCCGACACGGTCTTTGTCGAGGACACCTATTATAGCGACGACGCGGCGCTCGACGCCGACGCCATCCGCACCCGGATCGCCGCCTATGCACGCGCGCGGGGCTGGAAGGTGGACACCATAGTGCGCGAGGAGACCGGCGTGCTGCCGGTGGTGATGGGCGGCGATTTCGACCGCTTCTGGCCCGCAGCCGATCCGGTCGCGCGCGCCGGGGTAAGGGCTGGCCTGTTCCACCCCACGACCGGCTATTCCCTGCCCGACGCCGTCGACTTCGCCCTCTGGCTTTCAGGGGCATGGCCGCTGGAGGGACCGGCGCTGGCCACCGCCAGCCGCGCCCGCGCCAGGGCGCATTGGGCCGGGGGGGGCTATTATCGCCTGCTCGACCGGATGCTGTTCCGCGCCGCCCGGCCGGCGGAACGCTGGCGCATCTTCGCCCGTTTCTATCGCCTGTCCGAACCGCTGGTCGGACGCTTCTACGCCGGGCGCTCGACGGCATTTGACCGGCTGCGCATCTTGTGCGGGCGGCCCCCGGTGCCCATAAGGAGCGCCATGCGCGCGCTTACAAACCAAATGATTACCGGCAGGACAAGTCCTTGACCAAAAAGGCAATAGTCATCGGCGCTGGCTTTGGCGGCCTGGCCCTGGCGATCCGCCTGCAGGCGGGCGGCGTCGAAACCACGCTGGTCGAGGGCCGCGACCGGCCGGGCGGGCGCGCCTATGTCTGGCACAAGGACGGCTTCACCTTCGACGCCGGCCCCACCGTCATCACCGATCCGCCCTGCCTTGCCGAACTGTGGCGGCTGACCGGCCACGACATGGCCGACGACGTGAAGCTGGTGCCGGTAACGCCCTTTTACCGGCTCAATTGGCCTGACGGCACGAACTTCGACTATTCCAATGATGAGGTCGGCCTGCGGCGGGAAATCGGCAAGCTCGATCCCGCCGATATCGCCGGGTACGAACGCTTCATCGACTATAGCAAGGGCGTTTGCGAGGAAGGCTATCGCAAGCTGGGCGCGGTGCCGTTCCTAGACTTCGCGTCCATGATCAAGGCCGCCCCGGCGCTGGCGAAATATCAGGCGTGGCGGTCGGTCTATTCCATGGTCTCCAGCTTCGTGAAGAATGAGAAGCTGCGCGAGGCGCTGTCCTTCCACACGCTGCTCGTCGGCGGCAATCCGATGAGCACCAGCTCGATCTACGCCCTGATCCACACGCTGGAGAAGGAAGGCGGCGTCTGGTTCGCACAGGGCGGCACCAACATGCTGGTGTCGGGCATGGCGACGCATTTCGAGCGGATCGGCGGCACGCTGCGCCTGGGCGATCCGGTCGAGGAGATAGAGACGATCGGCGACCGGGCGACGGCGGTCCGGACCAAGGCGGGCTGGCGCGGCGAGGCCGACGCGATCGCCAGCAATGCGGACCTGATGCACACCTACCGCAATCTCCTGCCGCATCATCCGCGCGGGCGGAACAATGCCGATAGCCTCAGCCGCAAGCGCTGGTCGCCCAGCCTGTTCGTCGTCCATTTCGGCATCAAGGGCAGCTGGCCGGGCATCCCGCACCATATGATCCTGTTCGGGCCGCGCTATGAAGGGCTGCTGACCGATATCTATCAGCATGGCGTGCTGGCGGGGGACTTCTCCCTCTATCTGCACCATCCGACCGTCACTGATCCGTCGATGGCGCCGGAGGGCTGCTCCAGCTTCTATGCGCTCGCCCCCGTGCCGCACATGGGCAAGCTGCCGATCGACTGGGACCGCGTCGGTCCGGGCTATGCTGATCGGATATTGGCGGAGATCGAGCGCCGCCTGATCCCCGACATTCGCGAGCGGATCGTCACGCAGTTCCACTATGCCCCGCCTGATTTTGCAAGCGACCTCAACGCCCATATGGGCAGCGCCTTCAGCCTGGAGCCGCTGCTGACGCAGAGCGCCTTCTTCCGCGCCCATAATCGCGACGATGTCATCCCCAACCTCTATGTGGTCGGCGCGGGCACGCATCCGGGCGCCGGCATCCCCGGCGTCGTCGGCAGCGCCAAGGCGACCGCCAAGCTGATGATGGATGATCTGAGCCTATGAAAAGACTGGCCGTCTATTGCGGCTCCGCGACGCCTGCAGACCCGACCTTTATCGAATCTGCGCGCGCCGTCGGGCGGACGCTTGCCGGGCGCGGGATCGCCGTCGTCTATGGTGGCGGGCGGCT
Source organism: Sphingobium sp. (assembly GCA_036384035.1). Taxonomy (GTDB): domain Bacteria; phylum Pseudomonadota; class Alphaproteobacteria; order Sphingomonadales; family Sphingomonadaceae; genus Sphingobium. The sequence continues at coordinate 100,785 of DASVND010000009.1, read as the reverse complement.
GGGCCTGATGGGCGCGGTGGCCGATGCGGCGCTGGAGGCCGGCGGCGAGGTGATCGGCGTCATTCCCGAGGCGCTGGTCAATGCCGAAGTCGCGCATCGCGGCTGCACGGAATTGCATGTCGTGTCGACAATGCATCAGCGAAAGGCGCTTTTTACCGATCTTTCGGACGGTTTCGTCACCATTCCGGGCGGCGTCGGCACCATGGACGAGCTGTGGGAGGCGGTGAGTTGGGCGCAGCTTGGCTATCATGCCAAGCCGGTCGGCCTCCTCAATGTCGGCGGCTATTATGATCATCTGATCGCCTTCAACCGCCACATGATCGACACGGGATTCATCCGGAAACAGCATGCCGGCATCCTGATCCACGCGGATACGATCGACGGGCTGTTGGATCGGATGGCCGCCTATCAGCCGCATGAAACCATCTTCCGGATGAAGGCCGCCAACCTGTGACATTTCCAACAGGCCCGGGTCCAACAGGCGCTGGCAAAACCCCCGGACTTGCACACACTTCGCCGTGAATAACCGCCCCGCCCTCGTCGCCCACGCCCGCGACAGCATCGCCCGCGGATCGAAGTCCTTCGCCATGGCCTCGAAGCTGTTCGACCCGGTGACCCGCGAACGCGCCTGGCTGCTCTACGCCTGGTGCCGCGCCTGCGACGACCTCGCCGACGGGCAGGATCATGGCGGCGCGATGACCAGCGTCGCGGACGCGCAACTGCGCCTCTCCACCATCCGCACCCTCACCGATTCCGCCCTGCGCGGCGAACCCACGGGCAACCCCGCCTTCGACGGCTTCGGCCTGGTCGCGGCGGAATGCCGCATCCCCCACAGCTTCGCCCACGACCTGATCGAGGGCTTCGCGCTCGATGCCCGCGAATGGCGGCCGCGCAGTACGAACGACCTGCTGCAATATTGCTATCATGTCGCTGGCGCTGTCGGCCTGATGATGGCGATCGTCATGGGCGTCGATCCGGCGGACAGGGCGACGCTGGACCGCGCCTGCGACCTCGGCCTTGCCTTCCAGCTCGCGAACATCGCCCGCGACGTCAGCGAGGATGATGCCGCCGACCGCTGCTACCTGCCGGAGGAATGGCTGGCGGAAATGGACATCCCGCCCGGCGAGGTCATGAAACCTTGGGTTCGCCCGAGGCTCGCGGTGCTGGGCAAACGGCTGGCGACCATGGCGGCGACTTATGAAGAGAGCGCACGGCATGGCACCGGCGCGCTGTCGTTCCGTTCCGCCTGGGCCGTACTCGCGGCGGCGGGCATCTATGGCGATATCGCGCGCGAAGTGGCGCAACGCGGGGAGCATGCGTGGGACCATCGCGTGATCACATCGAAGCGCGACAAGCTGGGATGGGTGATGAGGGCGGCCATACAGGCCCGTGGACGCGACCGGAAATGGCCCGCAAACGTTCCGCGCTCGGGGCTATGGACACACCCCGGCGGAAGCTCAGCTTAACCCTGACCCAATATTTCCCTGGCGCGGGGCTTCAAGCGATCCACAGCCGCGGCATGAATCGCAGGCGCGCAACAGAGCACGCCGAAGGCCGTAGGTTTCGCCCGGTTAAACGCGAGCGGATCGCCGAGCGCGTCAGTTACGATCGCGCCAGCCTCCTGTGAAATCAACGCAGCGGCGGCAATGTCCCATTCGTTGCCCCAGCGAATGGTGGCGACCAGGTCCGCCTCATCGGCAGCGACCATCGCCATGCGCAGGGCAATGCTGTTCGGCCGCGCCACAGCCGTCAGATCGCGATCGGCCTTTGGCAGCACGTCGGCGGGAACACGCGCGCCGGGCAACTCCGGGCGCCTGCTGGCGGCGAGCTTCATGCCATTGCGGGTTGCGCCTCTACCGATCTCCGCGACCCACAATTCATTGCGCGCCGGTGCGGCCAGTACGCCGAAACGGGGCAAGCCCTGCTCCACCAGCGCCACGGAAACGCACCATCCGGGCCGCCCGCGCAGATAGTCGCGCGTGCCGTCTATCGGATCGACCACCCATATCCGGTCTTTGCCCAGCCTGTCAGCATTGTCGGCAGTTTCTTCGGACAGCCAGCCGGCATCAGGCGCGAGGTCCGTTAGCGCAGCGCGGAGCATGACGTTGACCTCAAGGTCAGCCTCGCAGACGGGTTGTCCCGGCACCTTCTCCCACTGGCGCACCTGCGTCTTGCCGCCTGCCCACAGGGTGAGGGCATGATCGGCGGCGGCGGACACGATATCGACCAGCTTTCGAAGGGTGACGTCATCCACCGGCGATGGTCATCCCGTCGATCCGCAGCGTCGGCGCGTTCACAGCATAGCGGAACTGGAGATCGTTGGCAGGCGTCAGCGCACGGAACATATCCTTCAGATTGCCGGCGATCGTAATCTCCGCGACGGCGCAGGCCACCGCGCCATTTTCGATCAGGAAGCCGGACGCGCCGCGGCTATAGTCCCCGGTCACGCCATTGACGCCCATGCCGATCAGTTCGGTGACGTAGAGGCCGCGCTTCACGTCAGCCATCAGGTCGCCGGGCGTGACCTTGCCCGGCTCCATATGGAGATTGCTGGCCCCCGCGCCCGGCGCGCCGCCGGTGCCGCGGCTGGCATGGCCAGTCGGTTCCAGCCCAAGCTGACGCGCCGAGGCGCTGTCGAGCAGCCAGCCGGTCAGCACGCCCTTGTCGATGATCGCACGGCTCTTGGTGGGCAGACCCTCGCCGTCGAACGGGCGAGAGCGCAGGCCGCGTTCGCGATGAGGATCGTCCATTATGGTGACGCTGGAATCGAAAATCTTCTCGCCAAGACTGTCGAGCAGGAAACTGGACCGGCGAGCTATGGCCGGGCCGACGATCGCGCCCAACAGATGGCCGATCAGGCTGGAGGCAATGCGCGGATCGAAGATCACCGGCATCGCCCCACTCTCGATCTTCATCGGGTTGAGGCGGGCGACGGCACGTTGGCCTGCGCGCTGGCCGATCGCCTCGGCCTCGTCGATGTCCTCCAGATGGCGGACGGAATGGCTGGCATGATCGCGCTGCATGCCAGATCCCTCGCCCGCCAGGACGCTGGCGAAGGTGCCGTGGGATGTTGCGGCATAACTGCCCGCAAAGCCATGGCTGGTGGCGAGTGCGATCTGGGTACGTCCGCTGGATGCGCCTGCGCCTTCGCTGTTGGTGATGCCGGGCACAGACCGGGCAGCGTCTTCCGCCTCCTCCGCGCGTTCCCGCAGCGCCGCCGGTTCCGGGTCGCTGTCATCGGCCAGATCGAGCGATGCGGGGCGCTTGCGGAGCAGGCGGTCCTCCGGCGCAAGGCCCGCATAGGCGTCTTCCGGCGCTTCCCGCGCCATGGCGACGGCGCGCTCGACCAGCGACCCAAGGCTTGCCGGGTTCATGTCGGACGCGGAAATCGTCGCCGACCGTTGGCCGACGAAGACGCGCAGGCCAATCTCCTCGCCCTCGGACCGCTCCACATCCTCCAGCGCACCAAGGCGGACGGCGACCTGCGTCGAGGCATTGCAGACATAGATCGCATCGGCAGCGTCAGCGCCGGACTTGCGGGCAGCCTTGACGAGATTTTCGGCGCGATCCTGCGCTTCTTCCAGAGTAAGCATTGGGGAAATGGGACTCGCTGATCGGGTAAAGCCCTGCGCCTTACGCCTGTGGTGGTGATGGCGCAATGCGCTCAACTAAGCCCCTAGATGGGGTCAGGCGCCCATTTTTTCCAGCCAGTGCACGAAGAGGTGATGGGCGACCGCCATGACGGGCGGAGCAAGGAAGGGAGCGTCAGGCTCGCCGTTTATCGCGGCACGTACGCCCGCGGGATCGACCCAGAACGCATCCTCGATCTCGCTTTCGTCCAATGTCAGGCGATCATCGACCGCCTGCGCCATGCATGCGACCATCAGCGACGACGCGAAGGGCCAGGGCTGGCTCATGACATAGCTGACGTCCGAAACGGTGATGCCTGCCTCCTCCCACAGTTCGCGGGCGACGGCTTCCTCCAGCGTTTCGCCCGGCTCCACGAAGCCAGCAAGCGCCGAGTAACGACCCTGCGGCCAGCGATGCTGACGGCCGATCAGCACCCGCCCATCATGTTCAGCCAGCATGATCGTGACCGGATCGACGCGCGGGAAATGCTCCGCGCCGCAGTCCCGCGCCGTTTCATTGAGGCATTTGCGCGCCCAGCCCGCCTTGTGGACCGCCGTCCCACCGCCACAGGTTGAGCAGAAGCTATGCCGGGCGTGCCAGTCGACCAGCGCGCGTGCCGTGCCGTAGATCGCCAAGGCATTAGCGGACAGATAGGGGGCGGCGTCCCAGACCTTCGGTGAAAAGGTCGCGCCGTGCGGAGCTTCGGCATTCAGCCGCACGAAGAGCGGACCGCCATCGTCCTGCCCGAGCAGGACGAAATCCGCCGGATTGGCTCCCGGCGGCAGCGGCTCGATCGCCAGCGTATCACCCGCCAGCACCGGGTCCAGCCCGTCAAGCATGAGTAGCCCGGCGCGGGAGTCGGCAAATGCCGCAGCCTGCAACGCGGGATCGTTGCGCACAGGGTCAGCGCGGTCGAGCGTTCCCCCGACAAAGCCGGGCTTCGACCCCGGCAAGGGCTTTGCAATGTCTATCAGGGGCAAGGGATATCCTCTTTCATGGCCGCCTCGGCAATCTTGCCGAAGAGAGTGGGCAGCCCGGCGGTCGCCAGATCGGCTTTGGGCCACCATTCCCCGTCCCGCCCAGCCATGCAATCCCTTTCGACGCGCGCCGTGTGAACAGTGAGGGCAAGCGAGAAATGGGTGAAGACATGCGTCACGGGATCGGCAAGTTCAGTCCAGTGCGCCGCGACAGGGTAGTCCAGGGCTCCGCTTTCGCCCTCGCCCCACGCCGATGTCGGCACGCCGCGCATGCCCCCTAACAGGCCCTTGTCCGGCCGCCGCTCCAGCCAGACATGATCGCCGCTTTCGATCCACCAGGCATGGCCGGTGCGGTGCGGTTTGGCTTTCTTCGGCGCCTTTACCGGGAACGCAGCGGGATCGGAGGTGCGGAATGCGGCGCAATCCTCCCGCAACGGGCAGATGCCGCAGGCCGGGCGGCGTGAGGTGCATATGGTGGCGCCCAAATCCATCATCGCCTGGGTGAAGTCGCCCGCCCGCACATCCGGCGTGATGCTGTCGGCAGCGGCGTCGATCTCTCGCCTGCCCCCCGGAAGCGGCGTATCGATGGCGAACAGGCGGGCGACGACGCGCTCCACATTGGCGTCGACGGCCACGGCGCGACGACCAAAGGCGATCGCAGAAATAGCGGCGGAAGTATAAGCGCCAACGCCCGGCAAGGTCCGCAATGTGTCTGCGTCGGGCGGAAATGCGCCGCCATGATCGCGCGCCACGGCGCGCGCGCAGGCGATGAGGTTGCGGGCGCGGGCATAATAGCCAAGGCCGGCCCATGCGGCCATCAGCTCCGCCTCATCCGCCGCCGCCAGCGCGGTCACGTCCGGCCAGCGGGTGGTGAACTTCTCGAAATAGGGGATGACCGCCGCCACCGTCGTCTGCTGCAGCATGATCTCCGACAGCCAGACGCGGTAGGGATCGGTGGCATTGGCCCCGGGCGGGGCGCGCCATGGCAAGGTGCGCGCATGCCGGTCGTAATGCACGAGCAGTTTTTCCGATATCAGCTTTTCGGCTGAAGCTGTCAGCTTGCTATCGACGGGCATGGCCGCCCTATGCCATTAACCACCGCATGACGGAACGCCCGATCCCGGTAAAAAAGAAAGCGCCCAAGGCTGCGCCCGAAGAGCGACCGCGCGTCGGCGCGCCGCGCGCCATCGCCGACCTGATGCCCGATATCGGCCGCGCCGCATTCCGCAAGTTCGGCTTCGTCCAGTCAAGTGTGGTGACGCGCTGGGCGGATATCGTCGGCACGAAATATGCCGGCATTTCCGCGCCCGAATCGATCCGCTTTCCGGCGGGGCAGAAGGCGGGCGGCACACTCTATCTGGTCGTCGCCAGCGGCTTTGCGCCGATGATGCAGCATGTCATTCCGGAGATCATGGAGCGGGTGAACCGCTTCTTCGGATACGCTGCCGTCGCCAAGGTGACGATGCGGCAGGGCGAAGTCGGCCCCGTCGTGACGGAACGCGCGCCGCCGCCGAAGAACCTGAAGCCCGTGCCGATGGAACTGGGCGATTCACTCCGCGACATCGGCGATCCGGAACTGCGAGCCGTGCTCGAATCGCTGGCGCAGGGCCTTGCCAATTCCAGCGGTTTGCCCAAGATCAGCTGACGGAAAGACGAAGAAGAAAAGATCGCTCATGAAACATACGCGCGCAATCGCCCTTGGCGTCGTCCTTGCTCTCACCATACCCGCGGCGGCATTCGGCGCGAAGGCGGTCGATTGGGCGAACCGCGTGGTCCTTTCCAGCGTCGGGGGCCATCTGACGGGCAATCCGGCCGCCCCCACAAAAGTGGTCGAATATATCAGCTACACATGCAGCCATTGCGCGCATTTTGTCGCCGACGGTACGGAGCCGCTTAAGAAGGGCTGGGTCAAGCCGGGCAAGGTCAGCGTCGAAATCCGCAACGCCGTGCGCGACAAATATGATCTGACCGCCGCGCTCCTCGCGCGGTGCGGAGGCAAGGACAAATTCCTTGGCAATCACGAAGCGCTGTTCGCCAACCAGAGCGCCTGGATGACCCAGCTCATCGCCTATGATCAGCAGCAGCCCAAGCCGACCGAAGAGCAGGCGGCGCTGAAGGAAATCGCTGACAAGACCGGCCTGATCGCGCTGATGGGCAAGCGCGGCTTCACGCCCGCGCAACTCAATGCCTGTCTGGCCGACCCGGCGGCGATGAAGACGGTGCTGGCGATGACCCAGGATGCATGGGGCACGCAGAAGATCGGCGGAACGCCCTCCTTCATCGTCAATGGCAAGCTGATTGACGCGCATGACTGGGATGGGCTGAAGGCTGCATTGCCCGCTGCGGCCAAGTGAACTAGATCGCGACGAACGCCCCAACGAAACGGTATCTCCCCATGAAAACGCTTACTGTCCTGTCCCTCGCCGCCATCGCTCTTTCGCTTGCCTCCTGCGGCAGCAAGGATAGCGGCAATGTCTCCGCGCCGACCGGCGAGCCTGTCGCAGCCGTGGCTGCGCCAGGCGGAACGACCTGGGCGGACACCGTGGCCGCCACGCCTGATGGCGGATTTGTGATGGGCAATCCCAATGCGGCCATCAAGGTGATGGAATTCGCGTCCTACACCTGCAGCCACTGCCGTGACTTCGCCACCGAATCGGCCGCGCCGATGAAGGAATTGGTGAACAGCGGCAAGGTCAGCTACGAACTGCGCAGCTATGTCCGCGATCCGATGGATATGGCCATGGCACTGCTCGTCCGGTGCAGCGGCAAGGACGCCTTTTTCCCCTTAAGCGAGCAGTTCTTCGGCAATCAGACGGCGATGTTCGAGAAGATCCAGGCGCTGGGCGATCAGCAATATCAGGCGATCATGGCGCAACCGCCCGAAAAGCGGTTCATCACCCTGTCGACCGCCGCCGGCTTCATCGATTTCGTCAAGCAGCGGGGCATATCGGAGGATCAAGCCAAGCAATGCCTGGCCAACACCGCCGAAACGACCAAGCTGGCCAAGGGCGTGGAGGATGCGACCGCGCGATATAATATCACCGGCACCCCCACTTTGTTGATCAACGGTCAGGTCATCGAGAACACGACGACCTGGGACGCGATGCGCGCCAAAATCAAGGAAGCAGGCGCCTGATTGGCCGAGGGGGCGGACACCTTCTTCTGTAGGGTTTCGCTACGCATCCGGCGAGATTCGCCATGCAGATAAGGCGACTCAAACTCTCCGGCTTCAAGAGCTTCGTCGATCCCACCGAGCTGCGGATCGAGCCGGGGCTGACCGGCATTGTCGGCCCCAATGGCTGCGGCAAGTCCAATCTGCTGGAGGCGATCCGCTGGGTGATGGGCGAATCCAGCGCCAAATCCATGCGCGGCGGCGGCATGGAGGATGTGATCTTTGCCGGCACGGCCACCCGGCCGCAACGCGATTTCGCCGAAGTCTCCATGCTGACCATCCAGGAACAGGGTGAGCTTTTTCCGTCGGTTGAGGTCGCGGCCGACGGCGAACTGGAGGTCATGCGCCGGATCGAGCGTGGCGCGGGCAGCGCCTATCGCGCCAATGGCAGGGATGTGCGCGCCAAGGATGTCGGCCTGATCTTCGCGGACGCCGCGACCGGCGCGCATAGCCCTGCACTTGTCAGTCAGGGCAAGATCGCCGCCGTCATTGCCGCTCGCCCGCAGGAACGGCGCGCGATGCTGGAAGAGGCGGCGGGCATCGCCGGCCTGCACGTCCGGCGCAAGGACGCCGAGCAGAAGCTGCGCGCTGCGGAAACCAACCTCGCTCGGCTGGACGACATATTGGCCGACATGGACAATCGCGCGGGCGCGCTGCGGCGGCAGGCTAAAGCGGCAGAACGCTATACGCGGTTATCGGGCGAGATCCGTCTGGCCGAGGGGCGCGCCATCTTCGCCCGCTGGCGAGAGGCTGCTACCGCCGCCGACGCTGCGCGCGTCGAGGCGAAGGCCGCAGAGCAGTCCGTGGTCGACGCACGAGAAGCACAGGAGGCTGCAGCAGCACATGCCCGCGCTGCTGTCGACGCCCTGGCGGAACGGCGCGCCGAGGCACAGGCAGCGCGGGAGGCGGCGAGTGAGGCCGGTCATCGCCTAGCGAACCTGACGACGGAGCGCGCCGCAGCCGTCCAGCGGCTCGCCGATCTTTCGGCGCAGGCAAACCGCTTGGTCGAGGACCGGGCGCGCGAAGGATCGCTGGCCAATGACGCCGCCGAGGCGATCGAGCGGCTGACCGGGGAAGTCGCTTCATTGAAGGCGCGGATCGCGGAGACGGAAGCTGGACGTCCGCATTTCGCCGAGCGCCTGATGGCGGCGGAAAGTGCCGCGCGCGACGCCGAACTCGACCTCGCCAAGGCCATGGCCAAGCAGGCGGGCGAGCAAGCCGAACTGCGGGTCGCCGAGGCAGCGTTGGTATCCGCACAAGGGCGGCTTGAGCGCGTCGAGCGGGAAGTTGCTCGGCTAAATGGCGAAAGGCGGCAGCTTCCCGACGAAGCCCCGCTCAAGGAGAAGCATGGCGAGGCGCTCTCCGCGCAGACACTGGCGCTAGCCGACCGGGAAGGCGCAGAAGCCACGATCGCCGAGGCGGAGACAGCGCGGCAGACCGCTGCAGAAGCGCGCACGGCATCCGAATCCGCCCTTTCCTCGGCCAGGGCCGCGTTGGCGGCGATCGACAGCGAACTGGTCGCCCTGCGCAAGGCGGTCGATACCGGGTCCGGACGCTATCGCGCGCTGGATCGCCTGAAAGCAGCGCCCGGCTATGAGCGCGCGCTCGCGGCAGCCCTGGGCGACGATCTGGAGGCGGGCATTGGCGCAGAGGGCAAGCGGCGCTGGGCCGGGGCAGCGTTACGGGATGATGATCCGGCGTTGCCCGAAGGCTGCACCGCGCTCAGCGCCCATGTGACCGCCCCGCCTGAGCTTGCCCGCCGCCTCGCGCAGATCGCGGTGGCGCAGGAGGATGATGGCGCGCCTCTCGCGGTCGGCCAGCGATTGGTCACCTTGTCGGGGCATTTGCGCCGCTGGGACGGATATGTGGCGACCGAGGGCGGAGCAGCTGCTGCGGACCGGCTGATCCGCCTGAACCGGATCGAGGCGTTGGAGCAGAACCGCCCCGCCCTCGCCACTGCTGTAGAAGAAGCGCGAGGAGCCCTTGCGAGCGCTGAAGAGGTGGGGCGCGATGCAGCCAACCGCCTTTCGGCTGCGCGCACCCGGCTGACCGACGCCGACCAACGCCTGCGCAGCGCCCTGCGCGCGGCGGACGAGGCGGCCGGCGCGATTGAGCGGCTGAGCGAAAGGCGCTCAGCGCTGGATGGCCGCATCGCGGAGACGGCGAGAGACTTCAACACAGCGCTGGAAGATCATCGGGCGGCGGAAGCCGTGCGCGCCGACATTCCCGATGGCAGCGAAGTCCGCGCGCTGGTCGCCGCCCTGTCGCAGACCAGCGATCAGGCCCGCGCCGCCGCCAGCCAGCTGCAGGCCGATCAGGCGCTAGCGGACCGCGGCCTTGCCGCCGATCGCGAACGACAGGCGGCGGCCGAATCGGAGATCAGAAGCTGGCGCGGTCGTGCGGGCGAGGCGGCCAAGCGGATCGCCGGCATGGCGTCACGCGAGGAAGCCATCGCCGGTGAGCGCGCCGCCATCGAGGAGAAGCCGGAAGCGCTGGCGGCCGAAATCGCAGCGCTGACCGAGAATAATGCGCAGCTCGCGGAAGCCGCCGCCTCGGCTCAGGTGGCCGAGCGGGCTGCGGACGACGTGCTGAGGACCGCCGAGAAAACATCGAACGCGGCCACCGAAAATGCCTCGCGCGCGCGCGAGGCGCGGGCCACCGCCTCAGCGCGCGCCGATGCAGCGGACGAACGGCGCGTTGAAACCGGGCGTCTTTCCGGCGAACGATTCGAATGCCCGCCCCCCGTCCTGCCCGAGCGGCTTGGTTTCGACAGCACACAGGTGCGGATCGCCCAGACCGAACAGGCGGAGATGGAGCGCCTGACCGCCGAGCGGGAGCGCATCGGTCCGGTCAATCTGGTCGCCGCGCAGGAACTCGCCGATCTGGAAGCGGAGCAGGAGAAGAGCCGCGCCGAGAGCGAGGAACTGACCCAGGCAATCAACCGCCTGCGCGGATCGATCGGCAGCCTGAACCGCGAGGGTCGACAGCGCCTGATCGCCGCGTTCGAAGCGGTGGACGGCCATTTCCGGCGGCTGTTCACGACCCTGTTCAATGGCGGGCAGGCGCATCTGGAGTTGATCGACAGCGACGATCCGCTGGAGGCGGGGCTGGAGATCATGGCCCAGCCGCCAGGCAAGAAACTGTCTGCCCTCACCCTGCTATCCGGCGGTGAACAGGCGTTGACCGCCGTGGCGCTGATCTTCGGCCTGTTCCTGACCAACCCCGCGCCGATTTGCGTGCTGGACGAGGTCGACGCACCGCTCGACGACGCCAATGTGGAGCGCTTCTGCGACCTGCTTGACCGGATGGTGGCCGACACCAAGACCCGCTACCTGATCGTCACCCACAATGCCGTCACCATGGCCCGCATGCACCGCCTGTTCGGCGTGACGATGGTGGAGCGCGGCGTCAGCCGGCTCGTATCAGTCGACCTTGGCGGCGCAGAGGAATTGCTCGCGGCGGAGTAGTTTTTGTAACTACAATAATTGACCTATGAGCGTGGGGGCGCTATATGGACATCACGTTCGATCCGGAAAAGCGGCGGAAAACTCTAAAAGAGCGTGGGTTAGATTTTGCGGATTCAGTGCGCGTTTTTAATGGCCGCAGCATCACCGCGCTGGATGATCGCTTCGACTATGGAGAAGCACGTTATATCACATATGGCTACATGGATGGCCGAGCGGTAATTCTGGTGTGGACGCCCCGTAGCGAAGTGCGACGCATCATTTCTATGAGATATGCCAATGATCGAGAGAGACGCTATTACGAAGCTGCCCTGGATTGATCCGGACGACGCGCCAGAGCTGGATGAGCATTTTTTCAGGCATGGCGAAATCCGTGAAGGCGACAAGCTCATCCGCGCCGCCACCGGCACGCTCACCAAGCCCGGGCGGCCGAAATCCGATGCGCCCAAGCGTCAGGTGACCCTGCGGCTCGACCCGGCGGTGATTGACGGTTTCCGCGCATCTGGTCCGGGCTGGCAGGGCCGGATCAATGAGGCGTTGAAGAAGGCGCTCGGCCTTTAGGCATCAAACCCGCTTCCGCTTCAATCCCGCCTTCATCCGCCGAAACAGCCCGCGTTTCGACAGAGCCTCGAACATTTCGTCCGGCCCTTCGGGGTCGAGCACTTCATTGTCGGCCAGCCATTCCTCAATCTCCGACAGATGTGGCGTTTCATAGGGGCGCAGGTTCCGCCGACGCCCCCGCACCTTGCCCTTGAAGCGCAGCCCCTCGATCGTGGCGATCAGCGATCCCGTTTCGGCCAGCCGGTCGCGCACCGTCTTGGCCTTCGACCCCAGATGCTCGGCGATCAAGTCGTCGCGGATGGCGGCAATCTTGGCGTTCAGGCCGCGATTGCTCACAAACTCCGTGTCGATCGCCACGTCGCATTCCGTGTCCAGCCGCATCGACCGATTGTTCATGTTCGACGACCCCACCCGCAGGATCGTGTCGTCGACGATCAATATCTTGGCATGGACATAGATGGGCGCGCCGCCTTTGGTGAAAGGATGATAGACGCGCAGGCGATCATGCTTGTCCCGCTGCCGCAACGCCTGGATCAGCCGCGCGCGCGCGGTATCCATGGCGATCGGCTCCAGCCAGCCTTGCGCATGGTCCGGATTGATGATGACGATTTCCGGCCCGTCCTTCTCCCCCAGCCGCCGCGCGATGGCTTCGGCGATCTTGCGGGAGGCGAAATATTGGCTCTCGGCATAGATGTAGCGCTTCGCGCGGGCGATATGGTCGAGATAGAGGCGCTCGATCTCTATGATCTCCCGCTGCCCCTTCATGCGCGGCGCGGTGCGGGCGATGGCGACGTCGACATTTTCGAACTGCGCGGGCAGTTCGTCCGGCCAGCAATCGCTCTTGCCCCGCACAGCGCGTAGCGGCTTGCCGCCCGCCCGGTGCCACCGCTCACGCGCGTGCTTGCCTAGGGCGGCCGCGACCGGCCCCTGCAACGCCGTCGTCGCGTCGTGCCAGGGCTTGTAATGCGTCCCGTCCGGATGCGCGCGGCCATCCTCCGCATCCTTGTGCGCGCGAGTGTCCCATCGGTCGCCGGTCATATCGATGCCGCCGCAAAAGGCAAAGCAATCATCGATCACCACGATCTTCTGATGATGCGACGCGCCCGGCGGATGGTGCCCGTCCAGCTTCACGGTGATGCGGGGATGCGCCATCCATTTGGCCAGCGTCACCAGCGTCTTGCCCCGGAACAGGGATTTGAGCGCCCCCATGTCCCAACGGAGCAGATATACCTCCAATTCCGGATTCTGCTGGACCAGCCAGTAGATGAGGTCGCCGACCGTTTCCGGCGCGCCGTCATCGACATCGGTGCTGCGCACCAGGTCGATGCGCGCGTCGAAATCCCAGCCGATCAGCATGATCCGCTTGCGCGCCTTCATCATCGCGGCGCGGGCGAGGCGGAAATAATCCTCCGCGTCGATGATGACGCAGGCCCTGTCAGCGCGCTCGACCTTCCAGTACGTCGGGCCGCTCATGCCGTGCCCACTACGAAGCAAGCCAAGAACATCAGCAATCCGGCGAAGCGGTTGGAGCGGAACTTGACCAACGGATCGGCGCCATCCTCCCTCAGCGTCGCGACCTGCCAGAGCAGATGCGCGGCGAGTGGCAGCAACGCGACCAGCGCCAGCCCCTGCGGCCGCACCTGCCAGATCGCACCGGCCCACAGCGCCACCGCCAGCGCATAGAGGATCGCGACGCCGGGCTTCACATGCGCACCCATGCGCAGCGCGCTCGACCGTATTCCGACCAACGCGTCGTCCTCCTTGTCCTGCAGGGCATAGATGGTGTCGTAACCGATCACCCAGAATACCGATCCTCCATAAAGCAGGAGGCCGGGCAAGGTCAGTGCGCCCGCCGCCTCGCTCCACCCCACCAGTGCGGCCCAGGAAAAGACCAGGCCAAGCCATGCCTGTGGCCACCAGGTGATCCGCTTCATGAAGGGATAGGCGGCGACAAGCCCAAGGCTGAGTATCGCGACGATCATGGCGTAGGCGTGGAGTTGAACCCACACGACAAGGCCGATCAGGCAGAGGGCAAGGAGCCAAGCCCATGCGGCCTTTAGCGAAACCGCACCGCTTGCCAGCGGTCGCGCGGCGGTGCGCGCCACCTGCCGGTCGAGATCGCGATCGATAATATCGTTATAGACGCACCCGGCCCCGCGCATGGCGATGCTGCCGAGCAACAGCCATAGGATCAGGTCCCAGCGCTTCACCACCCCGCCCGCCAGCGCAACGCTCCATGCGCCGGGCCAGAACAGCAACCACCAGCCGATCGGACGATCGAACCGCGCCAGCAGGGCGAAAGCCCGCGCCTTGCCCGGCAACCGCGCTACAAGGCCGCGCGCTTCGCTGTCAGGGACAATGGCATCAGTCATGAGGACGGCATTAGGGGGCAGGACGCGCGGTGGGAAGATGGAGGCGGGAGGTTTTTGACCCGCTTGATTATCCCCACCCTTCGCCGCATCATTCCGGCATGACCAAATATCTCATCTCCTTCCCGAGTGAGGCCATGGTACTCACGGACGAAGAATTCCCGATCGTCGTCGCGGAATCGCATGCGGTGATCGAGGAAGCCAAGGTCGCCGGCGTCTATGTGTTTGGCGGTGGGATCAACGAGCAGGTCGATCCCGTGCTGGTCTCGGGCGATGGCGGGATTTCCACGGAGACATATCCCGGCAGCCGGCTCAATGGCGGATTCGCGGTGCTGGAGTTGCCGACGCGCGAGGACGCCGTCCTGTGGGCAGGGAAAATCGCGGCCGCCTGCCGCTGCGCGCAAGAGCTTCGGGAATTCATGTACGATCCGGCAAGCTAGCGCGGGATAGCACCGCAAACCTCCTCCCTCGACTTCCCGCCCGCATCCCGGCATGAGGCGGATATGCCCGCAACCCCCGCCTGGCCACCGCAGAGCGCGCCGCGCCTCTATGTCGATAAGGCGCTGGGCGAAGGCGTGTCCGTGGCGCTGGACGGGAACCCCGCCCATTATCTGATCGCCGTCATGCGCGTGAAGGCGGGCGACACCGTCCTGCTGTTCGACGGCGTGTCGGGCGAATGGGCGGCGAGCGCGCGCGACATCCGCAAGCGCGACCTTGTGCTTGATTGTGTGGCGCAGACGAAGCCGCCGGAGCCCGTTCCCGATTTCTGGCTGTGCGCTGCGCCGATCAAGAAGGGGCGGATCGACCTGATCGCGGAAAAGGCGTGCGAACTGGGCGTCGCGAAGCTGCAGCCGGTGCTGACCCGCCGCGCCGTGGTGGACAGACTGAACCTCGACCGGCTGCACGCCCATCTGGTCGAGGCGGCGGAGCAATGCGGGCGCAACATGCTGCCCCAGCTTGCCGAGATGGTGAAGCTGGACGCGCTGCTGCGCGACTGGCCCGCCGGACGCCACCTGTTCTTCGCCGACGAGACCGGCGGAACGCCGATCGCCCAGGCCCTTGCCGCCCATCCCGGCCCCGCCGCCTTTCTGGTCGGGCCAGAGGGCGGCTTCGACCCCGAGGAACGCGCCGCCATTCGCGCCCATGCCGCCGCCGTGCCGGTATCGCTCGGCCCGCGAATCTTGCGCGCGGAGACCGCCGCCATCGCCGCGACCGCCGCCTGGATGGCGATCAATGGCGACTGGAAAGGTTTCGATCCGCAATCGGATTGAAGCCTTCATAGAAGCTCCTTATGTGGGGGCCGTCGCGCTCTATTTGACCTGCGCGGGGGAACAGTTAAGGGCGGGGCATGAGCACCAGAACAGATTCAGGGGGGAATGATCCGGTTATTGAGGGCCGCGATCAGCTTATCGCCGCTTTCGCAAAGGGCGAGAAGCCGCCGGAACGCTGGCGGATCGGCACCGAGCACGAGAAGTTCGTCTATTCAGTGAAGGATCATCACGCCCCTTCCTACGAGGAAAAGGGCGGTATCCACACGCTGCTGATCGGCCTGACGCGCTATGGCTGGTCGCCGGTGTTCGAGGGCGAGAATATCATCGCGCTCGCCGGAAGCGACGGCACGATCAGCCTGGAGCCCGCGGGCCAGCTCGAACTGTCCGGCGCGCCGCTGGAAAACCTGCACGAGACCTGCGCGGAAACCGGCCGTCACCTGGAGCAGGTGAAATATGTCGGCGACATGCTGGGCCTGGGCTTCCTGGGCCTGGGCATGTGGCCGGACAAGGCGCGCGCTGACCTGCCCATCATGCCCAAGGGCCGGTATGAGATCATGCTGCGGCACATGCCGCGCGTGGGATCACTCGGCCTCGACATGATGCTGCGGACCTGCACCATCCAGACCAATCTGGACTATGGCAGCGAAGCGGACATGGCAAAGAAGTTCCGCACCAGCCTGGCGCTGCAGCCGCTGGCGACGGCGCTGTTCGCCAACTCGCCCTTTACCGAAGGCAAGCCCAACGGCTTCCTCTCCTTCCGCAGCCATATCTGGTCGGACACCGATCCGCACCGCACCGGCATGCTGCCCTTCGTGTTCGACGAGGGCTTCGGTTACGAGCAATATGCCGATTATGCGCTGAACGTGCCGATGTATTTCGTCTTCCGCGACGGCAAATATATCGACGCCTCGGGCCTCAGCTTCCGGGATTTCCTTGAGGGGAAACTGAGCGTCCTGCCGGGCGAGAAGCCGACCGAGAAGGATTGGGAGGATCACCTCTCCACCGCCTTCCCGGAAGTGCGGTTGAAGAGCTTCCTGGAAATGCGCGGCGCGGACGGTGGCCCCTGGGGCCGCATCTGCGCATTGCCTGCGTTATGGGTCGGCCTGCTTTACGACAATGGCGCGCTCGATGCGGCATGGGATCTGGTCAAGGGCTGGAGCATGGAGGATCGGCAGATCTTGCGCGATTCCGTGCCGAAGCTGGGCCTCGATGCGCCGATCGGCGGCGGCAGGACGCTGCGCCATATCGCCGCCGAGACGCTGGAGATCGCGCGGAGCGGCCTTGCGTCGCGCGGGCGGCTCAACGGAGCTGGCGACAATGAGACCGGCTATCTCGCCGAACTGCACGAGATCGTCGCGAGCGGGAAGGTCCCGGCGCAGCGCCTGCTCGACCGCTATCATGGCGAATGGAAGGGCGACCTTTCCAAGGTCTATGCGGAAGAGAGTTTCTGACCAACCTCCGTTCGGGCTGAGCTTGTCGAAGCCCTGTTCTTCACTTGAAGAGAAGCGCAGCCCTTCGACAAGCTCAGGGCGAACGGGTTATTACTCCGCCGGCTGAAGCGTCGCCGGGCGCACTTTCCGCCCAGTCACCACTGCAATCACCCTCGGCACCGGCCCGTTCCGCGCCATCCAGTCGCTATAGGCGCGGTAGGCCGGGTCGCTGCCCAGATGCTTCTCTTCCGTCCGCGCGCGCCAGTAATAGACGCCGCTGACCGCCGCCAGCGTCACCGTGTTGCGGACCATGTCGATCAGGCTGTGGCTGGTGACCAGGAACGGCACGGTCGACAGCCACCAGAAGAGGTTCTTCGACAGATAGGCCGGGTGCCGCGTCCAGCGGTAGGGGCCGTGCGTCAGGATGCCGCGATGCGTAAGATTGGAGAAGCGCAAGCCGAACGCCACCGTCGCCCAGGCATAGACGCCGGTCAGCATCACCAGCACGCCGCCCAGCAGCCATTGCCCGGCGGTGTTGCCCGCCAACCAGTAGCTCCAGTCGGCCGTGCCATGATGATAGTCGAGCGGCCCGCCCGGCCCCATCAGCACGAAGGGCGGATAGCAGATCAGCGCGGCGACCCAGCCCGCCATAGTAGGATTTGCGCTCCGGATATGTGCGTCGAGCGGCCGCATCGTCAGCATATATCCGACGGTCGCGAAGGCGACGTCGATCAGGAACATGGCAGTGATCAGGAAATTGGCGAGGTTCACCGGATTGCCGACCATGGCGGCCGGGTTCCAGTGGACGACATTGGCGAAATTGGCCGGCACGATGGAGATCATGAAGGCCAGGAAGAAGCCCTTCACCCCCCAGGCGCGCAGATGGTTGGCGACCATCGCCTTGTCCGCCCGGCCCGCCGCGCCGCCGATGACCCTCTGACCAAAGGCGTAGGCAGCGTCGCGCGGCTCGACCAGCCGCCGGTCCAACCACAGCACGTAGGGAATGGACAGCGCCAGCAGCCACGGGGCCGCCGCGCCGAACATCTGCATCGCGAAGCGGTAACTGCCGTCCCAATACCAGCGCGCCACGCAATAGAGGATCGCCAGCCCGCCCCATGTCGCCCACAGGCCGGTCAGCTTCACCAGGCTGATGTCGCTGATGTCCTTGAGCGCGCGGGGCGCGCCGTCCCAGTCGATGCCGGTCGTCGGGTTGCGGTGCACCCTGTCCACCAGCAGCGACCACAGCACCATGGGCACGCCGCAGGCAAATATCGCGGTTATGCCCGCATAGGGGCCGTCCATGCCATAATGCCAGGCCATGAACGTCCAGGCGACAAGGCCCGCAAGCCCCGCAAGACCCACGCCATGACCGACCGCCGATTGCGGGCGCGGATCGCCCAGAACGGGATGTGGCTTGCTCATGCTCGCGGGATTAGCGGGCAAAGGTAAGGATGCAGTGAACGCGACGAATGCGAGGGTGTTCAGGCCGCCAGACGCTCCAGCGCATCGGCGAGCATCATGCCCCGGCCGGTCAGGGCATAGTCGCTGGCCGGGGGAAAGCCGTCCGTCACCCGGCGGTGCAGGACGTCGTGACCGACGAGCGCCTTAAGGCTGCCGGTGAGCGCGCGTGGCGTGCCCCCTTCGATGCCGCGGGCGATGGCGTTGAACCGGCTATGCCCTTCCGCCACCAGGCGGATCACGGGCAGGCTCCAGCGGGTGAGCGCATCGGGCGGAAGGCCGGCGGCGGCCTGCGACAGGATCACGGCGCGGCACCCGCCCCCGACGCGCGCGCCCGCCGCCGTCAGCACATAGTCGGGGCGCTGGGCATGGCCATGGCCGGGATTGCGGACTACCCACCCCGCCGCCATCGCGGCCTCCAGCGTGCGGGACAGGCTTTCCCGGGGGATGCCCATGCTGTCGGCCATATGCACGAACCGCCCGCCGCCATGGGTCGCAAGAAAGGCGAGGATCGGGATGGTCCAGCGATAGCGCCCAAGGTCCGACAGGGTGGTTATTGACGGCATTTCACAGCAACTATATTTTCAGGACCACAATTGCAAGGCATTGAGAAAAAGGCGTAATGTCCCGAAAATCCTGATATGCGCGAAGCGTCGTCCGCGTGACCGATGCTATCCGCCGCCGAGTACGTTGATGGTAAACGCCAATATGCCGAGGTTGAAGACGAAGGCGGCAAGACAGTGGAAGATCGCCACCTGCCGGACCTTCGTGGTCGTCATTTCCACGTCGGACGTCTGGAACGTCATGCCCAGCGTGAAGGCGAAATAGATGAAGTCCCAGTAATTGGGCTCTTTCGCGTTCGGAAAACCGATCCCGCCGCTGTCCTTGCCGCCGCTGCCCACGACATAGAAGATATGGGCGTAATGCAGCGCATAGATCATGTTGGAAAACAGCCAGGCGATGCTGAGCGTCGCGAGCAGCAGAGCGGTGGAGAGCGGGGTGGGCTGGCCCTTGCCGGACACCGCGACGCCGACGGCGACCAGAATCACCGCCATGACGATGCCGGTGATCGCCAGCATCCCCGCACGGTTGGCGTCATTGTCCTTCGCATTCTGCCGCATCCGCTTTGCATCGGCGTCGACGAGCGACCGGAGGCTGGCGAGAAAGCCCAGCGCGGCGATATCGAACCCCGCCATCAGCGCTTCATGCCAGGGCAGCAGCAGGCCCAGCGGCGCAGCAACCGCCAACAACGCCAAAAACATCCCATAGCGCCAGGGGAAGATGCGGGGCTTGCGCACAATGGCTGTCATAGCGGGACTTGGGACCGATCGACCACGTTACGCAAGCAGTTTCATACGGTTCAGCAGCCTCAAGCCGACGGCCAGCCAATCCGCAGGCTGCTCCCGGCACATGGCGCCGCCCTACCGTAGTTTTGCGATGTTCAGGCCATCCTGCTTGGCGCGGTCCTTGACCGATTCTTCGCTGCGGGTGAGGGCCTTGGCGATAGCTTTCAGGGCCATGCCCTTCTTTGCGAGGGTATGGAGTTTCTGGATCTCTTCGCCAGTCCAGGGTTGTTTATGCCGTTCGAACCGTTCGCCCATCGGGATATCCTTTCCCCAAAAGAAAAGGGGCAGTCCCGAAAGACCGCCCCTTAGCGAAATCCGTTGCGCCGGAAGTTTAGCGCTTCGAGAACTGGAAGCTGCGGCGGGCCTTGGCCCGGCCATATTTCTTGCGCTCCACAGTGCGGCTGTCGCGGGTCAGGAAGCCTTCGGCCTTGACCGCGCTGCGCAGGGCAGGCTCATACTTGGTCAGCGCCTGGCTGATGCCGTGCTTGACCGCGCCGGCCTGGCCGGAGAGACCGCCGCCCTTGACGGTGGCGATCACGTCATACTGGCCTTCACGCTCGGTCACGCCAAACGGCTGGTTCAGAACCAAGCGCAGCGTCGGACGGGCGAAGTAGATTTCCTGGTCACGGCCGTTGACAGTAACCTTGCCGGTGCCGGGCTTCAGCCATACGCGGGCAACCGCGTCCTTGCGGCGGCCGGTGGCGTAAGCGCGGCCCAGACCATCGATTTCCTGCTGGCGGAGCGGCATGGTCGAAACCGGGGGCGCGACAGGCGCAGGGGCCTCGACCGCTTCAGCCGAAACCGGCGCAGAGGCAACGGCGGCAGGCGCTGCCGAGGTCAGGTCGGCGAGATCGGACAGGGACTGGCGGTTATCGGACATCAGGCACCGACCTTATTCTTGCGGTTGCGCGACGCGAGGTCGAGCACTTCGGGGTTCTGCGATTCGTGAGCATGCTCGGCGCCGGCGAAAACGCGCAGGTTGCGCATCTGCTGGCGACCCAGCGGGCCACGGGGGATCATGCGCTCGATCGCCTTTTCAAGCACGCGCTCCGGGAAGCGACCGTCCAGCACCTTGCCGGCGGTGACGCCCTTGATGCCGCCAGCATAGCCGGTGTGCTTGTAATAGACCTTGTCGGTCAGCTTCTTGCCGGTGAACTTCACCTTGCCCGCGTTGACGATGATAACGTTATCGCCGCAATCGACATGGGGCGTGAAGCTCGGCTTGTGCTTGCCGCGCAGGATGTTGGCGATGATCGACGCGGCGCGGCCAACGACGAGGCCCTCTGCGTCAATCAAAACCCATTTCTTCTCGACCGTAGCCGGGGTTGCCGGCTTGGTGGTCTTCATTAGCGCCTTCATGGCGACTACTCCTGTTGATGTCGTACGAAGGTGACCAGGAACTGATCAACACTCGAAGCGCGCGCTAATGACGGGTGGTGAGGGATAAGTCAAGCGTTTGGGCCGCTTTGTGACGCGCTATCGCGACAAAGCATCCGCACGCGCCGCTCAAAGCTGCCGGAGGGCCGATGCAGGCCGCGCGGCGAGCACCGGAAGTGAGCCTATAAGGCCAAGCGCGATCGTCAGCAACGCCCCGATTCCCAAGGTGAGCAGGACGACGGCCCAGTCCGGGGCCCATTCGAGGCCAAGGACATGGACGGCCACATACCAGCCGCCGGCGACCGACACGGCGAAGGCGATGAACGCAACGGTCAGGGCGAGCGCGGCATATTCCATCGCCTGCATCGCCAGCACCTGACGCCGGGTCGCGCCCAGCAGTTTGAGCAGCACCGAATCATAGGTGCGGGCGCGGCGAGCGGCGGCGATTGCGCCCACCAGGACAGCGATTCCGGCGGCAACGGCGACCGAGGCGGCGGCGCGCACGGCGGTCGACAGCTGGCCGAGCAGGTCGCCGAGGGTGGTGATGACCTCCTTCACGCGAATCAGGGAGGCGGACGGAAAGGCGCGGGCGAAATCGCGGTTGATGGCGCGTTCCCGCAACGCTCCGGCGACCGAGGATGCGCCGCCCGGCAGGGTGATCGTCGCCAGATAGCTGTGTGGCGCGCCGGCCAGCGCGCTGGGCGAGAAGATCATGCCGAAGTTGAGGCCTATCGAGTCCCAGTCGATTTCCCGCAGGCTGGCGATTCGCGCCGGGATCTCGACGCCGAGGACCGAAACGGTCAGGGTGTCGCCGACCTTGAGCGACAGCGCCTTGGCCGCACGGATATCGACCGAGACGAGCGGCGGGCCGGCATAGTCCTTCGGCCACCAGGCGCCGTCGACGATGCGGTTGCCGGCCGGGATCGTGTCGGCATAGGTCAGGCCGCGATCGCCGCGCAGAATCCAGGCGTCGTCGGGGATATTCTTCATGTCCGACACGCGCTGGTTGCGCACGGCGACGACAGGGCCGCGCAGGGACGGCACCGTGACGATCTCCGCCCCGGGCGCATGGCCTTCGACAAGGGCGCGGAAGCGATCGACGCCGTCATAGGGGATGTCGACGGCGAAGAAGCTGGGCGCTTTCTTCGGGATGCTGGTCGCCATCTGGCCGGACAGGTTGGTCTCCACCACGGCGAGCGTCGCGAAGAGCGAAAGTCCGAGGCCGAGCGCGATGACGAGGCGGCTGGTCTGCGCGCCGGGGCGGTGGAGATTGGCGAGAGTCAGGCGGGCGAGCGGATGACGGGGCCGGGGCAGAAGCGCGGCAACGCGCTGGACGCCCGCGCCGATAAGTGTGAGCAGCGCCAGCAGGCCAATGGCTGCGGCGACGAACCATGCGGCCATGCGAGGCTCCTTGGCCGTCGCTATGGCGAGCGCGGCGATGGCGCTGGCAAGGAGGATGGCGATCGCCGTTGCGGCCCAGCCCGGACGGCGCGTCATGTCGAGATCGCCCCGGAACAGGGCCGTGGCCCGCACGCTGCGCGCCCGGGCAAGCGGTATGACGGCGAACAGCATCGCCGTCAGCAGGCCATAGGCGGCGCTGGTGAAGAGCGGCAGGGGATAGAACGACAGATCCGGCGAGACGGGCAGCGCATCCCCGGCGGCGGCGGTGATGACCGGCGGCAGCAGCGCGCCGACGATCAGGCCAGCGACGATCCCGCCAAGCGCGACGAGCAGGATCTGGAACAGATAGGTGAGGAAGATGGTGCGCGACGATGCCCCCAGCGCCTTCAAGGTGGCGATGGAGGATCGCTTGCCGTCGAGATAGCTGGTGACGCCGTTGCCGACGCCTATGCCCGCCACGACCAGCGCGGTCAGGCCCACGAGGGACAGGAACTGGCCCATGCGCTCAAGGAAGCGGCGCGCGCCGGGTGCGCCGTTGCTGCGGTCGCGGCTTTCCCAACGGGCGTCGGGGGAGGCGGCGTTGATTCGGGCGATGGCGGCCTGTGGGTCCGATCCTGTTGGAAGGCGGATGCGATATTGCACATTATAGATGCTGCCCGGTTGGATCAGGCGGGTCGCCTGCAGGCTATCCAGCGTGACGATGGCGGTCGGACCAAAGGTGAAGCCGGAGCCGAGGCGGTCGGGTTCGTCGGCGATCACGCCCGCGACGCGAAACAGTCGTTCGCCGATTCGCACCTGCCCGCCGGGACGGACATGGAGGCGGTCGGCCAGCGCATCGCCGATCGCGACTTCATCATGGCGCGGGCGGTCAGCGATTGCGCCCTTCGCCAGGGTCAGGCGGCCGTAGAGGGGATAGGCGTTATCGACAGCCTTCAGCTCCGACAGGATCGCGTCGTTCCCGTCCGGCCGGGCGACCATGGCGCGCATGCGGACGATCTGGGACACCTGCCCTTCATTGGCCATGGCGATGCGTTCTATCGTCGTCGCGGGACGCTGGTTGAGGTCAAAGGCGATGTCGCCACCCAATATCGCCTGCCCCTGCCCCGCCAGCGCCGCGTCGATCGCCGCGCCGAGGCTGCCGACGCCCGCCAGCGCCGCGACGCCGAGGAACAGGCAGATGGCGAGCAGGCGCAGGCCAGAGAGGCCGCCGCGCAATTCCCGCACCGCCATGCGCAGGGCGAGCATCATGCGCGCCCGTCTCCAACGCTATCTCCGGCTTCGTCGCTGATGATGACGCCGTCGCGCATCGTGACGATGCGGTCGCAGCGGCGGCTCAATGCCTCGTCATGGGTGATCATCACCAGCGTCGCGCCGGTTTCGCGCTGACGGGTAAACAGCAGGTCCATGATCGCTTCGCCGGTAGCGGCGTCGAGATTGCCGGTTGGCTCATCAGCGAACAGAAGGGCGGGACGCGGGGCGATGGCGCGGGCGATGGCGACGCGCTGCTGCTCGCCGCCCGACAGTTGCGCGGGATAATGGGACAGGCGATGGCCGAGACCGACGCTCGTCAGCTCGGCCTCGGCGCGGGCGAAGGCGTCGGTCGCGCCGTCCAGTTCCAGCGGAACCGCGACATTCTCTATCGCGGTCATGGTGGGGAGAAGGTGGAACGCCTGAAGCACGATGCCGATCCGGCCGCGCCGGGCCAGCGCAAGGCCATCCTCATCCAGCGCCCCGAAATCAGCGCCGGCCACCCGAATGCTGCCGCCGGTCGCACGCTCGAGGCCGGAGAGCACCGCCATCAGCGAGGATTTGCCCGAGCCGGACGGGCCGAGCAGGGCAAGGCTCTCGCCCGAAGCGACGTCCAGACCAATGCCTTTCAATATGTCCACGCGCGCGGAGCCTTTTCCCAGCGACAGGGTGACATCGCGGGCTTCGATCACGATATGCGGGGAGGTCATCGGTTATGGAGGCTTTCGGGTGCGGAACGATCAGGGTCTATATGGTGCAGTGCGGCGGGCTGTCCAAGGGATGCTCGCAATTGTCTTGCTGAGCGCTGCGCCAGCGATGGCGGCGGACAAGATGATCCTGGCGTTCGGCGACAGCCTGACGGCCGGATATGGCCTGAAACCCGCCGAAGCCTTCCCCGCGCAGCTGGAGGCGGCGTTGCGCAGGGACAAGATCGCCGTGCGCGTGCAGAATGCGGGCGTCTCTGGCGACACGACCGCGCAAGCGCGGGCACGGCTGGACTGGGTGTTGCGGTCGATGAAGCAAAGGCCGGACCTTATCATCGTGCAATTGGGCGGGAACGACATGCTGCGCGGGATCGACCCGGCGCAGACGCGGGCGAACTTGTCGGCGATCCTGACGGAACTGAAAAAGCGCAAGATGCCGGTGCTGCTCGCCGGAATGCTCGCCGCGCCCAATCTGGGAAGCGATTATGGCAAGCGGTTCAACCCGATCTATCCGGCGCTGGCGAAGCAATATGGCGCGGGCCTTTATCCCTTTTTTCTCAACGGCGTGACGGGCAATCCGGCGCTGCAGCTGCCCGACCATATGCATCCCACCGGCAAGGGCGTGGCCGTTGTCGTGCGGGGCATTTCGCCGAGTGTGAAGAAGGCGCTGGAGAAATAAGTTCATGTTCCGCGCAACAAAGCCCGGCGCGCCTCGTTAAGGGGCACATTCCCGCCAGCTTTGACAACGCATGAGAGGTTCATGACCGACACCCTTTTGGCCCCCGCTCATTCGCCCGACACGACCGCCGCGCAAAGTCCGGTCGCCCCCTATCCCGATATCCTGACGCCCAAGGATTTCGAGTTTCCCGCCATCATGCTGAGCGGGCCGGTCGATTATAATATGTACGCGCATTTCCGGAACATGCTGTCGCAGTCGCCGCAGCAGGGGCTGGTCGCGGTGGAACTGTCCACGCTGGGCGGCGACCCGGAGGTCGCGCGCATGATGGGCGAGGATATCCGTTTTCACAGCGACATGCATCCTGAACGCCGGCTGGTGTTCCTGGGCAAGACCGCCATCTATTCGGCCGGCGCGACCTTCATGAGCTTTTTCGCGCGGCAGAACCGCTACCTGACGCGCGGCACGCGGCTGATGATCCATGAGCGGATGCTGACCAAGACGCTGAACGTGCAGGGGCCGCTGACCACCTGCATCGCGACGCTGAAGGCGACGATCAACGAGATCGAGGCGAGCATTGCGATCCAGAATGAGGGGTTCGCCAATCTGGTGGTTGGCTCCACGATCACGCTGGACGACGTGCTGCAGCGGGCAACGGAGAACTGGTATCTGGAGGCCCAGGAGGCGCTAAATCTGGGGCTGGTCGAGGCGGTGATTTAGGGCGGATTGATACAGACCTCCGTTGGTCCCGAGCGTAGTCGAGGGACCATGCGCTGTGCCTGAGCGTCTCGACTTCGCTCGACACGAACGGAGGCAGGGCTTTACCGCATGGCTTCCACCGCATTTCTTTGTTGCATCGCAGCAGCGGATGCCGTTTGCTGGCGCAATGCTGAAAGCCGGTCTGCACCACCTCACCGCCTATAAATATAGCCGCCCGATCCGGCTGGGGCCGCAGGTCATCCGCCTGCGCCCCGCGCCGCACAGCCGGACCAAAATTCCCAATTATGCGCTGAAGATCGAGCCGCCCGAGCATTTCCTGAACTGGCAGCAGGATCCGCACGGCAACTGGCTGGCGCGGATCGTGTTTCCGGACCCGGTCGACCGCTTCTCGATCGAGGTCGACTTGCTCGCCGATCTGGACGTCATCAATCCGTTCGACTTCTTCGTCGATCCTTATGCGGAGGAATATCCCTTCGCCTATGACGAGGGACTGGCGGCGGATCTGGCCGCCTATCATGAGGTCGAGCCGCAGGGGCCGATGTTCGAGGCGCTGGTCGCCAGACATGCCGGGCATGAAGGCCGCACGATCGACTTTCTGGTCGAGATCAACTCCGCGCTGCAGCAGCAGATCGGCTATGTGATCCGCATGGAAAGCGGCGTGCAGACGCCGGAAGAGACGCTGGAGGTCGGCATCGGGTCATGCCGCGACAGCGCCTGGCTGCTGGTGCAGTTACTGCGGCGGCTGGGCTTCGCGGCGCGGTTCGTGTCGGGCTATTCGATCCAGCTGGTGGCCGACGTCGAGCCGGTAGAGGGGCCAAAGGGCGTGACGCAGGATGTGGTCGATCTGCACGCCTGGGCGGAGGCCTATGTGCCGGGTGCAGGGTGGATCGCGCTGGATGCGACATCGGGCATGTTCGCGGGCGAGGGACATATCCCGCTGTGCGCGACGCCGCATTACCGATCCGCCGCGCCGATCAGCGGCATGGCCGAGCCGGCCGAGGTCGATTTCCATTTCGAGATGAGCGTGTCTCGTATCGCCGAGGCGGTGCGGATCACCAAACCGTTCACCAACACCCGCTGGGATGCGCTGATGGCGCTGGGCGAGAAGGTGGACGCGGACCTGATCGCGCAGGACGTGCGGTTGACCACCGGCGGCGAGCCGACCTTCGTCGCGGTGGACGGGAGCGAAGCGCCGGAATGGAATGGCGACGCGGTCGGGCCGACCAAGGCGGGCTATGCCGACAAGGTGGTGCGCGAACTGCGCGAGACGTTCGCGCCGGGCGCGCTGCTGCATCATGGGCAAGGCAAATGGTATCCGGGCGAGAGCCTGCCGCGCTGGGCCTATGCGATTTACTGGCGCACCGATGGCGTACCGGCGTGGCGGGACGTGTCGCTGATCGCCAATGAGGATGCGGCGGGCCTGCCCCCGGCGACGGCTGAGATGGCGGCGGCGTTCCTGGACACGATGGCGGCGGGCCTTGGCGTCGACAAGGATTTCGTGCGGCCGGTGTTCGAGGATGCGCTGGCCTGGTCGGTGAAGGAAGCCGAGCTGCCGGAGAATACCTCACCCGAGGACCCGCAAATCGACGATCCCGAGGCGCGGGCGCGGATGGTTCGCACGTTCGAGCGGGGGCTGTCTAATCCGGTCGGCTATGTGTTGCCGGTGCAACGCTGGCAGACGAAGGTTACCGCCAAGGCGTGGCAGAGCGAATTGTGGAGCGTGCGGCGCGGCAAGCTGTTCGCGGTGCCCGGGGATTCGGCGCTGGGATATCGCCTGCCGCTGGGCGCGCTGCCCTATGTGCCGCCTTCGGACTTCCCCTATATTCACGCGCAGGACCCGAGCGAGCCGCGGGAGCCGCTGCCCGATTTCCATGAGCAGCGCGCCGAGCGTGTGGGAGCAGCGGACGGCGCCGATGCGCAGGAGCGGGTCGAGCAGAAGATTATCGAAGGTGCGGTGCGAACCGCCGTCACAGTGGAGCCGAAGGGCCATTTCCTGTCCGTATTCCTGCCGCCGGTGAAGGCGCTGGACGATTATCTGGAACTGATCGCACAGGTTGAGGCCGCCGCCGAACAGATGCGGGTGCCCGTGCGGATTGAGGGCTATGCGCCGCCGCCCGACCCGCGCCTGAAAGTGCTGAAGGTGACGCCCGATCCCGGCGTGATCGAGATTAACGTGCAGCCGGCGGAAAGCTGGGCCGAGACGGTGGAGATCACCGAGGAAGTCTATGCCATCGCCCGGCGGAACGGCATGACCGCCGACAAGTTCATGGTGGACGGGCGCGCGATCGGCACTGGCGGCGGCAACCATCTGGTGTTGGGTGGGCCGACCCTCAATGATTCGCCCTTCATCCGGCGGCCGGACCTACTCAAGAGCTTCGTCACCTACTGGCAGCGACATCCCGCGCTCAGCTATCTTTTCTCCGGCCTGTTCATCGGCCCGACCAGTCAGGCACCGCGCATCGACGAGGCGCGGCATGACGGGCTGTTCGAGCTGGAGATCGCGATGGCGCAGGTGCCCAAGCCGGGAGAGGGCGAGGCCCCTCCCCCATGGCTGGTCGATCGGCTGTTCCGCAACCTGCTGGTCGATGTGACGGGCAATACCCATCGCACCGAAATCTGCATCGACAAGCTGTTTTCGCCCGATGGCCCGACAGGGCGGCTGGGGCTGGTCGAGTTTCGCGGGTTCGAGATGCCACCAGACGCGCAGATGAGTCTGGCGCAACAGCTTGTGCTGCGCGCGCTGACGGCGTGGTTCTGGCGCGAGCCGTTGCAGGGCGGGCTGGTGCGTTGGGGCACGACGCTGCACGACCGCTTCATGCTGCCGCATTTCGTGTGGAGCGATTTTCTTGAGGTGCTGAGCGACCTCAAAGGCGCGGGTTATGATTTCGACCCAGCCTGGTTCGAGGCGCAGCGGCAGTTCCGCTTCCCGGTGCATGGTACAGTCGAGGCCGGCGGAGTCACGCTGGAAATCAGCCATGCGCTGGAGCCCTGGCATGTGCTGGGCGAGACAGGCGCGATCGGCGGCACAGTGCGCTATGTCGACAGTTCGACCGAGCGGCTGCAGGTGCGGGTCGCGGGCCTGAACGCCGAACGACATGTGGTGTCGTGCAACGGCCGCCGGGTGCCGATGTCCCCCACGGGGGTTCCGGGCGAGGCGGTGGGCGGCGTGCGGTACAAGGCGTGGACGCCGGCCAACTGCCTGCACCCCCGCCTGCCCTCCAACGCGCCGCTGACCTTCGACATTCTCGACACATGGAGCGGGCGGTCGCTGGGCGGATGCGTTTATCATGTCGCGCATCCGGGCGGACGCAACTATGATGACGTTCCGGTCAACAGCTATGAAGCAGAGGCGCGGCGCAAGGCCCGCTTCCAGGATCATGGCCATACGCCGGGCGCGGCGGCGATCCCGCCGGAGGAACTGCCGGGAGAGTTTCCGATGACGCTGGACCTGCGCCGGCCGCCCCGTTGACAGTGGCGGCAGACTGACCATGGCCGAGGATGTGCTGACCGCGCCGCGGGAGGACGCCCTGCTGCGTCACTATGTAACGGATGTGGCGGGCGGCGACCTGATGCTGGAGGCCGCATCGGACTTGGCCCCGCACTGGCGCGACATGCTGTCAGGGCTGGCGGCGGCAGGGACCGACGATTTCGCGCCGCTGCAGGACCGGGTCGCGCGGCAGGTGCAGGACCTGGGCATGGCGTTCCGCCTGGCGGGCGAGGATGACGAGCGCAGCTGGCCGCTCAGCCCCATACCGCTGCTGATCGGCTCCGGCGAATGGGCGACGATCGAACGGGCGATGGCGCAGCGCGCTGACCTGCTGGAACAGGTGATCGGCGATGTTTACGGCCCGCAAAATCTGATCCGGTCGGGGGCGATCCCCGCGCCCGTGATCACGGGCAGCACGCATTTCTGGCAGCAGATGGTGGGCGTGACCCCGCCGCAGGGCCGCCACCTGCATTTCTACGCCGCCGATCTGGCGCGCGGGCCGGACGGCGAGTGGCGCGTGCTGTCCGACCTGTGCCGCACGCCGACGGGCGCGGGCTATGCGCTGGAGAACCGGCTGGCGCTGTCGCGGGCGACAGGCGATCTGCTCAGCCGGTTGAATGTGCGCCGCCTCGCGCCCTTCTTCTCCGCATTCCGGCAGGGGCTGGCGGCGGTGTGCGAGCGGACCGATCCTCGCATCGCCTTGCTGACGCCAGGGCGGTTCACGCAAAGCTATGCCGAGCAGGCGCATCTGGCGCGCTATTTGGGGTTCCTACTGGTCGAGGGCGACGATCTGACCGTGCGCGGCGATCGCCTCTATGTGCGCACGATCGAGGGGATCAAGCGCATCGACGCGATCTGGCGGCGGATGGACACCAGCCTGCTCGACCCGCTGGAATTCGACGCGCGGACACGGATCGGGGTGCCCGACCTGTTCCAGGCGATTAGTAACGGAGGGCTTGCCGTTGCGAACTGGCCCGGTTCCGGCATTATCGAGTCACGCGCCTTCGCCGCGTTCCTGCCGAAGCTGGCCAGGGAAGTGCTGGGCGAGGACCTGCTGCTGCCCAACATTGCGACATGGTGGTGCGGTCAGCCGGCGGAGCGAGCGAAGGTGCTGGCCAATATCGACAATATGGCCGTCGGGTCCGCCTTTGGCGAGGCCGTGCCGGGGCTGGAAGACGGGCGATCGCATATCGGCGCAACGCTGAGCGCCGACCGTCGCGCCCTGCTGATGGACGCCATGGAGCGGCGGCCGATGGATTATGTCGGGCAGGAGCTGGTGCGCGTATCCACGACGCCGGCGGTGCTGAACGGCCGGATGGTCGCCCGGCCCTTCACCCTGCGCGTGTTCGTGACGCGGGACAGCAATGGCGCATGGCGGACGATGCCGGGCGGCTTTGCACGGCTGGCGGCGCATGGCGACATCCGCGCGGTGCTGATGGGCGAAGGCGACATGTCGGCGGACGTGTGCATCGTCGGCAGCTCCACCCAGACGCCCGTATCGCTGCTGGACACAAGCCCCTCGCCGCCGATCCGGCGGATCGCCGGCACCTTGCCCAGCCGGGCGGCGGACAATCTGTTCTGGCTGGCCCGCTATCTGGAGCGCGGCGAAAACACCCTGCGCATCGTGCGCGCCCTGCTCGGCGGATCGATCGAGGCGGATGGCGGCGCGGCGCTGGACCAGGGGACAATGGGGCGGATGACGGCGATGCTGGTGTCGGCCGGCGCGGCGCGGCAGATTGACCTCGCCGGATCGGTCACGGCGCTGGCCCGCGCGGCGATCGGCAGCAGTGAGGATTTCGGCAGCGTCCATTCCCTGATCGGCAGCGCCCGCACGATCGGACAGGGGATGCGGGACCGGCTGGCGGTGGATTTCTGGCGGCTGCTGGCCAAGCCGCTCGCCAAGCTGGAGCAACAGGCGGCCGAGCCGATGCTGGGGCGGCTGGCCGATCTTCTGGATCGTTTTTCGGCGCTGTCGGGGCTGGCGGCCGAGAATATGGGGCGCAGCCATGGGTGGCGGTTCCATGATCTGGGCCGGCGGATCGAGCGGGCGGTGACGATCTGCCGGTTGCTCCGGACATTCGCGCGGGACGACGCCAGCGCCGATGACCTGAACGTCCTGCTCGACCTGTGCGATTGCCAGATCATGTACCGGATGCGCTATCTGTCGGGCATCTCGCTCTATCCCGCGCGCGACATGCTGGCGCTGGAGGCGCAGAATCCGCGATCGCTGGCGTTCCAGATGGACCTGATCGTCGAACATTTGGCCGCCCTGCCCTCGCTGCGCGACGACGGCATGCCAGAACCGCCGATGAAGATCGCGACAAGCCTGTCCGCGCTGCTGGCTGCAGCCTCCGCCGAAACATTGGGGAATGACGCGCTGGAAGACATTGAGAACCATCTGCTAGCGCTGTCGGACGCGGTCGGTGCGCGTTTCTTCCTGCGCGGCAAGGAGGCGGAACGCGCCGCCGGGGTCACGCGCCTGGCATGATCTATCGCGTCAATCATATGTCCCGCATCCATTATGATGCCACGATCGGCAATGCGCGCTTCAACGTGCGGTTGCAGCCGAGCCCGTGGCCGGGACAGAGCGTTGAAGGGTTCGGCCTGACTGTCAGCCCGTCGACACGCAACCTGACGACGCGCGCCGGTCCGTTTCCCGTGAACGTCACGCGGGTGGTGATCGACGAGCCGCTGGATGCCCTGGAAATCCGCAGCCAGTTCATCGCGAACGTCAGCGACGAGCGTCCGGCGATATTGCCGTCCGATCCCAATATCGCGATGGTGGCGCAGGCGGCGATCGCCTTCTCAAGTCTGGTCGAGACGGCTCCAGCGCATTTCCTGTTTCCCTCCCCGCGTATCCCGGCGCTGCCCGATATCGCCACATGGGCGGCGGCTTATCTGACGCCGCATCGGCCAGTTCTGGAGGCGGGGTTTGCGCTGTGCTGCGCGATCACGGACGGCTTTCGCTATGATTCGGCGGCCACAGACGCCGACACGCCGGTCGCCCAGGCATTCGCCATCCGGCGCGGCGTCTGTCAGGACTTCGCGCATATCCTGATAGGCGCGCTACGGTCGGTGGGCCTGCCTGCAGGCTATGTCAGCGGCTATCTGCGCACCCTGCCGCCGCCGGGACAGCCGCGGCTGGAGGGTGTGGACGCTATGCATGCCTGGGTCATGCTGTGGTGCGGGCCAGAGCGCGGCTGGATCGGCCTTGACCCCACCAATCGCTGCATCACCGGGCCGGACCATATCTTTGTGGCGCTGGGGCGCGATTATTCCGATGTCGCGCCGATCGACGGGGTGTTCATGGGCAAGACGGCCCAGCATCTCGACACGTCCGTGGACGTCGCGCCCTATACGGAATGGGCGGCCGACAGCGCGAACTAGCCAAAAAGACTCGCTCCAACGCGGCGCAGCACCCGGCGGACGTGTTCGGCTTCCCCTCCAAACCCGTGCGCCATACCCCTTGAACCATGGGTTTGCGCTGGTCTATCATGGTTAACAGGGGACAAGCGACATGACGAACGATCTGGAAGTCCGGTGGGATACCGCCGACAATATGGGCTGGGACCTGCAGATCCATGTCAATGACGGCGGGTCGTTGCTGCTCGCGCTGATCCATCGCACCCTGATCGACAAGGCCGCGCCCGGGATCGAGGGCGATACGGTGGCCAAAGCCGGGGCCATCCGCGACCTGGTGGAGGCGGCGATCGTCTCAGCCTATGAAAATCAGCGCTTCTCCTCCATCTATGAGGCGGGCAGCGCGTTCGTGATGCATCGCGGGCTAACCATTACGGCGGCGGATTTTTAGATAAAAGCCGTTCGCCCTGAGCTTGTCGAAGGGCTGCACTTGTCTTGGTCAAGAAGGACAGTGCTTCGACAAGCTCAGCACGAACGGAAAATAAGCGTTATTCCGCTGGTTCCGGTTGCGCCACCGGCTCGCGCCGTCTTTTCCACCAGGCCATGATCGCCTTGGCGGCGGGCTTTTCGACATAGTGGTTGACCGCTGCGCCCAGGCTTATCGCCACGGCGATGGCAAGGCCGAAGCCGAGCCAAGGGCTAAGGCCCGCCGCGTCCGCCTTCAGCATCACGACGAAGCCGATATTCTGGTGCACAAGATAAAGCGAGTAACTGATGCTGCCGATCCAGAGCAGCGGGCGGACGCACAGGAAGCCGAGCCTCCCCTCCACCATCGCCCAGAAGCAGGCGACCAGCATGACGCCCACAACCAGCAGGTCGGGCGTATCGAACAGCGCGATGGTGAGCAGGACGGCGGCAAGATAGGGGAGTTGCTGCAGCCAGCTTCGCTTGCCCGCCCAGACGCGATAGCTGAGCATGCCGATGGCGAAGAAGGGGATGTAGCGCAGAACCAGCAGCATCACGACCCGCTCCGGCATGCCGGGCCAGAAGGCGAGCAGCCATTTGGCCGCCAGCCAGAGCAGCAGCATGGGCTCCAGCCGCTTCGTCCCCGGCCCTTTCCACAGCATGAGCATAGACGCGTAGAAGGCAATTTCCACCGTCAGCGTCCAGTAAGCGCCGTCCACGGCCTGAAGAAAGACGAATCCCTCCAGCATGGTGACGTTCGCGGCGATATCCAGCGACGGGATCTGCAGCGCGGTGACGCGGCCCAGATATTCGACCGTCAGCGTCAGCAGCATCGCCACCCAATAGGCGGGATATAGCCGCGAGAAGCGGTTGAGCAGAAAGTCCGGAACGGTGCGAACCTTGTCCAGCGTGAAGAAGATCGCGAATCCGGAGATGGCGAAGAACAGCAGCACCCGGTAATTGCCGCCGATAAAGCCGAAGGGCACATGCGGCGCAGCCGGGAATTTTTCGTGAAAGCGCGTGGTGTAGTGGAAGATGACGACGGCCAGCGCCCCGATGCCGCGCAAGGCGTCGAGTTCAATCAGCCGCTGCCTGTTTCCTGCGCCCGCATTCATATTCGGACGCATTTAGGCAATCTGGGTTAACAAGCGTGTAATTACACCCACGGAACAATCCTGTCGCATCACTGACCGCAAAACGTCATCGCACGGTCACGGCGAAACGCTAGGCGGCGGCCACCCCATGCACCGCAGGACAACCTCCATGGCCAATCATTCCCCCCGTAAAGCCACCGCCCACG
Organism: Sphingobium sp.; assembly: GCA_036384035.1. Taxonomy (GTDB): domain Bacteria; phylum Pseudomonadota; class Alphaproteobacteria; order Sphingomonadales; family Sphingomonadaceae; genus Sphingobium. The sequence continues at coordinate 66,369 of DASVND010000009.1, read as the reverse complement.
CCGTAGGCGACGCCGTCCACCGGCACGGCAATCTCAGCAAGAGCGGCGTGTTGGAGCGCACTTTCTCGCTGGCGTTCCGCGGTCTTGTCTATGCGCAGATATGGGAGGACCCGGTCGTCGACATGGAGGCGCTGGAGATCGGCCCGGACAGCGACATCATCACGATCGCGAGCGGCGGATGCAACATGCTGTCCTATCTCACGGCCAATCCGCGGTCGGTGACCGCCGTGGACCTCAACACCGCGCATGTCGCGCTGGGCCGGCTGAAACTGGCGGCGGCGCGGCATCTGCCCGATCATGCCACGTTCCAGCGTTTTTTCGCCCGGTCCGGCCAGCGGGAAAATATCGATGCCTATGAAACCCATGTTCGTCCGCATCTTGACGATGTGACGCGACGCTATTGGGAGGGCCGCGATCTGACAGGACGGCGGCGCATTGGCGCGTTCGGACGGAATTTCTATACCAAGGGTCTGCTCGGCCAATTCATAAGCGGGGCGCATCTGGTGGCGAAACTATATCGCGTCGATCCGCGCGAGATGCTGGAAGCGGGCAGTGTGGAGGAACAGCGGCGGATATTCGAGACGCGCATGGCGCCGATCTTTGAAAAACGCTTCGTACGGTGGTTGACGCAGCAGCCTGCTTCCCTGTTCGGCCTGGGCATTCCCCCTGCGCAATATGAGGCGCTGTGCGATGGAGAAGCGGAGGGCATGGCCGCCGTCCTGCGCCAGCGGTTGGAAAAGCTGGCCTGCGATTTCGACATAAGGCAAAATTATTTTGCGTGGCAGGCTTTCGGGCGTGGCTATGGTGATGCGCCCGAAGCGCCCCTGCCCCCCTATCTGGAGGCGGCGCACTATGGTGATATCGCCGGACGCGTGGACCGCATCGCCATCCATCATCGCAATTTCACCGACCATCTGGCGCTGCAGCCCGACGGCGCACTCGATCGCTACATATTGCTCGATGCGCAGGACTGGATGACCGACGAGCAGTTGATCGACCTGTGGACCGGGATCACGCGCACGGCGCGGCCGGGCGCGCGGGTGGTGTTCCGCACGGCCGCGCGGCCCAGCCTGCTGCCCGGGCGTCTGCCGCAGGCGCTGCTGGACCGCTGGCATTATGAGGAGGCGCGGTCGGAAGACTATACGCGGCGCGATCGGTCGGCCATCTACGGCGGCGTCCATCTCTATGTGCTGAAGGACAAATGATGTTGGACCGCGCGGACGGCATAGCGACAGACCATGGCGCGCGGATGGACGGCATCTATCGCAGTCAGCGGCATATCTATGACGCGACCCGCAAATATTATCTGCTGGGGCGGGACAGGCTGATCCGGTCGCTGGACGCCCAGGCGGGATTCAGCGTGCTGGAAATCGGCTGCGGCACCGGGCGCAACCTGATTACGGCGGCAAAAGCCTGGCCGGAGGCGCATTTCTGTGGCCTGGACATCAGCGCGGCGATGCTGGAGACCGCGTCCGAGGCGGTGGTGAAGCATGGATTGGGATCGCGCGTGGCGCTGGCGCAGGCGGATGCGACGCACTTCAATGCCGGCCGCTGTTTCGGGCGGGAGATGTTCGACCGGATATTCCTGTCCTACACGCTGTCGATGATCCCCGGCTGGGAACTGGCGATCGACGAGGCTGCGGACGTTCTGGCGCCGGGCGGCGCGATGCATATCGTCGATTTCGGCCAGCAGGAAGGGTTGCCGGCCGTGTTTCGCAACGGTCTGTTCGCCTGGCTCGCGCATTTCCATGTACAGCCGCGCGGCGATCTGAAGCCCGTGCTGGAGGATGTGGCGCAGCGGCGGCGGCTAACGCTGGAGTTCACGCCGCTATATCGGGGCTATGCGTGGGCGGCGGTGTTGCGGGCGCCTGCCTGACTGGACTTCGGTATAGGCAGGGCGGGAGGGGTCGCTATGCCATCCCCTGTTGCGCATGCCTTTTCCTGTCGAGCTTTACCGGATCGGCCCTTGCCGCAGGCGGCGCTCATGTCGTGGACGACGCCGCAATAGAGGCGCCGGGAACCTGCCATCTGGAGAACTGGATTTCGGCAGGAACAGATGGTGCCGCTTTGCTTAATCTTGGCCCGGCATGCACCACGCCCGCACTCCCGAATATCGAGCTGGGCGGATTTCTAACCCATCAATGGCACGATAATGCCGCCGAAACCGACGGCGGCCTGGGACTCAAGCTGCGGCTACGCAATGAGGAGCGCGGCTGGGGCCTGGCCCTGTCGACGGCCGCGGGTTTCTCCGCGAAGCGATCACGGATGGAGAGTGCATCCGTTATCGTACCCCTCACCTTTCCCGTGAGCAACGCACTCCGCATCAACGTCAACGCCGGCTGGCAGTGGACGCGCATCGAGCGGCATAGCCTGTTCACCGGCGGCCAAGCCGAGATCGCACTCGGGCCACGGCTGGGTCTGATGATCGAGGGCTTTACGCGCAGCAAGGGAAAGGCAGGCGGACAGGGCGGAGTACGCTGGACGATCGACCATAAGCGGATCGACGTCGATCTGCTTATGGGTCATATGCCGACGGCGCAACGCGCAACGCCGTCACCCTGGGCATCACGATCCGGCGTTAAGGCCAGCAGCTACAGAATCCCGCCAGCGCCGGGCATTATTTCCCGTCGAGGATCGCCGCGATCGCCACCGTCACGTCATTCATGTCGGCCATGCCGTCGACACGGCTGACGATGCCGCGCGCCTCGTAGATCGGCAGGATTGGCGCGGTCTTGGCGCGATATTCGGCCATGCGGGTGCGGACGGTCTCTTCATTGTCGTCGGGGCGACGCTTGAATTCATGGCCGCCGCACTTGTCGCAGGTGTTCTCTACCTTCGGCAGCTTGAACGTGTCGTGATAGCCCTCGCCGCAGGTGCCGCAGGTGAAGCGGCCCGTGATGCGCTCGACCAGTGCATCCTCGTCCACTTCCAGTTCGATCACATGATCGAGGGTGCGGCTGCGGTCGGACAGGATGTCGTCCAGCGACAGCGCCTGCGCCTGCGTGCGGGGATAGCCGTCGAAAATGGCGCCGGTCGTTGCGGGAAGCGCGTCGAGCGCCTCGCCGATGATGCCGGACACGATCTCGTCGGAGACCAGTTCGCCCGCCTCCATCACCGCCTTCGCCTTCACGCCGGTGGGCGTGCCCGCCTTCACTGCGGCGCGGAGCATATCGCCCGTCGAAAGCTGGACCATGCCGCGGCTGTCCACGAGACGAGTCGCCTGAGTGCCTTTGCCGGCGCCCGGAGGTCCAAGCAGGATGATGTTCATGCGCGCAAAATCTCCCCTGTTATGCGTCGCCAAGAGGCCGATCGCCCCTTAGCGCATGCGCCCCTTGAGCTTCGCCTTCTTGATGAGATCGCCATATTGATGGGCGAGAAGATGGCTCTGAATCTGGGTCACTGTGTCCACCGTTACATTGACCACGATCAGCAAGCTAGTTCCACCAAGGTAGAATGGAATGCCGGCGCGGGCGATCAGGAATTCCGGTACCAGGCAGATGATGACCAGATAGGCCGCGCCGATCACGGTGATGCGGGTGAGGACATAGTCCAGATAATTTTCGGTATTCTTGCCCGGACGGATGCCGGGGATGAAGCCACCATTCTTCTTTAGGTTATCCGCCGTCTCCTCCGGATTGAAGACGACTGCGGTGTAGAAGAAGCAGAAGAAGGCGATGCCGAGGCCGTACAGGGCCATATAGACCGGGCTGCCATGCGTCAGATATTGGTTCAGCGTCAGGACGAAATCGCCCATCTTGCTGTCACCTGCGACGGTCCGGCCCGCGAACTGCGAAATCGTGAGCGGCATCAGCAGCAGGGACGAGGCGAAGATCGGCGGAATGACGCCGGCGGTGTTGACCTTGAGCGGCAGATGGCTGCGGTCGGCCTGCATCATGCCCTGTCGCGTCTGGCGCTTGGGATATTGGATCAGCACCCGTCGCTGGGCGCGCTCCATGAAGCAGATGAAGGCGACGAGGGCGAGGACCAGCACCAGGAAGCCCATGATCAGCAGGCCGGAGATCGACCCTTCCCGACCGGACTTGAACAGGTTGGACAGCGTCACCGGAAGCTGCGCGACGATGCCCGCCATGATGATGAGCGATACGCCGTTACCGATGCCGCGGCTGGTGATCTGCTCGCCCAGCCACATCAGGAACATGGTGCCGCCAATCAGCGAGATGACCGCCGTCAGGCGGAACAGTAGACCAGGTTCGACAACGGCCTGGAGGCCCGCCTGCGCGCCAAAGCTCTCCAGCCCGACGGCAATGAAATAGCCCTGCACGGCGGTGAGGCCGACGGTGCCGTAGCGGGTGTACTGGTTGAGTTTCTTGCGCCCGCTTTCGCCTTCCTTCTTGATGGAGGCGAGTTGCGGGGAGAGCGTGGATGCGAGCTGCACGACGATCGACGCCGTGATGTAGGGCATGACGCCAAGCGCGATGAGGCTCATGCGCTGGAGCGAACCGCCCGAGAAGGTGTTGAAGATGTCGAGGATGCCGCCCTGCGTCTGCTTGTAGAGCTGCGCCAGCACGGTCGGGTCGACGCCCGGCAGCGGCACGAAGCTCAAGAACCGGAACACGATGAGCGTGCCGAAGGTGAACCAGAGACGCTTCTTGAGCTCGGTCGCCTGGCTGAACTTCGCCAGGCTAAGATTGGATGCAAGCTGGTCGGCTCTCGATGCCATTGCCTTACCTTCAAAATCGCGCGCGTCCGGAGCGGGCCGGACCGGAATCGTTTCCCCTTAAGGGAGTGTATGTGGATCGTCTAGCACGCAGTCATTCCTGCAAAGGCAGGGGTGACGGAAGCGAAAAACCCCGCCAGCCCATATCGGGCAGCGGGGTCGTTCGTTCAAGCCGTTTGAACGGCTTACTTCTTGCCTGCAGCCTTGGCAGCCGCCTTGGCCGAGCCCTTCTTCGCCTTCGCCTTCTCAGCGGAGGAGACGGTCTCGATCACGTCGACCTTGCCGCCGGCCTTCTCGACCGCTTCGATCGCGCCCTTCGACGCGCCGGCAACGGTGAAGGTCAGCTTGGCCGAGAAATCGCCCTTGCCCAGCAGGCGGACGCCGTCCTTGCCGCCACGCGACAGGCCAGCGGCGCGCAGAGCGGCCTGGTCGATCGTCGCCTTGGCATCCAGCTTGCCGTCGTCGACGGCCTTCTGGATCGCGCCGAGGTTCACGATCGCATAATCCTTGGCGAAGATGTTGTTGAAGCCGCGCTTCGGGATGCGCATGTGGAGCGGCATCTGGCCACCCTCGAACCCATTGATGGCGACGCCCGAGCGCGCCTTGGCGCCCTTCTGGCCGCGACCGGCGGTCTTGCCCTTGCCAGAGCCGATGCCGCGTCCAACGCGCATCCGGCCCTTGCGGGCGCCATCGTTGTCCTTGATGTCGTTCAGTTTGAAAGTCATGTCGTGCACTCGCTTTCGCTTTTGTCGCGCCTGCCCTCAACCGGATGGTTGCGGGCGATGAGGGCGGGCCGATAGCCCACTTCCCTGAAAAACGAAAGAGGGGTTTCCCCCTCTCTCGCCTTTATCTTTCCAGTAACGAAGGGCTTATCCCTCGATCACTTCCACCATGTGGGGGAGCTTCTTGATCATGCCGCGGATTTCCGCGCTGTCCTGAAGCTCGACCACACGATGCATCTTGCCAAGGCCCAGGCCGATCAGAATCTTCTTCTGGCTTTCCGGGCGGCGGATCGGCGAACCGATCTGCTTGATCTTGATGGTTGCCATGTCGGTTACTCCGCAATCGCTTCGGCGTCGGCCGCAGCAACCTCTACAGAGGCACCGCCACGACGGAGCAGATCCGCAACCTTCTTGCCGCGACGCTGCGCGACGGACTTGGGGCTGGTCTGCTCACCAAGCGCCTCGAAGGTCGCCCGGATCATGTTGTAGGGATTCGACGTGCCGTTGGACTTCGTCACCACGTCGGCAACGCCCAGGCTCTCGAACACGGCGCGCATCGGGCCGCCGGCGATGATGCCCGTACCGGCAGGCGCCGAGCGGACGGTGACCTTGCCAGCGCCGAAATGGCCGAGACCATCATGATGCAGCGTGCGGCCTTCCTTCAATGGAACGCGAACCATCGCCTTCTTGGCGGCGGCGGTTGCCTTGCTGATCGCCTCGGGCACTTCGCGGGCCTTGCCGTGGCCGAAGCCCGCACGACCCTTGCCGTCGCCAACCACGACCAGCGCCGCGAAGCCGAAGCGCTTGCCGCCCTTGACCGTCTTCGACACGCGGTTGATGTGCACCAGCTTCTCGATCAGTTCTTCGCCGCCCTCATCGTCACGGGGACGCCGATCATCGCGACGGCCACGGCCGCCACGATCATTGCCGCCACGGCCACGATCGCCACCACCACGGCCACGACGGGGGCCACGGCCCTCGACAGCAGCATCGGGTGCGGCTTCGGCAACGGCAGCGCCGGCTTCAATGTTGTTTTCGTCTGCCATACTCAGAACTCCAGTCCGCCCTCACGGGCGGCATCGGCCAGCGCCTTCACGCGGCCATGAAACAGGAAGCCTCCACGGTCGAATACGACCTTGGTGACGCCGGCCTTCGTTGCGGCTTCGGCAACACGCTTGCCGACATCGGCAGCGGCTTCCGACGTCGCGCCGGTCTTGCCCTTGACGTCCTTGTCCAGGGTCGAGGCGGCTGCAAGGGTCTTGCCCTGCGCGTCGTCGATGACCTGGGCATAGATGTGCCGGCCGGAGCGGTGGATGGACAGACGCGGGCGCGGGTTCTGACCCGAGCGCGCCTTGAGTGCGGTGCGGACGCGCTGACGGCGCCGATCGAAGAGAGAGAGTTTCGCCATGGCTTACTTCTTCTTTCCTTCCTTGCGGAAGATAAACTCACCGTCATACTTGATGCCCTTGCCCTTGTAGGGCTCCGGCTTGCGCCAACGGCGGATCTCGGCGGCGACCTGGCCGACCTTCTGCTTGTCGATACCGCTGATCTCAACCGTGGTGTTATCCGGGGTCTTGATCTCAATCCCCTCAGGGATCGCGTAATCGACGTCATGGCTGTAACCGAGCTGCAGCTTCAGGTTCTTGCCCTGAGCCGCAGCACGATAGCCGACGCCGGTGATCAGCAGCTTCTTGGTGAAGCCTTCCGTCACGCCGGTGATCAGGTTCTGAACCAGGGTCCGCTGCATGCCCCAGAAGGCGCGCGCCTGCTTGGTGGCATTGGCGGGCTTCACGGAGATGCCTTCGCCTTCCAGCGTGTAGCTGATCTCGTCGCGGAGCTGCAGAGCGAGGGTGCCCTTAGGACCCTTGACCGACAGCTGGCCCGCTTCGATGGTCGCCGTCACCCCAGAGGGGATCGCGACGGGCTTTTTACCGATGCGGCTCATCAGAATACCTCCGCCAGGACTTCGCCGCCGACATTCTGCTCACGCGCTTCGGCGTCGGAGAGAACGCCACGCGGCGTCGACACGATGGTGATGCCCAGGCCGTTGCGCACGACAGGCAGTTCCTTCGAACCGGAATAGACGCGGCGGCCAGGCTTCGAAACGCGGGCGACATGCTTGATCGCCGGCTGCCCCTCGAAATATTTCAGCTCGATGCGCAGGCCAGGATGCTTGCCGAGGTCTTCTTCGGAATAGCCACGGATGTAGCCTTCGCGCTGAAGCACGTCGAGGACGCGGGCGCGCAGCTTGGACGCAGGGGACATAACGCTGTCCTTCTTCGCCTGCTGGCCGTTGCGGATGCGGGTGAGCATATCACCCAAAGGATCGGTCAATGCCATCTTCTAATCCTTACCAGCTCGACTTGGTGACGCCGGGGATCAGGCCCTTATTGGCCAGATCGCGCAGCTGAATACGGCAGAGCCGGAACTTGCGGTAATATGCGCGGGGACGGCCGGTGACTTCGCACCGATTGCGGACCCGGGTCGGGTTCCCGTTGCGGGGAATCTCGGCCATCTTCAAACGCGCCATCAGGCGGTCCGTATCGTCGGCATTATTGTCCGACGCAATCGCCTTCAACTTCGCATAACGGCCGGCATATTTCTTCACCAGCTTCTTGCGACGCTCATTCTTGTTGATGGAACTCAGTTTCGCCATGACTTAAGTTCTCTTCCTTAGCCTAAAGGTTGGGAGGAGAAGCGGGGCCTGATCGCTCAGGCCGCCTGCTTCTCTTCTTCCTGCGGGAATGGGAAACCGAAGAGGCGCAGCAGTTCGCGCGCTTCATCGTCCGTGTTCGCCGTGGTGGTTACGATGATGTCCATGCCGCGCACCTTGTCGATGCGGTCATAGTTGATTTCCGGGAAAATGATCTGTTCCTTGATCCCGAAGGCGTAGTTGCCACGGCCGTCGAAGGATTTGGGGTTCAGACCACGGAAGTCGCGAACGCGCGGCAGGGCGATGTTCACCAGACGGTCCAGGAATTCGTACATGCGCTCACGGCGAAGGGTGACCTTCGCGCCGATCGGCATGCCTTCGCGCAGCTTGAACTGGGCGATCGACTTCTTAGCCTTGGTGATCACCGGCTTCTGGCCTGCGATCAGCTCCATTTCCTCAGCCGCGGACGTGACCTTCTTCTTGTCCTGGGTCGCTTCACCCACACCCATGTTCAGAACGATCTTCTCGATCTTCGGAACTTCCATGTGGTTCTTGTACCCGAACTTTTCGGTCATCGCCTTGACGATGGTCGCATCATACTGCGCCTTCGACCGCGGCGTGTATTTTTCATCAGCCATCGATGGTCTCCCCGGACTTCACGGCCACGCGGACCTTCTTGCCGTCCTTGGTCTCGAACCGGACGCGGGTCGGCTTGCCGTCCGCGCCGGCAATCGCGACGTTGGAAATGTGCAGCGGCGCGGGCTTGCGATCGATGCCGCCCTGCGGGTTCGCCTGGTCGGGCTTACGGTGACGGGCGTGGACGTTGACGCCCTCGACCAGCACCTTGTCGTCCTTCGGGAACATCTGGATCACGGTGCCGGTACGGCCCTTGTCCTTGCCCGCGAGCACGACGACCTTGTCGCCCTTCTTGATCTTTGCAGCGCTCATTACAGCACCTCCGGAGCCAGCGAGATGATCTTCATGTGCTTGCGCGCGCGCAGCTCACGAACCACCGGGCCAAAGATACGGGTGCCGATCGGCTCCTCATTCTTGTTGACCAGGACGGCGGCGTTACCGTCGAAACGGATGACCGAACCGTCGGCGCGACGAATGTCCTTCGCGGTACGGACGATGACGGCACGGTGCACGTCACCCTTCTTCACGCGGCCGCGCGGGGTGGCTTCCTTCACGGAGACGACGATGATGTCGCCCACGCTTGCGAAGCGCCGCTTCGAGCCGCCAAGCACCTTGATGCACTGAACGCGCTTGGCGCCGCTGTTATCGGCAACCTCAAGATTTGACTGCATCTGGATCATGGATCCGGTTCCTTCTTATCTGGCTTTCCGGAAATATTCCGGGAGTTCCGAATTCAATTCAGCTCAGGCCGCGGCTTCCGAGGTTTCTGGCGACTTGTGCGTATCCACGCGCTCGATGACCTTCCAGGTCTTGAGCTTGGAAATCGGGGCCGTCTCCTCGATACGGACGGTCTCGCCTTCCTTGAACGCATTCGCCTCATCATGGGCGTGATACTTCTTCGAGCGACGAATGATCTTGCCGTAGAGCGGGTGCTTAACCTTGCGCTCAACCCGGACCACAACCGTCTTGTCGGTCTTGTCGGAAACCACAGTTCCCGTCAGCACGCGCTTGGGCATCGTGTCTTCCTTCTTACTTCGCTGCAGCGGCGCGGGTGCGCTCGCTCTGCAGGGTCTTGATCTGAGCGATCGACCGGCGGACTTCCTTTACCCGGCTCGGCTTCTCGAGCTGGTTGGTCGCCGCCTGGAAGCGCAGGTTGAACTGCTCCCGCTTCAGGTTGTTGAGGTCGGTCGACAGCTCGTCGTCCGACTTCACGGTGAGATCAGCGAACTTTGCCATCTCTTATGCTCCCAGGTGCGAGGTGTCGCCTAGGCGGGCAACAACCTTGGTCTTGATCGGCAGCTTCATCGCAGCGCGGCTGAACGCCTCTGCAGCGAGCGGGCCGGGAACGCCGTCCAGCTCGAACAGGATGCGGCCCGGCTTCACGCGAGCAGCCCAATATTCGATCGAACCCTTGCCCTTGCCCTGACGGACTTCGGCGGGCTTCTTCGACACAGGCACGTCCGGGAACACGCGGATCCACAAGCGGCCCTGACGGCGGATGTGGCGGGTGATCGCACGGCGAGCCGCCTCGATCTGGCGCGCGGTGAGACGTTCCGGTTCCATGGCTTTCAGACCATAGGATCCGAAGTTCAGGTCGCTGCCACCCTTGGCATCGCCCTTGATCCGGCCCTTGAAGGTCTTACGGAACTTCATCTTCTTGGGTTGCAGCATGACGCTATACCTACCTTATTCTTAGCGCGCCGGACGCACGCCGGAGGTTTGAGCCTCCAGCATCAGCCGGTCGGTGGCCATCGGGTCATGACCCAGGATTTCGCCCTTGAAGATCCAGACCTTGATACCGCACACACCATAGGCGGTATGTGCAGTCGCTTCGGCATAATCCACATTGCCGCGCAGGGTGTGCAGCGGAACGCGCCCTTCACGATACCATTCGACGCGCGCGATTTCCGCGCCGCCCAGACGGCCCGAGCAGGTGATCTTGATGCCCTCAGCGCCAAGACGCAGGGCCGACTGCACCGCGCGCTTCATGGCGCGGCGGAAGGCGATGCGGCGCTCAAGCTGATCGGCGACGCCCTGAGCGACGAGCTTGGAGTCGACTTCCGGTTTGCGGATCTCAACAATGTTCAGGCTCACGTCGGACGTGGTGAACTCACCCAGCTTGCGGCGCAGCTTCTCAATATCCGCGCCCTTCTTGCCGATGATCACACCGGGACGGGCAGCGTAGATGGAGATGCGGCAGAGCTTCGCCGGACGCTCGATCACCACCTTCGAGACGGCGGCCTGCGGCAGCGTCTTGAAGATGAACTGGCGGATTTTGATGTCCTCCAGAAGCAGGCGGCCATAGTCGGCGCCCTCGGCGTACCAGCGGCTGTCCCAGGTACGGTTGATCTGCAAACGCAGACCGATCGGATTGCTCTTGTGACCCATGACTTACGCCTCCGCCTCTTCTGCCTGTTCACGCACCACGATGCGCAGCCGGCTGAACGGCTTCAAGATCCGGGTCGACTTGCCGCGGCCACGGGTGTGGAAACGCTTCATGGTCAGCGCCTTGCCGACCGAAGCCTCCGCCACGACCAGCGCGTCGACGTCCAGATTGTGATTGTTTTCCGCGTTGGCGACGGCCGAAGCCAGCACCTTGCGCGCGTCGACCGCCATGCCCTTCTTGGAGAAGGTCAGGATGTTCATCGCCTCTTCGACCTTGCGGCCACGGATCAGCGCGGCAACCAGGTTCAGCTTCTGCGCGGAACCACGGATGGTGGTGCCGACAGCCAGCGCCTCGTTGTCGGCGACGCGGCGGGGGGACTTTTCCTTGCCCATTAGCGCTTGCCCTTCTTGTCGGCAGCGTGACCGGGGAAGTAGCGCGTGGGCGCAAATTCACCGAGCTTGTGCCCGACCATATCCTCGTTCACCGAAACGGGAACGTGCTTGCGGCCGTTATAGACGTTGAACGTCAGGCCAACGAACTGCGGCAGGATGGTGGAGCGGCGCGACCAGGTCTTGATCGGCGCGCGGCCTCCGGCGTCCTGCGCGGATTCCGCCTTCTTGAGAAGGCTGAGGTCCACGAAGGGACCTTTCCAGACGGAACGAGCCATCGCTTACCTCTTCTTCTTCGCGTGACGCGACCGGATGATCATGTTGTCGGTCGACTTGTTGTTGCGGGTGCGGGCACCCTTGGTCGGCTTGCCCCAAGGCGTGACCGGATGACGGCCGCCCGAGGTCCGGCCTTCACCACCGCCGTGCGGATGGTCGACCGGGTTCTTTGCAACGCCGCGCGTCAGCGGACGACGGCCCAGCCAGCGATTGCGGCCGGCCTTCGCCAGGTTGGTGTTGGCGTTGTCGGGGTTCGACACGGCGCCGACAGTGCCCATGCAGTCCGCACGGATGTAGCGCTGCTCGCCCGAATTCAGGCGCACCATGACCATGCCGCGATCGCGACCGACCAGCTGGGCATAGGTGCCAGCGGAACGTGCGAGCTGACCGCCCTTGCCCGGCTTCATCTCCACATTGTGGATGATGGTGCCGACCGGCATCTGGCCCAGTTCCATGGCGTTGCCCGGCTTCACGTCGGTCTTCTTGCCAGCGATCACCTTGTCGCCCGGCGCAAGGCGCTGGGGCGCCAGGATATAGACCTGGGTGCCGTCGGGATAGTTGACCAGCGCGATGAACGCCGTGCGGTTGGGGTCATATTCCAGACGCTCGACCGTACCCTCGACATCCCACAAGCGACGCTTGAAGTCGATGATGCGATACTTCTGCTTGTGACCGCCGGCGATGCCGCGCGAGGTCACATGCCCCTTGTTGTTGCGACCGCCAGTCTTGCGCTTGCCTTCGGTCAGAGCCTTGACAGGCTTGCCCTTGTGCAGCGCGGACTTGTCGACGAGAATCAGACCACGCTGGGCCGGGCTCGTCGGATTATAATGCTTGAGTGCCATTATCCTGTCTCGCCTCAGATACCAGTGGTGATGTCAATCGACTGACCGTCGGCCAGCGTGACAATCGCCTTCTTAAAATCGGACCGCGTGTAGGGCTTGCCCTTCCAGCGCTTCACCTTGCCCTTTTGGACGATGGTGTTCACGGCCTTGACGGTGACGCCGAACAGCGCCTCCACGGCAGCCTTGATCTCCGGCTTGGACGCGTCGTTCGCGACCTTGAAGACCACGGCGTTGTTTTCGGAAAGCAGCGTTGCCTTCTCGGTGATGTGCGGCGCGACAACCACATCGTAATGACGGTTCTCGACGACCTTGGCCTGCTTTTTAGCCATTGAACCGCGCCTCCAGCTTTTCGACCGCAGCGCGGGTAAGAACCAGCGAGTCAGCCTTGAGGATGTCGTAAACATTGGCGCCCACCGCCGGCAGCACGTTGATGCCGACCAGGTTGGACGAGGCGTGTGCGAAGCTGACGTTGATCGCGTCGCCGTCGATGAACAGCGCCTTGGTCAGGTTGAGCTTCGCCAGCTGATCCACGAGGACCTTGGTCTTGCCGTCCTTGACGTCCAGCGTGTCCAGCACCGTCAGGGTGCCGGCCTTCGCCTTCGCCGACAGGGCCATCTTCAGGCCGAGCGCGCGAATCTTCTTGTTCAGCGAGGGGTTGAAGTCACGGACGCGAGGACCGTGCGCCTTACCACCGCCGATGAACACGGGTGCTGCACGATCGCCGTGACGGGCGACGCCGCCGCCCTTCTGACGACCGAACTTCTTGCCGGTGCGGGCAACGTCCGAGCGCTCGCGGGCGCCACGGGCAGTGCCGCGACGCTTTTCGAGCTGCCAGGTGACGACGCGGTGCAGGATGTCCGCGCGGGGCTCGAGGCCGAACACGGCATCGTTGAGCTCCACATCGCCGGACGCGGCTGCGTCGAGGGTCTGTACCTTGAGCTTCATGGTTTAGCCCTCCTGGCCTTCGGTGGCTTCGCTTGCCACGACTTCTTCAGCCGGGGTGTCAGCGGCAGCCGCATCGTCATTGACGACATCGTTGCTGTTTGCAGCCTTCTTCAGGCTCGCGGGGTAAGGGACGTCAGCCGGACGGGGCACCTTCACGGCGTCGCTGACCATCAGCCACGTACCCTTCGATCCGGGCACGGAGCCCTTCACGAACAGCAGGCCACGCTCGACGTCGGTGCCAACGATTTCGAGGTTCTGCTGGGTGCGCTGACGGTCGCCCATGTGGCCGGCCATCTTCTTGTTCTTGAAAACCTTGCCCGGGTCCTGGCGGTTGCCGGTCGAACCATGGGCACGGTGAGAGATCGAAACACCGTGGGTGGCGCGCATGCCTCCGAAACCCCAGCGCTTCATGGCGCCGGCGAAGCCCTTGCCCTGCGTGTGGCCGGTGACATCGACCAACTGGCCGGCGATGAAGTGGTCAGCGGCGATTTCCGCGCCGACGTCGAGGAGCGCATCCTCGGTCACGCGGAATTCGGCGACCAGCGCCTTGGGCTCGACTTCCGCCTTGGCGAAGTGGCCACGCTGCGGTTTGGCGACATTCTTTGCCTTGGCGACGCCAGCGCCAAGCTGAACGGCGATATAGCCGTCACGATCAGTTTCGCGGCGGGCGACGACCTGATTGCCTTCGAGCGCAAGGACGGTGACGGGCACGTGGCGGCCATCATCCTTGAACAGGCGGGTCATCCCCAGCTTCTTCGCGATCACGCCAGTGCGCATGATCCATACTCCCAACAGAGGCCCATCCGGAATGGAGGGGCGTATCCAACGAAAAAACCGCGCAGGATCACTCCCTTGCGGCCAACCCAAATTATCGATCACCCCGTCCGGGTTGGATGCCTCCGCAATGCGGAAGCGACGGGGGACCAGGACCACGGCAAAACCGTGCGGTATCCCTTGTCTATTCAGCTCTTAAGCGAGCTTAATCTCGACGTTCACGCCGGCAGCCAGATCCAGCTTCATCAGCGCGTCGACCGTCTGCGGCGTCGGCTGCACAATGTCAAGCATACGCTTGTAGGTGCGGACCTCGAACTGCTCGCGAGACTTCTTGTCAACGTGGGGGCCACGGTTGACGGTGAACTTCTCAATACGCGTCGGAAGAGGAATGGGACCGCGGATCAATGCGCCCGTGCGGCGGGCGGTTTCGGCGATGTCGCCGGTCGCCTGATCGAGCACGCGATGATCGAACGCCTTGAGGCGAATGCGGATGTTGCTGTCCATGTCCTGTACCGATGCGAAAGAGCCAAAAACAAAACCGCCCCGATGGGATCCTCTAGAATTGCTTCCGGCGAGGATCGGTCCGAGGCGGTGAAAAGCAGGCCGCGCGAATCAGGTGACCCGCGCGGCTCGCTGCCTATATTACTTAGAGATCGTTCCGACAACCCCTGCGCCGACGGTCCGGCCGCCTTCGCGAATGGCGAAGCGGAGACCCGCGTCCATGGCGATCGGTGCGATGAGCTTTACGCCCAGCTTCACGTTGTCGCCCGGCATCACCATCTCGGTGCCCTCGGGGAGAACGACCTCGCCGGTGACGTCCGTGGTGCGGAAGTAGAACTGCGGACGGTAGTTGGCGAAGAACGGCGTGTGACGGCCACCCTCTTCCTTCGACAGAACGTAGATCTCGGCGTCAAAATCGGTGTGCGGCTTGATCGTGCCGGGCTTGCAGAGAACCTGGCCACGCTCAACGTCTTCACGGCCAACGCCGCGAACCAGCGCGCCGATGTTGTCGCCTGCGCGACCTTCGTCGAGCAGCTTGCGGAACATTTCAACGCCCGTGACGGTGGTCTTGCGGGTGTCCTTGATGCCGACGATCTCGACTTCCTCGCCAACCTTGACGATGCCGGTCTCGACGCGGCCGGTGACGACCGTACCGCGACCCGAGATCGAGAACACGTCTTCGATCGGCATCAGGAAAGGCTTGTCGATCGGACGATCGGGCTGCGGGATCCAGCTGTCGACAGCAGCCATCAGCTTCAGAACGGCGTCATGGCCGATCTCAGGCGTCTTGTCCTGCAGAGCGGCAACAGCCGAACCCGGGATGATGGGGATGTTGTCGCCATCGAAGTCGTAGGACGACAGCAGCTCGCGCACTTCCAGCTCAACGAGCTCGAGGATTTCGGCGTCGTCGACCAGATCGACCTTGTTCATGAACACGACGAGCTGGGGAACGCCGACCTGACGGGCGAGCAGGATGTGCTCACGGGTCTGCGGCATCGGGCCGTCGGTCGCGGACACGACCAGGATCGCACCGTCCATCTGCGCGGCGCCGGTGATCATGTTCTTCACATAGTCAGCGTGACCCGGGCAATCGACGTGCGCGTAGTGGCGTGCTTCGGTCTCATACTCGACGTGGGCGGTCGAGATGGTGATGCCGCGCTCGCGCTCTTCGGGAGCCTTGTCGATGTTGTCGTAGCTGGTGAACGTGGCACCGCCCGTCTCAGCCAGCACCTTGGTGATGGCGGCGGTCAGCGAGGTCTTGCCGTGGTCAACGTGACCGATGGTGCCGATGTTGCAGTGCGGCTTCGTCCGCTCAAACTTAGCTTTCGCCATTTCTCTCTACCTTCTAGTCCAAATAGCTTGGGTTTGACCGCCAGGCCGCGCCTTGCGAAGGCGCGTCCATAACAGCAAATTTCGATAATGCCAGCCCTAACAGAGCCAGTTTCCCGGCTCCGTTAAGGAAAAAATCAGGCGAGCTTCGCCTTGACCTCGTCGGCGACGTTCTGCGGCACTTCGTCATAGTGCGAGAACGACATGGAATAGCTGGCGCGACCCTGGGTGAAGGAACGCAGCGAATTCACATAGCCGAACATGTTGGCCAGCGGGACCATCGCATCGACCGTCTGCGCGTTGCCGCGGGTGTCGGTGCCCTGGATCTGACCACGGCGGCTGTTCATGTCGCCGATGACGTCGCCCAGATATTCTTCCGGGGTCACGACCTCGACCTTCATGACCGGCTCGAGCAATGTGATGCCCGCCTTCTGCGCCGCTTCGCGCATCGCTGCGCGGCCGGTGATTTCGAACGCCAGAGCCGACGAGTCGACGTCATGGTAGGCGCCGTCATACAGCAGGATTTCAAAGTCGATGATCGGGAAGCCGACCAGCGAGCCGGTGGCCGCCGTTTCGCGCATGCCCTTTTCGATCGCCGGGATATATTCCTTGGGAATATTACCGCCCTTGATCTCGTCCTTGAAGATGATGCCCGCGCCGCGCTCGCCGGGCGTCAGCTTCACCTTGATGCGGCCGAACTGGCCGGTGCCGCCCGACTGCTTCTTGTGGGTGTAGTCGATGTCGACCGGCTTCTTGAGATATTCGCGATACGCCACCTGCGGCGCGCCGACATTCGCCTCGACCTTGAACTCGCGCTTCATGCGGTCGACCAAGATTTCGAGGTGAAGTTCACCCATGCCCTTGATGATGGTCTGGCCCGATTCGTGATCGGTCGTGACGCGGAAGGACGGGTCCTCGGCAGCCAGGCGGTTGAGGGCAACGCCCATCTTCTCTTGGTCAGCCTTGGTCTTGGGTTCGACCGACAGCTCGATAACCGGCTCGGGGAACTCCATCCGCTCCAGGATGATCGGCTGGCGCTCGGCGCACAGCGTATCACCCGTCGTGGTTTCCTTCATGCCGGCCAGCGCGACGATGTCGCCCGCATAAGCGACGTCGATGTCCTCGCGGCTGTTGGCATGCATCAACAGCATGCGGCCGACCTTTTCCTTCTTGTCCTTGACCGAGTTCAGGTACGTGCCCTTGGTCAGCGTACCCGAATAGACGCGCAGGAAGGTGAGCGAGCCGACGAACGGATCGTTCATGATCTTGAACGCGAGGCCCGAGAAGGGCGCGTCGTCCGCCGTCGCGCGGCTGTCGGGCTGGTCGTTGTCCGGATTGATGCCCTGCACGTCCTCAATGTCGAGCGGCGAGGGCAGATAATCCACAACGGCGTCGAGCAGAGGCTGCACGCCCTTGTTCTTGAACGCAGAGCCGCACAGCACCGGCACGAACGACTGGTTGAGCGTGCCCTTGCGGATCAGCTTCTTGAGCGTTGCGGTGTCGGGCAGATTGCCTTCGAGATAGGCTTCCATCGCGTCATCGTCCTGCTCGACGGCAAGCTCGATCAGCTTCTCGCGATATTCGGCAGCCTTGTCAGCGAGGTCGGCCGGGATTTCCTCATAGGAGAATTCAGCGCCGAGATTCTCATCCTTCCAGATGATCGCGCGATTCTCGACGAGATCGACGAGACCCTTGAAATCGCTCTCCGCACCGATGGGCAGATAGAGGACGGCAGGCTTGGCGCCCAGGCGATCGATGATCGTCTGCACGCAGTAATAGAAGTCGGCGCCGGTGCGGTCGAGCTTGTTGATGAAGCACATCCGCGGCACGCGATACTTGTCAGCCTGACGCCACACAGTCTCCGACTGCGGCTCAACGCCGGCAACGCCGTCGAACGCGGCGACCGCGCCGTCGAGCACGCGCAGCGAACGCTCGACTTCGATCGTGAAGTCGACGTGGCCAGGAGTGTCAATGATGTTCAGGCGATGCTCCGGGCCCTTGCCCTCTTCAGCCTTCCACACGCATGTCGTCGCAGCCGACGTGATCGTGATCCCGCGCTCCTGCTCCTGCTCCATCCAGTCCATCGTGGCGGCGCCGTCATGGACTTCGCCGATCTTGTAGGACTTGCCGGTGTAGTAAAGGATACGCTCGGTCGTCGTCGTCTTGCCGGCGTCGATATGCGCCATGATGCCAAAGTTGCGATAACGCTCGAGCGGATGGCTGCGGGCCATGATGTTTCACTCCGTTGCCGGCGGGCCGGCGGTTGGGAATAGGAGAATAAGGAAGACCGGGCACCACTCTCGCAGCGCCCGGCCCTTTATATAGTATGTTACCAGCGGTAGTGCGAGAAGGCGCGGTTGGCTTCCGCCATCCGGTGCGTGTCTTCACGCTTCTTCACCGCATTGCCACGGTTATTCGCGGCATCCAGCAACTCGCCCGAAAGGCGCGCAGCCATCGTGGTTTCGCTGCGGTTGCGCGCGGCCGTGATCAGCCAGCGGATCGCCAGGGCCTGCGAACGCTCGGGACGAACCTCGACAGGAACCTGATAGGTCGCGCCGCCAACGCGGCGGCTGCGAACTTCGATGCCGGGCTTCACATTGTTCAGCGCGTCATGGAACATCTGGATCGGGTCCTTCTTGGCCTTGGCCTCGACGGTTTCCAGAGCGCCATAGACGATGCCTTCAGCGACGGCTTTCTTGCCGTCCTGCATGACACTGTTCATGAACTTGGACAGGATCTGATCGCCATATTTGGGATCGGGAAGGATGATGCGCTTTTCAGGGCGACGACGACGTGACATGGTATCTGTCTCCCTTACTTAGGACGCTTGGCGCCGTACTTGGAACGGCTCTGCTTGCGATCCTTGACGCCCTGGGTATCCAGAACGCCGCGAAGAACGTGATAGCGAACACCCGGAAGGTCGCGAACGCGGCCGCCGCGGATCAGCACGACGCTGTGCTCCTGCAGGTTATGGCCTTCACCCGGAATATAGGTGATGACTTCGCGCTGGTTGACCAGGCGGACCTTGGCAACCTTGCGGAGCGCCGAGTTCGGCTTCTTCGGGGTCGTTGTATACACGCGCGTGCAAACGCCACGCTTTTGCGGATTCGCATCCATCGCAGGGACCTTTGACTTGGCCTTCTGCGGGTCGCGGCCCTTGCGGACCAGCTGGTTGATCGTTGGCATGAAGCCCTTCACCTTTGCAAAAGTTACTCTGCCGAAATCGCCCTGCTGTCATACCGCAAAAGCCATGATGGCTTCCAACGGCAAAGGCCCCGGCGGTCGTCTGACCCCTGGAGCCGCAAGAGCATCCGGCAATGTTCAGCTCTGTGTTTCCTGTCCGGGGATGACGGAGAGAAGAAGCGATTCTCCATACCGAAGGCCGTCGGACAGGCGCGCCCTATAGCGATGCCGGCATAAGGGGTCAAGCCGGGGCGACAGGGGGATGCCTGCGCCTTTGCGGCTCGCCTGGCCGCCTGTTCCCGGGAGACGGACAGGTCCGAAACGGCGTTAAATTAACACGGCGTAAACGGTAAAATGCGAAAGCGTTCAATATGGACCGATCGCCCTCTCCGCTGACCTATACCCTCGTTCTCCTGCAGCTTCTTCTGGTTAGCGCGGGAATAGCCGTGGCCGCATTGATGCCACCGGCGCAAGGGAACATCATCGCCATCCCCCTGCTTTCGTCCTCAAGAAATGCGGGCATGGCCGCTTTGATCGCGGAAGGTGCCCGCATAGAGCGCGCCGGCCCCGTCGCCGGCAGTCTCATACTGGTTGCCGATCGCAACGCCATTCTTCCCGAGGCGCTGAAGCATGGCATTCTGCTTTTGCCGACGGCCATCGCCGGATGCCGCGTGACCGGAGTGGCCGCGTGACCGAATCCGCTACTCCAATGCTGAGCGACCTGCGTCGCACCTCCGTCCGGCTCCTCGCTTTGCTTGGCTGGCTGAACGTTCCGATCCTTGTCGGCCTGGGAATCCTCACGGGCGCGCCCGACATCGCCATACCCGCCCTTCTGGCCGGGTTGTTCAGCATCGCTCCGCTCATCTGCGCCTACCGCAAGCCGCTCGATTCGCTGACACCGCAGGTCATCGCGTTAGCCTATGCCGGATATCCTGCGCTCTTCGTCTACATGATGAAGGGTCATGGCTGGCAGATGGATATGCACATGTATTTCTTCGTGTGTCTGGCGGGGGTCGCCCTGATGTACGACCGCCGCGCCATTCTGGTCACCGCGGCCGTCATTGCCCTTCACCACGCCATTCTGGTGACGGTCATGCCGCATTGGGTTTTCACCGGCGGCGGCAACTATGAGCGGGTGGCGGTCCACGCTGTCCTCATCATACTTGAATCTGCAGGACTATTGCGCCTGATCGCTGACGGTCGGGTCCGCATGGTGGAGCAGGCGCGGCTCAACGCTGTCACGGAAGAGCAGGCGAAAATTGCGTTGGCCGCGCAGACCGAGGCGGAAGCACGTGCGGGCGAACTCGCGATCAGCCGCGAGGCGGAGCGCACCGCGCGCGCCGCACAAGCAAAGGCCGAAAAAGCCTCAACCGACGCTTCGGCCGTCAGGCGGGGCGAAGCGGCCGACCTGATCGTGGAGAATCTGTCCGGGCTGATGGAAGACATCCGTGACGCCGCGGCCCAGATCGAGGCGCATAACCGCCGATCACAGGCTCTCGCGGGAAAGTCGGCGGATTCATCCTCGACGCTTCGGCGAAAAGGATCGGAGGCGTCGGCCAATATTTCCAACGTCGCAGGAATCGTGGAACAGCTGGTTTCCTCTTTCAGCGAAGTTGCGCGCAATAGCCAGTCCGCCCGCATCCATTCGCAGAAAACCCGCGACACCGTGGAAGCCATGGGGCCGCGGCTCGAGTCGCTGAAAGAAGAAGTGTCGGCGGCGGGCGAAATACTCGATCTCATTTCCGCGATTTCCGCGCAGAGCCACATGCTGGCTCTGAATGCCTCTATCGAGGCCGCGCGGAGCGGAGATGCAGGCCGGGGCTTCGTGATCGTGGCGGATGAGATGAAAGTGATGGCGCGCCGGACCGGGGAAGCGGCCCAGGCCATCGTCGCCAAGCTGGAGAATATCGGAACGGCCTCCACAAGCGTATCCGAAGCCGTGGCGGAGACCCAAGGCGCGGTGGCGGCCATCACCGGATCGGCAGACGCGATCGCGGCCGCGCTTAGCCAACAAGAAGTGGCGGTGGGAGAAATCGCCATGTCCGCCCGTGAGGTCGCGTCACAAATTGAAGGTGCGGCCATCACGGCTGCGGAGGTGGATCGCCTGATTGGCAGTGGCGGCCTGCTGACAGCGCAGATGGACGACGTCGCGACATCCTTAAGCCGGCGTGCGGGCGATCTTGGCCAGGAACTGGAGCGGCTTGTCCATGAGCTGAGAGCCGGTTGAGTCGAGCGCCATTGAGGCCCGAAATACCGACATGGTTACCAAAAAGTTGACGTCTTTGGGAACAAACCGGGCATGAAAATCATTTCATCCTGTTGAGTCCTCGACTCGTCACGAGTCCGTCTTTGCGGATTCGCGACTCCGCTTTCCCTTTGCTACCGCGACTCGCATTGCAAGAAATCGGGTCAGCGGGTGATAAACATAAAGAGAGGCTTAGCCGGCCTCAGATCCGGCCTTTTGGCCGCTTTTCCGGCGCGGGAAATCTATCTCCGTTCGGGCGGCGAAGTGAAATTCCTCAAGATCGGCACGAAGGCGCAGTTGCTTGCCGCGGGCGCGGTGACCACCGCTTTCTGCGGCTGGCTGGGCGTCACCTTGTTCCTGATGACGACGCAGGCCAGCGTTGCCGTGGAGCGCGCGGCGCTTGATCGCGAGAGCAGGACTGTCGCCAGCAAATCCAGGCAAGTAAAGGCGTATCGCGCATCCGTGGGCGAAGTCGCGCAGGATTTGGAAACGCGCCAGGATTATCTGGAGGACCTGTTCAAGACGCATTTCGGCGCGCAACCTGACCCCGGTACGGTGATCGGCAAAGCGCAGGCGGACGATAAGGTTGCTGGCAATGCCAAGGCCGCGAAGATCAGTGCCGCCCTGCCAGAAGCTCGCCCCCTTATGGGCATCGAGGCGCGCCAACTCGCCTTCGCCCGTATGCTGACCAGCGCGGTGCAGCAGCGCACGAAGAAGGCGGAGGCGGCAATCCGCTCCTTCGGCCTTGACCCCCGCACCCTGCTACGCCGCGGCAACACGGCGCAGGGCGGTCCCTATGTCCCATGGCGCGGTGATCGCGACGAATTGACCAGTGAACTGAGCGGCCTTTCGGCGGCGCTGTCTCGCATGGACATGCTGGAACAGGGGCTTGTATCGATCCCATCGGGCAAGCCCACCGCCGGCGTCATGCTGACCAGTTCCTACGGCGTGCGGCGCGACCCCTTCAATGGCCATGCCGCCTTTCACGCGGGCCTGGATTTCTCCGGCGCCTATGGCCAGCCGATCCTGGCCGCCGCACGCGGCAAGGTCGCCTTTGTCGGGCAGCGGCAGGGCTATGGCAATGTCGTCGAAGTCGATCACGGCAACGGTATCTTAACGCGCTACGCCCATCTTTCGGGCTTCAGTACGCGCGTGGGCGAAACCGTGTTTCGCGGCACCCAGATCGCCCGCATGGGATCGACGGGCCGCTCGACCGGGACCCACCTGCATTTCGAGGTGCGCGTCAACGGCGCCGCCATCAACCCCCGTCGCTTCCTGGAGGCCGACCGCGATGTTCTCCAAGTCCAGCAAATCGCCAAGCAGCGTTTCGCCGATGTCGGCAACCGGGGGTAAAAACGTCCCCTTCTCCCTGATCGGCGGTGATGTCACCATCACCGGCAACATCGCCGCGACCGTGGACCTGCATATCGACGGCGCGGTCGAGGGGGATATTGCCTGCGCCGCGCTCGTCCAGGGGGCGGAAAGCCGGATCAAGGGCCATGTTACGGCCAAGACCGCGCGGCTTGCCGGGTTGGTCGACGGGTCGATCGACGCCGAAGAGTTGCTGATCGAGAGCACGGCCCGCATCACTGGCGACGTAACCTATGAGCGCATCACCATCGCGGCGGGAGGGCAGGTCGACGGCCGTTTCGCGCATAGAAGCGGTCAACCGGCCGACCTCAAGCTGATCACCAACGACAGCGCCGCTTGAGGGATTGCGCGACCGGGCAGCCGCCCAGTCGCACGGCCCTGCCCTCTATTTCAGCTTCAACTCCTGAAGCAGCATAGTGCCCATAATCGTACGGAACTTGCCGCGATCACCGCTTTCGGCATCGAGCTTTTCTGCCGTCTTCTGGTAGAAGGCGATATAGTCCGCCCGCTGCTGGATCATCGCCTTGGCGTTCGGAAAGTCGTCATAGATGGTGATCAGGTAGAGATCCGGCTCTCCCGGGCGCGGGTAGAGATTGCTCACGACCTTATAGTCCTTGATCCAGCCCTTAGACTTGGCGAATTCTTCCTGCTTCTTCCATTCGGTCGCCAGCCATGTGGTGTAGGCCGTGTCACCGCCATCCGCGACGTCGATCAGCGACACGTCCCAGAATACGCCAGGATCGCTCGGAAAGCTCTGGGCTGCGGCGGGCGCCGCAGCGGACAGCATGAAGGGCGCAAGGCACAGGGCCAGGGCCCCAAAATTGGGTCTGTTCATAGGTCATCCTCATCCAAAAGCCCACGCGGGGCGCGTCTGCCATCCAGCATCGTTTCCTGACGCTGATCCATGCCGACGCGCTGCAGACCCATTATCGAGTCGCGGCGGTAGGGATCGGCGGAGGGTGATCCTCCTGCCCGCCTTTGACAATGTGTTGCGCAGGCGAAACGATCAAATGGTTGAGAAGGCGCGGAGGTTTTTGCGTCAGTGGTGGCCCATTATCCGGGCCAGCGCCATCCGCGCATGATCGAACGCGCGATTGCGGATTTCGGCATGGTCGACCAGCAGATCCCACATATCATCGCTATGGTCATCCATATCGCTGGCAACTTGATAGCTGACCTGCTGCTCGTCAGCGATGATCTGTTCCAGCCGTTCCGAGGGGCGATCGCTCAGGATCGCCAGCTCCGCCATCAGCGCAGCGCACAGTTCCTGAAGAACCGATGTCTCCACAGATAGCGTGTTCACCGTCGCGCCGAGATGTTCGATCCTAGCCTGCAATTGCCGGATCACGGCTTCGATATCCATGGCGAGTCCCTATGTCACCGCCCGCAGGGGCATTCGACACCGATTCCGTTAACAAACTCTTGCCCCATGCTGGCGGATCGTCAGGTCGATCGATTTTCGACAAACGACATTAACAAGTTACTGGCATTATTGACGCTCGTACAAAAAGGTCCGAACGGTTGGGCATGCCGTGCGTTTACCGCACGCCCAAAAGCACCCGGAGTCCCCGCACAATGAAATTCCACCGTTCGCTTGCGATGCTGTCGCTCGCCGTCGCCCCGCTCGCGCTTGCCACCGCTTCGCTCGCTTCCGCCCAGACGGGCGACGGCCCTGCATCGAATGTCACGACACAGCTGCCGCGCGGCGTGATGCCGACCCATTATGCGATCACCGTCACGCCCAATGCCGAAAAGCTGAGCTTTACTGGCACGGTGGCCATCGACATCGTCGTTGCACAGGCCACGCCCGCCCTGACGCTCAACGCTGCCGACATCACCTTCGCCAGCGTGTCAATCACTCCGGAGAAGGGGAAAGCTGTCAAGGGCAGCGCGACCGTCAATGCGGAGGCCCAGACCGCGACCCTGGATTTCGACAAGCCGATCGCGCCCGGGAAATATGTGCTGGAGATCGCCTATTCCGGCATCATCAACACGCAGGCGAACGGCCTGTTCGCGCTCGACTACCAGAATGACGCCGGTGCGCAGAAGCGGGCGCTGTTCACCCAGTTCGAGGCGCCGGACGCGCGCCGTTTCGTGCCCAGTTGGGATGAACCAAGCTACAAGGCGACGTTCGACCTGACCGCGATCGTGCCCAAGGGGCAACTGGCTGTCGGCAATATGCCGGTCAAGGCGAGCAAGGACCTGGCCGACGGGACGACGCAGGTGACGTTCGGCACGACGCCGAAAATGTCGTCCTACCTGCTGTTCTTCGGCGTCGGCGAACTCGACCGCGCGACTAAGATGGCGGGCAAGACCGAAGTCGGCGTGGTGACCGGCAAGGGCAATACGGGGAAGGCGAAGCTAGCGCTGGACGCCTCAGCGGAAATCCTGCCCTGGTATAACGACTATTTCGGCACGCCATTCCCGCTGCCCAAGCTCGACAATGTCGCCGGCCCCGGCCAGAGCCAGTTCTTCTCCGCCATGGAGAATTGGGGCGCAATCTTCACCTTCGAACGGTCGCTGCTGGTTGATCCCAAATTCACGACCGAGGCAGAACGCCGACGCATCTATGAAGTCGTCGCGCATGAAATGGCACATCAATGGTTCGGTGATCTCGTTACCATGGCCTGGTGGGACGATCTGTGGCTGAACGAGGGCTTTGCGAGCTGGATGGCGACCAAGGTCACTGCGACGCTGCAGCCGCAATGGGAAACGCAGCTTACCCGCATCGACGGACGCGAGCAGGCGATGAGCCTGGACGCGTTCAAGGCGACGCACCCGGTCGTGCAGAAGATCAAGACCGTCGATCAGGTGAACCAGGCGTTCGACGCCATCACCTACCAGAAGGGCGAAGCGGTCATCACCATGCTGGAGGCGTTCGCCAGCGACATCACATGGCGGGACGGCATCCGCACCTATATGAAGGCCCACGCCTATGGCAACACGCAGACCGACGACCTGTGGAAGGCTGTCGAGGGCGCGGGCGCCAAAGGGTTGGTGAGCATTGCGCATGATTATACCAGCCAGCCGGGCATCCCGCTCGTCAAGGTGGACAGCGCAACATGCAAGGGCGGCGTCACCACGCTCAGCCTCAGCCAAAGCGAGTTCAGCCGCGATGCGAAAGGCAAGACCGCCCAGTCGTGGCACGTTCCCATCATGGCGCAGACCATCGGCGGCGAGGCGAAGCACCTGATCCTGAACGGCAGCGCATCGCTGGAACTGCCCGGATGCGGGGCCTATGTCATTAATGCCGGGCAGGCGGGATATTACCGTTCCCTGTACCCGGCCGCTAACATCGCTGCGCTGGCGAAGGGCTTTGCGACGATACCGTCGATCGATCAACTTGGTCTGCTCGCCGACAACTGGCAGATCGGGCAAGGCGGGTATCAGCCGATCGGCCTGTCGCTGGACCTGATCGACGCAGTGCCTGCCAATGCCAGCCCATTCGTGCTGGCCGCCCTGCCGCAATATTTAAAGGCGAGCCGGGACATTCTCGATGGCGACGCAAAGGCTCAGGCGAAAGCGGCGGCCTATGCTTCGAAAAAGCTGACCCCCCTCCTGAGCGCCATCGGTTATGACGCGAAGGCTGGAGAAGGCCCGCAAATTCCGTTGCTGCGCCAGACCCTGATCGAAACGCTTGGGTCGGTTGGCGACCGCGCGGTGCTGGCGGAAGCCGATCGCCGGTTCAAGGCGCTTTCCGCCAACCCCGCCGCGCTCGACGGCCCCCTCAAGAATGTGTGGCTGACCATCGTCGCGGTCAACGCGACACCGTCGACATGGGATGTCCTGCGCACTATGGCGAACAAGGCGTCAAGCCAGCTGGAGAAGAGCCAGCTCTTCGCGCTGCTGGGCAGGGCCGGAAACGATGCGCTGGCGCAAAAGGCGCTCGACCTCGCGTTGACCGATGAGCCGGGCAAGACAACCAGCGCGGCAATAATCGGCGCGGTGGGCGCCGCGCACAGCATGATGGCGGTCGATTTCGTCTTGGCGCATCGCCAGCAATATGAGGCGCTGATCGACGTATCGGCGCGCTCGCAGGCGGTCGCGCGGCTCGGCAACAGCTCGGCCGACCCGGCCATGGCGAAGAAGCTGGACGCCTATGCCACCCAGTATCTGATGCCGGAGTCGCGCAATATCGTTGATCGCAGCATCGCCGCGATTAAGGCCCGCGCTGAAACCCGCGCCCGGTTGAAGCCGGATGTGGCGGCATGGATGGCGAAGAAGCGCTGACCTGAAGCAGCCCCGTCCGAACCTGTTCGGGCGGGGCTGTTTAGCTGTTACAGCCTCAGAGCGGGCTGGAGGCCATCTGCCGCACCTTGCGGTATAGCCAACCGATGATCACCGCGAAGGCCACAACGGCGAGCGGCACACCCCAGGCATGCTCCTCCATCAGCGCGAGCGGCGTGTCGCTGTCCGTGGCGGCGACGATACCGGCGAAAGTGACGCCAAAGAGGCTTTCGCCGACGATGAAGCCGGTCGCCATCAGCACGCCCATACGCTCAGCGAATTCCGGGTTGGCCGTGCGCGCGGCCCAGCGGTTGTAGAAGGTGCCGATGACCGCGCCGATCGGGATCAGCAGGGTCAGGCCCATCGGCAGATAGATGCCCATGCCGACCGCGAGCGGGGGCAAGCGCATCTTGCCGGTCTTGCCCAGCAATTCATCCACGATCACCACGACAACACCGATGACCGCGCCGAAGCCGATCAGGCCCCAGTCCAGATCACCCTCCAGAACGCCCCGTGCAAGCGCCGAGATCAGCGCCGCCTGCGGCGCTGGCAGAGCGTTCGGCCCTGCGCCCGGCGCTCCGGAGAAACCGAAGGCGCTGTTGAGCAGGCCAAGAATAGGGGGGATCACCAGCGACCCGAACACGACGCCCAGAACAAGCGCGATCTGCTGCTTCCACGGCGTCGCGCCGACGAGTTGGCCGGTCTTAAGATCCTGCAGATTGTCATTCGAGATAGTGGCAACGCCAAAGACGATGGCTGTGACGAACAGCGCATAAGCGACGAGCGCCCTGCCCCGCTCCGGATCGCCGCCCGATCCGTAGAATGCGGCAAGGAGCAGCGCCGCGCCCAGCACCGCGAGAATGCCGACGCCGGAGATCGGGCTGTTCGAGGCGCCGATCAGGCCGGCCATATAGCCGCATACCGACGCGATCACGATGCCGGCGACGAGGATGTAAACCAGTGTCGCGGCGATCACCGGCACCAGATGGTCGGCAACCGGGCCGCCGTCCACGAACGACCAAAGCAGGATGGCAATCGGAACCAGCGAGGCGAGGATCGTGCCGCCGACGATGCCGATCGGCAGGTCGCGCTCCGTCAGTTCCAAGAGGCCGACGCCGCTCTTGCGCACGCGCGCTGCGGCAAGGGCTGAGCGGATGCCGCTAATGATCGGTCCCAATATCTTGAGCAGGGTCCAGATCGCCGCGACGCCGATCGTGCCTGCGCCGATGAAGCGCGCCTGCGAACGGAAGGCGGTGCCGACCAGTTCGCTCAGCACCGCGCCGGAGGGCAGAGGCGCGGTGAGATAGGGGACGATTCCGACCCAGCTGATCAGCAGGCCCACGAACATCGCCGCGCCGACCGACAGGCCGACAAGGTGGCCCACGCCGATCAGCGCCATGGAGAAGCTGGTGGAAACGCTCGACGCTCCGGCGCCGAACTTGAAAAAGGTTGCGGCTTCCTCGGCAATCAGTCGTGTCTTGGCGACGATGGCGAAAGCGGCGGAGGCCGCAGAGCTCATCAGAATGGCGGCGAGACCGCGGGCGTTCTCGGTTTCCCCTTCGCGCGATCCTGCGCCGACCTTCAGCACTTCGGCGGCGGCGACGCCCTCCGGATAGGGCAGGTCCGACCCGGTGATGAGCGCGCGGCGCAGCGGCACCGAATACATGACGCCCAATATGCCGCCCAGACCGCAGACGAACACGCTGGTCCAGTAGGGGAAACCCGTCCACCAGCCGACGATGATCAGGCCGGGGAGGACGAAGATGATCGCCGACAGCGTGCCGGCGGCCGACGCGATCGTCTGGACGATGTTGTTCTCCAGGATCGTCGCGCCGGAGAAGAAGCGCAGGATCGCCATCGAGATGACGGCGGCGGGAATAGACGTGGCGAAGGTCAGACCGATCTTCAGGCCCAGATACACATTCGCCGCCGTGAACAGCAAAGTGATAAGCCCGCCCAATATGACGCCACGTAGAGTGAGTTCGGCGATGGGTGTGGCTGGGCTGGTGGATGTGGTCATGAATGCTCCCGCCTGACTCGCACGGTCTTTATCAGCCGTGAAATTTTATGTCCTGCTTCTGGACTAAATGAAAAGTCGCGCGCTGACTATGGCCGAAATATCGGGGCGGGAACAGGGGCCGAAAGTCGGGTCAAGGCAAATCCGGGCGGGGATGGATCAGGGCCGTGATCGCGATGCCCAGAAAGATCAGCAGCATCCCGGCAAGATGATAGCCATGCAGCGGCTCCCCCAGTAGCAGCGCAGCCAGAACCGCGCCGAATAATGGCATAAGGCCGATGGTCTGCCCCGCCCGCGCTGCGCCGATCTCATCCACGGCGACATTGAACAGGAAATAGGCGACGAGCGAAGGGAGCAGCGCGACATAGGCGAAGGCGGCGAGGACGCCTGGCCGCAAATCCATTCTGGCGATCTCCTGCCCTTCGCCGATCGCGAGCGGCAGCATCGCCAGCGCGCCGATCAGGAAGGTGACGAAGAGGAAGCTCGCCGGGCCGATCGGCGGCCGGATCCGCAACAGGCTGGTATAGATGGCCCAGGCGACGACGCCGCAGAGGATCAGCATATCGCCAAATCCCAGGCGCAGCGTAGCCAGAATGTGCAGGTCCGCCTTGATGACGACCAGGATGACCCCGATGGTGGACAGGATGACTCCGACCATTTGCCCTGCGGTGGCGCGGTCGCGGAAGAACAGGAGATTGCACAGCAGCACCAGCGCGGGAATGGCCGCCTGCAACAGCAATCCGTTGGTCGCCGTGGTGTAGTGGAGGCCCCAGTAGAGGAACCCGTTGAACGCCGCGACCCCGACGAGGCCGAGCAGCAACAGGGAACGCCATCCTGCCTTGATCACGGCAGCGTCCCGCACAAGGCCGCGCCAGGCGAAGGGCAGCAGGACGAGCAAGGCGCCCGTCCAGCGCACAAAGGCGAGGGTGAAAGGGGGAATGGAATCCCGGACCGCGCGGCCCACGATCGAATTGCCCGCCCATAGCAGCATGACAAGCACCAGCATGGCGTAGGCGCGCGACGTTGCGGGGGTCATGGAGCGGGTCATCAGCCTTGCGTCGCTTTCAGGCGGACAGACGCGGCGGGGGCCGGCCTGTGTTGCAAATGGTGCTGCCGGTGAGGATTGAACTCACGACCTCAGCCTTACCAAGGATGCGCTCTACCACTGAGCTACGGCAGCTTACCATTTTGCATGCGGGACCCTCGCCCGGACGCCGGAAGCGGGCCTATGGCCCCGGGACATCCCCATTGTCAAGGCGGCTTGCCGGGATAGCTTTGATTTCGCTAGACCGGCGCGATGACGAACGGGAATGAGGAACGCAAACGCAGGCTGGCGCAGTCGCTGCGCGAGAATCTGCGGCGGCGCAAGGGACAGGCGCGGGAAAGTGCGGCGGAAGTTCGTGGCGAAGTGGGTGGAAGTCAGGAGTCTGAAGATCCCGTGTTGGATTAGAGCGGAGCGCACGCCCCATCCAGCCAAGCCTTCGCGTCGCCCTCCAGCTGCGGTCCGACGAGGGCGAGCACCTGCGCATGATAGGCGTCGAGCCAGGCGCGTTCGCGGTCATCCATCAGCGATAAGTCCACCAAATTGCGGTCGATCGGCGCGAAACTGAGCGTTTCGAAGCCCAACATGGGCTGTTCAGCGCCCGGAATCGCCTTTTCCACGACCAAAACGAGGTTCTCGATGCGGATGCCATACTCGCCCGCCTTGTAATAGCCGGGCTCGTTCGAGAGGATCATGCCGGGCTGGAGCGGCTCGTCGCCGCCGTTGAACGTCGCGATCCGCTGCGGCCCTTCATGCACCGACAGGAAGCTGCCGACGCCGTGGCCGGTGCCATGGGCATAGTCGAGGCCGCGCGCCCACAGATATTGCCGGGCGAGGATATCGAGCTGTCCCCCGCGTGCGCCCTTCGGGAAGACGGCGCTGGCGAGCGCAATATGCCCCTTGAGCACCAGCGTGAACCGTTCGCGCATTTCGGCGCTGGGCGTACCGATCGCCAGAGTCCGGGTGATGTCTGTGGTGCCGTCCTGATACTGGCCACCCGAATCGACGAGGTAGAGCGTGCCGGTTTCCAGCGGCCGGTTGGTCTTTTCCTCTGCGCGATAATGGACGACAGCGCCGTTGGGGCCTGCGCCGCTGATCGTGTCGAAGGACAGGTCCTTGAGCATCCCCGTATCCTCGCGGAAGGCGCGCAGCCGGTCGGAGGCGGACAGTTCAGTGACGCCGCCCTTGGGCGCCTCCACCGAAACCCAGTGGAGATAGCGACTCAATGCAGCGCCGTCGCGTTTCTGCGCGGCCTTGTGCCCGGATATCTCCGTCTCATTCTTCACCGCCTTGGGCAGTATGGCGGGATCGCGCAGCGGCAAGATGGTCGCGCCGCCCGCCTCCAGCCCGTCAAAGATCGCCGCGACGGCGCGTTCCGGGTCGGCGACGACGGACTTGCCCGACAGGTCCTGCAAGGCGTCGGCGAAGGCGGCGCGGTCATGGACGCGCACGGCATTGCCCAGATGCTTCACGACCGTCTCGTCGATCTTTTCCGGCGCGACATAGAGGTCGGCGGTGGCGTCGGCATGGACGATGGCATAGGCGAGCGCGACCGGCGTGCGCTCCACATCCTGGCCACGGATGTTGAAGGTCCAGGCGATCGAATCGAGCGCGGAGAGGACAGCGGCGTCGGCCTTCTTCGAGACGAGCCAGTCAGCCATGTCCTGCCGCTTGGCCGCCGCGCCGCGCCCGGCATAGCGATCGTCATGGACGACCAGCTTCGCGCGGCTGGGTTCGGGGCGGTCGGGCCAGACGGCATCGACCGGATTGGTATCGACGGCGACGAGGCTTGCCCCCTTTTCCGCCAGCGCAGCCGTCGCCTGCTTCACCCAGGCGCTGGTGTGCAGCCAGGGATCATAGCCGATGCGCGCGCCCTGCCCCACATTGTCGCCAAGCCATGCGGCGACCGAGGTCTGCGGCACGCTCTGATACTGCCAGTGGCTGCCGTCCACCTGCTCGCGCACCTGCAGCGTGTAGCGGCCATCGACGAAGATCGCGGCGTCCGCCGGCAGGACGACGGCGCTGCCGGCCGATCCCTGAAACCCCGTCAGCCACGCCAGACGCTGGGCATAGGCGCCGACATATTCGCTCATATGCTCGTCGGTCAGAGGCACGACGAAGCCGTCCAGACGGTCCCTTTTGAGCTGCTCGCGCAGCGCCTTCAGGCGGTCTTCATAGGTGGACATTGCGACTTCCTTGCTTCAACAGTTTGCGACCCAACATAGGCACGGCTTGCGTCCTGCGCCAGCATTCCCCTTGCCCCTATAAATCCTGCCAACGGATGAACGCTTTCATGACAGCTCCTACATCTGCCCCCATTGCCCAGCAGCGCCCGCATAGCTTCACGGCGCATGGGACAGAGATCAGCGATCCTTATGCCTGGTTGCGCGACCCCGGCTATCCCAAGGTCACCGACACGGATGTGCTGTCCTACCTGAACGAAGAAAACGCCTGGTTCGAGGCGGCGATGGCGCCGCACAAGGCGCTGACCGACACGCTGTTCCAGGAGATGAAGGGGCGGATCAAGGAGGATGACACCTCCGTGCCGCAAAAGGATGGCGACTGGGTATACTGGCGCGCGTTCGAGGAAGGCGCGCAGTATCGCAAATGGTATCGGAGGCCCGTGAAGGGCGGCGGCGACCAGTTGATCATGGACGAGCCGGCGCTGGCGGAGGGTCATGAGTATTTCCGGCTGGGCACGCTGTCGGTCAGCCCGGACGGCCGTTACCTCGCCTTCGCCACCGACACGGACGGATCGGAACGGTTCGAGGCGCGGATCAAGGACCTGGACACCGGAGAGTTGCTGCCCGACGTCATTCCCGGCACCCTGTCAGCGCTGGTGTGGACGAGCGACAATAAGGGGCTGGTCTATTGCCTGGCCAATGAGAATTGGCGGACGGACAATGCCAAGCTGCACCGGATCGGCACGCCGGTCGAGGATGACGTCGAGCTGTTCCATGAGGATGACGAGGGATTCCGCGTCAGCGTCGGCCTGACATCGTCGGAAAAGTGGATCGTCATTTCCACCGGCGACCATGTGACGACGGAAGCCTGGCTGATCCCCGCCGGTGATCCGACCGCCAAGCCTTTACTGGTCGCCGCGCGCCAGCCGGAGCGCGAGTATGATGTGGACGAGCATGACGGCACGCTGTTCATCCGCAGCAACGACACCCACCCCAATTTCCGGCTGGTGAAGGCGGACATAAAGACGCCCGACCAGTGGGAGGAAGTGATCGCCGCGTCCCCGCGATTCTACCTGACCGATTTCACGCTGTTCAAGGATTTCTACGTCACCGAAGGGCGGGAGGACGGGCTCGACCAGATCGAGCTGCGCGATTACGTCACTCATGCGCCCAAGCGGATCGCCTTTCCCGAGGCGAGCTATTCGGCGGGCCTGGACGACAATCCCGAATATGACGTGTCGGTCCTGCGGCTGAGCTATGAATCGATGGTCACGCCGTCGACCGTCTATGATTATGACGTGAAGGACGAGAGCCTGACCGTGCTGAAGGTGCAGATCATCCCTTCGGGCTATGATCCGGCGAAATATGGCACCGAGCGGCTGCTGATTCCGGCGCGGGACGGGACGTCCATTCCGGTCTCGATTGTATATCCCAAGGATTTCAAGCGCGACGGCAGCGAGCCGGTCTATCTTTATGGCTATGGCGCCTATGGCATTGCGATGGAGCCGGGCTTTTCCACCGCGCGCATGTCGCTGCTCGACCGGGGCTTCGCCTTTGCGCTGGCGCATATCCGGGGCGGCGATGACCTTGGCCAGCAATGGTATCTGGACGGGAAGCTGGAAAAGCGGACCAACACGTTCAACGATTTCGTGGATTGCGCGAAGGCGCTGATCGACGGCGGATGGACCAGCGCCGGCAAGATCGGCATTTCCGGCGGGTCGGCGGGCGGCGAGCTGATGGGCGCGGTGATGAACAGCGATCCCGCGCTGTGGGGCGCCGTAGTGGCGCATGTGCCCTTCGTCGACGTGCTGAACACGATGATGGACGCGTCCCTGCCGCTGACGCCCGGCGAATGGCCCGAATGGGGCAATCCGATCGAGGACAAGGCGGCGTTCGAGACGATCCGGGGCTATTGCCCGTACAGCAATGTGACGGCGCAGCCCTATCCGCCGACGCTGGTGACGGCGGGGCTCAACGATCCGCGCGTGACCTATTGGGAGCCCGCGAAATGGGTGGCGAAGCTGCGCGCGACGCGGACCAATGACGCTGCGCTGCTGCTGAAGGTCAATATGGGCGCGGGCCATGGCGGCAAGTCGGGGCGGTTCGAGAGCCTGCATGAAGTGGCCGAGGAGTTTGCGTTTATTCTGTGGCAGATGGGGGTTGCGGGGTAGGGTTTATCTAAAAAGGGGTGGGGAACGGACTGTCGGCTTCGGAACCGTGCAGGTTGAAAGCAGACCATAGCAATACACGATTTGTTATTTCAAATGATGGATATATCGCCTCCTCACTTCAGAGGTACGCAGCGTGAAGCAAGCGAAACTGTTGGTGCTGTTATCGTTGATCGCTGCACCCTCCGCGATGGTGAATGGACAGTCGCCACCCCCTGCGAATGCAAAGGCTCCCCAGCTTTCTCTTGTCATCGAGAAGCAAGTCCGCCCAATTTTGACGACACCACAACATTGTGAGTTGAAGGTTAACGATAGTCTTAGACTGGTTGCTACCGAGCAGGGGCGTTACGCCGTAGCTGTCATAAACGGGGCAATGAGTGTCCTACCATATGAAGGTGGCGATCCAATTCGCAATGGTGGACGCTTCCTAGCTTCGCCTGTCGCGGTGGACATATGGATTTCCGTGCAGCCGCGCGAGGACCAGTCTCTTGCAAAAGGGCTTCCTCGCCATGTCTCTGTAATGGTGAATGGTTCAAACGGAGGCTCTGACGCATTTCCGGGGATATACACCTGCAACTACTAACGTTCCGCAGAAGCTAAGCCATGTCCGCTAGCAGATTTGATTGAGCGCGGTCTGAATGGCAAAAAGTGGTCGAAACAACCCGTTCGGCTTGTTCGAACGAGACGCGTGGCTCGCTCGAATGTCGAAGGGCTGCACTTCACTTCCGAAGAAAGGACAGGGGTTGACCTACGGTCGACTGCGTCTCGACAGGCTCAGCCCGAACGGAGGGTAAGATATGCGCTTGTCCTGTGACAGATGGGGGTTGAGGGGTGATAGCTCACCTCGTCACCCCGGGCTTGACCCGGGGTCCCGCTGCCGTTGAGCTTAGTTTATTGCAGGAAGAGAGCGGGACCCCGGATCAAGTCCGGGGTGACGACGAAACTAAGTTGGGCGCTTAATCGCCAGCCGCTTTCCTTCCGCCCCTCCCAAGGGCGTGCGGGACCGCCTATATGCCGACCATGCCCCCGCCCTTCATCACCACCATTACCGCAGCGGATGCCGACATCGACGAAATGGGGCATGTCAACAATGCGGTATGGGTGCGGTGGATTCAGGATGTGGCGACCATGCATTGGGAGGCGGCGGCCGATCCGGCGCATGTCGCGACCTATGCGTGGGTCGTGACCCGGCATGAGATCGACTATCGCGGCAATGTGCAGGCCGGGGAGACAGTGACCGCGAAAACCTGGGTCGGGGAAGCGCCGCGCGGGGCGCGGTTCGACCGGCTGATGGAATTCACCGGCGCCGACGGGAAGGTGAAGGTCGCGGCGAAAACCACCTGGGCGATCGTGGATCGCGCGACGCAGCGAATATTGCGGGTGCCGGTGGAGGTGGCTGCGCCTTTTGTGGATTAGGGTGGATCGGCGCACATATCCGACGGACCGCCCGATATATCCGAACCGTTCATCCTGAGCGAAGTCGAAGGACTGGCCTGAGCGCAAGCGAAGGCGCTTCACTCCGTTCAGCGGGAGGCTTCGACTTCGCTCAGCCCGAACGGAACTAGGGAATTAATCCAAAATCAGCTTCGCCACCGCCCTTATGGCGCGGGGGTGGACGATGAACGCCATATGCGTGCAGTCGATTTCCTGCGCGCGGTCGCGTTCGTGCGAGCGGCCACGGGCCGAAGCAGGCGCAATCACGCCGTCGCGGGCGGACCAGCAGGCGATGGTGTGCGCGTCGGGCTTTTCCGACAGGGTGACGGCGACCGGCGGGCTGTCCACCGAATGGCCGGCGACATATTCATAGGCGCGCCAGGCATTGTTGGCGCGCGGGCTGCCCGAGAAGGGGCTGCCCAAGGTGATGACCTTCTCGACGCGGTTCGGCGCATGCTTGGCATATTCGCGGGCGATGAGGCCGCCGAGGCTCCAGCCGACCAGGGTCACCGGGCCATTGATCGCCAGCGATTCGATGCGTGCGTCCAGCCGCTCCAAAATGTCAGAGGTCACGCCACGGTTGCGGCCAAGGCCCCAGCCATGGACGGCGAACCCGGCCTTTTCCAGTGACTTGCGCAGGCGCGCGGTGGTGGTGTCGGACGCCAGAAAGCCCGGAATCACGATAACCGTGCGACCCTCACCCGATTCGGCGAGCGGCACGGCGCGGCCGAAGGCGGACATGCAGCGCATATAGGCGAACGCCCGCACCTCGCGCGCTAGCATCCGCGCCGAAGGGGCGCGAACAGCGGGAATCGTGACAGAATCAAAGGGAGCGAATGCGGTTGCCATTCGGCCACTATAAACACGGATCGCATTTATGAAAGATTTATGACCCATCCGTGGCGGTAATCTTACAGGCGTTCTGTCGCAAATATCCGCGGTTTGGCCTCTTGCCGTCATCGCGCAGGACCGGGATGATAGGGGCATGCCTGCGAATCCGCTCCTGTCGGCGATGCGCGCCATCGGCCTGGCCCTGGCTGTGCTTGGCCTGTCGGTCCTTGGGCTGTTACCGGGCGCGGCGGCGGCGCAGGACCTGTTCACCGGGGGTATCGGGCAGGCGCAGCTGTCGCCGGGACGCTATGTGTGGAACGACGATCCGGGCGCTGAGGGGTCGCTGTCGATCGCGGTCAGCCTGCCGCAGCAGATGCTCTATGTCTTTCGCGGCGAGACGCTGGTGGGGATGGCGGCGGTGTCCACCGGATCGCCGGGGCGCGACACGCCGGCGGGCGACTATCAGATCCTGCAGAAGGCGCAGTGGCACCGCTCCAACCTCTACAGCGACGCGCCGATGCCGTTCATGCAGCGGCTGACCTGGGACGGGATCGCGATCCATGCGGGCGAGAATCCCGGCTATCCGGCGTCGCATGGTTGCATCAGGGTGCCGACGGCGTTTGCGCGCAAGCTGTTTGCGGCAACGCAGCTGGGCGTGCGGGTGGCGGTGGGCGATTTCACGGTGCAGCCGCAACCCCAGACGCAGCCAGAGCCGCCGGCCTATCTGACGGTCGACCTGAACGCGCTGGACGGGGGCGGGCCGGAGATGATCGGCGGCGGACAGCCGCACTGGGCGGCGTGGGCGCGGATCGAGGCGGTGCGGAACGGCGCGACGCGGCTGGATTATGCGCCGCAGGTGTTCGTGAATTGATGGGTGACTAATCCCTCCGTTCGTGTCGAGCGAAGTCGAGACACGTTGCGCGCGGTGTCTCGACTTCGCTCGACACGAACGGAGGTGGGAGAGCCGGGCCGTTGACCAAAGCGCCTGTCCTTCGCGTCTGCACAACGGTGTTTGCTGGACAGGGCGCGGGGCGGCGATACAGTCGCGCTATGCGTATGACCCTGATCGCGAGCCTGATGCTCGCCACCGCGCTTCCGTTCGCCTCCCCGGCGGTTGCCGCGACCGAATCGGCCCCTGACCTCGCCGCGACGCGCGCCAAGATGGCGCGGATCGAGATGAAGCCGGACACCAGCTACCTCACCGCGGAGGAGCGACAGGTGGTGAACCTGCTGATCCAGGCGTCGAACAAGCTGTCCGAGGTGTATCTGCGCCAGAATTATGCGGAAAATCCGCAGGTGCGGTTGGCCATTTCCCGCAACCGGCGGGCGGACCAGCCGCAGCTGCTAGACATGTTCGACCTGATGGCGGGGCCATGGGACCGCCTGAACGAGGACGCGCCCTTCTGGGGCACGAAGCCCAAGCCCGCAGGCGGCGGCTATTATCCCGAGGATCTGACCAAGGCCGATCTGGACGCGTACATCGCCGCGCATCCAGCGGAGAAGGACGCGCTGCTCAGCCCCTATACCGTCGTGCGGCGCGAGGGCGGGAAGCTGGTCACCATTCCCTATTCCAAAGCCTATGCCGAATGGCTGGAGCCGGCGGCGAAGCTGCTGGACCAGGCCGCGGCGATCACCACCAACGCCAGCCTGAAGACATTCCTGACGCTGCGCGCCAAGGCGTTCCGGACCGACGACTATTTCGAATCGGAACTGGCGTGGATGGACCTGAAGGACACGCCGATCGAGATCACGATCGGCCCCTATGAAAGCTATCGCGACGAGCTGTACGGGCAGAAGACGGCGTTCGAATCCTATGTGACGCTTCGCAACCCGAAGGCGTCGGCGGCGCTGGACAAATATAAGCACTACCTGCGCGACATGGAGGCGAACCTGCCGGTTCCGGAAACCTACAAGAATTTCCAGCGCGGTTTCGAATCGCCGATCGCGGTCGTCGATCAGGTGCATGGCGGCGGCGAGAATGTGCCGGGCATCCAGACGGTCGCGTTCAACCTGCCCAATGACGAGCGGGTGCGCGAGGCGAAGGGCGCCAAGAAGGTGATCCTGTCCAACGTGCTGGGCGCGAAGTTCGAGCGGATATTGAAGCCGATGGGCGCGCTGGTGCTAGTCCCCGAACAGGCCGCGTTGCTCTCCAAGACCTATATGGAGAATGAGACGCTGTTCCACGAACTGTCGCACAGCCTGGGGCCGGGCACGATCGTGAAAGACGGGCGCAAGACGAGCGTGACGCTGGAGCTGAAGGAGCAAGCCTCCAGCCTTGAGGAATGCAAGGCCGACGTCATGGGTGCGTGGAACATCCTGTTCATGATGAAGAAGGGCGAACTCCCCGCCGCCGAGCGCCCGCAGCTTTACGCCACCTATCTGACCGGCATTTTCCGGGCGATGCGCTTCGGGCTGGGTGAGGCGCACGGGCAGGGCGCGGCGGCGCAATATACCTTCCTGCGCGAGCAGGGGGCGTTCTCCTGGGACGCGAAGGCCAAGCGCTATCGCGTCAATGACGAGAAGATGGAGGCGGCGCTGGGCGCGCTGGTCGGCGCGATCGTGAAGTTGCAGGGCGACGGGGATTATGAGGGCGTGAAGGCATTCTACGCCCGCTATGCGAAGCTGGACGCAGAGGCGCAGGCGGTGATCGCGACGATGCAGGCGATCCCGGTGGATATCCAGCCGATCTATCCGGAGAAAATCTGACGGATACGGTTGGCTAGCTGCCTTCCCCCGTTCGCTTCGAGCGTTGTCGAGACGCCTTGCGCATCTGCTTCTCGACTCCGCTCGAAGCGAACGGAGGTTGGGATGTCAGCTAGAGTTCTGGCAAGCCCTAATCATGCACATGCACGGCCGTGTAGGGGATCTGCACATAGTTGAGGACCGAGCGGGCGGCGCGGCCGGCGCGGGTGCTGGTGGAGCCGAACAGCAGTTCGCCGACATTGAGGCCGACGCCGAAGAAGATGCGGTGCTTGAGCGGGTCGCCCTGTGCCCGTTCCTTCGCGGTGAAGCCGCTGGCCATATAGCCCATATGCAGTTCCACCAGGCGGAGCGGGCTGTTCTTGAAGCGGTCGATGCCGGCGAGTTTGAACGCGGCAAGGTAGCGTTGTTGCCGGAAGTGCCGTGTGCCGTCGAAGGTGTAAAAATCCGAATTCGGTGTCACCTGCACGCGAAAGTCGAGCTTCTTCGCAAGGCCGGGCACCTCGTGGCGGAGGATGGAGAAGGCCGCGCCGCCGGTGTTCATGACGACGTCCTGCAGCGAGAAGCCGCTGGATTTCTTCAGGCCGTCATAGATCTCGCCATAGAGCATCAGCCCTGAGGCCAAGGCGGCGGCCGTGAGGGCGCTCCCCGGCGCGTTGCCGTCCGTCTTGCGATCGATACGCGCGCGCAGGACTTCGGCGAAGAGATAGGTGTCATAAGCATGGGCGAACTTGTCGAGGCCCATATTGATCGTGCCCTTGCCGAAGAAGCCCTCATTCTGGAGATGGAACTTCTTGCCGCCCATCGTGGCGATCTTTTCGACGTTCAGGACCGTCATATATGTGGCGGCGGCGGCGACCTCCCACCGTACCGTGTGGACCTGGCTGCCGAAGGAGCGGAAACGCGCGGCATTTTCCGGATATTTCTGGGGTTTCGCATCGTCCGGACCATAGATGCGCGGCGCCGCAGGTTCGGGAGGCCCCGCGCCGACGCCGTTTTCCAAGTCCGCTTTTCCAGGAGCGGCGGCGAAATCCAGATCGTCGTCCCGGCCAGCGGGAGGCCCTTGATAGACGGCAGGGGTAAAGGCGGTCCGGCCTGGCTGAATGCCGCAGGGCATACCTTCCCACGTCGACTGGCAGGGGCTGATCACAGTTTCGACAATGGCATGGGCATAGGCCGGTTTCGGCAGAAACCACCCGCAGACCAGGGCGCCGGACGCCATGCGGATATATTGCCCCGCGCCGGATGGCCGCACGTTTCCGCACGGATTGGAAGAAAATAGACGCGCCAAGATATGTCCCCGATTCCAAACATGGTTAACATTCGGGCAAGCGGCGCTGCAACGGCAAAGATGACGAATTGATGACAAGGGTTATGATGCGGTGCGCCGCCGCAACGGCTGTGCCCAGCCCATCGCGCACGCGCCAACAGTTCGCGCGCCAATAAAAAGGGCCGCATCGCTGCGGCCCCTTCCTTACGGCGTGATCAAGCGATCAGGCGGCGTCGCGGTTCGCGGAAATATCCACGACCTGACCGCCATTGATGGCGATTTTCTTCGGCTTCATCGCGTCGGGTACTTCACGGACAAGCTCAATGGTCAGCAGGCCGTCGGACAGGCCGGCGGTGTCGACGCGAACGAAGTCCGCCAATTCGAAGCGACGCTCAAAGCTGCGATTCGCGATGCCGACATGCAGGAACTTGGCGCGATCGGCGCCGGAGGTTTCCTCCTTGCGGCCGGTCACCTGAAGCAGGTTCTGCTGGGCGGTGATGTCCAGTTCCTCGGTGCGAAAGCCCGCGACGGCGAGCGTCACCCGATACCGATCGTCACTGATCCGTTCGATGTTGAAGGGGGGGTAATTGTCGCCCTGCGCCGCGCGGCTGTTTTCGATCAGGTCGAAGAGGCGATCAAAGCCGACGGTGGAACGGCGATAGGGGGTGAGGTCAAAACCACGCATGTCATATCTCCAATGAGCATTATGAACTATGCCGGACCCTGGAATAAGCGGCGTCCGGCCTATTTGCGCCCGATCCCGAAACGGCGACCGGACGATGCTGATATGGTTGGGATTTTGCGGTGTTCAAGAGGGCGGCGACGTGACGTCACAAAGGGGAAATATGGCCATGCAAAAGTGCCCGGACCGTTTCCGATCCGGGCACTAATGGACGATCGCTCGTCTCCCCCTTGGCACCGCGTCAACCGATCCATTAGCCCCCAAGCTCCGGATCGGGACTGCGATTTCCCTGAACCACGGCCGTTTGTGCCTGTGTTCCGAACACCTTGCTATGGCGCGGCGGGGGCCGTGTCATCTCCAAAGTGGACCTATGATTCATTTTGGAGTCAGGCTGTGATTATTACGCAACAATCTGCATTGCCTTGCCTGCTTGACGTCACAGACCTAGAGCAGCGGCAGATAATTACAGGATTGCCGGCGCAGACATGATTCTTTCGCGATACGAACGGATGATTGCCAAGCGCTATCTGCTTCCAGGCAAGGGTGAGGGGTTTATCTTCCTGGTGGCGGGCATCAGCCTGGCCGCGGTGATGCTGGGCGTTGCCGCCCTGATCATCGTCATGAGCGTGATGAACGGTTTTCGCGCCGAGCTGTTCGACAAGATTGTCGGCCTGAACGGCCATGCCGTGGTGCAAGGCTATAACAACCGGCTGCCGGACTGGCGGGCAATCCTAAAGGACGCGAAGGCGACGCCGGGCGTCACCAGCGCGACGCCGCTGATCGAGCAGCCTCTGCTCGGTACCTATCAGGGCCGGGTCGAGGCGCTGCTGGTGCGGGGCATGACCGTGGGGGATATCCGCAGCAACAAGACCATGAAGGTGCTGTCCGGCCGGCTCGACGCCTTGACGCCCAATAGCGGGAAGGTGGCGATCGGATCGCGGCTGGCGGAGAATCTGGGCATCACATTGGGAAGCCGGATCACGATCATCAATCCGGCCGGGCGCGCGACCCCTTTCGGCACGGTGCCGCGCGAGATCAGCTATGAGGTGGCCGCGATCTTCGAGATCGGCGTCTATGACTATGACAAGGCGTTCGTGGTCATGCCGATGGAGGATGCGCAGACATTGCTGCTGTTGGGTGACGTCGTGCAGATGGTCGAGGTAGAGACGGTCAACCCGGACAA
The DNA here is from genome assembly GCA_036384035.1 of Sphingobium sp. Taxonomy (GTDB): domain Bacteria; phylum Pseudomonadota; class Alphaproteobacteria; order Sphingomonadales; family Sphingomonadaceae; genus Sphingobium. The sequence goes on along the minus strand of DASVND010000009.1, from coordinate 23,702 downwards.
GGTGCAGGACATATTGGCGCCGCTGGCCGACAAGGTGGCTGGCCGAGCCGTCGTCAATGACTGGCGGCAGATGAACGCTTCCCTGTTCGAGGCGCTGGCGGTCGAGCGGGTGGCGATGTTCGTGGTGCTCTCCATCATCGTGCTGGTCGCGGTGTTCAACATCCTCTCCTCGCTGATCATGCTGGTGCGCGCCAAGACGCGGGACATCGCGATCCTGCGGACCATGGGCGCATCGCGCGGGGGCCTCATCAAGATATTCATGACGGTGGGCGTGACCATCGGCACGCTGGGGATGGCGGCCGGCATGGTGCTGGGCTTCACGTTCCTGTTCTTCCGCCAGGGGATGGTGAACGCCATCCAGTTCGTGACGGGGCAGAATCTGTGGGACCCCTCGATCCGTTTCCTGACCGAATTGCCGTCCAAGCCCGATCCGGTGGAGATCGCGATCATCTGCCTGATGGCGCTGGTCTTCAGTTTCCTGGCGACGCTGTATCCGGCATTCAAGGCCGCCAATACTGATCCCGTGCAGGTGCTGCGTTATGAGTGATGTCCTGAAAGTGACGGGGCTGACGCGCAGCTTCACGCAGGGCGGCGTCACCATCGATGTGCTGCGCGGCGTGGACCTGTCGGTCGGTCCGGGCGAGATCGTGGCGTTGCTGGGGCCGTCGGGCTCGGGCAAGTCGACGCTGTTGCAGGCTGTGGGTTTGCTGGAAGGCGGGTTCGAGGGATCGATCCTGATCGGCGGCGAGGAGACGGCGAAGCTCGACAATGACGGGCGGACGCGGGTGCGGCGCGATGCGCTGGGCTTCGTCTATCAGTTCCACCACCTGCTGCCCGATTTCAACGCGGCGGAGAATGTGATCCTGCCGCAGATGATCCGGGATGTTGAACCTGCCAAGGCGCGGGAGCGGGCGGACTCGCTGCTGACCTCGCTGGGGCTGGGGCATCGGCTGGATCACCGGCCGAGCCAGCTTTCGGGCGGCGAGCAGCAGCGGGTGGCGGTGGCGCGGGCGCTGGCGAACCGGCCCGCGCTGGTGCTGGCGGACGAGCCGACCGGCAATCTGGATGAGCGCACGGCGGACGTCGTGCTGGCGGAATTCCTGCGACTGGTGCGCGGCGAGGGATCGGCGGCGCTGGTGGCGACGCATAATGAGCGGCTGGCGGCGAAGATGGACCGGGTGGTCCGCCTGCATGAAGGCGTGCTGGAAATGCCCTCAGGCGGCGGCTGACGCGGCCTCGCGGATCGTTGCGACCAGGACCCGGTCGCGCCCTTCCGCCTTGGCCCGCAGCAGCGCGGCATCGGCCGCGCGCAGCAGCGTTTCCGGGCGGCCATGATCGGGGGCGGTGGCGACGCCGATCGACGCCGTTACGCCGCGCAGCACCTTCTTGCGATGATCGACCTTCAGATCGATGATCTTCTGCCGGATCTTCTCGGCCCGCTCACGGGCGCGTTCCGTCGTGAAGCCCGGCATCAGCAGAACGAATTCCTCCCCGCCATAGCGGAAGGCCAGTCCCTCTTCGCGCGTGGCGTTGGCCAATAGCGCACCCACAGCCCGCAGGACGGCGTCGCCGGCGTCATGGCCATTCTCGTCGTTGAAGCGCTTGAAATGATCGACATCGACCATCAGGCAGCTGAGCGGTGTGCCGTTGCGCTCCGCCTCTGTCGTATGGGCGCGGAGCATCACGTCGAACTGGCGGCGATTGCCAAGGCCGGTCAGCGGGTCCGCCATCGCCATGTCGCGCAGCGTGTCGCGCAGGCGCAGGTTGGCGAGGGCAAGGCCGATATTCTCCGCCAGCATCTCCAGATATTTCTCGGCAAGCGCGGCGCTCGCCTCGTCCGCGTCTTCGCGCAGTTCGAAATAGAGGAGGCCCGTGGTTTCGCCCTGGGCGGTCAGCGGCACGCAGATCGGCCGGTGATACTCTGGCCCCTCCAGATGGGCGCAGGGGATATCGATCAGTTCGCCTTCCGGCCGATGCGTCTGTCCCCGGCGCAAGGCCCAGCAGGCATTGGGCGGGAATTCCGTCCGCGAGTCGCGCGGCAAGAGCCAGTTGCACGCTTCCGCCATGCTGTTGCGATGCTCGTCATAGATATAGAGCCGTCCGGCGAAGGCGGGGGCGATTTCCGGGGCGAAGCAGGCGACGACGCTGACCAGGTCGTCGCTGCTGCCACAGCCCTGCAGCCGCTGGGTCATGCGCGACAGAAGATCGCGCATTGATCGGTCGGCGTCGCGCTCCCGCTCCAGCCGCTGCCGCTCCAACCCGTTTTCGCGGAAGATGCCGATGGCCTGGGCCATGTCGCCAATTTCGTCCACCTGCGCGAGTTCGGGCAGGGGCACCTCGAAATCCTCGGCGGCGAGGCGGGAGACGACATCGCTGAGGCGCACCACGGGGCGCAGGATGCGCTGCTTCAGGACGAAATAGAGAACGCAGAGGAACAGGAGGGCAGTGATGCCGACCATGACTTCGGACACGGACCGCAGCGCCTTGGTCGCCTTGGTGGCTTCGGCCACCGCGCCTTCGGTACGCTGGTCGATCATGAACTGGAAGCGGCCGATCTGGGTGTCGATCCGGTCCAGTTCCCGCTCATATTCGTTTCCGAACAGGATCTTGCGCGCATTGCCGGGTTCGCCGGACTGCATGGCGGATATCGCCGCCTGCTGTTCGTCCGACAGCGCGTCGGTCCAATGGAGCGCCTGGCGAAGCGCGTCGATTTCCGACGGCAGGGCGCCCGTATCCTTGAAGCGGGACAGGCGTTCCTCGACACCGCGCAGGCGGGCCGTCTCGCCACGCCAGGCAGCAAGGTGGGCGGGGTTGCCGCCGACGGCATAGTCGCGCGCCTGTTCCGTCAGGCGAAAGGCGTCGTCGCGCACATTGGAGGTGAGGGTGTCGAAGGCGGCGCGCTGCTCGACGGCGGCGCGTTCGCGGTCTTCGGCGCCGGAGGCCAACAGCATCGTCGTGCCCGACAGGACGGTGAGCAGGACGGTTGCGCCATACGCCCAGTTGGTGATCGTGGCTATCCTCATGGAACGGCTTATAGAGGACAGCCCCTGTCCAATGGTTAAGACCATGATCATATCGGACAGATCGGCCGGAGGCGGATATGACGACCCTGTATGACATGTCCGTGCGCAAGGCCGATGGCGGCGAACAGGCGATGGCGGACTATCGCGGCACGGTGCTGCTGATCGTCAATGTCGCCAGCCAGTGCGGCTTTACGCCGCAATATGCGGGACTTGAGGCGCTGTATCGCGCGCACCGCGACAGCGGGTTCGCGGTGCTGGCGTTTCCGTGCAACCAGTTCGGCAAACAGGAGCCGGGCAATGCGCAGGAAATCGCGAATTTCTGTTCACTGACCTATGACATCAGCTTTCCGCTGTTCGCAAAAGTCGAGGTCAATGGCAGCAATGCCGATCCCCTCTATGTCTGGCTCAAGCGTCAGAGGCCGGGCCTGCTGGGGACGCAAGGGATCAAGTGGAACTTCACCAAATTCCTGATCGATCGGGACGGGGCGGTGGTTGACCGCTATGCGCCGCTGGTGAAGCCCGAAGGTATCGAGAGCGCCGTGAAGGCACTCATTTAGCCAAAGCGGCGAGCTTTTCCGGGCCGACTGCAGCGACGGCGGCCTTCAGTTCGTCGATGCTTGCCGCGCTGCCATTGGCTTCCACCATGAAGCGGTTGGCGACCGTGGTGCCGAACTTGCCGTTATTGCTGCCCTTGTCCCATTCCTCAGTCACGATCTGGCCGTTGACGGTCTGGGTCTTCTCATAGCCGGTTTCGGTCTGGCGGCTGGAATTGACGTTCATTGCCGCGCCCATCCCGGCGAGCGCGCCCATGGCGGCCATGTCGGTGATCTCGACGCGGAAATTATGATCGCCTGCCTCATAGCGCGCCTCGGCATGGGAGCCGCCAGCGCCCAGACCGGCGCTGGAGATTTCCGTGCGCTTATAGCCGCCGATGGCGCCCGGCAGGAACGCCTGGAGCGCGGACGGATCGACCGCGCCGCTCTGGCCGGTCTTGGCGGCGACCTCCATTTTCTTGGCGGCTTCCTCCATCTTCGCGGCGGACGCCTTCATCTTGTCGAGATCGACGTCACCCATGCCGGGGATGGTTACGGTGCCGGATTCCGTCCCTGCCATCGGCCCGATCGCGCCGCCGCCGATCATGGCGATCGGCGCCATGATGAGGCCGAGCAGCGTGTAGAGGACGATGCCGACCACTGCGCCGCAGATGACGGTGACGATGGTATAGGTCATCGACTTGTCGGCAGGCGATTTCATGAGAACCGGCAGGCCGGTGTAGAGCAGATACAGGCTGTAGAGGCCGACAATGCCCAGCGCGGAGAGCGAGGGGATCAGCGAGAATATACCCGCGAGCCACCCGGCGGTCGCGGAATAGACAGCGACCTTGAACGCCTGAATGCGATTGCTGGTCCCGCCGAAATTCGGCGCGAGGAAATCGATGATGAAGGCGAGCAGCGCCACACCCAGCAGGGCGAACACATATTGGGTGACCGCCAAGCTGATCGAACTCATCAAGGAAGGGCGAAAGGACGCACCCAAGATGCTGTAACCGAAAACCTGACCGCCTATCAGCAGCGCGACCGCAGGGATCGCGGCAAGAATGAGCGCATAATCCTTGAACAGGCTGGAAATCGTCGCCGGTTCAAGATCGATGACCGGCCATTCCTCCTTGGGTTTTAGGATGATGGCTTTCGCGCGATCGACTATGGATTTCGGCCGGGAAATCGGGTCGCCTTCGATCATTCTTCTTCTCCCCCACTGACTGTGGGCTTTTGATCCCACGAGAATGGACCGAACGCAATGACCCGTAAGGGTAAGTCCCAATGTTTAACTCCGTTTATCCCCGGATAGTTAACCGGCAGGGGTTACTACGAATCGGAGGCGTTGCTACATTGGCTTCCATGCCCCACGCGCCTTTCGTCCCGCTTCGCGTCTTTTCCTGTTACACCATGCTCGACGGCGCGATGGAGCCCAAGGCCATCGCCAAGCAGGCCAAGGCGCTGGGCTTCCCGGCCGTCGCGCTGACCGATCGCAACGGACTCTATGCGTCGATGGCCTTTTCCGACGGGTGCAAGGGCGAAGGCGTGCAGCCGGTGGTAGGCGCGATGCTGGGCGTTGCGCGGCCCGGACGGCCTGACAATGCCCCGATGGTGATCGACTGGCTGGCGCTCTACGCGCAGAACGCCAAGGGATATGACAATCTGTGCGCACTGGTGTCGATGGCGCATCTCGACCGGCCGATCGAGGAGCAGGCGCATGTGTCGATGGACGATCTGGAGGGGCGCACCGATGGCGTGATCGCCCTGACGGCCGGGGGCGAGGGTGCGCTGGCGCGGCTGTTTGCCGAGGACCAGCCGGACGCGGCGATGGCAATTGCCGACCGGCTGGAGGCGCTGTTTCCCGGACGGCTCTATATCGAGATCGTCCGCAGGCTGGACCCGGTCGAGGGCAGGGCGGAGCCGCATCTGCTGGACCTGGCCTATGCGCGCGACCTGCCGCTGGTGGCGACCAATCCCACCTGCTTTGCCGAACAGAGCTTCCACGAGGCGCATGACGTGATGCTGTGCATCGCGGACGGCGCCTATGTCGACAATGCTGATCGAAGGCGCAGCTCGCCTGACGCCTGGATGAAACCGGCGGCGGAAATGAAGCGGCTGTTCGAGGATCTGCCCGAGGCGCTGGCCAATACGCTGGTGGTGGCGCAGCGCTGCGCGGTCGCGGCGCCCAAGCGCAAGCCGATCCTGCCCAGCCTTGCCGGCGATTTGGAGGGCGAGGCGCGGCAGTTGCGCGAGGATGCGGCGGCGGGGCTGGATGCGCGGCTGGAGAAGCTGGGCATCGTCAGCGAGGAGGCGCGGCAGCCCTATCTGGAGCGGCTGACGTTCGAGACCGACATCATCATCCAGATGGGGTTCCCGGGATACTTTCTGATCGTTGCCGACTTCATCAAATGGGCGAAGGATAACGACATTCCGGTGGGGCCGGGGCGTGGTTCGGGTGCGGGATCGGTCGTCGCCTGGGCGCTGACGATCACTGATCTCGATCCGCTGCAACTTGGCTTGCTGTTCGAACGCTTCCTCAATCCAGAGCGCGTGTCGATGCCCGACTTCGACATCGATTTCTGCGAAACCCGGCGCGGCGAGGTGATCCGCTACGTCCAGAACAAATATGGCAGCGACCATGTGGCGCAGATCATCACCTTCGGTAAGCTGAAGGCGCGCGCCGTGCTGAAGGATACCGGCCGCGTACTGCAGATGAGCTATGGCCAGGTCGACCGCCTCGCCAAGCTGGTGCCGAACCATCCTACCGATCCGTGGACGCTGGAGCGCACGATGAACGGCGTGAGCGAGTTCGTGCAGGAATATAAGGGCGACGCGCAGGTCCGCCGCCTGATCGACTATGCGATGAAGCTGGAGGGGCTACCCCGGCACAGCTCCACCCACGCTGCGGGCGTGGTGATCGGCGACCGGCCGCTGTCGCAGCTTGTGCCGCTCTACCGCGATCCCCGGTCCGACATGCCCGTCACCCAGTTCGACATGAAATATGTCGAGGGCGCTGGCCTGGTGAAGTTCGACTTCCTTGGCCTCAAGACTCTGTCGGTGCTGCAGAAGGCGGTGCAACTGCTCAAGAAACGCGGCGTGATCGTCGATCTGGAGACGCTCGCCTGGGACGATACCGCTGTCTACGACCTGCTGCAGCGGGGCGACACGGTCGGCGTGTTCCAGCTGGAATCCGAGGGCATGCGCAAGACGCTGGCGGCGGTGAAGCCGACGAGTTTTGGCGACATCATCGCGCTGGTCTCGCTCTATCGTCCGGGTCCGATGGACAATATCCCGATGTTCGGCCGCCGCAAGAACGGGCAGGAGAGCATCGAATATCCGCACATCCTGCTGAAACCGATCCTGGAAGAGACGTACGGCATCTTCGTCTATCAGGAACAGGTGATGCAGGCCGCGCAGATCCTGGCCGGCTATTCGCTGGGCGACGCCGATCTTCTGCGCCGCGCGATGGGCAAGAAGATCAAGGCGGAGATGGACGCGCAGCGCGAACGCTTCGTGAAGGGCTGCGCCGAACGCAGCCAGATCGCCAAGGCCAAGGCGAACGAGCTGTTCGATTTGATCGACAAGTTCGCCGGCTATGGCTTCAACAAGTCGCACGCCGCTGCCTATGCGCTGCTCGCCTATCATACGGCGTGGCTGAAGGCGCATTATCCGGCGGAATTCTATGCCGCGTCGATGGCGTACGACATCCATCTGACCGACAAGCTGACGGTGTTCGTGGACGATATGCGGCGCATGGGGCTGACATGCCTGGCGCCCGACGTGAATGTGAGCGAGGCGGATTTCTCCGTGCAGGCGGTCGAACTGCCCGAGGACAGCGATGACGCGCGGCTGGGCTTTGCCGTGCGCTATGCGCTCGGCGGCCTGAAAGGTGTGGGCGAGAAGGCGATGGAGGTGCTGGTCGCCGAGCGCGACGCCAATGGACCGTTCCTCAGCCTCGACGATTTCGCCGACCGGGTGGAGCCACGCCTGCTGAACCGGCGGCAACTGGAAAGCCTGGCGGCGGCGGGCGCGTTCGAGGGTATCCATGCCGACCGGGCGGGGGTCCATGCGGCGGCGGAAACCATTCTTTCGGTGGCGGCGAGCGCGGCGGAGGCCCGGCAGAACGGGCAGGGCGGCCTGTTCGGCGGCGAGGAGATCGCCCATGCCGACGTGCGCATCCCGCCGCACCAGACCTGGTCGAATGCGGACAGGATGGCGCAGGAGAAGGAGGCGTTCGGCTTCTATTTCTCTGCACATCCCGTGGACCGCTATCGCCACATTGCCGAGGCGAAGGGGGTGCGCAGCTTCGGGACGATCTGTGCCCAGCCGTCGAGCGAAGCGGGTGGGCGCACCAATGCGCTGATGGCGGCGCTGATCGAGGAAGTGCGCTGGCGCGATACGCGGCGGGGCGGGCGCTATGTCGCGGCGACCCTGTCCGATGCGAGCGGGCAGTTTCAGGCAAGCTGTTTCGACGAGGACAGCTGCAAGCTGATCGAGGCGCTGTGGAAGGAAGGCGATTGCGCGCTGTTCACGGTCGAGCTGGACCGGCAGCCGGGCGAGGAAACGCCGCGCGTCACCATCCGCCTGGCGCAGGCGCTGGGGCAGATCGCCAATTCGGCACGGATGGAGCTTTGGATCGACATTGCCGACGAGAGCGCCGTCACCCAGCTCGCAGGCATTATGGGTCGCAGCCGTGGCGGCAAGAGCGAGGCATTCCTGCGGGTGGCCAAGCCGGGCGGCGGCATGGCCCACCTCTTCATCGGCGATGATTTTGTCATCGACGCCGATCTGGTCGAGGCGATTGGCAATGTGGCCGGCGTCAGCATCCACAGGTTCGAAACCATGCCCGTCAACAGGGACGGCTATCGCGTCCGCACGCGGCGAGCCGGGATGCGGTCGGTCGGCATGTTGCAGGCGGTGGGATAAAGCGCGCAGGCAGCGCTTGAGTCCCGGCCAATTCGGCCGCATCATTGCGCCATAAGGAGAGCGATGATGATAGGCGGGATGCAGGACTTCGCGCTGCGTATTCCCACATTGATAGACCATGCCGCACAGGAGCATGGCGCGCGTCCGGTCGTCAGCCGATATGCCGATGGATCGATCGAGCAGGGGAGTTGGGCAGGGGTGGCGCGCGAGGCGCGGCAGGTGGCGCAAGCGCTCGAACGATTGGGGGTCAAGCCGGGCGACCGGGTGGCGACGCTGGCGATGAACCATGGCCGTCATGTTGCCGCCTGGTATGGCGCGATTGGCATGGGCGGCGTCCTGCACACCATCAATCCGCGCTTGTTCGACGACCAGATCGCCTATATCGCCAATCATGCGCAGGACCGGGTGCTGTTTTACGACGCGGCCTTTGCACCCCTCGTCGCGCGGTTGAAGCCGCGGTTCGAGACGATAACCCGTTTCATATGTTTCGATGGGTCCGGGCCGGTCGACTATGCCGCCCTCGTCGCCGCCGAAGACGGGAACTATCCCTGGGTGGACGGGGATGAGCGGGACCCGTGCATGCTGTGCTACACCAGCGGTACGACGGGCAATCCGAAAGGCGTGCTCTTCTCCCATCGGTCGGCCGTGCTGCATGCCTTTGGCGGGATACAGCCCGATTGCCTGGGGCTTGGCTCGGCAAGCGCCGTCCTTCCCGTGGTGCCGATGTTCCATGTTTGCGCCTGGGGCATCCCGTTCGCCACGGCCATGGCGGGGAGCAAGCTGGTCCTGTCCGCGACCAACGAACCGGACGCGCTGTGCGAGCTGATGAAAGCCGAACAGGTCACGCACAGCGCGGCGGTGCCGACGGTGTGGATGGCCATGCTGGCGCATGCCGACGCCACCGGCACCGTGCCGCCGCCCTTGCAGCGCGTGATTATCGGTGGATCGGCAGCGCCCAGGGCAATGGTGTCCCGGCTCATGGACATGGGCATTGGAGTCAGCCACCTGTGGGGCATGACGGAGCTGTCGCCGATCGGCACGGTGTCGCGCAAGGGCGCCGATTTCGACCGTCTTTCGCGGGAGGAGCAGCTTGACCTGCTCGAATATCAGGGAGGGGCTCCCTATGGCGTGTCGATGCGGATCGTCGATGACGCCGGCGTCGAGTTGCCGCGCGACGGCATCCGTTCCGGCCGGCTGCAAGCGCGCGGCCCGTGGGTCATCGCACAATATTTCCAGGACGAAAGCGGGCCGGCCGTCGATGCGGACAACTGGTTCGACACGGGCGACGTCGCGACCATCACGCCGGATGGGATGATGCTGATCACTGACCGCGCCAAGGACATCATCAAGTCGGGCGGCGAATGGATCAGCTCGGTCGTCCTGGAAAATGAGGCACTTGGGTGTCCGGGCGTGGCGGAAGCGGCGGCGATCGGCCTGCCCCACCCCAAATGGGACGAGCGCCCCCTGCTGATCGTGGTGCCCAGGCCGGGCGCGGCACTGAGCGAGCAGGATGTGCGCGATTATCTGTCCGGCCGGGTCGCGAAATGGTGGTTGCCGGACAAGGTGATCTTTGCCGAGTCCCTTCCGCATACGGCGACCGGCAAGCTGCTCAAGACGGCGCTGCGGACGCAATATGCCGATGTGGTGCTAAGCGCGTAGGGCCATCATAGCAGCCGCATCTGCGCGCCTTCCGGCGGCCGGAACAGGTCGGTCCGCAGAGCAAGGCGTTCCCCGCCCAGGCCAAACCGTGTCCGTGCCTTGTCAAAGCGGGTGCGCAACAGCCGTGCCCAGATGCCCTGACCGCGCATCCGGCTGCCGAAGTTGGGATCATTGTCCCTTCCGCCGCGCAGGTCGCGGATGATGCTCATCACCTTGCCCGCGCGATCGGGATAATAGGTGTCTAACCAGGCACGGAATAGCGGAGCGACCTCATGCGGCAGGCGGACGGGGATGAAGAAGGCGTCGCGCGCGCCCGCCTGCGCCACCCGCTCCAGCAGGGCCTCCATTTCATGGTCGGTAATGGCGGGGACGACGGGGGAGATCGACGCGTAGACGGGAATACCGGCATCCGTAAGCCGGCGGATGGCGGCGATTCGGCGTTCCGGATGCGGGGCGCGAGGCTCAAGCGTCCGCGCGACCTTCGGGTCGAGACTGGTGACCGACAGCATGACTCCGACAAGCGTGTCGCGGGCCATGTCCGCGAGCAGGTCGATGTCGCGCAGCACCCTGTCCGACTTGGTGGTGATGTAGAGCGGATGTCGGGTTTCGGCCAGGATTTCAATGATTTGGCGGGTGATGCGCCAGTCCTTTTCGATCGGCTGATACGGGTCGGTGTTCGTGCCCATGGCAATCGGCGTGACTTTGTGCCCTGGCTTCATAAGTTCGGCGCGGAGCAGGGCGGGGGCGTCCGGCTTGGCGAACAGCTTGGTTTCGAAATCGATGCCCGGCGACAGGTCGTGATAGGCATGGGTGGGCCGGGCGAAGCAGTAGATGCAGCCATGCTCGCACCCCCTGTAGGGATTGATCGACTGGTCGAAGGCGATGTCGGGCGACGCGTTGCGGGTGATGATCGTGCGGGGATGTTCGACGGTTACCGTGGTTCGCAGCTTGGGGAGCGGTCCGTCAATGCTCTCCAGCGCGTCGAGCCAGTCACCGTCAGCCTCCCGACCTGGCAGGCGGAAGCGGGTGCTGGTGTCGTTCAGGGTCGCGCCGCGTCCGGGGGCTTTGGACATGGGTGATATAGAACATATAGGGAACAAAATAGCAAGAGCTGAGCGAGGCAGGGCGTTTTCATAGTTTTCCGCCGTCATGCCGGACTTGATCCGGCATCCATTGGCTCGATGCTCGTGAAGTTCTTGCGCGGTTGAGGCTCATGGATCCCGGATCAAGTCCGGGATGACGGTAGAATATTGCGGTAGCCTCTGTCCGGTCGCCCACTTTCACGCGGGCGACCCTGTCCGCTTCTCAGTCAGCCCCCGCCGAAAAACCGCTGGCTGCGCCGAGGCGGATGGGTGTCGTGCCCTTCGCGCCGGGGAATTTGGGCCACATGCCCTGCGCCATGCCGGTCAGGCAGTCGGCGGCGCCCTTGGCCTGGATCTGGTACATCCAGTAGTTCCGCATCACGATGTTCACATAGGCGCGGGTTTCGTAATAGGGCAGGGATTCGATGAACAGCAGCGGATCGCCGCCATCCTTCACCTGGCTGTTCCAGCGCGATACGGGCAACGGGCCGGCATTATAGGCCGCCATCACCTTGGGCAACAGGCCGCCGGTTGCGCTCATGTCGCGCAATTGCTCCAGATAACGCTGGCCATATTCCATGTTGGTGGATGGGGCGTAGAGTTGCGACGCGCCGACAGCGCCGCCGGCGACATCGCCCGCCGTCCCGGGAAGGACCTGCATCAGGCCGACAGCGCCCGCCGAGCTGACGGCGTCGGCGCGGAAGCCGGATTCCTGCAGCGCATGGGCGTAGATGAGCGAGGGATCGACACGCCAGCCGCCGTCCGGCCGCCAATGCGGCGCGGGGAAGCGGGCGAAGCTGGCCGCCGGCTTGCCGCCGGGACCGTTATGGGCAAGCCATAATTGGGTTTCGGGGAGATCGAGCGCGCTCGCCAGGCGCAGGAGGGAGGTATATTGCACGTTGCCGCCCAGTTGCGCCTGACGGCGCAGCGCCTGGTCGGCCAAGCCATTCTCTCCGACCTCGTTCAAGGCGATGGCCGCGCGGACGCCGGGGCTGTCTTTCAGCACGTGCCAGTCTGCGGCGCCGAAACGTCCCGCGCCCGCCGCGCCAAGCGGCATGCCCAGCGTTTCGCGGGCCAGCAGGCCGTAGAAAGTCTCCTCATTGCGCGCGGCGGTGCGCAGCAGGTTCTCGACCTTTGCGGGTTCTCCGCAGGCCATATAGGCACGCGCGGCCCAATAGGCCCCGGCAGAGCGCATGTCGCTATTTCCCGCAAGCGCCGCGACGTTGGCGAAGGACGGCGCGGCGGCCTTGCAATCATTCTGACGCCATGCCGCAAGGCCAGTGGTCCAATGGGCCTGGACGCGCCAGTCGCCGCCCGCACCGCTCTCCAGCGCCTTGGCGGCCAGGCGGCGCGCGTTGGTGTCGTCATTCTCGATATAATAGGACCAGGCGACGCGCTGCCGCCATTCGGTCAATCCTTCCGGGGTGAGCGTGCCGGCGACGGCGTCGATCAGCGGTTCGGCCGCGCCGGGATTGTCCGCCTTGATCAGCGGCAGAATTTGGGTGCCCAGCGCTTGCGCGGCGAGATCGGTTTTGACGGAGCGCGTATATTCGCGGCGGGGCGCTGACCCCATCCACACCAGTTTCTGCACCACGGGCATGTCCGGAAGGGTCTGCGCGCCGCGTTTTTGCGCCAGCTGGCCGAGTTTGTCGGCTTCCGGCAACCAGTTGGAGGTGTTGAGCAGTGCAAGCAGGTCGAACAGCTCAACCCTTGGCGAATTCTTGCCGAGATAGATTTCGGAGAGGACGACGGGGCGGAGCGGGTCCTTCTCGTCCATCTGGGCGATCAGCGTCTTGGCTTCGCCCCAGCGCGCGCCGCGAATGGCGGAGAAGATCGACCGGGCGCGCAGGCGGTCCGCATCGTTGAGCTGCGTGGGAACACCGTCTTCCCGCCCCAGCGCGGTCATGTCGGAGGCGGCCAGCGCCGGCGTGGCCGACAGGGCGGTGAAGGATAGCAGGCAGGCAAGAACGGCGCGGATCACGAAGGCAGGTCCTCAATCAAATATTGCAGCGCGCGCCAGCTGTTCGCCTTTTCCTCCGGAAACCGCAGCAGGGATCGGGGATGACGGCTGGCTATGGCGGGCACTGTGCCGCCCGGATGGTTAACGGTTTGCAAACCAGCGGGGCGTGACGGGAGCCCCGCCGCCAAAAGCGCACGGTTCGTCTTGTCGCCCAGCAAAAGGATGCGCCGGGGGGCGGCAAGTCCAATCTGATGCCGCATCCGGGCGGCCAGCGTTTCCATATCCCTGTCATGCAGCAAGCCGCCCGGCGCGCGCGTTACGGAGAGCGAGGCAAGGTAGATTTGCGGGCGAGCCAGTCCGATTGCCGCCAACATGGCGTCAAACAATTGGCCGGCCTCGCCGGACAGCAGTGCCCCGGCCTCTGCATCGCCCGGGTCGGGGAGATCGCAAATAACCATCAGCGCTGCGTCGCGGACGCCGGTGGGGAGAATGCGATGAGTGCTCCAGCCACCCTCATGCACCATATCGTCATTGGCGAGCCAGAGGTGGAAGCTATCGAGGGTGTCGGGCAGCGCCCTTGGCTGCGGATGCTCGCGATCCGGCCGGGGAGTGGCAGGCGCGACCACGGGGCGAAGCCAGTTCATCGGCATTTCGCTGACAGCGTGATCCACGCCCGCACGCGCCCACCACGCCATCAGGGACTCGACGGCAGCCGTCGGTCCGTTTTCATTCATTCCCCGCATCACCTGCACAGGGTCAGAGGTTGACGGGGGGGTCAAGAATGGCCATCGCCCAATCTGTCAGACCGTTGGATCGGTGCGGTGACCGGACAGGGGGGGCAGGCCATCAGGGGCGTGCACGCCCGGGTCATCAGGAGGAGGAAGTATGAGCGACCGGGAATCAATGCCCTATGACATCGTCATCGTCGGTGGTGGACCCGCCGGATTGTCCGCGGCGATCCGGTTGAAGCAACTGGCGAACGAGGCAGGCAGCGAGCTGTCGGTCTGCATATTGGAGAAGGGGTCGGAAATCGGCGCCCATATCCTGTCGGGCGCGGTGATCGACCCCAAGGCGCTGGACGAGCTGATCCCCGACTGGCGCACGCAGGGCTGCCCGCTGGCCGAGGTGCCGGTGACGGACAATCGTCACTGGATATTGACGAAGACCAAGCAGTTTTCGATGCCGCACATCATGACGCCGGGCTGGATGCACAATAAGGGCACCTATACCGGGTCACTCGGCAATCTGTGCCGCTGGCTCGGCGAGCAGGCCGAAGGGCTGGGCGTCGAGATTTTCCCGGGCTTCGCCGCCGCCGAAATCCTCTATAACGAAGATGGATCGGTGAAGGGCGTCGCGACCGGCGACATGGGCATCGCCCGCGACGGCGAGAAGAAGGGCGACTGGCAGCCGGGGCTGGAGCTGCATGCGCGCTACACCTTCTTTGCCGAGGGCGCCCGCGGGCACCTGACCAAGATCCTCAAGCGCCAGTTCGCGCTGGACGCGGACTGCGAGCCGCAGGTCTATGGCCTGGGCATGAAGGAATTGTGGGATATCGATCCCGACAAGCATCAGCCCGGACTTGTCATCCATACGCAAGGATGGCCGCTAACCGACGCCTATGGCGGTGGTTTCCTTTATCATCAGGCCAATGGGCAGGTGGCGCTGGGCTTCGTGGTGGGCCTGGGCTATCGCAACCCGCATCTCTATCCGTTCGAGGAATTTCAGCGCTGGAAGCAGCACCCCGCGATCCGGCAATATCTGGAGGGTGGCCGCCGCGTGTCCTACGGCGCACGCGCAATCAACGAGGGCGGCTGGCAGTCGGTGCCGAAGCTGGAGTTCCCCGGCGGCGCGCTGATCGGCTGTTCGGCGGGCTTCGTGAACGTGCCGCGTATCAAGGGTACGCATACCGCGATGAAGTCGGGCATATTGGCGGCGGAAGCGGCCTTCTCCGCCATCCTTGCCGACCGGACCAGCGACGAGCTGACCGCCTATGGCGCGGCGGTGCGCGAGAGCTGGATCGCCGAGGAGCTGAAGCTGGTCAAAAATGCCGAGCCGGCCTTGTCGAAGTTCGGCAATACGATCGGCACGCTGATCGCAGGCATCGACATGTGGATGCGGACTCTGAAGATCGGCCTGCCCATCACCCTGAAGCACAAGCCCGACTACGCCAAGATCTGGCGCAAGGAGCATTGCAACACCATCGATTATCCCAAGCCCGACGGGAAGATCAGCTTCGACCGCCTGTCCTCGGTGTTCCTGAGCAACACCAACCATGAGGAAGACCAGCCGGTCCACCTGCAGCTCAAGGACCCGTCGATCCCGATCGCTTACAACCTGCCGCTCTATGACGAGCCGGCGCAACGCTATTGCCCCGCGGGTGTTTATGAGGTCGTCGGGCTTGACGAGGGGACGCCGCGTTTCCAGATCAACGCCCAGAACTGCGTCCACTGCAAGACGTGCGACATCAAGGACCCCACGCAGAACATCAACTGGGTGGTGCCGGAGGGCGGCGGAGGACCGAACTATCCCAATATGTAAGCGCCTGCCCCGTTTGACCGCCTTGCCGTTACTGGCGGCGGCGCTGTGCCCGGCGGCGGCCCATGCCGATGTCGATACACCCGCGCTCAACGCCTATGCCCGGGCGCGGCTGGCCGACGGGGAGGGCGCGCTGAACCTTGCGGTCAGCAGCTATCGTCAGGCGCTGGCCATTGATCCGTCGAGCAAGGTCGTGGCTTTGCGATCCTACCGCCAGGCGATCGAGAGCGGCGACAGGAAGCTGGCGCTGTCGTCGGCCTATATCCTTGACCGTGCGAACGCCCTGCCCAAGGACGGCGCCCTGCTGCTGACGGTCGATGCGCTCGACCGCAAGGACTGGGCGACGGCGCGACTGCTGTCGCGGCGCATGGTGAGCGAGGCGAATTTCGGCTTCCTCGCGCCCATCCTGGACAGCTGGATATCGACGGCGAGCGGCCCCTATGCGCCGCCGGTGGCGGGCGAGGAAGGGCGGTTCGGCGCGCTGACCCAGCGCTATATCGACGAGCATCGGGCCTTGCAGCTTCTCTCGCAGGGGCAGGCGGATGCGGCCATGCCCGCCATCGGCCAGGCGCTCGCCATGGCGAGCACCGGCGGGTTGGGCATGCGGCTGTCCTTTGCGACGCGGCTGGCGGCGTTGGGAAAGAAGGATGCGGCGTTGGCGCTGCTGCCCGAGCAGGTGCCTGTGGTGGCCAGCATCCGCGCCGAGATTGCACGCGGCAAGCGGCCGTCCGCCCCGCCGATCACGCCAGCGGAAGGCTTTGCCCGTTTGCTCGGCCGGCTGGGCGATGACCTGTCGACGACGGAGTCCCGGTCCATATCCCTTGTGCTGCTGCGGATCGCCACCTTTGCCGACCCTGACAATGCGGAATATCGCACGGGCGTTGCCCGCCAGTTGAGCGTGCAGCGGCACCCGGACAGTGCGCTGGCCGAGGCCGAAAAGGTCCCGGCGAAGAGCCCCTTCTATCTGGCGGCGCAGGATGTGCGCGTCGAGGCGCTGGCGGCGAGCGGGCGGGAGGATGAGGCCGTGGCCCTGGCCCGGCAGATCGCCGCGCGGCCTGATGCCGGCGCGGGAGAGCAGACGCGGCTCGCCAATATCCTGGTCGACGGCAAGCAATATGACGCGGCGGTCGACGCCTATCGCGCGGCCAAGGCCCGCTATCCCGCCAACAGCGTGCCGTGGACGCTTTACCTGCTGGAAGGAAGCGCGCTGGAGCGGGGCGGGCGCTGGGACGAGGGCAAGGCGGCGCTGGAGAAGGCGGCGGTGCTTGCCCCGGAGGAACCGGCAGTGCTGAACTATCTGGGTTATGCGCAGGTGGAGCGCGGGCAAAATGTCGAGGCGGCGCTGGCGCTGCTGGAAAAGGCCAGCCGGCTGAAGCCCGATGACCCCTCGATTACGGACTCCCTGGGCTGGGGCCGGTACAAGGCTGGCGACCCGAAAGGCGCGGTCGTCGTTCTGGAAAAGGCCGCCGAAGCCGCGCCGGATGACGTCACGATCAACGAGCATCTGGGCGATGCGCTGTGGACGGTCGGGCGAAAATTTGAAGCGCGCTATGCCTGGGCCGCGGCGAGCATATTCGCCGACACGCCGGACGCGGAACGGATCGGCCAGAAGATGCGCGAGGGGCTGAACGCGCGCGACGCGGCGCATTGATTCGGGGTCAGCGGTGATCGGGGAAATGGCTTACGCCAAGATCAATCTGGCGCTGCATGTCCGCCATCGCCGCCCGGACGGGTTTCATGAGCTTGAAAGCCTGTTTGCCTTTGCGGAAGAGGGCGATGTTTTGCGGGCGTCGGCGCGGGAGGATGGTGCGATCCGCCTGACGATCGACGGTCCCTTTGCCGACGGGCTGAATGCCGGGTCGGACAATCTGGTGGTCAGGGCAGCGATCGCGCTGCAGGCCGGGAGCGGCACCGGGCAGGGTGCGGACATCGTCCTGACCAAATATTTGCCGATCGCCTCGGGAATCGGCGGCGGGTCTGCCGATGCGGCGGCGGCGCTGCGGATGCTCGACAGGCTGTGGGACCTGCGGACTGGGGATGCGAGGCTGCTGGCCATTGCCGATCCGCTGGGGTCGGATGTGCCGGCCTGCGTCGTCAGCCGGACGCTGGTGGGAACGGGCAGGGGGGAGGCGCTGGATGTCCGCGAACTGCCCGGCCTTGCCGCCATGCCGCTGCTGCTGGTCAATCCGGGCGTTGCCCTGTCGACCGGGCCCGTCTTTCGGGGATGGGACGGGGTCGACCGGGGCGCGATGAATGCGTCCAGCCTGGAAGCCATCGTGAAGGGCGGGCGCAATGACCTGCAGCCGCCGGCGATCGCGCTGGTCCCGGAGATCGGCGCGGTGATCGAGGTCCTGTCCGCATTACCGGGCGTGACTTTGGCGCGCATGTCCGGGTCGGGCGCGACCTGTTTCGCCCTGTTCGATGATGAAGGCGCGCGCGACCGGGCGGCGGATCATATCGGGGCAGCGCATTCGGGATGGTGGGTGATGGCGACAAGGATAAGGGGCGCATGAGCGAAGCCTTCACGGTTCTGAAGGGTGGCGACAGGCCGATCCTGATCGTCGGGGACCATGCGTCCAACCATGTGCCGGCGGATATCGACCTGGGCATCGATCCCGCTCTGCTCAACCAGCATGTCGCCATCGACATCGGCGTGGCGGAGGTCGCGGCGTTGCTGGTGCAGTCCCTGTCCTGTTCCGCGATCCTTGGCGGCGCGTCGCGGCTTGTCATCGATCTCAACCGAGAGCCCGATGCGCCCGGCCTGCTGCCCGTAACGAGCGACGGCCATGACATTCCGGGCAATCGCAGCGCCGACCTGGCCGAGCGGATGATCCGCTTTCATCATCCCTATCATCACGAAGTCGGCAGGCTGCTTGGCGGCATGACGTCACCCTTCATCCTGTCGCTGCATAGCTTCACGCCCGGATTGGCCAGCAGACCGGAGGAGTTGCGTCCGTGGGACATCGGTATCCTCTACAATCAGGATGACCGGGCGGCGCGCATGGCCATCCCCATGCTGGAGGCGGCGGGGCTCAATGTCGGCGACCAATTGCCCTATTCGGGCACGCTGTTGAACGCGACGATGAACCGGCATGCCGAAGCCAATGGCATTCCCTATCTCGGCGTTGAGATGCGGCAAGATCATGTCGCCGATACCGCCGGACGGGATCGTTTCGGAAAAATTTTGACACCAATTGTGAAATTATGCTGCGCAGCCCTTGCATGATCCGATAATTTTTGGAAAGAGGCGCGCCGAAAGAAGGACATTAAATGACTCACATATTCGACAAGTCCAAGCTCCCGAGCCGCTATGTTTCCGTCGGACCCGAGCGCGCGCCACAGCGCAGCTATTATTACGCCATGGGCCTGACCGAGGAAGAGATCGCCCGCCCGTTCGTGGGCATCGCGTCGGCGGGCAATGACAGCGCGCCATGCAACACCACGCTCGACATGCAGGCGGACTTCTGCCGCGAGGGCGTGAACGCTGCCGGGGGCATGCCGCGCCGGTTCAACACCATCACCGTGACCGACGGCATCGCCATGGGCCATCAGGGCATGAAAAGCTCCCTGGTCAGCCGCGAGGTCATCGCGGATTCGGTCGAACTGTCGGTGCGCGGGCATTGCTATGATGCTCTGGTGACCTTTGCCGGGTGCGACAAGTCGCTGCCGGGCATGATGATGGCGATGCTGCGCCTGAACGTGCCGTCGATCTTCGTCTATGGCGGGTCGATCCTGCCCGGCCGCTATCAGGAGCGCGACCTGACCGTCATCGACGTGTTCGAGGTGGTGGGCCGCTATGCCGCAGGGCACTGCCCGCTGTCCGAAGTGACGGCGATCGAGAAGGCGGCTTGCCCGGGCCATGGCGCGTGCGGCGGCCAATATACCGCCAACACCATGGCCTGCGTCGGTGAGGCGATCGGTTTGTCCCTGCCGAACAGCAATATGGCACCTGCTCCTTACAAGAGCCGTGAAGAGATTGCGATCGCGGCGGGTAAGCAGATCATGGAGCTGTTGAAGATCAACCTGCGCCCGCGCGATATCTGTACGCGTCAGGCGTTCGAGAATGCGGCGCGGATCGTCGCGGCGACCGGCGGATCGACCAATGGCGCGCTGCATTTGCCGGCTATGGCCAATGAATGCGGCATCGAATTCGACCTGTTCGATGTGGCCGAAATCTTCAAGTCCACCCCCTATATCGCGGACCTGAAGCCGGGCGGACGATATGTGGCGAAGGACATGTATGAGGCGGGCGGCATCTACATGCTGATGAAGACGCTGGGTTCCGAGGGGTTGCTGCATCTTGATTGCATGACCGTGACCGGCAAGACGCTGGGCGAGAATATCGACCAGGTTACCTGGAACCCCGACCAGAAGGTCATCTACGACGCCAAGACCCCGATCACGCCGACCGGCGGCGTGGTGGGCCTGAAGGGATCGCTGGCCCCGGAAGGCGCGATCGTGAAGGTCGCGGGCATGAAGCGCCTGCAATTCACGGGCGTCGCCAAGGTTTTCGAGCGCGAGGAAGATGCCTTTGCCGCCGTCGAGGCGCAGCAGATCGGCGACGGCGACGTGGTCATCATTCGCTATGAAGGCCCGAAGGGTGGCCCGGGCATGCGCGAGATGCTGGCGACAACGGCGGCGCTCTACGGCCAGGGATTGGGCGAGACGGTCGCGCTGATCACTGACGGGCGCTTTTCCGGCGGCACGCGCGGCTTCTGTATCGGCCATGTCGGGCCAGAGGCGGCCGATGGCGGGCCGATCGCGCTGGTCGAGAATGGCGACCGGATCTCCATCGATGCGGAAGCCGGGACCATAGACCTGCTGGTGGACGAGGCCGTGCTGGCCGAGCGCCGCAACGCATGGAGGCCGCGGACGAACGACTATCAATCCGGTGCCCTCTGGCGCTATGCGCAGAATGTCGGTCCGGCCTATAACGGTGCGGTGACGCACCCGGGGGCCAAGGCCGAAACACATGTATTCGCGGATATCTAACGCACTCCTGTTGCTGATGCTGTCCGCCTGCCAGGGCGGAGACGGGAAGGCGGAGGGCGAGACCATTGCCTGCGCGATCGGCGTGGGCAGCGCCCTCGCGCCCGCCTGCCAGGTGGAACAGGGCCGGGATGCGGCCGGCGCGATCGTCACCATAAGGCAGCCGGATGGCGGATTCCGGCGGCTGCGATCGGTTGCTGGCGTATGGGAAGCGGCGGACGGCGCCTTCGCCGCCGACAGCGTTGTTGCGGGTAACGGACAGGTCGAAGTGACGGTGGCGGGCGACCGCTACCTGATGCCGGGACCGCACGCATCCATAGACGCCAAATGACCAGCGGCACGGCGATCCTGACCGCTGACGAGATGCGCGCTGCGGAGCGGGCGGTGTTCGATAGCGGCGTCGCCCCCTATGACCTGATGGAACGCGCAGGCGCAGCGGCGGCCGACATCATCTGGCGCGCGGGCGGATCGCGTGACGTGCTGGTGCTGTGCGGGCCGGGGAATAATGGCGGGGACGGGTTCGTCATCGCGCGACTGTTGCGAGACCGTGGCGTTGCCGTGCGCGTGGCGGCGAGCGGCGAGAGCCGGACCGAGTCGTCGCGCAAGGCGAGGGAGCGTTGGGGTGGTCCGGTCGAAGCGCTGGCCGATGCAGCGCCCGCGACGCAGCTTGTCGATGCGCTTTTCGGGATAGGGTTGTCGCGCGGTCTGGAGCCTGACCTGGCGAGGCGGCTGTGCGACCTGGCCCGGGCGGCGGACCGCAGCTATGCGATCGATGTGCCGAGCGGCGTCGACACGGATGGCGGCACGGCGCTGTCGGATGTGCCGCATTTCGATATCTGCATAGCGTTGGGCGCGTTGAAGCCGGCCCATGTCCTGCAACCGGCGAGCGGATTTTTCTCCCGGCTCGTGTGCGTTGATATCGGCATATCGGCTGATAAGGCGAAGACGCATCTGGTCGCTCCGCCGCAAATCGTGCCGCCGCCTTCCAATTCGCATAAATATAGGCGGGGCCTTGTCGCGGTCGTTGCCGGGGAGATGGCCGGGGCGGGGATATTGTCCGCATCGGCGGCTGCGCGTTCCGGGGCCGGCTATGTCCGATATCTGGCCCCACGCCCCACGGACTGCTTGCCGGATGCCGTGGTTCAGGATGCGGGCGAGGTCGGCAAGGCGCTGGAGGACAGGCGGATCGCGGCTGTGCTTGTGGGTCCAGGGCTTGGCCGGTCGGCCGAAGCGAAGGCGCGGTTGCGGGCGGCGGTGTCGGCGGGGTATCCGTTGGTGGTGGATGCCGATGGCCTGCTGTTGCTGGAGGGGCCGGGCAACCTGCCCAGCGGGGCTATCGTGACACCACATGAGGGCGAGTTTGTCCGCCTTTTCGGTGATCTTCCCGGCAACAAGATCGACCGCGCGCGTGCAGCGGCGGCGCTGGTGCGTGGCGTCGTTGTCTATAAAGGCCCGGACACGGTGATCGCCGACGCCGACGGGCGTGTGGCGGTGGCGCAGACGGGATCGAGCTGGCTTTCCACGGCCGGAACGGGGGATGTGCTCGCCGGCCTGTGCGCCGCGCGGCTGGCGGTGACGGGCGATCCGTTCCAGGCGGCGTGTGAAGCGGTGTGGCTGCATGGGGATGCGGCCCGGCGGGCGGGCGCGGCCTTCGTCGCGGATGACCTGATCGCGTATATTCCGTCGGCCATCGCGGCGCGGCTGTCATGAGCGATTCAGGACTGATCGTGCGGATCGCCGCGAAGGGCGACGGCGTGACCGCAGACGGGCGGCACATGCCGCTGAGCGCGCCCGGCGACCGAATCGGGGAAGATGGGGCATTGGTGCGCGGGCCGGGGCATGCGGAGCCGCCCTGTCGCCATTTCCCGGAATGCGGCGGGTGCCAGCTCCAGCATGTGCAGGACGACGCCTACGCCCACTATGTGTCCGACAGGGTTGCCGGGGCGCTCGCGGGGCAGGGGGTGAGCGCGCAAACGCTGCTGCCCGCCCATATATCCCCGCCTGAGAGCCGGCGCAGGGCGTCGCTGCGGGCGGTGCGGACCGGCAAGCGGGTGGAGATCGGCTTTTCTGCAGAGGGCAGCCACCGGATCGTCGACATGGAGATGTGCTGCATCCTCCATCCCAAGCTGTTCGCGCTGGTCGCGCCGCTCCGGATGCTGCTGAGGCCCATGATGGCGGACAAAGGCGCGACGCATGTGCGGATGAGCCTGACCGATCAGGGCGTGGACCTGCTGCTGGAAGGGCTGAGCGTCGAGGGGCTGGCGGCGCGGGAGGCGCTGACGGATTTCGCGCGAGCGCAGGGTCTGGCGCGTCTGGTGCTGGATGATGGCTATGGGCAACAGACCTGCTGGGAGCCCGAGCCGGTGACCGTGCGCTTCGGCGACGTCGCCGTGGGCTTCCCGCCCTATGCCTTCCTGCAGGCGACGGCGGATGGCGAAGCGGCGCTGGCCGATGCGGTGCGCCCGGCGATCGCAGATGCCGCCGCCTTTGCCGACCTGTTTTGTGGCCTCGGCACCTTCGCGCTGACGCTGGGCGGAGGCAAGGCGGTCTATGCGGCCGAGGCCGGACGCGATCTGGTGCTGGCGTTGAAATCGGCCGCCAATCGCGGGGCAAGGAAACTGGCGGCGGACCATCGCGACCTGTTCCGGCGGCCTTTGTCGCCCAATGAACTGAACAGGTTCGGCGCGATCATCCTCGATCCGCCAAGGGCCGGCGCACGGGAACAGGCCGCCCAACTTGCGATCAGCAAGGTGCCGGCGATCGGCTACATATCCTGCAATCCCGGCAGCTTTGCGCGGGATGCTGTCATCCTGATTGAAGGTGGTTACCGGCTGGCAAGCGTGAAGCCGGTTGGCCAGTTCCGCTGGTCGACCCATGTGGAACTGGCCGGGATATTCCGGCGGTAGGGCTGCGGCCCCCGCGTTAAGCGCTTAGTTTCCCATAGTCCGTTCGTTTCGAGCGAAGTCGAGAAACTACGCGCATCCGTTTCTCG
>DASVND010000008.1:0-7972 GCA_036384035.1 Sphingobium sp. | reverse complement strand
GGCTCGCCTTTCGCGTTGATGTTCTTGCGCCGGAAAAAGTAGGTCTGAACATCCATCTGTTGAATGTTCAGCTGGCCAGCTTCGATGAGCCGATGAACATACTGATGGCTGGGATTGAAGCGGCGCGTATGGCCCACCATGCAGGTGACCCCCGTCTCTTGCTGCTTCTTGAGCACGGCCAGGGCATCGCCCCAGGTGTCAGCGACCGGGATCTCGACTTCTACGTGCTTACCGGCCTCCATCGCCTGGATTGCCTGGCAAGCGTGCATCTGCGTTGGCGTTGTCAGGATGACAGCGTCGATATCGCTGCGCTTTAGCGTTTCCTCATAGCTGTCGCTAATGTCGCTCACCCCGAAACGGTCGGCGAGCTTCCTCGCCTCGTCGAGTGAGACGCTGACCACCGTCGCCACTTCGACGCCGTCGATCTTGTTGAGGCCCTCCAGATGCTTCTCGCCGAAGGCACCGGCACCGACCAAGCCAACTCTCAAGTCTCAGGCTCCAAAACGATGTGGCCGATGGCCGTGTTGCTGCAAGGCACGTGGTAGTGGCGATGGAGGCAGCGTGTCCGCTCGCCGAGCGCGCCGCGCATGATGAGCCACATCACCATCTCGATGCCTTCGCTCCCGGTCTCGCGCAGGTATTCGATGTGGGGGACGTGGCGGAGACGGTCACTGTCACCGATCATGCCATCGAGAAATTGATTGTCCCACTCGGCGTTGATCAGACCGGCGCGCGGGCCCTGGAGTTGGTGGCTCATGCCGCCGGTGCCCCAGATCTGGACATTGAGGTCTTCGGGGTAACTCGCGACTGCGCGCGCGATCGCCTCTCCGAGCGCCCAGCAGCGATTGCCTGAAGGCACGGGATAGGTGACGACGTTGACGGCGAGTGGCACGACCTTCACGGGCCAAGCCTCGGGCGAACCGAACATCATCGTCAGGGGCACCGTCAAACCATGGTCGACGTCCATCTCGTTCACGATGGTCATGTCGAACTCATCGAGGATCAGGCTCTGCGCGATATGCCAGGCAAGATCGGGATCGCCGATCACGTCCGGCACGCTCCGGGGGCCCCACCCCTCATCGGCGGGTTTGTAGCGTTCTCCGGTGCCGATCGCGAAAGTCGGCACGATCTTCATGTCGAATGCAGAAGCGTGGTCGTTGAAGACGAGAATGACGACGTCGGGCTTCTCGGCCTTTTCCCACTCCTTGGTCCATTCGTAGCCAGCGAAGATCGGACCAAAATAGGCGTCGTTCGACTTGCCCTGGTCGGCGGCGAGCCCGAGCAGCGGGACATGGCTGGTGCCGACACCGGCTGTGATGCGGGCCATCAGCGCTTCTGCCTAATCGAACGGACGCCCTGGGGCGAGCGGCCGCCGGCGTTCATCATTGCCTGGTAATCCTCGACGCTCAACCCGGTCATCGTGCTGACCGCCTGGACGAAACTGAGACCGTCCGTCGAGAAGACCTTGGCGAGAAAATAGATGTTGCCACCGAGGTCCAGCAGGCGGTTGTAGTCCCGTGCGAGCACCCCCAGCTTCTGGGCCTCGGTCATAGGCCATTTGTCCAGATAGGCGCGCTCGTCGGCCCGCCAGAGCTCGCGGTTCTCGGACTTCATGAGACTCATCGCGAACTGGTTGAGGTGGTAACCCTGCCGCGCGCGCTGGGCCGTATAGACCCGCGTCCCGGGGATATCCTCGAGTTCGCGAAGATACTCGTGGATGTCCTGTTGCTGTGGGTTCTCGGCGATCATAGCCCCCTGTGCCTCAGCTTGACGTCGAGCCGCGGAAAGACCCGCCGCGCATTGCCTTCATAGATTGCGTGGCGCTGTTCTGCGGTGATCGGCAGTGCGTCGACGTAGCGCTTGGTGTCGTCGAAGTAGCGACCTGTCTCGGGATCAATTCCGCGCACTGCGCCGACCATCTCCGAGCCGAACAGAATGTTCTTGGTCTCGATGACTTCGGCCAGCAGGTTCACGCCTGGCTGATGGTAAACGCAGGTGTCGAAGAACACGTTCTTCATCAGGTGCTCGGCGAGCTTCGGCTTCTTGAGCATGTCGGCAAGCCCGCGATATCGTCCCCAATGGTAGGGAACCGCGCCGCCTCCATGCGGGATGATAAAGCGCAGGTTCGGGAAGCGGCCGAAGAGGTCACCCTCGATCAGCTGCATGAAGGCGATGGTGTCGGCGGCAATGTAGAAGGCGCCGGTCGCGTGAAGCCCTGGGTTGCATGAGCCCGAGACGTGGATCATCGCCGGCACGTCGAGATCGCACATCGCCTCGTACATCGGGAACCAATATTCGTCGGTCAGAGGCGGATGCTTGAAGTGGCCGCCACCAGGATCGGGATTGAGGTTGC
Organism: Sphingobium sp.; assembly: GCA_036384035.1. Classification (GTDB taxonomy): domain Bacteria; phylum Pseudomonadota; class Alphaproteobacteria; order Sphingomonadales; family Sphingomonadaceae; genus Sphingobium. Next base: position 5,619 of record DASVND010000008.1, on the reverse strand, counting down.
ATCCGATGAAGCCCAGTTCCTCGACGCAGCGCTTGAGCTCGCGCACAGAGGCGGTCAGATCAGCAGCGGGGCTCTGCGGCAGCTGGCAGACGCCGACGAAGCTCTCGGGGTAGAGCTCGACCACACGGGCAATCAGGTTGTTGCAGTGAAGCGTCCAGTCTTCGCTGACTGAAGCGTCTCCCACGTGGTGCGCCATTGCGCTGGCGCGCGGCGAGAAGATCGTCATGTCAGCGCCGCGCTCACGAACCAGGCGCAGCTGGTTGGTCTCGATCGTGTCGCGGATCTCGTCGTCGGAGACCTGCGGGTACGGTGGCGGAGCGGCGCCGGCCTTGAACGCGGCCTTCTGCAGCTCGCGCCACTGATTGTGCGGCTCGGGTGCGGTCGTATAGTGGCCGTGGCAGTCGATCACCAACGTCACAAGCAATCCTTCCTTCGTAGCAGGATTCCCGCCATCTCGCGCTGGCGGCGTATGGTGCCGTTCGTCATCACGGGCTCGACGCCGAGCGCGGCGAGCGTCTTTGCGGCTTCCTCCATCTCGGCGGCACGCCGCACGCCGTGCAAGGCCATGCGTTCGAGATTGTAGTCGGTGCGCTCGGTCCAGCAGATGCGCTTCTCGCTGGCGTCGAGCGAGGCCAAGACTTCATCGACAACGTCCGCGGCTCCGGCGGCCAGCATCATTTCCGCGGTGAGGGCCTCTATGCCCTTGACTATGACCGAGCGGATCATCTTGATGGCCGAAGCCTGGCCGACCTGCGTGCCAGTGATGCGTGCATTGGTGAACCCGGCAACGCGGAGCAGGGCTTCGGCCTCCTCGGCAGCCGGACCCGCCAGCAGCAGCGGTACGGCCACGCCAGCAGGCTGGACCGGCGCAAGCACCGCGACATCGACATAGCGGCCACCCGCTGTCTCGATCGCCTCGGCGGCCGCGCGCTTTGTCTGCGGCGCAACCGAATTCATGTCGCACCAGAGGGCGCCGGGGCTCAGCAGCGGCGCGTAGCTCCGGGCCGCTTCCTCGGCCTCGTCAGCGGTAACGAACGAGAGCACGAGCGGGGCATCTGCCAGCGCCTCGGCCGCGTCGGCGGCGGGTCGCACGCCGCAGGCAACCATCTCGTCCTTGCGAGAGGGCCGAATATCCCAGGCCGTGGCCGACTGCGCCCAACCTGCGGCGCGGGCGAGCGTCGCGCCCGCTTCCCCAAAACCAATAAGAGCCATACGCGTCTGCATGAAGCGGACCTGCCCCCGACGCGCTCACACGGCAAATCGCAAACGCCCCGGGGCCATAAGCTCACGCTAATTCAGCTGGCGGCGGCCTTGAGGTCGGCGACGAATTCCGCCTGGACGGCTGTGGGCCGCCAGGAGTCGCGCGTCGTGACGCCAATCGTTCGCCTTAGCGCGCAGGGCGCCAGGCGCAATACGGTCAACCAGCCAGCCTCGAGTTCAACCTCGACCTGGTCGGGGGAGAGCAAGGTCAGCAAATCGCTGTCCATGAGTAACTGCCGGATTGTCATGACGGATCCGGATTCGACCGGCACCTGCGGCAATGGCAGCCCGGCGAGCGCAAACATATGTTCCCAGCTGTCGCGCAGCGGGGCTCCGCTCGCTGCGGTCACCCAAGGGTAGGCGATGAGTTCGGCCAGAACGGGCTCGCGCCCCTCGAGCGGATGCCCCTTGCGGGCAACGATTGCGGGCAGATCGTGGAACAGCGGCTGCTGGAGCACGTCGGGCTCGAGCAGGGGCTCGCGAAGCGCGCCGATCATCAAATCGATCGCGCCGTTGCGCAGAGGCTCGACCAGTTCGGCGCGCGAGCCTTCGAGGATCGAGATCTTCACCCCGGGATGACGGCGGAGGAAACAGGTGACTGCCGCCGGCAACACGCGTGCACGCGACAGCGGCATGGCGCCGACTGTGATCCGGCGGGTTTCGCGGCCCCGTAGCGCCGCAAGCTCTGCCAGCCCAGCCTCCAGCTCAACGAGAGCGAGGCGGAACGCGCGCGCGATCTGCAGGCCCGATGCGGAAAGCGCGACCCCTTTTCCGCGTCGCTCGACCAGCGTGCGGCGCAGCGACAGGGACAGATCGGTCACCGCTCGCTGCAGCGAGGGTAGCGATAGGCCGGTCCTGGCACTCGCAGCGCTGTAGCTTCCGCTGTCGGCAAGCGCGAGCAGCGCGCGCATGCGCGAGGCCGTAACGAGCGGGCTGGCAATGTGGTCGAGGGCGGCGCGGATCCGGGGAACGAGCAGCAGCGCAGCATCGGTTGGCATCATGCCGTCATGACGACGCTCAAAGAGCTTGGCACCAAGCGTAGCCTCCGACCGCGCCAAAGCAGAGGTTATCGCCGGCTGCGTCAGGTTGACCGCCTGCGCCGCCGCGCAGATCGACCCAAGCTCGGCGATCCTGACGATCGCCTGCAAGTGGCGAAGATTCAAATCCCAGACTTCCATGGCATCACTATTAGCCAAAACTGATGGCTCGACGAATCTTTCGTTTTCCTCTTCGGCGGACTGCAGCGCAGGTGCTTGGCTGCGGAAATGTCAGGAGCAGGCTCGTGGTTGGTATCGTCGTTCAGAACATCGCGCGAGCCGCCTCAGACATCATTGACGGCCTCGCCGCGTGCGGCGTTGCCACGGTGCACGAGGCCCAGGGCCGCACCGGCCTGCTGGCCAGCCACATGCGGCCGATCTACCCAGGCGCGCGGATCGCAGGTTCGGCCGTGACCATCAGCGCGCCGCCAGGCGACAACTGGATGGTCCATGTCGCGATCGAGCAGCTCCAGGCAAACGACATCCTTGTCCTCGCCCCGACCAGCCCCTGCGAGGACGGCTATTTCGGCGACCTCTTGGCCACCTCGGCACAGGCGCGAGGTTGCCGCGGCCTGGTCATTGACGCCGGCGTGCGGGACGTGCGCGACCTGACCGAAATGGGGTTTCCGGTCTGGTCCAAGGCGGTCTTCGCCCAAGGCACGGTCAAGAATACGCTGGGCTCGGTCAACGTGCCGGTTGTCTGTGCCGGCGCGTCGGTGCAGCCGGGCGACGTGATCATAGCGGACGACGACGGCGTCTGCGTGGTTTCCCGCGAGAAGGCAGAGGACGTGTTGAAGGCTGCTCAGGCGCGCGAGGCGAAGGAGGCCGAGAAGCGCGTCAAGCTTGCCGCCGGTGTGCTCGGGCTCGACATGTACAAGATGCGCGGGCGGCTTGAGAAGGAGGGCCTCAGATATGTCTGAGGCCGGCACCGCCTGTATGTGGATGCGGGGCGGTACGTCCAAAGGCGGTTACTTCCTCAAGGATGATCTGCCCGCCGAGCTCGCGGCGCGCGATGCCTTTCTCCTGCGGACAATGGGCTCGCCCGACCAGCGTCAGATCGACGGAATGGGCGGCGCCGATCCGCTGACCAGCAAGGTCGCCGTTGTGAGCAAGTCGAAGCGTGATGGCATCGACATCGACTACCTGTTTCTGCAGATCTTCGTCGACCAGGCCATCGTCACCGACGCGCAGAACTGCGGCAACATGCTGGCTGGCGTCGGTCCCTTCGCGATCGAGCGCGGCCTTGTGCCCGCAGCCTGCGAGGAGACGCCTGTCTCGATCTTCATGGAGAATACCGGGCAGGTCGCGGTCGCGACGGTACAGACGCCGGCCTGCAAGGTCACCTACGCGGGCAAGGCCGCTATCGACGGGGTGCCCGGCACCCATGCGCCCATTGCGCTCGAGTTTCGCGATACGGCGGGCTCCTCCTGCGGGGCGCTGCTGCCCAGCGGCAATGCGATGGACGTCGTGAATGGCGTTCGTGTCACCTTGATCGACAACGGCATGCCCTGCGTGGTGATGAAGGCGCAGGATGTCGGTGTCACGGGCTACGAGGACCGTGACAGCCTCGATGCCAATGCCGGGCTCAAGGCGCGGATCGAGGCGATCCGTCTTGCGGTGGGAGCGCACATGAATCTGGGCGATGTCCGCGACAAATCGGTTCCCAAGATGATGCTGGTCGCTCCACCCAGAAATGGCGGGGCCGTTTGCGTGCGCAGCTTCATACCCCACAGGGCGCACGCGACGATCGGTGTGCTCGGCGCCGTCAGCGTGGCGACCGCATGCCTGATCGCCGGCTCTCCGGCGGCCGAGGTCGCAATGGTCCCGAAAGGCACCCGCAAGACGCTCTGCGTCGAGCACCCGACCGGCGAGATGAGCTGCGTGCTGGAAGTCGATGAGAGCGGGGCCGTGACCAGCGCCGCGCTGCTGCGCACCGCGCGAAAGCTGATGGATGGAGTTGTGTTCGGATGAGTGTCCAATCAAACAAACGGATAGTGAGCTGGCATGCAAGCCCCTCGAAGCCGCGCTTTACGCCGCCTCCTGGCGCGGTGGACGCGCACTGCCATGTCTTCGGGCCGATGGCGCAATTTCCGTTCGGCCCCAAGGCCAAGTATCTGCCAGAGGACGCCGGTCCCGAATTGCTTTTCGCGCTGCGCGACCAGTTGGGCTTCAGCCGCAACGTAATCGTCCAGGCGAGCTGTCACGGCACTGATAATGCCGCGACGCTCGATGCCATCGCCAAGTCCAATGGCACGGCACGCGGAGTGGCTGTAGTCGATCCCGCGATCGGCGAGGAGGAGTTAGCCGCGCTGCATGAAGGCGGTATTCGCGCTGTGCGCTTCAATTTTCTGAAACGTCTCGTCGACGACGCGCCGAAGGACAGGTTCCTCGACGTGGCCCGGCGATTGCCGGGAGGCTGGCACGTGGTGATCTATTTCGAGGCCGACATCCTCGAGGAACTGCGCCCGTTCATGGACGCTATCCCCGTGCCGATCGTGATCGACCACATGGGCCGGCCCGACGTGACGCAGGGGCCGGACGGCGTGGACATGAAGGCCCTGCGGCTTCTGCTCGATTCCCGCGCCGACATCTGGTTCAAGGCCGCTTGCCCCGACCGCCTCGATCCCATCGTCGAGGGAAAAGGCAGCGATCCGTGGGACGCCTTTGCCCAGGCCGTGGCGCCGCTGGTCGCCGACTATCCGGCCCGGGCGCTCTGGGGCACCGATTGGCCCCATCCCAACATGGAAAAGGCGATCCCCGACGATGGTCACCTCGTCGACATGATACCCCGTATTGCACCGACCGATGGGCTGCAGCGCAAGCTGCTGATCGACAATCCGATGCGTCTTTACTGGCCTGACGAGCTGCCCTGAACTCTCGGGCATCGGCCCGATCGGCCAAATTTTTCTTCTGCAGTTCACGCGCAAGTATTGTAGGCGACAACCGCGCGCCGATAAGCCTCAGGGAGAAGCAACAGCTTACCAAGGCCTTATCGCGATGGCGGAGCATTGTCCGACCACTTTCTTATCGGGGGTATTCAGGTTTGAAGCTGGTATATTTCGTGGGATCGCCGTGTCCACTATAGCGAACTCTGGCAGGATAAGGATAAATTGGGCGCGTGAACTTGATTCTGTCAGGATCAATTGGAAAATTCCAGTCGGCCTCAGTATCGTCTTCGACATGTGCGCCTACGAGCATCTGCGGCGCGTCACCTTTTTCGACCCAATTCTCAAGCGCAGTCAGATAATCAACCTGAACTGCCCCCGGTCCGCCCACGCAATGTTCCATGCCGGGAACCATGAACAAGCGCATGAAATCCTGC
>DASVND010000007.1:0-98447 GCA_036384035.1 Sphingobium sp. | reverse complement strand
AGGATCCCGCCCGCGATGATCGTCGCGCGGATCGCCATCGAACGCCGCTGCACCGCGTTCGCGCCCGTCGTCAGGCTGGCATAGATCGGCGCGCACCCCGGCGGGTCGATCACCACGAACAGGGTGACGAAGGCCGAGATGAAAAGCTCGATCAAAGCCCGTCCGGCCTTGGCAGACCGGCGCGCGCGTGCGCCGCGACCAGCGTGTTGCGCAGGAGGACGGCGATGGTCATCGGCCCCACCCCTCCGGGAACCGGCGTGATCGCGCGGACATGGCTTATCGCCTCCGCCGTCGCAACGTCACCGACCAGCCGGGTCTTGCCCTCTTCCAGCGCGGGCACGCGATTAATGCCGACGTCGATGACGGTTGCGCCAGGCTTGATCCACTCGCCCTTCACCATTTCCGGGCGGCCGACAGCGGCAACGACGATGTCGGCGCGATGGACGACCGAGGCGAGATCCTTCGTGCGGCTGTGCGCCAGGGTCACGGTGCAGCTTTCCTGCAGCAGAAGCTGCGCCATCGGCTTGCCGACGATGTTGGAGCGGCCGATGACGACCGCCTCCAGCCCCGACAGGTCGCCAAGTTCGTCCTTCAGCAGCATCAGGCAGCCAAGCGGCGTGCAGGGCACGAGCGCCTGCTCCCCGACGGCGAGTTTGCCGACATTGGCGATATGGAACCCGTCGACATCCTTGGCAGGATCGATCGCCGCGATGACGGCGGCTTCGTTGATATGGGCGGGCAAAGGCAGCTGGACGAGAATGCCGTCGACGCGATCGTCCTCGTTCAGTTCCTCGATCAGGTCGAGCAGATCCTCCTGGCCGATCGTCTCAGGCCGCTTGAACTCGAAGCTCTCCATGCCGGCCTCGGCCGTCATCTTGCCCTTGCTGCGGACGTAGACGGCGCTGGCCGGGTCCTCACCGACCAGGACGACGGCAAGACCCGGCTTGCGCCCGGCGGCATCGGCAAAGCGAGCGACGGCGTCGGCAACCTGCAGACGCAGACCGGCCGCGAACAGCTTTCCGTCAATGATCTTGCCGATGGTCATGACCTATCCGTCAATGTTTCGCGCCGGGCTGTCAACGCATTGCCCCGCACTGTGATCCGAGGCCAATTATACCAGAGAGGAGAATAGCGGAGGAAGGATAGCCTGCCGGATGATGAGAATGGCGAGCAGAACCACCATGGGCGAGAGATCCAGCGCGCCAAGATCCGGCATGATGCGGCGGATCGGCCGGTATATAGGCTGGGTCATCCGGTCGAGCGCATACATCACGTTACGCACGAAATCATTATAGGTGTTGATCACGTTGAACGCGATCAGCCAGCTCAAAATCGCCTGGATGATGATGATCCACCACAGGACGTCCAGCAGGATGACGATTATCTGATACAGCGCGTAAGCCATGCGAACTCCGATTGGTGGACCGTACGGCCCTTCCCCTCTCTACCCGAGCAGGAGGCGCCGGGACAAGCGCGGGACGTGTGATTTTCTGTGAACAGCTCTTACAGATGTACCAGCGTACCCGCGCCGCGCCGGGTGAAGATTTCCAGCAACATCGCATGCGGCACCCGGCCGTCCAGGATGACGGCAGCGTCCACCCCGCCCTGCACGGCATTGAGGCAGGTTTCCAGCTTCGGGATCATGCCGCCCGAGATGGTCCCGTCGGCCTGAAGCCCGACGATCTTCGCCGGATCGAGATCGGAAAGCAGTTCCCCGCTCTTGTCCAGCACGCCCGGCACGTCGGTCAGCAGGAACAGGCGCGCCGCGCCCAGCGCCGCCGCGATTGCGCCTGCCATAGTGTCGGCGTTGATATTATAAGTGCTGCCGTCCTCACCGATGGCGATTGGGGCGATGACAGGGATCATTCCCGCCGCGCTGATCGTGTCCAGAAGGGTCCGGTCGACCTTCGAGGGTTCACCGACGAAGCCAAGATCGACCGCCTGTTCGATATTGCTGTCCGGGTCCTTGCGGGTACGAAGCACCTTGGTCGCGGTGACGAAGCCGTCATCCTTGCCCGATATGCCGACGGCGCGGCCGCCCGCCTGGCCGATCCAGTTGACCAGTTCCTTGTTGATGGCTCCGGACAGGACCATCTCGGCGACCTTGGCGGTTTCCGCGTCCGTCACGCGCAGGCCATCGACGAAGCTGCTTTCCACGCCAAGCTGCTTGAGCATCGCGCCGATCTGCGGCCCGCCGCCGTGGACGACGATCGGGTTGATGCCGACCGCCTTCATCAGCACCACATCCTCAGCAAAGTCGCGCGCCAGCTCCGGATCACCCATGGCGTGACCGCCATATTTCACCACGAAGGTCTTGCCCGCATAGCGCTGCATATAGGGCAGCGCCTCGGTCAGCGTTTCCGCCTTGGCTAGCAGGGCGGGATCGGGATCATGCTTGCTGGTCATGGGCGCGCGCATAAGGCCATTGGGCGGGCGCTGCAAGGACGACCAATACCGTTCGCCCTGCTGACATGAGGCGCGTGACTCGTGTCAGTGTCGAAGGGCTGTTCTTCTTTGCAGCGTTGGAAAAGAAGGACAGGGCTTCGACAAGCTCAGCCCGAACGGAACTACTGACCCGAAAACTATCTATCCAGCCGACGGCCCAGGGCCACTGTCGCGGAAATGAGCGGGGGGACGAGGACGATGGACAGGATCACCTTCGTCACCATCTGGCCGGCCATCAGGCCGCCTATTTCCCGCTCGCCGAGGAAGGAAATGGTGATGAACAGCATGGTGTCGACGATTTGCGAGATGACGCTGGCGACCATCGCGCGCAGCCAGAGCGTCTTGCCCTGCCCCCCGGCAAATTTCGAGAAAATGAAGACATTGAGCGTCTGCGACGTGCCGTAGGAGATCAGACCGGCGATCATCATGCGCGCGCCCTGACCGACGACGATCGGGAATGCCGCGATCGCGGGAGGATACATGCCGGAATCGACCGGCAGGGCGATCACGAACTGGATGAGCAGCGCCGAGGTGATGAGGGGGACGAAGCCGAAGCGGACCAGAGTCGTCGCGGTCTTCTGCCCATGCAGTTCCGCCACCGCGCTGCTGAGGATCACGAGCAGGAGAAAGGCGAAGATGCCCGCCTCCACCGCGAGAGGTCCAAGCGCCACCTGCTTCACGCCCAAAACCCCGGCGATGCAGACCATGCCGCCATACAGGACGGAAAAAAGGAACAGCGAACGGGTAAGAGCGGGCGTTGGAGACGTGCTGGACATCCCCAACGCCTTATCGGCAATCAGCCCGGCGGGAAAGGCGCATTGCGCCCCGCTGGGCGGGAGGCATCAGGCGGCCGCCTTCACCGAGTCCATATCAATGACGAACCGATATTTGACGTCGCTTTTCAGCATCCGCTCATAGGCTGTGTTGATCTCCTGGATCGGGATGGCCTCAATGTCGGACAGGATGCCGTGCTCCGCGCAGAAATCGAGCATCTCCTGCGTCTCGGCGATTCCCCCGATCAGGGAGCCAGCGAGCGTCCTGCGACGGAAGATCAAGTTGGCAATGGATGGCGAGGGATGCGGATGTTCCGGCACGCCGACAAGCGTCATCGCGCCGTCGCGCTTCAACAACAGCATGAACGCATCCAGGCTGTGCGAAGCCGCCACGGTGTTCAGGATGAAGTCGAAGCTGTTTGCATGGGCGTCCATCTGCGCCTGATCGCGCGAGACGACGACCTCATCAGCGCCCAGAGCCAGCGCATCCTGACGCTTGGATTCGCTCGTCGTGAACGCGACGACATGGGCGCCCAGCGCATGGGCGAGCTTGACGCCCATATGGCCAAGGCCGCCGATACCGACGATGCCGACCTTCATGCCCGGCCCGACCTTCCAGTGGCGCAATGGCGACCAAGTGGTGATGCCGGCGCAGAGCAATGGCGCAACGGCGGCCATATCCGTTTCGGGATGAGTCACCTTCAGCACGAATTCCTCGCGCACGACGATATGGTCAGAATAGCCGCCAAAGGTATAGCCGAAGTCCGGATCAGGCGCGCCGTAAGTGCCGGTGAACCCATGCTCGCAATATTGCTCCAGCCCCTCATCGCAGGCGGGGCAATGCTGGCAGCTGTCGACCATGCAACCGACGCCAACGAGATCGCCCACGGCAAATTTCGTGACATCCGCGCCGACGGCCGTCACCTTGCCGACAATCTCATGGCCAGGCACGCAGGGATAGAGGGTGCCTTCCCACTCGCTGCGCGCCGTGTGCAGATCAGAGTGGCAGACGCCGCAATGCTGGATATCGATCGCGACATCATTTGCGCGGGGAGCCCGGCGTTCAAAGGTGAAGGGTGCAAGTGGCGTGTCGCCGGACTGCGCGGCAAAGCCATGGGCTTTCGTCATGGGGGTCTCCGGAAAATCTTATGTGTGCAGGGCAAGGGCAGGACGCCGTCATTGCCAGCTCAAATTTAGGTGCAGCGCACAAAAGGACAAGGGACAGGCCCGAAAAGCTGATAAAAATGGCAGGCCCCCTAGTCCGCCCCCGGTCGCGGTGTATAACCGCCACGTTCGGTCGCACGACCCCTCATCATGCTGAAAGGGCCGCATGAAATTCCTTATCGGCATCGCCGGCATTGCATTGCTCCTGCTTGTCGCGTTCGCGCTGTCGTCGAACAGGCGCGCGATCCGGTTGCGCGTGGTCGGCGCGGCCTTTGCCCTGCAGGCCGGCATCGCCCTGCTGGTGCTGTATGTTCCGGCCGGCAAGAGCGTGATCGCCGGCATGTCCCATGGCGTCGCCAACCTGCTCGGCTATGCGCAGGCGGGAACGGATTTCATCTTTGGGCCGCTAGCGAAGCCGGAGATTGGCGGCGCGAGCTTTGCGATCGCGGCGCTGCCCGTCATCATCTTCTTCGCCAGTCTCGTCTCGATTCTCTATTATCTCGGCATCATGCAACTGGTCGTCCAATGGGTCGGCGGCGCGATCCAGAAAGTGACGGGCGTATCGAAGGTGGAGTCGCTGTGCGCCGCCGCCAATATCTTCGTCGGCCAAAGCGAAAGCCCGCTGGTGATCCGCCCCTATCTGGCCGCGCTGACGCCGCCGCAGCTGTTCACGGTGATGACGTCGGGCATGGCGGGCGTTGCGGGCACGATATTGGCCGCCTATGCCTCCATGGGGATCAAGATCGACTATCTGCTGGCCGCCAGCTTCATGGCCGCGCCCGGCGGGCTGCTGATGGCCAAGATCATGATGCCGGACAATCCCGAAGACCCCGAGATCGATCCGGTCGTCATTCCGGAAGCGTCGCACGACGAGGAGCGTCCGGCGAATATCATCATGGCAGCGGCGCAAGGCGCGCAGACCGGCGTCAAGCTGGCGGTGGCGGTCGGCGCGATGGTGCTGGCGTTCGTGGCGCTGGTGGCGCTGGCCAACGGGTTGCTGGGCGGCGTCGGCGCCTGGTTCGGCTATCCTGCCTTAAGTTTTCAACAGCTTCTCGGCTATATCTTCGCGCCCGTGTCATACCTGCTGAACGTGCCGTGGCACGAGGCGCAGGTGGCAGGCGGCTTGTTCGGCACCAAGGTCGTGCTGAACGAGTTCGTCGCCTATATCGAGTTGGGCAAGGTGCAGGGCAGCCTGTCGGCGACGACGATCGCGATCGTCACATTCGCGCTGTGCGGCTTTGCCAATTTCAGTTCGATCGCGATCCAGATGGCGGTGACCGGCAATCTGGCCCCCAATCAGCGACCGATGATCGCAAAGCTCGGTATAAAGGCGCTGATCGCGGGATCGCTCGCCAATCTGATGAGCGCGGCGCTGGCGGGGTTGATGCTGTCGATCTAGGGCCGGTCGCATGGCGCGACCGGCCCGATCGTCCATTTTAGAGCGAGGGGACCGGCTCCGGCCCGGAATAATCGTATACGCCCTTGCCGGTCTTGCGGCCGTACCAGCCCGCTTCCACATATTTCGTCAGCAGGGGCGCGGCCCGATATTTGGGATCGCCGAAGTCCTGCTGGAGCACCTTCAGCACTTCGACAAGGGTATCGAGGCCGATCATGTCCGCCAAGGTCAACGGCCCCATAGGATGGCCAAGGCCGAGCTTGATGCCCTTATCGATATCGGGCGCGGAGGCCGCACCTTCGCCAAGCGCAAAAAACGCCTCATTGATGAGCGGAAGCAGGATGCGGTTGACGACGAAGCAAGGCGAATCCTTGGCGATCACCGGCTCCTTGCCGATCTTCCTTGCGTAGTCACTGGCGATATCCACCGTTGTATCATTGGTCGCCAGACCGCGAATGACCTCCACCAGGCCCATGAGCGGAACCGGGTTGAAGAAATGGATGCCCACGAAGCGCATGGGATCAACGACGGATTGCGACAGGCGGGTGATCGAGATGGAGGAGGTGTTGGTCGCCAGCACGGCGCCATCGCCCAGAACCTTTGCAGCCTCCGCGAAAATGATGCGCTTGATGTCCTCACGCTCGGTTGCGGCCTCGATGATCAGGCCCGCCCCGGCCATCGCGGCATAGTCGCCAACGGGCGTGATGCGCGCCAGGGTCGCTTCGGCGGCCTCTGCGTCCAGCTTGCCCTTTTCGACGAGCCGGTTGATCTGCTTGGCGATGCCATCCTTGCCCTTCTGTGCCCGGGCGATGTCGACGTCGGAGAGGAATACGTCATAACCGGCCTGCGCCGAAACCTGCGCGATGCCCGCGCCCATCTGTCCGGCGCCGATAATTCCCACTGACTGCATGACTTGCCCTTTTCTCCGATGGATTCGCCGGGCCTCCCTAACGCGTCGGCCGGGAACGCGCTATTATGAAAACCATGGGTTTGTCGGCGTCGGACCCGGGCTTATTGCGAAGCGCCATGCCCCGATGGCTGAACATGGCGCTCTGCAGTCCGCCCCTAGACCCTGGCGAGGATAATCGCGAACATGTCGTCCGGGGCGGTCCATTCCTTGACCGGCTCCCACCCCCCGGCGCGCAGGAGAAGGCGCGCGTCGCGGGAGCCATATTTATGGCTGTTTTCGGTGTGAATGGTCTCGCCAGCGCGCATGGAGAAGCGGACATTGTCGACACTGAAGTCTATGTCGCGCCGGACTTCCAGATGCATTTCGATACGGGCAGCGTCATCATTCCAGATGGCCCGGTGGACGAAGGCGTCGAGAGGGATCGTGCCGCCCAGTTCCCGGTTGATGCGAACAAGCAGATTCATGTTGAACGCCGCGGTCACGCCGGCGGCATCGTCATAGGCGGCGACCAGGGTCTGGACACTCTTCACCCGATCCATGCCGATCAACAGCATTGCGCCCTGCCCTAGTGACTCGCGCATCGTGCGCAGCAGATCGACAGCCTGAGATGCCGTCATGTTACCGATGGTGGAGCCGGGGAAAAAGCCGAGCTTCGGCATGGTGATGACGCCGTGCGGCAGGGTGACGGGCTTGGTGAAGTCCGCCTCGACCGGAACGACGGGCACGTCGGGAAAGCGGGCGGCGAGAGTCGCGCTGCTTTCGCGAAGAAAATCGCCGCTGATATCGACGGGGATGTAAGCCGCGGGCGAGATGGCCGATAGAAGGTGCGGTGTTTTAACCGCGCTGCCTGCCCCAAACTCCACCACCGCGCGGCCCGGACCGACGAGCGCGCCAACGTCGTGGCAAATCGACGAGAGCATGGCCGTTTCGACGCGGGTTGGGTAATATTCGGGAAGCTGCGTGATTTCCTCGAACAGTTCCGATCCCCGGCGGTCGTAGAACCAGACCGGCGGCGTCGATTTCGGGAAGCGGGAGAAACCCTCTATAATGTCTCGGCGAAAGGCGGGGTCTGCTCTTGGCAGGTTCGTGCCACGGTCGAGTTCAAGCAGCATCAGATATCCTTCGCAAGCCGGACGCCGGTGAACTGCCAGCGCTGATGAGGATAGAAGAAGTTGCGGTAGCTGGCCCGCACATGGCCGCGCGGGGTCGCGCAACTGCCGCCGCGCAGGACGAACTGGCCGGACATGAACTTGCCATTATATTCGCCGACCGCGCCCTGGGCCGGGCGGAAACCGGGATAAGGGCGGTAAGCGCTGCCGGTCCATTCCCATACATCACCAAACATCTGCGCGAGGCCGTCAGCCCGTTCACAGGCGCGCGGACGCGGGGTTGCGGCGCGATCCAGCTGATTACCGCCGCAGGGATCGAAACCCTGCGCGGCACTTTCCCATTCCGCTTCGGTGGGCAGACGCGCGCCAGCCCAACTGGCGTAGGCGTCCGCCTCGAACAGGCTGACATGGGTCACGGGCGCGGCAGGGTTCACTGGATGGCGGCCGTCATGGCCAAAGCGCGTCCAGCCCGCATTGTCCTGATGATGCCAGTAGAGGGGGGCTTCGATCCCCTCCCCCTGCACCCAGGCCCAACCGTCCGACAGCCAGTGACGGGCGTCGCGGTAACCGCCATCGGCCATGAATTCCAGCCATTCCCCATTGGTGACCGGCCGGTGCGCGAAGGCATGCGGCGTCAGGAACGCCTGATGTGCGGGGCCTTCGCAATCGAACGCAAAGCCATCGCCATCATGGCCGATTCCGACAAGGTCAGTCCTCCCTTCGATCCAGCGGATGGGATCGGGCATTGGCGCGGGCATCGCGCTGGGCGTGGCCCACATCGCCGGCTGAAGGGGGTTTTGGGAGAACAGGTAGAGGATATCCGTCAGGAGCAGTTCCTGATGCTGCTGCTCGTGATTGAGACCCAGGGTGACAAGGTCGCACACGTCCGCCGGCAGGTCTGGCAAAGCATCATGTAAGGCTGTGTCGACATGGGTGCGATAGGAACAGATTTCACTCAGCGTCGGGCGGGTGAGAAGCCCACGATGCGCGCGGGTGTGACGCGGTCCTTCCGCCTCATAATAGCTGTTGAACAGATAGGCGAAACGATCGTCGAACGGCCGGTAGCCCGGCACATGATCGCGCAGAATGAAGGTTTCGAAAAACCACGTCGTATGGGCAAGATGCCATTTGGCCGGGGACGCATCCTCCATTGCCTGGACAGTGGCGTCAGCGTCAGATAGCGGCGCCGCCAACGCTTCGGTCAGGCCACGAATTTCGGCGTAGCGCTGCGGACGCAGAGGCGCAGGCGATGGTCGACCAGATATCGGCATTCGGCCCCTTTCAAATGCGGTCTGTCCGCTCTTCATGGAACACAAGCGCGTGAAAGCCGGATAGGGTTCCCCATCCGGAATTTTCTCGTCACGCGGATATAATGGTTAATGGCCTCCGCTTCAACGCGACGCGCCGGGAATCCACTTTATGTCGTCCGCCCCATTGCCATTCATGCGGCGCGCCAAGACAAACAGATGGTCTGACAGCCGGTTGATATACGCCAGTGCGACCGGATTGAGCGCGACATGCGCCGCCGCCGCCGTGGCGCTGCGTTCGGCCCGGCGCGCAATTGCACGCGCGAGGTGGATCGCCGAAGCGGCGGCCGATCCACCAGGCAGAATGAAGCTGTCCAGAGGTTTCAGATCGGCATTCATCATGTCGATCTCCCGCTCCACCCGTTCAACCTGAGACGGAACGATGCGAAGCGCCCAGGTGGGTTCATCACCTTCAACGAGCGGCGTGGCGAAATCGGCGCCAAGGTCGAACATATCGTTCTGGATCGTGCGCAACCAGCCCGCCTCTGGCCGGTCGCCCAGGGCGAGGACGGCGAGCCCGATAGCGCTGTTGGCTTCATCGACATCGCCGACCGCCGCCATGCGCGGATCGTGCTTGGCTATACGCGATCCATCCACAAGGCCGGTCGTGCCGGCATCCCCGGTACGCGTATATATCTTGTTGAGCTTGACCAAGAGTTGCAGCGCCTAGTGATTGGCGCCGTTCAACAGCATCAGCAGGGCGACGAGCAGAACGGCAATCGCCTGAAAGCCGATGCGGGCGAACATCATCTTGTTCTGTTTCAGGCTCGACGCACTGGGGCCCGGCTCGGTCGAGTTCAATTCTTCCTTCGTCGTTTGAAGGAAGACTACGATGCCCCTGATCAAAGCAACGACGGTCGCGATGGCGGCAGCGATGATGAGCAGGACGAGAAAAGTGTTCATGACACCAATCTAGGACCCCGCCAAAGAAATGCCAACCGGAAACACTCCCGCCCTCAGATCGCGCGCAAGCTGCTGCGGATCAACGCCAAGCTCGCGAAATTCAGCGATGGCAATCCCTCCACTGCGTTTGGCCAAGCGCTTGCCATCGGCCCCAACCAGTAGCGAATGATGCCGGTAGAGCGGCACAGGAAGCATGAGCAACGCCTGCAGCAGCCGGTGGATATCAGTTGCCGCCATCAGATCGCGCCCACGCAGGATAAAAGTAACGCCCATATCGGCATCATCGACAGTTGCCGCCAAATGATAACTGGTCGGCGCATCCTTGCGGGCGAGCACGACATCGCCTGCGGCGCCCGGATCGGCCTCAATCCGGCCCAGCGCTTCATCGATCCAGTGCAGCGGGCCCGCAGCCGCGGACGCCTTCTCCATATCAATCCGCCAGGCATGAGGCTCCGCGACCATGCGGCCGGCGCGCTCCTGCGTCGACAAACCGCGGCATGTTCCGGGATAGCGCGCGCCATCCGGGCCATGTGGGGCAAATGCGCTTGCTGCAATTTCCGCGGCTATCTCTGCACGGGTGCAGAAGCAGGGATAGACCAGCCCCATCGCCTTCAACTTGTCCAGCGCGTCCCGATAGAGCGCCAATCTTTCCGACTGCCGGACGACATCGCCGTCCCAGTCAATGCCCAGCCACGCCATGTCCTCGACAATTCCTGAGACATGCTCCTCACGGCTCCGCGCGCCGTCAATATCCTCGATCCGCAGGCGGAAAGCGCCGCCGGACATGCGAGCTGCGTCATACGCCATCAACGCCGACCACGCATGACCGATGTGTAGACGACCCGTGGGACTGGGCGCGAACCGGGTCACCATATGCTGTGGGCGACCGATCGCCTTCATACATCCTCTTGACGCGCCATGATGGTTAATGCTGTCATGCTCCCGTCACGCTTTTCACGATAAAGGCGTGGCAGCCAAGGGGGTAGAATTTCTCTATGTACCATCCTGACCTGATACGGCATCCGGAAAATTGCCCGGCGCTGGTGTTGAACGCAGATTACACGCCGCTCAGCTATTATCCGCTCAGCCTCTGGCCCTGGCAAACGGCGATCAAAGCCGTCTTTCTTGACAGGGTGGACATTGTTTCGACGTACGAACGAGAGGTACACTCCCCTAGTTTCCAGATGAAAATTCCCTCCGTCATCGCGTTAAAACAATATGTGCGCCCGTCCGAACATCCGGCATTCACCCGATTCAACCTGTTCCTGAGAGATCGCTTTTCCTGTCAGTATTGCGGGTCCGAACGCGATCTTACCTTTGACCATGTCGTACCGCGCCGCGCTGGCGGAAGGACAACGTGGGAGAATGTCGCCACTGCCTGTTCTCCATGCAACCTGCGCAAAGGCGGGCGCACGCCGAAGGAGGCGAGCATGCGCCTTTATGTCCAGCCGATCCGGCCGACCACATGGCATCTTCAGGAAAATGGGCGCGCCTTTCCGCCCAACTATCTCCACGCCAGTTGGCACGATTGGCTATATTGGGACGTGGAACTGCTCGCCTAGGCGTCCGGCAGCCAGTCGAGATCGAGATCGGTATAGCGGTTGGTGTAATGACCAATCTCTTCCAGCGCCTTCTCATTCAGCAATGTAATGCGACCATTGGAGCGGGAAATAAGTGCGTCTGCCTCCATCTGGCGGATCATCCGGTTTACGTGGACGGAGGTCAGCCCGACAGCATCGCCAATCTCCTCCTGAGTCAGCTTCAAGTCGAAACTGTCGGTGATGCTGTCATCCATCAGACGCAGGCGATCAATGATGTCGAGCAAGAAAGACGCCACCCGCGCCCGCGCCGAGGAACGACCGAGCGAAGCCAGACGATCCGTCAATGCAACCCGCTCCATTTGCGAGAGTGCGAACAACAAGGCAGCAACGCGCGGATGCTCCTCCAGCAGGATGCGCAACGCATGCTTGTCAAACGGACACAGCACGGCATCCGACAAAGCGACCAAGGATTCAGGCGATTTGCTATAAACGGTGCTGGCCGAACCAATGAAATCGCCCGCGAAATAGACCCGCAATATTTGGCGGCTGCCGTCTGGCAGGATCACGTAACTCATGACCCGTCCCGCACGTAGCACGTACAGTTCCGTGATCGGCTCATTGGCGCGCTGGATAACCGCGCCACGTTTCACTTTGCGTTGATTCTCCTCCAGTCGGCCGAGTGCTGCCCGCTCCCTTTCGGTGAGGTTCAGATGCTTCTCCAACCTATCCGCAAAACAACTTCCACTCACACGGCAGCCTTTTCTAACCAGGTTTCGTTACGGAGGTAAAACGCCCCGCTGCCCTTTTGGCTGCATCCACGGGATTTGCATTGATTTCGATTAAGGGTGCGGTTTGGATTCTCTTTTTTCCTTCAAAGACTTGGAGGAAATATGTTTGCGTAAGATTTTTCGGGCCTTCGCGCGCCTTGCAAGCGCCGTGCGAGGCTTTATGAAGCGGCTGAATGGATCGCATTCACATTCGCGGCGGTCGTTCCCTCAAAGGGCGGCTGCCGATTTCGGGCGCAAAAAACGCGGCGCTGACGCTGCTTCCCTGTGCATTGCTCACCGATGAGCCAGTCACGCTCCGCAATCTTCCGCGCCTCGCCGATGTGGACAGTTTCGGCCATCTGCTGAACCAGCTGGGCGTTTCTACCATGATCGAGGGCGCGCGGCCGGAAGATTTCGGCCGAGTGATGACATTACGAGCCGGGCGGGTAACGTCCACCGAGGCACCCTACGACATCGTGCGCAAGATGCGCGCTTCTATTCTGGTGTTGGGTCCGCTGCTCGCCCGGGAAGGAGAAGCAACCGTTTCGCTGCCGGGCGGCTGCACCATCGGCAACCGGCCGATCGACCTCCACCTTAAAGCGCTGGAGGCGTTCGGCGCGGGGATAGAGATCGCGGCTGGCTATGTCCGGGCGAGTGCGCCCGACGGCGGCCTGCCGGGCGGAACCTATACTTTCCCGGTGGTATCCGTAGGCGCGACCGAGAATGCGATCATGGCCGCCGTGCTCGCAAACGGCACGTGCATACTCAGCAATGCGGCGCGGGAACCGGAAATCGTCGATCTATGCAACCTGCTGGTGGCGATGGGTGCCGACATCGAAGGCATAGGGACTGACAAGATCGTCATACACGGCAAGGACCGGCTGCATGGCGCGACCTACAGCGTCATGCCCGACCGGATCGAAGCGGGCAGCTATGCCTGCGCTGTGGCTATTACGGGCGGCGAATTGGAACTGGCCGGCGCCAACGCGGAAGACATGCAGGCCATATTGGTGGCTTTGCGTGAAGCAGGCGTCGAGGTCACGGCCGGCAAGAAGGACATTAAGGTCGCGAGCAACGGCAAGTTGCGTCCCCTGTCGCTGTCCACCGCCCCCTTCCCCGCTTTCCCGACCGACATGCAAGCGCAGTTCATGGCGATGTTGACGCTAGCGGACGGGGCGAGCGTGCTGACGGAGACCATATTCGAAAACCGATATATGCATGTTCCCGAACTGGCGCGCATGGGCGCCGACATATCCGTGAACGGCCGCACTGCCGTCGTGCGCGGCGTCGAGAAGCTGACCGGGGCGCCGGTGATGGCGACCGATCTGCGCGCGTCGATGAGCCTGATCCTGGCGGGTCTTGCCGCAGAAGGCGAGACGCAGGTCAACCGGGTATATCATCTTGATCGCGGCTACGAGCGGCTGGAAGAGAAGCTCTCCGCCGTCGGCGCGGACATCGAGCGAGTAAGCGATGGCTGAGTTCTGCGGCAATGAGACCGACAGGGCAGCCATCCTTGCCCTGTACGATCTGGATGCCGCCGGGTTCGAGGCGCTGGACGAGATCACCGATTTTGCCGGTCTTTTGTGCGAAACGCCGATCGCGTTGGTCAGCATAGTCGAAACCAAACGGCAGCGATTTCTGGCACGGACCGGACTGGATGCCACGGAAACGCCGCGTGACGTGTCCTTTTGCGCCCACGCCATGCTGGGTAACAGCATGTTCGTCATTCCCGATGCCACAAAGGATGCGCGCTTCGTCGACAACGGCCTGGTGACAGGGCCTCCCCATATTCGTTTCTATGCCGGCGCCCCGCTGGTGTCACAGGAGGGCGTGCCGCTCGGCGCGCTTTGCGTCATCGACAGCAAGCCCCGCGCAGGGCTCACCCCCCTGCAGGTGCAGGGGCTGACGGTGCTCGCCAGGCAGGTCGTCGCGCATCTGCACGCCCGGCGGCGCGAACATCATGTCTCGTCATGGGCGGAAGACCATGCGGTGGCGCTGTCGGAAAGCGAAACGAAATTCCGGACATTGGCGGACGCGATGCCGCAGATGGTCTGGTCGACACTGCCGGATGGCCACCATGACTATTATAATGCCCGCTGGTATGAGTTTACCGGCGTGCCGGAGGGATCGACCGACGGCGAGGCATGGAACGGCATGTTCCATCCGGACGACCAGGACCGGGCATGGGCGCGTTGGCGCCATTCGCTGGAGACCGGCGAGCCTTATGAAATCGAATATCGGCTCCGGCATCATAGCGGCGATTATCGGTGGACGCTGGGTCGGGCGATGCCGATACGCGACGCCGCGGGGCAAGTTACGCGCTGGTTCGGGACCTGCACCGACATTCATGAACAAAAAACGATGGCCGAGCAGCGGGAGATCGTGTCCCACGAACTGTCGCACCGCATAAAGAACATCTTCTCGGTCATTGGCGGCTTGATAGGGCTTTCTGCGCGAGAGCATCCCGGGATCGCCCCTGTCGCCGACGAATTGCGCGAACGGGTTATGTCGTTAGGGCGCGCGCATGACTATGTCCGACCGCATAGCGGCCAATCGGCATCCGCCATGGGCCAAAACAGCCTGCTTGGCATTTTAGGCGAGATATTCTCGCCCTATATTTCAGGCACACGACCGCGCGTAGAAATCAGCGGGAGCGATGTCGAAATAGATGACAGATCCGCAACGCCGCTTGCCCTGCTATTTCATGAATTGGCGACCAATGCGGCAAAATATGGCGCCCTATCGCGCGCCGAAGGGACGGTATCGCTTCATATCGAGAGGACTGACGGCGCCTGCCAGTTCACCTGGCGGGAGCGCGGTGGCCCCGTCATCACGACACCAGGGCCGGACAGTTTCGGCACGCGCCTCATATCCCTTAGTGTCGAGCGACAGCTTGGCGGCAGAATAAGCCGGGACTGGGCCGCAGAGGGCCTATTGGTCAGCCTTGATATTCCACTGCGATCGATGAGCCGGAACTCCGCCCCAGCGGCGTAAAGCCCGCAATGGCGAGCGCCGACAGATCGGGCGCTTCGGCAGCGGCCGCGACGAGCGCCTCCCGGATCGTAATATCACGAAACGGCTTTGTAATGACGCCCAGCGCCGTCGCAGACGCAGCGCCAATCTGCGCCGGGTTAGCCGTCACATAGATAACCCGCACGCCATGAAGGGCGGAAAGTGCATGGCCGATATCCACGCCGGTCGGCCCGTCACGCAGATTAAGGTCGACAAGAGCAATGTCGCAATCGTCCGCAGCCAGCAGCGCATCCTTGCGATCCGCCGCGATCGCGCAGACATCCATCCCCAGGCTACGAACGATATGTTCTATTTCAAGAGCGACGAAAATCTCGTCTTCAACAATCAATACGCGCGTCTGCATCATCCAGCCCGGTCAAAATGTGACTCGCTCAATGCCCCAGCGCCTTTGATGTTCCCCGGGTGCGCGACATATGATGTGTCATAGCAAAATATCGATCGCATGAATGGCGAGCCCAACCAAGCCGCCAACGAGTGTGCCGTTGATCCTGATATATTGCAGGTCGCGACCCACGGCATTTTCCAGACGGCTGGTTACGGTACGCGCATCCCAGCTTCGGACGGTCTCGCTGACCAACTTGACGATGCCATCGCCATAGCTGGCCGCCGCGCCAACGGCCGTGCGGCGGGCAAAACGGTTGATGAGCGATTTGAGCCGCTGGTCGCCCTGCAAGGTGTCTCCGAGCTGCTGCAGCGCCTCGCCAAATCGCCCGGCAACGGCGGCCTGCGGGTCTCGGGCGGCGCGCAGAAGCCCGGCGCGCGCCTGCTCCCACAAACCGTCTATCCATCGCTGCATCGCCGGATTATCGATGATTTCATCCCGGATGCGGGCGACCTTGGCCTGCATGGCCTTATCGAACTGAAGGTCATGCGCAAGCGTGCGGAGCCCTTCCTCCGCCTTATCCCGAAGAGGATGTTCAGGGTCATCCGCCATTTCATCAAGCAGCTTCTGGAGGCCGTCTATAATGGCGTTCGCCAATTTCTCGTCCAGGCCGGTCCAGCGCATGACGCTGCCGGCGCGATCATGAACCATCTGGCGGATCATATGATCGTTCGCCTCCAGCGTGCGGCTCGCCCATTTGACGATGCCGTCAAGCACGGGGGCATGGCGGCCGTCGCGCATCGCCGCCTCCAGTGCCTGGCCGGCGAGAGGACCGATGTTGAGCGCGCGCAGGCGCTGGGCAAGTGCAGCCTTGGCCATGCCGCCCAAACGCTCCTGGTCCAACCCTTCCAGCAGGTCAGCCGCCAGACGGGACGCCCCGAGACGCAAACGACCATCCCCTCCCCCGGGCTGACTGAGGAAGCGGCCTGCCGCGGAAGCGACATCGAGCCGACGCATCCGCCGGGCGACGACCACGGGCGTCAGGAAATTGTCGCGCAGGAAAGTGGCGAGCGTGTCGCCGATCCTGTCCTTGTTCCGGGGTATAATGGCTGTGTGCGGGATCGGGAGGCCAAGCGGATGCCGAAACAGCGCCGTGACGGCGAACCAGTCGGCGAGGCCGCCAACCATCGCCGCTTCCGCAAACGATTGAATGAACGGCATCACAGGATGGACATTGCCGAAGGTGCGAGCGGCAATGAACAGCGCCGCCATCGCGAGCAACATGCCCGTCGCCACGATCCGCATCTGCCGCACGCCGCCAGCGGGAAGCGATGGCGGCTGCCATGACGGTCGGATCATCCTCATCACAGCAAAACGGTTACGCCGCCGTTTCGTTCAGTCAAAGCGGATTTTCATGACCTGCCGCAGTTATTCCGCCGGATGCGGGATTGTGCCCGCCGCCGCCTCATCGCCCTTGTTATAGGTCAGCAGGCGGCGGCTGAGACGCGGACCCACCCAGGCTTCCACACCCATGGCGAGGCTGAACGTCGCGGGAACGATGATCAGGGTGAGCAGGGTAGACAGGATCAGTCCGCCGATCACGGTGATGCCCATGGGCGCCCGCCATGCACCGTCACCGGACAAGGACAGCGCCGTCGGCACCATGCCCGCGATCATCGCCACGGTCGTCATCACGATAGGCTGCGCGCGCTTATGCCCAGCGTCGACGATCGCTTCCCATTTGGGAACGCCCTTCTCAATCTCCTCAAGCGCGAAGTCGACAAGCAGGATCGAGTTCTTCGCGACAATGCCGAGCAGCATCAGCAGGCCGATGAAGACCGGCATCGATATCGGCTGACCCGCGATATGCAGGGCGAGCGCACCACCAAGCGGCGCCAGCAGCAGCGAGCCCATATTCACAAATGGCGGCATCACGCGCTTGTAGAGCAGCACGAGCACCGCAAACACCAGCATGATGCCCGATACAACGGCGACGATGAAGTTGTTGATCATCTCCGCCTGCCATTTGCTATCGCCCGTATTGAGCTTCTGCACGCCGAGCACTTTCCCGTTCAGGACGGCGCTCATGGTAGGCAGAGCATTGATCTTCGCCATCGCCTGGCTGGTCACAAAACCCGGCGAGAGATCGGCGCCCACAACAATACGCCGTATCTGATTGTAGCGGCGGATTTGCGTGGGACCGGCGCCAAACTTGACGTCCGCCACGACCTTGAGCGGCACGAACCCGCCGGAAGCGGTCGGCACCGGCAGATTTTCGATCGTCGAAATGTCCTTCCGCGAATCTTCGGAGATCGAGACGCGAATGGGGATCTGACGATCCGACAGCGAGAATTTGGCGCTGCTCTGGTCGATGTCGCCAATTGTGGCGATGCGGATGGTCTGGCTCAGCGCCTGGGTTGTCACACCCATGCTGGCGGCGAGGTCCATATGAGGGTGGATGACGATTTCCGGACGCTGCATATCGCCCTGCACCCGTGAATCGCGCAGTTCACGAAGCTGCGACATTTCATGCACAATCTGGTTGGCCGTCTTTTCCAGAAGGACCGGATCATCGCTGCCGAACATCACAATGATGTCGCGGCCGAAACCACCACCGGATTGCGACTGAAAATTCACGCGGGCGTCGGCGATCTGCTGAAACTTCGGCGCGACGCTGCGTTCCCAGTCCACACTGGAAATACCACGATCCTTCTTGAGGGTCAGGTAGATCTGCGCCTGGCCCGGCTGTTCAATATCGACGAAGACCGTGTCCACCACTTTGGTGTCTGCCGAAAGCATATCGGCGACGCCCTGCGCCATCTTCCGCGTCTGTTCGAGCGTGCTGCCGGGCACCATTTCCAGCTGAATCTGGCTGGAGTTCTGATTGGTTGTGGGCTGGAAGGTCATGGGAAGGGTGGCGAACGCGAAGATGGTCGCGACGAAGGAAAGCAGGGCGATGCCCATGGTCCATACACGATGGTCGAAGAAGCGGGCGAAACGCCTTCCCCACCATCCGTGCGCGCCGGCGATTGCGCGTTCATAGCGATCCTTGTCGAGCGACCATTTGAGGATGGCCATGTACCGATCCATCATCCAGCCTTCGCCATGACTTTCCTCACCATGCGCCTTCAGGAAATAGGCGGCGATCATGGGCGTGATGAGGCGGGCGACGGCAAGGCTCATCAGCACTGAGACGACGACCGTCATACCGAACTGAATGAAGAACTGCCCGGAAACGCCAGGCATCAACGCCACAGGCAGAAACACCGCGACGATCGCGGACGTGGTGGCGAGCACCGCAAGGCCGATCTCATCCGCCGCATCAATCGACGCTTGATACGCCGTCTTGCCCATCCGCATATGGCGCACGATATTCTCGATCTCCACGATCGCGTCGTCGACCAGCACACCGGCAACGAGGCTGAGCGCGAGCAGAGAAATGCCGTTCAGCGTGAAGCCCATCATTTCCATGAACCAGAAGGCCGGAATGGCGGACAGCGGGATGGCAAGTGCGGAAATGATCGTGGCACGCCAGTCCCGCAGGAACAGGAACACGATAACGACGGCCAGCACTGCACCTTCCACCATTGCCGCCATGGCGGAATGATATTGTTCCTTGGTGTAGTCGACGCTGGCGAACAGCTGCTTGAAGTGAACCTTAGGGTTCTCCTTCTCCAGCTTTTGCAGCACTTTCATCGACTCGTCATAGACGGTCACGTCGGAAGAGCCCTTGGCCTTTTCCAGACTGAAGCTGGTCACTTGCCGACCATTCATCAGTGCTAACGACCGCTGCTCGGCGTACATGTCCTTCACGGTGGCGATGTCGGCGAGCTTTACGGTGCGGTCACCGCTGATCCGGATCTGGGTCTGGCCAAGAGTGAACGCGTCTTGAGCGTTGCCGAGCACGCGCAGCGACTGTTCCGCCCCGGCGATTTCTGCGCGGCCACCCGCCGCATTCAGGTTAACCAACCGCAATTGGTCGTTGACCTGCGCGGCGGTGATGCCCTGCGCCTGCAATTTGGCGGGGTCTATGATCACCCGGATTTCCCGGCTGACCCCGCCGCTACGCTTTACGGCGGCCATGCCCGGAACCGCCAGCAACTGCTTGGCGACGGTATTGTCGACATACCAGCTTAGCTGCTCCAGCGTCATATCCGTGGCTTCGGCGCTAAAATAGGCGATCGGCCCCCCGGCGATATCGACGCGGGTCACCTGCGGTTCGAGAATGCCGTCGGGCAGTTCGCTACGAATTTGGTCCACGGCGTTCTTGACGTCGTTCACGGCGCGATCGACGGGCGTGCCGATGGCGAACTGGACGAATGTGTCCGTGCTGCCCTCGCGCGAGATGGAAGTGATCTCATCCACGCCGCTGATGCCGCGGACGGCAGCCTCAATCCGCTGGGTGACCTGCGTCTCAAGCTCCGTGGGCGCGGCGCCAGGCTGCACCACCTGCACCTCAACCGCCGGGAAGCTGATGTCAGGCTGATCGTTTACGTCCATCCGGTTGAAGGCGACGACGCCAGCCAGCAAGAGCGCCGCGAAAATGACGATCGGCGTCACCGGGTTGCGAATAGCCCAGGCAGAAATATTGCGGAAATTCACTGTGCTCGCCTCTCTGCCTGTCTAGCGCCGTCAGGCGCTTACTTCACGGCCTTCTGCAATTCCGGCTTGACCTTCTGTCCCGGAGTCAGGAACGCGCCGGCCGAAACCACCACCTTCTCCCGCCCCGTCAGGCCCGATGTGATGGCGACGCCAGCGCTGGAGACTTGCCCGATCGTCACGTCCCGGCGCTGCGCCTTGTTGGCGGCGTCGACGACATAGACATAATTGCCTTTCTCGTCGCTCTGGACAGCCGATTCCGGCAGCAGCGGCGCATCGCCCGATCCGCTCACGATGCTAACGCCGGCGAACCCGCCCGGACGAAGCGCAGGGTCGAATTTCAGCGCGATGCGGGCAACGCCCTGACGATTTTGCGGATCGACGACCGGCGATATCTGCCACACATGGCCAACAAAGCTGCGCGCGCCGCCAACGGGCGTCACGGTTGCGGATATCCCAACCTTGAGCCGGGCGAGGTCGCCCTCGCTGACCTGCGCCAGCATTTCCATTTCGCCGGCCTTCGCCATGCGGAAAAGCGTCCCCGTACCGGCAGCCACGACCTGACCCGGCTCAACCGTGCGAGTCAGCACAAGGCCGGCGGCGGGCGCGCGAATGTCCAGACGGCCCGTCCGTGCCCGCTGTTCGCCCAATTGCGCGACGGCAACATTCACCTTCGCATCAGCGGCGTCACGGGTAGCGGTCTTGCGATCAATATCCGCCTTGGAAATGAAACCGCGATCGACCAGGGCTTTGGCGCGATCAAGTTCGGCCTGCGCGAGCTTTGCGTCCGCCTGAGCCACCTTCACCTGCGCGGCGAGCGAACGGATCTGTTCCGACTGCACCGAGCGTTCGATCACGGCCAGCGTTTGACCTGCGCGCGCCCAGTCGCCCGGCTGGACGAGAACGCTCACCACCTGTCCGCCCTCCCCAACCACAGCAACGGGCATCTCCACCCGCGCGGCGAGCGACCCTGTGGCGCTGACCGTTCGCTGAACGGATGACTGACCGGGAACGACGACGGTGACGACCGGCGCTACCGCGCCATTCGCAGCGCCCGCCGCTGCGGCGTCGCCTCCGCGCCCGCGCACCATCACCGCAGCGGCGATGAGCACGACTGCGATCGCCGCAAGCGCAACGAGGATGATCCGCCGCTTGCGACGGCGCGCCACGTCGTCGTCGAACTCGGCCATAGCCACATCACCCGTGAGCTGAGTTTCGAAATTCATTGCCCTGCACTCATTTCCCAAGCGGATTAAACCGCTCCCGCAACTGTGTTATATGAATATATCACCGCGCTCAAGCCAAAAACGGCTGGCGCTCTATGTGGTTGTCGTGGCGGCCCGCAGGCGGAGATGCCCGCAACTCAGCCCATTTGCAAGTCTGGCCGTGGCCGGACGGGAACGGGCCGGGCGCAAAAACGAAGCCAGAATGAATGGATTGCAATGCCAGCGATAGCGGCCATTATATCGGACGCATAACGAAGTGCAAAAAGAGGGCGGGCTGATGGAATTGATGGGCTGGATTTTTCTTGGCCTGGCCGCGGGGGTCATCGCCAAGCTCATCATGCCCGGCCGGGACCCGGGTGGATGCGTTGTCACCATCCTGCTCGGGATCGCTGGAGCGCTGCTGGCCGGCTATATCGGCCGTGTCGCGGGATTTTATCAGGAAGGTGAGAGTGCTGGGTTCATTGCCGCCATCCTGGGCTCAGTGGCGATCCTGCTTGCCTATCGCCTGCTCATCAGGCGCGCATAGTCGCATGGCAAAAAGGCCGGCAACCCTTCGGTAGCCGGCCTTTCCGTTTCAGTCTTTCGCCTGCCCTAGCGGAGCGAACCGCGACGGACGAGATTGACGATCGCAAGCAGGATGACTGCGCCGATCAACGACACGATGAAGGAATTCACGGTCAATACCTGATTGATCGTGCCGCCGTTGAAGATCAGCCCGCCAATAAATGCGCCGACGATGCCGACGACGATGTTGAGCAGAATACCTTGCTGCGCATCGGTCCGCATGATCATGCTTGCGAGCCAGCCAACAACACCGCCAATAATCAGCCAGAGAATGATTCCCATGTTATTACTCCTTCCGAGCTTTCCCCACGCCAGGATGTCCTGTGGGAATATAACAGCGGAAGGCGGCGTGCGTTCCCAGGAGGGAAGATTATATTTCGGTTAAGCAACCATCTGGCGGTTTTCCGGCCGCTGAAATGGTTAAGGCCGCCGGCTTAGTGAGCCGACGGCCTTTGATCAGACGCGCCGATGGTGGCGTCAGTATTTCTGCTGACGCTCGTACAGCGATTTATAATGCTGGATGCGGGTGACGCGCAGCCCGGGCATGCCCGAACGATCGACGGCGCGTTGCCAGCCGGCAAATTCCTCCAGCGTCAGCGAATAGCGCTCGCACGCTTCGTCAACGCTCAGCAACCCGCCATTCACGGCCGCGACGACCTCCGCCTTGCGCCGGACGACCCAGCGAGTCGTCGTGGGCGGGGGCAGGCTGTCGAGTGTCAGCGGCTCTCCCAGCGGGCCTACCACCTGGGCAGGGCGAATCTTGTGATTCTCGATCATTCTCACCTCAAATAACGGCACGGGGCCTTATGGCCTGTGGTTGGTCCACCTATTCCATGACAGCGTTGAACATCGGCTAAAGCGCCACGGTAAACGCCGTCTTCATTTTCATTGCCCCACCATTAATTGGTCTGAAATCAGGATATTGAAGCATCCTCCCAGCACAGAAAGATCCTGAACCGCGCCCCCGCGCGGTGCAAAAACCTCCGCCAGAACCGCAATGCGGTCCCCCTCTTCGGCATTTTCAAGCCGAAGGGACTCGACGGCGCGCACGGTCGGGCTGGCAATCTGCAAGGCCGAGGATGCGGCCAGCAGCACAGACAGATCGAGCGACAGCAAAGGCATTGCCTCGGCCGCCGTGCGCTCCTGCATCCGGGAAAAACTCAAATCCATGAGAGCCTTAGTAGCCGGCAAAGGATAAAGGCCGGTAAACCCCATGGTTACAGACCGTTAGGCCGGATGAAGGCTTGATTAAGGTGGCTGGAAAATGGCGGAATTCCGGCCTATAGGCCCTTGCCATGCAAGGAGAATTTCAGATCGACCCGCCATTTTCGGCGCGCAGGATCGTCGTCGCCATGTCCGGCGGCGTGGATTCTAGTGTCGTAGCGGCACTTGCCGCCCGAACCGGAGCGGAAACCATCGGTGTCACCCTGCAACTTTATGATCATGGCGCGGCAACCGGGCGGACCGGCAGTTGCTGCGCCGGACAGGACATTCGCGATGCCCGCGCCGTCGCCGACAAACTGGGCATCGCCCATTATGTGTTCGATCATGAAAGCCGGTTCCGCGACACCGTCATCAACGATTTTGCCGACGAATATATGGCGGGCCGGACCCCCATCCCCTGCGTCAAATGCAATATGGGGGTGAAGTTCACCGACCTGTTCGCCCTCGCCCGCGACCTGGGCGCCGATTGCCTTGCCACCGGCCATTATGTGCGCCGGGTGCTGGGACCACAGGGCGCGCAGCTGCATCGCGCCGCCGACCCGGCCCGCGACCAGAGCTATTTCCTGTTCGCCACCACGCAGACGCAGCTCGACTATCTGCGCTTTCCGCTCGGCGGGATGCCCAAGCCGCAGGTGCGCGAGATTGCGGCGTCGCTCGGCCTGGCCGTGGCGCTGAAGCCGGACAGCCAGGACATCTGCTTCGTGCCCGACGGCGACTATGCCGCCGTGGTGCGCAAGGTGCGACCGGACGCCGACGATGGCGGGGAGATCGTGCATGTCGACGGCCGGACGATGGGCCGGCACAAGGGGCTGATCCATTATACGGTGGGGCAGCGCAAGGGGCTGGAGATCGGCGGCCAGGCCGAACCGCTCTATGTCGTGCGGCTGGAGGGCGCGGCGCGGCGCGTGATCGTAGGCCCCAAGCGGGCGCTGGCGGTGAGCGCGGCAACGATCCGCGACGCCAACTGGCTGGCGGATGACCTGTCCGGCCCGCTGACCGCGAAGGTGCGGTCGATGGCCAAGCCCGTGCCCGCGCGGATGGCGGGCGATCGGCTGGTCTTTGACGCGCCGGAATATGGCGTCGCGCCGGGTCAGGCGGCGGTGATCTATGACGGCGACCGGGTACTGGGTGGCGGATGGATTGGCGAGACTGAGGGCGTGGAGAGCGCGCTGGCGCTGGCTTAGGGTTGCGGGTCGGGCGGTAATTGCGTG
Organism: Sphingobium sp.; assembly: GCA_036384035.1. Classification (GTDB taxonomy): domain Bacteria; phylum Pseudomonadota; class Alphaproteobacteria; order Sphingomonadales; family Sphingomonadaceae; genus Sphingobium. The sequence goes on along the minus strand of DASVND010000007.1, from coordinate 73,953 downwards.
CGCCTTCATTCGGCTCTGCCGCGCCGAAATGTCACGCCAAATCCAACGAAGTTGCGGAAGTTGCGGGGTGTGACGCGTTTTGGCCGGGAAAGTCGCAACAACGTCGCATGTAGGTCTCATCTGAGTCTCACATAGGTCGCAACCACGTCGCACTTGAGTCTCACCTGCGTCGCATGTGCGTCCCATGTTGGTCTCATGTGCGTCGCACTGACGTCTCATATGCGTCGCATCGACGTCGCACTTAGGTCGCAGATGAGTCCCGTTTGTGTCGCGTCGGCGCATTGGCCGGATCATTGACGTGACGCCCTGCGTGGCGGGTCTGGCATAGAGTTCCATGCGCGGGAGTAGAGCATGATCCATGGCATGTAGGACAGGAATGTATGGAGGCGATCAACACCCGTCATGCCAGTTCAGGCTGGCATCTCAGGAGAGGTCACGCCATTTGGGTCCAAGATCCCAGCCTTCGCTGGGATGACGGTGAAAAGCAGACCGCCCACTCTCGACCATTTTGTGCCATTCGATGTGCCATACGCACCGTCCGAAACCGGCCATTGATCCAATTGGCAAGTCGAGAGCCGAATGGCCAAATCTGGTGGAATGCGGACACAGCTTTCGAAAAGCCGCACGTTGCCTAATTGCAGGCTGACGGAGGCGCGTTGCCAGGGGCGGTCCCGCAAACGTATCCAGCCAATCTGGCAGGGTCGATTTCATATCCGGCATCGCTCAGGACCAAATCCTCTCGGAGCGGGAGCGCGCCTGTCTGAGCGACCGGCACGCGCAGGGTTTTTGGCCAGCGCCTAATGGTCCGTAACATGAGTTGGTCTCGGAAGCGTCGCGCCAACGTCGGATTTTCACCTTGAGTGAAGGTTACCCACACATGGCCGAAATGAAATTGGTCAGAGATGGTAGCCTCCGTTCGGCCGAAGTCACCGCCGCGATAAGCGATAGCATGTATGGACCGACGAAGTTCCGGCGACATCTCAGACCATTTATTGATTTCTTGTGCTGTCTCAATATTGACGTCCAAACCCTCTGCCGCCGCCTCAGCACTGAGGATGCTTAGGTAGTCGGCACGGTCGACTGCTGTCGTCAGCGGGATTTCGAAGGCTGCCACCGTCCTGGCGCTTTCGGGCTGGGGGACCGGCTGGGTGGCTAGTATGCATCCGGGAATCAATGAGATTGCAAAAAGCGCCGAAGCAGTCTTGCCGACCGGAAAACGTGGAATACCCGTTCGCCTTGAGAGATGTCCCCATCGGCGCATTGCGATCCAGAAAAACCAGAGCACAAACGTGGCTCCGAGAGTCACCAGGGCGGCGTATCCGAGCGTAGCTGGGATAACAAAGATGATCTCACCGCCCATTTGCGAATCTGCCTTAATTATGTGCGCAAGTTTCGTACACCTTGTAGGGTGCCAGAAGTGGACTGGTATGATTATCGCTGGGCGTTCGCTGCAATTACGGCATCATCGTCCAACGTCTGCTTTTGGGGCGGTTGTTGCCGAAAGATTTTTCTCCAAGCAGAGTCAGCTATCGCCGGTCATCCTCCAAACCAGACAGGCTCATAACCACCCTTTTTCCTCATGCCCGCGAAAGCGGGAATGACGAGTTGTGGGAGAGCTACGGCTGCTCACCACCCTTTGCGGACTTCCCTCTCTCGCCGTCATGCCGGGCTTGACCCGGCATCCATTGGCTCGGGTGTAGAGAATATATGCAACGATTGAGGCTCATGGATCCCGGATCAAGTCCGGGATGACGGCAACTTTTTGTGGCGAGGATTGTCCGTCATCTACGCATTTCGTTATCCAGCGCAGGCTGGAATCTCATGAGGCTTGGCCGAACCTCATGGCCCGAGACTCCAGCCTGCGCTGGGGTGACGAAATAAACGACAGGAAGGAAGCGAGACCCTCGAAGGGAGTCACGTGCCTCCCTTCGACGAGCCCGGGGTGACGGGGAAGGCGTTGGACACTGAGGTGGGCGCATCAGCGGCTCGTCCCGTTGAACGCTGCCTATCTCTCCGGATCGAGCAGACAGCCGAAGCCCTTCCTGTAGCGCGCAGTGCGGTTTGCCAGCAGGGGGACGCTGCCGGTCACGGCCTGGTCCGCGGGATCGTCCGAGACGGATACGATCTCCATGCCCGGTTCGGTGTCGCCCTTGCAGCTGTCCATGGTCCGCCCCTCGACATAGCGGCAGGAGCAGGTCATGCGTGCGCCATAGCCGGCGCCCACGGCGGCGCGCGCCTGCCACTGGCCCCATTTCCAGATGAAGAGCGCGAGCAGGAGTAGCACGGCAACGCCCGCAATGATGCGCCATCCATTTCGGCTTATAGATATGGCGCGCATGCTTTTCCTTCCGCCGGCGGCTGACCGGCCCAATCGGTCCGTTGGATGTTTCCACCAAGCAACAAATCGCTCTAAGGAAGCGCGATGAACAGCAAAAGCCGTCTTCGCACAAGCCTTGCCATCGCGGCCGCCCTGTTTCTGGGTTCGGCGAGCGCCTACCTGATGCCGGCCTTGTCGCAGTCGCCCTTGCGCTACACCATCGCCCCGGACGCCGCCGTGGGGAGCGATGCGCTGCGCGCCGCCGTCGATCCGGTGTTCAATACGTCCGACATGGGCGAGACGCGCGCGCTGCTGGTGCTGCACAACGGGCGGATCGTCGCTGAGCGCTATGCGCCGGGATATGGGCCGGACAGCAAGCTGCTGTCCTGGTCGATGGCCAAGACGGTGACGGCGGTGCTGGTCGGGCTGATGGTGTCGGACGGGCGGCTGGCGCTCGATTCCCCTGCCCCCATTCCCGCCTGGGGCCAACCGGGCGACCCGCGCGGGACGATAACCTTGCGCCAGTTGCTGACCATGTCGTCGGGTCTGGACCATGTCGAGGACGGGCCGCCGGAAAAGGGCGTGGACACCTATCGCATGCTGTTTACCGACGGCGCGCAGGATATGGCGGCCTATGCCGAGGCCAAGCCATTGGCGGACCAGCCGGGCAGCACATTCAATTACAGCAGCGCCACCAGCGTCATATTGAGCGACGCGCTGACCCGGATGCTGACAGACAGTCCGGACCCGGAAACGCGGCGCGCGGCGATGATGCGCTTCGTCGACGGGCGGCTGAAGGAGCCGGTCGGCCTGCCCAGCCTGACGCCCGAGTTCGACGCCCATGGCACGATGATCGGCGGCAGCATCATGCATATGACGGCGCGCGACTATGCGCGGTTTGGCGAGTTCCTGCGCAATCGCGGGCAGGCCAATGGGCGTCAGGTCCTGTCAGAACGATGGATCGATTTCATGACCGGCCCGTCCGAGCGGAACGGCGGTTATGGCGGGCATGTATGGCTGAACCGGCCGGGGGCCGAGGACGTGCTGTTCCCGGGCAGCGGCCCCGGGAGCCTGTTCGGCTGCGTGGGGCATAACGGGCAATATATATTGGTGTCGCCAAGGCAGGGGCTGACAATCGTGCGGCTGGGCGTATCGACGACAGAACAGCGCTTGGCGTTGCGGCCTGCACTGGCCCGGATCGTGGAGCTGTTTCCGGGTTAGAGGGTGAACATGCCCTCTATCACCGTGCGGCACTGGCCGGTGAGAATGACGCGGTCGCCGTCCAGCACGCAACCCAGATGGCCGCCGCGGCTGGACGCCTGGAATGCGCTGAAGCGGGTCTTTCCCAGCCGCTCCGCCCACCAGGGCGCGATGATGGAATGGGCCGATCCGGTGACCGGATCCTCGTCTATCCCAGCGCCCGGCGCGAAGACCCGGCTGACGATATCGGTGTCGTTCCCCGGTGCGGTGGCGATGAGGAGGAGGTCGCCATGGGCCTTCAATGCTGAGAAATCGGGGGCGAGGGCGCGGATCGCCGCCTCGTCGCGATAGAGGAAGACGGCATAGCCGCCATCGCGCCAGAGGGTTTCCAGCACGTCGCCGCCCATCGCCTCGACAAGCGCGGGGAGCGGCTTTAGCGAAGGCGCCCAGGCCGGGAGCGACAGGGCATAGCCCTCTCCGTCCCGCCGGACCTCCAATATGCCGGCGCTGCGGGTACGGAAGCGAACCACGTCCCCGGCAATCAAGACATGGCCGCTGGCCAGGGTCGCGTGGCCGCACAGCTTCACCTCGACGGCGGGCGTGAACCAGCGCAGCTCGTAATCGGCGTCCGGGTCATCGACCGCAGGGATGGTGAAGGCGGTTTCGGCCAGATTATTCTCGGCCGCGATCGCCTGCATCACATCGTCAGGCAGCCACGCGTCGAGCGGCATCACCGCCGCCGGATTGCCGGTGAAGGGACTGGACGCGAAGGCGTCGACCTGGACGATGGGCAATTGGGTCATGGGTGACTCCTGTTGCAGGGCTCCTGTTGCGGGCCTTTTTCCAGAGCCGACTTTATCGGCCAAGGTCCACCGTGGCGCAATTGGTCCGGTCAATGACCGGGATGTGCCGTCAGGGGTAAAGCAGCCCTTCGTCCCAGCCTTCTCCGGCGCGGGTGAACAGCCGGCGTTCGTGGAGGCGATATTCGCGGTCCTGCCAGAATTCGATCTGGTCCGGCGCCACCCGGAATCCCGACCAGTGGGGCGGCCGTGTGACATCCTGGCCTTCAAACCGGGCCTTCTCCTCGTCAAAGCGGCGCATGAAGGTGTCACGGGAATCCAGGGGCCGGGACTGGTCCGACGCCCAGGCGCCGAGCTGGGAATCCCGGCTGCGCGTGGCGAAATAGGCGTCCGCCAACGATGGGTCGACCGTCTCCACCCTGCCCTCTATCCGGATCTGCCGCCGCAACGACTTCCAGTGAAAGAGCAGCGCAGCGTTTGGATTGGCCAATAGCTGGCTGGCCTTGCGGCCTTCAAAATTCGTGTAGAAAACGAAGCCTTCCGGTCCATGCCCCTTCAGCAGCACCATCCGAACCGAAGGACGTCCCAGCGCATCCGCCGTGGCGAGCGCCATGGCATTGCTATCGTTAACCTCGCTCTCGCGCGCCTCTGCGTACCAGGCATCGAAAAGCGCGAAGGGATCTATAGACATGCGAACCGTCTAGAAAAGGAGACGGCCCATGTCGAGCCGGATGGCGTTAACCAGGCAAGTAAAGCGGACAAAAGAAAAGCCCCAGAAAGGGGCTTTTCCATGAGTTGAGCTTGGCTCAGCTAGTGACTTAAACTAGGCCACCGCCGAAGAGCCAGCCCCAGAAACCCTTGTGACCGGATGTCTGGGGAGTTTTCTTCTTCGTCATAAAAAACCCCGAATCATAAACCGCAGCTTCCCTAGCTGCAGAATCGGGGTTAATCTAAACAAGGGTGGTTTACAAGATTTTAACCATCCATTTTAACCAGTAAATGCCCAGTGTTTCTGCGGTTCCAGAAGTTCGAGCAGCGACGCGCCATCCGCCGGGCGGCCGATATGGTAACCCTGACCGATGTCGCAGCCCATGCTGGCAAGCATATACAGCGTCTCTGCCTGCTCGATTCCCTCGACCACCACTTTCATCCCCAGCGCGTGCGCCAGCTCGATCGTCGAGCGCATAACCGCCTGATCCTGCGCGTTGGTCGCGAGCGCCGAAGCAAAGCGCCTGTCCACCTTCAGTTCGCTAGCCGGAATGCGGCGGAGATATTCCAACGTGGACATGCCGGTGCCATAGTCGTCGATCGACAGCCCCACGCCCTTGGCGCGCAATTCTTCCAGCAGCTCCTGCGCCGTCCCCCCTTCCGCCATTGCGGCGGACTCGGTGACTTCCAGGATCAGGCTTTGGGCCGGGATATCGTGCCGCGCCAGGACGGCATCGACCATATCGACGACTTCGCGGTTGGTGAGCTGGCTGGGCGAGACATTCACCGATATCGTGAAGTCGGGAACCCACTGGCGCGCGTCCTTCACCAGTTGGGCGGCATCTTCCAGCACGAAAGACGTGATCTTGCCGATACGGCCATGCCGGTCGGCGACCTCGACGAACTCGGCCGGATTGATCGGCCCACGTGTCGCATGGGTCCAGCGCACGAGTGCCTCCGCACCGACGAACGCCCGGGTCGCCAGGTCCAGCTTGGGCTGATACGCCACCCAGATCTGGCCGCTCTGGATTGCCTGGTCGAGTTCGCCGAGCAGAGAAAGCGTCCATTCCTTCGCGCCCGACGTAGCGGGATCATGCACTTTCCAGCCCACACCCTGCTGGCTCGCGGCATGCGCAGCGGCCAGCGCACTTGCCAGCCGGTGCGAAAGCGGCATGTGCGTTTCCTGATCCAGGCCGAACGCGACATCCACGTCGAAGCTGCGATCGAACACCTGGATAGGCGTGCGGAAGATGAGCTGAAGCGCCTTGAACTGATCGATCACCGTCGTCTGATCGGACGCCGGCGCCAGCCAGAAGAAATTGCCATCATCACCGTGCAGCAACTGCGCGCCGCCCGTACCCAGCGTCATGCGCGTGACGATCTGTTTCAGCAACTCTCTCTCACGGTCGGGCGGAAGTGCGCTGATGATGTCAATGAAATGCCGTACGCGAACCGCCACCAACAGGCCCGTATCCAGCTGATCTCCGTGCAGTATCGCCGTTGCCGTTGGCAATCCGGAAACCGGGTTCGTGGCGCCCTGGCTGCGCTTGCGCGCGCCGAAGCGGAGCCAGGCAGCCGCGACCATGGCCGACAGAATGAGCACTATGGCAGGCGCCACATCCATGAAGATGTTATTTGCCTCCAGAACCAGAGGCCCAATCAGGGTGCCGCACAGCATGACGAACGCAGCCGCACTGCCCCACATGCGCCGCTTGGCGTAAAGCAGACAGGCAGCGGCGCATACCGCGAGCAACCAGGCGGGCCACCAGCCCAATACCAACGGGCGACCACGGATAAGGGTTTCTGCGCCGGCCACTATAATGAACGGTCGCGCAGATCGTGTCTGTCCCGGCACAAAGAACATGTCGCCCGTCGTGGGGGAATTTATCCCAACCACGACGTCTCGTCCTTTAACGGAGACGGCAGCGTTGGCGTTGGCAAGGACCTTCGCGGCGCTGAGGTAAGGGATGGAAGTCACCCGGAAAGCGTAATCGATGGGATATCTTTCATCGGTGCGTCCGCTCACATTCGCGATCGCGGACTCCATCGACCGATGGCTCTGGCCGTCAATGGTGTCGGCATAGGTCAGTGTTGCAACGCCGTTCCAGAACTCAAGCCATTTCTGTTCGCTTACGGTTTCGGCGGCTCTGGCGATCTCGCGCATGGGCAATACGGGCCGGCCGGCCTCTTCCGTGCCCGGATTGCCCAACCCGCTCGTCACCAGGACGCGGCCAGGATGATTTGCAATGACCTGCAAAAGTTGACGGTCCCCATGCGGTTCGCCCGGACGCAGGAAAATATCGATGAAAACCCTGTTCGCTCCGTTGTCCAGCAACCGTTGCGTCAGCGTTGCCAGCCGCTCCCGGTTCCATGGCCAGGGCCCGACATTCATCAGGGAATCGTCGTCAATGCCGACAACGACTACCCGGCCGCTTACAGGCTGGGAACGAATCTTGTTTCGGAGGGTGTGAAGGGACAGGTCCAAGGGCTCGCCGAATGCCGTGACGCCGACAAGCAATGACGCCAGCGCCAGCCATATGAGGAGCTGGCGTTTCTTGAACAACGCTTTAGCGCGTGCGCGGAACTGTGCAGGCGGCATTGGTTAAATCCTTCCGCACCACAGTAGCTTCGAATCATTAGCAAAGTGCAAACGGGCGATCGCAAGGGCGAAGCCAAGAATCTGAAAATCCAGCCGATAGTTGGGCGGCCAAGAGCGTTCCCCTCCGGATTGGAACCCACTTTTTGCGATGATCTGCAGCGATGATCCCCATAGCAGGACCGGCCCCCTTGACGCGCCGACCACGCGCCCGTAAACGCCGCCTCCTGCCAGCATCCCAATGGCGTGCGGCCCCTTCGTCTAGCGGTTAGGACGCGGCCCTCTCACGGCTGAAACACGGGTTCGATTCCCGTAGGGGTCACCAATTTCGCTTATCAGCACTAGCCAGAGGTTCCACAAATGGCCGTTTTCTGGCGTTTCGTGGTGACGACTTCTCAATCACGATTGTGGCGAAGTCCCGACATGCCCACAGCTTGATATTATATTCCCGGTCGATGGATTGGAGATGCTGTCGAGGGTCTCTCCGTCGCACCATAAGATTAACCGAAATTCATGATAAGGTTTATTGGGAGATAGGCGGTTAGAAGGGGACGCGCTGGTAACAGCGCGTCCCCGCCCTCTTTTACGCAGCATCGACCATGACGATCTCACTGTCCTCAACCGCGGTTACGCGGATGACATCAAGGTCGCTGATCGCGGCGCCATCGCGGGCATGGACGAGGACATCGTCGATCCGGATTGCGCCGGTGGCAGGCACCAGATAAGCCTTGCGGTCCCGGCCGATCGCATATTCGGCGGTCTCACCGGCTTTCAGCGTCGCGGCGACCACGCGCGCATCGGTGCGGATGGGCAGCGCGTCATTGTCATTGTCATAGCCCGACGCAAGTGTGACGAAATGGCCGGACCGTTCGCCCTTGGGGAAGGGACGCGCGCCCCAGCTCGGCGCTCCGCCGTCACGGGTCGGGATGATCCAGATCTGGAAGATTTTTGTCGTCACATCCTCCCGGTTATATTCCGAGTGGCGCACGCCGGTGCCGGCGCTCATCACTTGCACGTCACCCGCTTCGGTGCGGCCCTTATTGCCCAGACTGTCCTCATGGGTGATTGCGCCTTCGCGGACGTAGGTGATGATTTCCATGTCGCGATGGGGGTGCGGAGGGAAGCCGGTGTTGGGCGCGATGGTGTCATCGTTCCATACGCGCAAATTGCCCCAATGCATCCGGGCCGGGTCATGATAGCCGGCAAAGCTGAAATGATGCTTGGCATTGAGCCAGCCATGGTTTTCCCCACCAAGGCCATCGAATGGGCGCAGTTCGATCATTGTTCGTCTCCTGATGCGGGCGACCGGCGGGCCGTCCTGATGAAGACGATTTAGCGCTTGCTCACTTTGCCAGTCAGAGGGATAAAATCCGGCAAATCGTTCGAGGAAATAGAAAAGTGCATAATCCCGGTACGCCGACCTTTGACCAGCTGCGCATATTCCTGACGATCGTGGAAACAGGGAGTTTTGCAAGCGCGGGACGCAAGCTCAACCGCGCCGTGTCGGTCATCAGCTATGGCGTCGCCAATCTGGAGGCGCAGCTTGGCCTGCTTCTTTTCGACCGGGAGGGCACGCGCAAACCGCAATTGACGGTTGCGGGCCGCGCCTTGCTGGCCGAAGCGCGAAGCATTTCGAACGGAATTGACGGCCTGCGGGCCAAAGTGAAGGGCCTCCTCGACGGGTTGGAAGCGGAAGTCGATCTGGCCGTGGACGTCATGCTGCCCTCGGAGCGACTGGGGAAGGTGCTTCGCGCCTTTGCCACCGCGTTTCCGACAGTGCAGCTTCGCCTGCATGTCGAGGCGCTGGGCGCAATCACCGCGATGGTCCTTGATCGCCAGGCCATCCTCGGCATTTCGGGGCCGCTGTCCGCAGGAGTGGAAGGGATTGAGAGCGTGGTGTGCGGATCGGTGCCGATGGTGCCTGTCGCCGCGCCCGATCATCCGCTGGGCCGGATGGAGGCCATCGCGCCGGGCGCCGGGCGCGATCATATCCAGCTGGTGCTGACCGATCGGTCGCGCTTTACGGAGGGTCAGGATTTTTCCGTATCCAGTCCCAAGACCTGGCGGCTTGCCGATCTGGGCGCCAAGCATGCGCTGCTGCGCGAGGGGATCGGCTGGGGCAATATGCCGCTGCCAATGATCGAGCCGGATCTTGTGGCGGGCACGCTGACGCGGCTCATCATGCCAGACCATATTGGCGGCACCTATCGATTTTCCGGAATATGGCGGCGCGACAGTCCACCGGGGCCGGCGGCATCCTGGTTGCTCGATCAATTCGTCGCGCTGGGCAGCCAGGACAAGGAACTGGAAGGCATGAGCGATGTCTGAGCCGGTTGAGGGGGGGCATGACATCAGGCCGACTGGAGGCTTTCACCGATGGCGTGGTCGCAATCATCATCACCATCATGGTGCTTGAGCTGAAGGTGCCGCGCGAGGGCACGCTTGCGGCATTGTCGGAAAGCGCGCCGATCCTGCTCGCCTATGTCCTCTCCTTCCTCAACGTGGGGCTATATTGGAACAATCACCATCACCTGATGCACGCGGCCGAACGGATCGATGGCAAGGTGCTGTGGGCGAACCTGTTCCTTCTGTTCTGGCTGTCGCTGGCGCCGTTCGTCATCCGCTGGCTGGACGAGAGCGGGTTTTCACCGATGGCCACTGCATCCTACGGCTTCGTGATGGGCATGGCGGCGATCGGCTATGACGTGACGGAGCGCGCGATCATCGCATGCAATGGCCGGCAGTCCGCGCTCGCCCGCGCGGTGGGATCGGATTTCAAGGGCAAGATCAGCCTCGCCCTGTATCTGATCGCCATACCGGCCGCGCTCGTCGCGCGGCCGGTGGCGGTGATTTGCTATGTCGCGGTGCTGCTGCTGTGGTTCGCGCCCGATCGACGGATCGAACGGGCGCTCCGCGACTAGCCCGCAACCACGTCGGCGGCGGCCGGATGCAGCATGCAGGCAAGCGTCCCGCCCAGGATGAGCGCTCCCGCCAGCAGCAGCGGGATGACGAGGCCACCGTGCGTCACAAGCACCGCGCCGATCGCCGCGCCTGAAAAGATCGCGACAATGCTGCCGATCCGTCGGCCCCAATTGGGGTTGCCGCCGCCCGCCAGCGTGGAATCCGCCGCCAGCCCCGTAATGGTCAGGGTCAGGACGGTAGTGGTGAGGTCCGGCACCTTGAGCTGGCGAATGGTGGCGTTGCGAAAACCCATGGCAAGGCCCGTGAGCGCGATAATCGCGTAGAGGCTGGCGCCCGGCGACTGGGCCGGGATGTCGAAGCCTATGGCAAAGCCCGCCGCGATCCACAGCAATGTCGCCTCGACCAGCGCGGCGACGAGAAGCCAGCGACGCAGCGGCAGGCCGGCATAATGCCTGCCCACCCGTCCGGCGACCAGCGCACCGACCAGGAAGGCGGCGATGGCCATCAGATAGGGCGCAACCCGGAAGCCGGGGACGCCGGCCGCGGCGAAGCCCAGAAACACGATATTGCCGGTCATGTTGGCGGTGAAGACCTTGCCCAACCCGAGAACGCTGATCGCGTCGACCAGGCCGGTGGTGAGGGACAATAGCATCAGCAGCAAAGGAAGCGGTGCGATGGAGGCTTTGGTGGCGGCGTTGATCATGGCGGTTCTCCTGATGGATTGTGCCGCCCACCTTATGGCCGGCCGGTCATTACAGGCAGTCGAATAAGATCGCAGATTTTATTCGATAATTTAGAATAGTCAGAAGCGGAAATTGCTTTCCAGCCCCAGCATGGCGATCGTCTTTGCAGTGCCGGTCTGGCGGATGAAAGCCCCTGGCCCAAAGGCTGAGAGAGACGCGGACAATTCCCATTCGGCGGTCGCCTGCCACGCCACCGTCGCTTCGACTTCCTTGCCAATGCCGCGCGCATCGCTCTCCCCCGCCGGGCGGATCAGGTTGCCCGGAATGCCGTAGACGCCATCCCTGCGACTGTATCGCCAATAGGCCATCGCCGCGATGCTGGCCGACACACCGCCGCCCAGATTGCCACTGATGCGGGGATTGAGGCTGATGATGTTAGTCGGGCCGACGGGCGACAATTCGCCGAAATATTTGCCTTTTGGGAATAGTGCGTTGAACGTGCCGAGCTTGCCATCGCCTGCCCTGCCGTCGCCACTCACAATGTTCACGCGCATCGTGGCGTCGGGAGCGAAGGGCAGAGTGGAGAAACTGCGCCCCACTTCCGTGCCCAGTGTCCAGGCGGCGATGCGCTGTCCTTCATAATGACCGAACTGATAGACACCCTCGATATTCCAGTGCCAGGGGCCCCGCGCGCCATAGGACCGCACGCCGATGCTGTGCCGCACTTCGCGCCCCTGCGTCCCACCGAACCGCGCGGCGCGATTGCGATAGCCCAGATAATAGAGGTCGAGTTCGGGCAGCGCCGTATAGGCGCCCCATAGCGTTCGCGTGGATGAGGTCGCATCGTCGAAACTGCCGGGTCCGGGCTGCACCGGCCTGACTGCGAGCAGGCTGACGCTCGCCTTGCCGATCGCCACATCCGCGCGCGCACCGTCGAAGGATAGCGGCACATTGGGGCCATAGCGGGTGCCGATCAGCCGTTCAGTGCCCAGCAACAGCATCTGCCGCCCGATGCGCAGCATCACCGGGCCCAGATCCGCCTCGCCAAATCCTTGCAACAGGTCGATCCGCGTCTGATCGATCGGCCCGGCCAAGGGCGCGACGCCCACGGCATAGGCGGCGATCGGCTGCACGAAGGCCCGGGCCTTCCCGACATGCAGGTCGGCATAGGGCATGGCGCGCAACCATAAATAGCTGTCATCGGGCGCATCCGCCCCGCCCCACAGATTGTCGTCATAGCTTTCGCTGCGCGCGCGCAGTTCGATGCCGGTGGACAGCCAGGCGTCGTCACCAAGCGGAATATGCTTGAACGGCCCGGTCCAGTGATGGGCGCGCTTCTCGGCATCGGCGAGGTCCGACCAATCCTCGTCATAGCGGGTTATGCTAAGGGTCGGCGCCTGCCACGCCTCGCGCTGCTGGGCCGCGGCCGGGTGAGGCAGCAACAGCAGCGCGAGGCATGGCAGGATCGCCCTACGCATCGGCCTTCCGCCGCTGTGCGATGATGGCGACCATGACGAAGCCACCGATCAGGCCGATATGCTCGAAAAAGGCATTGGTCGCCATGAACCGATCGACGCCCCGCATCGTCCAGAAAGCGTTGGCGGTGACGGCCGCGAACAAGGTGAAGATGCCCAGCATGCCCGCCCCGAGCCACATGAACCGTCCGATCAGGATGAGCGCTGGCCCCGCCAGCTCAACCCCAATGGTCAGCGCGGCCCACAGCGCGGGCGACGTCATGCCGAAATGCGCTTGCTCGGCAACGGCGGCCTGCCAGTCAGTCAGTTTGACAATGCCGCCGAGCAGATATGCGCCGACCAGCGCGAGGCGGGCAAGGAACCAGAGGGGGCGCCACCCAAGGATGGCGGCCACAAAATAGGGTGTGTCGGTCACGACGCGGGTCCATGAATTTCGGCGATGTAGCCGCCGGGAAAACGGACGATCGCGCTCTGGCGGCCACCCTCCGCATGGACCGGCACCAGCGTTTCGACGCCCGCCGCTTTGCCTTTGTCCAGCGTGGCGGCAAGGTCCGCGACTTCATAGCCGGTCATGTCGCGGCCATAGGGCCAGGGGAGTTGCCCGTCCGACACGATGACGCTCATTTTGCCATAGCCCGACGTTATGCGAATGCGCCGATAGCTTTTGCCCGGCTGGCCGATCTCCGCCCCCGGCGCGGCTTTGTCGTCAGACGCCACCTTCGCATGGGCAAAGCCGGTCCACTGCTTCACGAATGCATCGGCGGCGTCGGGGGTCAGGTAGATGCGGTTTTCCGGCACAGTGGTGAGCGCAGCATAGCTGGGCTTGGCGGTGTGCCAGTAGAGTTGCATGTTCACGCCGCCGGCCCATTGCACCACCACGTCGCGCCCGATCGGATCGGGGAAAGTGGTGATCAGGCGGGTTGCGCCATGTTTGACGGCGGAAGCGACGGCCGCATCCATGTCGCTCACCAGATAGCCGGTGCGCTCCGCGCCGAACGGCGTGGGAACGGGGGTGAGGAAGCCAAAGACCGAAATGGTGCCGGCGGGCGTCAGGACGAGTTGCGATTTGGTCCGACTGGCGGTCGGCGTCACCTGGAACACGCCCTGCTTGCTGCTCGTACCGCCGAGCGTGGCGTTGAAGCTGGCAACGAAGCGGTCGAAATCCTCCGGCGCGACATAGACATGGGTGGTGTCATATTGCGGGCCGACCGAATAGTCGGCGCTGGCGACGCCCGATTTTGCGGGCGCGGCGGCGGGGCTGATGACGACCAGCGCGGTCGCCACCATCAGGGCAAGACGGTTCATGACGGATACTCCAGTGGGAGAGGATCGTGGGTACGGGTCCTGTCTACACAGAGGCTACCCCCTCAACGACCCGAATAATATTGATGGATCTGTTCGATATTATGGAATGAAATGAGGGTCGGACTAGACCGCCCAGCAACCGCAGCCCAGCGACCCCCAGAAACTCTGGACGTCCGCGGCCGGTACGTTGGCGCCCAACGCCGCCGCATGGTCATGGCCATGGACGTTGCAAGACGCAGCGCAGCCGCAGGCGGAAGCCAGCTTCTTTGCCGTGTCATCGCGGCGATAATGGCCGCCGAATGTCGCAACCGGCGACCAGTCCGGCATGGCCTTTGGCGCAACCGGCGCCAGCGGGCCGTAATCGCCCGCTCCAAAGACAATCTTGCCACCAAGCACCGTCAGCACTGATCGCAGATGCGCGATCTCATCCTCTGCCACGCTGAAATAATCGTCCGACAGCAGGGCAAGGTCGGCCAATTGCCCGGCCTTGATCTGCCCCTTCTTGCCGACTTCGTTGGAAAACCACGTGTTCTTCTCCGTCCACAGGCGCAGCGCGGTCTCGCGGTCGAGCCGGTTGCGCACGGGATAGAGTGTCAGGCCGCCCACCGTCCTGGACGTGACCAGCCAGGACAGCGAGACCCATGGATTGTAGCTGGCGACCCGGGTCGCATCGGTGCCCGCACCGACGGGGATGCCCGCCGCCATCATGCGCTTGATCGGCGGGGTCGCCTCGGCCGCCTTGGCGCCATAGCGCTCCACGAAATATTCGCCCTGAAAAGCCATGCGATGCTGCACGGCGATGCCGCCGCCCAACGCCGCGATCCGGTCAATATTGCGCTCGCTGATTGTCTCGGCATGGTCGAAGAACCAGTTCAACCCCTGCAGCGGAATGTCCTTGTTGACCTTCTCGAATACATCCAACGCGCGTCCGATGGTCTGGTCATAGGTCGCATGCAGTCGCCAGGGCCAGCGACGTTCAGCCAACAGGCGGATAACAGGTTCCAGATCACCTTCCATCTCCGGAGCCATGTCGGGGCGAGCGACGCGAAAATCCTCAAAATCCGCCGCCGAATAGACCAGCATCTCGCCCGCGCCATTATGGCGATAGCTGTCGTCGCCATCGCCGGGTTTGATCTGGGTCGACCAGCTGGCGAAATCCTTCAGCTCCTCCTTCGGCTTTTGCGTGAAGAGATTGTAAGCGATGCGCAGCGTGAGTTCGCCGTCCTTGTGCAGCTTGTCGATCACCTCATAGTCGTCGGGGTAATTTTGCGATCCGCCGCCCGCGTCGATCACGCTGGTCACGCCGAGCGAATTGAGTTCCCGCATGAAATGCTTCGTGCTGTTAAGCTGATATTCCTGCGGCAGCTTCGGCCCCTTGGCGAGCGTCGAATAGAGGATCGTCGCATTGGGCTGCGCCAGCAGCAACCCGGTCGGGTTGCCCTGCGCATCGCGAACAATCTCACCGCCCGGCGGGTTTGGCGTATCCTTGGTATAGCCCACCGCGCGCAGGGCGGCGGCATTGAGCAAGGCACGGTCATAGAGGTGCAGGATGAAGACCGGCGTGTCGGGCGCCGCGGCGTTGATCTCCGCGATGGTCGGCAGACGCTTTTCGGCGAACTGATGCTCGGTAAAGCCGCCGACCACGCGCACCCATTGGGGCGGCGGCGTATTTTCGGCCTGCTTCTTGAGCATCGCCATCGCTTCGGACAGGCTCGGCACGCCTTCCCAGCGCAACTCCATATTATAATTCAGCCCGCCACGGATGACATGAATGTGGCTGTCGATCAGGCCGGGGATCAGGCGGCGACCCTGCGCATCGATGACGGTGGCGTCAGGCCCGGCGGCGGCGCGCACCTCCGCCTCCGAACCCACCGCCAGAAATGTGCCGCCCCTTATGGCGACGGCCTGTGCTTGTGGATTCTCACGATCCACGGTCGTGACCTTGGCATTGATGAAGATCAGGTCTTTGGCGGGGGGCATGGCGAAACTTTCTGTGGCGGTAAGCAGGACGGTGGTGGCGGCGCTGGACAGCGCCTGGCGGCGGGTCATCATGCGTCATGCCCCCGGTTGGCGGGCAGCTTGCCCAGCACATGGTTGGCGCAATCATTGATCACGAAGTGGCTCAGTTCCGTCATGCTGGCGAGATGCCTGCCGATCGGGATCAGCTGTTCCCCCAGCAATATCCCCGCCAGCCCGACAAGAGCGATGACTGGCGGAGCAGGAGAACGGACACCCAGCAAGCTGTAGACGATGCCGACAATCAGGCCAGCGCCCAGTGAGAGAAGATAGGGCTTCATGTCCATTCTCCTTATTGGGGGATCAGGCCCGGATGAACGCGAGGATGTCAGCGTTCAGCACATCGGCGTTCACCGTCAGCATGCCGTGCGGATAGCCCTCATAGAGTTTGAGGGTGGCGTTCGGCAGCAATTCCGCCTGAAGGACGCCCGCATTCTTGTAGGGCACGACCTGGTCGTCATCGCCATGCAGCACCAGCGTGGGCACAGTGATCGCCTTAAGGTCGTCCGTCTGGTCGGTTTCGGAAAATGCCTTGATGCCTTCATAATGGGCAAGGGCGCTGCCCATCATGCCCTGACGCCACCAATTGTCGATGACTGCGGGTTTCACGTCGGCACCTTCACGGTTGAAGCCGTAGAAGGGGCCGGCGGCGACATCGTGGAAAAATTGCGCGCGGTTCGCTGCAAGGCCGGCGCGCAAGCCGTCAAACACATCCATGGGCAGGCCGCCGGGATAGCGATCGGTCTTCAGCATGATCGGCGGCACGGCGCTCACCAGCACTGCCTTGGCAACGCGGCCCTGGGGCTGGCCATGGCGGGCGACATAGGCGGCGACTTCGCCACCGCCGGTCGAATGGCCGATATGGATGGCGTTCTTAAGGTCCAGATGCGCGGCGACCGCAGCGGCGTCGGCGGCATAATGGGCCATGTCATGACCGAAATCGACCTGTGCCGACCGGCCATGGCCGCGGCGATCATGGGCGACGACGCGATAGCCGTTCGACAGGAAGAACAGCATCTGCGCGTCCCAATCGTCGGACGACAGCGGCCAGCCATGGTGGAACATGATCGGCTGGGCATCCTTGGCGCCCCAGTCCTTGAAGAAAATATCGACGCCGTCTGCAGTGGTGATAACATTGCTCATGGAAAAAATCCTTTATAAACAAGGGAGACGTGGCGGCGGCCGGACCAGGGTTACGGAGCGCCCGGCCGCCGGGGGATATTAGTGGCCGCCTTCCGAAGCGCCGAACATCGTCTTAGCGTAGGTGATGCCCAGGCCATAGGCGCCGCCCCACTTCTTCGCGATGCCGGTCGTCATGTCGTAGGTTTCGGTCCGCGCCCAGTCGCGCTGCAATTCCAGCATATATTGGAGCGCAGTCACCGGCTTCGCGCCGGCGGCGATCATGCGTTCAATGGCGCGCTCATGCGCCTCGTCCGAAATGTCGCCGCACGCGTCCGTGATGACATAGGCTTCGAAACCCTGCTCGATCGCGGACAGAACCGGGCCGACGATGCAAACGCTGGTCCACAGGCCGGCGAACACGATGCGCTCCTGGCCGATGCGGTTCACCTCATCAATGACGGCAGCATCCTCCCAGGTGTTCATCGACGTGCGGTCCAGCATGGGCTGATCGTCGAAGGCTTGCGTGATCTCGCTGAACATCGGCCCGGAAAAGCTGTCGACAGCGACGGTGGTAAGGATCGTCGGTACCTTGAAACCGGCCGCGGCGTTCGAAACCAGCGCGGCGTTGTTGCGCAGCAATTCGGCAGAAATCGACTTGGTGGCGAAGGCCATCTGCGATTGAAAGTCGATGAGGACAAGCGCGTGGTTGGTGGGGGAAAGGAGCGCCTTGGCGGGGGTCGGGGTGGCGATGATCGACATGTGAAGGTCCTTGCGATTGGAATGGCGTTGGCCCGTTCGTTCGGGCTGACATCGATCTAGACCGTGGGATTTATTCGAAACAGCATGATAAATTGCGATTATATGTTCGATATTTTGGAATGATGGATATCTGGTCGAAACTTGCCGCCTGTCCAAGGTCGTGCGGGCCCAAGGCCATGCGTCGGTTTAAGGGGGCCGTTATGGCGTGGGCAGGAAGCGCGCGTGCGTCACTTCCGCGCCACTCTTAAAGAAGGGTGGCGAAGAGCCGTTGCGCGGTATGGTTGTTCACCTCCGAGCACATGCCGATCACAGGGCTGGGGAATGAAGCAGAGTTTCCGCTTCACTCCCCATCGGAAAACGCACCCACTATGGTAGATGCTCTGACTGCTGATGCTGATCGCAGCCGGCAACGCTGGTGCCCGCCTGCGTAAATCCGGCCTCAGGCGATGGTATTGACCAGCCCGCCTTCAGCGCGAAGCGCCGCGCCATTGGTGGCCGACGACAGCGGGCTGGCGAGAAATGTCACAAGATTGGCGATCTCCTTCGCCTCCAGCATGCGCTGAACAATCGAGTTGGCGCGAGCCACAGCGAAGAATTCCTTTTCGATTTCCGCGATCGGGGCGTCAGGATCGCTGGCCTGGCTGCGCAGAAACGCCTCGATCCCCTCCGACCGTGTCGGCCCGGGCAAAACCGAATTCACGCTGACATTCGTGCCGCGCGTCGTTTGGGCGAGGCCCCGCGCAATCGCAAGCTGTGCGGTCTTGGTGGTGCCGTAGTGGATCATATCCACGGGCGTCGACAGCGCCGACTCGCTGGAAATGAAAATGATGCGCCCCCAGTCGCGCGCCAGCATGCCGGGCAGATACGCCCGCGACATGCGGACACCGCTCATGACGTTTACGTCGAACAGACGCTGCCAGTCCGCATCCGCTATGTCGCCAAAATCCTTGCTCTCATAAATGCCGAGATTGTTGACAAGAATGTCAACCGAGGGCTGGGCAGCGACAATGGCGGCCACGCCTTCGGCGGTCCCGGCATCGGCGACTATGCCTGTTACCCCGTTGCCGATTTCCGCCGTCGCAGCGTCAATCTTGGCCTGACTACGTCCGGTGATGACGGTTTTTGCGCCTTCCCGCGCCAGCGACCGGGCGATTTCCAGCCCGATCCCGGCGGTGCCGCCCGTCACGAGCGCAGTTTTGTCGGCAAGTTGCATATCCATATTGGCCTCCATCCAAATCGTCGAACGATATGTAAGGCTTGCCAGAACGCCTCACTATTTCCAGAATTGGATAAACATCTATGAATGGAATTCCACAATGTCCCGCATCATGATGGAGCGTTCGGGAGAAATGGAGGTATTCGCGCGCGTCGTGCAGGAAGGCAGCTTTTCGGGCGCGGCGCGCAGCCTTAATCTCACACCGTCCGCCGTGAGCAAGTTGATCGGACGGCTCGAAATCCGCCTGGGCGCGCGCCTCCTGCTGCGGACGACGCGGGCGGTCACCCTTACGGATGAGGGCGAAGCCTATTATCAGGCGGCCCTGCCGATATTGAAGGCTCTGGACGATGCGGAAGTCGAGGTAGGCGGCGGTGCCGTGCGCGGACGCTTGACCATCAGCGCGTCGCTTCCCTTCGGGTCGATGTATGTCGCATCTGCCATACCCGGCTTTTTGGAACGACATCCCGATGTGCGGGTCGACCTGCACCTTACCGACGATGTCATCGATCTTCTGGCTCAGCGCACCGACATCGCGGTCCGTACGGGCACCCTGCCCGACAGCGCAATGATCGCCCGCCGGCTGGGGGTGAGCAAAATGGTCGTCTGCGCCTCACCCACCTATCTGGAGCGCCATGGCGTTCCGGCAACCCCGACCGCGCTGATCGATCATGACTGCCTGACCTTCACCTTCCGTCCTTCACCGGCGCTTTGGCCTTTTCGCGTGAAAGACGAGATCGTGCACATCGCCGTGTCAGGCGGGATGCAGGTCAATAATGGCACGACGCTTCGCCAAATGGCGGTGGCGGGAGTCGGCATCGCGCGCATGGGCCTTTTCAATGCGGCGGAGGATATCGCCGCGGGTCGATTGACCCCATTATTGGAGGACGCAAATCCCGGTGATATCGAAACTATCCATGCTCTCTATGTCGGCGGCGGACAGGTCCCACATCGTGTGAAAGCGTTTATCGACTATCTTGCAGAACGGTTGAGGCATGTGCCGGCATTACAATAGGGTCGGTCGCCCATAGTATTATATGCAAAAAGCTGGACCAGGCGGGCATGTTTTGCGTAGAGATATTGCCTCAAGACTGTGCCGTTCGAGGCAGGCGGAGGGGGTGAGACTATGGGTTTCCATATTTTTGGAGAATTGCATCGGCCCATAGATGTGCGCAACGGGCGGGCGCTCGCATCGGTTCGTCGCACTTCGCGCTCGAAATACCGACAAAACCTCTGGTGGTGCCAAGGGCGTTCATATGCGCGACAGGTGAATCTGAACACGCAGAATATCCACGGCGTTCAGACGCAGCCTCGCGCTGCACATCTGGCGCGCCTGAGTGGGGGGTTCTAACCGCCGGATACGCTATTGCCGCCGGCCATCAGACGAGAAGCTGCGATCCGCAGGCCCAATTGATAGAGTTTGAAGGAGTATCGCAATGAAGGTCATTTTCCACAGTTCAAAACGTCTCTTGCTGGGTGCCATGCTTGCCGGCGCGGCCTCGGTCAGCGTGTCGGCGCAAACGCAGGACCCTCTTGCCGTGACCGTCTCAGACACGAGCAATGCTGACCGTTCTGCAATGACCGAAGGCCCGGATGTCGAGGGCATCATCTCCGCGCGCAGCGGCGACAAGATGCAGGTCACCGCCGCCGACGGAACCAAATCGGTCATCTTCATCAACGATTCCACCCGCATCACCGCCACCAAGGGACTCTTCGGCCTGAACAGCGACAAGCTGGCGGCGACCTCGCTGCTCAATGGCCTGCCGGTGACCGTCAAGACATTGCGGTCGGGCGACGCCCTTGTGGCGAACCAGATCAAGCTGACCGGCAAGGATCTCAAGACCGCCACAATGATCCACAACGGCACCGACCAGCGCTTTGCCGAACAGACCGCAGCCACCGAGTCGCTGCGCGGCCGCATGGGCGACATCGACCAGTATAACGTCAAGAGCACGACCAACGTGAACTTCGCGACGGGTAAGGCGGTCCTGACCTCGCAAGCGAAGAGCGACCTCTGCGCGGCGGCAACGGCGGCCGAAAGCATGGACAATGCCCTTCTGCTCGTCGTGGGATATACCGATTCCACGGGCAGCCCGGAATTCAACCAGACGCTTAGCGAGAAGCGCGCGGGCGGCGTGGTCAATTATCTTCAGCAGGCGTGCCACTGGAAGCCCTATCGCATGCTGACCCCCACCGGCATGTCCGAAGCCGACCCATTGGCGGACAACAGCACGGAAGAAGGCAAGGCGCAGAACCGCCGAGTTTCGGTGAACGTTCTGGTCAGCAAGGCTGTCGACGGCCTGTAAGATACAGGGGGCGGGACGCGTACCCGCCCCGATTTTCGGCCTGACGCTTTTTCCTGCGGCCATCCTGGCCGCAGGAAGCCCGCTTATGCGAAATGCTGTGCCGAGCCGCTGGCCGATCAGCTACCGAAATGCCAGGATTCGCCGTCACGTTTGGAATCGTCGCCGATAGGACAGCGGGCTCAAACCGACGATGCGACGGAAGCGGGCGCGAAATGTCACGGGTGATTCAAATCCGGTGCGCAGCGAAATCTCCTCAATCGTACCGTTGGTAACCTCAAGCAATTCCTGCGCGACCCGTACGCGGGCCAGGAGCAACCATTGCAGCGGGGTTGTTCCGATCTGCTCATGAAAATGCCGCGCAAAGCTCCGCTCGCTCATGCCCGCTCGCTTCGCCATAGTCTTTACATTCAGCGGCTGGGCGAGGCTGCCGAGCATCCAGTCCAGCGTCGGCGCAAGGCCGGCAGTCACGCGTGAAGGCGCCGGGCGCGCACGGATGAACTGGGCCTGCCCCCCGTCGCGGATCAGCGGCGTTACCGCAATGCGCGCCGCATCCGCCGCCGTCGCCGCACCATGATCCTGCCGGACGAGGTGAAGGCACATATCGAGCCCCGCCGATGCACCCGCAGAGGTCACGAGCCGACCCTGGTCAACGAAAAGCGCATCGGGCTCAATCTGCGCCAGTGGATATCGCCGGGCGAGTTCCTTTACACATAGCCAGTGCGTCGTTGCCCGCTTACCGTCAAGCAGGCCGGCCGCGCCGAGAAGGAAGGCACCGGAACAAATCGACACGACCCGCGCGCCGGACGCCCATGCATCGCGAAGACTGGCCAAGATGGCGGGCGACACGGCTCTGTCGACATCATCAATACCCGGCACCACGACGGTGTCTGCGGCCGCAATGTCCGCCAGCTTGCCGTGCGCCCGCAGCGTGAAGCCGTTCGTTCGTATCGCACCGCGAGGCGCACAGACGGAGACCGCATAGGCCGGGCCATCGTCGGCTTTCGAGACACGACCGAACACTTCGAGCGGTATGCCGAGATCGAAGGGAATGACACCATCGAAGGCAAGGACCGCAACCTTGTGCATCTCACATATTCCCCTAACGGATCATTGGCTGAAAATGATCGATATTTGTCATTTCTGCCACTCACGCGCCATGTCCGCAAGGCTTAGTCAAGTTCGCGAAGGAGACATTGATGACCGACATTGCACACCAGCCCGAGCCGCTCACGATCGGCATCGTGCTGTATCCGGGCTTCACTCTGCTAGACATGGCCGGCCCCCAATCCGCACTGGGGCTTCACGGACGAACCTATCTTTTTTCCCCCACCCTCGATCCTGTCATGTCGGACAGCGGGATTGCGCTGGTGCCCACCACCACCTTTTCCGAATTCCAGGATACTCTCGACATTCTGTTAGTCCCGGGCGGGTTCGGAACGAACGAGGCGATGCGAGACAAAGAGCTAGTCGCCTTTCTCTCACGGGTGGCTGGCGCAGCGCGCTATATCGGCTCCGTATGCTCCGGCTCCCTGCTCCTTGGCATGGCGGGGCTTCTTGAAGGCCGCCGGGCGAGCACCCACTGGGCGGCCCTCGACGTCCTCAAAGCGCTTGGCGCCGTGGCGGTTCAGGAGCGGGTGGTTTGCGACGCCAATGTCTGGACGGGCGGCGGTGTTACGGCCGGGATCGATTTCGGGTTGCGCCTGCTGGCGGAGCTGCGCGGGGAGCAGGTTGCCAAGCTGACCCAGCTCATGATGGAATATGATCCCGAACCGCCCTTCGCCACGGGTAATCCGCGCGACGCCGGGCCCGAGCTTGTCGCCGCCGCGCGCGCGGTGCTGGGCGAAGACAAAGTTCAGGAAGCGATTTCGATCGCGGCGACACGCACTAAGCCGCGTTCCTGATGTCACCGGCCGAACGCGACAGCGAATATGCGCAGCTCCAACGGATGCGCGTGGTGTCGATCGTCGAGGGCGCCACGCTCGCATTGTTGATCGGTGTTGCCGTACCGCTAAAGCATCTTGCGGGCATACCGGCTGCGGTGAGCATCATGGGCCTGGTTCATGGCCTGGCTTTCCTCACCTATATCTACATGCTCGCCGAAACCCTTGGTGAGAGGGCATGGCCGCGAGCCCGAGCCATCCGGATGATCGTCTTGGCCATTATCCCATTCGGCGCCTTTGCAAACGAACGCGCGCTTGCCCGAAGGCAGCGGGAGATTGCAGGCTGACCCAAGATGACGTGCTTGCATCCGCAGGCACTGTAAATCAGGGGCAACAGCCCCGCGCGACCTTATTCGGGACGGCCCCCAAGGCAAGCATGACAACCGCCATGATCAGCATCATTGGGATCGGATCGGCCAGCCGTGCAAACAGCATGAGCGGGCCTATCTCTGCGGCCGCCATCACGCCCAACTGCCAAAGGGCAATCCGGATAAGCGGCATCACCGTGACGGTGCGATGGCCAAGGTTCCATATCACGCACATCATTGCCCCCGTCAGCATGCCGAGATGGGCGACGGGCATTAATGTGAAGTGAAACAGCAACCGAGTGAGGATGTCTCCTCCTGGGCTGCAAAAGACCGGGATGGCCCCTATCGGGCTTCGCCAGATATCGATCACAAGGCCGATCATCATGCCGCATGCACACGCCAGATTTCGCGTGAAAATTGCGTCAAACACTCCCGTCGCGTTCGGCGATGCAAATCGCCCGAACGATCCTATCCACGGACCGCTTTGGCGAGCCTGAGGAAATATGGTCATGAAACAGGGTGTTCCGGAGCAAATCTGTCACCGACTTCGCAATATTCCGACCGCAAACGCGCCGACATTTCCGATCCTGTCCTTGGGAAAAGCGGGTCGCGATCGGGACAGAAGTCGTCATGCCCAATGCCAGGGCGGCGGAGATTGCGCACAGACACATCGGCGCGCCAAAAACCGGGGTCCCCGCACATGCGATCGCCGAGGGTTCCATCCCGATCGTTCATGTTCGAACCCGTTTTGCCTCATTGGCAGAGGCATGCAGCCCCGCAGGCAATTCGTCCCCTAAAGGACGCGAAGCAATCGCCCCGGCTTCCTGATGATCCAGTCCCAGGGCGCGTAAAATGAGTTCGACAATCCCGGAGGAATAGATGTCCGTCTGCTCCTGCTCCAGCACCGCCCGCAGCGCGCTGCGGAGCGCGCTCACGACCAGATCGTTTGCGCAATCGAGGCTCGGAAAGCGAAAGCGGCCTTGATGATGCCCCATGATGAGGTCAGGGCGTGGAAAGCTGAGCAGATCCTGCGGCACCCGGTCATTGGCCGATAGACTGTAGACGAGCCAACCCCAGATCGGATCGCAAGCCGCGCGCCGCAATATCAACCGGGCCTCGGTCGCAAGACGTTCGGCAGGATCCGTCAGGAACTGCGACTCCTTCTGGATATCGTGAAAAGGTTCGCTGCCAAGACGGGTCCATAGATCGTCCAGCAGTTCCTCACGCGTCGAATAATAATTGTAGAAGGAACCGCGAGAGATGCCCGCAGCGGCAATAAAGTCATCAATGCGCGCGCGCGTTTGTCCGAGTTCCGACACCACCCGAGCCGCCGCAGCGATCAGCTTTTCTCGCGTACGGGCCCGGCGTTCCGCAGCGACGTTGCTGCGCCAGGATGGATCTTTGCCGGCGCTCAAACTGCAGGTCCCCCATTTACCCAAGTATGATCAGACATTTTTGCGTCGCTTGTGCGTGGTATAGACATCTTCGTCGCATCGCGTAGGTGGCGAACACCCACCATGGCGACGGGAAGCGCCCTGAACAGCCGCCTCCCCCTCGCGCATCATGCCGCCCGATTCGTGACGATCGTTTGCGAGTTGGTATATTCGCTCAAGCCTTCCAGGGCATTTTCAATACCGATACCGGACTGCTTGTGTCCGCCAAAGGCGACATGGGGGGAGAAGGAGTGGATTTCGTTGATCCATACCGTCCCTGCCTCGATCCGTTCGGCTATGGCCTTGGCGGTCTCGATATCCTTGCCCCAGACGGAAGCCGCAAGGCCATATTCGGTATTGTTGGCGCGCGCGATCACATCCTCCATGTCGCGGAATTTGAGGAGCGGGAGAATGGGGCCAAAGGCTTCCTCGACCACTACCGCGCTATCCTCTGGTGGATTGTCGACGATCGTGATGGGAACGAAATAGCCTTTACCTTCCGGGATATCCCCGCCGGCCAGGAAGGTGCAGCCGTTACGCTTCGCATCCGCCAGCAGGCTCTTGAGCTTGTCGAACTGCATCTTGTTCTGGATGGGTCCCAAGTCCGTTCCCTGATGCGATCCATCGCCTATCTTGACGGTTCCGGCATATGCGACAAGCGCCTGCGACAGTTCGTCATAGATATCCTCGTGGATATACAGGCGTTTGGCCGCGACGCAGAATTGGGAAGAATTCTGGAACGCCGCCCAGAACAGCTCCTTGGCGGTCTTTTCGATGTCGACATCGGGCAGGACGATCGCCGGGTCGTTGCCGCCCAGTTCCAGCGTTATCCGCTTCAGGTTGCCTGAGGCGCTCTCCATGATCTTGCGGCCGGTGGCCGTCGATCCGGTGAAGCTGATCTTGCTCACGTCAGGATGCCCGGTGAGCCAGGCGCCAAGGTCGTTACCGCCCGACACCACATTGAGTACGCCCGCCGGAAGAATGTCACGGAGCAGCTCGCCCAGCTTGAGCGTGCATAGCGGCGTCCAGGGCGAGGGTTTCAGGACCATGGTGTTGCCCGCGACCAGAGCCGGCGCGATCTTCCAGACCGCAAGCAGGATGGGGAAATTCCACGGTGTGATCGCACCGACCACGCCAAGCGGGACGCGCCGCGTCTCGACCGTGCGGGATTCCGTCTGTTCGGCAAGGTCGACGGCCAGCTCCTGCTTCGCGATCTCGCGGCACCAGATGACCGATCCCCCTATTTCCCATTCGGCGCCTGCGCGCGCCTTGCCCTGTTCCAGCGTCAAAAGGCGCATGAAATTCTCGGCATTGGCTTCGATCGCATCGCCGATCTTCGCCACCAGCGCCTGCCGTTCGGCCAGCGGTCGCCTGCTCCATGCGGGGAAAGCCGCCTTGGCCGCGCTCACCGCTTCGTCAAGCTGATCACGGTTGGCGGCCGGCGCCGTTCCGACTACCTCTTCAGTAGCGGGATTGATTACATCAATGGCCGCTTTTGCGGTTGCGGCATGGCCATTGATGGTGGCGGTGTAGTCATTGAAGAAATCGATCGTCATTGCAGGACTCCCTAGGAGGAAATGGAAGACTTTCCCGGCGGGGTAAGCGCCCGTCGCATGATTTTGCCGGAGCCGGTGCGCGGCAAATCGTCTACAAAATGAATGGCGCGCGGCACCTTATATGCGGCGAGATGGCCCCGGCAGTGGGCAATCAGCATCTCTGCGGTCACTGTGGCGCCATCGCGCAACACGATGAAAGCATGGGCCAATTCGCCCTTCTCATCATCGGGGAAACCAGCCACCGCCACCATGCCGACATCCGCATGTGCGGCAAGAACCTGTTCCAGTTCCGCCGGATAGACATTGTAGCCGGCGGTCAGGATCATGTCCTTCTTACGGTCGACGATGAAGAGATACCCGTCGGCGTCGCGCGTTGCGATGTCGCCGGTGGCAAGCCAGCCCTCCGGATCAAGCGCCTCGTCCGTCGCCTCCGGCCGATTCCAGTAGCCCCTGGTCACCAACGGGCCGCGAACCGCCAGCTCGCCATGCGCGCCCGGCGCGGCGTCGCGGCCAGGATGTTCGAGATCGTAAAGCCTGACTTCGGTCCCGGGAAAGGGCAGGCCAATGGAGCCGTAGCGCGCCGGCCAATATGGCGAGTGCGACGTGGCCGGCCCCGCCAATTCGGTCATGCCCCAAAGCTCCAGCAAAGGACAGCCGAACCGCGCCGACACTTCGTCGAGTTTCGCCGTCGGCATGCTCTGGCCGCCGACCGTACACCGGGTAAGCGAGGAAAAGTCAGTGAAGTTGATCGCCGGGTGCGCCAGCATCTGATAATACATTGTGGGCACTCCCTCAAAGAGAGTGATATGCTGTTCGACAATGGCGGCGAGCGCCGCGCCCGCATCGAAGCGCCGCGGTGCAACAAGGCGGGCGCCGGTGATAAAACAGGCGTTCATCACCACATTCCCATAGACATGCGGGAAAGGGAGCGCCGAATAGATCCGGTCGCCCGCGTGCCGGACATGGATGGTGGCAGTGTGCATTACGCTGGCCGCCACATTGCCATGACTGAGCATCACCCCTTTGGGCTTGCCCGTCGTGCCGGACGTGTAGCTGATTGCCAGCAGATCGTCTGACGACATGGCGGCCGGCGGCAGCGGCTCCGCTTCGGTCAGCGCATCGAAGGAAACCGTTCCCGGGACGCCGCCCGGTGTCACGACGAACGCGACCGGAGCTTTAAGCAGCGCTTTCACATCGTCCGGCACAATCAGCGCCTGCGCGCCGGCATCGTCCGCCATGTACAGCACATCTTCCGGCGTAAGCAGAATATTGGCCGGAATGACCACGGCTCCAAGCCGCGCAATCGCATGATAGGCGACAATCCACTGCCAGCAATTTGGCAAGTAAAGCACCACGCAGTCGCCGCGCTTGATACCGCGAGAAGCCATCCCGCCTGCAAAACTGGCGGCCAGGGCATCGATTTCGCCGAACGTGAAGGATCGATCCCCCGGAATGATCAGCGCAGCCGCAGACCCCCAGCGTCGCGCCGCCCCGGATGAGAGATCAGAGAGCGAGCCGCCCATCATTACGCCGCGCGGATGGACGGATCGGGCAGGAGGATCGCCTTGAGCACTTCCCCGCTTTCGGACGCACGCACGGCGTCTTCAATCTCCGACAGGGCGTAGAAGCGAACCAGCTTGTCGAAAGGGAAACGGTCCTGCCGCCATAACTCGATCAGCTGCGGAATGAAAATGTCGGGGATGCTGTCCCCTTCAATGATGCCGCGCACGGTTCGGCCAAACAATATGCCGTTCATGTCGAGGGCGAATTCCGTTCCCAGCGGAGCCACGCCGATAATGCCGCATGTTCCCGTCAGCCTCAGGCTGTCCACGGCCTGCCGAGCCACCTTGGGCAGTCCCGTACATTCCAGCGAATATTGCACGCCCTCGCCGCCGGTCAGCGCCTGAATTTCGGCAATCGGGTCTTGGGTGCCGGCATTGACGGTATGGGTCGCGCCGACATCGCGCGCTATGGCAAGGCGATCATCGTTGAGATCCACGACGATAATGGTTGCGCAGCCCGCGACGCGCGCAGCCATTACGGCCGCCAGTCCGACCGAACCTGCCCCGAAAATCGCGATGCTGCTGCCAGCGCCCGGCTTGAGTGCGTTTATAACGGCGCCCGCGCCCGTCTGAATACCGCAACCAAGCGGCCCCATCAATTCGACAGGGACGTCCTTGGGGATTTTGACGGTGTTCCGTTCAGTCGCCAGCGCCAGGTTGGCAAAGGAACTCTGGGCGAAAAAATAGCTGCTGACGTCATGGCCATGCCCGTCCTTGCACGGATGGCTGCCATCGGGACGTGCGCCCGCGAAGTTGCGACCATAAAGGTCCGGGCAATAGCCGTAGAGACCCTTCTGACAATTCGCGCACTGGCCGCAACTCGCATAGCTGAGCACCACATGATCGCCGGGCGCGACTTTCGTAACGCCGGGTCCGATCCGTTCCACAATCCCGGAGCCCTCATGGCCCAGGACGGCAGGAAGCGGGGTAGGGAAATACTGGTCCCGGACAACCAGGTCGGTGTGACACACGCCAACACCGGCGATACGAACCAGGACTTCACCGGGGCCCGGCTCCTCGAGCGAGAGGGACTCCATTTCGAATTCCCCGCCCTGGGTGCGCACCACCGCAGCCTGAATGTCGATCATAAATTATCCTCATCCCTCAAACGGTACCCACCAAGATCAGTGGGCCACGCGTCAATCTTGTCTTCGTTCTGCTTCCCGGCGCCCTGCCCCTCCCCCGGTCCATCTCGGCCCGGCGGAAGCGCGCATTATCGAATTGCTGCGGACATGCGTTGCGCGACCTCGTCCTCGTCGAGCGCATCGATGAAGTGATCAAGCAGTTTGCCGTCAGGCGACATGAGATAGGCAATGGCGCTGTGCGGCACGACATAGCCGTCCGGCGCTTGGTCATCACCCTTGAATTCCGCGAACACCCGGAACGCCCTTTTCGCGTGGGCTATTTCGTCCTCTGAGCCCGTGAGGCCCAGGAAACGCGGATGCTTTTCTTCAAGATAGGCGCGCATGACGTCCGGCGTGTCACGGGCCGGATCTACCGTGATGTAGAGCGCAACCACGCCCTGCGCCTGTTCACCCAGGCGATCCAATACGCGCGACAACTTGCCGAGTGAGCGCGGGCACACGACCTTGCAGTGCGTGAACCCGAAATAGACCAGCAGGAATGATCCCGCAAAAGTCATGTTGGTGGCTGGCCGCCCATGATGGTCGGTCAAGTTGAAACTCGCGACGGGGACGACCGTCACCATTGCAGCACCAGGGTGGTCCGGTCATGATGGCGGAATGTCAGGCAGAAGCCGTATTCGGTCCGCTCGACATCACCGTCAAACGGCTCTCCGTCTGCGGCTACAAGCGGAAAATCGGCGTCTTCGGGAGCACGAACGCCCAGCTGGATCGTCCGCCCGGCGGGCATCGCCCCCAAGGTCAAGACCAGCGCCGCGCGATCCCGATCAAAGACCGCGCGCCGTACGTCCACATCCTCCGGGAGTTCGACCAAGGCAGGGTCGGAAAAATGCGCTTCGTCGAGCGGGCCGCTATATAATTTGTTGAGGCCGTCTTTCACATTGAGCCGCGCATAGTGAAAGAGCGCGTTGCCGGCAGCGGCATCCATGCCAATGAAATAGCCATTCTCGTCGAAATTGGCGTCCCGCCGCTTATAATAATAGCCGCCGTCCTGCCATGCGGCGTTGAGCATGAGGTCGGCATAACCGAGCAGTCCGTCAAGCGTGTCCGCATCGCCAACTTCCGATGCCGCGCACGCCGCCCAGGCCATGTCGAGCACCGGGAAAAGGGGCTCTTCGCCGGGATCGGGCGGCACGGGCAATCGCTGGCTGGGATTGACCCATTTCGTCCCGTTGGGCCCTTCGGACAGAAACCGCTCCATCAGGACGGGATATTGCTGCTCCACTACTTCGGGATTCCAGCTGTGCAACAGCGTCATCAACCAGCAGTTCAGTTGTGAGCTTTCGAGCACGATGGGTGTTCGCGAATTGACCTTCACGAAGGTGCTGAAATTGCCGGTCTCATCGACGATGCCAAATTCTTTCCAGGCTGCGACATACCCTTTTTCCGCATCCTTCGCCAAAGAACCGCCATAGATCAGGTCATGCATTCTAAAGCCGATAATGTTCGGCTGATTACACGCCTGAAAGATCAGACCGGGCTCGCAGGCGACGCCCAGGAAACCTTGCTCAGCCATTTGCCAGTAGATGAGATCCGTAAGCGAATTCTCGTCATACTCGAACAAATATCCGCCCTCTTGCCAAAACAAGGTCTTGAGACGGAGGCGCATCGCGTTTGGTTTGGCATATTTGTCGTCGCGAAATATGTAGTGGTACATCAGCGCCGTCGACTGAAGATATGCGCTGTACATGATATTTTCTTTGGCGACGGGGTCCCATGCGCGGGGTTGCGGGCCGAGATCCTTGTTCAAGGCCCCCATGCCGGTGCTGACATTGCTCCAATAGTGCCAGCAGTCGGGATGCATCAACTTCGTGATGATGTTGTCGAACGGCTGCTTGAAAACGCCGGGCGCGGCCGGCAAGCGGTGAACATGTGCGAGCGCAAGCGCATAAGCCATATAGCTGAGCTGAAACCGCAGGGCGCCAAAGTCCTCGCTCAGTACGATTTCGCGGCCCATCATTCCGGACCAGTCGCCCGGCAGCTGGCGCGAGAGGTTGGCAATGCGGCGGATCGCGCCCGCTTGGAGATCGTCCAACTCGGGCAACTCTTCCGCCCATTTGGTGTCGATGCGCTCTTGAGTTGCATTCAGCATTTCTGCTCCTCCGCCATATTTTGCCGCGGCAATCGCCATGTAAGGCGTTCTAGCTGGACGATATCTTCTCAAGATGTACAAATATTGTCAATATGAAACATCAGCAGCAAGAGAATTTATCGCGCCACGGTTGCTTGTCTTGGCCGGCCGGCAATGACCCTCTGATTGCGTCGTTCTTGCAAACTCCGCATCAGGCCGGAACAGTTCGAGGCAGCATCCAATCCTCCGTCAGAATGGACGTGGAGCATGCAGTATAATGGTTGCGATATCGCGAACGTGCCGCTTAACAATGGAGGCTCAGACCCGTCTGAGCCTCCATCATCTTATGTCGGACCGCGCTCATTTACTGTGACGAGCGACACATAAGGTAACCCGTCACCCTATATCGGCTTGAACGCTATCAAAGCGCTCAGAATTTGTAGCCGATGGTCACGCCATAGGTTGCGCCAAAGCCCGCCTGCTTTGCCACGGTGTCCACACCAACGAACACGGCAACCGGATATTGGACGTTGAACACGTTCTGGCCGAAGACCTGAAGGCGCCAGCGATCCTTCTCCAGCCCGGCGCGCAGATCCGTCAGAGCGTAGGACGGCAATTTGAACTCGGGCGATTTACCGACCACCGAATAGGTCTGGCTGCGATAAGAGACATTGCCGCCGAAATAAGCCTGCATGCCGCTGCCGACGTCAAAGCGATATTCGGCGTCAGCCAGCAGACCCCATTTTGGCGTGTTGGCAAAGGGCTGCCCCTTGAGATTGATCGCCAAGCCAAGCGGATCGGACGTGAAGAAATCCGAGTCGACCTTGGAACGGCTATAGGTGGCGGAACCCAGCAGCCTCAGCCCGCTGGCTGCCTGCCATGTGACGCTGGCCTCGCCGCCGACGACGTGGGACTTGGGAATGGCGATCAGGGCAGGCAAATTGCCGAATGGGAAGCCGGTGGCGACAAAGCCGGAAAGCTGCTTGCCCTTATAGTCGTAATAGAAGGCAGCCCCGTCAAAGTGCAGGCGCGGAACAGGAGTGAACCTGAAGCCGGCTTCATATGCCATCACCGATTCCTGTCGCACAGGCGTCAACTGATTAACCGAAAGCGCCGGGATGATGTAGAAGCTGCCGGCCTTATAGCCCTTCGTCACGTTGGCGTAGAGCAGAACCTCATTGCCCGATTTCCAGCTGAGACCCGTACGCCAGGACAGCGAATCCTCGTTCAGCTTGGATGGGATCGACGTGATCGCGGGCGTAAACCCGGGCAGGAGCGTCACACATGCCCCGGCCGGAATTGGACCCCCCGTTATCAGGGAAATGGCCGCCGCCATATGCCCGTCGCCATTGTCGAAAAGACATCCCAGATGGTCATTGTTGGACTGCGTGTAGCGCATCGATCCCTGAGCAACGAGACTATCGGTAAGGTTGACGTCGATGCTGCCGAATGCCGCAATTGTTTCGACCTTCTGGTCATTCTGCTCATCGAAATTATCGAGCGGGAAAGGACCAATCTTCGCGTTCGAGCCGAAGAAATCCACAAAAACCCGGGATTCATTGGCCCTGTCATGAGCGTAGTTGGCACCGAGCATCCACTTTACGCGATCCAATGATCCGCTCAGGCGCAGTTCCTGCGAGAAATTCTGCGTGTCGACGATGCTTGTCGGATAGATATTGCTGAAATTCGTGCCGTCTATATCCCGCGGCTCGAACATGTTGAGTTCTTGATAGGCGGTGATCGACGTCAGCAGCAGCTGGTCGCTAAGTTCCCAGTCGGCGCGCAGCGACAGCTGGAAATAATTATTGTCGCGGCGCAGATTCTGATCGGCATTCCATTGCGCCGCCCGCCAGTTACGCGGCGCCGGTGGAAATACCGAGAGGATTGCGGCCTGTTCGGGCGGAGGGGGCGTAACCGTCGGCGCGTACCGGATAAGCTGAGCCGCGATGCTGTCTGACTTGTCGATCCAGCCATTGGCGTTGAACGTCAGCTTGAGCTTCGAGCCGACGTTCCAGTCGAGCAGCAGCCGGCCGGTCGTGAAATGCTTCTCGCCCAAGGTCCGGTCATCGCCGGGGATATATGTGCGCTGCCAACCGTCAAAGCGATGCTCGGTCCGGAAGGACAAGCGGATGCCGACATCATCGGAGAGACGGTCCGAAATAAAGCCTTGCGCATCCACCTCGTTGAACCGCTGATAGGTGAGGTCCAGACCGGCGCTGAGCTGGTCCGTCGGGCGGGCGGCGATATAGTTGATGGCGCCGCCGGTGCTGTTCTGCCCGAACAACGTCCCCTGCGGCCCCTTCAGCACTTCTACGCGCTCGAGATCAAGCGTGCTCCCCCGCGCCATGGCCGCGTACGGAAGTGGCACCTGGTCGTTATACACGCTTACGGTAGGCGCCGACGCGGCCGAGTCCGACTGAAAGCCGATGCCGCGGATATTGTATATCGGCAGGGCGGAAATGGATTCCGAATAGGTCAGGCCGGGTACGAACTTGGCAAGATCAGCAGTCCGAACCACATTTGCCCGGCTGAGTTGCTCCGTGCCGAGCGCGGTGATCGACATCGGAACATCGCGAAGGCGCTCGGAACGCTTCTGCGCCGTAACGACGATGTCCGCCTCTCCAACGCCCGCTTCATCCGTGGACGCCGCCGGCGCGGCGTCGCTCGCGTGCGCGCCGGACGAAAGCGCCGTTAGCGCCAAGAGAGATGTGGTGACGGCGAGCCGCGTAACTGAAAACCCCTTAATCATTATATTCCCCCTTATTTTTGTGACAATTGGAAGAGTGTTAAATCATGTTGATACATCAACATGATCAATATTGATAAGTCAATATCATTCTCGTAAAAAACTGTCGGCAATATGGGCGCATCTTCTATACATTAATGATGCGTCACGATCGACACTTCAGCCAAAAAAAGATCGGATTCGGGCGGTTATGACAACCGCTTCTAACACCCGGCCATCCCTGTACGGCCAGCATAGAATGGCCGAACGCCCCACGCCGATATCGGCAAATCACCTGCGGCGTTGAACGAGCAGGCTGATGCCTATTCCTGCAACGATCGTCGCGCACCCGCAAATGACGAACACTCCAGCCCGGCCGAAAGACGCAGCAATGCCGCCGAACACAAGCGGATTGAGCGCGCCGCCCAGGAACACGGCGGTATTCAGAATGCCGATGGAATATCCATGAAGAGAGGGTGGAGTACGCCGAAGCGCAAAGAGGAATACCATGGGAATGCCGACCCCCATCAGCACCCCTGTTCCAATTGCCGCTGCACAGGCCGGCCAAAGCCCGCCCTGCCATAGGGCGAATCCGATAAATCCCATCCCGGCAATCGCGCCACCGAGCGCGAGCATCGCCCTCTCTCCGATCCATGCCTGCAATTTGCCGAAGGACAGCGAAACCGACGCCGCCCCCAGCGTGGCGAAGGTCTGGACGATGGCCCGGTTGCCCGAGGTAACGAGGCCGTGCTCAGCAAGATGGAAGGGAAGCTGAATTTGCAGCGTGCCGTTCAGGCAGGTCAGCACTATGGCCCCGACATAGACCGGCCATGCCAGGCGACACACGCTGCCGATACCCCCGGCCTCCGCCTTATCCGCGACAAATCGCTTCGAGCATGCAATGAGAACGGTGAGAATGAGCCCATAAGCGATATAGATCGCAAACGGCGCCCTCCATCCGGCAAGCTGGGCCATAAATCCCCCCGCCAGTCCCATCGATACCGCGGCCAGATCAGACGCCGCGGCCTGATATCCCGCCATATGCGCGCGGGAATTGCCCTTCACCTCTACGCTGGTCGCCATGGCCAGGCCGCTGGACAGGAAGGCGCTGGCCAGTCCCACGACAAAGCAGCCGGCAAACAGTTGGACATCCGTTCCCGCCAGCATGCCCGCTGCGCCGGCGGCGGCATAGGCGAGCGCGGCCGTACGCAGCATCCCGTTCAGCCCAAGCCGCGCGATCAAGGTCCCCGCGAGCAGCCCCCCGATCGCCCCGCCGAGAAACGACAGAGCCTGCGCCGCTTGCGCCACGGCAACGCTATTCGCGCCCCCGAACCGATCGGCGATAAGCGGCAATGCCGGCGGCAATGTCACGAAGACAAGCGTGGGCGCGATCATCGTCGTCAGCAGCGTCAGATTGACGGCGACCGGCAACTTCGTCTTCGGCGTAATTTCAGAAGTAGCTTCGTTGGAGAACATGTTTTTCCCTTCGCCGCATGCCGAACCCTGTCATGCCGATCCCTGATCGATCTCAGCGGCTACCGGGCCGCGTGTACGGATCCCGCTGATGGTGTGTGCTCATGTGCTGAAGGAACATGCCGACCTGCAGAACCTGCGTGTCCTTCCCATCGGCCCCGACGATTTGCACACCGAAGGGCAAGCCGTCGTCGGCGATGCCAGCGGGGATCGAAAGCGCGGGGAAGCCAGCAAGGCTGAACGGCAACGTATTCTTGGCGGCAACCTCATACCAATGCGTGCGGCCATTTGCGGTAACGGTGAAAAGATCCGACACCGTCGGCGCGACCGCCTGCACCGTTGGACCAATGCCGATATCGACCGTGGCGAAGCTCTCGCGAATGCGCTGCTGAAACACCACACGCAATCGCTGACACCGAACATAATCGATCGCCGGGACGGACTTGCCGAACGCGATCAATCCTCCAAGCATATCCCCATAGCGCACATCCCGATCGCTCAAGCCCTCATGGCATGACGCCAGTTCGACGGCGAGCAACGGCCAGGCGATATCGTTCACCAGGTCCGCCATCGGAATGGTGAGGTCAACCAGCTCGGCGCCGGCCCCCCGCACATTATCGATCGTCCTTGTCCAGACGTCCATGGCGGCCGGAGAGCAGTGCTTGAGAAACTCGCCGCCCAGCACCCCGACCCGGACGCCCCGCAGGTCCTCTA
This sequence comes from Sphingobium sp., assembly GCA_036384035.1. Taxonomy (GTDB): domain Bacteria; phylum Pseudomonadota; class Alphaproteobacteria; order Sphingomonadales; family Sphingomonadaceae; genus Sphingobium. Next base: position 37,607 of record DASVND010000007.1, on the reverse strand, counting down.
GCATTGCTGGCTGCGCGATACGGACATGGCCGAATGCCGCAGCGTCGCCCACATCCGCTCCGGCGATCACGGAAAATGCAATCGACATGTCCAGGGCAGAGCGGCCCATCACGCCTACCGTGTCCAGCGACCATGTGCTGGGCAGAACGCCGCGCCGCGAAACTGCCCCCGCCGTCGGCTTCATTCCTGAAATGCCGCAATGCGCCGCAGGGATGCGCACCGATCCGGCGCTGTCAGTGCCTATGGCGAGCGGCAACATCCGCGCCGCGACAGCGGCCCCGGCACCCATTGATGTTCCGCCAGCAAAGCGATCGGCATCCCAGGGGTTACGCGTCACGGGATATTCGGCGGCGAACGGTTCGGCAAATGCGAAGGGGCTGGTTGCGAGCTTTGCCACGACGATCGCCCCGGCTCCCCGCAACCGTCGAACGACTTCCGCGTCACGGCTGGGGTAATTATCCTGCAGTGAGGCGGAGCCGGCCACCGTCGCCATGTCGGAAATATCGATCATGTCCTTCAGGCCCACCGGAATTCCATCCAATGGCCCTGCCCTCCCCTCGCTCCATCGGCTCGCGGAATGGGTTGCTTCGGCAAGTGCTGCTTCGCGGCGCTGCGCGGTAATTGCATGGAGCGCCGGGTCCCGGTCGTCCATGCGATCAAAACATGCCTGAACGACTTCTACAGGCTGAAAGTGACGCGCGCGATACCCTTCGAGGAGGGCGGAGACATCCAGGTCAGCGAGGTTCTGAGACATTGATCCCCCGCTCCGTCACTCGAACAATGGAATTCAAGAAATCATCTGGAAAAACCGGATCGAAAAAGGACAATTTTACTTTCTGCAACCGCTCCAATGCTTGCTCATGCTGAGCCATGAATTGCCGCCCTTGACTGGATGAGGCATCATTGGCGTCGCTCATGCGGTTCTCGTCATGCTTTTTTGTTTCATTCCCACGATCCCTGGATGGTCGAGCGCCCGCTGACGACAACGATATTTATTGAATATTTGATCTGCCCGTCGGAATTTCGGGCGACCGAAGCCACAGAGCTATACAGGCCATGTTGTGTTGTCAACATGGCCTGTATCTTTTCGGCTGTCATTGCTTTGGGATCGTGCGGCCGGGTGTGCCGCCTTGGCGCAGGGCTTACCCCGCCTGTGCGAGCAGGCGCGATTGATCAATCAGCTTGCGGAGCATTTCCACAAATTGGAGCTGCTGTTTGGCCGTGAATGGTTTGAGCAGGATCTTTTCTCGCTCAAACGCGGTAAGGACGGCTTCCTCGTGCAGTAGCTGTCCGGCGACAGTCAGGGACACGGATTGATAATTGCTGTGCCGGGCATTCTGATCCACCTGGATCAAACCGCGTTCGACGAAGCCTTTCAATACCCGGCTGACCGCCCCCCGGTCGAGGCCAACGAGCTGGCAAATTCTGGCGCCGGTTACGTGGGGCTCGATCGCAATGGTCGACAGCACCTTCCATTCGGTCGAACCGATGCCGTGGAGCCGGCGGAAGGTTATCGATCCGCTCGTGGTGATCCGATTCGCCAATATCGTGACCAGCACCGGCACAGAGCTGTTCAGATCCAGCGTGGCGGACAGGGGCTCCGCGTCCGAGGATGCCGGCTTGGTCGATTTCTTTCCTGCGCTCATGCTTGATCTATGCCCGTTCCGTTCGTTCGATGCGTATTTGCTGCACGCGGCGAGGCCAAAAGTATAGCGGTGGCCGCGAACCGAGATGCTTTTTGCGGTTTTATGCGGATCAGCCGAGCAGCCGCAGCATGTTTCCCCCCGCGATTTTGGCAAGCTCCATCTCCGCCATGCCGCGGCCTAGCAACTTGCCAATCAGAAGCGGCCATTGGCGATAGCCCTCGAGCACTGGCTTATACGTATAATCCATATCTGTGCCGATCGCGACATGGTCGATGCCCAGACGATCGACCATGTCACAGATCGTATCGAGATAATCGTCGATGCCATCCTGATCGAATCCCGCGGAGACGGCGCCCATCAGTCCGCCGCTGTCCACGACCAGTCGCGCCATATCCAGATCGACAAGCCGTGGATGGGATTGATCGCCCCGTTTCAAATTGGTGTGCGACATGATGAAGGGGCGCGTGGCGAGGCCAGCCACATCGACGCAAGTCGACCGGCTTGCATGCGCCAGATCGACGATGACGTTCGTCCGCTCCATCGTCGTGACGACATCCCGGCCGAACGAGGTCAAGCCGCCATGGACGTCGCTTTCCGTCTGGGTGTCGCCGATCTGATTGATATTGTAATGGATAATGGTGATCGACCTGACACCCGCAGCAGCAGCCTCCTCAATTCGCTCCAGCCGGTCCTCGATAAAATCACCGCCTTCGATCGAAAGCAGCGCGGCGATTTGATCGGCGGCGCGCGCCGCCAACACATCGCCGCTGCTTGCCGCCAGCCGGATACCCGCTCGTGAACCGATTTGCGCCAGCAATGACATTTGCCGCTTGTGGTCGAGATAGGCTTCGCCGGGCCGATAGTCGCGCACGGCGCGAAGGCCACGGTCCGACAGTTCGAGCAGGACATGATCAGCAACCGTTGCAAACATGACTGCACTGATGTTCCCGGCGCGCATCTCGTCCAGCGATCGATCGATGAATGGCTCGCCCAGATGCTGCACCAGCGATGTGCCAGAGGTTTCGCCGTCGAAGAAGAAGCGTCCGGGATGCGCGTGTATGTCAACGGTGGGATGGCGCGCCAGAAACGCCCGGCCAATCTCAATCGCCTCGCTCGCCTCGCGCCAATCCTCGCCGGTATCATCCCCCCGGCGGGAATCGGGAACGGAGCCCTCAATACACCGGCCGCACATGGATCAGTCCGCCAGCATGGCTGCAGCGTCGGCGCCTGCCGCATTGCACGTCATCAAATCATGAAGATAATGCGTCACCGCCAGATCCTGCACGACCAATCCCAGAGATTTATACACGGTGATTTCCGTGTCATTCTCTCGTCCGGCATGCCTGTTGTCCAGCACTTCGCCAATTTCCGCCAAGATATGCGCATCGTCGATCAGCCCGCTTGCCCGGGCCCGCAGGAACTCTGCCGCCTGCGCCCGCGCCGAAACGGCACTGTCGACGAAATATCGCGATTTTTGGACCAGGGCGCTATCGACTTCGCTTGGCCCCGGAATGCTTGAGCCGACCAGATTTATGTGCGTCCCCGGATTGATCCAGGCCCCCTTCAGGAAAGGCTCGGCGGCATTGGTGACCGTACATAAAACGTCACTTTCGCCTGCGGCGCGTTCCGCCTGGTCCTCGACGATAATGTCGAGTCCAAGTCGTTTGGATTCTTCCCGTGCGAATTGCTCGGCGCGCGAACGGGACCTTCCCCATACCCGGATGCGGTCGTAAGAGCGCCCGCGCGTCAGCGCTTCAAGATGCGCGCGCGCCTGTGTGCCACAGCCGAATATCGCAAGATGCCGCGCGTCAGCCCTCGCCAGCGCCTCGGTCGCCACCGCCGTCGCGGCGGCGGTGCGGATCGTGGTGATGGCCTCCGCGTCGGCTATACATATGGGTGCCCCTGTCGCGCCTTCGAACAGCACGACGATTCCCTGATGGCGTTGCCGGCTGTTCGCCACGCCATCGGGGAAAACCGAAACCAGCTTGGCCCCGAAAAAGTCGCTGCCGCTCATCCGGCCCGGCATGACGCCAAAATGACCGGAGGTCGCAATTTCAACGACGCTGCGCAGCTGTTGTGGCTTCGGGTCCGCGGAGAAGGCGATCATCGCATCGCGAATGACGGGGATGCAGGCGGAGAAGGACAGCATTCGCTCAACCTCATCAGCCGTAATAAGGTTGATTCCCAGTGTTTCGTTCATGTTCAAAGATTCCGCCCCAGCCACAGAAGACCTCGGGCTAACTGCATGGCCTATGTTGACTTGTCAACGTCATTGATTATGAATATCAGCCGGGTAGTATGCAGATGGAATCGTCTAGGGCTCCACGCTCTATCGGATGGATCATATTTGACGGCGCTGGGCTCGCTCCGGAAAATGGGAGATTTTATGAACGTCGAGCATGAAAACCCTATTCCTCCCATACAGGTGAGAGCCGACGCCCTGACGCAGGCGATCAAGGAGACAGGGCTTCTATCGGACGCGTTTATTCAGGACGTGCATGACGCTCTTGATCAATGGCAGCCCGAAAATGGCGCACGGGTGGTCGCCCGCGCCTGGACTGATCCGGCGTTTCGAGCGCGACTTCTCGAAGATGCGACCTCGGCGTGCGCGGAATTGGGATATGGCGGCCCACAGGGCGAATATATGGTGGCCCTGGAAAATACGCCGGAGCTTCAGAACGTCATTGTGTGTACGCAGTGCTCCTGCACGGCCTGGCCAGTGCTTGGGCTTCCGGCCGGTTGGTACAAGAGCTTCGAATATCGATCACGTGTTGTCCGGGAATCCCGGCAGGTGCTGAAGGAATTGGGTCTCGACCTTCCATTGGACGTAAAGATACAGGTCTGGGACACAAGCGCAGAGACCCGGTACATGGTGCTGCCGTTCAGGCCAGACGGGACCGAAGACTGGACCGAGGAACAGCTTGCGAAAATTGTGACAAAGGACGTTCTCGTTGGCGTCAGCCGCCCGAAAGTGGAGATCTGACATGGAAGGTGTCCACGACATGGGGGGAATGCTTGGCTATGGCATGATGCCGTCAGAGCGTGACGACGTTCCGTTCCATGAATCGTGGGAACGTTTGGGCTACGTTTTTGGAATGCTCGGCACCGACCATAAGTTTTTTACGATCGACGCGATCCGATATGCGATCGAGCGAATTCCCGCCCGACATTATATTACGATGCCATATTTCGAGCGGATGATTACGGCGATGGCGAGTCTGTTCGTAGAAGCGGGCGTTATTGAAAAGCAGGATCTGGAACGATTGGCCGGGGGCAGCTTTCCCCTGTCGGCCCTTCCATCGAAGGGACAGGCAGCGCGGAGGGAGCAACGGCGCCTGGCTGTCGGCCAGGAGGTCGTCGTGCGATACTGGCCGACAGGGGGGCATTCGCGTGCCCCACGCTACGTTCAGGGGAAGTCGGGAGTTGTGGTGGGAATCGGGCCAACGGTGCCCTTCGCGTCTGAAGCGGCCCAGTCGCCCGGTGACGATGTTTTCCTGGAACCGACCTACCGCGTGCGCTTCGAAGCCTGCGATCTCTGGCCGGAGGTGACCGACGGAACGACTGTTGTTGTCGATTTATTCCAGAGCTACTTGGATCCGTCGGGCCCTGCCGTCGCGTCGCGTCCGTGATTGCCGCTGAGGGGGCGGCATCACGCGGTCTCAATCCATCCGTCACGGATGATGACTGGCCAAGCGATCAACGATTGCCCGGAGCAAGGCCCCCCGACGCATCGCCCGTTGTCGATTTCAAATAGTGCCCCGTGCCAGTGGCAGGCGATGAGCTGTCCGTCAGGCGTCAGATAGTCGTCGAGTCGATGCGCGAGTGGCACGCCAGCGTGCGGGCAGCGATCGACATAGCCTGTTACGTGCGTGCCGCGACGAATGGCAAAGCCGTGAAATCGGCCCGTTCGCATCTGAAGAACGAAGTTTCGCGCCCTGCCGTCCGGGATTTCATCGATTGGGCAAAGGCGCACGCCAGGCGGAGTGGATGTGGAACGCGCGGTCTCCGGGCTATGCTCTGGCATCGGGTGAACCAAGAGAGATCCACACGCGACCAGATGCGCTGAAAAGCCGGAAGCCGTACAGGACGAGGCTGCTCAATGACCCGCCGGCCGGGCGGAGCTTATGATCGCCCGGCATTCTCCGAACCCGATCGACACGCGGCCTTCCGCCGATGCCGTTGCACGCAGGATGACCTCGTCGCCATCCTCCAGAAAAGCGCGAAGCTCGCCGCTGGGCAGCGTCAACGGATCGCGTCCGCCGCCGGATAACTCCAGCATACTTCCAAAGCCATCCCGTGTCGGCGCGGAAATGGTTCCCGTACCCAGCAGGTCGCCCGGCTGAAGATTGCAGCCGTTCGAGGCGTGATGCGCGACAATCTGCTGCACGGTCCAGTACATGTTGCTGGCCGGACCGGCGCTCAGCCGATGCGGCGCCATGCCACGATCACGCATTGCGGCGCTGCTGAGGAACACCTCCAGCGTGACGGCGAGTGCGCCATGCGCCTGATCTTCGGCGTCAGCAAGATAGGCCAGCGGACGAGGATCACCTTCGGGCCGCTCCGGTTGCGGGATGCGGAACGGCGCCATCGCCTCGGCCGTCACCACCCAGGCGGAGATCGTTGAATGGAAATTCTTGGCAAGGAACGGACCCAGCGGCTGATACTCCCACGCCTGGAAATCGCGCGCCGACCAGTCGTTCAGCAGGCAGAATCCGGCGATATGGTCGGCAGCGCTGTGGACCGGAATGGGATCACCCAGTGCATTGCCTGTCCCGATCCAAACTCCCAGTTCCAACTCATAATCGAGACGCGCACTGGGGCCGAACGTCGGGGCGTCCGCTTCGGGCGGCTTTCTCTGACCATGGGGACGAACCACAGGAATGCCCGACGGCCTGATCGAGGAAGCCCGGCCATGATAGCCGATCGGGACATATTTGTAGTTCGGCAGCAGGGGATTGTCGGGGCGAAACTGACGACCGACATTGTTGGCGTGGTGAATGCCGACATAGAAATCGCTGTAGTCGCCTATGCGCGCTGGCAGGTGCATCCGGCAGTCCGCCGCGGGATGGAGGTCGCGGCTCAGCTGATCGGCGAAGCTGGAATCCGACAACAGGCGGCTGATTGCTCGCCGCAGATCGCTTCGCTCTGCCGGGGATAAAGCCATCAACCGATTGAGACTGTCGTCCAGGCACGCATCCCCTCCGGTCGAAGGCAACAGACCCCGGCTGCGGCACGCGTGCAGATCGAGCACCATATCGCCAATCGCGACACCGATCCGCCGCTCATCTCCCTGAAGGGAGAAGACGCCGAATGGCAAATTCTGGATCGGGAAGTCCGAATGCGCCTGGGCACTTGTTACCCAGCTCTTGCGAGCGGGATCATGCGTTTCGTCTGTCTGCCGCCAGCTCATGTTTATAGCGCCCCCGCCGTAGGAAGTTGCGCCTTGCGAAAACCGTTCCAGCAGGCGTCATAGTCGGGCTGAAGCAATGCCGTCTCCATCGCCCAGCGGGTCGGCCGCAAGACGTGATTGCTTTCGAACATGAAGGCCATCGTGTCCTCGATCTTGTCCGGGGCAAGCTGCGCCGCCACGGCCTTTGCGTAGCTTTCGGCGTCCGGCCCATGGGCCGACATCGCATTATGCAGGCTCGCACCCCCCGGTGCGAACCCGCCTGCCTTGGCATCGTAGACGCCATGGATCAGACCCATGAACTCGCTCATGACATTGCGATGGAACCAGGGCGGCCGGAATGTCTGCTCGGCAACCATCCAACGCGGCGGGAAGATTACGAAATCGATATTGGCGGTTCCCGGACTTTCGCTGGGACTGGTCAGCACCGTGAAGATCGAGGGATCGGGATGATCGAAGCTGACCGAACCGATCGTATTGAACCGGCGAAGGTCATAACGCACGGGCGCGAGATTGCCGTGCCAGGCCGCCACGTCGAACGGGCTGTGGTCGATCGTGGAGGTCCACAGCTTTCCCATGAACTTCTGCACGATCTCGGTTGGGTGATCGATATCCTCGAACGCCGCTGCGGGGGCCTCGAAATCGCGCGGATTGGCAAGGCCGTTCGAGCCGATCGGGCCCAGTTCGGGCAAGCGGAAAGCGGCGCCGTAATTTTCGCAGACATACCCGCGCGCCGGACCATCGGGAAGTTCGACACGGAAGCGCACGCCGCGCGGAATAAGCATGATCTGAAGCGGAGCGACCGTCAGTATCCCCATTTCCGTCACCACCCGCAACGATCCCTGCTGGGGCACGATCAGCATTTCGCCATCCGCCGAGAAGAATGCGCGGTCGACCATGGACCGGGTGGCGGTGTATAGGTGAAGCGCGCAGCCCACCCCCTCTGCAGGATCGCCATTGCCCGCATAGGTGACTAGTCCGTCCACGAAATCGATCGCGTGCGCCGGAACCGGCGCCGGGTTCCAGCGCAATCGATTGGGGGAAAGCGGAACGTCTTCGCTTCCCGGAACGCGGAGCAGCGTCTCGACTGCATACGGCGCAAAAGGCGGATGTGCCGCGCTCGGACGCATGCGGTAGAGCCACGTACGCTGGTTCTCCTGGCGGGGCGCGGTGAAGGCGGTGCCTGAGAGCTGCTCTGCATATAGTCCATAGGGGACATGCTGAGGGGAGTTGCGCCCGACGGGCAGCGCGCCGGCGACAGCTTCGGTCACATGGTAATTGCCAAAGCCCGGAAGTGCTTCCGCTTCGCCCTGCGACAACGCCTCAACACGGGCGCGCTCGTCCACGGCCGATGCCATCACGAATCGACCTCGATGACACCGCGTCGGATCTGATCAAGCTCTATGGACTCGTAAAGCGCCTGGAAATTGCCGTTGCCGAAGCCCTCATTGCCCTTGCGCTGGATGATCTCGAAGAAGATCGGGCCGAACATGTTCTCGGTAAAAATCTGGAGCAGAATACCTTCATTCTCGACATCGCCGTCAATCAGTATCCGGTTCTTCCGGAGGCGTTCGAGATCCTCGCCATGGCCCGGAACCCGCTTGTCGACCAATTCATAATAGGTTTCGATCGTGTCCTGCAGGCGGACGCCGCGCGCCCTGAGCTTTTCGACCGTTTCGAAGATGTTGTCGGTGGACATGGCGAGATGCTGAATGCCCTCGCCATTATAGTCCTTGATGAATTCTTCGATCTGGCTCTTGTCATCCTGGCTCTCGTTGAGCGGAATGCGGATCGCCCGATCGGGCGCGATCATCGCCTGGCTGAACAGGCCGGTCGCCTTGCCCTTGATGTCGAAATATTTTTGTTCTTCAAAGCCGAAGAGCGTCCTGTAGAATTCACTCCACACTCGCATCTGTCCACGACGGACGTTGTGCGTAAGATGGTCGAGCAGATCGAGCCCGACATTGTTGGCGGCCTCCGCCTCTCGCCAGCCAGGCAGTTCGGCCCATCTCGCATAGGCGTCCTCGCCATCCTTCATGAAGTAGAGATAGGAACCACCGATTCCCTGGATGACGGTATCGTCCTCGATCGTCGGCTTTCCGCCATGGGCAAGAGCCCATTCAAGCGCCTTCACCGGATCGGCGACGCGAAAGGCCATTGCGCTGGCCGACGGCCCATGCGCGCCGCGAAAATCCGCCGCGCGCCCATCGGCGTCCCGGTTGAGCATCAGATTGATCCGGCCCTGCTTGTAACGGGTGATGTTTTTGCTCGGATGTCGGTGCGTCGCCGTAAAGCCGAGCTGTTCAAACTGAGCAACCATCCGATCGGGATCGGGCGAGGTGAATTCGACGAATTCGAAGCCGTTGAGGCCGAGCGGGTTAGCGGCGATATCGGTCATGATATTCTCCCTGAGGCGCGAAAAATGCTTTGGCCGGCGGCCTGTCAGACAACTATACTCGGTGAACTCTGCGCCCGATCCAGAAACGGCGTGATCGCGGACGCAAAGGCATCCATATTGCCATGGGTCAGCCCGGCGATGTTGATCCGGCCGGATGACGCCATGTAGATGCCGTTGCGCGTCCGCAGCGTTTCCACGTCGCCCGGACCAAGGGGCAGCATCGCAAACATGCCCCTTTGCGCGGCAATGGGCGCAAGACGGGGGTGAGAGGCAGCCAGTTGGCTCCGCAAACCATTGATCCGCTCCCGCATCTCCGTGAGTTCGGCGCGCCATAGCTGCGCGAGTTCCGGGTCAGAGAGCACCATGCGCGTCACCGCCGCCCCGTGGTCAGGCGGCATCGACCAAAGGCTGCGCGCCAGGACAAGCAAGTTCTGCCTGATAATGGATGTCTCTGCAGCATTCGCGGCATTAACCCAGAGAGCGCCAACCCGCTCACGATATAGGCCAAAATTCTTGTCGCAGCTATAGGCGATAAGGGTATCCGGACATGAGGATATGAGGGCTCGCGTGAATGCCGCATCCGCGTCCAGGCCATCGCCGAGACCCTGATACGCGAGATCCACAAAGGGGACCAAGCCCCGCTGGGCGATGAATGCGACAAGTTCACGCCATTGGTCAGGCTCCAGACCGGCGCCCGTTGGGTTGTGACAGCAGCCGTGCAGGAGCAGAATATCTCCACGCTTCGCCTCCCCCAAGGCTTCGACCATGCTGCCGAAATCGACCTGACCTGTGGCGTCGTCAAAGAACGGATGGACGCGAACGGAAAGGCCCGCTTCTTGAAAGATGGGGGCATGGTTCGGCCATGTGGGCGTGCCGATCCAGATTTCCGGCTTGTCCTGCGATCGCGCGAGCAATTCGGCCCCCAGCCGCAGCGCTCCCGTACCGCCGGGAGTCTGCACGCCCGTCAGCCGCGGCGATCCGGCAAGCGCATCGCCAAACACCATGTTGGCAAGCAAGGTCGTAAATTCCGCATCGCCTTCAGCGCCGAGATACCCCTTGCTGGTTTGGGATGCGACCAGCCTTCGTTCCGCTTCCTTGATGCAGCGCATGATCGGCGTCGCCCCACCCTCGTCACGGTACATCCCGACACCCAGGTCTATCTTGTCCGGTCGAGGGTCGGACCGATGAAGCCCGATGATCGCGAGGAGGGCATCGGGTGCCTGGGATGCCAATCGACCGAAAGTCGTGGAGTTTGGAGAAATCGTCATAAGGACTTTTTAGCCCTTACCGGGCCAAAGGACGGTTCAGAATTGACGAATTCCCTGGATTGAATGAAATATGTAATTCTAAAATGAGAAGATTATGAACTATGGAACTCGATAATATCGACCGTAAGATTTTGCGCCTCCTCCAGGCCAACGGGGCTCTTAGCCAGGTTGCCTTGGCTGAACAGGTCGGCGCGTCATCCGCATCCTGCTGGCGCAGGATCAAGGCGATGGAGAATGCGGGAATCCTGAAGGGAACCGTGCGGCTCGTTGACGCCGAAGCCGCGGGGCTGCCGGTCAACGTGCTGTGCCACGTTCGGTTGACCAACCACTTGCCGGCGACATCGGAAGTGTTTGAAACATTCCTGGAAACACGAGCGGAGGTGGTGGAATGCTACGCCGTGTCGGGAGATTGGGATTATCTTTTGCGCGTCGTGGCGAAAGATATCACATCTTACGAAATATTTCTCCGCAGGCACCTTCTCGCCCATCCCGGTGTTTCGACAGCTTCCTCGAATTTTGCCTTGTCGCAAAGGAAATACACGACCGCGCTGCCGATCTGATCCTGCCGCGATATGGCACTGACATGCTCCGCGACCTACGCAATTTGCCTCTGTTCCCGCACAGGCAGCGCCGTCTTGTAGACCACGGGCCTTAACGCAAAGCTGGAAGTAACCTGCGACACGCCGGAAATCCGAGTCAGTTTCTGACGCAGAAAATCCTCAAACTCGGAGAGGGAGCCAACCAGGACACGCAATTGGTAATCGCTTTCTCCCGTCATGAGATAGCATTCCATCACCTCGGGCAGTTCCGTCACGGCATCTTCAAAAGTGGCCAAATGGCGATCGTCCTGACCGTCCAGTCTCACCCGCACAAATGCCGTCACGTAGAGCCCAAGCGATTCCGGGCTCAACAGCGCAACATAACTATCGATCACGCCATTGGATTCCAACTGTCTGACGCGCCGCAGGCATGGGCTGGGCGACAATCCGACCTGGTCGGCCAGATCATTGTTGGTGATTCGACCATTCTCCTGAAGCGCCGTCAAAATGCGGTGATCGATTTCATCGAAATTATGTGGCATATTCTGTCTCGTAATTGATATTTTTGGCAGTATCAGCCAACTTCGACCTCAATCAAGCATTTTTTTGCAAGGACCTGCCTCGCTCTTCCGTCGTACAGACACGGCGTCAAGGAGCCGAAAAGCATGCGCAATTCCCTTAAAATACAGTCTCATCTACCCGCCGGGGATTCTGTCGACATTGCCTCGCTCGAAGCTCTGGATACGCGTCTGAGGTGGCTGGCCTCCTGGACCATCCACAACGCCAATCACATTCGTGAGGATCGGGACGGATTGAAGGTCGGCGGCCATCAGGCAAGCTGCGCATCCATAACCGCGATCATGGCGGTGCTTTATTTTCATGCGTTGCGGCCGCAGGACAAGGTGGCGGTCAAACCCCATGCCGGGCCGGTGCTGCACGCAATTCACTATCTGCTGGGCAATCAGACACTGGAACAGCTCCAGAATTTCCGTGGCTTCGGCGGCGCGCAAAGCTATCCGAGCCGCACCAAGGACAAGATCCCGGTCGATTTCTCCACCGGGTCGGTCGGGCTCGGCGTTGCCATCACGGCTTTTGCCAGCCTCGTTCAGGATTATCTGATCGCCCATGGCCAGATGGCTCAGGCGGACGCCGGACGCATGATCGCGCTGATGGGCGATGCGGAGCTTGACGAAGGCAATATTTATGAGTGCCTGATCGAAGCATATAAGCATGATATCCGCAATTGCTGGTGGATCGTCGATTACAACCGCCAGTCGCTCGACGCGACGACCGCCGACCGCATGTTCAACCGCTTCGACGACATATTTGCGACCTGTGGCTGGCGCGTGCTCACCCTTAAATATGGCAAACTTCAGCAGGCGGCATTCAGAAAGCCGGGCGGCAAGAGCCTGGAAGAATGGATCGATAGCTGCCCCAATGCCGACTATGCGGCTTTGACCTATCAGGGCGGCTCAGCGTGGCGGGATCGCCTGACCCGGGACATCGGACAAAAGCCCAACGTCACGAAACTGCTTGCCGGTTACGATGACGATGCGCTGGCCGCGCTGATGACAAATCTTGGCGGCCATTGCATCGAGACGATCATGGACGCCTTCGCGAGCGCCAATGACGACGTACCGACGCTGTTCATCGCCTATACGGTCAAGGGTTTTGGCCTGCCATTTGCCGGTCACAAGGATAACCATGCCGGCCTGATGAACCCAAGCCAGATCGAAGGGCTGCGCAGCAGCCTTGGCATCGCGCAAGGGCAGGAATGGGAGCCCTATGCCGGTCTGGGCGACAATGCCGCCGCCAGCCTTCGCCAGTTCGTTGACACGTCGCCCCTGGCGCCGGGCCATGACAAGCCCATTGCCGAGGCCGTGCCTGTCCCGGATCGGCTGCCAGTTCCGGAAGGAAAGGAGCAATCGACGCAGGCGGCGTTTGGCCGCATCCTGCTGGACCTCGCCAAATCTGGTCATCCCCTCGCTGACCGTATCGTGACGACCTCGCCCGACGTGACGGTCTCGACCAATCTCGGCGCGTTTGTGAACCAGCGCGGTCTATTCAGACGGCAGGAACTCAAGGATGTGTTCCAGGCCGCAAAAATTCCGTCGGCGCAGAAATGGTCGGGTGGCGGCGCGGGCCAGCATATCGAGCTGGGCATCGCGGAACATAATCTGTTCCTGATGCTCGCTGCCCTTGGCCTTTCCGCGCCGACATTCGGGACCCGGCTCATGCCGATCGGGACAGTCTACGACCCCTTCATCGCGCGCGGCCTGGATGCGCTCAACTATGGCTGCTATCAGGACGCGCGCTTTCTGCTCGTGGCCACACCCTCCGGGCTGACGCTGGGGCCGGAAGGCGGGGCTCACCAGTCGATCAACTCGCCCCTGATCGGAATAGGACAGCCGGGCCTGACCTATTTCGAGCCCGCCTTCGCCGACGAACTTGCGCTGCTGATGCGGTGGACGTTTGAGCATATGCAGGCCGATCAGGGTGGGTCCGTCTATCTGCGGCTTACGACCCGATCGATTGCGCAGGTCGAACGCGAAGACGATAGCTGGCAGGCCGATGCGCTGAAGGGCGCCTATTGGGTGAAGCGGCCCGCGCCCGGCGCTGAAGCTGCGATCATCTTTACCGGGGCGATCGCGCCGGAGGCAATTGCCGCCTGGGAAGAATTGATCGACGATCTACCCGGCCTCGGCCTGTTGAACGTGACGTCGCCGGACCTGCTCCATCGCGACTGGTCGGCGGCGCGCGCGGCGCGCTGGACGAGCAAGGGAAGCTCGTCGAGCCACATCGGAACGTTGCTCGGCGCGTTGGCTCCGAATGCCGGACTGGTCACCATCATCGATGGGTCGCCCGCCACGCTGTCCTGGCTTGGCGGGGTGCGCGGAATGCGGGTCAGCCCGCTCGGGACCGACCGATTTGGCCAGACGGGTGACCTGCCCGACCTCTATCGCGCGTATCGCCTCGACACGGATGCCATCGTCGAAGCGGCAACCGAACTGTTTCTTGGAGCCTGAACATGCCTACTGAAATCAGGATGCCCGCTTTGTCTCCGACGATGGAGAAAGGGACTCTGGCCAAATGGTTCGTCAAGGAAGGCGATGTCGTTGCCGCCGGCGACATCATCGCGGAAATCGAGACAGACAAGGCGACGATGGAGTTCGAAGCCGCTGACGACGGGCGGATTGCCCAGATCCTTGTCGAAGAGGGGACGGACGATGTCCTGGTTGGAGCCGTCATCGCACTTGTCGGCGAAGACGTCGGACAAGTATCCGGTCAAACGGGGGTGTCAGCCAAGGCCCCTCGCGCACTTGTCTCGGCAGCCGCAGATGCCCCCTCCATACGGGCACCCGAGCCGGCGCCGGTCGAGCCCAGGCATGACCCCGTCATCGAAAGGCCCTTCGCCCGCCTTGCGGACAAGATAAAGATCAGCCCTCTTGCCGCGCGTATCGTGGAAGCCAAGGGTCTTGATCTGTCGGGTATTTCAGGGTCCGGACCGGGCGGCCGGATTGTCAAGGCCGACTTGAATCTCAAGCGACCGGAGTCGCCGTCCCCGGCTGCGGTCACGGCCTACGTCGCCCCGGAAGCGATCGTCCTGCCAATTCCGGACATCCCGCACGAACTCACAAAGCTATCGGCCATGCGCAAGACGATTGCGCGCCGGCTGACGGAATCGAAGCAACAGGTCCCGCATATTTATCTGACCGTGGACGTCACGCTGGATCCGCTGCTTAAGCTGCGGACGCAACTCAACGAAACGCTCGCGCCGCGCGGCATCAAACTTTCGATCAACGACATGATTATCAAGGCGCTCGCGCTCGCCTTGATCGAAGTGCCGCAATGCAATGTGCAATTCGCAGGCGACCAGCTCGTCAAGTTCCAGCGGGCGGACATATCCGTTGCGGTCTCCATTCCCAACGGCCTGATCACGCCCGTCGTCAAGAATGCGGACGGCAAAAGCCTGTCCGCAATCGCGACGGAGATCAAAAACCTGGCCGAGCGCGCGCGCGACGGCAAATTGCTTCCTGAAGAGTATCAGGGCGGCACCGCCTCGCTATCCAATCTCGGCATGTTCGGAATCAGGCAATTCGACGCGGTCATCAATCCCCCTCAGGCGATGATCATGGCTGTTGGAAAAGGGGAACGACGGGCGATCGTCCTGGACGATACCGTGACCGTCGCGACGGTGATGTGCGCGACCGGCAGTTTCGATCACCGGGCAGTCGATGGAGCGGACGCCGCCAAGCTCATGCAGGCATTCCAGCGAATTCTAGAAAATCCCCTGGAAGTGCTGGGATGATCCGCGACCAAGGGACCTGAGAGGCAAGCCGCCCGTAAACTATACTTCGGGCGTCAATCCGAGCCATGGATATGGCTCCGACAACTTCATCGAAAGCATGCCGGCCTGACGTGCTGACGGGCCGATTGTGCGATTGGCAGTTGCGATCGAATTGGCCGCAGCGCAAGGTCAGGGTATGATTTTCACTGACTTCCTCCGCAATCGCCGCCGCTCTCAACTCTCTGCCGACGACCTTCAGGCGCTTGAAGACAGCGTCAGCGATACCCGCGATATTCCCGCCAGGCGGACGATCGCCCGTGCCGGCGAACCCATCACATTCAGCACCTATCTGATCGAAGGCATTCTCTGCCGGTATATGGACGACCGGGACGGCGAGCGCCAACTGGTGGCGGTGCATATTGCGGGGGATTTTGTGGATCTCCATGGCTATCCGCTTGGTCGCCTGGATCACGACGTCGCGGCGCTTACGCGGTGCAAGATTGCTCTTATTCCTCACCAAAAGCTGGACATGCTGGTCGCCAGCCGCCCCGCGCTTGCCAAGATTTTATGGTTCAGCACGCTTGTCGATGCCGCAATGCATCGTGAGTGGATCTTTCGACTGGGGCGGCTTGAGGCCGTTGCGCGCGTTGCGCACTTCCTGTGTGAAACCGAGGCCCGGCTGAATGCCGTTGGTCGAAGCGACAACGGCGTTTTTCATCTGCCCATGACCCAGCCTGATTTGGGGGAGGCGTGCGGTATGACCTCTGTCCACATGAACCGGATGCTGAGGGAACTGCGCAAGCGCGGCTTGGCGGATGTGGAGAAAGGCGTGGTCAAAATCTTGGATCGGCAGGGGTTGGCCGAAGTTGCCGAATTCGATCGGGGATATTTGTTCTTCGACACATAAGGATGGGAACCCGGGGTTGTCCGCCATCGTTAACATTCCCCCTGGCGTGAAGAGTAAAACCTCAATGAGCGAGAGCAAAGTCTATGGCAAACCTGGCAAGGCTGCCGCCGAAGAAGGACAAGTGTTGCTCGACGGTCCTGATGGTATAGCTATCAGTCTTACGCCATTTGCTGCCGAGGAAACCGGCAAAGAACTTTTGCGCGCAGCGGCAGAGGCGCGACTACAGATATCTTAGGGGTTCGGTCGACGGCTGGCGGTGATGGTATCAATGGCCCTGGCGAACGCGTCGGCCAGATCCAGGTGGCATTTGCGGGCCCAGGGCTCGGAAGCCATTTCCGCCATCTTACGACAATGCGCTTCTCTGCGTTGCAAATAGGCAAGTTCTGTCGTCTCGGCCATAGCCCACCTCCTGACCAAAACTATACATCAAACATGGCGGACGGGTCTTAATCTGCTTTATGATGGGACAAGCATTGTATTGACGAGGATTAAGCTCGGACAATTTCGGGCGGGTAAGATCGTCAATCCTGCGTTTTCGTCGCCGTCGTTTTTTCGAGGAAGGCTTCAATCTGAAGAACCGTCTCCAGATCGTCGATTGGCGCGGTCGTCATTTTCGTGCCCGGATAATAGGATTGCGGGTTCGATATGAATGCAACCAGGCTATCATGATCCCATTGTATCGCATTCTTGGGATCGCGTAGCGCAGCGGAATAAGCATAGCCGGGCAACTGGCCGGAACGACGCTTGGCAACGCCGTTCAGGTCCGGCCCGATCTCCCCGGTCGTAAAGCTGCCGGCATTGTGACAACCGGCGCAAGTCTGCCCGAAAAGCGCTTTGGCCCGCGTCTCGTCATATTTGAAATTGAACAATATCTGCGTGTATTTTTCCTGATAAACGCCGCGACGCGCGAAATCTTCCACCATGTTCCCGCCGCTCGGCAGTTCATACGGCCTGGCGACGCGATCGTTTTCCGCTTTGGTGGGTTTGCCCGGGCGCAGGCGCAGCAAGCGACCCTTCGCTGAGTCGGTAATGACATAAAGATAGCCGTCCGGCCCCTGCCCTACGGACCGGATGCGTTCCCGAAGATCGGTCAGCAAGGCTTCTTCCAGCACGACTTTGCCATCCTGCACGCGCAGTCGGCGCACCACATGGCCCATCAATTCACTGGCAAAAAAATCGCCGCGCCACTGCGGGAAACGATCGCCCGTATATTGCATCAGGTCCCCCGGCGCACGCGAGGGAGACCATACCGCAACCGGATCGGCGAACTCGGGATCATCCTGGCGGTCGGACATCGCGCGGCCGGAATAGTCGAAGCCCCAGCTAACCAGAGGCCAACCATAATTGGCTCCGGGCTTGACGAGATTGAGCTCATCGCCGCCCTTGGGACCGATGTCGATCGCCCACACATTGCCGTCGGTGGCAAGCGCAATGCCCGCCGAGTTGCGGAAGCCGATCGCCCAAAGCTCCGGCCGCGCGCCCGTTTGCTTGCTGAACGGGCCGTTGGCTACCGGGCTGCCGTCCCGATTGAGGTGGATGATCTTGCCCGACTGGTTGTCAAGCCGCTGGACCATGCCGCGACTGCCCTGGCCGCCCGACCCCACACCGACCAGCATCGTCTTGTCCGGCATGAACACGATGCGCATGATATTGGGGCCGCCGGGCGGGGCCGGCGCGGAGGTGCTGAAGATCACATGCTGGTCGGAGAGACGCTTTCCATCGAAGCGCGCCTTCATGATCGACCCTGTTCGGGCGCTGTCGGTGCCGGTCACGAAAGTGAGATAGAGGATCTGGTTGGTCGCAAAATCGGGATCCGGCTTCACATCGAGCAGGCCATCGAAGATGCTGGTGTTTAACACCTCGGGCACGCCTTCGATCGGTTTCGGTTGCAGCACCCCGTTCCGTACGAGGCGAAGCCGGCCCGGACGCTCCGTGATCAACATGTCCTTGTTGGGCAGCCAGGTCATCGCCCAGGGATGGTCGAGCCCCTCGATCATCTGCTCCACCCAATAGTGCGGGTCTGCGGCAACGGCCTGTTCCTGAGCCGCCGGGACACTTGCCGCGGTAAACAGGGCGAGACCGGAAAATCCGGCCAATCCGGCCACCAACATCGTCAGCCTGCGCCGACGGGACCTGAGATACGCGCTATTCACCAACGCATTTTCCATGATCAACCTCTCCCATTTACGGGCGGCCCTTTTCGAGCTCAGCCCAGCGCTATCCCTGCGGAAGGATCGCAATGATCTCACTTCCCTCCGCGTGACTGCACGAATCGGAGTATGCGTTATCCTCTTTGGAAAGCAAAGCAAGATTGCTGTCGTCCGGCCGTGTCCGGGACTATGACAAACAGGGGAACGGGCGTCAGGCTATGAGGGAGAACGGTCAGGGCTGTTCCTGATTGCCGGCCGGACCAGGCGCAGGACAAAATATCCGGCAAACGCCGACAATAGAGACCCTAGCAAGACGCCCAGCTTCGCCGCGTCATTCTGATGAGAGCCATCACCAAAGGCGAGCCCGCCAATGAACAGGCTCATGGTGAAACCAATGCCGCAAAGCAGGGCAATGCCATAGACCTGACCCCAATTTGCGTCGCGCGGCCTTTGCACCCAGCCCATCCGAACCATCAGCCACAATGCGCCGAATATGCCCAGCTGTTTGCCGATGAAGAGACCAAGGGCAACGCCCAGGGGAACCGGCATGAGAACATCGGACCAGGAAAATCCACCCAACGACACCCCGGCATTGGCAAAGCCGAACAGCGGTACGACGACATATGCAACCCAGGGATGAAGCCGGTGTTCCAATCGATAGAGCGGGGAATGCGCATCGTCTGCTTTCCCCGGCGACGTCTTCAACGGAACGGCCATGGCAACGGCAACCCCCGCCAGTGTTGCGTGAATGCCGGACTGCAAAACGCAGAACCATATGAACAGGCCGACAATCAGATAGGGCCACAGACGCTCGACGCCCCGCCGGTTGCAGGCCATCATGACCGACAGACCTATGGCGGCGCCCGCCAACGGCAGGAAATGCAGCTGCTCTGTATAGAAGACCGCGATGATAAGGACGGCGATCAGGTCGTCGATGATGGCAACGGCGGTCAGGAATATCTTGAGCGAGCCGGGCACCCGGGGACCCAGCAACGCCAATACGCCCAGCGCAAAGGCGATGTCCGTTGCCGCGGGTATCGCCCAGCCCCTCAGGCCGGCAGGCGCACCTTGATTGATCGCGGCATAGACGAGCGCCGGCATCGCGACGCCTGCGGCCGCGGCGACGCCGGGCAGGAGGCGATCTGACCAGCGGGCAAGCTGACCATCCAGCAACTCGCGCTTGATCTCGAGTCCGACGACCAGAAAGAAGAGCGCCATCAGGCCATCGTTGATCCAATGGAGCAGGCTAAGCCGTCCCACCTCTACATGAAGCGCCTCAAAATAGGCTGCTGAAGCAGGGGAATTGGCGACGATCATCGCAGCCGCCGCGCATGCGATCAGGAGGATGCCGCCCCCCGCCTCCGTCATCAAAAAAACACGCATCATCGAGAATGGGCGGATAGCCATCCTGACGGCGTTCATAACTATGCCTCCCGTACAGGGCCACCCGCCACCGACACTATGGCAATGACCATGACATTGCCAGACGACAGGCGCGGAATCCTATTCCCTGCCGTAGGCCGCCACCAGTTCCACCTCTGCGCGATCGCCAAGCACCACGCCGACCCGCTGATGCAGGGCATTTGGCGTCACATCCATGATAGCGCCGTGACCGTCGGTGGCCGCGCCCCCTGCCTGCTCGATCAGGAAGCTCATCGGGTTCGCCTCATACATGAGCCGCAGTTTCGCTTTCCCGGGCGTGCGATTATCGGCGGGATACATGAAGATACCACCGCGCTTTAGGATGCGATGGACATCGGCCACCATGGATGCCGTCCACCGCATATTATAATCTTTGCCACAGGGCCCTTGGGCGCCGAGCACACGTTCGTCGATATAGCGTGCGACGGCCGGCGACCATTGGCGGCGATTGGACATGTTGATCGCGAATTCGCATTTGCCCTGGGGCATCTGCATATTCGCGTCCGTCATCAGCCAGCTTCCGACTTCCCGGTCGAGCGTGAACTCGAAGACACCCGTGCCAACCGTCAACACCAATAGGGTTTGGGGACCATAGATGGCGTAACCCGCCGCCACTTGGGCGCGGCCATGCTGGAGAAAATCCTCCTCCATCACTTCACGCCCGGCGCACGCCTCTGGCGCCCGGAGCACCGAGAATATCGTCCCTACCGACAAGTCGACATCAATATTGCTGGACCCGTCGATGGGGTCGAACAGCAGCAGATATTCGCCCTTGGGATAGCGATTGGGAATGCGATGGAGCGTCTCCATCTCTTCGGACGCCATCGCGGCCAGATGCCCGCCCCATTCATTCGCATCCAGCAGCATCTCGTTGGCGATCACGTCGAGCTTCTTCTGGACCTCGCCCTGCACATTCTCGCTATCCAGACTGCCCAGCACTTCGCCGAGCGCGCCCTTGCTCACCGCATGGCTGATCGTCTTGCAGGCGCGCGCAACGGTTTCGATCAACAGGCGCAATTCCGGGGCAAGCGCGCCCGCCTCGCGCTGCTGTTCGATCAGGAAACGGGTGAGGGTCGTGCGCGTCATGACATGGCCTTCTGAAAAAACGGAACGGGCATAGGGAGCCAATGAAGGAGGACGCCATCATTCGCAAGACGGGATAACCCCGCTTTTCTTCGCCCATGTGACAGCAAACTGCTTCATTATGAGCCGCCGATCCCGGATTCAGCCGAACAGAAAGCTATTGCTTAGAGCAGTAGATGGCCGCGCTGTTTCACAGGCAACTCCCCTTTGCACGGAAAATATGACGGCAAGGTACAGCATGTGCAGCCGGGCGGGAGTAAGACATGACACATCCTGAGAAACATCCGCTCACGATAGACGGTCGTGATGTCGCGAACCTGCGCGGCGATCCGATCACGGGCGATCGCTACACGTCGAAGGACTTCATGCAGGCCGAATGGGACCATATGTGGACCCGTATCTGGCATGTTGCGGGCCGGACGGCGGAGCTTGAGGAGGCGGGCGACTATATCGTCCACGACTTCATGAACGAGAGCGTCTTCTGCGTCCGCCAGGAGGACGGGTCGATCAAGGCTTTCTACAATAGCTGCCAGCATCGCGGCATGCGCCTGGTCAATGACAACGCGGCGGCGGACAGCTTTCAATGTCCCTATCATGGCTGGGTCTGGGGCAAGGACGGCGTGCTCGCCTATGCCCAGGACGCCCATGATTTCCCGCAGGGCAATCCGTGCGGGAAGCTGACGCTGAAGGAACTGCGCTGCGCCATCTGGGGCGGCTTCGTGTGGTACACGATGGACGATAGCGCGCCGGAACTGCTCGATTTCCTCTCGCCCATGCCGGAAATCTACAAGAACTACCCGATGGATACCGCAGTCCGGGTTTTCTGGATGAAGATCGATCTGGAGACCAACTGGAAGTTTGCGACCGACAATTTCTCGGAAAGCTATCACACCCGCACCGCCCATCCGCAGGTGCCGCCGTGGATCGACCAGGACGTCGATACCGCCCGGCATGAAATGTATCCCAATGGCCATGGCCGCACGGTGCAGCCGATGCGCCCCTCGCTATCCGATCGCCTGCCCGAAGGCGTGCCGCACCCGTTCGACTATATCCTGCGCCAGTGGGACATCGATCCGGACAGCTATCCCGATTACGAGACCAAGGCGATGCAGGGCTGGCTGGACCTCAAGGACGCGAAGCGGCGGCTGTGGCGGGAGCGCGGCTATGTCCATTATGAACATATGAATGACGAGGAGATCACTGACAGCCCGCACACGGTGATGTTCCCCAATGTCACCATCTCCTTCCTGCCCGACAATCTCATCTTCTTCCGCACCGAGCCGCACCCTACCGACCCAAACAAATGCACGTTCGACCTGTGGTGCATGGCCTTCCCCGTCGCCGGGCAGACAGAGGTGGAATCGATCATGGCCGGGCCGCAGCCGATGCGCGAGGCGGCGATGGAGCACCGCGCCTTCGACAATGGCCGTGGCGTGCCGGAGATAGAGGGGCAGATCGTCTATCAGGACATGATGCTGGCCGAAGGACAGCAGCGCGGCATGCATTCGCGCGGCTATACCGACGCCTATCTCACCGGACAGGAAACCCGCGTCCGCTTCTTCCACGAGGTCCTCAACGACTATATCGAAGGGCGACGTTGAGCGATGTTTAGTGGGCGACCACGGTGGCGGGATCGGACATCGTAACCCGATTTCGTACGCTGGGACGCTCCTGCATTCTCGCATACCAGGCACGAAGCGCTGCACATTGGGCAGGGATAGCCAAGTCGACCAGCTCTGCGAAGATCAGGCCGCCAATGACTGTGATATCGGCCATTGAAAACACATCGCCTGCTACGAAAGACTGCCGCTGGAGAACGCTGTTGAAGTAGTGCATGCCGCGCACCGCCTTGCCGCGCTGGCGCTCGCCCCACTCAGCGTTCTGATAGATTTCGACCTCCGGTCCAAGGCCCCGCGTTGCATGATGGAAATAGACGCTGATGGCGTCGAGCAGCTCGATCTCGGCGCGCTTGTTCATCATGTGGATCACCCCCTGCTCGCGTGGCGTGGTGCCGGTCAAAAGCCGGTCACCGTGCAAGGCGTCGAGATATTGGGTGATCGCAGTGCATTCGGCGATCAGCGTTCCGTCCTGGAGTTCAAGGACAGGAAGCGTGCCCGAATAATTTTTGGCGAGAAATTCGGGGGCCTTGTGTGCGCCTTTCCGCAGGTCGACCGAAACGAACTGAATTTCCGATCCCATTCCCAGCTCCCCCAGGGCGATGCGAACGCGGGCCGGATAGGGACCCGTATGCCAGTCATAGATTTTCATCATCATTTCAGCCCCATCTACCTGTCACTTGGTAGGTGAACAAATACAGGTTTCAATCCGCCGTGCAATCCCCTATCTGCCACTTGATAGGCAAAAGGTGTGCGATATGGGTTCAAGTGCTAGGGAGGCGATCCTGTCGGCCGCGAGGAAAGCGGCGCAAGCGCGTGGATATGGCGGTCTCAATTTCCGCGACTTGGCGAGCGCCGTCGGGATCAAGGCCGCGAGCATTCACTATCATTTTCCGAGCAAGGCCGACCTCGGCGCCGCCGTTGCGAAACGCTATTGGGAAGATATGTCGGCTGAACTGGAGGCCACGGCCGCGAAAGCTGCAGATCCGCTGGTCAGCTTATACCGCTACCCGACAATCTTCCGGCGATCACTGGAAAACGACAATCGCATCTGCTTGTGCAGTTTCATGGCTGCGGAATATGACGACTTGCCTGAATCGGTGAGAACGGAAGTGCAAACCTTCACGGACGTCAACGTGGCCTGGCTTGCCAGAGTCCTCGCCAGCGCCGGCGTGGTCGAGGCAGAGGCAAGCGAGGCACGCGCCCGGGCCATATTCGCCGCAGTCGCCGGCGCTCAGCTCCTGGCGCGGAGCCGCCGGGATATCAGCCTCTTCGACAGCTTGATCGACAGCTATCGCGAGGAAGGTCTTCTGCCGGGAAAGCCGAGTCCGCCACCAGCCTGATCGAAGATGATGGGTGAAACTGCCGTTCGTTCCGCTTCGAAGAGGCGGGCACGGATAGGCCGTGCCCGCCAAAGACATCATCCCAATACTGCCCGCACAGCTTTGGCGGCGCTTACCATATTCTGCAAAGCCGGCTTCACATCCTCCCACTTGCGCGTTTTGAGGCCACAATCCGGATTGACCCAAAGCTGGCCCGAGGGAAGCCGCGCACCCGCTGCGATGAGCAATTGTTCCATCTCTGTGGTTGAGGGAAGACGGGGTGAGTGAATGTCATAGACGCCCGGCCCAATGTCATTGGGATAGGCATACGTCCCGAACGCTTCGAGCAACTCCATCTTCGATCGCGCCGTCTCGATGGAAATCACGTCCGCGTCCATCGCGCCGATCGCCGCGATGATGTCGTTGAATTCGGAATAGCACATATGGGTATGGATCTGCGTGTGCGGCAAAACGCCCGAAGCCGAAATCCGGAAAGCCTCGACGGCCCAGTCAAGATAGGTTGGCCAATCCGCGCGCAGCAACGGCAGACCTTCCCGCAAGGCCGCCTCATCGATCTGGATGATCTTCGCGCCTGCGCGCTCAAGATCGACAACCTCGTCGCGGATGGCGAGCGCTATCTGGCGACAGGTCTGTGACCGTGGCTGATCATCACGCACGAAAGACCATTGCAGGATAGTGACCGGCCCCGTCAGCATGCCCTTCATTGGCCGGCTCGTCAGGCTCTGTGCATAGGCCCACCATTCCACGGTCATTGGCTTTGGCCGGGACACATCCCCAAAGATAATAGGCGGTCGTACGCAGCGCGATCCATAGCTTTGCACCCAGGCGGCTTTGGTGAAAGCGAAACCCGCAAGCTGTTCACCGAAATACTGCACCATATCGTTGCGCTCGAACTCGCCATGGACGAGCACATCAATGTCTATCTCTTCCTGCCAGCGAACGGCGCGTGCAGTCTCCTCACGCAGGAATTGCGTATAGGTGACGTCATCCAGCTCGCCCCTTCCGTGCGCGGCACGCGCCTTTCGCACTTCCGGCGTTTGCGGGAAGGAACCGATGGTCGTGGTCGGCAGGGCAGGCAAACGCAGTAGCGCCTGTTGCTGGACGATCCGCTCGGCAAATGGCGTGACACGCCGTGTCCAATTGACGGTGATGCCGTCCATGCGCGACCGGACTTGAGGATCGCGGACCAGCGGAGATGCCTTGCGCGCCGCCACTGCCCGGGCATTGTCGGCAAGGGCAGCGACAATGGAAGGGCGCCCGTGGTTGAGCGCCTTGGCCAGCAACGCCAACTCCTCGATCTTCTGAACGGCAAATGCCAGCCAGTCCTTCACCTGCGGATCGAGCTTCGTTTCGAGCGCAAGGTCGATTGGCGTATGGAGCAGGGAGCAGGACGGAGCCAGGGCGATATCGCCGCGACGCTTCACGACGGGCTCGATCCTGTCCAGGATCGCCGTGAGATCGGACTTCCAGATATTGCGTCCGTCAACGACGCCAAGCGACAGCAACAGCTCGGCCGGCGCTTTCTCCGCCACGGCTTCCAGCTGTTCGGGCGCCCGCACCAGGTCGATATGCAGGCCGGCAATCGGTAGCCCGACCACGGTGTCGAGATTGTCGGCCAAGGCACCAAAATAGGTTGCGAGCAGGATCTTCAGCTTGGGGATTGCGCTGGCGAACTCTCCATAGGCGGTCCGGAATGCCTCATGCGCGTCGGCTTTCAGATCGAGAACGAGGGCAGGCTCGTCGATCTGAACCCAATCTGCGCCGGCGGCCTCCAGACGCTTGAGCAATTCGACGTAAACCGGCAGCAGCGCCGGAAGCAGCGAGAGAGGGTTGCACGCGGCATCTTTCGATTTGGCCAGCAGCAGCCAGGTCACGGGGCCCAGAATGACCGGCCGGCTGGTGTGGCCGAGCGCCTTGGCCTCCTTATACTCGTCGATCGCCTTGGTGGAGGAGAGGATGAAGTGCTGCTTGGCGCTGACCTCGGGCACCATATAGTGATAGTTGGTGTCGAACCATTTCGTCATTTCCTGCGCGGGCACATCGGCCGCCTGACCGTGCCCGTGCGCGCAACTCTCCTTGGCATCCTCGGATTGATGCCCGCGTGCCATCGCGAAATATGTGTCCAGCGAATCCGCAGCGCCGATGGATGCGTAGATCTGGGGGATGGCCCCAACCATGATGCTGGTGTCGAGAACCTGATCGTAGAGCGAGAAGTCGCCCGTGGGAACGATGTCGAGGCCCAGCGCCTTTTGCCGATCCCACGCGGCTGCGCGAAGGCCCTTGGCAGTGTCTAGCAACGTGGCCGCATCGGCCTTCCCGGACCAATGGGCTTCCAGTGCGGACTTGAGTTCGCGGCGCGGGCCGATGCGGGGGAAGCCAAGATTGGTGGCGATAACAGGCATAGGAGATCTCCATCGGCAGAGCGGAGCGCCTGCCGTCATATGTCATGGGACGTGGTCGGAAACGGTCGCGCCGAAGGCTTCGGCATGATCTTGGGATCAGCCAGGCGGCCCTATGGCTTGCGGCAATTTTGGAAATGACATCGACCGCTTGCCTCATGATGCGAAGGGGCGAGCGGGGAACGCGCAAAGACTGCAAACCGGACAAGACGGTGCACAGCGTCGCTTTTGCGCGATCCGCCGGAACCACCCCGTCCGAAGAATCCTATCACGACGAGGCAGGTCTCCTGGCTCACGGGTCAACACGGCGATCCGGCCTTCCCGATGCCTTGCGGACATCAGTGACACGATGTGGACCGCCGCTCGCCGCTTACAGTTGCGGGGGCAGCGCCGGATTCCGCTCGTCATGAACGTCACCGGCTTCCCGTCTTAGCTCCCCATCATGCCTGATGGGGAGAACCTCGACCATGGCACTAGACACCCGCACGGCGCATCCGTCAATAACAATATAAAGAAATCTTTATATTGTTATTGACGGGAGTGGGCAGAGCCATTCCCCAACCGCCATCCATCAGCCCGCAATGATGGCCTCCGGAACGATCGTTTGGACGATGGATGCATCGAGCGCTTCATAGGCGTGCAGGCCGATGGTGTCGTAGAGTTCGGCGCGAGTCTGCATGTCGCCGATCATATTGTGGGTGCCGCCATCCCTCCTGATCGCGGCATAGAGCTTGGCCTGCGCCTTGTTGGCGACGCGGAGCGAAGAGACGGGCCAGATCACCATATGATAGCCCATTGCCTCGAACTGCTGTGCCGTGAAGAAAGGCGTTTTGCCGAACTCGGTCATATTGGCGAGCAGCTTCACATCCGGCATTGCTTTCGCGAAGGCCCTGAACATGTCTTCGGTAACCAGGGCCTCGGGAAAGATCGCGTCGGCTCCCGCTTCAACATACAGTTTCGCGCGTGCCACGGCCTGGTCGAACCCTTCGACACCCGCGGCATCGGTACGTGCGACGATCACGATATCACGGCTCGCCTTTTTCGCCGCGGCGACCTTGGCTGCCATGTCATGCGCATTGGCCAGCTTTTTCCCGTTCAGGTGCCCGCATTTCTTCGGCAGGATCTGATCCTCCAGATGCACGGCGCCTGCTCCGGCTTCTTCAAACGTGCGAACCATGTGCATGACGTTGAGCGCCTCGCCATAGCCGGTGTCGCCATCGACCAGCAGGGGAAGGCCCGAAGAACGGACGATCTGACGGATGAAGAAGCCGACCTCGTCCACGGTGATGATGCCAAGGTCAGGCAGGCCCATGCTGGCGGTCATCGCGGCTCCGGACAGATACAGGCCATCGAACCCGGCAGCTTTGGCCTGAAGGGCGGCGTGGCCATTATGCGCACCGGGAAGCTGTAGAATGCCGGGCGCATCAAGCAATGTCCGAAAGCGCCGGCCAGCGCTTTCCTGCGGCAATCCGTCGGCGATGAGATAGGGCAATAGTCTTCTCCTCAGGCTGCTGCGGCCTCGCCCCGTGCCGAGAGCGGCACGAAAGCGAGATTCTCAGGGCCTGTGTAGTGGGCCGATGGGCGGATGATCTTGTTGTCCTGGCGCTGCTCTATGACATGCGCGGCCCAGCCTGATGTCCGGGCGATCACGAACAACGGCGTGAACATCGCGGTCGGCACCCCCATCAGATTATAGGAGACGGCGCTGAACCAGTCGAGGTTCGGGAACATGGTCTTGGCGTCCCACATGACCTGTTCGATACGCTCCGCCACCGCATATTGCCGCCTGGCACCGGCCTCTTCGGCCAGAGACTTGGCGACGCGCTTGATGACGACATTGCGCGGATCCGACACGGTATAGACCGGATGCCCGAACCCGATGACAACTTCCCTGGCGTCGACGCGTCGCCGGATGTCGGCCTCGGCATCGTCGGGCGTGCTGTAGCGCTTCTGGATTTCGAACGCGACTTCGTTGGCGCCGCCATGCTTGGGTCCGCGCAACGCGCCGATCGCGCCGGCTATCGCGGAATACATGTCCGATCCCGTGCCGGCGATGACGCGCGCAGTGAAGGTCGAGGCGTTGAACTCATGCTCGGCATAGAGGATCAGGGAGGTGTGCATTGCGCGCACGAAACTCTCCGATGGCACCCTTCCATGCAGAAGATGCAGGAAATGCCCGCCGATACTGTCGTCGTCGGTCTCCACCTCGATCCTGCGGCCATGATGCGCGAAATGATACCAGTAGAGCAGGACCGACCCGAGCGACGCCATCAGCCGATCGGCGACGTCGCGCGCATCGGGGAGGTTGTGGTCATGCGTTTCCGGGAGAACGCAGCCGAGCGCCGACACACCGGAGCGCATGACATCCATCGGATGCGCGGCCGCCGGAATGGCCTCCAGCGCTTCCTTCACGGATTGCGGCAGACCACGAAGCCCCTTCAGCTTTGCCTTGTAGGAGGCAAGTTGCGCCTGCGTCGGCAATTCTCCATGGACGAGAAGATGGGCGATTTCTTCGAACTCGCTCGTCTCCGCCAGATCCAGGATGTCATACCCCCGATAGTGCAGGTCGTTTCCTGTCTTGCCGACCGTGCACAGGGCCGTGTTGCCGGCTGTGATGCCCGAAAGCGCCACCGATTTTTTGGGTTTGAACGTCGCGTTCATGGCTTTCCCTTTCATCAGAAGATGCCGGCGGGGGCGTCAGGCCCCAGCCTGTCGGCGGGGACGATGAAATTGAGTTGCTCGACTTCGCGTCCAGTCAAACTGGGCAATCTGTCGACCAAACCCAGGAATCTGTCCTGTTCGGCCGTGTCGATGATTCCGTCGGCCAGCGTGCGGAACTTCTCGACGTAGTTGGCGCGGACGAACGGCCTCGCCCCTGCAGGATGGGCATCCGCCACACCGAGTTCATCGACGATCGACTTCCCGTTTTTCAGTTTGATGACCACTTTGCCGCCGAAGGCTTTGTTCTTGCCGCTGGCGTGATAACGGGCGGTCCATGCAGGGTCTTCTTCCGTTGTGACCTTGTGCCAGAGGGCAACAGTCGAAGGACGGCGCGCGCGATCGGGCATATAGCTTTTCTCATGGTGCCAGCCGCCATCTTCCAGCGCGACGGCAAAGATATACATGATGGAATGATCGAGCGTCTCGCGGGTGGCATAAGGATCCATCTTCTGCGGATCGTTGGCGCCCGTCCCGATCACATAATGGGTGTGATGGCTGGTCCGGATGAGAATGCTTTCCACCTCGGCCATATCCCCGACCTTCGGTCCCATCCGCTTGGCAAGATCGATCAGCGCCTGGCTTTGATACTCGGCCGAATATTCCTTGGTGTAGGTGTCGAGGATCGCCCGCTTGGGCTGGCCCGGCGCAGGGAGCGGCACCCGGTAGAGCGCATCAGGGCCCGAAAGCAGCCAGGCGATAAAACCATCTTCGCCTTCATAGGCCGGAGAGGGCGCGCCTTCACCGCGCATCGCCCGGTCCACGGCCTCGATCGCCATCTTGCCCGCAAAGGCAGGCGCGTAGGCTTTCCACGTCGAAATCTCTCCCTTGCGCGACTGGCGTGTGGTGGTCGTGGTGTGGAGCGCCTGCTGGATCGCCTGGAAGGTGACCTCGGTCGACAGACCCAGAAGTGCGCCGATGCCGCCGGCGGCGCTCGGCCCCAGATGCGCGATATGATCGATCTTGTGCTCATGCAGGCAGATGCCCTTCACCAGATCGACCTGGATTTCATATCCTGCGGCCAGCCCCCGCACCAGCGCCGTGCCGTCCAGCCCCTTGGCCTGTGCCACGGCCAGGATCGGCGGAATATTGTCGCCGGGATGGCTGTATTCGGCGGCAAGGAAGGTGTCGTGGAAGTCCAGTTCCCGCACGGCAACGCCGTTCGCCCAGGCCGCCCATTCCGGGCTCACCCTCACATCGGGCGCAAGGCCGAATATCGGGGCGCCGCTCGCCGAACGGTGGCCCAGTGCTTGGGCGCGCGCTGAGCGGATCGGCCCACGGGCAATCGACGCGGCGGCGACGGAGGCGTTGTCAATGATCCGATTGCCGATCATCTCGACCACCTCATTCTCGACGGCAACTGGGTCGGTCGCGACGGCCGCCAGTTTCCAGGCCAGTTGATCCTCCCGGGCCAGCGGCTCTGCCGATTTATAGGTGCGAACGTCGTGGAGCTTCATGGCAATCCTCTCGTAGGTCAGGCAATGGTGGTGAAAGTGAAGCGGCCATGCGCCGCGATGCGCTGAACGCCATTCGCATCCCGTGTCATCGCAAAGGCGGCAATGGTGACAAAGGCGTCGTCACCGCGAACCGGCCAGGCTTCGAAGTCGATCTGTCGCGTCGCCGGGGCGGACTGGAATGCGATGTCGCTGCAGCTCTGCAGCATCAAAGATCCCTGGCAGGCCCGCGTCGCACGCTCGGCCGCGGCCTGGGCCATCAACGTAAGCAGGGTCAAGCTGGCGGGAAGAGTGTTTGACAACATGCCCGCATTATTCGCAGAATGCGCTGGACTCAAAAGTACTGAAAAAGCGAAGAATTGCGAGGGTCTCCCTGCAATTTTGCAAAGATTGCGAAAGAATAAATATTATGCGCAAGACATTTGTCGGGGTCAGGCTGCGGCGCCTGCGGGAGGAACAGAACCTCAAGCAAGTCGACCTCGCCCAGGCGCTGGGTATATCGTCGAGCTATCTGAACCAGCTGGAGCAGAACCAGCGCCCCCTGACCGTTCCGGTGCTGCTCAAGATCAACGCCGCCTTCGGGATCGATGTCCAGCTCTTCTCCGATGATGACGAGGCCCGGCTGATATCCGAATTACGGGAAGTTCTGTCAGATGACGGCACCAAGGATCCCGTGTCGCTTGCCGAAATACGCGAGTTGGCGTCGGGCATGCCGGCGATCGCGCGCCATCTCCTGGCGCTCCATCGCCGGGGCCGGGAAGCGAGCGAACGAAGCGAGGCGATGGCGGCGCAACTGGGAGAAGATTGGATCGCCGGCGGTCCCGCGCGCATGCCGTTCGAACAGGTCCGCGATTTCTTCTATGCGCGACACAACCACGTCGCTCTGCTGGATGAGGCTGCCGAGGCATTGTACGATCGGGCAGGTCTCAGCCCCCGGTCCGTTCATGCCGGGCTGACACAATGGCTGTCCACGCAACATGGGGTGCAGACCCTGTTTGTCGAGGAGGAAGGCGCGCATCGCCGCTTCGATCCCGCCAAGCGTATATTGCGATTGTCGGCGCATCTGAAGCAGGGTCAGCAGGCGTTCCAGATGGCCACTCAGCTCGCCTTCCTGGAACAGGGCGATGCCATCGAGCGCCTCTCCGACAACGCGGCGCTTGCAGGAGACGAGGCGCGCACGCTCGCACGCATTGGCCTCGCCAACTATTTTGCGGGGGCACTGCTCCTGCCCTATGGCGCGTTCCTGGCGTCAGCGGAGGCGCAGGCTTATGATATTGAGCGATTGGGGCGACAGTTCGGTGTAGGGTTTGAGACTGTCTGCCATCGGCTATCGACGTTGCAACGTCCCGAGGCGCGCGGCATTCCGTTCTTCTTTGTGCGGGTCGATCGCGCCGGCAACATATCGAAACGCCAGTCGGCCACGGACTTTCATTTTTCCCGGGTCGGGGGCTCGTGTCCGCTCTGGAACGTTTATCAGGCGTTCGCCCAGCCGGGCCAAGTGCTGACGCAAATCGCGCAAATGCCTGATGGTCGCACCTATCTGTGGGTAGCGCGCACCGTAGGCGGCGCCAGCCCCGCTTATGGCGAGCCCGGAAAGACCTTCGCGATCGGTCTGGGGTGCGACATCCGTCATGCTGGCCGGCTCATATATTCACGGGGACTTGCCCTGGCTGACCCGGCAGGGGCGACGCCCATCGGCGCCGGTTGCAAAGTCTGCGATCGCCCACGGTGTGCGCAGAGGGCTTTTCCGCCAATCGGACGCGTGATCAGCGTCGATCCGAACCGCAGCGCATCCACGCCTTATCCGGTGGCATGACCCGGCGGGTCGGTTTCGGCCGGCTGCATGTCCAGCGCTTTTCCGGCGATGACGGCCATAGTGTTGCGACAGCCCGCCGCGAAAAATAGTGAACAGGGTCGACTTTGGTCTAATCTGGACGTCGCATCCCCTTGCGTTAGGCAATGATTAGCCTTGGCATGGTTCACGGTTCCTGAAAGGGCCGCTATGCTTGACATGCTTCCAGATTTCGACGTGTCCAACGGTGTTCGACAGATTGATCCTTCGCGCCCCGAGGCCGGCGAGATGAGCATATGCTTTGACCGCCGCGAGAGGATCATTCGGGTCACCGCCTATGGATATTTCTCACCGGAATATTCCGACCGGCAGTTCCGCGAACTCAAGGCCGCGAATGAGGCGATGCGCGCCCGGTTCGGCATCGCCCGGGTTTTGATCGACAAGTGCAATTCGCCGCCGCAATCCCAGGCGACATGCGAACGAATAGAGATTGGCACGCGGCTCGCCTTTCAGGCGGGGGATCGCGCAGCACTCCTGGTGAACAACAGTTTGACAAAAATGCAGATGCGGCGGGTCGTCGATGTCTCGACCCATCAGCTCTTCCTGTCCGAACAGGCCGCCATCATGTGGCTCAAGGCGAACGATCGATGAGGGCCTGAGGCCCGCTTGCATGCCCGAAGGAAAACCCTTGCGGCTACGGATGGGCGAACGGATCGGGCTTTCGAATATGGAATGGGCAAATATACTGGCTGGGGCGGCAGGATTCGAACCTGCGCATGGCGGCATCAAAAGCCGCTGCCTTACCGCTTGGCGACGCCCCAGCAGGACCGGCTTCGCCGGAGCCAAGCCCTATAACGTCTCATCCATGAAATGGAACCCGGCAAATCAGCATCGGCATGGCCGCGCCCGCGACACTCCCCCGCCCGCCTATCGCGTCACCGGAAAACGCAGCGTGACGCGTAGCCCGCCTTCGCTACGGTTCTCGAAGAGCATGGCCCCGCCATGCTTTTCCATGATCGACCGCGCTATGGACAGGCCCAGGCCGACGCCGCCCGTCGCCCGGTTGCGCGACTCCTCGCCGCGATAGAAGGGCTCGGACAGGCGCTCCATCCGGTCCGCCGGAACGCCGGGGCCGTTGTCCTCCACCTTCAGCAGGGCCTGACCATTATGCTGCATCAGCAGGATCTTCGCGCCGCCCGCATAGCGAATGGCATTGTCCACGACATTGCCGATGCAGCGCCGCAGGGCAGCGGCATCGCCCAGGATGATCGTCCGCACCGCCTCACCCAGCATCACGTCATGATGCATGTCCGTCATGTCGTCGACGAGCGATTCCACCAGCGCAGACAGGTCCATGCGGACCATCGTCAGCGATTCATCACCGCCGCGCACAAAATCGAGCAGGGTCGTCACCATGCCGCGCATCTCCTCGATGTCGGCATGCGCCTTGGCCCGCTCTGCTTCGGGCAGCTCCTCCAGCCGGAAGGACAGCCGCATCATCGGCGTGCGCAGGTCATGGGCGATGGCGACCAGCATGGCCGTGCGCTCCGCCACATGGCCGAGCAGGAGCGCATGCATGCGGTTGAACGCTTCGCCCAGGCGGCGCACTTCCGGCGGCCCTTCGACCGGCAGCGGGTCCGTCCGCTCCGCGCCGCCAGCGGTGACGCGTTCGGCCAGACGCTGGATCGGCCCGGTAATCCGCCGCGCCACCAGATAGGCCGGCCCCAGCAGCAATGTGAAGATCAGCAGCATGAGCGACAGGGTGATCGCGTACCAGCGAGAGGATTCGTGCCGCTCGCCCGTCATCCATGACCAGCCGTTTCCGCTGCGCCACACGACCAGAAAGGCTTCATGCAGCATCGGGCCGCGCCGCCAGGGGGCCATCATCGGAAAGCCCTCAAACCCGCGCAGTGGGAAGGGATTGCGAAACGCGCCCGCACCACCACCCTCGCCGGGCATGCCGCCGTCCATTCCGGGCATCTTGGGCCGCGCGCCATAGAGCCGGACGTCCTGCACCGGCGCGCCCATCCGAAGAGCCAGCGCCTCCGCCAGGAAGGGAACGGGGCGCATCTCCGCCGGCACGGCCGGCGGCTTGGCGCCTGTCCCTCGCTCCAGCCCCCAGTCGCTATTGCCCTGCTGCCCGGTGCGGATGGCTGCGGCAACCTCGTCCATCGTCAGCGGGCGGGCGTGCGGCGGCGGTCCGCGAAAGGTGACCAGCAGCATCGCGCACAATGCCGCGACCAGCGATATGGCGACCAGGCCGACAATGCCCGCCAGGATCGGCGGGTTGAAACGCGGCCTCACCCGCGCTGTGCCTCGACGGAGGCCGTGAACATATAACCTTCGTGGCGCACGGTACGGATCAGCTCCATGCCCCTGCCCCGCTCCAGCTTGCGGCGCAGGCGGCTGACCTGCACGTCGATCGCCCGGTCATAGCTCTCGACGTCCCGCCCGGTCGAATAATCGAGCAACTGGTCGCGGCTCAATACCCGCCGGGGATGCTCGACAAAGGCGCGCAGCAGGCGGAACTCGCCATCGGTCAGGGTGACAACGACATTGTCCGGGTCCAGCAGCAGCCGCGTGCTCATGTCCGCCGACCAGCCGGCAAAGCAGAGCCGCTGTCCGGGGAAGTCCGACGCGGCGACCGGCGGCTCGTACTGCTTCACGCGGCGCAGTACGGTGCGGATTCTCGCCAGCAGCTCGCGTGGGTTGCAGGGCTTCGACAGATAATCCTCCGCCCCCATCTCCAGCCCGATGATGCGGTCGATATCGCTGCCCACGGCCGACAACATGATGATCGGCATCGCGCGATTGCCCTGCAGCCGGCGCAATATGGACAGGCCGTCCTCGCCCGGCATCATCACGTCCAGCACGGCCAGGTCGAAACTTTCCGAGGTCAGCAGGCGATCCATCGCTGCGCCGTCCGCCGCGGTCGACACGACGAAGCCGTGCTTCTCCAGAAATTCGGAGATCAGTTCCCGGATGGCCTGATCGTCATCGACGACCAGGATGCGGGTTGCCATGTCCACCTGCACTGCCTCCGCACCTGCGCTCCCGAAACTGGCCGCGAACACAGGCTTATCCTCTGTTGAACAAGAGTGCAAAACCCCCTCCCCCTTCTCGCTGCGCCTTTCGCCGTGCATGTCAGACCGCCAGGCCGACGGTGACCGTTCCGGCAAAGCCGTTGGTAATGTCCCCGGTCATCGTCGGCGTCATGGCCGCGATCTGCGCGGCGCTGTTGTCGCCGAACACATTGTCGTTCGCCGTGGTCGTGCTGGCGAAGTTCGTCTTGCTGCTGGAATAGGCGCTGGTCGCATAGACGGTAGTGCAGGCGGCCGACGGCATGGCAAATTGCGACACCAGCAAGCGATTGGCGTAGGTCGTCGCCTTGTCCAGGCTCTGATACACCTCGAAATGGATATGCGGGTAACGCCCGCTATAGCATCCCGGAAAGATGGTGGTGAACGTCACCTGCCCGTTGGCGTCCGTCACGCCGACGCCGCGCAGGTAATTTTGCTGCGGCAGGTCATAGAGCGAATATTGGCCGGAGCGCGTGCAATGCCAGATATAGACGGCATAGCCGGCCAGCGGCGCGCAACTGCCGTTCGTGTTGACGACCGTGATCGTCAGCGTCGTATAAATGCCGTCGGCGGTCCCGCTATAGGATCCGAAGCTCGACCGGATGTCGGTCCGCGCGATGCCCGACTGGATGAGCGCATTGACCACCGATCCGTTGGCGCTGTTCGACCCGTCGGCCGGATAGGGACCGTTGGTCTCCGTGGGGTCGGCGATGCAGCTTCCCGATGTGGGGGTCGGGGTGGGCGTCGGTGTCGGCGTGGGGGTAGGCGTCGGCGTAGGGGTCGCCGTGCTGCTGTCGCTTGTCGACGCATCGCTACCGCCACAGGCCGCGACCAGCGCGACCGACGCGCCGGAGAGCAACAGGCGCAGCGTCTGCCGCCGCCCGAAATCCTTGCGCGCCATATGCTCCATGTCGTGGATCAAACCCAGGTCATGTGCATGGGTCTCGTGTTCGGTCATGGGATAGCCTCTTTCGTCCTGATGGGAGAGGCGTGTATGTCGCGCATGTATCCGGCGGATTTCGCCGGGCCACGGCTTTGTAGCGCGATTGTGTCAGGCCGCTACATCGGCCGGATGCGCCATGCACATCGGCGTTACCATCATGCGCCGGAATATGTATGAAGGGCCGGCCGGACGTTCCCGGCCAGAATGGGTCGACATGACTGTCCAGATTTCCTCAGCCTCTCCCCTCTTCCTGCGCGAGGATGAAATCCGTCGCGGCGTGGAATTGCTCTATTTCGGATACAGCAACCTCATCCGCTCGATCGACGTAATGCTGGAGCCACAGGGCCTTGGCCGGGCGCATCACCGGGCGCTCTATTTCATCTCGCGCCAGCCCGACCTGACGGTGAGCGAACTGCTGCGCCTGCTGGCCGTCACGAAACAATCGCTGGGGCGCGTGCTCAACGACCTCATCGAGCGTGGCTATATCGAGACCCGGGTGGGCGTTCGCGACCGGCGGCAGAAGCTGCTGCGCCTGACGGAAAGCGGCGTCACCCTGGAATCCGAGCTGTTCCGGGCGCTGCGCGAAAAAATGGCGATCGCCTATACCCAGGCCGGGCAAGGGTCCGTCACGGGATTCTGGCGGGTTCTGGAAGGGCTTATCCCCCCCGAGGACCGATCCATGGTCGCCGCCCTCCGGGTCAATGGCTGAAGCAATTCGTTTCGCGAGAGGAACCCTTCGGCCGGCCCATTGATTGATAGCCCAGCATTCAACAAGCCGGAAGGAGCGGACATGCGCACATCTTTACTCACGGGAGCGGCGATCCTGTCGCTTGGCCTTGCCGCCTGTTCGGAAAAGGCGGCCGACAAGGTCGAAAATGCCGGCGACGCGGTCGGCAGCGATATCACGCGCGGCATCAACAATGCCGACGACCATATCCAGTCGGGCCTGCACGAAACGGGCGACGACATCAAGAAGACCGGCGACGACATCGGCGCCGCGGCATCGGACGCAGCGAACAAGGCCGGCCATGAAGCGGACAAGGCCCAGAAGAATGTCGGCTCGACGCTGGAACAGGCCGGCAAGGATATGAAGAAGGATTAGGGTCGGCCCCACCACCATACTCCCCCTCCGTTCGTTTCGAGCTTGTCGAGAA
>DASVND010000006.1:0-1799 GCA_036384035.1 Sphingobium sp. | reverse complement strand
CCGAAGCCGACTGGATCGTCGAAGCGGTTGCCGAGAATCTGGAGATCAAGCAGGCGCTTTACCGCAGGGTCGACGGCGTGCGGAAGGCCGGCTCGATCGTCTCCTCCAACACATCGACCATCCCGCTTAAGGACTTGGTGGAGGGCATGCCGGATCGGTTCGCGTCGGACTTCCTGATCACTCACTTCTTCAATCCGCCCCGCATCATGCGCTTTTTGGAACTGGTTTCGGGCGAGGCGACGAGGCCGGGGGTGACGGCGACGATCCGCGCATTCGCGGAACGATCGCTCGGCAAGTCCGTCGTCACCTGCAAGGACACGCCCGGTTTCATCGGCAATCGTATCGGTAACTACTGGCTATCTGCGGCGCTCAACGAAGCGATTGCGCTGGGCATCGATGTCGAAGAAGCCGATGCCGTCATCGGCAAGCCCTTCGGTATCCCGGCGACAGGCATATTTGGCCTGATCGACCTTGTCGGCATCGACCTGTTGCCGATGGTGCTGCGCAGCTTGCAGGGTGCAACCGAGCCCGATGATCCAATCCAGGATTATCCTGCCGAGCCGGCGCTGATCGCGAAGATGATCGCGCAGAACCGCATGGGCCGCAAAAGCGGCGCTGGATTCGCGCGCGTTTCGCGCGACCGCAAGACCCGCGAGGTGATCGACTTGGCAACCGGCGATTACCGGCTGCACCGGGCGGTCGCGTCGGAAAGCCTGGTCGCGGCTAAAGGCGACGCGCGCGCGCTGATGGAGCATCCGGGTCTGGGCGGCCGCTACGCCGCCGTCGTCATGGAAAAGACGCTGGCCTATGCCGCGTCTCTGGTGCCGGAGATTGCCGACACGCCCGATGCCGTGGATGAGGCCATGCGCTCGGGCTATGGCTGGCAGCAGGGACCGTTCGAGCTGATCGACCGTCTGGGTGCTGGCTGGCTAAAGGCCCGGCTGGAAGCGCGCGGGGCTGACGTTCCGCCCTATCTGGCGATGGCCGCCGAAAAGGATGGCTTTTACGCGGTCCGTGACGGCGAACGCACTAGCCTTCGGCCCGATGGCGTGGTGATGCCGCTGTCCCGCAGCGAGAGTGTACTGCGCCTGTCAGACCTTGCTCTAGCGGCAAGGCCGGTGGCTTCCTGGGACAGCGCGAACCTGTGGGATCTGGGCGATGGCGTTGCCTGTGTCGAAATCCGTTCCAAGTTGCATACCTTCTCCCCTGACCTCCTCGATGCGATCGGGCAGGCGCTGGGCCGCTGCGGCACCGATTTTCGGGCGCTGGTGATCGGCAGCGACGCCCCCTATTTCAGCGCCGGGGCGGACCTGCGGATTTTCGTCGAGATGTTCGAGAAAGGTGGTCGCGAAGCGATCGACGCTTTTATCGATCATGGCCAGCGTACGTTCCAGGCGATCAAATTTGCGCCTTTCCCGGTCGTGGCGGCGGCATCCGGTGTGGCGCTGGGCGGTGGCTGCGAACTGCTGCTGCATTGTGACGCCATTCAGGCCCATGCAGAACTGTGCATGGGCCTGGTCGAGACCAGCGTCGGGCTGATCCCCGGCTGGGGCGGCTGCAAGGAGATGATGTTCCGGCTCTCATCCGCGTCCGACGCACCGCACGGGCCAGTTGCGTCGGCGCTGGCGGCTTATAGTCTGATCGCGGCGGCCAAAGTTTCCACCAGTGCCTTCGATGCCCGGGCGCGGGGTTTTCTTCGGCCCTCCGATGCAATCACCATGAACCGTGATCATTTGCTCGCGGACGCCAAGGCGACGGCGCTTTCTCTCGCCGGCGGCTATGTCGCGCCGGAGCCGTCA
>DASVND010000005.1:0-4346 GCA_036384035.1 Sphingobium sp. | reverse complement strand
GCGGCAAACATGATGGCTCCTCCCTGCTGCTGGGATGATACTGATCGGTGCATTCATGCAAAGATCGTCTTGTGGACTTTGGTCACCGGGACGATCGCCCAATCGCGCTCCATGAACCGGCTGATCGCATAGCCGCAGCGGCTCTCGGGATCGCGGAAGCTCAAACGGCGGCCGCGCTTCACGACGATGAATTCGTCACCCACATGGCCATCGGAAAAGGTCAGCGCCTGGGTCAGTCTGATCCGGTCGCCGTCCTCGACCTTGCGCGCCCGGCGGGCAAGGTTGGCGCGGCACCGCGCGCGCCAGTCCAGGGCGTGCTCGCGATCCGTCGCGGTGAGAAGGTCGAGGATGTGGCTGGGGCATCTATCCTCATAGGGTCCGACGGATTCGTCCATGCTCTTGTAGCCGAAGTGCTCGCCGGACTTGCTTTTCGGATTCCACATCACCTTGCAGACGATGGCAAAGATCTCCTGGCCGACGCCGTCGACCATCACCTGAGCGGCGGCGTAATAGGTGCGATTCAGGGGGCAGGACGAGGCGAGCACCTTCAGGCCCTTGATGGTGCCGTCTTCGTCGCGGCTGTAGGTGAACTGCGCGTCCAGATGGTCCTTGGCGGTCTTGTGACCGCCCATGTGGTAACGGGACATGGTGAGCCAGCCCATCGGTATCTCCTTTGATATCGGGGAAAGATCGGATCAGCGGCAGATCATGCCGCCTGCGGAATTGGAGTGGCGGCTTCGATCGGGACGGCCGTCTCGCTGTTGTCGCCAAAAGCGAGCAGGTAGTTGAAGGCCTGCTCAGCCTTGGAAGCAGCATGAATTATGGCGGTCTTGTCCGCCCGCAAAATGCCGAGCCAATGAGCGACGTAGCTCGCATGGTTGTCATGCAATTCGTTCGGGAGGCCCAAATGCGCGCAAATCAGGCCGCTGCCGATCTCGGCCACGAGCTCCTCGAAACTATAGGCCTTGTCACCGAAACGCTTGCCGAAGGTCCGGGCAAGCCGAGAGCTACCGCCTGACCAATGAACGGTCTCGTGCGCACGCACCGAAGCGTACTGATCCATCGTCTTGAACGACCGCCGGTGCGGCATTTGGATGAAATCAAATGTCGGATGGAAGAAGGCCCGATCCCCGCCATGCCGAACTTCGGCCGGCACGTGATCGAAGAACTCGTCGATGGCGACTTGCCGCGCGGATGGATCGATCGGTGCCTGGGCGTCATCGTCCGGATAGAAATAGGCGGGTAGCCCGTCTATCTGATCGGCGTTGAACACGAGATAGTGCCGAAGGAAGCGGATGCTGCGCTCGCTCTCGGCACCGGTCACCGGGTCGGCTTCGGTCTTCTTGAAGCTCGAATAATAGACCGAGAGCGAGCCGTGCTCTCCCCGACGAACATGGCCCCCGAGCGCTTCGGCCTGGCGATAGGTCATCCAGAAGCGCGAGCGATAGCCGTTCGCGTCTGCGATCGCCCAAAGATAGACCGTGTTGATCCCGGTATATGGCGTTCCGCAGTACCGCAGCGGACGGCCACCGGCGCCGGCGATCCGCCAGGGCCGGGTCCATGGCGGGACGCCCTCTTCCAGCTTGCGGATGATGAGATTGGTGATTTCGGCCGCGACATCGCGGCTCGGACGGGGTTTCGCAGGCATGGCTGATGCTCCGGCGGGACGAAGATGGGGTTCGGAAGAGACGAGCGTGCGGGAGGGGACGATCGCGCCAGTGACGCCAACCGCCCCCCTGCCCCGCCGGATCAGGCTTCGACCGGCTCGATCACCGCATCGTCGGCGACCAAGGCGCCCTCCGCCGAACCGTCGATCGGCATTGTCGAGCGACCCGGCTCGCCACCGAGACGATCTGCCGGGCACGGCTCCCCGGCGCCAAAGCGCATCGCGTCCGGGACCCAAGCGAGCACGGCCTCCTTCGTCTCGGGCTCGACGATGGCCGCCCCGGCGAAGAGCTTTTCACAGCTCTCCGAGATCTCCGCCTTCTTGAGAGTGGCGTGCCGAGCCGTCAGCGCGCCGCCGCCGACGTCATGAAGCAGGCTCAGGATGCTGCCCTTGTTGACCCGATCGAAGAAGTTCTCCGCGGTCGGACGCCACCAGCTCGCCACGTCGATCTCAAGGATCGAGGCCAAGCGATTGTGGATCGCGACCTGGCCGCTGGCGCCGCGTGGCTTCGCCTCGATCGACATGGCGACGATATAGGCCAGCCATTGCGCCTTGCTGTCGTCATCGAGCGCGCGAAACCCCTCGAACCGATCGATTTCGTGGTCATGATCGCACCACCCGGCATCAAGCCCATCATGCGCTTCGGCAAGATATGCACGGGCCCGAGAGCCGGGCAGGTCTGTCGTGACGGGGTCCTGCGGAGCATCGGCGCAGATCGTGGTGCCATATTGGACGATCTCGTCAGCCGACCCGCCGCCGCCGAAGACGCGCGCATCGATCATGACGAACAGGGCGTAATCGAGCGCGAGCGCCGGCTGTGCGAGCAGACAGGACGCGAGGATATCGCGGCGTTGTATCGCAAGCTCGTCGTAGAGCCGATTGCTGAGCGGCTTGCCGCCGGGCGCCACGGCCTCGGGTCCGCGAGCCGGCTCGGGCGCTTCCTTCACGCCGACGCGAAACCTGCCCGCTCTGCCC
Source organism: Sphingobium sp. (assembly GCA_036384035.1). Taxonomy (GTDB): domain Bacteria; phylum Pseudomonadota; class Alphaproteobacteria; order Sphingomonadales; family Sphingomonadaceae; genus Sphingobium. The sequence continues at coordinate 1,705 of DASVND010000005.1, read as the reverse complement.
TCGTCGGGTTCGCCGAGATCGTCGTCCCCTCCATCGTCAACGGCATCGGGTTCTTCGACGATGAGCTCCTGCTCGCTGTAAAATTGGCTGTCGAGACGCATCTCGCCCTGGGGGGTCAGAAGCAGAAACGCACCTACATGGGGCCGCAATTCGTCCGGGAGCACGGGCGCGCGATGCTCGATCGCCTCCGCCTCGGCGATCAGCCGGTCATCCTCCTGGTCCAGCGCCTTGTAGGCATCCGGCGAGATGGATTCGTCCTGCATCGCGGTCTCGAGTTCGGCGCGTCGAGCCTCGATCTCGCCAAGGCGGGCAGATTGCTCCTGGGTGAGCGCGGGCGGCTGCAGGATGGCGCGATAGAGGCCGTGTGCGGCGTTGTGGGCGTAATTGCTGGCGATCGGCCTGATCCAGGCGAGACCCGTCTCCTCACCGATGCGTCTGGCTTCGGCCTCCATTAGGTCACCGGCGAGACGGTGCGCGATCTCCGGATTGTTCCAGCGGTCGTTGCCGTCGGTGAAGAGATCGCCGTCGACCTTGCCACCCGCCGCGCGATACCGATCCTCGCCGACCAGAATCGCGATCGGATCGCTGGCTTTCAGCGTCTCATTGGCAATGACGCGCCGGATGGTGTCGGCCGTGACGTGGCCATTCTGGTAGCTGTTCCAGACCAGAAGCTGCTTGTCGTGGCTTTCGGTCGACGCATAGGCCTTGGCGATGTCGAGCGTGATCTCGCTTTTGCTCAGTGCATCGAAGATGGGCGCTGCCAGCGAGGCCAGGCGCAGCCGCCCTTCGACGAAGCGGCGTGTCACGCCGAAACGCTTGGCGACCGCATCGAGATCGCCGGTCGAACCGATGAAATGCTGAAATGCGCGGCATTCCTCGGCCGGCGTCATCTTGAGCTGATGGAAATTGGTGGCAGTGGACGTCTCGGACAGTTCCGCATCGTCGCCGGTCAGGACCATGACGGGGACATCGAAATCGGTTTCCGAGATCGTGCCGCGCTCAGCAAGCAGGCGCAGCGCGCGCCAACGGCGGCCGCCATCGAATACTTCGAAAGTGCCTCGCGGCTTCTTGGCGGGCGTGACGAGCAGGTTCTGAAGGACGCCCTTGGCCTCGATACTGGCGGCCATGGGTTCGATCTGGAGCTGTTCGTCAGGCGCCGTGCGGACATTGATCGGCGAGAGCCGCAATTTGGCGAGCTTGATGGTCTGGATCACCGGGGTCACTCCTCTTGGCGTCCGGCAATTCCCGGACACCACCCCGTTCCCCCTTCCCTCTTTCCCAGGAGCGGCCCTGAGTCCGGTTCACCAAGGCCGAATCGTGCTCACACAGGGTCGGCAAGGATGCGCCCAAGGATGTCCGCGGCCTCGTTCACGGGAAGGAACACCCGTGTCCGGTACTGGATGACCTCGGTGAAGCACCCGAGGGATTTCAGCCAGGCGAGCTGATCCGAAGGCGCACCGATCATCTCGATGCGCTGATTGCGGTTCACCATGGCGCGGCGGATCGTCATGGGAAACGGACGGGCAATATCGACGCTACGGCCAGATTGGGCGGACTTGACGATGTCTGCGGGCGGAAGGTTCTCGGCACGGTCGATGCCGAGCTTGGTGAAGAGTTGGACGACATGCTCGTCGAAAACGAGCCGGCCGAGCCAGCTATTGCCCGCCTTGTCGGCGATGCGGTTGACCACAAGGTGATCGCTGGG
>DASVND010000004.1:0-3380 GCA_036384035.1 Sphingobium sp. | reverse complement strand
GAGCAATATCGCCGCGTGATCGCGGACGATAGCGATCCTAACCGGAACCTCGCGCTGTTCGTCACGGGGATGCCCGGCGCTGGCAAAACCTCCACGGTGCAAGCAACCGCGATGGCGGCCGGCGGCCTGTCGGATGACGTGCGGGTCATATTCGAGGGCCAGCTCGTCAACGCTGAATCCAGCGTCGAAAAGGTGGGGCAGGCGCTTGATGCTGGGTGCCGCGTCTCGATCGCGGCCGTGCTGCCTCGGGCCGAACAAGCCGTAGAGTTCTCGTTCAAGCGTTTCGAGGATTACGGGCGCGGTGCCGGCATCGGCGTGATGACACAGATACAAGAGGGAACCCCTCGCGGTCTGGAAGTGCTTTTAGAGCAATTTGGTGATAAGGTGACGATCGGCGTCTATGACGTTCGCGATCGTGACAACCCGGCCCGATATGAAGGACCGGCGGGAATCAAGGTCTGGAATGAGGAGTTAAGCCATGGATCGGTTCGAGACAGACTCAACACGGAGTTCGAGCGCCGACGCGCTGCCGGCCTCGTCAGCGCCGACTGCGAGCGCCAGTTCCAAGGGCAACCGCCATACCCCGAGCATTTCAAAGTTCGAGGACGGGATGCTGCGGGCGGTTCGGAACCTCAACCGGAGCCCGACCCTGCGAGCCGAGGTCGCCACCAAAATCTCCTGAGCTTGGGCCGGGGTAGCACGCTGGCGGGTCTGGCCGCTGCGGTGCCTGCTGGCCGGGACTCGATCCCCAACGGGGCTGAACGGGTCGTAGTGTTGAACGGAAGCCGGCTCCATGAAAGCCGGCATGATGGCGAATGGGTTGTCCAGAAGACGGACCCGCAAGGGATGCTCCCCCGTGGCGTCTTCCGCCTCGATACCGCCACCCCGGCAAAGCCGGTCGATGGCGCGGCCTATGATGGCTCGATCCTCCATGTCAGCGCCAAGGGCGTCTATCAGGCGCAAGGGAACGGCGTAGCTCGCCACGATCCCGCGCGGTTCCGGCAACTGCCGGCGATCGGCGAAGCCGCCAAGATCACATACGCCATGGGGCAGGCAACGCTTGCGAACCGTGGCCCCGATCTCCCCTCCAAAGGGCGGGGGCGGTCGATCTGATGCGGCAATCCAAGCGCCCCTCTGACGTGCGGGATGAGGCTTACCGCCTCGCCCTGTATCATGCCCGTGAACGCGCAAACGAAGGCGATCCGGAAGGGGCCGGCGTGATCCGCGATCTGGCCGCGTCGATCAAACGTATCCGTCTTACGCTCGATGCTGACGTGGCCGCGAAGGCTCGGACGATCGGCGATCTGGATATGAACGTCCGCCTCGCGCGGACGCTGGGCGAGGCGTCGCCGGCCTCGCTCGTCGATGAAGTGTTGGACAACGACGCGCATCCCCTCCGGTCGAAGCTCCGCAAGCGCGACCTGAAAGACCTTGCGGAAGTCCGGCAAAAGTCGGGGGCGATCTGATGCTCGAACCTCAAACCTCGGGAGCGGAAATCATGACTGACGATGGTGTGGGCGCGGCGATCGGCCGCTTGGTCGATGTAGCGCGATCGGACACGGGACAATCCCGGCGCTGCGCTAATTTCCTGCTGGCATGGTGGAATGGCGACGATTGGGGGCATTTTCCGATCGCCGATCTGTTCGGGGTCGATGCCTCGCTCTCGGCCGATATGGCGACGATCTTCGCCTACCTCGCGGCGTATCCAACCGCGATCTACCCTGACGCATGGGGCTATCGCGACGCCATGGCCGATCTTGTCGATAAGTGGCGGCCGGAATCGGCTGCGGCGTGATGGATATCTATCAAAAAGACCCGACCGTTACGAAAGCCATGGCGATCGCGCTGATGAGACAGGCGCTAGACCTTCTCGATGCGGTGAACGAACGGACGGCGGGATGCCATCTGCAAATGGCGATCGATGCGGTTTTGCCGGCACAGCCGCCAAAGCCGGCGGCCGGGGCATAGTCGCGAATGTCTATGTCGGATCTGACGCCCCATAGTCGCGAGTGTCTATGTAGCCAGGTCGGCCGACATAGACGCCGGCATCTATGCTGAAGCAATTTTCCGGACGTGGCACGGTTTGACCTGGTTGTCGGTCGCCGGCCTTTCCATGGCGTCCAAACGGGGAGCGTTGCGAGGGGCTGGCCCCTTGCTGAGAGGGTAGAGCGAGACGCCGATCGGCGGCTCGATCGTAGGGAGAGACTTCTCCCCCCGGCCTATTTTTAGGGTGGATATCGACTTGGGTTATCTCGGTTCAAAGGCGGTCAACGGGGCCTATCAGGCGGTCATCGCGAACATGCCGCCCCATGATACCTACATCGAAACACACTTGGGCTCGGGCATCGTCATGCTTCGGAAGCCTCCGGCGCTGCGCTCGATCGGGCTGGAAATTGACCCGGAAACCTTCGCCAGCTTCGGCGCGATTCCGGACGTGGAAACCTACAACGTCGATTGCCTGACCTTCCTGCGGACGTTCGATTTCGCCTCGGCCGGTCGCGTGCTGATCTATGCCGATCCGCCCTATGTGCTCTCGACGCGGGCGAAGAAAGGACAACGCTACCGCTTCGATTATACCGACGCCGATCACGAGGCGCTGATCGCGCTGCTCCGGACCCTGCCGGCCTCGGTGATGATCTCCGGCTATCACTCGGACCTCTACGCCGGCCTGCTGCTCGCGCCGGAATGGCGGTCGCTGAGCTATCAGGTGAAGACGCGCGGCGGTCCTCGCACCGAATATCTCTGGATGAACTATGCCGCGAACGCCGCGCATTGGGCGGACCATGCCGGCGTGGACTTTACCGATCGCCAGCGCATCAAGCGCAAGGCGGCCCGGTGGCAACGTATGTATCGGGAGCTACCGGCAAGCGAGCGGATGGCCGTGCTTGCGGCCATCCTCGAACCTGAACCGTCCTAGACTTCAAGCTCAGGCTTCATCAATAGAACTGACGGGCATATTTGCAGTCCGTTAGCTATTCTCTCGATATTATCTATTGAGACGTTGCGCTCTCCCCGCTCAATTCCGCCAAAATAGGTTCTGTCCATTTCAATGTCGTAAGCGAAATCCTGCTGGCTGAGCCCGCGCTCCTTTCGGAAGCGACGGATATTTGCTGCAACTATCTTGCGTAGCTCTCCGGGGTGGGTTCGTTTCACCCTTCATAAATCGCCTGCCAGATGGTTATAAGGCGACGGACTTTAAGCATCAATTCACTATCCGTAAGTATGAGGGTCGTTTGTAGGGTCGGGGTAGTTTCGTGTTGTGAACAGCCATTTGCCTGTCGGCCGGTTGGCCGCTCATCTTGAGTCCCTCTCGCGGGAGCGGGTGTGGCTGGCGATTGTCGCCGGCTCGGCGGCGATTGGTCTGGCCGATGCGAACTTTC
>DASVND010000003.1:0-20248 GCA_036384035.1 Sphingobium sp. | reverse complement strand
AGCCTCCGAGCGCCTCCATTCTGTTTCAAGTAAAAACCTTTCTAAAACATAGGCGCGCTGCGTCCCGTTTGACAGGATATTTCACAAGCAATCGAGCAATGGCTCCGACGGTCCTTGCGGCGTCCAACGGATGGATATCGGGTCCATCGCCTGAGCCGCAAATGGGTGACGAACGCGAGCGCTCGAGAATCCCCTTAAGATGCGACGATCACGAAGAGCACGATGCTCGGATCACATGGCTTGGGAAAGGAGAGGGGTGGGACGGGACAGGGAGTATCCGGCAGGAATGAACCACCATGCACAATTCTAAGATAGTTTCACTACTTCAAGATCTTGGAGCCTATCTGTTCGGCGGGGCTTGGTCCTGGTCTCGCGGCAAAGCCGCGCCGTTTCTTCGTCGCCTTGCTGCCGTTGCCGGTCGGCCGGGCGATGCCAGCCATCCAGCAGTTGCAGTCGCCAGAGCCAGGCTGGAAGGTGCGCCCGTGCTGCGCATTGACGCCGACGAAACCCGTGTTGAGGAGACTCCTCAGGGCGTGTGGGTCAGAGGATGGATTTGGGTCGAGCAGCACGCCTTGGACTCCGGCGATGCGAAGCAAGAGGCGAAGTTACGCAGCGCCCTTGCGGAGTTGCCGCAACAAAGGCGCGTCATCTATCTCGCCCACTGCGTGGAGGGCTTCACCTATCCGGCGATAGCCGCCAGACTCGACCTCGATGTCGCTGAGGTCCAGAGCGAGTTGGCGGCGGCGCTTCTGGCACTGTCGCGGGCTCTCGATGAGACATGAAAGATGGCTCAGCGTTAGAGAGTGCGACGATGGAAGCTCTCCAACTGGAGTTCCAGGGCGCAAACCTGTGCCGCCAACTGGGAGGAACATGGCGAAAGGACCGGGGCCTGTGTCTGTGCCCGGCTCATGAAGACCATAATCCCAGCCTGTCGATCCGTGTCGGCAACGAGGCGTTGCTGTTCAAGTGCTTTGCGGGTTGCGATACCATAGACGTCCTGCGGGCGATCCGGCGCCTCCACCTTGCGCTTCCCGAGCGGCCGATCTCGGCTTCGCCGCGCAAATTGCACATCGACAGGCCCGGGCCTGGTCTGCGAGTTTGGGAGGCATCCGCATCCATCACAGGCACTCCCGCGCAAGCTTATCTTGCCAGCCGTTTCCTCTCACCGCCCTCGCACGATCTGCGCTACAATGCCCGTACGCCGCTGGGACGTGGTCATGCAGTGGCATTCCGTCCGGCGATGATTGCGTCGATCCGCGAAAGGCGTCGGATCGTCGCTGTCCACCGAACCTTTCTCGATCCGACGACTGCCTTGAAAGCGGGTGATCTGGCGGATCCGCGGTTGATGCTTGGACGGCCGGGTCGCGGCGCCGTGCAACTTGCCGCCGCGACCACTGTTCTTGGCCTCGCTGAAGGGGTCGAAACGGCGCTCGCCGCGATGCGCCTTCACCGCATTCCTGTCTGGGCGGCGCTCGGCGCCGAACGTGCGGCGCATATCCTGCTGCCCAGCGGGCTGAAACGCCTCGTTCTGCTTTTCGACCGGGATGCGGCCGGATGGAAAGCCAATCGCCGCGCCCGTCTCGCCTATGAACGCCCCGGCCTTGAGATCATCAGCCCTTGGCCCCCGGCGCCCTTTAATGACTGGGCAGACGTCCTGGAAGCGAAGGAACGCGCAGCCTGACAATCGCGAAATAGCGAAGCCGCCCTGTCGGCAGGGGACAGGGCGGCGGGCTGCTCAGCCGTTCAAGCGATCCTTCACCGCCTTGGCAGGTGTGAATGTCAGCTTCTTCGACGCCTTGATGGAGATGGTTTCGCCCGTCGCCGGATTGCGTCCGTCGCGCGCGGGCGTGTCCTTGACCTTGAACTTGCCGAAGCCGTTGATCGAGATTTCTTCGCCCTTTGCCGCCGCATCGGCGATCTCTGCGAAGACGGCATCGACGAGCTTGCGCGCGTCAGCCTTCGTCAGTCCGTGCGCAGCCGTAAGCGTTTCGGCCAGTTCGGTATTGTTCATAAACTTCCTCCTTAAAATTACGAAGCTACGGTTGATAGCTTTGAGGCTGCGTGTCGTCACGAGCGAAAACGGCAACGAGTAGAGTAGGGATGAAGCGCCTTGCCCCGTTGCCGGGGCAGGTTTCTTCATCCCTCTCGCCGAACCGGACGTGCAAGTTTCCCTGCATCCGGCTCTCCATGCGCAGCCGTAGGCTACGGGTGGTGCCCTTACAGAGTGGCAAGGGCGTTGGTTGCTTCCCAGAATTTGTCGGCTCCCTTGAGGAACCACTCATCCGGGCTGTTCCATCCGTTCGGTATGCGTGTGCCCCGGTCAGGGTAGCGCTGATGCTTGGCTTCGGCGAACAGCGCAATGCGCTTGTTGCCTTGTTGCCATCGCGTCCGCGCGCCACTTTTGTACTGCGGGTAGGTACGGCGGATATCCGCCCACGACGCTTTGTCGTGCTTTCTCCGCACCCAGTACATGATGCGCCGGTCTAGCCACCAGTCGAGTGTGGCGAACTCCTCCGACGCCCTTGCGGCGTAGCGATAGTAGTTTCGCCATCCGATGATGACCGGGTTCAGGTCCTCGATGACATCGGAAAGGGTTCTGCCTGTTGGCGTCTTCCTGACCGTGGCCTTGATCCTGTCGCGCAGATATTGCAGCTTGTCCTTCGGTATGAAGAGCTTGCCGCATCGGTGCCCGCTCGCGGACGACCGTTCCCGCGCGGTTACCCGATAGCCGAGGAAGCCGAAGCTTTCGTGGACATCGGTGATCGCGGTCTTTTCCATCGATAGTTCCATCCGCAGTTCCGTTTTAAGGAACTGCGCCAGCGCATCGCGCTCCCGCTCAGCATCTTCGCGGGTTCCTTGTACAAGGACGACGAAGTCGTCCGCGTAGCGGACCACATAGAAGGTCGGCCGACCGCGCTTGCGATCTTCCTTGTGGCGATAGCTCGCCGTTTGTGCCTGCTCCCGTGGTCCCGGGACCCACCTTTTGTATCGCTCGTCGATGGCCGTGAGGTAAATGTTGGCCAGCAACGGCGAGATGACACCCCCTTGCGGGGTTCCTGTCACTGGATGCCGACGGTTGCCTTCGATCATGATGTCGGCCTTCAGGAAGGCGAGAACGAGCCGCAGGACCTTACGGTCCTTGATGCGGCGACGCACCCGCTCCATCAGAACATGATGATCGATGGCGTCAAAGCAGCCCTTGATATCGCCTTCGATCACATAGCGGGTCAATGTAGGCCCGCTACGCGTCGGGTCCAGACGATGCCGGATTCGTTCCAGCGCATCATGGGTGCTCCGACCGGGCCGGAAGCCGTACGAGGTCGGATAGAAGTCCGCCTCGAAGATTGCCTCCAGCACCATTTTGAGCGCCGTTTGAACCAGTCGATCCTTGAGCGTTGGAATCCCTAGGGGACGGAACTGGCCCGGCTTGCCCGGCTTCGGGATCAGCCTCTGCCGGACGGATTGGGGCCGGTACTCTCCGCTGCGCAGGTCTTGTCGGATATCATCCAGAAAACCCGCGACCCCTTCGGGACGCTCTTGGATCGTTTCCCGCGTCACGCCATCCGTGCCCGGTGTCTTGCTGCCCCTGTTTCGGGCCAACCTTTCCCAGGCGGTTTCGAGCGTTCTGCGGTCGCACACAATATTGAACAGATCCGCGAACACCTTGGATGGGGTCGCGGAACTCCACCGATACAGCTTGCGCTGCATGTCGAGAATGAACCCGGTATTCACCGCGTCAGACATGAACGTCTTTCTCCTGCTTGCAATTTGTATCCACTGCCCGCCTTCGCCATGTGGACGGCTTTCCCGTCCTCGGACTACTACGCGGGCTCCGTCCCCATCGTGCGCGATCATCGGTCGCTTCGATCATCCACCCTTACCGAGGTGGAGACGCCGATAGGTTCCCAAGTTCCACCAATGCCCCTTGTCCGTGGTAGGAGCCGACTATACCCCGTGTGGATTCTGGCCACCCGGCCTTGCAGGCTTTCCGGGTGGCTGGCGTCGGGTCGCCCCGTTGCCCCTGCCGTGCATCACTCCACAGCACGGCTGCGCTCCACAGGTCTTTCGACCGCTTCACCCACTTCCGAGTTGGTGAAGCTCCCCCTGACGGGGCGTCAGATGTCGGTTCGGTTGCCCTCTCCATAACGGTCTTGCTGGCCGGACCGCCTCGGGAATCGGAAGTTTCCGTGCGTCCGGCTTTAACAGGTTCTGCTGATTTACGGCTCACCGGAAGCACCCGGCTTACCTCACCCGTTTGCTTCTCACCCCGCGCTGCACCGCGTGGCGGGCGAGGGTCTCGCACCCCCGCTGGGCTGGTTGGCAGTTGGCAGTTTTCAGCTTGCTATCATATATTCTCCTTTCTTTTCAGCAAATAACTGCGCTCTTGGCGCACAAAGGGAAGGGGGAGGAGCAAGGCGCGCGGTTCGATGCCCGGGCCGCTTCTGTGGAGCCTGACGAATGACCACAACACCCATCCTCGTGCCGGCCGCCAATCTTTCCAAGTCGCCGGTCAATGTCCGCAAGCGGACCGATGCGCGCGCCGATGCCGAACTGGAAAACAGCATCGCCAGTCACGGCCTTATCCAGAATCTCGTCGCAGTACCGGTGGCGCGCAAGAAAGGCCATTATCGGGTTACAGCCGGCGGCCGCCGCCTCGACGCCATCCACCGGCTGATCGAGAAGGGAATGCTGCCAGCCGATCATCAGGTCCCGGTTCTCATCCTGTCCAACGCCAAAGATGGTCGCGAAATCAGCCTTGTCGAAAACTACGACCGCCTGGCCATGTCCCCCGCCGAAGATTGCATGGCGTTTCGCGACCTGATCGAAGTCGAGGGCCGCACCCCTGCCGATATCGCCAGGCGCTTCGGTATCGAAGAGCGGTTCGTGCTGGGCCGGCTCCGGCTCGCCAATCTCGCCTATCCCATCTTCGCCGCACTCGAAGCCGAACAGATTACGCTCGATATCGCCAAGGCCTATGCGACGACTGCTGACACAGGTCGCCAGACAGCGGTCTGGGAGGCCGTGCGAGGAACCTGGTCACGCGACAATATCAACGAGATCCGGCGACTGCTCAAAAATTACAGCTATCGCGCGGACGACCCCAAGGCCCTGCTGATCGGGCGCGATGCCTATATCGCCGCGGGCGGCCGCGTCGAGGATGCCGACCTCTTCTCCACCGCGGCCGATGAACGCTGGGTCGATACCCATATCCTCGACGAACTGGCAGAGAGGAAACTGCTCGCCGAAGCCGCGGCCATCCAGACACGTGAAGGGCTGGGCGAGGTACGCGTCGTCGCTGGTCCCCGCATTCCCTATATGGAGACTTATGCCCTGCAGCCCCTGACCGGCGCACCAGAGCCGCTGACGCCGGAGCAGGAAGCCCGCAAGCGGGAGATCGAAACCCAGATCGCCGAAATCGACGGCGATCCGGAGCAGGAGGGCCAAGAACCCGATGGCGCGCACGAGCAGCGACTGCGTGCCGAGTTGACGACTATCGTCGACGGTGCTCTGCGGTACGATCCCCAGCAGAAAGCGTCTGCGCTCGCTTTTGTCGTACTCGCACCCGATGGCCGCCCGCAAATCCATCACCAGCTTTACGTTGCGCCTGTCGATGCAATGGTGGGCGGGGATATGGCGGACGGCGGCGAGGGTGACGCCCAAGCGCAGGCTCAGGAGGGCGCGGTCACCGATGATGCGCGACCGATGATCAGCCAACGCCTTTACGATATGATGGCGATGATGAAGACCCAGTTGCTCGCGCTCCATGTCGCGAGCGATCCGGCCTTCGCGCTCGACCTCGCTACCTTCATCATGGCCGATGAGCAGTGCCGGATTGTGAGTTCCGGCATGCCGAGTGACCTGCACGCCTTGATCCCGTCGCCGCTCATCGTCGACTTCAAGCCGGAGACGCCCGCTGCTGTCGAGTGGGCCAGGCTGGATGAGTCGCTCGATCGCAGCTGGATCGGCGATCGCACCATCGAGGAGCGCTATGATGCGTTGTGCGCGCTCCCCGACGATGCACGGGGCGCCTGGCTGGGCTGGGTGATCGCCCGCACGCTTCGCGCTGTTCCGAGCGGCGGAGATGGAGCCGGCTTTCTCGACCATCTGGGCCGCAAGCTCGGCATCGATGTCGCCGCCTGGTGGCGTCCCACCGCGCTCACCTTCTTCGATAGGTTGACCAAGCCAGGTATCCTGGCCCTGTTCGAGGAAATAGGCGGCGAGGAACTGCGCCTGCGCTATTCGGGGTCGAAGAAGCATGACCTCGCCGCATCTGCCGAACGCCTCTTCGGCGGCCATGTCATCATGGAACCGGAAGTCCAGCAACGCGCGCTTGCATGGCTCCCCGATGCGATGCGTTTGGATGCTGCGCCGCGCGATGTCGAACATGACTTGCCGGATGTGACTGGAACCCAGGAGCAGACCTATACGGCCGCCGACTCCGGAGGCGACGGCGAAGACGGATTCGCAAAGGCGGCCTGACCGCCCGCGGGGCCGGAGCTTTCGTTTCGGCCCCGATCACGGCGTCCCTTTCAGTTCAGGCCGCAGCATTTCTTGTATTTGCGTCCAGATCCGCAAGGGCAGGGATCATTACGGCCAATCTTCTGGCGCCCGATCGTTGAAGGCCGGTTCGGCTCATTCTCCAGCCGCCATTGGTGCAGCATTTCCACCCAGGCCGGAATGAGGTCGGGCGCTTCCGCGTCCCAGCGATCCTCTTGTACGCGCGTGAGTTGCGTCGAACCGTCGGCAAAAGCACGCAGCATCCGCAGGCCTTCGATCGCCGCGCGGCATCCGGGATCATCATCCGCCAATATGCGCTGCCAACCGCCCGGATTGAGGTTCATCGCCTGCCCGAAACCTTCGACCCACATTTCCCACAGGGTCTCGCCGGACTGCGTGTCGATCTCCAGCACCGGCTCATAGTCGCCCAGTTGCGCCAGCGACGTCAGGATCGCGTGATAGTGGTGCATCACCAGATCGATGAAGTGCTGCATCCCGCCGACGTCATCGAACCGGGGAACACCCTCGCCGTCGTCACCGGCCCAGATACGCTTCAGCCACCGGCCAGGCGTGACCAGGTCCGGACTGACGATGATTCCGGTCAGGAAACCATCCAATTGGGTCAACAGCATGCAATCCTCGCCCTGGTCGAGCAGCAGGCGGTCGAGTTCATCGAGATAGTCGAGCGAGGAAGCCATGGCTTCTTCTAGCGCCGGGGCGCGATGCCGTCACCGGCTAGCGAACGGATTGTTCCGGGATGCCCACGCCATGCTGGAAGAGGAGAGGGGGGAAGGGACGAACGCAGTTCCCAAAATTCACCGAGGTGCCCCATGAATCTGTTCCAGTTCGCCCCCTCGCCACAAGCTGACATGCCATCGCGGTTGCACGACGTGGCGAAATCGATCGCCCAGCGGTTGCGCGGTGGTGGTTCGATCACCCGCCAGGCTATCAAAAAGTTTATGATCGAAGCGTTCGGCGCCGACGATGCCGATGGGGCCTGGTCGATGCGGGACGCCTATGACGCGCTGGAAGCCGCGCAGGTCATGCTGCTTGCTGACGCCGAGTGCGCGCTGCTTCAAAGCAAGTCGGCGCCGGAGGTCTGCGCCAGGCTGCTCGCGTTCGAGCGCGGCCTGCCGACCCAGACCTACCGGTCCGAACGCCAGGTCGATCTCCAGCAGTTCAGCACGCCGGTAACGCTTGCCTGGTTGGCGAGCCTCGCCGCGCGGGCACGGCCCGAAGACATCGTGCTCGAACCGTCCGCCGGGACCGGGATGCTCGCCGTCCACGCAATGCGCATCGGCGCCCGGTTGCTTCTCAACGAGTTCGATCCCAGGCGCGCCGATCTGCTCGCGCGCATTTTCGATCAGCCCGTCACACGCCATGATGGGGAGCATATCGACGATCTTCTGTCAGCCATGCCGCGACCGACGCTGGTTCTCATCAATCCGCCTTTCAGCCGAAGCGCGGGGCGCGGCGTCGATCGCCATGCAGGGGCCCGTCACCTGCGCGCCGCGCTGGCCAGGCTTGCGCCCGGTGGCCGCTGCGTCGCGATCATGCCGCCGAGTTTCGCAGCCGATGGAACGGCGGCGCTCGGCTATACGATGGTGTCCGAACTCACGCCTCCACGCATCGAGATCACCATAGGCGGCAATCCCTATGCCAAACATGGGACGAGCATCGATGTGCGCCTGTTTGTCTTCGATATGGGCTGGACAGGAGATACCGAACGGCATGTTGCCGATACGATCGATGCGGCGCTGGATATCGTGCTGACCATTCCAAGCCGCTTCGATCCGGCTGAACCGCCACCGCCGACCACGCCGGTCGCGATGGCGCGGCCCCTGGCTTCGTCCCGGCCATCACCGAGCGCCATATTCGCGCGAACCGTGACCCGCCAGTTGGCGCCGCCCTCCCGCGTCGCCGCACATGGCGATGTGGCACAGCCGCTCGATTACCATATTCTCAAGGTGCCGTTCCCGCCGGGCGCTCCGGTCGGCCTCTATTCCCCCTGGCGCCTGGCGCGGATCGTGATCGAGGGGGCAACGCCGCATCCCGATGATCTGGTCGAATCCATCGCCATGGCCTCGATCCCGCCTCCGGCACCGACCCACCGCCCCATGCTCCAGCGGCGCGCGGTGGCGGCCCTGTCCGATGCCCAACTTGAAACCGTCATTCTGGCGGGCGATGCCTTTTCGCGCGACCTGCCCGGACGATTCCTGCCCAACGCTGCGGGTGACCGCCTCGAAGAGGATGGCGCGGGACACATCTATCGGACCGGCTTCTTCATCGGTGACGGCACCGGCGTCGGCAAGGGCAGGGAGGTCGCCGCCTGCATCCGTGATCGCTGGAACCAGGGACATCGCAAGGCAATCTGGATCAGCCGTGGGACGGCTCTCTTGGAAGACGCCCGCAGAGACCATGTCGCCCTGGGCGGCCTGCCCATCGACATCCAGCCGATCGACAGTTTCCCGCACGGAAGCCCGATCACCATGGCCAGCGGAATCCTGTTCCTCACTTACGCCGCGCTACGCTCGGCGCGCTATGACCGGCAGTCACGGCTTCAGCAGATCATCGCCTGGGCGGGCGAAGATTTTGAGGGCATGCTGGTGTTCGACGAGGCCCATGAGATGGGCAATGCCGCCGGCACCGAAACGGAGTTCGGCGCCGCCCGCGGTTCCGAGCAGGGACTTGCCGGTGTTCGCCTGCAGAACGCCCTCCCACGTGCCTGCGTGCTCTATGTGTCGGCCACCGGCGCGACCAAGCCGGAAAATCTGAGCTATGCTTCCCGTCTCGGCCTGTGGGGACCGGGAACCGCGTTCGCCGATCGCGATATCTTCCTGTCCTCCATGGAAGAAGGCGGTGTCGCGGCGCTGGAGATCGTGGCGCGCGACCTCAAAGCCATGGGGCTTTATACCGCCCGCGCGCTGAGCTTCGCAGGCGTCGAATATGCACCGCTGGTCCACAAGCTCACGCCCGAGCAGATAGCAATCTACGACATATTCGCCGATGCCTGGAGCATCGTCCACCGCCACCTCGAGGCGGTACTCAAAGCAACCAATATCGTGGATCGCTTATCGGGGGCCACACTCAATTCGCGAGCCAAGGGTGCGGCGCTGAGCCGGTTTGAAAGTTCAAAACAAAGGTTCTGGCTCGCCCTTTTGGTGGCCATGAAAATGCCCACCCTGCTGCCGGAAATCGAGCGAGAAATCGCGCAGGGCCATGTTGCGGTGATCCAGCTGGTCACGACGGCGGAAGCCATCCTCGAGCGGCGCCTTGCCGCATTATCGCCCGAAGAGCGTGCCAACCTTTCTGTGGAGGTATCTCCGCTCGAGATCCTTATCGAGTATCTCCGTCACGCCTTTCCGGTCCAGCAGATGCATGTATTTCGCACCACCGATGGCGCCGATCGGTCCGAGCCGATGCTGGATGCCGACGGCCAGCCGGTGCTCAGCCAGGAGGCGATTGCAGCGCGAGACGAACTGGTCGAGCAGCTCTGCGCCCTGCCTCCGGTGCCTGCCGCGCTCGACACGCTGATCGCCTATTTTGGAACTGACCACGTCGCCGAGATCACGGGCCGCTCTCGCCGCCTCGTTGTCAAACCCGACGGAGGTCAGGCTATAGAACGCCGCAGCGCCTGCGCCAATCTCGTCGAGACCAGCCTGTTCATGGATGGCGTGAAGCCGATCCTGGTGTTCAGTTCCGCCGGCGGCACGGGCCGTTCATATCATGCCGATCGGGCTTCCAAAGCAGGGGACAAGCGGCGCATCCATTTTCTGCTGGAGCCGGGGTGGCGGGCCGATGTCGCGATCCAGGGGCTCGGGCGCAGCCACCGTACCAACCAGACCGTGCCGCCAGTGTTTCGCCCGGTAGTGACCGACTGCAAGGGCGAACGCCGGGCCATCTCCACCATCGCGCGGCGGCTCGACAGTCTGGGCGCCCTGACACGCGGGCAGCGCCAAACCGGCGGGCAGGGGCTGTTCGATCCGAGCGACAATCTCGAAAGCGACCTTGCGCGCGAGGCGCTGGCCCAGTGGTATCGTCTCCTGCACGGCGGGAAGCTCGCAAGCGTCACGCTGGCCGCCTTCCAGGACATGACCGGCCTCAAGCTGATCGACGATCATGCCGTGCTGCTGGAACGGTTGCCGCCGATCCAGCGCTGGCTGAACCGTTTGCTGGCGCTGCGCATCGCCGTGCAGAATGCGATCTTCGAGGAATATATGGGCCTTATCCAGGCCCGCGCCGACGCGGCGCGCGAGGCTGGGACACTCGATGTCGGCGTTGAGACGATCCGGGCCGAGAAGATCGTGACGCTGGCCGATCAGTGCCTGCGTGTCGATCCGAGAACCGGCGCGGAGACGCGGCTGCTCCACCTCGAACTTCACCTCAAGCCGCGCATCACCAGTTGGGATCGGCTGATACGGATCTGGGGCAACACCGACGGCATTGGCTTTCTGCACAATGGGCGATCGGGCCGTGTCGCGCTGAGCGTGCCGTCCTGGTCGATTACCGACGAGGAGGGCCGTGTAATCCCTATGCTCTCGCTTGAACGCCCGACCGGATCCTCGCGGATCAGTGCGGCTGAACTGGCGCTCAGTCACTGGAAACAGATTGAGCAGGATAGATTTCACGAACTATGGGAGGCCGAATGTCTGGATGCGTTGACGAAGGTCGATACCGAAACGGTCCATGTCGCAACCGGCCTTCTCCTGCCGGTCTGGAATAAGCTGCCCGGCGACGATGTCCGCGTCTGGCGGATCGACGATGGCGCCGATACGACCATCCTCGGTCGTATCATCCACCCGCGCGCGCTCGGACGGCTCCAGTCGGAGTTCGGATTGGTCGCTAACACAACAAGCCTTTCGCCCGACGAATTGCTGCGCGGCGCGGAGGCTACCGGCGGTGTTCCAATCCCGGGCCTCAAGGGAGCGAGGCTCATCATGGCGACGGTCAATAACAGCCGGCGTCTCGAAATCCGGGACTATGCACCCGAGCATCGCAACTGGCTCAAATCCTGCGGTGCGTTCAGCGAAGTTCTGGCGTTCAAGACAAGACTGTTTCTGCCGCCGAACAATGCGCGTGCCATCCTCAAGAAGATTGCTACGGACGTTTGAAGGGGTTGACGGCTGAGGGATTAATGACAGGGCGAAACGCGGTTTTCGAATCTGAAGGCGTTCATTGCACACGCCCTCCCGGATATGCAAGCCGTTCGCACGAAGTTGGTCGAGCAGGTCTTCGACCGGCTTCAGGCCAAATACGGGGCGTCGGCCACACGGAAACTATCTGATCTTTTTGCCGTGTAAATGGCGCACGGGTCACCATCATCCACATTCTGCACGGGCCAGCGATTACGCATCGCTCATTTTCAGCAACTGATCGGACGGGCGAGGTCAAATTTCCCGACCTCACCCGTGCCGGTTGCTTCAAACGCTTGCGGGTTCAGCTTCGGGTGCAGTTTCCACCGCGGGTTCGGATGCCTTCGCTTTGGTCACTCGTTTGCCGGTTTTCGCTTTGCTGTCCTGCTTGGCGCCCGCGGCTTTAGAGGCCCTGCCGGCTTTGACAGCCGGTGCCGGGGCAGGGGCTTCCGTCGCACTTTCTGCGCCGGACTTGGCTCGCGGCTTGCGGCCAGGCTTGGCTTTGACCGGCTTCTCGCTCGCTGCCTCGACTGGCGGACTGTCCGTTGCCGCTACTGTCGCCTTGCGACCGCGGCTGGCCGGAGCGGCCGCAACGGGCGTCTCGGCCTCGGCGGTAACAGTAACGTCACTGGCTGCCACCTTCTTGCGGCCGAGCCCAAGCCGATGCGCCACTTCCCGGCGCTGCTCGGAATAGCCCGGCGCGACCATCGGATAGTCCTTCGCCAGACTGTAGCGTTCCCGATACTCGGCGGGGGTGAGACCATGGCGGCCGATATGGCGCTTCAGGCTCTTATAGGGCTTGCCGTCGATCAAGCTGATGATGTGGTCGTGCGAGGCAAGGCTCTTGCGGATTGATACGGCCGGGACATGATCCGGTTCCGCGGGCGTTGCTACGGCGGTCTTGCGCTCGAGCGCCGTGCGGGTAGTTTCGATGATCCCAGGAATATCGGAGGCCGGTACCTGATTGTTCGCGAAATAGGCGCTCAGTAGTTGGACCGTCATCGCGGTGAAATCAGGTTCGATGGCATCGGGCATGGAAAACTCCAGATGGAGGAGGAAAGAGGTGGACGCCTCTGGCACAAAAACATTGCCGAACATCTAAGCGCGAACAGCCGATGACTACAAGCCGCCAATGTATGTGTTTGTTCGGGCCGTCGTTCAAAATCGAACGGCGGAGAAGGGAGAGGGGAGGGCAGAGACGAGATCGAATAAATGGTCTCGATTTTGCGAAAGACAGCTCATGGCCAACCGCGTGTCCGCCCATATCCAGATCGGCGGGGTCTTGTCCCGCAGCCGATACTCCGAACTCATATCGGCGATCGCTGACGATGATCCCGCGATCGACTGGGACCGCACCCCATTCGATCCCTATGACCTACCGGCCACCGGTCCGTTATGCCTGATGGATCATGAGGTCGCCGAAGGGCGCTTCGACGAGATCGAGCAATGTTGCCGGTCGCTTGGGCTATCCTATGTTCGCTGGCGGGCGGGCTACAGTGGAAGCTTCCCGTCAGACCGGGAAATCTGCTTCGGGCCTGGCGAACCTGAAACCTTGCTCACCACCGAGGAAGACACGCTGATCTTCGCGATCGAACGGATTCGCGAACTCGGATCGATGGAAGCGATCGAGGCTGAATATGCCCGTGCGAATTTCACTCCGCCGCCTTTGACGATCGTCGACGACGATCCTGCCGATCGCGAAGTATTGGAGGCCTTCCATGGCTGACTATTACGTCCAGGGTTCCTTCTCGTTCACCTGCACCGCGGCGGAGAGCGCGCTTATCGAGGAGGCGTGGCAACACGCCGCTGACCTCGGTCACAAGGCGCCGCCAGGCGAACCCAGTGCGCAGTTTCTCGCGGCCTTTCCGCCGACTGATCTGGGCAATCCGTTCAACGGCCTGCTTGAGATGTTCGACGATCCAAACTTCCCAATATTCGGCGCGGACATCGAGATCAGCGGCGCGGATTCATGTCTGGTATCGATCTTCGGCGCTACAGATTTTCAGCCGGACGCGATTGCAGCCCTGGTGCAGCGCTGCTGCCAGCAGACGCTATCTGAAGCGCCGATCGGCTTTGAATGGAGCTACAGCAGTTCGCGCCCCCGCGGCGACGGCATCGGCGGCGGATGGTGCGCTGTCTTTGTCGACAGGATCGAATATGACGCGACGAGTGAAGCGCTGGCGAGGGCGCTCCGCCCGGTCGCACATCGCGATCCCTGGGTCGAAGATCCAGCCCACCCCGTGCGCGACTGGCAAGGCGAAGTGGCCAATGACGATACCCGTCTTGGCTATCTCGACTGGGTCGATGCCCGAGGCGAGGCTCTCCCCAATTCACGATAGCAGGCTTCCGGTCAGATCCCCGTCCGCCAGCCTTGCACACAGGTTCCAGCGGATAGTCCCGGTTTCTCCCTAACAACCCGCATCCTGGAGGATATAGCATATGACCGACGCCCCCGCGCCGGGCGCATCCGTGCGCCTGTACAGCCAGACCGACCATGACGAACGCGGCAACTTCCATTATGAGGGCGATCTCTATCGCGCCAGCGAAGCACTGACGTCGCTCGCCGCACGGATCGAGCACCATCTGGCACAGCATTTCGTCCAAGCAACCTTTGCTATCCGCACGGAAAAGTTTTCCGGCGGGCGCAAGGTCATCGCGGAAGTTCTCGATACGCCGACTGATCTCACCGGCCGCGATGCGCAGAACGCCTTCATCGTCGAGGTCCGTGATCAGATGGAAAGGTTCGGCTTCACGCGCACCAATCCGCTGCAGGATTTCTGGTCGTGCAGCTTCTATTGCGAAGTCCGAATCGGCCAGGCCTATTGGGCGGCGCTCGCCAAGCGGCAAGGTATCCGCAACCCTGTCGACACGGTCCTGTCGCTGGCAGCCTTCAAGAAGCGCGTCAAGGCTGGCGACCGACTGAAACTGGTGGATGCCCCGGCCGGCCATCGCCTGCTCGGGACGACCCGCGAGATCACCAAGGTGCGGTCCGGCGACCTGATCCTCGAGGGTCGTTCCTACCTGTCCTTTCCACGTGCATCTGCCTTTGCCTGCGACGGGCGCCTGGTCAGGATCGCTATCGGTTCGGAATATGGCCCCGATGACCACCTGTTATACGAATGGCAAGCCGCCTGAGCAGGCCGCACACGGCTTCGTTCATGCGTTTCCTGTACGACTTTCGTCCGCTGGACCCACCCGTGGCAGGGTCCGCCGTGACGGTCGAGCACGCGGCGCCGCGCATCCAACACCGATCCGGAGGCTCCCATGCATGAGCCGCATCTCAAGGCAATGGCCTCGCTCCTGCGGCGCTGCCAGCCGCGCCACGACCTCTATACAGTGTTCGGCGATTGCATGGAGACCATGGCGATCGCAATGGCCAACAGTGTCGACCTGCGTAAACGCGACTCCCGCGAGGTCCGGTATCTCGACATCGTCGGACGCTACCAGCCGGACATCGTGGACATATTCCCGAGAGTTCTCGCACAGCTCGTGCATGCGCTCGAAGCCGGACCGGGCGATGTGCTGGGCGCCCTGTTTCACGACCTCGAACTTCACAGCAAGGCGCGCGGCCAGTTCTTCACACCCTATACGCTCAGTCGATTCATGGCCCAGGTGACCATTGGCGATCCTGAAAGCGTCGAGGCCATCATTCGCGGCCATGGCTTCTTGACCGCCATGGAGCCAGCCTGTGGCGCAGGATCGATGGTGATCGCGCTCGCAGAGGCCATACGCGATATCGGCATAAACTATCAGCATCACCTGCATGTCACCGCGATCGATATCGACCCGCGCGCGATCCACATGGCCTATGTCCAGCTCTCGCTGCTGCATGTCCCGGCGCATCTCATGGTCGGAAACTCGCTGTCGGGCGAAATAGGCGAGCATTGGTACACCCCGGCCCATATTCTGGGTGGATGGAACGCCCGGCTCGCCCATCGACGACGCCACGAGCCCACCGGTGAAACGCTTGTACATGCTGTCGAAGCGCCACGCGCACCAGTTTCGATGAGCGGTGCAGCTCCACCGTCGCGCGAGCCTCGGGCATCGCCGCCGGCCATGCCGCAACAGCTGAGCCTTTTCTGACTATCCGAGACTTTACGTTGCTGGAGACCGGCATGCCCCATCATGTCCATATCACCGCGCTCAAGCGGACGCCGGCCGGGATGACAGTCATAACGCTGGCCATCTGCGGACCAGGCGGCGGCATATGCGCCGTCGAGGATATTTCGATCGAGGAGGCCGAGAAGATGGCGGCGCGGCTTCAGGTGACCATCACCGCCGCGCGCACCGGGATTGGCAAGAATCCAGCCGACGTCTTCGTCCAGGATGTCATCGGCCAACTCGGAAACCCTGCTTTTGCTCTCAATCCATCTTTCGGCAGATGGTGCGACGCACATCATGGCTTGCTCAGTGCTCGGCAGGCCGCAGAGCGCTGGTGCTGCTGGCACGTCGCCTGAGCCCCATGGCGATCGAGATCATGGTGGGCCTGCCGCACCTGCGCGAGGGGCCGATATTGAACCGCGCCCGCGCCATGCAGGTGCCGACGCTCATCTCCGCGAATGCGCTGTCGCGATGGAACCGCCGCAAGGGCTGGCCCAAATGGCGGGGCTGGCACCTCGATCTTTTGAAAAACGCCGATGGGCTGCCCAGTCTTGCGTTAGATAGTGCGGGGTTCGTGGCCCTGTCCACTATGGCGCATACCTGTGGCGAACCGACGATTATCTCGATCTTGCCGCAAGCTATCCGTTTCGCTGGTTCGCCAGCAGGGACTATTGCGTCGAACCAGAGATAGCCGGTGATCGGCAGGAGGTTCTCGACCGCATATCCAGAACCGCCTGTACAGTGAGGACGTGTATTCGGTTCTGCGCGACGAAGCAGGATGAATATCGTGGGTCATCCGCTAATCAGTACAGGATGACACCCGTTCCGGGTACGAGTTGATCCATAAAATCGAAATCGCGCCGGTTACCGGTTAGCAAGTCACAGCCCATCGCAGCAGCCTGAAGAAACAGCACAGCATCATTGAGCAGCGCGATCGAATGCGGCTGGCCGGACAGGCGCACCACCAATCCTGTCAACATGCTGGGCTCGGCGAACACCCGCGAGGATGGTACGGTCAGACGATGTTCGGGAATATCATCGATTGTCCGTCCCAGCGTCTTGAGAACCGAAGCCGTGCGCTTGTCCTCCGGATCGAGGGCGCCCATCAGATGGGTCATTTCGCCCAGCGCTACATAGGAGTGATTGACGATCCGGTTTTCCAGCAACCGATCGGCTTGCGCAGGCGTCTTGCCCTGAAGCACATCGATATCTCGGCCTACGACATCTGCTTTATGAACAAGCGGCAATTCCTCTTCGCGCCGCCGCGCCAGCTTTGCTGCCGATCGCTGTGGCTTGATCCGGGCAGCGACGCTTTGCGGTCAAACCCCAAGCGCGATATCTGCCGGGACCGAGCCCTTCCGGCTCACAAGCCTGGCCGCGAAATCATCCTCCAGCGCCACTTTGGCAAGCGCATATTCAACGAGATCGGTGGTTCAGGCGATGCCGCCGCGCATCTTTGCACGATCGATGAGTTCGCGCGGGACCCGGGCGCCGACCGCGCTGTTCGTGCCCGAAAGCAAGCCTGCAGCCTTCGCGGCAGCCACAACCGCTTCATGTCGTTGGGACAGATGATCCTCGTGCCTCGTCGCCATCGGGAACTCCTTTGCGTTAAACAGATGTGCCAATTTGTAAAATATGCCAGATGTGATCGGGACCGGGCTGGCGAAGCTCATACTTGCGCAGCGCGCCAGAGAGCCCGGTAGGATGCGCATCGCTGCATCAATGCCATATGCGTTCCGCTGCCGACCAGCCGCCCGCCGCGCATGAAGAGAACCTGATCGGCGGCCTTCGCTGTGGCGAGGCGATGAGTGATCATGATCAACGTCGTCGCGCTCCTTGCCCGGCTCCGCAATCTCGTAATCACACTCGCCTCACTGGACGGATCGAGCGCGGACGTGCTTTCATCAAGGATAAGGACCGGCACTTCCACCCCCGTCAGCCGCGCGAGCTCCAGCTTCTGGATCTGGCCTCCCGACAGACGCTCGCCTTGTTCCCCAAGTTCCATTTCGAAGTCGATCGGTCTCACCGGCTCGTAGAAACGCCAAACGTGAAGCAGCTCCTCGACCTCGCTGATCGACTGGTTCGCTGGGGGATAGAGGATGTTCTCCCGCAATGATCGGTTGAACAGGCCGATGAACTGCGGTGCATAGAGAATATAACGGTGGCGCTCCTCCCACGGGATCGTCGCGATATCGACCCCTGCAATCTCGACTCTTCCAGAAGCAGGGGTGAGTACGCCGGCCAGCATCTGTGCAAGGGTAGATTTGCCTGAGCCGTTCGGGCCAACGATCGCGACGAAGCGGCCTGCCGGGATGAAAAGCGAAATGCCGCTAATACCCGGCATGTTGTCGCCGTAGCGGAAGCTGACGTCTTCGACCGTCAGATCCGCAGCACCTGTGGGACCGGGCTGCTGGGGGCTCGGCAATTCATTGGCGTTCGTGAATGCCAGGACGTCGCGGATGTTGGCGATCGCGACACCGGCCTGCGCGAGGATATAACCCAGCGCGCTAAGCGGAACCGTGAGCCTAAAAGCATAGGTCTGCAACAGGACGAAGTCGCCTGCGGTCATGGGTCCATTGCCCACATCAAGGCCGGCAAGCATCAACA
Source organism: Sphingobium sp. (assembly GCA_036384035.1). Lineage (GTDB taxonomy): Bacteria > Pseudomonadota > Alphaproteobacteria > Sphingomonadales > Sphingomonadaceae > Sphingobium. Next base: position 1,910 of record DASVND010000003.1, on the reverse strand, counting down.
GCGCCACAAGTCCGACGCCGACAATGCAGAATTGTAGCGCCGCCATGACGGTCAGCGAACGGTACATGCTGGCGGTGGCCTGTCGTTTCGCCCTCAATATATCGCCGGCATAACGCAGTTCACGATCGAGAGCGCCATTCAGCACCACGCGGCGAGCATTGCGGACGATGTCACCGATCGTGTGGGACACATGTGATGCAGCAGCATTGGTCGCATCCGCGTGCACGCGGTGGCGTCTGGCCCCGATCCAGGTCGCGCCGACGAATCCCAGGAGCGTAAGCGACAGTACCAGCACATAACGAGGCTGGATCAGGCTGGCGATCACTGCAAGACTGGCAATAGCCTGTAGGAACACCGGCCCAAGCCGCCAGATCAAGCCTTCGACAACCAGCGTCAGGCTATAGGGCAACCGCTCCAGCATGCCGGGTACCCGCCCGCTCTGACTGTCGCGCGCCGCCGTGATGTCCGGCAGGGCGGCGGCAAGCGCCCGGGTCGTGAAATGCCGGGTCAGCGCCTCGACCATTTCCGCGGTGCAGGCGAGCCTGGCTGTTTCGACGATGGAAGCACCGGCCCAGCATCCCACGAACAGCAAGATGGTGAGGAGCAACTGCAGGGGCGATCCCGTCGGTCCATCCAGCGCGTCGATCGACAGCTTCAGCGCATAGGGGCCGACGATGCCCATCGCGATCACGACGGCTTCCAGGCCGAACGCTTGTACCAAGCTTCGCCTTGTACCCAGGCCCGCAGATAGCATCAGCCGTGTCAGCCGGGCCAATGTTCCGAATGTCTTCACGAGTAGGACCTCCTGGCGATCGATGGATGAGCCAGAAGGAGGGTTGGAACGCGGTCGCTATCTTAGCGCCAAATCAGGTCATTGCGAAGCCAGGATCCCAAGATGTCGGGAAGGGAAGGGAGGGGCAGGAATGTGACGGGAAACGTGGATCGGCCCGTTGCCCCTCTAGCTCCAGGAGATGATTCCCATGGCGAGCCTTGCCCGCATGACCGACATGCCCCCCGTGTCCGCACCCTATCGCATCGATGTGTCGCGCGGTGGCCGCAGCGGCCGCGTATCCTCGGAATGGTTCTCACGGCCTGATGACGAGAAATTTCTCTCGCTTTCCAGTCTTTATGACAGCGTGCGCGCCCGCGCCGAGCGCTCGACCACGCGCATCGTCGAAAGCCGTGCGATCCGCGTCGAAGCCAGGAGCGACAATCCCGAACGGCTGATGCTGATCGCGCCGGGGGATGAACGACCTGTCGCACCGACCAACTGGTCCTTCGGCCAGATCTCCAGCCTCGTCGGTGCGCCGGCCTCCTATCTACGTCAGCTTCCCGCTGCGCTTGCCGGAATCAACCTGCAACACGGCCTCATCACTCATCGCGGCGAACAGGTGAAACTGTTTCAGACCGACGATGGCCGCACCGAACTGCGCGCTGCCACTGGCAGCGAATACGGCCGTATTTTCGACCATGAACTCGTGCAGGCGATCATGGCTTTTGCCGGCGACGGTGTCGGTGACACACGCTGGAAGGTGCCCGGAACGATCCAGTGGGGCAGTATGACCTATAACCCCTTCGTCGACATCACCAGAGATACGACGACGCTCTACGCCTCGGACAGGGACGTGTTCGTATTTCTGGTCGATGACACGCACCCGATCGAGGCTGGTAAGCTGCCGAACGGGGATCCCGATTTCTACTTCCGCGGATTTTACGCGTGGAATTCCGAGGTCGGTTCGAAGACACTGGGCATCGCGACTTTTTACTTGCGAGGGGTTTGCGCCAACAGGTGCCTCTGGGGCGTCGAGAATTTCGAGGAAGTGAACATCCGTCACTCCAAATTCGCAGCCGCCCGTTTCTCTCACCAGGCTGCGCCCGCGCTGGAGCAGTTCGCGAACTCGTCACCGCAG
>DASVND010000002.1:0-34753 GCA_036384035.1 Sphingobium sp. | reverse complement strand
TTCCGCACCGACCGCGAGGTACTGCGCCAGTATCAGGAGCGGTTTCGCTACATCATGGTGGATGAGTATCAGGACACCAATTCGAGCCAGTATCTCTGGTTGCGCCTGCTCGCGCAGGAGCGGCGCAATATCTGCTGCGTGGGCGATGACGACCAGAGCATCTATTCGTGGCGCGGGGCGGAGGTCGCCAACATCCTGCGCTTCGAGCGGGATTTTCCGGGCGCTGCGGTTATCCGCCTCGAACAGAATTACCGCTCCACGCCGCATATTCTCGGTGCCGCCTCTGGTGTGATCGCCGAGAATGGCGGGCGCCTCGGCAAGACGCTGTGGACCGAACAGGATGTGGGCGAGAAGGTCCGCGTCCTGGGCGTATGGGACGGGCCGGAGGAAGCCCGTACCGTCGGCGAGGAGATCGAGGCGGAGCAGCGGCGCGGCACGCCCCTCAACGACATGGCGATCCTCGTCCGTGCCCAGTTCCAGACACGCGAGATCGAAGACCGCTTCATCCAGATCGGCATGCCCTATCGCATTGTCGGCGGCTTTCGCTTCTATGAGCGGGCGGAAATCCGGGATGCGCTGGCCTATCTGCGGCTGGTGAACCAGCCCGCCGACGATCTGGCGTTCGAGCGCATCGTCAACGTGCCCAAGCGTGGCCTGGGCGACAAGGCGGTGGAGAAGCTGCACCGACTGGCGCGGGCGGAGGGCATCCCCCTCACCTTCGCCGCCGCGCGCATTGTCGATACCGACGAACTGACGCCGCAGGCGCGACGGGCGCTTGGCAATTTCGTTGGCGACCTTGCGCGCTGGCGGGACAAGGCGACGCAGTTGCCGCACCCCGAACTCGCGCGGCAAATCCTGGACGAGAGCGGCTATACGGCAGTGCTGCAGGCCGAGCGCACGGTGGAAGCATCGGGGCGGCTGGAGAACCTCAACGAGCTTGTCCGGGCGATGGAAGAATATGAGACGCTTGGCGCGTTCCTGGAGCATGTCAGCCTCGTCATGGACAATGAGGCGCAGGCGGACGAGCGCAAGGTCACGATCATGACGATCCACGCCGCCAAGGGGCTGGAGTTCGACACGGTGTTCCTGGCCGGTTGGGAGGAAGGCATATTCCCCTCGCAGCGGGCGCTTGACGAGGGCGGGCTTGCCAGCCTGGAGGAGGAGCGGCGGCTGGCTTATGTCGCAATCACCCGAGCACGGCGCAAATGCATAATATTGCACGCGGCGAACCGGCGGATATATGGGCAATGGACGTCGTCCATTCCCTCCCGCTTTGTCGGTGAATTGCCCAAGGCGCATGTCGACGAGGAAAGCAGCATGTCCGGCGGCGCATCATTGTGGCGCGCCAACTGGTCGGAACGCGCCGATCCCTTTGCCGATGTCGGACGCGGCACGGGGCGTGGGCCGGGCTGGCAACGGGCGCAGCAGCAGGGCGCCTTTTCGCGTGAGCCGGTGCGCATCGTGGAGGCACGGGGATCGGCGGTGTCGATCGGCAACAAGGGCCGCGACGACATGAGCGTCGGCCTGCGCGTGTTCCACCAGAAGTTCGGTTACGGCACCGTTGCGGAGATTGAGGGCAACAAGCTGGAGATCGATTTCGAGACCGCCGGGCGCAAGCGGGTGATGGACAGTTTTGTGAGCGTGGGGTGAGGCAGGTCACGAACGGAAAGCCATGCGCACAAGGCTGAGCATTTGCCGGAAGAAGGCGCGTTTCCCTTCAGAGGAACAGGCCGTGTTGGCGCTCCAGGCGGCCAGCATCCCGCTCCGGCTCTATCGCTGTGACCGTTGTCGGCAATTCCACCTGACCAGTCGAACCAAGGGCAAGCGGATCGCCCGGCATCCGGCCTAGCGCCGGTCAGGATAATGGCTTGCGCAACACCGCCAGAAAGAAAGGTGGATCGAGCGGTATTGGGAAGGGCTTCAACTCCCCCGTTTCCCGATACCCCCGGCGGCCATAATAAGCGATCAGTTCAGAGCGCTGCGACACGACCGACAGCTCCATCGTCTCCGCGCCGAAGCGCCGCTTCGCCTCCTCTTCGGCGGCGTTCATGATCCATTTGCCCAAGCCGCCGCTTTGGCGAACCGGCGCGACCGCGAGCATTCCGAGATAGACGGCAATCGGCGAAAGCCGGGTCAACTGGACGCTGCCGATGATTGCCGTGCCGTCATGCACCAGGAGCAGCAGTTCATCAGGATCAGAAAGCAGCGACCTTAATGCATCGGCGCTGGTCCGCGGCCCTTCCAGCAGGTCGGCCTCATGCGTCCACCCTGCCCGGGCGCTGTCACCTCGATAGGCGCTTTCGACCAGCGCGTGCAGTTCCGGAATGTCCGCCTCCAAGGCGGGGCGCATCCGAAGGTCATGCATCGCTGCGCGACTGTCGATCAGGCGAGCGCCCCATGACAATGCTTATACTTCTTGCCCGACCCGCAGGGGCATGGCGCGTTGCGGCTGATCTCGCCTGCCGCGACCGTCTCGCCATTTTCCGAAACGGCAAGACGCTGGGTCGGGATCATTGTCGTGATCGCGCCCTGCGAGCCCGCATCGCTGTCCGCCGTATCGTCCATGCCGGTGAACGGATCGATATGGGTGGTGATGAAGTCGGGGAGAACCGGCAGCTCCGGCAAGGCCGGCTCATCGTCCATGCGGAACTGGACGCGGCCGATGGTCTGGGTCACGTCCTCGCGGATATTCGCCAGCATCCGCTCGAACAGGGCGAAGGCTTCCTGCTTATATTCGTTGATCGGCGTCTTCTGCGCATAGGCGCGCAGGTGGACCACCTGACGCAGCGCATCGAGCGTGGAGAGATGCTCCTTCCAATGATGGTCGAGGCTCTGAAGCAGGATGCTCTTCTCGACCATGTGCCAATCATTCGATTCCAGCTGCGCGGTCTTTTCCACCACATGCGCCTCGGCCATCGCGGCAATGCGCTCTTCGATCATTTCCGGATCGACGGAATCCTCGTTCAGCCAAGCGTCCAGATCCGGCTCGATGCTGAGGATCTCGCGCGACTGCTCCGCAAGCCCTGCGACATTCCACTGTTCGGGATAGCTGCCCGGGGGGCATGCAGCGCCGACAATGTCGTTCACGGTCTCGATACGCATATCAGCGACCACGTCGTCCACCGTATCGGCGTCCATGATGTCGCTGCGCTGTTCGTAGATCACCTTGCGCTGATCGTTCATGACGTCGTCATATTCGACGACCTGCTTGCGGATGTCGTAGTTGCGCGCCTCGACCTTGCGCTGCGCCGTCTCGATGGCCTTGGACAGCCATTTGGAGCCGATCGCCTCGCCATCCTCCATATTCGCGTTCATCATGCGGGCGAACAGGGTGTCCGGGCCGAAAATGCGCAGAAGATCGTCGTCGAGGCTGAGATAGAAGCGCGAGAGGCCCGGGTCGCCCTGACGGCCGGAACGACCGCGTAGCTGATTGTCGATGCGGCGGCTTTCATGACGCTCGGTGCCGAGAACGAACAGACCACCGGCCGCGAGCACTTCCGCCTTTTCGGCCGCGATCTGCGCCTTGATCCGATCGATCGCCGCATCGCGTTCGTCGCCTTCGGGCATGCCGCTCAATTCGTCGTCGATCAGGAATTCCAGATTGCCGCCAAGCTGAATATCGGTGCCGCGACCCGCCATGTTCGTGGCGATCGTTACGGCCCCCTTCCGCCCCGCCTGGGCGACAATGTGCGCCTCACGCTCGTGGAAGCGAGCGTTCAGAACCTCGTGGGCGACGCCTTCTTCCTTCAGGAAGTCGGACAGCATTTCCGATTTTTCGATCGACACGGTGCCGACCAGCACCGGCTGGCCGGTCTTCGCCTTTTCGCCGATGGCCTTGGCGATGGCGCGGAACTTGTCCTGTGTGTTCTTGTAGAACTCGTCTTCCTCGTCGATCCGCTCCACCGCCTTGTTTGTGGGGATGGTGACGACGTTCATCTTGTAGATTTCGAAAAATTCAGTCGCTTCGGTCGCGGCCGTGCCGGTCATGCCCGACAGCTTGGGATACATGCGGAAATAGTTCTGGAAGGTGATGGAGGCGAGCGTCTGGTTCTCCGGCTCGATATTCGCGCCTTCCTTGGCCTCGACCGCCTGGTGCAGGCCATCGGACCAGCGGCGTCCGTCCATCATGCGGCCGGTGAACTCGTCGATGATGATGACCTTGCCGTCCTTGACGATGTAATCGATGTCCCGGCGGAACATCATGACAGCGCGCAGGGCCTGGTTCACATGGTGGACGACCTGCGTGTTCTCAAAATCATAGAGGTTCGTGCCCTCGATCAGGCCGGCTTCCTCCAGCATCCGCTCGATCTTCTCGGTGCCGTCCTCGGTCAGCGTGATGTTGCGCTGCTTCTCATCCTTCTCATAATCATCCTCGGTCAACTGCTTCACGATGGCGTCGACGGAGATGTAAAGTTCCGACTTGTCGTCGGTAGGGCCGGAAATGATGAGCGGCGTGCGCGCTTCGTCGATCAGGATCGAGTCCACCTCGTCGACGATCGCGTAGTTGAAAGGCCGCTGCACCATCTGCGCGCGGTCATATTTCATATTGTCGCGCAGATAATCGAAGCCGAGTTCGTTGTTCGTCGCGTAGGTGATGTCGGCATTATACGCCTCGCGCCGCTCTTCCTCGCGCATGTTGGGCACAATGACGCCGGTGCTAAGGCCCAGGAAGCGATAGACCTGTCCCATCCAGTCGCAATCGCGGCGGGCGAGATAGTCGTTGACGGTGACGACGTGGACGCCCTTGCCTTCGAGCGCATTGAGATAGGTGGCAAGCGTGGCGACCAGCGTCTTGCCCTCACCCGTGCGCATCTCGGCAATCTCGCCGCGATGAAGGACGATGCCGCCGATCATCTGTACGTCATAGTGCCGTTGGCCGAGCGTCCGCTTGCCCGCCTCGCGCACAGTCGCAAAGGCTTCAGGCAACAGGTCGTCCAGCGTCTCGCCCGCGGCGAGGCGCTCACGGAATTTCACCGTCTGCGCAATCAGGTCCTCATCCGAAAGCGCCGAAATCGCGGGTTCGAAAGACGCGACCTTGTCGACGATCTTGCCCAGCGACTTAACGTACCGCTCGTTGGACGATCCGAAGATAGACTTGGCGAGTGCGCCGAACATGCAAATTCCTGACGGTTGATAGGCACGGAAACCCCTTCGGACCCCATGCGGATATGCGCCGCGATTTAGGGTTGCGTGGGGGGATAGTCAATTGAGAGCATCAGCAAATGGCGAATGGTTAATTCCGATTTGCCGCGGTTCATTACGACAGCGCGGCAAATGCAACTGCAACAACATGCTATTGATCTGGATCAGAGACCTTTCTACGTCTTTATCCTAAGGCTGCTCATCGTTGGAAACATCCCCGCACTCCTTCCTGGAACTCAACGCAGATGTCGCTGCCATAAGCGCGATTGCGGCGATCCCGACTATCCTCAACGTGGTATGCAGCATCACCGGCATGGGTTTCGCCGCCGTTGCGCGCGTGACCCAGGACCGATGGATTGCTTGCGGCGTAAAGGACGATATCGCCTTCGGCCTGAAGCCGGGTGGAGAGCTGCGGATCGAGACTACGATCTGCAACGAGATCCGCGATCATCTCAACCCCGTCGTCATCAACGATGTCGCGCTGGACGAGGTTTACACCAACCATCACACCCCTGCGATGTATGGCTTCAAAAGCTATATTTCCATGCCGATCATCATGCCGGACGGGTCCTTCTTCGGCACGCTGTGCGCCATCGACCCCCGGCCTGCCTGCCTCGACAATCCTGAGACCATCGGGATGTTCAAACTGTTTGCCGAACTCATCGCCTTCCACCTCGACGCGCTCAAGTCTGTCGCGTCCAGCAAGGCCGATCTGGCGGACGAGCAGGAGACCTCCGCCCTGCGCGAGCAGTTCATCGCTGTCCTCGGCCATGACCTGCGCAATCCGCTCGCGGCCGTCGCCAGCGGCGTCCATCTGCTGCAACGGGAACCTCTGAACGACAAGTCGGGCTATATCGTCGGGTTGATCGACAATGCGGTCAATCGCATGTCCGCACTTATCAACGATGTGCTGGATCTGGCGCGCGGGCGGCTTGGCGGCGGCATCTCACTCGTTCGGACGCCTGATTATGGCCTGCATGGCGCGCTGGAGCAGGTCGTGGACGAGCTGCGATACGGAAATCCGGATCGCGTGATCGAGACGGACTTCCGGCTGGACCGTGCGATAGACTGCGACATCAGCCGCCTCTCTCAGCTCGCATCGAACCTTATCGGTAACGCGCTGACCTATGGCACAAAGGATAGGCCCGTATCAGTCCATGCGTCGACGAGCGCAGAAGCGCTGACGATTTCCGTCGCGAACGGCGGAGAGCCCATATCCGATGCCGCAATGACACGGCTGTTCCGCCCTTTTTCGCGTGGAGAAGTGAAAAAGCATAGCGAGGGACTGGGCCTCGGTCTCTACATCGCATCGGAAATCGCGCAGGCGCATGGCGGAACGCTGTCCGCGACATCGACCGAGGAAGAGACGCGATTCACCTTTGTCATGCCGCTGGCCTGATTGACGCCCTGGCGCTTTTCGATCATCGGGCGGTCATGACAGAACGCTCCCCCCTCGCCCCCGCATCCTTTCCTGCCCTGCCTGCCATTGCCGGCGTGACGCTGCGCATCGCGAAGGCCCGATACAAGGCATGGGATCGGTGCGATCTCACTTATGTCGAGCTGGTCGAGGGCACCGCCGTCGCGGGGGTGACCACGCTGAGCAAATGCCCCTCCCCGGAAGTGGAATGGTGCCGCGACGCCTTTCCCCTGGGCCAGGCGCGGGCTCTGGTGGTCAATGCAGGCAATTCCAACGCTTTTACCGGCAATCGCGGGCGTGCGGCGGTGGAGGCGATCGCGGCGCGGGTGGCAAACCATCTGTCCTGCCTGCCGAGCGATGTGTTCATCTCGTCGACCGGGGTGATCGGCGTGCCCCTCCCCATCGACAAGGCCGAAGCGGGACTGGACGCCGCTTTCGGAGCCGCGCCTTGCGGATGGGAGGAGGCCGCCGCAACGATCATGACCACCGACACTTTCGCCAAGGCCGCGACGGCCAGTGCGGTCGTGGGCGGGCGTACGGTCAACCTCGTCGGCATCATCAAGGGGTCGGGCATGGTCGCTCCCGACATGGCGACGATGCTGGGCTATATCTTCACCGATGCCGCCGTGGACCCGGCTTTCCTGCAGCAGGTGCTTTCGGCCGCCAACCGTACCAGCTTCTCCTGCATCACCGTGGACAGCGATACATCCACCAGCGACACGGTGCTGGCCTTTGCAACCGGAAGCGCAGGCAATGCGCCGCTCACCTCCTTTGACGACGCAGGGGCGGACGCCTTTGCGGCAGCGATGTCGGATGTGTGCCGCCAACTTGCCCATCTGGTCGTGCGCGATGGCGAAGGTGCGTCCAAGTTCATCGAGGTCACCGTAGAAGGCGCGGAAAGCGACAAGAGCGCGCATCGCATCGCCCTGTCGATCGCCAATTCGCCTTTGGTGAAGACAGCCATTGCGGGTGAGGACGCCAATTGGGGCCGGGTCGTCATGGCCGTCGGCAAGGCGGGCGAACCCGCCGAGCGGGACAAGCTGGCGATCCGTTTCGGCGTGACGCAGGTGGCAAAGGACGGACTGGCGGTCGAGGGCTATGACGAAGCCCCGGTCACAGCGCATCTGAAGGGCCGGGAGATCAGCGTCGGCGTCGATCTGGGGCTTGGCGACGGGCGCGCGACGGTTTGGACATGCGACCTGACGCACGGCTACATCTCCATCAACGCTGACTATCGGAGCTGAGGCGATGCACGCACTATACCGTCCCGTCGCAGAGCTGATCGCACAAGTCGCGGCTGACATCGTCCTGCCCCGTTACCAAAATCTGGCGGCGGACGAGATCAGCGAGAAGGCGGCGGATGACTTTGTCACCATCGCCGACAAGGAGAGCGAGATCGCCCTTGTCGAGGGCCTCTCCCGCATTTTGCCCGAAGCGGGGATGATCGGCGAGGAAGCCTGCGCGGCCGATCCCTCCATCCTGGACGGCGCGGCGCACGGCCTCCAGTGGATTATCGACCCGATAGACGGCACCGGCAATTTCGCGGCGGGCAAGCCGCCGTTCGGCATCATGGTCGGGCTGGCCGACAATGGCGTGCCGCAGGCGGGGTGGATATTTGATCCCCTGGCCGGGCGGATGTGCCATGCCTATGCCGGCGGCGGCGCCTATATGGACGGAGAGCGGTTTACGGCCAGGGAGAGCGGGTCAGCCCTCCCGATCGTCGCCCTGCCCGTCTATTTCCTGTCTGACGAACAGAAGGCCGAGATAGGCAGGCGCGCGGAAGCGGGATTCACCCTGGTTGATATTCCCCGCTGCGCCGCTGAACAATATCCGCGCCTGGCGCTGGGCCAGAATGACATCGCGCTGTTCGAGCGCTCGCACCCCTGGGACCATGTCGCAGGCGCGCTGCTGCTCAACGAGTCCGGGGGCAAGCTCGCGCGCCGGGATGGATCGGATTATATCGTCGGTGACGGCAAGACGGGGCTGATCGGCGCATCGTCGCCGCGTCTGTGGGACAAGGCTGCCGACATATTCGTTGATTGAGGAAAGAATATGCTGACCATCTGGGGGCGACTGAATTCGCATAACGTCAAGAAGGTCGCCTGGTTCGCAAAGGAACTGGGCATCCCGCACGAGCGTCATGATGTCGGCGGGCAGTTCGGCATGTCCGACGCCTATCGCAAGCTCAACCCCAACGCGCTGATCCCGACGATCGAGGAAGACGGGCTGGTGCTTTGGGAATCGAATGCGATTCTGCGCTACATGGCCGCGCGTCACGGAGGCGGGCAATTCTGGCCGTCTGATCCGGCGGCACGGGCGCGGGGTGACAAATGGGTGGACTGGCAATTCAGCTTTGCCGACGCGCAGCGGGATGCCTTCGTGAATCTTGTCCGGCGGACCATCGATCAGCGCGATCTGGAGGCTATCGCCAAGTCGGCACAAACGACCGGGGCACTGATGCAGCGGATCGAAGAAGCTCTGGAGGAATCAGACTGGCTGTCAGGGCCCGACTTCGGGATCGGCGACATTCCCATGGGCGTCTATGCCCACACCTTCTTCACGCTCGACATCGCGCGGCCGGACCTGCCAAGGGTCATGAGCTGGTATGATCGGCTCAAGAGCCGCAGCGCCTATGCCGAAACGGTGATGATCCCGCTGACATAGGCGCTCGAGTTCAAACCCTTAAAGCTCGCCCTGCAGCCAGCCCTTGAGCTGGCTCTTGGGGGCGGCGCCGACCTTGGTGGCCGCAACCTGACCGCCCTTGAACAGGATCATCGTCGGAATGCCGCGCACGCCATATTTGCTGGGCGCGTCGGGATTTTCGTCGATATTGATCTTGGCGATCGTTACCTGCTCGCCCAATTCCTCGGAGATTTCCTCAAGAGCGGGGCCGATCATCTTACAGGGGCCGCACCATTCCGCCCAGAAATCGACGAGCACCGGGCCCGATGCGTCGAGCACGTCCGCCTGAAAGCTGCTGTCGGAAATCGCCTTGGTAGCCATGAACTGTCTCCTTTGTTGGATTGCTATCTAGTGCGGGCGCGGTCATGCCTCAACGCCCGGCCTCACAAATTGTGCTGCTCGGCCAAGAAGCCAGGCTTGTGGGACCCCAGAACCTCTCCGGGTAGTGCGATGAGCGCCGGGCCAGCGGTGTAGAGCAACGCCGCCTCAACCGTCCGCCCCGGGAAAATCACCTCCAGCGCAGCGACATACGCGGCCATCTGGCGCAGATGCGCGGCAGGGACCGAACCGGGGGCATCGGGAATCCGGCCGCCGGTCTTGAAATCCACCACCTGAATGCGATCCGGGCCAATGCAGAGCCGGTCCACCGTGCCGGCGATGACATCCTCCCCCACCACGGCGGCGATCGGCGCTTCGGCCAGCGCATCGGGTGAGAAGAGATCGGCAAAGCGCGGGGCCTCTATAACGGCAAGGGCATGATCGATAATGGCGGAGCGCCTGTCCGGATCGGCGAGCCGGGCGACGGATTGCAGCCAGCGGTCCGCAGCGGCGCGACGATCGGCCGGCGCAAGGGCGGGCAACCTTTCAAACAGGGCGTGCAGCCATTTGCCGCGATCGGCGGCGGCGCGCATGGCAGGTCCCGGCGGCGGATCGGGCGTATCGTCCTCAACCGGGGCAGACGGCGCGAGGGGACGCGGCGGTCGTGCCTCCACCGGCGCCATGGCCCGCAGCCAGGCGGGTTCCGCGACATCGGCGGCCACAACGGCCTCCCTTGCCTGCGGGGTGCGAGCGGGTAACGCTTCATGGCCGCGCCAGCGGCGGACGGCGCTCCAGCGGGAATCGGCATTCCACTCCGCGCCCAGCCCTTCCATCGCGCGATCCACGGCAGAGAACCAACTCGTTTCCGGCACTAAGCCCTTGTAGCGCGGGCCCAGCGATCCCGTAATGATCAGCTTCTCCTCCGCCCGGGTCAGCGCGACATAGAGCAGGCGTCCATGCTCCTGCCGGTCCGCCCTCGCTGCGTCCGCCGCCGCATCGCCGATCGGCCCGGCACGTTCGGCCTTGCGCGGGGAGATGACGGGCAGCCCCTCCCATTCCAGCGCGTCGCTGCGGTTCCCCGCCTCCGGGTCATGGGCGGCGTCGGCAAGGATGACGATGGGGGCCTGCAGACCCTTTGCGCCATGCACGGTCAACAGGCGGACGGCGTCACCCTGCGCGGCGGCGTCGCGGACAATGTCCACTTCCCCCCGGTCGAACCAGTCGATGAAGCGCTGCAATGAAGGCTGGCCATCGCTTTCGAAGGCGAGCGCTGCGTTCAGCAGTTCCTCGATCGGGTCCGCCGCCTCCGCGCCCAGGCGGCGGATCAGCCTGCGCCGCCCCTGCATCGGTCCGGACAGGATGCGCTCCAGATAGCGATAGGGCGTCATCAGATCCGCCTGCCCCAGCAATGCGCGCAGCGGATCGAGTAACGGATCATCGCCGAGCCTGGCGCGCAGATGCGCCCAAAGGCCGTCGCGTCGCGGCGCGGCGCGGGCGAGGAGATCGTCCTGGCTCCATCCGATCAGCGGCGAGACGAGCAGGTTGGCAAGGTTCAGGTCATCCTCCGGCTGTACGGCGAAGCGCAACGCGGCGAGCAGATCGCGTACGGCCAGCGGCGCGTTAAGACGCAGCCGGTCTATACCCGCGACATTGACCCTTTCCTCATACAGGCGCGCGACGATCAGGCGGGCCAGGTCGCTGCGGCGGCGGACAAGGATCATGATGTCGCCTGAGCCCGCCCGGCGACCCTTGCTTTCGAGCATCAGGCCGTCCCGCAGCCATTCGGCAATCTGGGCGGCGATTTTCGCGGCAAGGGCACGTTCCTGATCGGCAAGCCAGTCTTCCACGCCCTCCGCATCCGTGTCGTCATCTTCGCCCGGGCCGGCGGAGACGGGCTTCCAGAGAAGGACCTCGCCCGGCCCGGGGTTGGCACTTATGTGGGAATGCGGATCCGCCTGCAGGCCCAAACCGTCTTTCGTCAGTATGGCAAGCGTAGCGTCGACAACATCCAGCACCGCGGGGGTCGAACGAAAGCTGTGATCCAGCGACAGATCATGAAAGTCATGCTCGGCCTGGTCCGCATATCCCTTGAAAAGCATTTTCGCGGCTTCAAAGGCCATCGGACTCGTCCCCTGAAAGCCGAAAATCGCCTGCTTGAAATCCCCAACCGTGAAGATGGTGCGCGTGAGCGGCTCCTCCTCCGTCACTTCGCGTGCGAAGAATTCCGACGCCAGCGACCCGACGATCTGCCACTGCATGACATTCGTGTCCTGCGCTTCATCGACCAGGATATGGTCGGTGCGCTGGTCGAGCTTGTAGCGGATCCACTCGCCCATGCCCGGTTCAACGAGCAACGCGGCGGCGCGCGCGATGAGGTCGTCGAAATCGACGGCGCCCGCATGCCGCTTCGCCTCCGCATAGGCCCGCGCATAGGCCCGCCCGGCGTGAAGCGCCTGCGCAAGCGTCCCGGCGTAGGCTGCGCGCGTGCGCAGGCCCAGCAATTCGGCGCACCGTTCGCCAAGACGCACCGCAAGATCGGAATAGGCCGCATCGGCAGCCGTCAGCTTCGCCGAATATTTGCGGGCCTCTCCAGCCTTGGTGAGGAAGACGCCGATAAGATCGATCAGCCCGGCTGCGCGGCCCGCCGGGGCGGCCGCGCGCCAGGCGGCGATCTTGTCCGCATCACCAAGCCCGGTGGCCGTCCCCCAGGCCGCGTTGGCGGCAGCAATGCGGGCGAGCCCGGCCATGTCGAACGCATCGTCGGTGCAACGTTCCGCGATCGCTTCCTCAATATCACCCTTGGGCAGGTCCAGCATGTCGAACAGCCATGCGCGCACATCGTCGGGGAGCGACTCCATCGCGCCATGCCGCCGGGCGCAGCGAATCAGGAAATTCTCCGCCGCGCCCTCGCCAAGCCGCAGGCTGAGCGCCTGCAACCCCGCGATCAGCGGCGTATCGTCCTGCGCCTCCGCCTGGACGATCATGTCCGCAAGCGCCTGTCGCGCCAGCAGCATCCGCTCACGCTCCTCCAGCGGGCGGAAGCCGGGGACGAGGTCAGCCTCAAGCGGGAAGGCGGCAAGCAGTTGCTGGCAGAAGCTGTGGATCGTCTGGATGCGCAACCCGCCGCCCGTCGCCTCCAGCACCTGCGCGAAGAGGCGGCGGGCCCGGTCGCGTGCCTCAGGCCCCGCCTCCTCGCCCAGCGCCTCCAGATCGCGGAACAGGGTGGCGTCGTCCATCTGCACCCATTCGGCCAGCCGGTTGTGGATCCGCTCCGCCATTTCGGCGGCGCCGGCCTTGGTAAAGGTAAGGCACAGGATATTCTCCGGCGGCACCCCGCCCAGCAGCAGGCGATAGACCCGGGCGGTCAAAACATGGGTCTTCCCGGTCCCGGCGGATGCGGAGAGCCATACATGCGCGTCCGGCCCGGAGGCCAGCGCCTGATCGCCCGCAAGGGGTTGGAGGGGGCTGGGCTTAGACATTAGCGCGCCCACGCCCGTACCATTCCTCCAGCCGCATCAGCTGATCATAGTCCGTATAGGTCGGAATCTCCGGATTGAGCTTTGCAGTGAAGGCATCCGTCCCGGTCAGCCAGCGCTCCGCCGCCTGCGTGAAATCGTCGAGCGCAGCGCTTGTGAATTCGTCGGTGCGCAGCTTGTCGCGCTTGCCCTCCGGGTCGACCGGCCGTTCGCGATAGCCGAAACTGTCCCCCTTCTTCGCCAGCGACCAATATTCGAATGCTCCGGCGACACGCCCCTGTCCCAGCGCCTCGAACCCGCCATGTTCAGCGATCAGGCCCAGCAGGCCCAGTTGCATGGCATAGCCCGCCTTGACCATCTTGGCGCTTGGCGGCTTGCCTGTCTTATAGTCGACGATACCGATTACGCCGCCGGGAAGGATGTCGATGCGATCGGCGGTTCCCTTCAGCAGGATGCCGGCAATCTCCGCCTGCCCCTTCTCCTCGATCAGCCGGATCTCGCGCCCGTCCGCCTTGTCGAGGACGATCTGATCCGCGATCCAGCGCACCGCCTCCAGCAGGCGCGGCTGCCACAGGGCGCGCATCAACGGGTGCGCGTCGGCGCTGCGGAGCAGGTCTATGGCGCGCTGTTCCAGTTTCGCAGGGTCGCCTTCATCCTCCCGCGCCCATTTTTCCAATATACTGTGGACGGCGGTGCCGCGCCAGGCGGCGCTGGGGTCGGCGTCGATCTGGTCGAGGACGGAGAGGCCAAGGATCTTGCGGGCGTAGAAGGCATAGGGATCTGCTTTCAGCCGGTCGAGATCGGTGACGGCGATCGTGGTGGGACGCAATGCAAGTGGCGGCGATGGTGCCGGCTGACCCTCCGGATGATGCGCCTTGGGATCATCGATCGCATGGCCCAGAGCGGCGAATATCGATGCCTCTTTCCACTGCGGCCCGGCCATAGCCTTGAGCCGGAGCCAGAAGCGGGAGGCGACGGCAGGCGCAGTGGCGTCCCTGCGCGCGCGCGTGATGAGGACATGCGGCGCGCCAAGACCGCTGGCGAAGTCATGGGCGGCCAGGCCAATGCGGCGCTCGAGACCGGGCAAGCCAAGCTCTTGCCGGATGCGCGGCGCCAGCCAGGGATCGGGCGCGGGCAGCGCAGGCCATGTTCCTTCGTTGAGGCCGGCAAGGATCATGAGGTCCGCCTGCTGCAAACGCGCCTCGATCAGGCCGAGTATCGCGATGCGCGGATGGCCGCCTTGCGGTGGACGGATGGCGACGCCCTCCAGCAGGCGCTGGAGCAGTGCGGGAAAGGAGCGGCCGTCGGAGTCACGCGGTCCCTCGATCGCAGCGGCGTCAATTTCTGCGAACAGTGCCGCAGCGGCATGACCCTGATGCCCGGCCCATATCTGGTCGAGCGTGAGCGCCCCCGCCGCCTCCCGCAGGGCGTCAAACAGGCTGGGAAGGCCGCCAGGCTGGGCGAAAGCCGCCTCCAGCGGCGCGAGTTGCGCGCGGGCTTCCGGCCACCACGCCGCCACCTCCGCGCGTAACGTACGCTGACGATCGTCGTCCTTCGGTCTTACAAGAGTGTCGATGCCGACAAGTCCGGCAGGCGGACGGGGTCCCCGCAACAGCAGATCCATGCGCCGGACATGTTCCAGCCACCCCAGCCGCCCCTCCCCGCGCATCACCAGCGGATGCTTGAGAAGGGTCAGAAGCGCAACGGGCGCGAAACGCTCCGACGCGGCCTCGGCCAGCGCCATCAGCAGGGTTCCGGCAGGCGCCTGTGCAAGTGGCAAACCGGCGCTGTCATCCGCTTCTATGCCCCAACGCCCCAGATGGGCGACCACCCTTGTGGCGAGCGCTCGGTCCGGGGTGACGAGCGCCGCCGTGCGCCCGGGCATTTCCAACGCCTGGCGGAGGGCGATGGCGATGGCCTGCGCCTCTTCCGCAGGCGTTGCGACTTCCAGCGCCTCTACGCCCCCCAGCGACCGTTCCGCCGTGCCAAGGTTCCGCCATTTGGTGGTCAGGCGCGGCACGAGCATGGCGTTGGAGATATTGCGGCTGCGCACCGCACGGGCGTCATGGCCCCCGCCCCAGCGCCACAGGGCCACCTCGTCCCGCCCGATGTCCATCCGGTCGAGCAGCAGCTTCAGGGTGAATTGGGGATGGGTATCGTGTGGACGGCGGCTGCGCCCGGTGACGGGGTCGGGCTCGAACGGTCCAATGGCGTTCCATTCCTCCGGGGTCATATGCTGGTCGAGTTCGGCCAGGACGACCTGCCCCCGTTCCATGCGCGACACGGCACGGAGCAGCGATGCGACGGCCGGCGCGGTCGTGGAGATGCCCGCCGCGACAACGAACCCCGGCGGCGGATCATCCTTCCAGCGTTTCGCGACATGCGCCAGCAGGCGGTTGCGACGGTCGGCCATGTCGATCATGCCAAGGCGGGCCAGCTCGCGCGGCCATTGCTCCATCAGCAACGCAAAGAGGTCGAGCGATTTTTGCCAGTGAGCAGAAAGTTCGCCCGAAATATCAAGATCGCGCAGCCGGGCGAGCGGCACATCCTCGATCAGAAGCTGGTCGAGCGCCGCGCCCAGCGCCTGGCCCAGCCGCATCGCCTCTCCCGCCTCCACGGGCTGGCCGACCCGTCGGCGGGCGTCCTGGACCAGCCGCGCGAGAATCATCTGGCGGAGCATAGGCGGACAGGCCGGAGGAATGTCCGCGCCCGTGCCGATGGGATCGAGGGCGCTGCCGAGACGCTCTCCCAGTTCCGGGTCGCCGAGCGGCACCAGCCGGGGCAGCAGCAAGCCCTTGTCGGAACGGCGCACAAAGGCGTCGCTGATCGATCGGGCAGCGCGGTTATTGGGGAGGAGGACAATCCCCCGGGCCAGCCCCTCCACATTGCCCCCATGCTGTGCGATCAGCCCGGCGGCGAGCGCATCGGCAAAGGCCCGGTGCGCCGGGATGGTGTAGACGGCCGGATGCGCCCGGTCAGCCACGGGCGCGGGACGCTTCCCCAGGCATGGGATCAGGCATGGGCAATGACATCCTCGACCACCGGGATCGCCTGCGGCGTGCCGACATCGAACCATAGTCCCTGATGCGAGACGCCATAGCAGCGGCCCTGCGATATGGCACGGTTCCAGAACACATTGGTGGAAAACGCAGCCGAGGGCGGATCCTTGAGCAGCCGGGGCGACAGGATCTGAACGCCGGTGAAGACGAAGGGCGCGATATGGCCCGGCTTGCGGCGCATCAGGCGGCCGGTGGCGTCCATGTGGAAATCGCCTGGTCCGCTATGACAATTGGCGCGGGCATGGGGCACGACCAGCAGCAGCGCATCCATGCGCGCATCGTCCCAGTGCGCAGACAATATCGATATGCTGTCCGTCGGCCCGTCCAGCCACAGATTGTCGCTGTTGGCGCACAGGAACGGCTCGTCGCCCAGCATATCCTTCGCCTTTATCAGGCCACCGCCGGTTTCCAGAAGCTGCGCCCGCTCGTCTGAAATCGCGATCCTCATCGGCCCTTTGCGGGTCTTGAGATGCGCCTCCACCGTATCGGCGAGATAGTGGACATTGACGACGACCCGCTCGATCCCACCCGCCTCTAGCCGGTCGAGCGCGTGATCGATCAACGCCTGTCCCGCGACCTTCACCAACGGCTTGGGCCGGGTCGCAGTCAGCGGACGCATGCGCTTGCCCAGGCCCGCAGCCATCAGCATCGCCGTTCTGACCTTCACGCTCATGCCGCGGGCGCGTGGGCCGAAAGGGCGTCATGGCGCTTGCCCGGCGGGACGTTTGCAGCGAACCAGTCGGCTACGGGGGTCAGCGCCGGATGGGTCAGGTCGCGTTCCAGCAGCGTCCACATGCGCGGCAGAAAGGACAGGTAGCGCGGCTTTCCGTCACGTTTCCATAACCGCGTGAAAATGCCGATGATTTTGGCGTTCCGCTGTGCGCCCAGTACGGCATAGGCCGCGTCGAAATCGCCCTTCGGCCCGGCAATGCCCTTATAATAGGTCAGCATGCTTGACTCGACTTCGATGGGAACATCGCGGCGCGCATCCTGAAGCAGGGAAACCAGATCATAGGCGGGATGTCCGATCAACGCGTCCTGGAAATCAAGGAGGCCAAGGCCCCGCGACTGTTCATGCCCGGGAATCAGCATGATATTTTCCGCATGATAATCCCGCAGCACCGTTACCTTGGGCGCATCGTCATCCTCGACGATGGGAAGCACTGCGTTCCAGGCCGCAACATAGCCCGGTTCATCCACGGCCAGGCCGGCGGCGGGGCAATACCATTCGGTGAGCAGCGCCGTTTCCCTTTGATAGACGGCCCGGTCATAAGGCGGCAAGTCGGCGGGGGGCAGACGGTGCAGGTCGGCGAGCAAAGTTACGGCCCGCTCATAAACACCCAGCTCCTCATGCGGCGAGGCGTCGAGATATTCGCGCACCCGGATGTCGCCGAAATCCTCAAGCAGGACGAGACCCTGATCGAGATCGCGCGCCAATATGCGCGGCGCGGCAAAACCCTGCCCGATCAGATGGTCAGCGATCGCCAGAAAAGGGCGCGGGTCCTCATGCGGCGGCGGCGCATCCATCAGCACCGCCTGCCGCCCTTCCTCCACGATCCGGAAATACCGGCGGAAGGAGGCATCCCCCGCCAGGGGCAGGATTTTCGCGTCGCCCCAGCCGGCGCCGGCAAGAAAGGCGGGCGCAGCGGCGGGCGGGGTCATGAGAGGGGCCATCGGTCCCTCCAAGCGAACGGCACAGCGGCTGTCAAGCGCCGTGCGCCATCCGCCTCCACTGCTATATCGAGCAGCAACGCATCGGGCCACATCCGCGCGCCCATGCGCTCTGGCCATTCGATGACGAGAACGCCGTCTTCCAGATATTCGTCGAGGCCAAGCTCCTCAACATCCTCCGGGGCCTCTATGCGGTAGAGGTCGACATGGGCGACGGGCAGGCGCACCAAGGGCGGGGCATAGGGCTGGACGATCGCGAAACTTGGGCTCGGCGCCTCTTCAACAAGCCCAAGCGCCGAAAGGAGCCCGCGCGCAAGCGTGGTCTTGCCAGCGCCGAGACCGCCGGACAGCGCGATCACGTCGCCAGGACGGACACGGGCCGCGAGCGCCGCACCGATACCGCGCATCGCACCTTCGTCAGGCGCATCCCCCGCATTCCCTATGTCAGCCACGCGGCAATTCCATCGTGACGACGGTCCCCTGCCCGACTTCGGACAGCAGCGTCAGCGTGCCGCCATGCGCCTCCACCATCTGCTTGGCGAGCGGCAGGCCAAGGCCGAGCGCCTCTCCCTTGCGCGCGCGGTCCGCGCGGCTGAAGCGGTCGAAGGCGCGGGCCTGCGCCTTGGCATCCATGCCCGGGCCGTTGTCCGATACCACCAGCCGCGCTGTCTTTTCGCGCCCGTCGCCGTGCAGCAGCACGCGGCTGCGTTCGGGTGAATAGCGCACCGCATTTTCGAGCAGGCGGTCGAGCGACTGACCCACACGGCGCGCATCCCCGGTGATATTGCCGAGCGACGGTTTGAGTTCCACCGCCAGATCGATGCCCTTCGCCTCCGCTTCCGGCCGGATGCGCGCCATCGCCTCGGCCGCGAGGATGGCGAGGTCGATGGGCTTCTTGTCCAGCGGCAGGGTCCCCGCTTCGCCTTGCGTGAGGTCCAGGAGGTTGTCGATCAACACCTGAAGCCGCCCGGTGCTCTGCATGATGGCGTCGGTATAATCCTGCGCGGCGGGGGGCAGCTCACCGGCATAGCCCGCCTGCATCATCTCGGCGAAACCCGTGATGGATGTCAGCGGCGTGCGAAGTTCATAGCTCATGGTCGACAGGAAAGAGGTTTTGAGCTTGTCCGTTTCCTCCAGCGCCTCATTGCGGTCGCGCAATATCTGTTCGACCCGGCGGCTGTCGGTGACATCGAGCATCGTGAAGAGCGCATTGCCGTCAGGCAACGGGATGGCGGCAAAGTCGAAGATCCGCCCGTCAGCGAAGGCGACCCGACCGCCGCGTTGTTTGCGTTCGACAGTGGCCGCGCGGACCAGCTCGCGGACCAGACTGGCCTGATGCGGTTTGATCAGGCGGCTCGCCACCTTCTGCATCAGCACGTCGATGCGCGGATGCCCCGCCAGCAGCGTCTCCTCTATGTCCCAGATGCGGCGGAAGCGGTTGTTCCACATATGGAGGCGGCCGTCTGACGAGAAGACGCCGATGGCCTCGAACAGATTATCGAAGGTCGCGGTGCGGACACGCAGCAGCGTGTCACGCGCGCTCGACAGTTGCACATGCTCCGTCCGATCCTCGAAGATCGTCAGCAGGCCGCCATCGGGCAACGGCTGGGCAAAGACGCGCAGATGGGTGCCGTCCGCCAGCAACCAGTTCTCCTCCCGCGCCTCTGGCGAGAGGAACCAGTCACGGCGCTCGGCCCGCCAGGCGGGAAAATCGCGATGCTCGGGAACGCGCCCCGCCTCCCGCATCCGGTCCAGCACGCGCTCGAATTCGGGCGCCTCGGCAAGATGTTCAGGTTGAAGGGCGAAGAGGCTGGTGAACGGCTGATTCCAGAAGCGCAGCGAGCGATCCGCGCCGAATTGCGCCACGCCTGCCGACAGGCGGTCAAGCAGGTCGCGCTGTGCCTCGGCCAGGCGGCGAGTCTCTGCGCGGGCCTGATCCAGTTCATGCACGTCGATGGCGAAGCCGGCGACCCCGGCGTCGCCCAAGGGGATGTCGATCACACGCATCATCCGGCGTTCGCCGTCAATGGTCGCCGGGACCATCCGCGCCAGAGGCTTGCTTGAGGCCAGAGCGAGAGCGGCCGCATCCTTGGGTGACTGCCCCTCCAGCGCCTCGACCAATTCAATGCCGTCGCGAATGACCTGCACCGCGGAGCCCGCGTCGACGGCGGCGACATAGGCGCTGTTGACCAGGGTCAGCCGAAAGTCGGACGTCCGGTGCCACATCGGCATCGGCGCCGCCTCGATCAGGCCCGAGAGCGATTCCAGCGCGGCGCGGAGATGATCGCGTTCCTGCTGAAGCGCGCCGATCTCCGATTGACTCTCGGTTGCGTCGAAGACCCAGAGGACGACGCCGTCCGGGGCCGCGGTGCCGGGACCGCCCGGTCCACCGCGCACCAGCAACGACCGCTCGGACCCCTGCGCTCGAACAGGGCGGACGAAGCTCTTGCCCGCCTTTTGTGCGGCCATCACATCCTTGGCGAGAAGGTCGGCATCCTCCGGACGGAGACCGCCATCAGGCGCGGTCAGTTCCGAAAGAAAGCCTGGCGCGTGATCAAGGCCCAGCCAACGACCAAGGCGGTCGGGCGCCTCCACCCGGCCATCGGAACGCACCAGCACGGGAATCGCCGGAGCGGAATGCAGAAGGTTGGCAATGCGCTCCATCTGCGCTCGCGCCTGCGCGGCCTGCCGGCGCATGCCCAGGCCCGTATGCACCGCCCACACCGCGACGATCAGCCAGAGCGCGAGGACCCCGCCAATAACGGTCATGGCGGAGGACGAGAGGGCTACCATGCCGGTCCCATCTGATGCTCGCCCCATGTCATCGGGCGGACGTAGCCCAAAGTCGCAGGCGGGTGAAGGCACAGAAAAGCAAAGGGGCCAGCTTTCGCCGGCCCCTCCGTGATTTTTGCCTCAATCCCGGCTTAGTAGCGGTAATGATCCGGCTTGAACGGGCCTTCCGGGGTGACGCCGATATAGGCGGCCTGCTTGTCGGTCAGCTTGGTGAGCTTGACGCCCAGCTTCTCCAGGTGAAGCGCGGCAACCTTCTCGTCCAGATGCTTCGGCAGGACATAGACCTCATTCTTGTATGCGGCCGTATTGGTCCACAGTTCGATCTGCGCGATCGTCTGGTTCGTGAAGCTGGCCGACATGACGAAGCTGGGATGGCCAGTGGCGTTGCCCAGATTGACCAGGCGCCCCTTGGACAGCACGATGATCTTCTTGCCATCGGAGAACTCGACCTCGTCGACCTGCGGCTTGATTTCCGTCCACTTCATATTGGCGAGGCCGCCGATCTGAATCTCCGAGTCGAAATGGCCGATGTTGCAGACAATCGCCATATTCTTCATCGCGCGCATGTGATCGACAGTGATCACGTCGGCATTGCCGGTGGCGGTGACGAAGATGTCCGCACGCGTTGCGGCTTCCTCCATCGTCACGACCTCAAAGCCTTCCATCGCCGCCTGCAGGGCGCAGATCGGGTCGACTTCGGTCACCATCACCCGCGCGCCGCCATTGCGCAGCGACTGGGCGCTGCCCTTGCCGACATCGCCAAAGCCAGCAACGCACGCGGTCTTGCCGGCCAGCATGACGTCCGTACCACGGCGGATGGCGTCGACCAGCGACTCCTTGCAGCCATAGAGATTGTCGAACTTCGACTTGGTGACGCTGTCGTTCACGTTGATCGCCGGGAAGGGAAGTTTGCCGTTCTTGGCCAGCTCATACAGGCGATGGACGCCGGTGGTGGTTTCTTCGGAAACGCCCTTGATGGCGGCGACAGTGCGGGTCAGGAAGCCCGGACGCTCGGCAAGCACGCGCTTCAGCACGGCGCAGAAGATTTCCTCTTCCTCATTGGTCGGCGTGAACAGCGTCTCGCCCGCCTCGACCCGTGCACCCCATAGCGCGAACATGGTGGCGTCGCCGCCATCGTCCAGGATCATGTTGCAGACATCTTCGCCGGACTCATCGCCGGTCCAGTCGAAGATGCGCTCGACATAGTCCCAATATTCCTGGAGCGTTTCGCCCTTGATCGCGAACACCGGCACGCCCGATGCGGCGATGGCCGCGGCGGCGTGATCCTGCGTCGAATAGATGTTGCATGTCGCCCAGCGTACCTTGGCGCCCAGCGCCGTCAGCGTCTCGATAAGGACGGCGGTCTGGATCGTCATGTGCAGCGAGCCCGTGATGCGCGCGCCCTTCAGCGGCTGCGACGGGCCGAATTCGGCGCGCAGGGCCATCAGGCCCGGCATCTCCGTTTCGGCGATGTCCATTTCCTTGCGGCCGAACGTGGCGAGGCTCAGGTCCTTGATGACATAATCGGTTTTTTCGAGGGCGGGGGCAGTGGCCACGCTGATACTCCATTTGCTGGAAAACTGGTCCGGCCAGCCAGTTTGGCGGGCGGCGATGGCGCCCCCTCTACCAATGGGCGGGGGAGAGATCAACCCAATATAAAGTTTTCTTTATGTGGCCTTCCGCCGCATGCATCAGGCAGAGCCGCCCTCGCTGGCCAGCATCGTCGAATCTATGCCGCTGGCCTTGAAAGCGGCGGACCACCGTTTCTGCGTCGGCGTTTCAAAGATCAGGCCCGTATCGGGCGGCGCGAGGAACCAGCCATGGCCCGTCATTTCCTGTTCGAGCTGCCCTGCCCCCCATCCGGCATAGCCGAGGGCAACGACATAGCGGCCAGGCCCCTTCCCCTCCGCGATTGCCTTGAGGATATCGAGCGATCCCGAAAGGCCCCAATGATGGTCCACCTGCAACATCTCGCGCCCGCCCCAGTCGAGCGAATGCAGGACGAAGCCGCGCCTCGGCTCCACCGGCCCGCCGCGTAGAACGGGGGTATCGGGAACCAGCGCGCCGTCAATATCGAAAGAGGCAAGCAGTTCGCGCAGGCCAAGCCCGCCAATCTCCGAGCCGATATCGATGCCCAGGGCCCCATTGTCATCATGGGCGCACAGCGCGATCACGGAATGGTCGAAATTGTCATCGCCGATGCCCGGCATCGCAAGAAGTAACTGACCGGCGTAGAAGGGTGGGAGGTCCATGAAATCCGATATAGGATGGTCTCGATATCGGGCAACAACGATCCGGCCCATATATGGGTCCGCATGCCCGATCGCTTCTTTGCTGTCGCTATCTTGACACGCGCCCGCCGACATCCGACCTGACATGCGCCAATGCCGCCCCCCTATAGGAAAGGAGCCTTCCCCATGACCATCGCCAAGGGTGATCCACTGCCCAAGACAACCTTCGTCACCATGACTGAAAACGGCCCGGAACAGGTCGAAAGCGACAGCTACTTCGCCGGCAAGAAGGTCGCGCTGTTTTCCGTGCCCGGCGCGTTTACGCCGACATGCTCGGCCCGCCATCTCCCCGGCTTCATTGACAAGGCGGCGGAACTCAAGGCGAAGGGCATTGACGAAATCGCCTGCACCGCTGTCAACGATCCGTTCGTGATGGGGGCCTGGAGCAAATCGGCCAACGCTGACGGCATCACCATGCTCGCCGATGGCAATGGCGCATTCGCCAAGGCCGTGGGGCTGGAGATGGATGGCAGCAAATTCGGCCTGGGAACCCGGGGCCAGCGTTTCTCGATGGTCGTCAATGACGGCGTCGTCGAACAATTGAACGTCGAGGCGCCAGGCGACTTCAAGGTTTCATCGGCCGAACATATGCTTGAGCAGCTCTAAGCAACTGACTTCTGCTGGACCGCTCCCGGCCTGTCCGGGGGCGGTCTTTCATATCCGGCGGACGCCCGTCAGGCGCGCATGAGCTTCGTCATCATCGATGCCGCCCTGCCAGCCCCCGAAGAGGGCTTGAGGCCAAGCAGACGGATGTCCGCATCATCCAGCTTCAGCAGCAGGCGGCATATCGCCAGATACACCACGCCCCCCGCCGGAATCGCCAGGATCAGCGCGAAGTCCGACGGCCAGAAATGCAGAATGCCGGCTGCGGTCAGCGCGCACCAGATGCTGGCGACGGCGATCGGGCGCAACCACGCCCAAGCCACCGTGCCCGGTTGCGCCTTGTTGAGCTGATACAGGGTGATGATCGCGACGGCGCCCTGTGCGCCAAACCGCGCGACGGCTGCCCCCATGATGCCGTAGGCGGGTATCAGTATCAGGCCGAGCGCGATCGTCAGGACGCAGCCGGTCGCGCCGCCGATCACCAGCTTCGCATTCTGGTCGAGCGCATTCATCACGTTAGACAGGGCGATGGTGATCACCGATCCGCCGGCCGCGAGCGCCAGGATGACGGCAGGCACGCCAGCGGCGGCGAAATCCGGCCCATAGACCAGCGGGATCAGGCGCGGTGCAATGGCGGCGGTGCCGAACACCATGGGCATCAGCAGGAAAAGGACAGCCTTCAGCGCAGCACTGCTCGCGGCCTTGCGCGCAGTCTCTTCCCCCGCCGAGAGGTGCGGGAGGACAGCGCCGCACAGCATGACGCAAAGCTGGATCAGCAGCGCGGAAAATGCCGCAGCCGCGGTGAACAGTCCCGCCGCATTCAGGCCCTCCAGCCGCTCGACCAGAATCAGGTCGACACGTGTCCACAACAGCGGCGAAAGCAGACCCGCGATCCACAGGGTGGCGGAATAGCGCGTGACCTTGCGGCGATATTCGCCCCGTATCGGTCGCCCGCGCACGGCCAGGCGGAATGTGATGAAGGCCAGCGGGACGCTGCCCAATATATAGGCGATCATCGCGCCGCTCGGACCGAACAGCAGGCTGCCGACCAGAACGATGGCGATCTGCGCAACCGAGCCGGAAATGGAATAGCTGGCAATGGTGCCGAACCGTTCCACGCCGCGCAGATAATGATAGCCGAAGCTGTTCGCCATGTGGACGACGAAGCAGAAGGCGACGAGGCCAAAGCTCAACATGCCCTGCTGGCCATGCCACGCCTCCAGGGTGAATGCCTCGGGCCACCACAGTGCCATCGCCCCGGCCAGCAATACGAGGCCAGTCGCGACAGACGCCCAGAACGCCCAGACGAGATAGGTCGTCACTTGCCGGGTTTCGGTGGCGTTGCCGCGCGCGGGGGGCAGAAAGCGGGCCAACGCGCCGGTCAGGCCCCAGTCGCACAGGGTGACCGCCGCGAACACCAGCCAGAGCGCCATGGCGATCGTGCCCGTCCCGCTGACGCCCAATATGCGCGCGACGATGATGCCGCTGGCAAAGCCCGCGACCGACGACATGACGCCGGCGATGACGCTGAAGAAGGAGTTGCGAACGAAGGTCGGATTGTCGGAAGCCGCCACGGGCTCATGCGTCGCCGCGCTCATAACAGAACGTCTTCGCGGCAGGACAGATTGATGGTCATAGGATCGTGATATTCCGGACGACAGGCGCTCATACTTCCATACGAAAACAAGATTAAATGATCGTATAGGATACGCCGTAATCGTGGCCCGGGGTTAGGCGCCGGGAGAAGCCACCGGGCAGGCCCGGTCCGTCGAACACATCCTCTTTCTTGCATCGCAGCATGATTGGCAAGCGCGTTTACCTTGCTTTCCCCTCATGACGCGGATCGCCACGCGGCGGAGATGACGGGAGGCACGATCAGGTGTTGGCCACGCTGCGCTTTCCAGCCCAAATCCGCCGCATGAGCATCTTTCCCCAGGCGCCTATTCCCATTACCATAGGCCCATGACAGCAAGCATAGGCCAGACAATCGTCGCGCAACTCGAAGCGCTATACCAAAATTCCGTTCGGTCGCTTCGCGATGCAATGCAGCAATATGCTGTCGATGGCGCTGTCCCCGGGCCGGACGCCAAGGCGGAACGGCGGTTTTGCTATCCGGAACTGCGCATCACTTATAGCAGCGAAAATCGTGTGCCCCCGCTGGGGCGCTCTTTCGCCCGACTCTCGCATCCGGGACGATATGTCACTACCCTCACCCGCCCGGGAATGTTCGGCGATTACCTGGCCGAACAGATCGACCTTCTGGTCGCCGACTATGGGGTGACCGTGGAAACGGGCCTGTCCAGCCAGCAGATACCCTTTCCTTATGTATTGGACGGGCTGGACGCCAGCGCTCTAGACGGGGTCCCCCCAACCGAACTGGCGCGGCATTTTCCTGCGACGGAGCTGGCCGAAATCGGCGACGAAATCGCCGACGGACTGTTTCTACCCGATCCCGGCGGAGACCGGCCGCTGGCGCTGTTCGACGGCCTGCGCACCGATTTTTCACTGGCACGGCTCAAACATTATACCGGCACGCCCGCCGAGCATGTGCAGCGCTATATCCTGTTCACCAACTATCATCGCTATGTCGATGAATTCGTCGCCTGGGCCTGCGCGGAACTTAAGCGGCCGGGAAGCCGCTATTCCGCCCTGTCGGGCGCCGGCGGCGTTTATGTGACGCCGGAAACCGCCGATCCGGCGCAGATGATCGCCGACAGCGCGTGGCGCAAGCACCAGATGCCGGCCTATCACCTGATTTCGCCGGACCGCAGCGGTATCACCCTGGTGAACATCGGCGTCGGACCATCCAATGCCAAGACAATCTGTGATCATCTGGCGGTCGTACGGCCGGAGGCGTGGCTGATGATCGGCCATTGCGGCGGACTGCGGCCAAGCCAGCGGATCGGAGACTATGTCCTGGCCCATGCTTATCTGCGCGACGATCATGTGCTGGACGATGTCCTGCCGCCGGAAATCCCGGTGCCGGCCATCGCAGAGGTGCAGGTGGCCATGGCGTCTGCGGCCGAAGCGATCCTGGGTGGTGGAGACGATTTCAAGCGGCGGTTGCGCACAGGGACGATCGTCACGACCGACGATAGGAACTGGGAGCTGCGCTATTCCAAATCGGCGTTACGCTTCAGCCTGTCCCGTGCGGTCGGCATCGACATGGAATCAGCGACGATCGCGGCGCAGGGATATCGTTTCCGCGTCCCTTACGGCACCCTGCTCTGCGTATCGGACAAGCCGATCCACGGCGAACTGAAGCTGCCGGGGCAAGCCAACCGCTTTTATGAAGAGGCCATTGCCGGGCATCTGCGCGTCGGGCTGATGACGTGCGAACTGCTGCGTGAACAGGGCGCAAAGCTCCACAGCCGAAAGCTGCGGGCGTTCAACGAGCCGCCCTTCCGTTAGGTCAGATCAGCGCGCCATCCCACAGGGTCACCCGGTCGCGGCCCCTTTGCTTGGATTGATAGAGCGCTTCGTCCGCACGCGCGATCAGATCGTCCAGCTTGCTGTCGCCGGGCATGAACTCGGCCACGCCGAAACTCGCCTTCACGCAGCCCGACGGCATCTTTGCGACCGACAGTTCGGCAAGGCTGAGGCGGACGCGCTCCATGACTTCCACTGCCGCCTCACCCGATGAATCGACCAGGAGGACACAGAATTCGTCGCCGCCCAGACGCCCAACGATGTCACCCTTGCGCACGGCCAGCAGCAGCGCCTTGGCAAAGGTGCGGAGCGCAGCGTCTCCCGCAATATGACCATAGCCGTCGTTCAGTGTCTTGAAGCTGTCCATGTCGCAGATGACCGCGGCGAGCTTTCTTTTCTGCCGCTTGGCGTTGGCGATCGCCATGACGGCGGCCTGCTCGACCCCGCGCCGGTTCAGGATGCCGGTCAACTGGTCGTTGCTCACCATCGATCCGAGCTGTTTGGCCAGGTCGCCCGCCACCACCAGCACGGCAGCGACGCCCGTCGCAACGTAAATGGACGGGAGGCCCAATCCCAATACGCTGCGATAGATGGCGAGATTCGCGTCGCTATTGTCCGGACGAAGCATGATCCCGGCAGACACGAGCGTCGCCTGAAACAGGGCGAAGATAATCAGCATGACGATGAAGGCACGCTCTGGCGGCGTGGCGGCACGGCGGCGCGGCCAGATGGCGACGGCCGCCGCGATCATCATCACGCCGGTGAAGGCGGAGGCGATGCTGCCCTGCATCGCCATCGTGCCGACGGGACTGAACGCCACGGTCACGCCCAATCCGGCAATCGCCCAGCCGATAATGAACTGGCCCCAGCGCACTGGCAGGCCGGACCGTTGCCGCGCGCCTATCGTGACCAGCGAGCCGCTCGCCAGAATGGCAAGCCCGGCCAGCGTCATCAGCACGCTGCTCTTGAAAAGCAGCCCGGCCCCGTTTAGCAGCCATTGCAGGACCGAAACGCCGTAGGACAGCGCCCAGTAGAGCACATGCCGGTCCCGCCCGAAACTGAACCAGGCGAGCGTCATGGCGACGCACATGATGCTGCTCGTGAAGAACAGCACCGAGAGGATCACGACATGAGGATTCATCGGATTTCCGGTAGACTCGCCGCCGCGCTTACCACCCGCACTGTTTACCCTTGTTCTGCGCCTTCAGCCACTTCTGCAAGGGCGCGAAATAGGCAAGCATCGGCTTGCCGGACATCTGGCGCGATCCGGTGAAGGCCTGCAAGGCGTCCGGCCAGGGCTTTGACGCACCCATCTCCAACATGGCGTTCAACTTCTCGCCGACGGCCTTGTCGCCATAGAAGGAGCAGCGATGCAGCGGTCCCTTCCACCCGGCCTGCTTGCAAGCGGCCTGGTAGAATTGGAACTGCAGAAGTCGGGCCAGGAAATAGCGGGTGTAGGGGGTATTGCCCGGAATATGGAACTTCGCGCCGGCGTCGAACCGGGTTTCGTCGCGCTCCACCGGCGGAATAATGCCCTGATATTGTTTGCGAAGATCGGTCCACGCCTTTTCATAGCCGTTTTCCGGGATCGACCCGTCGAACACGCCCCAGCGCCATTTGTCGATCAGCAGGCCGAAGGGCAGGAACGCAACCTTGTCCATCGCCTGACGCAGCAGCAGGCCGATATCCTTGTCCGCGCTCGGCACATTGGCAGGGTCGAGCAGGCCGATCTTCACCAGATAGTCGGGCGTGATCGACAGGGCGACGAAATCGCCGATCGCCTCATGGAAACCGTCATTGGCGCCATCCAGATAGAGGAAAGCCTGCTTGTTATAGGCGCGCTGATAATAATTATGGCCAAGCTCATGATGAATGGTGACGAAATCGTCCCCATTCACCTTCGTACACATCTTGATGCGGATATCGTCCTTATTGTCGAGATCCCAGGCCGAGGCGTGACAGACGACCTCGCGATCGCGCGGCTTCACGATCTGCGATCGGTCCCAGAAACTTTGCGGCAACGGGGCGAAACCGAGCGACGAATAGAAGCCCTCCCCCGCCTTCACCATCTTGAGCGGATCATAGCCCTTGGCCTTCAGCAATTCCGTCGTGTCATAGCCAACATCGCCTGCACCCTTTGGCGCAACGATATCATAGATATTGCCCCACTCCTGCGCCCACATATTGCCGAGCAGGTCGGCGCGGATCGGGCCGGTCTTCGCCTGGACGGCGTCGCCATATTTCTCGTTGAGCTTGCTGCGGGTATAGCAGTGGAGGTCGTCGTAGAGCGGCTTCACCTCGCTCCACAGCCTGTCGGTCAGCTTGGCGAAATCGTCGGCGGGCATGTCATATTTGGACCGCCACATCGCGCCGGTGTCGGCATAGCCGAGCTCCTTTGCCCCGGCATTGGCGATGCCGACCATCTTGGCATAGTCCGCACGCATCGGCGCGCCGACATTATCGTGCCAACTGACCCACATCTCTTTCAGCTCGTCAGGGTTGCGGTCTGTGCCCATCTCGGCCTCGATATCGCTGCCGTTGATCGGCTGACCGCGCAACGTTCCCTTGCCCTTGCCATAGGCGGATTGCAGGCGGGTGGAGAGGTCGTTGAGCTGCTGCGCCGCACCCGGCGTAGTGGGAGCCGGCAGGACCAGCTTGGTGCGGACGAGATTCAGCCGGCGCTGCGTTTCGGCGGACAGGCCGGGGACATTGGCATATTTGGCGGCCTCCAGCGCGAAATCGACATTCATCGCCGTACGCTTGGCGCCGACTTCGGCCGCGAGCGCGTCGGTGTCGTCGGTGATATAGGTGGCGTTGATCCAATCGACTCGGTTCTGTGTCAGGTCGTGCGCCACCATCGCCGCCTCCGCGCGGGCCAGAAACGCATCGGCATCCGCCGCCGTGGGCGCGGGCATGGTCTGGGCGGCGAGCGGATAGGCAGCAAGCGCCACCGCGAGCGCGGCGGCGGAAAGGAAGGTCTTTTTCATGATGAGGTCTCGCATTCGGAGCTGTTTTATGGGCGTAAAATGACCGACGCCGGAGGAGCGGTCAAGCGGCCAGAAAGTCGCCGATCGCCAATCCGAGTTCAGGCTTCGTCACGCAGCTCATATGGGTGCCGGGAACTTCGGCAAATCGCGCGTCGGGCAGCGCGGCGACCAGGCTTTGGGGCGATCCATTGTCCCGGTCATCGGCACCGCTGACGACCAGAACCGGCGTGCCGATACCGGCAAGTTCCGCCGGATCGATATCGCCAAAGGTCTTCAGGAGCAGCTCTGCCGCCGTCCCGTCGACCTTCATCGTCTTCATGAACTGGGCGGACAGCCAGCGCGGATCGCCATGCTTGATGCTGTCCCGCTCTGCGATGACCGAGAGGAAAAAATCCCGCCGCTTCGCCCAGCCGGACAGACCTTGAAGGCCCATGCCCGCCAGGATCGCCTTGCGGGGCTTTATGCCGCGGGTGAGAAGCAGGGCCGTGGTGCGCGCGCCAAGCGAGAAGCCGCCAAGATCGAAGTCCGTAAGGTCAAGCCCGGCGATCAGCGCCTCTACGTCCAGCGCAAGCACGTCGGCGGGATATTCCCGGGGATCGTGGGATGACGGACTGTCTCCGTGGACGCGGAAATCCGGCATGATCACGCGAAAGCCGCGGGCGGCGATCGCGGCCGCCGTGCCATATCTGATCCAGTTGATATAGGCGCTGGAAAAAAGGCCGTGGAGCAACAGAAGCGGCCTGCCCTCGCCGACCTCATGGACCGCCAGCGGCGTGCCGCCATATCCGGGCATCATCGTCACGCGTATATCCGCCGAAGCTGGATCTGCCACCAAACGTCCTCCCGTATATGCCATGCGCGGGCGCCGATTGCGGCGACGGTCCTACGAGACCGCCGCCGCAATCGGAATCATTACCCCTTCTTCAGGTGCCGGCGGCCCAGCAGTTCGGCGATCTGCACGGCGTTGAGCGCCGCGCCCTTGCGCAGATTGTCGCTGACGCACCACAGGGCCAGGCCGTTCTCGACCGTCGGGTCCTCGCGAACGCGGCTGACGAAGGTCGCATAGTCGCCCACGCATTCGACGGGGGTGACGTATCCGCCGTCCTCACGCTTGTCGACGAGCATGATGCCCGGCGCCTCGCGCAGGATCGACTGGGCCTTCTTGGCCGAAATCTCATCCTCGAATTCCAGGTTGATCGCCTCGGAATGGCCGACGAACACCGGCACGCGGACACAGGTCGCGGTCACCTTGATCTTGGGATCGAGGATCTTCTTGGTCTCGACGACCATCTTCCACTCTTCCTTGGTATAACCGTCGTCCAGGAAGACATCGATGTGCGGAATGACGTTGAAGGCGATCTGCTTGGTGAACTTCTTCGCCTCCGCCGGGTCGCCGACGAAGATGTTGCGCGACTGCTCGAACAGTTCGTCCATGCCTTCCTTGCCGGCGCCGGATACCGACTGATAGGTGGCGACGACGACGCGCGTGATCGTAGCGGCGTCATGCAGGGGCTTGAGCGCGACGACCATCTGCGCGGTCGAACAGTTCGGGTTCGCGATGATGTTCTTCTTGGTGTAGCCGTCGATCGCCTCCGGGTTCACCTCCGGCACGATCAGCGGCACGTCCGGGTCCATGCGATAGAGCGACGAATTGTCGATCACCACGCAACCTGCGGCTGCGGCTTTGGGCGCATACTCCTTGGCGGGACCGGAACCCGCCGCGAACAGGGCAATATCCCATCCCGTAAAGTCGAAATGTTCAATATTCTTGCATTTCAGGGTTTTGCCGGAATCGCCGAAATCAATTTCCTGGCCGGTCGAGCGTGGCGAAGCCACCGCCGCGATCTCGTCAATCGGGAATTCCCGCTCAGCAAGGATATTCAACATTTCGCGGCCCACATTGCCCGTGGCCCCGACGACGACTACCCGATAACCCACTGTTCAACTCCTGAAATGCGCGCGTCGGTGCGCGCGGGCCGCGCGATAGCGGAACCGGGACGCTGGGGGAAGCACGATTATCCTTGAGATGGATAAGGCTGGCCTATGGACGCAGCGGGGGAGATGGTGGGCGCGGCAAGGATTGAACTTGCGACCCCACCCGTGTGAAGGGTGTGCTCTACCACTGAGCTACGCGCCCCCGTTTCCGGAGGGTGCCGCCATTGGCACCGGGCGCATCGGGAGTCAAGCGACGCACCGGGGCGGCCCTGTTCAGTATCTCTTTTCCCCGCCGGTCGCTTTGGCTATGCAAATATCACGGTTGCAGAACTACGGAGACGCGCGACGATGAAACGGAAGATTGCCATGACCCTTGTGACGTTGGGCCTTGTCGCCCTGGCTGCATGCAACACCGTGGAAGGCGCCGGACGAGACATCGAATCGGTTGGGCGCAAGGGCAAGGAAGTCATCAACTGATCGCATGATCAACCGGCGGCGCGGGGCTCTATTGCAACGTGTCGCCGTTAAGGCCCGAATAGGGCGCACGGTTGAGCTGGACGCCGTCACAGTCCGCTTCACCGCAGGCACAGGCCCGAATTTCATAACGGATGCCGCACATCACCAGAACATCCTGATCGAACGAATAATTGGCGATTCCCGCCCGTTCAATCTTCTGCTGCGCCCTGGTCTTCAACGACATGCGTGAAACCTCCATAAACGAGTCGGCCAAAATAGGTCCTGCTGCATTGCACAATGCGCATCGCCTTCAATCAAGGCGGTTTTCGATAGAGGGTGGTGCAACTGCGTCAATTTGGGACAGGGTGCGACGGACGGCGTCTGGGCGGCGACGGACAGCTATGCCGGTGGACAGCTTGCGTCCTTTCCCAACACATCCCATATCGCGGCCATGAGCGGAACAGAATATAGCGCCATGCCCCAATGGCACGGCACCACGATCATGTCTGTCAGGAAAGAAGGCAAGGTCATCGTCGCGGGCGACGGCCAGGTCAGCATGGGCCAGACAATCATGAAGCCCAATGCGAAGAAGGTGCGCAAGCTGCACGACGGATCCGTCATCGGCGGGTTCGCGGGCGCGACGGCGGACGCCTTCACCCTGTTCGAGCGGCTGGAGGCGAAGCTGGAGCGGCACAACGGTCAGTTGCTGCGCGCGGCGGTGGAACTCGCCAAGGACTGGCGGACGGACAAATATCTGCGCAACCTGGAGGCGATGATGATCGTTGCCGACAAGGAAGTGACCCTCATCCTGACCGGCAATGGAGATGTGCTGGAGCCTGTCGGCGGCGTCGCCGCGATCGGGTCGGGCGGCAACTATGCCCTCGCCGCCGCCCGCGCGCTGGTCGATTATGAAAAGGATGCCGAGACGATTGCCCGCAAGGCGATGGCGATTGCCGGCGACCTGTGCGTCTATACCAATGACCAGCTGACGATCGAGGGCCTCGATTCAACGGCTTGACCTCACCCCCGTTCGTGTCGAGCGCAGTCGAGACACGTTCGCGCCCAGCCCCGTCCCTCGACTTCGCTCGGGACGAACGGAAGTATCATAGATGAACGACAACCTGACCCCCAAGGCCATTGTGGCCGCACTTGACGCCCATATCATCGGCCAGAAGGACGCCAAGCGCGCCGTGGCCGTGGCGCTGCGCAATCGGTGGCGCAGGCAGAAGCTCGATGCCGCGCTGCGTGACGAGGTAACGCCCAAGAACATCCTGATGATCGGTCCGACCGGCTGCGGCAAGACGGAGATCAGCCGGCGCCTTGCCAAGCTGGCCGACGCCCCTTTCGTGAAGGTGGAAGCCACCAAGTTCACCGAAGTCGGCTATGTCGGCCGCGACGTGGAGCAGATCGTCCGCGACCTTGTCGAAGAGGCGATCCGGCTGGAGCGTGACCGCCGCCGCGAGTCCGTGCGGGAAGCGGCATCGGAGGCGGCCATGAACCGCCTGCTCGACGCGCTCACCGGCAAGGAAGCGAGCGAGGCGACCCGCCTCTCCTTCCGCCAGAAGATCGAAGCCGACCAGATGAACGATGTGGAGGTCGAGGTCGAGGTTGCCGACGCGCCGAACATGCCGATGGAGATACCCGGCATGGGCGGCCAGGTCGGCATGATCAACCTGTCCGACATGATGAGCAAGGCATTCGGGCAGCAGCAGAAGAAGCGCCGCCGCCTGCGCGTGGCCGAAGCCTGGGACAAGCTGGTCGAGGAAGAGCAAGACAAGCGGCTCGACCAAGACGATGTCGCCCGCGTCGCCATCGCCAGCGCCGAGCAGAACGGCATCGTGTTCCTGGACGAGATCGACAAGATCGCCGTCAGCGACGTGCGCGGCGGATCGGTCAGCCGCGAAGGCGTGCAGCGCGACCTGCTGCCGCTGATCGAGGGAACGACCGTCGCCACCAAATATGGCCCGCTCAAGACCGACCATATCCTCTTTATCGCATCCGGTGCATTCCATGTCGCCAAGCCCAGCGACCTGCTGCCCGAACTTCAGGGTCGCCTGCCGATCCGGGTGGAGCTGAAGGCGCTGACGGAAGAGGATTTCGTCGCGATCTTGTCGGACACCAAGGCGTCTCTGGCCGAACAGTATAAGGCATTGCTGGCGACCGAAGGGGTCACCATCGATCTGCGCGAAGACGGCATCCGCGCCGTCGCGAAGATCGCCGCCGAGGTGAACGAGCAAGTCGAGAATATCGGCGCGCGCCGGTTACAGACCGTGATGGAAAAGCTGCTGGAAGATGTCAGCTTCGACGCGGAAGACCGGGTTGGCGAGACGCTGGTCGTCGACGGCGACTATGTCCGCAAGCAGCTTGAAGGCATCGCCAAGGATACGGATTTGAGCCGCTACGTGCTCTGAGTTTTTATGTTTCCTACTACGTGATCCCTCCGTTCGCTTCGCGCGTAGTCGAGAAGCCGGTGCGAGACTTCTCGACTACGCGC
>DASVND010000001.1:0-2428 GCA_036384035.1 Sphingobium sp. | reverse complement strand
GGCGAAAGCGACGGATGGCGGCGCGCGGCGCTGTTCACGGTGACGCCGGGGACGGGCGAGGCGGTGGCGGCCGGGGCCACGGCGCCGGCTGCGATGATGGGGACGGTGACGCTGGCGCCCGGCGAGGGATCGCCCCTGCTGTTCGACACGGTAAGCCGGATCGAGGTGGAGATGCTGGCCGATTGGATGGCGCTGCACCCGGCGGATGACGCCGCTCTGCTGAACGGGGCGAACCTGTGCCTGATCGGGCGGGAACTGTTGCAGTTCGGCACCGTCGTCCAGACGGGCGCGCGCACATTCCGCCTCAGTCGTTTGCTGCGCGGGCGGCGTGGAACGGAATGGGCGATGGCGGGGCATGCGGCGGGGGAAGCGCTGCTGATGATCGATCAGGACAGGCTGGCGGTGGTTCCCGACGAGGCCGTGCATGCGGGCGCGACGCTGTCGATGCTGGCGATCGGTATCGGGGACAGCGTGCCAGCGACGGCGGAGATCGTGGTGACGGGTGAAGCGCTGATCCCGTTGCCGCCGGTGCATCTGGCGCAGGAGGGCGATGGCGCGGGCGGCGTGCTTGTGCGCTGGACGCGGCGCAGCCGGGTGGGGTGGCGCTGGCTGGACGGGGTGGATGCGCCGCTGGGCGAGGAGAGCGAGCGCTATGCGGTGCGTGTGCTGGATGGCGATGTGGTGGTGCGCAGCGCGGAGACTACGGTTCCGACCTGGGCCTATGACGCGGCCATGGCGAGCGCCGATGCGATCGCGGGACATGCCGGGCCGCTGACGGTGGAGATCCGGCAGGTCGGCGCGCATGCGATCGGCAGGGCTGCGATAATCGACGTGGATGTGTGAACCGATACGGCGTGCTGATCCGGCACCGTGTTCCCGTTCGCTTTGGAGGCGGGACGCGTCTTGCATCGGTTTCTCGACTTCGCTCGAAACGAACGGAGGTGGGTGCGGTGGAAAGGTAAGGGCGATGCCGGGGCGTTATCCGAGAAAGGACAAGTGAAATGGCCGATGAAACGAGTGCGCGGCTGACGCTGCCGTTGATCCATGCCGGACAGGCGCAAGAGGAGGTCGCGCATAACGAATCGCTGGCCCTGCTCGACATGCTGGTGCAGGCGGCGGTCGAAAGCGCGGACGTCGCTGCGCCGCCGGGGGCGCCCGGCGTCGGACAATGCTGGATCATCGACTCGGGCGCGAGCGGAGCCTGGGCCGGCAAGAGCGGCATGATCGCGGGGTGGACGACGGGCGGCTGGCGCTTCGCCGCGCCGGTCGAAGGCATGCGCGCATGGGTGGCGGATCGTGGACATGCCATGCTCTTCGACGGCGGCGACTGGGCCGACGAAAATGCGCGGGCGGATGGCTATTATGTCGACGGGCAACAGGTGGTTGCCGGGCGTCAGGCGTCCATTGCAAATCCAGCGGGTGGAAGTGTGATCGACAGTGAGGCGCGGGCGGCGATCGCCGCTATAATCGCGGCCTTACGCAGCCATGGGCTGGTGGAAATCTGAGGCGGGGCGAGCTGCGCAGGCAGTGTGGATTTCATGTCCTAATTCAGCCTTAACCCTGTCCCCGAAACCATATCTTAACCATTCTGCACCTGCGAAGAGGCCGATTGTTTCACTATCCCCCAAACGGGTCAAACCGGCGGAAACTGTAGTAATTCTGCAACAGAGGAAACAATTGCGCGCTTGCCATGAAACTTTCGGGAAGGTAGAGGGTTTCCGCAGTCCTTTGTGACCATTTTGAAAGGGGAATAATATGCGGAAGCTTGCCCTCGCAGCAGCGCTCGCTACAACGGTATTGGCTACACCAGCCTTTGCCCGTGACAAATCCTGGTATATCGGCGCGGACGCTGGTGCGATGATCGTGGAAGACACCACGCTCAAGGTCGTCACCCCGAATTCCAAGGTCAACTACAACACCGGATACGACGTCGACGGCGTCATCGGTTACGATTTCGGCGGTTTCCGCCTGGAAACGGAAGTTGGCTATCGTCGCGCCTACACCGACAGCAACGTCTATGCCAACGGCATCCAGTCCACGCGCGGCAACTTCCGCACGCTGAACTTCATGGTCAACGGCCTGCTCGACTTCGGTCCTGACGACGGCCTGCAGGGCTTCGTCGGCGGCGGTGTCGGCGTTGCGCGTACCTACCTGTACACGCTGACCACCGACGACTCGGACACGGGCTTCGCATGGCAGGCTCTGGCCGGCATCCGCTTCCCGATCACGAGCAAGCTCGATGCGTCGCTGAAGTATCGCTTCTTCAACCATGGCGACATTGGCGTCGTCACCAGCAACGCGCTGGGTGGGGTTCCCGCCGGTTCGGACGTCGATGCGCGCATCCGCACGCACAGCATCCTCGCTGGCCTGACCTACAACTTCGGCGAGCCGGCTGCACCGCCGCCCCCGCCGCCGCCTCCCCCGCCGC